>NZ_AP014924.1:1272345-2544690 GCF_001544015.1 Limnochorda pilosa | reverse complement strand
GGCGGGCATGGGCATGATGACCCGGCTTTACGCCGTGCGCCTGGCCGCGGAAGGGATCGGCGTCTACGAGGTGCGACCCGGCATCATCGCCACTGACATGACCCAGGGCGTGCGGGATCGCTACGAGCCCATCATCGCCTCGGGCCGGGTGCCCATGCGGCGGTGGGGGACACCGGACGACGTCGCCAGGGCCGTGGTCGCCATCGCCCAGGGAGGCCTCCCCTTCTCGACGGGCGAGGTCATCAACGTGGACGGAGGCTTCCACCTGCACGAGCTGTGAGGTTTCGGCCAGGAGGGACCGACGTGCACATCCGCATGGACCTGTCGACGCAGGACCTGAAGGACGACCTCCAACGGTTCTGGGACCGATCCGCCCGCAGCCTGGCCCATCTGGCGGGCTGGGACGACGGGGGCCCGAGCCCGGTGGTCACCGTGGCCGGGCGGTACGTCCCCAAGGCCTGGACCGACTGGACCCGGGGCTTCCTCTACGGGAGCATGCTCCTCCATTTCGAAGCGACGGGTGAACGGGCCCTCTACGACCGGGCTCGCGACGGCATCCGCCGCTCCATGCCCGCGTACGTGACCCACCGGGGCGTGCACGATCACGGGTTCAACGTGATCTCCACGTACGGAGCGCTCCACCGGCTGGCGTTGGCGGGCAGGCTGCCTGCCGGCGAGGACCGCGAGGCCGTCCTGCGGGAAAGCGAGATGGCCCTGAGGGCGTCGGGCGCCGTGCAGGCCATGCGCTGGACACGGCTTCCCGGTCCCGGAGCGCTCTCAGTCGAGACGGCGGACGCGCCCGCGAGTTGGGGACAGCCGGGAGCGAGCCTCCGGGCCGGGTCCGACTTCCCCGCGGGTGAGGACGACCGGCTCGAACGGGGCGGGGCAGGGTACATCCACTCCTTCAACGGCCCGCACTCCCTCTTCATCGACACCATCCGCTCGCTTCGGTCTCTCGCGGTGGCCGACGCTCTGGGGCAAAGACTCCACGACGAGGGAGACCGCGTGGTGGACCTCCTGGGGCGCCTGCTCCAGCACGCCTGGACGTCCGCCCGCTACAACGTCTACTACGGCGAGGGGCGGGACGTGTGGGACGTGCCGGGACGCGTCTGCCACGAGGCCGTCTTCAGCGTGGCGGACGGCAGCTTCCGGGCACCGTCCACCCAGCAGGGGTACTCGCCTTTCACCACCTGGACCCGAGGGTTGGCCTGGGCTATCCTGGGCTTCGCCGAAGAGCTCCAGTGGCTGGCCCGGCTCCCTGAGGAACGGCTGGCACCGTTCGGGGGCAGAGCAGCGGTCCTCGGCTGGATGGAGCGGGCGGCGAGGGTTACGGCGGACTACTACCTCCAGCACAGCTTCGGCGATGGAATTCCCCTTTGGGATACGGGCGCGCCGAACGTCCCGCGGATCGCTGCCTACCCCCATGAAGCCTCGGACCCATGGAACGGCCACGAGCCCGTGGACAGCTCGGCGGCGGCCATCGCCGCCCAGGGGTTCCTCCGGCTGGGGCGGTACCTCGCCGGTGTCGGCGGTCCCAAGAAGCGCGTAGACACCGCCCCCGCGACCGGAGGTCCAGCGGGTGATTCGGGCCAGACCAGCCCGGAGGCGTCGTTCGAGACGGAACCGGAGCGCGGCTCGGCGGGGCACCGGTACTGGCAGGCGGGTCTGACCCTCGCAGCCACCTTGTTCCAGCCGCCCTACCTAAACGGCGACGACGACCACCAGGGGCTCATCCTCCACTCCATCTACCACCGCCCCCGCGGGTGGGACCATCTCCCGGCGGGCTCGGCCATTCCGGCGGGCGAGTCGTCCCTGTGGGGCGACTACCACGCGCGCGAGCTGGCCCTCTACCTCTGGTGCCTGCTCGAGGGCCGGTTCGAGTATGCTTTCTTCGGTCCTGAACCGGGCGAGTGACGTGACTCGCACGGTGTCCCGCAACCGTCCCGAGGCGTGATGACCGCGTCGGGGGTGGGAGGAGGTGGACCGGGGATACGGAAGCCATCAGAGACGACCTCGGGGAAGGCCGACCGCGCAGAACCCCGGCGATCGGTTGGCCGAGCGGGGGCGATCCTCGGAGGCCGGGGGGATGGGCGACATGCGCTGGGTGGTCGGGATCTCGGGGGCTTCGGGGGTGATCTACGGGATCCGGTTCCTGGAGCGGGCCCGTCAGCTGGGCCATGAGACACACCTGGTGATCACCGGGCCGGGACGGCAGACGATTCCCCTCGAGACCGAGTGGACGGTCCGGCAGGTTCAGGCGCTGGCCTCCAGGTCCTATCGGATTCAGGACATCACGGCCCCGCTCGCAAGCGGGTCGTTCCCCACGGACGGGATGGCTGTCATCCCGTGCTCGATTCGCAGCGCCTCGGCCATCGCGCACTCGCTGGACGACAACCTGCTGGTGCGGGCCGCGGACGTTACGCTGAAAGAGCGCCGCCCGCTGGTCCTGGTGGTCCGGGAGAGCCCGCTGCACCTCGGGCACCTGCAGGTCCTCGAGAGGCTGGCTGAGATCGGGGCGATCCTGCTTCCCCCCGTACCGGCCTTCTACACCCGGCCGGAGTCCGTGAACGACCTCATCGATCGTACCGTCGAGCGGGCGATGCAGCTGTTGAACGGACCGGTTCCCGGGGCGTACCGGTGGCAAGGTCCACCGGCTCGCGCGGGGAACCGGGCACGCGGGAGGGACCCGATCGAGCAGGCGGAGCCGTCGACTCCCGAATCACCAGGTGAACGGGGATAGTCAGCGGTTGCCCGTCCTGTTTCGCCGCCAGGCGGGCAGCGCCGCCGCCTGCCTGCTCCTGCCCGGCGGCATGCCGCGCATGCGTCATGAACTGCAGAAGCCGCTCGCCTGCGGCCCTTCCCAGCTCGTGAAGGGGGACGCGCACGGTGCTCAAGGGCGGGTCCAGATAGGAGGCGAGGCGGATGTCGCCAAAGCCTACGATTGAGATGTCCTGAGGGATCCGTAGACCTGCCAGGCGGGTTGCCCGCATCGCCCCTACCGCCGTAAGGTCATTGCCGCAGAAGACGGCCGTCGGTACAGGAGCGCGGTCCAACAAGCTCTGCATGGCTTGAAAGCCGCCGTCGGCGCTGAAGTCGCCCGGGACCACCCAGTGCTCCCGGACGGAGAGACCTCCGGCCTTCATGGCCAACCGAAAGCCCTCCAGGCGGTCCTGCCCCGTAAGGTGGTCGCGGGGCCCCGTAATGTGGGCAACCCGCCGGTGGCCCAGCCGGATCAGATGTTGCGTGGCCTCGATCGCTCCCGCCACATCCTCGACCACGACGGCGGGGGCGGGCAGGAAGCTGCGTCCCGCGACCACGACCGGCACCCCATCGCCCTGCAGCGCCGCCACGCGTGCGGCCAGCTCCGGGTGGTGAGCGACACCGGCGCCGGCGAGGATGAGGCCGTCGATCCCCTTTTCCCGCAAGACGCTGACGTAGCGCAGCTCCGTCGCTGGCTCTCGGTCGCTGTTTCCCAGGATGACTGTGTACCCGGCGGCCCAGGCCGCTTCCTCGACACCCTTCGCGAAGTCGTGGAAGTACGAGTTGGTGATGTCGGGGACCACCAACCCAATGGTGTGCGAGGAGCGGGTTACCAGGCCCCGCGCCAACCCGTTCGGATAATAGTCCAGTTTACGCGCCGCCTCGACCACCCGCTCGCGTGTGGCGGCGCTTACGGTACCCTTGCCGTTTAGGGCCAGCGACGCAGTTGCCGCGGACACTCCCGCGAGACGGGCGACGTCGCGCAAGGTGACTGGCATGGGCGGCCTCCTGCTCCTACGGCGGTCCGGTTTCGCGGTGTCCCGTCTGGCTTGCCGTCTGGCGAGGCGGGGGCTCTCCGACGATAGGCGTTTCGGGTTGCCTCCACCAAAAAGATATCAGACCCGGCAGGATTGTGCAACCCTGCCTCGTATTGGGGAAGTGAGACGTTTTAGGTTCGAAGGGAGGGTCTCGTGTCCGGCAACGATCCCGATAAAATGCCGTAAATACAGGGTTTCATGTCTTGCATGGTCCGAGGAAATCGGAGGAGGAGGGTATTCATGCTAAAAGGTTTTATCCACCGTCTGCATCCGGCGTTCCCCTCTCTCTGGATGACCGTCGCCCTTCTCATGGCGCTGACCGTTGGCGCTGTTCAAGGATCGGCCGCTGGGGCCCGTTCTCAGTTGATCACGGTGGCCAGCGGACCGCTCGGTGGCGCCTACTACCCGGTTGGCGTGGGCATCGGTGAGATGGTCAAGAAGTACGTACCCGGGCTTGAGTCTCGGGTGGAGGTGACCGGCGGCACGGTCGAGAACCCCGCGCTGCTGCAGCAGGGCGATGCGGAGATCGGAATCGCCAACGCGCACATCGCCTACTTCGCGTACCATGGGATGAAGCCATTCCCCGCCGAATTCAGCGACCTGAGAGGACTGTTCATTGGCCTGGCGCCCGGAGCGGCTCAGTACGTCGTCATGGCAGACTCCGGCATCCGCTCGATCCGGGACCTCAAGGGCAAACGGGTGGCCGTGGGACCTCCAGGCAACAGCTCTTTCCTGGTGTTCGAAAACGTCCTCGACTACTTCGGTCTCTCGATCAAGGACGTCCGGCCGAGCTACATCTCCTTTGCAGAGGGGGTCAGCGCCCTTCTGGACGGCCACGTGGACATGGCCATCGTGCAGGCGGGCATCCCCTCGCCGGCCGTTCAAGAGGCCTTTGCCGGGACCAAGAAGATCCAGCTCATGAGTCTGACCGAAGAGGAGCGAAACGGCTTCCTGGAGCAGTACCCCTACTTCTCCGGCATCGACATCACCTCTCAGTATTACCCGCAGCTCACGGCGACCGTCCGAACGATCGCCACCAGCAACATGGTGATGGTCACGAGTCGCATGGATGAGGAAACCGTCTACCAGATCACCGCCGCGATCTTCGACCACCTGGATGAATTCTACCAGGTGCATCCGGTGGCGCGCTGGGTCACCTTGGAGGATGCCGCCAAGACCCCGATCCCGCTCCACCCCGGCGCGGCCCGGTACTTCCGAGAGAAGGGCGTGCTTGAGCAGTAGAACTCGGGCATGGCTTTACCCTGGGGCGCCGTGGCAGCAAGCCCGCGGCGCTCCAGGCAAGGACCGGGATCGGGATGGCAAGTGCTCCAGGCCCTATCCTGCAGCGATGCTCCCGGGCCGAGGCGCCCGGTGAACAGGAGTGTGGCAGCATGGCAGCCAGCCAAGATCCAAAGCTCGCAGGCGTTGAAGCCCAAAGTCTTCGCACCGATGTGATCCCCGATCCCGATCAACCCCCAGATCGCGGCGGCCTCTGGGGCCATGTAGCCACGGCACTGGCAGTCTTCGCCGGGCTGCTTCACCTGTACACGGGGTTGTTTGGGGTCTTTTCGGCCTCGGTGCAGAGGGCCGCCCACTGGGGGTTGCTGGCGGCGCTCGTCTTCTTCATCTATCCCGCTCGCCGCCAGCGAAAGACCGGCGTCACCGTTTTCGATCTCGTGCTGGTCGCCGGCGTGGCCGTGGCCACGATCTACCTGCTGGCCAACTGGCAAAACCGGCTCCTTAGGGTCTTCATGCCAAGCCCGCAGGAGCTGGTGATGGGCACCATGATGATCGTGATCACCCTAGAGGCGGCCAGGCGGACCGCGGGCTGGTTCTTGAGCCTGACGGCGCTGATCTTCCTGGTCTACGCCCAGTTGGGGCCGTACTTGCCGGGTATCCTGCGTCACCGGGGGTACTCGCTCTCACGAGTGGTCTCATTCCTGTACTCCACCACTGAGGGCATCTTCGGGACGCCCATCGGCATCTCCGCTACCTTCATCATCCTGTTCATCCTATTCGGCGCGTTCCTCAACGAGTCCGGGGGCGGGAAGTTCTTCATCGACCTGGCCTATGCCGTTGCCGGCCGCTTCCGGGGAGGCGCGGCCAAGACCTCGGTGATCAGCAGCGCGCTGATGGGGACCATCTCCGGCTCACCCATCGCCAACGCCGTCACCACCGGTACCTTCACGATCCCGCTGATGAGACGCAACGGCTATCCCAACCACGTGGCCTGTGCCGTCGAGGCGGCCGCCTCCACCGGCGGCATGATCATGCCGCCGGTGATGGGTGCAGCAGCGTTCATCATGGCCGAGTACCTGCGCGTGACGTACACCGACGTGGCGATCGCGGCGGCCATCCCGGCCGTGCTGTACTTCGTTGCCGTCTTCTTGATGGTCGACTTCGAGGCTCAGAGGCGGGGGATCGTGAGTCTCCCGTCCGAGAGCCTGCCGGACGTGCGCAAGACCCTGAGACAAGGGGGTCACCTGCTCATCCCCCTGGCGGCCCTGATCTACTTTCTGCTCGATCGCTGGTCGCCCATGAAGGCGGTCGTGTGGTCGACGCTGATCCTCGTCGCCGTCTCGTGGCTCCGCCGCGAGACTCGCCTGGACCTGCCGAGGGTCCTGAGGGCACTGGACACGGGGGTGCGGAACGCCGCTCCGGTCGCTACCGCCTGCGCGGCGGCTGGCATCATCCTTGGTATCGTGAGCATGACAGGGTTGGGTGTGACCTTCTCCAGCTCGCTGCTCGAGCTTTCTCGGGGCAACCTGCTGCTCGCTCTGGTGATCACCATGGTAGCCTCCCTGATTCTCGGCATGGGGCTGCCGGCCACAGCGGTCTACCTCGTGCTGGCGACGCTGGCCGCCCCTGCTCTGGAGTCCATGGGCGTGCAGCCGATAGCCGCCCACATGTTCGTCTTCTACTTCGGGATCATCAGCACCATCACGCCTCCAGTAGCCCTTACCGCGTACGCAGCTGCAGGCATCGGCGGTGCCAATCCCGCCCGGGTCGGCTGGAGCGCTTTCGGTCTCGGCATCGTCGGCTACATCGTTCCCTTCATGTTCGTCTACTCGCCGAGCCTGCTGATGGTCGGAACGACCTGGAAGATCCTGGGGTCCGTGGTCACCGCGCTACTCGGTGTCTACTGCATCGCGGCCTCCGTGACCGGATACCTGAAGGGGCGCATTGGGGTCGTCGCCCGCACGGCGCTCTTCATCGCCGGGCTCTTTCTGATCCGCCCCGGCCTGGTGACGGACGCCGTCGGCATCGGTCTTCTTGCACTGGCCTGGCTCATCGGGGACCGGTTTGGGCCGGGACAGGCGGTTGCCGGAGGGCCGTCGCGCTGAGGAGCGACAGGGTGCACGCGCGATGGGGTAGAGACGTGATCTCATAGACCGTAGCCGTGGAGGAGGATTCGCACGACATGGCCCAGTCCGAAGAGATGCGCCTGGAGGAGATCCTGAAGATCCAGGTTCCCCAGGAGAGAGTCGAGCGGCTGAGAGAGTGGACGCGTCCCGATGTGCCGCCCGGTACCCCTGACGAGGTGATCGACTACCTCCTGCGCCAGCAAGCGCAGTTCGTCAACATTCAATACCGTCGTTTCCTCGCCGGTATCAAGGTGAGGCAAGAGGACATCCACGAGCTCATGATCGGGTCGATCGACATCCACGCCCATGGTGGCTCGGAGCCTTTCGAGCGGCTGATGCTGGAGGACGAGCTGGCCATCGACTGTACCAGGGCGGGGATGCGGGCGGTGGTGATCAAGACCTGGTACACCCCGTCGGCCTCCCGGAACGCCCTGGTCCAGCGGGCGGTGGATCGCTGGGCCGAAGAGCATGAGATGACCCCGGTCAAGGTCTTTGGGGGCGTCACCCTCAACCGGTCGGTCGGTGGGCTCAACCCGGAGGCGGTCAAGCGCTGCCTGGGGTTTCCTGGAATGAAGTACGTCTGGCTGCCCATGGTCGACTCGTACCATCACCGGCGGGTCGTCTACGACGACCTGAGCGGTGATGGGCTGCGGATTGTCGACGAGCACTACCGGGTGCTGCCGGAACTCGAGGAGATCCTTCGCATCTGCGCGGACAACGACCTGATCCTCGCCTCCGGTCACTACCCCTACGAGGAGACCAAGGCCGTCATGGAGGAGGCCAAACGGCTGGGGGTCCGGCGTCTCGAGGTGATCCACCCGGCGCACATCCACTCCAAGCACAGCCTGGACCAGATGAAGGAGGTGGCTCGAGAGGGTGTCAAGCTGATGCTGTCCGGCTTGGGGGCCCTGGCCTTTCCGCTGCACGAGAGCGGGCCGGTGTACGCCGCGCGGATCGTTCAGGAAGTAGGCGCCGACAACCTGGTCTACGGCTCCGACTTCGGCCAGATCCACAACCCGCCCCACGTGGCGGCCAACCGCTGGATGATCCAGATGCTGCTGGCCTATGGCGTTTCCAAGGAGGACGTGCGCAAGGTGTTTCAGACGACCCCGGCCCGGCACTTGGGCCTGGAGGCATAGGCCCGGGCCGACCTGGGTCCGGACGATTCGAGAAGAGAGGAGACGACGAAGGTGAGCGACCTGAAGAATCCCGCCAGGTGGTCCGGCGTGTTTCCGGCAACGCTGTTGCCGTTCAACGACGACTACAGCATCGACGAGGAGGAGTTCACGCGCTACCTCCAGTGGCTGGTCTCCCACGAGGGGATCTCCGGGGTGGTGGTGAACGGCCACACGGGCGAGATCACCTCCCTCAACAACGCCGAGCGGGCGCGGGTGATCGAACTGGCGGTCGAGGCGGTCGGAGACAAGGTGCCGGTGGTCAGCGGCGTCTTGGCCGAGGGGACGCTGGACGCCATCGACCAGGCGAAGGCGGCCAAGAGGGCAGGAGCCAGCGGCATCCTGCTGATGCCCCCGCACCACTGGCTGCGCTTCGGCAAGGGGAAGGGGATGGCCCAGCGCTTTTTCGCCGACGTGGGTGAGGCGTCGGGGCTCGCGATCATCGTGCACCAGTACCCGGCGTGGTCCAAGGCCGGCTACTCCCTGGAGGAGCTCCTCGACATGGCCGCCCAGCCCCACGTGGTGGCCATCAAGATGGGCACCCGGGAGATGGCCCGGTACAACCACGATTTCCGGGTGCTGAAGCAGCGGCATCCGGACGTGACCATCCTCACCTGCCACGACGAGTACCTGCTGCCCACGCTGGTGGAGGGTGCCGACGGGGCGCTCATCGGGTTCGCAGGCTTCGTGCCGGACCTCATGGTCGCCCTGGTGGCCGCGGTCCGGGACATGGACCTGCGGCGCGCCAAGACCGTCCAGGACGAGATCTATCCGCTGGGCCGCCTGGTCTACCGATTTGGTGAGCCTTCGGGTAACGCCCACCAGCGGATGAAGTACGCCATGTACCTCTTGGGGCGGCTCCGCTCGCCGCTGATGCGGCCCCCGCTCGTCCCGCTCTCGGATGAGGACATTGCCCGCATCCGGCAGGATCTTGCCGAATCCGGCCTGCGCGGGCAACTCAGGGTCGTATGACGGCCATGTGGCCGCAACGCCGACCCGGCAGCCCGAGGCCGTCTACGGGGGCGCCCGATCTCCGCTCGTACCTGGAGGAGCTCAGCAGGCGCTATCCGGAGGAGTTGCGCACGGTTCAAAAGGCGGTCGATCCCGGGTGGGAAGTGACCGCGGTCGCGGTGGCGCTCGAACGCGTGGGGCGCCGCCCGGCCCTTCTCTTCAAGCGGGTGGATGGGACCCCCTATCCGGTGGTGACCAACCTGTTCGCCAGTCGAAGGCGCATGGCCTTGGCACTCGGTGTGGAGGAGCGGGAGCTGAGCGCCGCGTTCCGGGCGAGAGAGGCCCGGCTCGTCGATCCGGAGCTGGTCGATGGGCAAGACGCCCCAGTCCGGCAGGTGGTGGCGACCGGAGAGGAGGTCACGCTCCGGGGGCTGCCCCGGATCTCCCACAACGAGAAGGACTCGGGGCCCTACATCACCAGCGGCGCGATGGTGGTGAAGGACCCGGACACCGGGATCCGCAACATCGGGATCTACCGGCACAAGATCCACGACGATCGCAGGTTGGGCATTCACCTGGCCGAGACCAGCCACGCCTGGTTGATCTACCAGAAGTACCGGGACCGGGGCGAGACCATGCCGGTGGCCATCACCGTAGGTCACCACCCGGCCTTCTACCTGGGCGTGCTCAGCTTCGTGCCCTTCGGGACCGACGAGTACTCGGTGGTCGGGGCGCTGATGGAGCGGCCGCTGCGCCTGGTGCGCGCGGCGACTGTACCCCTGGAGGTACCCGCCGACGCCGAGTTCGTGATCGAGGGCTACGTTCCGCCCGAGGAGCGGGCGGACGAGGGGCCTTTCGGTGAGTACGGCGGCACGTACGGAAAGGTGCTCCGCAACCCGGTGATCCACGTGACCGGGATGATGCGCCGCGCCGATCCCGTCTACCTGGACGTCGTCTCCGGATACCCGGACCACCAGCTTCTGGGTGGGACCCCGAGGCTGTCGTTCATTCACCGCATGGCGTCCGTGGCGTCCCCCGGGGTCCGGGAGGTGTTCATGCCGCCGTCGGCCTACTGCCGGTTGGCCTGCTACGTCTCCATGCGGAAGCGGGTAGAGGGGGAACCCAAGAACGTGGCGTGCGCCGTGCTTGCCGCCGACCCGTTCATCCGCTACGTTATCGTAGTGGACGAGGATGTCGACGTCTTCGACGAAAGGGCGGTGCTGGAGGCGGTCTACCGCAACGTTCGCGCGGAGTCGGACGTTTTCTCCGTCCCTGGGGCCAAAGGCCACCCCCTGGACCCGCTGGTGGAGTCCGGTGGAGCCAAGGGCATGCAGGTGACCAAGATCGGCATCGACGCCACCCGGCCTGTCGATGCCGCGGCGGAGAAGGCTCGACCGGCGGGTCTGGAGCGGGTCGATCTGCGGGCGATGGAACTGGACTCATAGGCGGCGGCAAGACGGGGTCACAGACAGAGAGCGGCCGTAGGAGCGGCGGCTGCCATGGGGCCTCCCGTTGGACCGGCTCCCAGTTGGGGAGTCGCCGCCGCGGAACGGAACAGCGCGCCTGGAGAGTCGAGGTCCATGGGCTCCTCCGGCCTCTCGGGGGCGGGGAAGACCATCATCGCCAGGGCCGTGGAGGTCGCCCTCCGGGCTCGGGGCGCCGGGCTCAGACGTAGATCATCTTCACCGTCATGCCGCCGTCGACCACCAGGACCTGGCCGGTGACGAAGGAGGCCTCCTCCGAGGCCAGGTAGAGGCAGGCCGCAGCCACGTCCTCGGGACGGCCGACGCGGCCGGCGGGGTGCTGGGCGTGGTCTTCCGGGCGGAGCGCCTCCTGCCTTGCCAGGTCCGAACGCTTCCAGGCGCTCACGTCGATCCAGCCCGGCAGGATGGCGTTCACCCGCACCTCGGGCCCCAGGCTGACGGCCAGGGCGTGGGTGAGCCCCAGCAGCCCCGCCTTGGAGGCGGCGTAGCTCTCGGTGTTCGGCTCGGACATGAGCGCCCGGGTGGAGGCGATGTGGATCACCGAGGGGCTCCGGCCCTTTCGGAGCAGCGCCAGCCCGTACCGGGTACAGAAGAACGCCCCCCGCAGGTTGACGTTCAGGACCCGGTCCCACTCGGCCACGGAGAGCTCCTCTGGAGGACGGGCGACCATGACGCCGGCATTGTTCACCAGGACGTCCAGATGCCCCTCGTGGGCGGCCACATCGGCCATGAGAGCCTCCACGCCGGCCGGGTCACTCACGTCGCATCGCACGCAGCGGGCCCGGCCCCCCTGAGCCTCGATCCATTCCACCTGCTCCTGGGCCGCCCGCTCGTCCACGTCGGCCACCACCACCTGGGCCCCGGACTCGGCGAAGGTCCGCCCGATCGCCCTCCCGATGCCCTGGCCGCCCCCGGTGACCAGCACGACCTCACCCGCGAAGTCCGCGTGCAGATGGCCCATGCTTCATCGCCTCCCGGTGGGGAGTTGACCTCGGGACGGGGAAGTCCTCCTGGGGACCCCCGGCGGGCCGGCGCCGCGTGGGCCCGCCGCATCCAGATGGTTCCTAAACGTCACGAGGCCTCTCTGGCACCCCGAGACCCCCTGGGCGCCTGCATCCATGGAGGCGTTCGCCAGACGGGGGCGGGGACCCTGGAGAGGAGACGGGCGCGTGTGGGGGGCTGCAGCGCTTCTACAGGTTTTCCTGGACGAAACCGCCGGCGCGCCCATCCACCAAGGACTGCCAGGACGCGGCGGCAGACCTGGCGACCCACCGACGGCTCACGTGAGGGCGGATACGGTCATGAAGCACCTGTTCGTGTGATGCTCCCCTGCGCGGAGATGGTCCGCCTCTTCCAGTAGGGCGCTGCAGCCCCGCGTATCTTCATCCTCTCGCTGAAGGCGGGCGGGACGGGGCTCACCCTCACCCGGGCGAGCTGCGTGATCCATTACGACCGCTGGTGGAAGCCGGCCGTGGAGGATCAGGCCACGGACCGGGCGTACCGCATCCGCCAGCGCCAGCGGGTGCTGGTGTACAAGCTGGTCGCCTCCGGCACACCAGGTGCTGGCCGACAAGCGGGAGCTGGCCCAGCAGGCCCTGGGGCGCCGGTGGCGACCGGTGGATCACCCAGCTCTCGGACCGGGAGGCGGCTTGGGGGATAGAGCAGCGACAGGGTATGACAGCGCAGGTAGCGTCAAGAAGCGGGGTCCGGTATACTTAAGGAGAGGCGTGTCGGTCGACCGGCTTCACCTGGCAGCGCATCACGAAGAACGCGGGCGAAGGGGGGCGGCGTGGTGGATCAAGACGCATGGATCCACATGGACCCTCGACTCGAGCAATCCGGGCTCTGGCTGGGTTTCCACAACCAGCTCATTGTCACCATGGCACACCACCTGGCACAGGCCCTGCGGCCCCGCTACCTGGTACAGACGGAGGAACGGGTCTACGTAACGCGGGACGCCGCCGTGGAAGCCGTTCGCCGTCCTGACGTGAGCGTTGCGGCCGTGTCGCGGGAGGGCGCTCCCGTGGTGGAAGAGCCGGCGCCGGCCCGCCGGCGCGTGGCCACCCCGGTGCTGGCCGCCATCGGTATGCGCGACGAGGTCAAGGAGTGGTACCTCCAGGTCCGATCGCTCACGGGTGAGCTCGTCACCGTCGTGGAGGTGCTCTCGCCGAACAACAAGCGCGCGGGGCATGAGGGTCGGCAGGAGTACCTCACGAAGCGGGACGAGTACCTCTCGGCCCGCGTGAACTTGGTGGAGATCGATCTGCTGTTGAGTGGCGAGCGCATGCCGCTGGCCAGTCCCTGGCCCGAGGGGGATCGGTTCGTGCTCGTCCGTCGCGCCTTCATCCCTGGACAGGCCGAGATCTACGGCGTGCACGCAGACCAGCCGCTTCCGGCCTTCCGCTTCCCTCTGCGTGAACCCGATCCCGACCACGTGCTCGACCTCCAAGAGATCTTCGAGGAGACGTGGACGCGGGGCGCGTTCGACCTTCTCGTGGAGAACGCGCGCCAGGACATGTCCTGACCCCGGGGGACTCGAGCCGGCGGGTCTCCTCCACCCCCACCCCCAGGGGCAAGCACCCGCGCCGGTTGCCCAGCGGGAACAGACCCCACGACAGCCCGAACGGAGCCGTCCGTCCCCCCATCACTGCCGCGCCGTCACGCAAACGGGTGCTTCATCACCGCATCGGTCTTCCTCCACTGAGCCAGGTGGGTGTAGAGCTGCGTCGTGTGCAGTGAGGCGTGCCCCGCCAGCTCCTGAAGCATCCGGAGGTCCACACCCGCTTCCATCAGGAAGGTGAGGCAGGTGTAGCGCAGGGTGTGCACCGTCACCCGCTTGCCGATTCCGGCGTGCTTCCGGATCTCGCGGAACAGCCGGCGGACGCCGCCAGCACTCAGCGGCCGCCCGCGCGTGTTGAGGAACACCGCGGCCCCGGGCCCAGTCGAGGCCTCAGAGGCGTTGCGGGCCAGGCGGGGGCGCTCTTCCTCCAGGTACCGGCGGAGCTGGGCCACGGTCGTCGGTGTGACGGGGACCACCCGGTCCTTCTCTCCCTTGCCCAGGAAGGTCGCGGTGTTCCGGTCCAGGTCCAGGTGCTCCAGGCGGAGGCGGGCGACCTCGCCCACGCGGCAACCCGTCTGGACCAGGAGCTGGATGAGGGCCCGGTCGCGCTGGGGGTAGGGGGAGACCTTCTCCGATGCCGCCAGTAGCCGCTCCACCTCGGCGACGGAGAGGACGGACGGCACCCGCCGGGCCGTCTTGGGGTGGCGGACCCCAAGGGTGGGGTCGTGGGAGATCTGCCAGCGTTCGTCCTCCGCGAGGAACCGGAAGAAGGAGCGCAGGCACGCCAGGTGCCGGCTTGCCGACGAGCTCTTGAGCCCCCGCTCGGCCGCCAGGTGGACCAGGTACGCCCGCACGTCCGGGCGGCCGATGTCTTCAGGGTCGAGCAGCTCCGGGTCGGCCCCCTGCAGGGCCAGGAATCGGGTGAAGCTCCTAAGGTCGCGCCGGTACGCCGTCGCCGTATTGCGGCTGAAGGAGCGCTCCATGCGGATGTGGACCAGGAAGTCCGCGATGGCGCGCCCCAGCGTTCTTCGCATACGGGGACGCGCCGTATGGCCTCGTGCCGGGCTTCGTCTGCTGCGCGCGCGAGCCTTCTTGACGGGCGGGGCGCCTCGCCCGCCGCTGGCCGGCCGCTTGCGCTGCGTGCTCCGGCCCGGGTGGGGTGCAGCCCCGCGTGGATCCGATGGGGACAGGAAAACCGCCTCCTGGCCCCCTGCGGGCAGGCCGTCACGTGGAAGACGGCACCTCTTGGTTTCGGCTGACCGCCGAGGACTCCTTCCCTGTCTCCGTGCAAGAGCCCCGACCGCTTCCTCCCGGTCCCGAGCGTTCGCATCGTGCCCCGATTCGCAAGGCCCCGCATTGGTAGCGACTTCCAGCATCCGACGACGTCAGGCTGAGCCGAGCGGCCGTACCGGTGGGATTATCCGCGAGGATCGACGCCGACGATACAAACACATGTTTGCATCCTCGGCTGCGGCTGTCTATGCTGAGATCAAGTTGAGTTTTGATGGAAGCTCGCGCCAGGATCGCAGAACGAGTGGGGAGGCGGCTGCCATGTCCATCGGCGAGGATCGGCTCTTTGCGGCGGTGGTCGCGGAGTTCCCTCTGGACTTCGTGAAGCTCTTCGTCCCGCGGTGGGTTCCGCTCCACGAGACCATGCAGGTGGAGCTGCTGGACGTCCATTCCTTCCCGGACCTGGCCCCGCTGGAGCCTGGCTATGCCGAGGTGGTGATGAGGCTCTGCTCGACCGACCCCAGAGGCGACGATCTGGTGGTCTACGTGGGGATCCAGTCGCAGCCCAGGAGCCCCCTGCACGTACGCATGCTCGGCTGGTGCGCGCGCCTCGACTTCTTCTACGGCCTGCGCGTCCTGCCCGTCGTCGTCTTCACAGGAGACGGTTCCTTCGACGACACCGGAGTCTATGACGTCCGGGTCGACGGCGGGCGCCTGTGCGGGCTGCGGCTCCGGTACCACACGATCCATCTGAGAAGGCTCGACTGGCGCCGCTTCCGGCGGCATCGGAACCCGGTGGCCGCCGCCTTCATGGCCCGCATGAGGCGGGCGCCGGACGAGAGCGTCGAGGTGAAGCTCCAGTGCCTGCGGAGCATGTTGCGCCTCGCTCTGACCGACGACCAGGCCGCACTCCTCTGGGGCTTCGTCGACACGTGCGTACCCTTGGGCGAGGAGGAGACCCAACGCTACCACCAACTTCAGGAGGGTTGGCCCATGAAAGAACGCGAGCAAGCGGACCGCATCATGGGCAGCATCGAGCGGAAGGGTTGGGAGAGGGGGATCGAGGAAGGCCGCCAAGAAGGCATGCTGTCGGTTCTCCTGCGCCAGGTCCAGAACAAGCTTGGCGACGTCCCTGCAGAGGACCGAGCGCGGCTGGAAGCGTTGTCGGGTGATCAACTCGAACAGCTCAGCCTTGAGATCTTCCGGGTGACTTCCTACCACGAGTGGCGCGCGCGGGTGGACGCGCTGGCCAAGTGAACGGGCAATGAAGACCAACCCTGCCGGGCCCCCATCCTGGATCCGGCCAGACCCGCGTCCGAGCACGCAGGTGCGGGGCCGGCGGTTTCCGTCATGTACGTTGAAAGAACGGCTTGGGCCATTGGCTCCAAAGCCCCTCGGGAGGGTGCTCCATGGCCATCGACCATGATCGTCTCTTCAAGGTGGTGCTCTCCGAGTTCCCGTTGGAGTTCCTGGGCCTCTTCGTGCGGTCGCTTCTCCGCCGAAACGCGATCACACGAGTTGAACCGGTAGACACGCAGCTCTTCTCGGACCTTCCCGGAGGAGAGCGGCGTCACGCGGATCTGGTACTCAAGCTTGAGTCTGAGGATCCGGAACGCGGGCCGGGCCTTGTCCACGTGGAGATCCAGTCGCAACCGCAGAGCACCTTCGCCCAGCGCATGTTCGCCTATTCTTTCCGCCTACATGAGAAGTACTGGCTTCCCGTCTTTCCCATCGCCCTCTTCACGTACCCTCGGAGCGGCGGCGAACGAAGCCTGTACGATGCCCGGATGATGGGGCCGAGGCTGTGCGGGCCGCTCCTGCCCTACTACACCATCCACCTCCAAGGGCTGGACTGGCACCGCTTCCGACGCAAGCGGAACCCCGTGGCCGCAGCCCTCATGGCCCGGATGAGGAGGCGGTCGGGCGAGGCGGTGGAGGTGAAGCTCCAGTGCCTGCGGAGCATGCTGCGCCTCCACCTGACGGACGACCAGGCCGCGCTCCTCTGGGGCTTCGTGGACACCTACGTGCCACTGGATGCGGAGGAAGTCCGTCGGTATAATCAGATACGGGAGGGATGGCCCATGGCGGTGCAGCAGGAAGCCGACCGCATCATGAGCAGTGTTGAGCGGAAGGGTTGGGAGCGAGGGCTGGAGCGCGGCCGACACGAGGAAGTGGTGCGCCTTCTTCTGCGCCACCTGAGGGCTCGGTTCGGCGACGTCGCCACCGAGGACCTCGGCCAGCTCGATGCCCTGACGGCCGACCAGTTGGAGGATTTGAGCCTCGAGATCTACCGGACGGGCAGCTATGAGGAGTGGCGCAAGCGCTTGGACGCCCTGGGCCAGGGAGCAGGAGAGGAGAGCTGAATCCTTCACGTCTTCCGCCCTGGGTGAACCTCGATGAGCGCCATCCTGACCGGCTTCCTCCCCGCGGGTCGTTGACTGTGAAGAGAATGCGACCCGCATGGCTCGCTCATGACGGACCAATCATCCTGATGTAGGTGAGCCGTCCAGCTGTCCCGTGCCTCGTAGGTCCATGGGCAAGATGGTCTGCTGTGGCTCTTGGCGTGCGCTGGCGGCGGATCCGCGCCGAGAAACCTCTGCCTGCGGCCATATGGCGCCCGAGACGGAAAGGGACCTTATCGTGCAACGGCAACGGGTGGACGCTGGGCCTCCGTGGGCT
Organism: Limnochorda pilosa; assembly: GCF_001544015.1. Lineage (GTDB taxonomy): Bacteria > Bacillota > Limnochordia > Limnochordales > Limnochordaceae > Limnochorda > Limnochorda pilosa. The sequence continues at coordinate 2,527,449 of NZ_AP014924.1, read as the reverse complement.
AAAGTCGCCCATCCACCCGTCGATACCCTGAGTAGGTGCCCGCGTGTCGTGCCCACTTGTGCGGACGGGGAGCACCGGATCGCATGGATGCGATCCAGACTACGGCCTCAAGGAGGGGCTAGCGGGTGAGGATCAACAACAACGTCAGTGCGTTGAACTCCTGGCGGAACCTCTACGTCAACGACCAGGGTTTAACGAAGAGTATGGAGAAACTGTCGTCCGGATTTCGGATCAACCGAGCCGGCGACGACGCCGCGGGTCTGGCAATCTCCGAAAAGATGCGCAGCCAGATTCGGGGCCTCAACATGGCTGCGAAGAACGCACAGGACGGAATCTCGCTCATTCAGACGGCCGAAGGCGCGCTGAACGAGACCCACTCCATGCTCCACCGAATCAGAGAGCTCGCCGTCCAGTCGGCGAACGACACCAATACCGATTCAGACAGGGCCCAGTTGCAGCTCGAGGTTGACGCGCTCCTGGCGGAGATCACCCGAATCGGCACCGACACCGAGTTCAACTCGAAGAAACTGCTTAACGGATCGGCGACCGGCCTCGCGTTCCAGATCGGAGCCAACGCGAATCAGTACGTCACGCTGTCGATCGGTACGATGACTGCCACGGGCCTGGGCATCAATGCCGTGAGCATCGGCAGCGGGTTCTCTGCGGCCAGCCTCCCAGCGGTACTCTCGCTGGTAGATGCGGCGATCGGCAGCGTCTCCAGCCAGCGAGCCCAGCTCGGTGCCCTGCAGAACCGGTTCGAGCACAGCGTCAACTTCCTGCAGATCGCGTCCGAGAACCTCACCGCGGCGGAGTCCCGTATCCGTGACGCGGACATCGCCCAGGAGATGACCGGCTTCGTCAAGCACCAGATTCTGACGCAGGCGTCCACGGCAATGCTGGCACAGGCGAACGCGAAACCACAGACGGTGCTGCAGCTCCTTGGATAGCCTGGACTGAAAGGGGCAGGGGCTTCTCGGAGCGACCGAGGAGCCCCTCGCCTTATCACCGCCAGACGCTAGTGGACCCATTGCCGGGAGGTGATCTTCTTTGGAAGTCCGTATCGGTGAACAGGTGATGGAGCCTGTTCAGAACGTCGAGCACCTCTTGGCCATGGCGAGGCGCCTCACTCCCGAAGGGGCGTTCGTACGTCGCGTCTACGTGGATGGGGTCTCTTACGAGGATTTGGCCTCGCTCAGCCATATTGACTGGGAGACCGTGCAGCACGTTCGCGTGGAATACGCATCGACGGAGCCTTTCTTGGCCGAAGTCGGCAGATCCGTCGCCGAGTACGCGAACCGGGTGCTGGAAGCCTTGCCCCGAATCGTCGCGCTTCTTCGCGTGGAAGGAGTCTCCATCGCCGAGACTGGCTTGCTTGAGCTTCTGGACGGGATCAGCTGGCTCGTAGAGGCGCGTACACTGTCCCAGGCACTCGCGGCGACAAGCAATCTTGGGTTGCAGGGGGGGCGGCGCCTGCCCCTCGAGGGAGAGTTGGAGCACACGGAGCTCGACTCCGCCTCGTTTCTTGAGAAGCTGTTCTCGGCCATGAAGTCGGGTGATCGGGACTGGGTTGCGGACCTCCTCGAGAACGACCTGGTCGACTTGCTCGAAACGTGGAGCTATCGTCCGACGGCCAGTTGAGCCGCGGAATGTCCGCTTTCGTGCATCAGAGCTCTGGAGTTCTCACGTGGGGTGGTCAACAGTCTTGAGCGCGACGGCGAGAGAGACCAGATCTCCGCTTTTCGAGGTGTTCCCCTCCCGCGCAGGTGTCCCGACCCTCCGATGCACTCTGGACGGCGATCGGTATTGGATCCATAGCAGGCTTGACCCCCTGGGTGAGGCCGATATCCTCGCGGACCGATGGTGGGAGGGGCCGGCTTTTTACGTTGTGCTGGGGTTGGGTCTCGGTTACCATGTATCGCAGCTTCTTGCACGTATGCCCGCAGAGCGAGGCGAAATCCTGGTCGTCGAGCCGAGCGCCGAAGTTTTCGAGATTGCGAAGTCCAGCGGTACGCTTGACCCACTGATCCGTTCGGAGCAGGTTCAGATCGCCGTCGGTAACCCGGACGCGCTCCTGGCCTCGCTCGCACGGAGACCGATCGATGTGAGAGGAGAACCGCTGAAGATCCGGGTGCATCATGTGTTGCAGCGGCTCTTCCCGGAGCAGTACGCGGAATACCTTAGGCTCATCCGCGCGGAGGTCAACCGGCAGGCTGTGAACGCCTTTACCATGGTCTTTTGGGACGCAACGTGGCTGAGCAACACCTTGGCCAACCTGCCGTACGTACTTGAGCACCCTCCGCTCGATGTTCTGGAGGGCCGCTTCAAGGGCTATCCCGCCTTCATCGTTGCCGCGGGGCCCTCCCTGGACAAGAACGTTGGTGAGCTCCGGCGGGCGAGTGGCAAAGCACTCATTATCGCCGTAGGGACTGCCGTGCGGAGCCTCCTCCAGGCACAGGTGACCCCAGACCTTGTAGTCACCGTTGATGGAAGCGCCAAGAACCACCTTCACCTCAAGGACCTCGATCTAGGCGGAGTTCCAGTCGTTTTCGACCCTATGGTCTTTCCGGCGATCCTCACGCACCACAGAGGCAGGAAGTTCAGTGTCAAGACGAACAATCCTGTCTACGAGTGGCTCGGCCCGGTTGTCCCACCGGTGACTTCGGTGAAGGCCGGCGGTTCCGTCGCCACGGTTGCTCTAGAGATCGCGGTGAGGTTGGGCTGTAATCCTCTCGTCTTGGTGGGACAAGACCTTGCATACACTGTGGAGGGCAGGACTCACGCGCAGGACAGTATCTACGGCGGGACACGCCTCGACCTGAGGCAGCCAGGCACGAGCTACTTCCAGGTTCCAGCCAACGACGGCGGCGAGGCTTGGACCTCGCGCTCACTCTACTCGTTCCTCGCCTGGTTTGAGCGGTACATCATGAATTCACCTTCCGACAAGACGTTTATCAACGCGACCGAGGGTGGAGCTCGCATCGCTGGCACGCTTGTCGCGACCCTCGCGGAAACCATCGACGCTCACTGCACGCAGAGCGTGGACGCGCCCGCGGTGATCAATACAGCACATGACGGCTGGGAGCCACCGGGCGAATTCGAGACGGTGTGGGAGTTCTTGCGGGAAGCGGTTGCCAACCTGAGGAGGATGGAGCAGGATACGGCTGAGGCCGCCGAGGTCAGCCAGCGGCTGAGCGATCTTGCCCGGCAAGGCCAATTCTCCAGTAAACCCGCGAACCGGATGGTCAAGCGATTGGGTACGATCGACAAGAACCTACGAGAGCGGGATCGCGCCCTCCACCCCTTGGTGTTCGGGGCAGCCTACCGCGTCGTGACCCAGACTCTGCGCACCTCACCAGAAGTTCAGGGGCTCATCCGAAGTGGTGCCGCGGGCGGGGACGGAAGAGAGGCGAGTGCAGAAGCGATCCTATCTGTCCTGAGTCAGTCTCACGACCTGTACCAGGGGCTTCACGACGCCACGGAAAGAACGAGGAAGGTCGTGGAGATGGCGCTTTCGAAGATCCCATCTGCCCGCTGAACCTGTTTCGGTTGAGTAGGATCAACGCGTAGGGCGAGCCGGCACGCCAACCACGGTGACTCCTGCGGGGACGTCGGAGATGACTGCCGCCCCTGCGCCCACCACTGCGCGTGCACCGATTCGTACGCCGGGAATGACGCTGGCGCCGATGCCGACATGGGCTTCCCGCTCCACCTTGACCGTGCCCGCCAGGTGCACCCCGGGAGAGATGTGGCCGTACTCTCCGATCTCGCAGTCGTGGTCGATGGTAGCGCCTGTGTTGAGTATGGCGTGCGGCCCGATTCGAGATCCTGCATGGACCACCGCGTGGTGCATGACGATTGAGCCCGGTTCCACGCTAGCGGTAGGGGAGACATAGGCCGACGGCGCTAGCACGGTCGCGAAGCGAATCGGAATCCCGGCAAAGCGTTCAACCACCGATCGGCGCTCGCGGTTGTCACCCAGAGTGACAATGACGGACCACTCGGGGTGCGCCTGGAGGATCGTCGGAAGCGTGTCGATCGCCCCCAGGATTGAAGCTCCCGTCCAGGGCGCCTCAGTCGCGTGGTCGTCCAAGAACCCTGCGATGTGCCACCCGGCTGCCGAAGCAGCATCGGCCACCGCACGACCGTGGCCGCCTGCACCGAGGAGCAACAAGGAGTGCCGGTCCCCCATCGATCTCTCCGTCCTTCACAGTCAGTAGGTGATCACTTTCCGACGCAGCTCTGGACCCAGCGGGACACGCTCCAGAGTCTCGACGATCCGCTCGGCAGCGTGACCATCCCCGTACGGGTTCCGAAGATGGTTCAGACTTTCGCGGAAGGCCGGATCTCCAACGGCTCGTCGGAGGGCCCTTTCAATCGCGCTGACCTCGCAAGCTGTCTCGAGAACGTTGCTTGTTCGCTCGCGGCCGTGCTGCCGGTCGCCCACCAGAACGTACGGTACCCGCAGGCTCGCCCCCTCAATGATGCCGCTGCTCGTATTCCCCACCAGGGATGCAGCGTGGCGCATCAAGCTAAGGAAGACGTTTCGCGGAAGGCTAACGAGAAGGTGGTGAGCGTCCGTCAGAGACCACCTTCGGAGCTCTTCAGCGAGAGCCCGGCCGCCGGCGTCACTGTTCGGCCCCAAGGCCACCACAGGCAGTCCCACGCGGTCCAGGGCGGCCAGGACGGTGCGCAGCTCTTCCACCGCCCGCTCGGGGAAGGTGGAGATGGGATGATGGACCAGGAGGACGTAGGGGTCGGGGAGCGGAAACCCAAGGTAGTCAGTCAGATCCTTCCTGCCAAGGCTCGCGGAACTCTCGAGGTCGTCGAGACCGGGCGCTCCCACCGTCCAAACGTACTCGGGGCGCTCACCCAGACGAAGCACCCGCTCGCGGCTCGCTTCCGTTGCGGTGAAGTGGAGATGGGCAAGCTTCGTCACCGCGTGGCGCATGTACTCGTCCAATCCCCCGGCGGTCCGCTCGCCGCCATGGATGTGGCCAACGATTCGTCCACTCAGGCTGGCGGCGGTCGCGGCCGCAAAGGCCTCCACCCGGTCTCCAAGAACGAGTACGATGTCGGGGTCGAGTATTTCGAAGATCTGCGCCATGCCGTAAATGCCGACGCCAACCCCCTTTGCCATCGCCGGCACATCGTCGCTGCTGAAGAGCATGTCCACCTCGGCGTCCACCGGAAAGCCATCTTGACGGATCAGGTCCACGGTGTGCCCAAACTCCGCGGCCAGATGCATTCCGGTGGCCACCACCTGCAGCCGCAGTTTGGGCGAGGTTTGGACCCTGCGCATGATGGGCACGAGCAAGCCGTACTCGGCACGGGTACCGGTCACAATGCACACTGAGCGGACCTCGTTCATGACGGCCTCAGATCTTCCCATGCGAGTACGGTGCCGGCCGGCAGGTCTCGGGCAACGCGCATGCCCACCACTCTTCCGATGTGGCGGGGAGCGATCCCGTTTCCCGGGCGCTGGACCGCGAGGTGCGTGGTCTCGATTCGCTCACCGGCGGCCAGGGAAACCTTCAGGACGACACTCTTCCGGGCGGCAAGCCGTACATCTTCCTCGACAGGGTGGGGGTACTTCACCGACGATCCCAGGGCCGACTCGATCCGGCGGACGGCGTTCACCATCTCCTGAAAGTCTTCGGGCTGGAGGGATGCAGCGTGATCAGGCCCTGGCAGGGTACGATCAAGGGTCAGGTGTTTCTCGAGGATGCAGGCGCCGAGTGCGGTAACGGCGACGGGAACCTCGATTCCCAGGCTGTGGTCCGAGTAGCCGGTTGGCAGGCCGAACGCTTGACGCAACGTCTCCATGGCCCGTAGGTTCAGTGCATCGTAGGGAGCAGGGTAGGCCGAGGTGCAGTGCAGAAGAGCAACCGGTGGGTTGCCCGCCACGCGAAACCATTCGAGGGCGTCTTCCACCTCGCCCAGGGTAGCCATCCCGGTAGAGAGGATCACGGGAAGCCCCCGGGAGGCGACGTGCTTGAGTAGCGGCATGTTGGTCAGGTCACCGGAGCCGATCTTGTAGGCCGGGACCGGGATTGTTGCAAGGAAGTCGGTACTCTCTTCATCGAAAGGAGTGGAGAGAAAGAGAATGCCGCGCTCCTGCGCGTGGCGGGCAAGCTCGCGAAAGGCGCCATCATTCAGCTCGAGGGACTTGAGCATCTCCGCCTGCGATTGCTCCCGATTGGCTTGCGTCACCTGGTAGCGTGCCTTCGGGGCCGCAGAGGAGACCATCCTCTCGGTTCTGAAAGTCTGGAACTTCACGGCGTCGGCTCCGGCGTCCGCCGCCGCATCGACGAGGCGGTGAGCCAAGTCGAGGCTCCCGTTGTGGTTGACGCCCGCCTCGGCAATGATGAACACTGGCTCACCTGGACCGATTCGACGAGCACTGATCTGGAACCCCATGGATGTCCTCCGCCTTGAGAGAGAGGCCTCTGAGCGCTAGCTGCTGGCGCCGCAGTGGTATCCTCGCGTTGTCTACGCCGCCAGGGCCCTTCGCACCTCCTCTGCCACACGCTCGACCTGGTCAGGGCGCATCTGGGTGAAGAACGGCAGCGCCAGCGTCCTGCGCGCGATCCGTTCGGTTACGGGGAAACTCCCCTCCGGGAAGCCGAAGCGTTCCTGGTAGAAGGGTTGCAGGTGGATCGGGGGGAAGTACGGCTTGCACTCCACTCCCGCTGCCAGGAGGCGCTCTTGGAGGGTGTCCCGATCAACGCCGGTCACTGCTTCATCCACCTCGACGACGTAGACGAACCAGCTCATCCTACCCCGGAGATTAGCTCTCGGCAGGCGGATGCCTGGAAGCCCACCTAGAGCTTCGTTGTACCGGCGCGCCAGCTGCTCCCGGCGGGCGACGATCTCCTCCAACCGCTCGATCTGCGCCCGACCCAAGGCCGCCGAAATCTCGTCCAGGCGATAGTTGTATCCGAGGCGCGGATGGGCGAGCCACTCGTCCGATTCCCCCCGCCCCTGGTTTCTCATGGACCGGGCAAGGGCGGCAACCTCTGGGTCGTCCGTGAGCAGCATCCCACCCTCGCCGGTGGTGATCTGCTTGTTGGGGTAGAACGCGAAGGCACCAGCGTCACCGAAACTGCCCGCGGGTCTTCCATCGATGTCCGAGCCCAAGGCCTCGCAGGAATCCTCGATGTACCGCAGTCCATACCGGCGGGCAATGTCCAACAAGCGTGGGTGATCGGCCGGGTTACCAAAGACATCCACTGCCAGGATCGCTCGTGTACGCGGGGTCACCGCCGTTTCAACCTTCTCCGGATCCAGGTTGAGGCTCTGGGGGTCGATATCCACGAAGACGGGCGTAGCCCCCTCGAACAAGAGGCAGTTGGACGAGGCGACGAAGCTGAAAGGGGTGGTGATCACCTCGTCGCCGGGCCCGAGCCCGAGCGCCCGCACCGCCAAGTGAAGGGCGCTGGTACCGCTGTTTACACCTACCGCATACCGCCGACCTGCGACATGGGCGCAGGCCTCTTCAAACGCTTCGAGTACCGGTCCAATGCTGAGCCTGCCTGAACGGAGCACCTCAACGACCCGGCCGATGTCGTACTCGGTGACCTCCGGCTGGGAAAGCGGTACCTTCATCTCGACATCAGCTCACCTCATGTGAAGTTCCTATCCACGTAGTCCACTTCGACGAATCCTGCTCTCCGCCTCCGGCCCAGGGACTACCAGGTTGAGGTGTGCTCAGGTCCTAACGGCATCCCTCTGCAGTAGGATCTCGGCCAGCTGCCAATCCAGCTCGGTGTCGATGTCTACGGATGCTTCGGGGGGCATGACATAGGCTAGGCTACGCTCGTCCCACAGCCGATCTCCTTCGGCCTTAGCGGCCGGAAACACGTAGATGGCCCCGTTGAGCCGGAAGGTCGGCGGGAGATCCTGACGGCGAGCGGCCCAGTTCCCTGGCACCACGGGTAGCAGTGTACCTTCCGCGCTGAGCGTGTACGTCCAGTGCGGAGGGTGGTCCGTGGGGGTGACACTCACAACTGTGCGTCCATGGCCACGCGAGAAGAGCTCCAACGCTTCACGGATGTGCTCTGCCGTCCGGAGCGGCGACGTAGGTTGGAGGAGAACGACCGTCTCAGGTTCGGTCGCCTCGCGCTGTCGTAGCCACATGAGGGCGTGACGGACAACATCAACGGTAGCGGCGTCGTCGGTGGCAAGCTCGGCCGGACGCAGGAATGGAACGCGGGCGCCGGCTCGCTTGGACACCTCCGCGATATCGGGCCCGTCGGTCGACACCACCACTTGATCCAACTGGGCTTCAAGCGCAACCTCGATGGTACGAACGATGAGGGGTACTCCGCCCAGGAGACGTAGGTTCTTCCCCGGAATGCCTTTTGAGCCAGCCCGGGCCGGTATCAAGCCAAGCGTCCTGACCTTGCTCACGCTTGCTGGGCCACCTTCACAACGACTTTTGGCGCGAGCTCAAGAGCTCTGTCGTCGTCACTATCGCCGGGATCGACCAGGCTGGCTGGCAACTGACGGGCACTGTCCAGCATGCGGCGGATCTCGGGTGGGGCGAGCGGTGGTAGATCCTCCGAGGAGTAGCGGGTCACCTGGGTGGGCATCCAACCGTCATCCAATGTGGGTGGGGGCAACGGCTCAAGCAACGAAGGGACCGCGAAGAGGTCGTCGGATTCATAGGCTCGCGCGGCCTCATCAGAGGTCATCAGTTCCTCGAACAGCTTCTCACCCGGGCGCAAGCCCGTTTCTCTTATATCGACTAAGGGTAAGCCCCGCCCAGCGTACTCTGCTGCCATGACCTCGGCCAGTTGCCATATGCGCACCACGGGCATCTTGAGCACGAAGGTGTAGCCGCCCCGAGACAGACCGCCCGCTTTCAGGGCAAGCTCCACGGCCTGAGGGATCGACATGAAGAAGCGAGTCGCCCGGGCATCGGTGACCGTGAGTGGGCCACCCTTCCGGATCTGCCGTCGAAAGAGGGGGACCACCGAGCCCCGAGACCCCAGGACGTTGCCGAATCGAACACAGTTGAAGACGGTTCGCCTGTTGCCTTTGTATCGGTTGGCCGCCATCATTAACCGCTCACCCAGAAGTTTCGTAGCTCCCATGGTGTTCATGGGGCTGACGACCTTGTCGGTGCTGATGGTGACCATCCGCTCCGCGTTGGCCCGCATGGCGCAGTCGATCACATTCTGGATCCCCAGGACGTTCGTCTTGACCGCCTCGAACGGGTTGTACTCGCAGGCAGGGACGTGTTTCATGGCCGCTGCGTGGAAGACGATGTCGACGCCGCTCATGGCAAACGCCAAGCGTTCCTGATCCCGGACGTCGCCGATCAGCAGCCGTAAACGGCGGTCATTGCCCAACTCCTCCTGCAGGAGCATCTGGCGGTACTCATCGCGCGAGTACACCCGTACCGCCGTCGCACCAGCCTGGAGTGCCTGGCGAACGATTTCGCTACCGATGGAGCCCGTGCCGCCGGTCACGAGGACGGTCTTGCCGGCGAGGTATGCACTGTTCATCTCAGCATCAGTGCCCCCGGTGAGGTGTCTACTGCACATATCGACAGCCCTGGGGGCAGGCTGAAGGCGCAGAGAAGAGTCGTGACGTGAGAAGTCCGGGGTCCCCGGAGGTCACGGGGAGTGAGTAAGCCCGGGGGCGAGACTCGTACAGCGGCCTTTCAGGTGCAATCGTCGCCGTCACAGGTGGCGCGCAAGACCTGGGGCCAACTGGTGGCGCCCCGTTGGGTGGGAACGGCTTCGCTTACGGTGGCCGATCGGACGATCGGATGGCAACGGGTGGTAACGCTGATTCGGCGACGGTGAGCGGCGACTTCGCGATGGAACTTACACCGTCGAAGGCTCTGAGAGACGGGTTTCACCAAGCACCCAGCCCCGGAGCAGCCCGGTTCTGGCGCCTCAGTTCGGGAGGGCAATCCGGCGCGCGGCGCTCGTAGATGGGGAGCGTGGCGTGCTTCTGTGCGGGGTCGCCCGCGGCGGATGCTCGGCTTGATTCGATTGGTCCCCCACACGCTCAACTGTGCCGACTGGATTGTTGCCAGTACGTCTCAGCTGTCGCTCCCACAGCTTGCGGGCGTGGCACGCTTGCAGCCGTAACAGGAGCTTGGCCCGCTATCCGTCGAGGAGATCCTGCGCTGCACCTTGCCCTGATGTGGCGTGGGCGGTGAAGGAAATCCGATAGTTCTGGTCAATCCATGTAGTGGGGGCGATGGTTGAGATGCGCGTGAAATCGTTCGGGCAGTTTGCTCGGTGGTACGTGGAGACCTCAAGCGATCCAGAGGTCCGGGAGGCCTTGGACTCTGCCGGCTTGAAGGAAAAGGCTGGCCGCTCGGTAAGCCCTCAGCTGCGACGCCGTAAACTGGTGGAGGTATGGACACGGTATCACTCCGGACCGGCAGCCCGGATCTCGGCGCACTTTGCCGAAGACGACAAGGTCAAGGCAGCAGCCAAGGCGGTTCAGGGAAAGAGCCCGCAAGAAGCTGGAGAACTTCTGGACGGACTGGTTGCAGCACACGGCGTCCGGCCGGTTGCACTTGCTCTCGTGACCAGCGGCGACAAGTTTCTGGAGAAGCTGGGGTACGATCTGGTGAGCCAGAGGGGTGACGAGGTGGAGGCTTCCCCTGACTCCGACCGACGCGACGACATGGAGAACGATCCTACCCATGGTGTTCAGATGCTCTCGCGCCTGCAGGAGCTTGTAGATCAAGATGCTCCCGTCGGTATCGCGGAGTTGGAGACGGCGGTCGAAGGGCTAAGACAAGCCATCGAGCGGCGAAAACAAAGGGAGGAGGAACGAAAGGGAAGCCTCCGAGCCTTGGACGACGTCCTAGCGCGGTGGGGATCGTACGTCGAAGAGCTTGAGTACCATGGGTTGGGGGGGCGCCTGCCGCTCGAGCGAGAACTGTACTACGCTCTATCCAGCGAAGACCTTGCTAATGCCATCGACTTGCTCGACGAAGTTGCCAGCTACCTTGGGCAGACGAAGGAACTTCGAGCTCGGCTGATCGCCAAGTTCTCACCCGAGGACACCGCGCGCCTTGCTCGGCTCAACACCACGCTGAACGAGTTGGTGGGCGACGTCTCAAGCCTGCTGTCGCCGCACGATGGTGGCCCCCCGAAGGGCGGAGTACCCGCAGAGACGCCGCCGGAGGACGTCGCACCAGATGACGAGCCGGCCGATCACCCCGTACAGACAGCTGAAGCCCTGGACGACAGCGGCGCGTCGGATTCGGCGGTAGTACCCGTCTCGGGAGTGGACTCTGAACGCCCAGGTTCAGAGTTAAGCAACGATACCCCCACGGTCCCGCGGGAGGAGAGCATAGAGCAGCCCGGAGTAGAGGCTTCATGGACCACGAAGGAAGACGCTCTTCCTCAAGACGAAATCGCACTGCCCGAGCAGGCTCGAGCGGGAGCCGTGGCGGGGCCGGCACCATCCGCAACCCCCTTCACCCCTTCGAATGACGTTGGAAAGCAGGCGCGCGCTGCCGATCACGGTATTCCGGTGGCGGTCAAGGAAGGAGAAACCGTATCCGTCCATCACCCCACCGCGTCATCGACCGCTCTGCAGGCCTACTTCTGGCGGGCTTTCGGCGCGGCCGATACAGCTGGCGCCTATTGGCTTGCTACCGAGTGGGAGCGCCGACACGCCGCGCAGAGCAACGACAAGGAACAGGAACCAAAGGGTAACGCCGGGGCAACGCGGGGGGCCGTGTTGCCTTCTTGGGCAGTGCTGGCCGCCCACCTCGGGCTGCGCGCCAGTTGGGATGACCTCGAGGCCCACGAACGAATCCAGCGCATCATCAGGGAGCACCCAACACCTGCCCACGAGCTTGCCGCCGTTACCGGTTTGCCAAGTCATCTTTGTGCCCGTCTGGTCTTGTTGACCGTTGTGAAGCCGACCCTCGAAGCTCCGGATACAAGTCCGTGGGGTTGGTTGCAGGATGCCCAAGCCAACCTGCATCCCACTGAGGATGAGCCCATGCGATCCCTCGCCGCTGCGGTACGCGAGGTGGCCGGAGCCGGTCTTCCTGTTCAGGCGATCCGTGCAGCGTTCCAGAGTCCGGAGACCGAGGAGAGTGCGGATCCCGGACTTGTCGCCGAGAACATCCGCTTGTGGTTGGAGAAGGCACGTCAGGGGCGGCTCCTTGCGCGACTTGGTAGCCTCGTGCTACGCGCCATCACCCGATCGGACTCGGAGCTGGGCAGTGCCGTGGAGGCCCTTCTGAGGGAGAGCCCGGACGCCGGTGAGCGAGTAAGCTCCCTTTTCGAGGGGCCACTGGCGAGCGAGGAGACAATCAAGGGCTGGGTCAGGGATACATCCGAGGACATCACGCGCCAGGGGTCCAAGACCAATCCCCTCCAGGCGCGCGCTCTGGATCAGGTAGTGAGCAAGCTCTCGCAGTTGCGCAGCCTGCTGCTTGCGTGGTCATACGAGCATGAGAAGCAATCAAAGTGGGGCACCGACGCGCGGTCGGCCGCTGCTCGCTTCCGCAAGGCTGCAGAGGACGCGAGCGCGGCACTGAGTGATGAGACACCGACCGACGACCCTGCGAGTTTCGGATGGAGGCCTCCGTGGGGAAGTCTTGGCGCGGATCTTGAATCTGACGCAGATGCCCGTGAATGGGGCGATTCACGCCCTGAGGCCCTTCGGCTTCCGGAACTAGCCGAGAAGGGCATAAAGGCTTTTGTGGTTGCCGCATCGGCACAGCTCACTCTAGCCGGTCATCAAGACTGGGAGCGAGAGCTCCTGCTGCCGGCGCTCTTGGCCGAGGATCCTCCACTTACCGTGGAGGGCCGCTTCGCCGCCGGAGATCCATCCATGGCATGGGTAGACGTCACGAAGGTGCTTGACGAGGGTCGAAGTATGACCGATGCCTTCCGCCTCCACCTGGAGAGGAAGGACTTCCTCCCGGCCCGGCTCATCCTCGAGCACTTGGAGCAAGCTGACGCGATAGGCGCAGCGAACTTGCGCAAGGAGCTCGAGCACCACCGGAACCTGGCGCATGAAGAGCTCAGGAAGAGAACGGCTGCGGTTCGCCGCAATCTCGAGGAGGCAACCATCGACCACGCGCTCGACGAGCATGACCGGGCCGACGTGGATGGTCGGCTCTTGAGCATCGAGGACGCGCCTGACGACCGGATAGGGGTTCGCTTACAGGAGCTGGACTCCATTGTCGAAGAGATCACTCAACACCGTGAGAAGCGTCGCTCATCCCTGGGAAAGCACATCGGCGAGCTGCTTCGGGATCTCACTGAGGCCGAGACGGCTGCACCGACCGTAGCGACGGCCAGGAGGTACCTTCAGGAGGCGGGGAGGCTCGCCGCGGCCGGTGACCTTCCGCTTGCTGACGAGTATCTCACCCACGCGGAGCAAGTGATCAGGCTGGGAGAGGATCCCCAATGGGAACACGTTGACGGTGCCGAAGCAGATGAGAGAGACGAAAGACCCGTAGAGCAATTCAAGCGCGCTATCCCGCAGCTACTCAACCAGCTCTCAGATGAGCAGTCCGCGGGATGGGGACGCAGGCTGCATGCGATCGATGCGATCGCCCAGAGAGAGGAATTCGCGGGGCTGAGCATGAAGGCTGTTCCAGGTAAGGAAGCTCAGAAATCGGCGGAGTCCCTGGCTGCCTACCTGGAGTTGAAAAAGGCCCGCCAGGTTCGGACAGAGTTGCTCCCCCAGGTTGCGAAGGTCCTGGACCACATTGGATTCGCGATCCCCAAGCCCCAGATCGTAAGACGTGACGCAGATAGGGCGCTGCTGAAGGTCAGAATGGCGGCCGGCCCAGACTGTCCTCTACCAGAATTCGGGTCACAGCGCGGCGGAACGTATGACGTCGTGATGGTCTTTGGGCAGCCCGGGCACGATGCGGTGTCCCAGATTCTGGATGCATACGGAGTCGCTCGAAGCCACCCCATCGTCCTCTACATGGGAAGGCTGAGCCTTCTGCAGCGCCAGGAGTGGAGCTACCGCTGCCGGGTCGCGGGCCTCACCGCGCTCTTGGTGGACGAGCTACTCCTCTACTTCCTTGCCACCCGACGCGGGCTTCACCTGCATACTGCCGTGAGTTGTGGTATTGCCTGGGGTCATGCGAACCCGTACGAACCGCAAGGCGCGGTACCTCAAGAGATGTTCAAGGGTCGCCGCAGGGAGCTTGCAGAACTCCTGCAGCCCCGGGGAAGTACCTTCATCTACGGTGGCCGGCAGTTCGGGAAATCGGTGCTGCTCTCAGTCATGCAACGCGAACTCCACCGTCCCGATCGCAGGTGGTATGCATTCTATGAAGACATAAGGCAGATTGGAAGGCAGGCTACGGCTGAGCAGGTTTGGGTGCGAGTGCGGCGCGCACTGACCGCTTCGCGGCTTGTCGACGAGCGGACGAGCCACGATCCGGAGCGCTTGGTAGACCGGATTCTTGACCTGTTCGCCGGTGACGGAGACCTGCGCGTCACCTTCCTCTTCGACGAATCGGACTACTTCCTGGACGCGGATCAGAGAAGCGACTTCACGCAGGTCCACCGGCTGAAGCGGATCAGAGATCAGTCGGGGGGCCGATTTCGCGTGGTATTCTCCGGCCTCCACAGCGTGCAGCGTTTTGAGAGATTGAGCAACCAGCCTTTCGCTCATCTTGGCCCTCCAGTGGTCGTTGGCCCGCTGGAACCCAGAGCCGCCATGGCTCTGGTTCAAGAGCCTCTGCACGCGCTGGGCTTTGAATTCGAATCGCGCGATGTCGTCCTTCGGATCCTGTCGTATACCAACTACCACCCGGCGCTCATTCAGCTCTTCTGCAAGGAACTGGTGCATCTAGTCCGCCAACGCACTGACGACCCACCGTTCACCGTCACGATGAAGGACGTAGAAACGCTCTATCTTCGCCCAGCCCTGCGAGCCCTCCTGGTTCAGCGGTTCGAGTGGACCCTCGACCTGGACGACAGATACAGGGCGCTAGTCTACGCGATGATTCTGGCTCAGAAGAACGACCAAGACGGCTATCGTCGAGAGTTCACCCCGGCGGAGCTCTGGCAGTTGGCCCACGAGCGCTGGCCGAATGGCTTTAGTAAGGAACCTGACGATGAGTTCAGGTCGTATCTCGAAGAGCTCCGGGGCCTGGGCGTTCTCATCCGCATGCCGTCTGGCCACTACCGCCTGCGCAATGGGAACGTTGTGCGGGGACTCGGGTCCATTGAGTGGATACGGGAGCAACTAGACTCCATTTCGCGCCGGTCTGCTCCGGGCGAGCCTGATTACCGCCAGCAGGTGTTTGGATTCGATCTTGGGCGCAGGAAGGCGTTCGGGCCGCTCACGATCGGTCAGGCCAGTGACCTCTTGGGCGGCCCGTGTGGGGTTGGCGTTGTTTTCGGAAGCGACGCCCTGAGCATCGGTAGGGTTCAGGACGTGCTGGCGGCTGCGACCACGATGGCTGACGCTACCGACACGCGCGAATGGGTGAGAACCTTGCCCGACGACTGCACAGATCTAGGGCAGCTGCGCGCTTTCCTGGAGTCCGAACGCCGGAAGCTGAAATCCGGGCGTTTGACCGTCGTAGCATATGGCTCGCACCCGGCGTTTCTGAGCGGTTCGCTCCAGCGATCCCTGAAAGACATGCAAGACTGGCTGGAGCATCGGATGGGTTCTGGCGCATCTCAGACGGTGGGCCGATTGGTGGTGCTCCTTCGGCCCCGCCAGATTCTACAGTGGATGCTTGAAGATGGTGCGGAGGAAGAGGGGGTGCCGAGGGTTCCAGGAACGTCGGTCACGCTTCGGCGCTGGACCCACCCGGTCGTCAAGGCGACTCTGGCTGATCTGGATCTCACAGCAACCGACCAGATCACCTCGCGCGTCATGGCCACAACTGGGGGATGGCCTTGGCTACTGGATCAACTGTTGGATCACGCCCAACGTGCAAAGACCCGAAAGTCGAGAACGCTGGTGAGTATCATTCAGGACGTCGACGAGACTCTCCAGCAGAACCTCGGGGGTACAGCGACCGCATTCATCGAGGCGCTTGGCCTTCAGGATGTACCGAATGGACAGGCCCTTCTGCAGCTCGTGGACGCTCTTGGGGACGTGGCCGATGAAGATCTCTGGGAAGCAGCGGAGTTGTCGGACGACGCTGCCCTGAAGCGTCTTGCGCGTCGCGAGCTATCCGCCTTGGCGCACTCGCTGCGCCGGATGGGTTTGCTCGAATGGCGCGATGGAAGCTTGTCAGTGGAGCCTATGGCCGCACGGTTCGTACTGGGGAAGAAGGTCCCTTCGTGACCCCCTGGACCTTGCCCGTGGAAGCGCTGAGGCTCCCGAGGCCCCAGCGCCGCCTTCAGGTATTGGCCGACGATCTCTGCAGGGGTCGCAGCGTGCTCTGGTTTCTGCCCGCGCCTGCCCCCATAGAGTCGCTGCTTTCCGCCCTTGAAGAAACGTGCAGAGGCCGGGCAACTCTGGAGACGAGCCACGTACCGCTTGACACGGAATGGCCTATCGAGTGGCTTGCTAGCCGATATCATCTGGACGCCACCCCTCCATCAGGGAATGCTGTTGCATCGCTTTACGAAGCCGACACGGTTCCGGAGATCCTCATTCTGCGCGACCTGGAGAATGCTTCGGACGGAGCGCTGGGTCAGTGGAAGCGTTTCATTTCGGAGTGGGTAGGGTACAGCAAGCGGCCGGACATCATGCCTGCCGAGCGTAAGGCGCTTCTCATCCCGGTACGCGACGCGGCAGCCATCGCGGCGCTGGATGAGATGGCTGAGGATGCTTTTCTCGCGAAGGCGTGGTACCGGGGCTGGGTTACCTCTCGAGAAACACGCGTCGTGGCTGCCGCCCTCTTCGAAGACCATGGGATCTCGGGCGCGAAGGCTTTGTGGGGTGAGGCGGTATGGTCGAATCTCGCAGGATCAGATCTCGAATGCCTGGCGTGGATGATGGAGAAGGCTGACATTGATTCGTCCATCCGGGACCAGCTTCGGGTGGTACGCGAGTACGCGGAGGCTCGGGCCTTCTCTCCCGTGCTCGACGCGACGCAAGGTTCCTCGGCCCGCGAGGAGGCACTTGCACACACGGCGAGGGCTGAACACTTGCCCGAGTCTCCGTCTTCTTCTGCTGAACGGCTGCTATGGAGCACCGGGCTCTTGACCTGGGATCACGACGAAGGACCCGTTGTCCATTCGGCCGCTCTGGCCCTGTTGGGTCGAACGGCGGACCTCAACCACCGGGTTTGGCGGGGTCAGGCCGCGATCTTGCTCCCCATGCTGGACCGCTACCGCCTCGAGGTCTGTCATATTCTCGGCCAGCGCTTCACCGAGTGGGCGGAGTTTGCCCGAACAAGGGATGCTGAGGTGGCCAGAGAGCCACCCAACGAAGACTGCGGCGCAGTCGAGTTCGGTGATATAGTGGAGTTCCTTGACCGCTTCCGGACGGTACCGTGGCTCCGCCAGCTTCGACAGGCTGTAGACCGGATGCGGCGCGTACGAAACACCCTGGCGCACTACAGTCCCGTAGAATGGCCTGAGTTCCGCGACGTCTGCGAGGAGTTCTGGCGGCTCCGACGAAATGGGGGAGTAGGGCTAGGCGGGTGGAGTTACCAGCTTGGTCTCAAAAGCACTCACACAGGATCGGAGGGTCCCCGGCATGGGAGACGCCCTGTTTGACCGGTGTGCTCGATGTGGCTTCAGCGACTTCAACGAAGACGATCAGTACTGCAAGCGGTGCGGTCTTCCCAGGTTCAACGCGTGCCTGAACGACGAGTGCCAGGAAGCGTGAGAGCGCGTTCTTGCCATAGACGGTTGAGAACGAGCAGCTCGTCCAAGGTTGGCCGCACCGCCAGGAAGCACCAGCACGACGCCCTGGAACGCCACTTCGTGCGCAGGCAGCAGGCGGCGCAGCGCCTCCTCCTTTCCGAACAACAGAAGCCCCATCACCCGTACGGCGGTAACCTCACCGTTAGCTTCGACGGCGCCCAGTGCTTTCGCCAGATCCAAGTCGGGCTGGCGTTGTACAGTACAAACACACAACCATGGCGGAAAAAGGCCGCCGCGAAGGTGTTTAAGCCCTGCAGCGGCCGGAGAGCGGTTGTGACCACGCGTCCTATGCGCTTCTCGGCGTGGGAATGGCCAGGTATCGGGCCGGAGGCTTGATGTGGAGGGCCTGGAAGAGCGCCTTCTGCTCCTCGGTCACCCGGTTCGTCCAGAGCTCGCCGTGACGGGTCTGGTGAATACCAAGCTCCAGCGTGGAGAGGATGCGCTTCATCTCGTACCAGGTACACTGGGTCTCGTTCTCGGCCACGCGGATCACCAGCAGAGCCAGCCAACAAAGGAGCACGTGCGCGCGGATCCGGTCCTCCAGGCGGTGGTAGACGGGGCGGATGTCGACGGTGTGCTTGAGCTGGCGGTTCACCCGCTCAATCTGCCACAGCTGCTTGTACCCGGCGACCACGTCCTCGGTGGAGAGCCCATCGTCCGAGGTGCTCACCAGGAACTTCCCGTCGAGCTTCTCCTCCTGGCGGATCTTCGCCCGGTTGATCTCGAGGGCGCCGTTCTTGGCCTGGCGGAGGTAGCGGCCGTAGGTGGCGTGGGCCCGCAGCTCGCAGACGGCCTTGGTGTGCTCTTTCCCTTCAAGGTTCCCCAGCTCGGCCAGCCTCCGCTCGGCCTCGGCAACGATGTCCTCCCGCTTCTTCCGATCCCGCTCGGCCTCTTCAGGGTTGTAGACCACGACGAAACGGCGGTGGGCGACGCTTCCGGGCTGGACGACGACCTCCTTGATCTCGAGGCCGTTCTCGAGCTTCTTGTACGTCCCGGCCCGCTTCAGCGCCTCATGGGGCTTCCCGTCCTTGCCCAGGCGCATCTTCTCGCCGATGATGTACGCATCGCCCGTTCCCTGGAGGATCCGCCGGTTCTCGTCGGAGTTGAAGCCGGTGTCCATCACCACCACCACCCGGCCCAGCTTCCAACCGTTGAGGTCCCGCTTCACCTCCTCCACCACGTTCATGTCGGAGGTGTTGCCGGGCCAGACCCAGCAGCGGACCGGGATCCCGTCCCGGGTGACGGCGAAGCCGATCACCACCTGGGCAAGCCCGGGCTGGCCGTCCTTGCTCCTGCCCCGCTTCCTGAACCCGTCGGCCTCGTCCCCGTCCGGGTCCTCGCCCTCGATCTCGAAGTAGGTGCTGGTGGTGTCGATGAAGAGGAGGTCCACCTCCAGGTTGAGGAGGTTGGCCACGGCGTAGAAGACGTCCCGCTGGATCTCGTCGTGGGCCTCCAGGAGGAAGTCCATGGCCCGGTAGAGCTGGTGGACCTCTACCTCGGGCAACCCCTCGATCCAGACCTCGTTGGCGACCCAGTGCTCCATGGCGAGCTTGCTTGCCGGCGCGAGGGCCCGGTTGGCCACCATGGCGAAGATGAGCCGCTCGACGGGGGTGCGGTAGCCTCGCGGGGAAAGGAGCCGGTTGAAGGCCTCGTCGAGCTTCAACCCGCGCCAGAGCCCATCGAGCAGCCAGGTGCCTCCAAGCTTCCGCGACCCCAAGAATTCGAAGGGCCAGTCCATGCCGAGCTCTTCCTGGATCTTTTCGACCTCCTCGGGCTCCAGGAAGCGGGAGATGCTCTTCACGAGCCGTCTGAGCGCGTCGAGGTCCAGCTGGTCCTTCCGGCCGAAGCTGTAGAGGATCTCGGACCTGGTCTGGCCCCCGACCCGGCGGTTATGGGCGAGCTGGACGTACTCGGTTCCTTTGGAACGAACAGTGCGCAGGTACATTGTACCCACATCATACCAGAACCTATGCTTTTTCGTCAATGGCTACGTGAGCTAGCGTTGTGCCCACGCGATTTCGCGTTTTGACCACACTTCGCGGCCGAAAAAGGCCATGGTTGAGGGATCGGGGGTCCGCGATTTGCCTTCCGACTGTACAAGACCAGTCGGACAGTTCCGGCTAAGGTGTCGTCGCTGCGACCGCGCCGCTCGCGGATGCTGCGGCGCGGTCGCTGAACTCGAGAAGGTCGAGGTCCTGCCCGCGTGCGTCGGGGATGACCTGCGCGGAGTGGTCGAGCAGTCCGCGGTCGGCCAGATCACGGTCGGAAAGGGGTACCTGCTCCTCACCCTTGAACTCCACGTCGAGGCTCTCGCCCCCCGCGATCAGGCAGGTCAAGGCTTCGGGCGTCACGGCTCCTCCTTGAAAACGCCGGGACAGTACACCGTCCCGCTTCTCTCAGCCTCTTCGAGCATGGTTCTCTGGAGCGGGTTCGACTCCCACACGGCCGGGTAGCTGTGGAGCGGCAGCGTCGCATGGGCACCGTGCCCATCCCACGGCATCAAGACGGGTGGATTCATCCTGAGCCCACCTTTGGCGTCCCGTTGGATCAAAAGCGCGTGGCCACGGGATGAGGCCTAAGCGGCCCGAGAGTTTCGCAAGTTGCGACTGTGGTTGCAGGAGCGCAGAGCAAGAGGTCGCCGAGCCGCATCAGAAGGCCTGATACGCCGCACGGGCGTTTCGGAAGCGGCGAGTGGAACCGTTGAAGTCGCCTACCCGCTGTGCCGATAGCTACCGGAGGAACCCTGGGGACGGGAGCTTGCCGGTAGCCTCGGGTTGACCTGTTACGAGGAAGCAGAGGGAGATGCAGCCATGCACGGGGGAGAGACGCGGCGGCGCTGGATCGCGGGCGTGGGCGTGCGGAGCATGAGCACCCAGCTCATCCTCGCGATGGCGTTGATGGCCCTGGCAGCGTCGGCCAGCACGGGGTATTTCCTTGTAGTCACCTCTTCGCAGGAACTTCTGAACCAGATCGATGGGTCGGTCCTTGCGGAGCTCCGGCTTCACGCTCAGGTCCTGGGCGCGGAACGGGAGGACCGCCTCGCGGCGGTGGAGGACCTGGCCGCGCGTTTCAGTGATCAAATCGGACTCATGGTCACCGACGACGTCGCGTCCTACGTCGGCGCCCTCTTCAGCGACGTGGTGAACAACAGGGAGTACCTCGAGGTGAGCGTGGCCGGCCCGGACGGGAGAGCCGGAAGCCTCTCCCAGAGCGGAGAGTACGGCGAGAGGAACCTCCAGGGGAACGCGACCTTCCGGGCCGCCCTCGGGGGACAGAGCGTCGTGGGCGGCCTGATCCCCTACGGGTCGGGGGGGGCGTCGACCCTGGCCCTCGAGATCGCCGCGCCCGTCCTCGCCGATCAAGGCACCCCCATCGGTGTGCTGACGGCCCTGGTGCCCGCCGAGAGGTTCGAAGCACAGCTGGCGAGCTTCAGCCTCGCCGACAAGAGCCGGACGTTCCTGGTCACCAAGGATGGAACGGTCCTCCTTGGCTCGGGCCAGGCCGACCAGGCCGTGACGCGGCTTTCCGCGCTGGCTGGAGACGAGGGCGAGCAAGGCCTCTACCGCGACGTCCTGCAGGCGGAGACGGCCAGCGCCCGGTTCGGATCTTTGGGCGGTGAGCAAACTTTCCTGGCGGCCGCACCCGTGGCGGGAACGGATTGGCGCATCGTCGCCCTCATACCGAAGGCCGAGCTCACCCAGGCCTTGACCGCCCTGCAGAACCAGTCCTTCACCATCGGCCTCGTGGTGGTGATCGCAAGTTCCCTCGTGGCCCTCGTGATCGGCCGACGCCAGGCACGTGGCGTCGTGGACGTGTCGGGGGCCATGCAGCACTTCGCCGAGGGCGACCTCACCCACAGGGTCCAGGCACGCGGCCGCACCGAGGTGGCGAGGCTCGCCACCGACTTCAACGCCGCGGCCGAGCGCCTGCGGCGGCTCATCGCCCAGACAGTGCGCGCCGTTTCGGAGGTGAAGACGGCGAGCCGGGAGCTGGCCGAGGCCTCAGACGGCGTCGACAAGGCGACCCGCCAGGTGAGCGACGCCGTCCAGCAGCTGGCACGGGGCGCGGACGAGCAGGCCCGCCACAGCACCCAGGTTGCCGACGTGGCCCGGAGCATGTCGGCCGACGTGGATGGGGTCGCCGCCCGAGCGCAGGAGGCGAAGGAGCGGGCGCAGCGTGCCCTGGAGGCGGCAGGCTCAGGCAGGGAAACGGTCCGGATCTCGGTGGAGAAGGCCCGGGAAAGCCAGGCGACCATGCAGGCGACCTCCACGGCGATCAACGAGCTCGGGGCGAAGTCTCGGGAGATCGGCCAGATCGTCGGGCTGATCACCGACATCGCAGAGCAGACCAACCTGCTCGCGCTCAACGCGGCCATCGAAGCCGCCCGGGCCGGGGAGCAGGGCAAGGGGTTCGCGGTGGTGGCCAACGAGGTCCGCAACCTGGCCCACCGTTCACGGGAAGCCACCGACCGCATCACCCGCATCGTCGAAGAGATTCAGGGCAGCACCGACGAATCCGTCCATTCCATGAGCCGGGGCGTCGAGAAGGTGAACGAGGTCGTCACGGAGATTGAGACCTCCGACCGCAACTTCGAGCAGATCTTCGAGGTGGTGCGCGAGGTGGTCCGTTCGGTGGAAGCCATCTCGGCCGCCAGCTCGCAGCTCTCGTCCGGCGCCCGGTCGGTGCTGGAGGGGATGGAGAGCATCGTGGCCGTGACGGAGGAGACGGCGGCCGGCACCCAGGAAGTCTCGTCCAGCACCCAGGAGCAGTCGGCGGCGGTGGAGCAGATCTCGGCCTCTGCGGCTCGCCTCTCGGAGCTCGCGAGTCACCTGGCCGACGAGGTGAGCGTCTTCGAGATCGGGTCCGACGCGATCGAGTCGGAGACGGTCGAATCAGGCAAGAGGGAATGGCAGGGCGCCAGGCGCTCCGTCCGGAACCTGGCGGGCCCGGCGGCACGTTGAGGCCGCGGGCCCCAGCCTGGTACCCTGCCTTCCGTTATCCCTGCGCCGGCGGCTGGGCGGATCGTGCTTCCGCGGCAGGCGATGCGGCTCGAAGGTGCCGGCGCCGCAGGGCGTACACGCCCAGCCCCAGCGCCAGGCCACCCAGGTCGGTGGCCCAGCCGGGTACGATGAGCAGGATGGCGGCCCCTGCCAGGAGGAGCCTCTGCCACCCGGGAACCGGGCCGAAGAGCCATCCCTCCACGCCCGCGGCCAGCGCGGCCACCCCCGCCGCGGCCGTGGCGACCGCAAGAAGCACCAGAGCCCACGGGCCCGCGAGGAGGAGGGCCTGGTTGTAGACGAACATGAAGGGCACGATGAACCCGGCCAGGCCCAGGCGCATTGCGGTCCATCCGGTCTGCATGGCGTTGGCACCGGCCAGCCCGGCTGCGGCGTAGGCGGCGATGGCCACCGGCGGGGTGATGAAGGAGAGCACCGCGAAGTAGAGGACGAAAAGGTGCGCGGCGAGCAGCGGAACACCCAGCTCTACCAGGGCGGGAGCCGCCAGGACGGCGGTGACGATGTAGGCGGCTGTGGTGGGGAGGCCCATGCCGAGCACGATGCAGGCGAGCATGGTGTACAGCAGCGTCAGGGGGAGCATGCCGCCGGCCAGGTCGATGACGAGCTGCGAGAAGCGGACGCCGATACCGGTCAGAGAGACGACGCCGATGATGATACCGGCCGCACCGCACGCGGTCGCCACCACCACCAGCGTTCGGCCTCCGCTCTCCAGGGCCTCCAGGATCTCCCGCCAGGGGAAGCGACGCTCTTTCCAGAGGTACTGGGCCGAGCTGACGGCCACCATCAGGAGCAGCGACCAGATTCCTGCCCGGGTCGGGGAGTAGCGGAGGACCATCAGCAGGTGGATGAGGACCGCCAGGGGGATCAGCAGGTACCAGCCCGCCGCGAGGGTGGTGCCCAGGCGGGGGAGCTCCGAGCGGGGGATCCCCTCCAGGCCCAGCCGGTCGGCGCGGAGGTAGACCTGGATCGCGGCGGCCGCGTAGTAGAGCACCGCGGGCAGGATGGCCGCGAGCACGATCTGCCAGTAGGGCGCCTCGATCATCTCCGCCATGACGAAGGCGGCGGCCCCCATGACCGGGGGCATGATCTGGCCTCCGGTGGAGGCGACGGCCTCCACCGCGCCGGCGAAGTGGGGCCGGTAGCCGATCCGCTTCATGAGCGGGATGGTGAAGGCGCCGGTGGTCACCACGTTGGCCACGGCCGACCCGGAGATGGTCCCCATGAGCCCGCTGGAGACGATGGCCACCTGGGCGGGTCCGCCCTTCTGGTGGCCGGCCGCGGCGAGGGAGAGGTCCAGGAAGAAGCGGGCGCCGCCGAGGCGCTCCAGGAACGAGCCGAAGAGGATGAACACCGCCACGTAGGTGGCCGAGGCGGCGATGGGCACGCCCAGCACGCCCTCGGTCGTCCATGAGAAGGTCTCCACCAGCCGCCAGATGCTGTAGCCCTTGTGAGAGATGAAAGCGGGGAAGTAGGGCCCCGCAAGCGCGTAGACGACGAAAAGGCCGGCGATGAGGACCAGGGGCCATCCCACCGCCCGCCGGGCCGCCTCGAGCACCAGCACCAGAAGCAGGAGGCCCACCCACTCCTCGGCGGGGCTCAAACCCCAGATGCCCCGCTGGAGCACCGCGTCGGGGCTGAAGGCCGCGACCATGTAGATGCCGAGCGCCAGGGTGATCAGGGCCAGGAGGGCGTTGGAGAGCATTCCGCGCTCCAGTCGGGTGGCCCGGCCCCTGCCGTCGTAGATCAGGAAGGTCAGGATCAGGGCTCCCAGGAGGTGCACGAAGCGCTGCTGAAGGGGCGAGATGTTCCCCAGAAGCGCCGTGGCCAGCTGGAACAGGGCAAGGCTGATGGCCATCCCGGCGACCACGCGCCGCCACGCCGTTCGAAACGCTGTCTCCGCCATGCCGAACACCTCCCTGCAAGCTGGACAAGGGCCGGGGACGGGGCCCTCAGTCCCCGTCCCCGCCCGACCCACCGAGTCCGGCTAGCGCGCCGGAAGGAGCTCAGCAGGCACCGTCAAGCCATGGTCCTGGAAGTACTTCACCGCACCGGGGTGAAGGGGTACGGCGATCCCGTCGAGGGCTGCCTCGAGGGTCACCGTCCGGTCGACGGAAGCGTGCGAGGTGCGCCACTCCTCCCGGTTCGAGAAGATCGTGTCCAGCAGGTGGTAGATGTCGTCGTCCGAGAAGTCCGCCCCGGTGGTGGTGAACATGATCACCCTGCTGAATGGGGTGCGGACGTCGACGTCGACGCTGTCGTAGGTCCCTGCGGGTACGGTGGCCTGCAGGAAGAAGGGATGGCTCGCGTAGAAGGCCGGGTCGTCGACGGAGAGCATGCGCACCTTGAAGGACGTGGTCAGGTCGATGAGGGCAGCTGACCTGAGCGGGTGCGTGACCATGATGGCGTCCAGGTCCCCGTCCCGGAGGGCGTCCACCATCTCTGCGTCGGTGAGGAAGGCGGGGGTGACGCTCTTGTAGTCGAGGCCGCAGTGGGCGAGCACCATGCGGGCGTCGATCTCCCCGCCGGAACCCGGCTGTCCCACGCCCACGCGCTTCCCCTTCAGGTCCTGGATGCTCCGGACCGGGCTCGAGGCGGGAACGAAGACCTGGAAGTAGCTGCCGACGGTGGCAAAGAGCGCCCGTAGCTCCTTCATCTCGCGCCCCTTGAAGATCTCCTGCCCGTTGTAGGCGAAGGTGGCGATCTCGCTCTGGGCGATGCCCCACTCGACGTTCCCCTCGTGCAGGTTCCGCAGGTTGGCCACCGAGGCCGCGCTCGACTCCGCGCTGGCCATGAAGCGATCCGAGTGCCGGTTGATGGTCTCCGCCATGGCGACGCCCATGGGGTAGAGCGCGCCGGCCGTGCCCGCGGTGGCGATGACGAAGCGGCGCTTCGGAGCGGCCGCGGCAACGGCTGCGGTCGCCGCCAGGCTGACGACCAGGATGATGGCGACCACGACCTGCCCTAGATGGCGATGTCGCATTGTTCTTCCTCCTTCTCAAGTTAGGAGCAAAAGCTCCTCGTTGTCCGTCTCTCTCTATCGGCGCGTCCCCGACCGCGGCCAGGGGTCATGCGGTCTCTCGTTCCGCCGTCGCGTCGGAGACCAGCTCGAAGGGAGCCCCAAGGGACTGCATCACCTCGAAGAAGTTGGGGAACGAGATCGCCGCGTACTGGGCGTCGCTGATCTTGGTAGCCCCTCGGGCGACGAGCGCGGCGACGGCGGTGGCCATCACGATCCGGTGGTCGTGCCGGCCGTCGATCTCGGTGCCGTGCAGGTCGCTCCGCTCGATGACCAGGCGATCCTCGGTCTCCCAGTGCATGCGTGCGCCCATCCTCGAGAGCTCCTCGTAGATGGATCGGGGGCGGTCCGTCTCCTTGAGCCGCGCGGCCCCCAGGTTGTAGAGGACCGTCCGGCCCTCGGCCTGGCTTCCGAGGACGGCCAGGATCGGCGGGGCATCCGGGATGTCGCCGCAGTCGATCTCGGTTCCGTGCAAGGTCCGGCCGCCGCGCACCCGGATGCCGCCGTCCCCCTGAACCGCGATGTCGGCGCCCATCCGCTGGAGGATCTCCACGATGGCCTTGTCTCCCTGGGGGTCGTTCAGGTCCAGGCCGCGGACGGTGACTTCCGAGTCGGTGATGGCCGCGGCCACCAGCGGGAAGCAGGCGGACTCCCAGTCTGCGGGGATGGTCGCCTCGAACGGCGCGTACGCCTGACCGCCGGGCACGTGGAAGGTACGCCACCCCTCTCGGCTGTAGCGGATGCCGAGGCGGTCGAGCCAGGCCAGAGTGAGGGCGATGTAGGGACGTTCCTGAAGGTTGTCCACGTCGACGGTGACGCCCTTCTCGCTCAGGGGGCCGGTCATGAGCAGGGGCGTGAGCCACTGGGAGTTGACGCCTGGAAGCTGGGTACGGCCGCCGGCAAGGCGCGGGCCGACGACGATGGGGGCGGCCCCCGCGTCGGGCCGGGTGCAGAACGCCGTGGCTCCCAGGTCCGTGAGCGCCCGAACCAGCGGTCCGGAGGGCCGTCGCCGGATCTGCTCGTCGCCGCTGATCACGGCATGCCCGCGGCGCAGCAGGGTGCCCGTGGCCGTGAGGATGTAGAGGGTCGTGCCGCTGTTGCCCACGTCCAGCACGTCCGAAGGCGGCTCGAGCTCCGTACCGACCCCGTCCACGGTCCAGGTGCCCTCTTCGATCCGGGCCTTCGCGCCGAGCTGGCGGCAGACCCGGACCGTGGAGAAGCAGTCCACGCTGGTGACCGGGTTGTGGATCACCGACCGCCCGGGGGCCAGGGTGGCAAAGACCACGGCCCGGGTCGTGTTCGACTTGGATCCCGGGATGCGTGCCTCACCCTGCAGGGTGCCGGGCCTTGCGATACAATGCAGCGGATTCATGCGGAGTTCGATCTCCTTTCCGGCGATGGGTGCCGCATGGGGGAGACGGTCGTCACTACGGTCCCACATGCCGCACGAGTGAAAAGGATATGGATTATCGAAACGTACTGGCCGTAGACCTACTCCCGGGCGCGTCGGCCCGGTATCCCATCGCCTCCGAGATGCGGCTCGCTGTGCTCACCACGGCCTCTACATGACGCTGCCGCAGCTCGTCGGTCCAACCCGGCGTGGGTACCAGCAGGGCAAGACCGGCCACGACCGTTCCCGTGTGGTCGCGGATGGGCGCGGCCACGCCCGCCACGCCGTCCACGGTCTCGTCGACGGCGCAGGCGTACCCCTGCGCTCGCACGCGCCGCAGCTCCTCCATGAAGCAGCCTGGATCCACGATGCTCTTGGTGGCCCGGGCCTGGAGGGGCGCCTCCGCCAGCAGGCTCTCGGCCTCGCGCTCCTCGAGGTGGGCAAGGAGGAGCTTGCCCAAGATGCCGTATGTGGGCGGCCGGATCCGTCCGAGCTCGGAGGCGACCCGGAGGGGCGCCGTGCTGTCGCGGCGGTCGACGTAGACCAGCTTTCTCTCGCTCAAGGTGCCGAGGAGCACCGTGTGCCCCGTGGCCTCCGAGAGGTGATCGAGATGGGGCTGGGCCTTCTCGCGGAGCCGGAAGCTCGCGAGAACCAGGCCTCCGAGCTCGAGGAAGCGCAGCCCCAGCGAGTATCGGCCCGTGTGAGGCGAGTGCTGGATCCACCCACGACGCTGCAAGGTCCGGAGGAGGCGCTGCGCCGTGGCCGTGGGAAGCTGGGTCTGCCGGGCCAGGTCGCTCAGGGTCCACTCCGGCTGCTCGAAGGAGAAGCACTCCAGCAGGTCGAGGACGCGCTCGACGCTCCGCACGGCCTTGATGCCTGCCGGGGGCGTCGAAGGATCCAGGTCGTTGGTCAGCCGCCCGCGTCGGCCACGTACCGGACTCATGGGAAGCCCCCCGTACCCCTCCGGGCGGATGCCGGGGAGGCGAGATTATCGCACTGTGATAATCCCAGTCGTATCGTGATAATACCTTCGGCGAGGGGCGAGGGGACTCCTTCTCTCCACCGTCCCGTTCGGCGCGGGAGTGCTTCATAGCTCTGGGAACGGGTGGGAGGGGCACGGGGTAAGGGCCACGGCGTGGCGGGGTCGAAGCGGCGCCGGCCGCCCCGTGGCAACCGGGACGGCCGACTCTGCAAGCGAAACGGAGGTGGTCCAGCGTGCTTCGATGCGCGCCTATCGGGCCATGCTGCGCTCGACGACCTCCCGCAGCCCGTGAAGGTCGTAGGAGAGCTTGCCCGACTGGAACTCATCCCTCAGCCGGTTTTCGCGTTCAAGCCGAGCCCGGGACGCCTCGAGCACCTCAAGGGCTCTGGACCTCTCGACGACCACGGCACCGTCGTCGTCCAGGACCACGATGTCGCCCACCTCGATCCGGGCTCCGCCCACGGTGACGGGCTCGCCGATCGTTCCGACCTTCTTCTTGGTCGCCCCCCGGACCCGGACGAAGCGCGTCCAGATCGGAAGGCCCATCTTCCGGAGCTCGTTCACGTCCCGCACCGAGCCGTCGACCAGGATGGCGGCCGCCCCGCGCACGTTGGCCTGCGTGGCGAGGAGCTCGCCGACCAGCGCGACGGGTTCGGGCTCGGGCATGGTGAACACCAGGACGTCGCCGGGGTTGATGCGCTCCATCGCCGCGTGGACCATCAGGTTGTCCCCCTGCCCGCAAAGGACCGGCAGGGCGGGTCCGGCCACACTCGTCCCGGGGGTGAGGGGTGTGAGAGGAATGTCGATGAGACCCAGGCGTCCCGCGGCCTCGTAGACGGTGGCCACGCCGTAGGTGGCGAAACGATCGAAATGCTCCTTGGTGAGACGGCTCATGCCTCCACTCCCTCCATGTGGGCGATGGATCGGGCAGGGTCACGCGACACGCCAGATCCTGGCGACGCCGCCCGGGCGTGCCCCGGTCTGCTCGCGGCCACGCCCGTCCAGCACCGCCGGTCCTACAGCTCCGACACGACCATGGGAAGAAGCCGCTGGTAGGCCTCCGCGTGCTTGATCGACGAATCGCCCGAGGCACGGCGCGCATGGTTTCCCCGTCGCTCCGCCAGCTCGGCGTAGTACCTTTGCAGATACGTCTGCGAGGCGACTGCTTCCATCGCCTTCCGCTTCTTCTCAAAGACCGGGGTGATGTCGACGAAGGTGGTCGGCACGAATCCACAGAGCTCCGGCTGGTGCGGTTCGAAGCAGTAGAGCGCGGGAGGTTTCAGCGTCTTGAACGCGCTCACCACCCCCGAGCCAGCGGCGAGCAGCCGGGCCTTCTTCACCGCCTCGCACGCGACCGGGTGATCGGGGTTGAACGGATCCTTCTCGGTGTGGGTCAAGATGACGTCCGGTGCGACCTCGTGGATCAGCTCGGTAAGACGATCGAGAGCCTCCCGGTCGACCTCCAGGGGATAGTCCCCAAGGTCCAGGCAACGGAACTCGGCGCCGATCGCGGCGGCCGCCTGTTCTGCCTGTTCGCGGCGGATGCGCCGCACGTTCTCCAGGGTTTGGTTGGGCTCTTTCCACAGATCGCCGGCCTCGCCCCGCTCTCCGTACGAGAGGGCGACCACCGTCGCCCTGGCACCGAGAGAGGTGGCCACCGCCACGGCCCCGGCGGCGCGCCATACGAAATCCGCTGCGTGCGCGCCGACCACGAGGATGCTCTTCTGATTCTTCAGCGGTTCGCTCACGCGGGGCTCCCTCCCGCAAGCTTCACGGTATTGCGCACGGCCATGGCGTGAACCTCCTCCTCTGAGAACCCGGCGGCAAGCAGCTTGTCGGCCATGAGGGCGAGTCCGTCCTCAACCGGGGGGTTGGCAGGTTGGCCCAGGTCCGTCGAGAGGACGTTGGACGCGACGCCTGAGGCGCGGATGCGCGTGATCATCTCCTCCCACGAGATCTTGCCGGTGTGCGCGGTGGTGAAGCACCGTTCCAGGTACGCGCCCATCTCGGCCAGCATCCGCTGGTCTTCCATCGAGAGGTTCTGAGTGGGGAAGTCCGGATGCGTGACGATGATCTGCTTCACGCCTTCCTCGAGCGCTGCGTCGACGACGGCGAAGATCTCGTCCCGGCTCAGGTGCCCGGTCGCGAGGACCATGCCGTGATGGGCGATACGCTCCAGGACCTGCCTGGTCTCTGGAAGGACGGCGCCCGATTCGTCAACGACGGCCACGGGCGGGGCCTCCATGCCCATCTCTCGCATCTCGTCCTGGAGCTTGGCCCAGAAGGGCAGTTTGGCCTGATCGGTGGCCCCTCCCCGCAGCCGGCGCTCGTTCTCCGAATCGACGGTGGGCATCCAGACGAGGCGGGCCCCCTCCCGGGCAGCGATCTCAACGGCGAGCGGGGTGACGCCCCCTGAGAGCGCGTTGAGAACCACCGACCCGAGCACCCTCACCCCGGGGACCGCAGCGTTGACCAGTGTCGCCCGGGCCGAGGTCGCCACGTAGTGCGACTTGATCACGTATCCCGCCAGTCCCACCTCGGCGAACCGCCTGGCCAGGTCGAGATCCATGATGCGCCGCTTCATCACGTCCGGCCCGCTGTGAACGTGGAGGTCGTACGCACCCATCACCAGTTCGCGGGCTCGGGCGGAGGGCTTGGACTCCGTGGGAACCGTGGGTGGCATCGGCATGAGCTCCCTTCGTGCTTCGGTCGTTTTCATGACAGTCCGTCCCAACGAGGGCCCGCAGGTCAGGTCCGACCGGCATTCTCTCCCTGCGCAAGCTCCCGCAGGACCTCCGCGGCTGCGAGCGAGACCCGCGGCGGCACCTCGACCGCGAGCAAGAGCTCGGCCGCGGCGTTCATCTCGTGGACCCTGCGGGCGGCGTGCTTCCGGCTGCCGGTGATGAGCCGCTCGACGAGTGAACCGTCGCTCTCACGGAGCGTGGCGGCGACCTCCTCCTTGTACCACTCCGCCCA
This sequence comes from Limnochorda pilosa, assembly GCF_001544015.1. Classification (GTDB taxonomy): domain Bacteria; phylum Bacillota; class Limnochordia; order Limnochordales; family Limnochordaceae; genus Limnochorda; species Limnochorda pilosa. Next base: position 2,496,269 of record NZ_AP014924.1, on the reverse strand, counting down.
GCCGAGCTTCTCCGCCGCGGCGAGCCCCTCCAGGAGGACGGCGGCGAGGCCCTTCATGAAGACGCTGCGAAGGAGCTTCCGGGAGGCGGCGCTTCCGGGGCGTTCGTCCACCACGGTCACGGGCATCCCCAGCGGTTGAAAGAGCGCCGCAAACCGCCTGGCTCCGACTCCCGAGGCAAGCGCAGGCGTCCTCAGACCTCTGCCGGGCACTGGTGCCATCAAGGCGACATCGACGAACTCGGCTCCCGTGGCGGCCACGACTCCGTGGAGGCTTTCCTTCAGGCTCGGGGAAGCAGTGTTGAAATCGGCGAAAACCTGTCCCGGTCCGAGGTCGGGGGCAAGGTTGCGGGCAACCTCGAGCGCCACCCTGGCGCTGTTGATGCTCACGACGACCTCCGCCCCTCGCACTGCCTCGGAGGCGCTGGACACGATCGCGACAGAGGGCACCTCTTTGACGACCGGGTCCCACCCCCGCACCGGAACGCCCTGCGCGGCCAGATCGGACGCGAGCGCGGCGCCTGCTTCACCGAGCCCCAGAACCGCTACGGCAAGACTCACGGGCTGAGTGGGATGCGATGGGACTGTGGTTTCCATGACATCAAGTGTAGCACGAGGTGACATACATGTCAACGAAATCGCTGACGGTATATTTGACGAAGTCGTTGACAATCCTGTCGAGGTTGTGCTAGCTTGAACGCGACGTCCCCATACACTCGAGGGAGGCGATGATTCTTGACTCGTGTTCACCCGAAGTCAACGCACGCGCGGCCCGGACTCGCGATGCTCGCCGCGATCCTTGCGTTCGCCGCTGCGACCCCACAGGCGCTGGCAGCCAGCGAGTATCCCTTCGTCACCATCGGGACGGCATCTCCAGCTGGCGCCTACTACCCGATCGGCGTCGCAATGGCCGACATCTGGAACCGTTCCATTCCGGGAACCCGGTTCAGCGCCCGTGAGACCGGCGGCGGTGTGGCGAACATGAACCTGCTTGCCAGCGGGCAGATCGAAGTGGGGATCGCCAACGAGAACATCGCCTACGACGCCATCATGGGTAACGACCCCTTCGGCCGGAAGATCAACGTGACGGGCGGCTGGGTCATGAACCAGAGCATGGGCGTCTTCGTTGCGCTGCGGAACCGCGGCCTCAAGTCGGTGGAAGACCTGCGCGGCAAGCGCGTCTCTCTGGGTAGCCCAGGCTCGTCCGCCAACGTCATCGGCGAGTTGGTCCTCAGGGCGCATGGGCTTGAGGGGGGCGACTACTCGCCGGCCTACCTCGGCTGGCAGGAGTCCGCGGACGCCCTGAGCGACGGCCTGATCGACGCCGCCTTCATGGTCGGCGGCCAGCCGTTCCCCGCCATCGAATCCCTGACCGTGCGGGAGGACGTCACCCTGCTCTCGATCGATGGGGCCAAGCTCCGCGCGGCGGCGTCCTATCCCTACGCCACCGGCAAGATCCCGGCCGACATGTACGACCTTGAGGAAGACGGGGACGGCGTGCTCGTGCGCTCGATCATCTACCTCCAGCCGGACTTGCCCGAGGATCTGGTCTACGAGATGGTGAAGCAGGTCTTCGCCAACGTTCCCGCCCTCAAGGCGGCGCACCCTTCCGGTGACCAGGCGGCGCTACTCTCTCCGGAGGCTGCCGAGGAGATCAGCCTCCTCATCCATCCCGGCGTCATTCGCTACGCCTCGGAGGTCGGCGTGTGGTGAACGTGATCGATCGGGCCCGCCGCGTCTTCGGAAGCCTCTGCTGGACCGCGGCGGTCCTCTTCGTCGTCGTCGTGCAGCCCATCTACCTGCTGCCGGTCGAACAGCAGCTGCCGATCGTGCTGGCGATCACCATGATGGGGCTCTTCGCCCAGAAGCCGCTGTTCTCGCGGGGGCGCTCGCTCCCGCTGGCGGGCCTGATCGATCTCTCACTCATCGTGGCAGCAGCGGTCACGGGCTACTACGTGGCCTCGAACTACCAGGCGATCATCAATCGACAGGGCGCGTTCACCCCGGCCGACATCCGAGTGTCGGTCGTTGCCGTCGTCCTGGTCTTCGACGCGATTCGCCGCAGTGTCGGGTGGCCGCTCACCATCGTCGGCCTCGTCTTCGTCGGCTATGCGCTCTTCGGGCGGTCCATGCCGGGTCTGCTGCTTCACCGAGGCTACTCGTTCGAGACGACCACGAGCCACCTGTTGCTCACCTACTCAGGGATTTACGGCACGCCGCTCAAGATCATGATCCGCTACGTCATCATCTTCATCCTCTTCGGGGCGCTCTTGCAGGCCGTGGGGGGCTCCAACGTCTTGGTGCGCTTCGCCCGGGCCCTGGCCGGCCGGTACACGGGGGGGCTGGGCAAGGTCGCTGTCATCGCGAGTGCCCTGGTGGGAAGCGTTTCGGGCAGCGCCGCGGGGAACGTTGCCACCACCGGATCGGTCACGATCCCCGCGATGAAGCTGGGCGGCTACCCGCCGCACGTCGCCGGGGCGATCGAGTCGGTCGCCTCCACCGGCGGGCAGATCATGCCCCCGATCATGGGCGCGGCCGCCTTTCTCGTCGCCGACTACCTCGGCGTCCCCTACGGCCGGATCGCCCTCGCCGCAACGTTGCCTGCGGTCCTCTACTTTTTGTCCGCAGGGATGGCGGTGGACCTCTACTCCCGCGCCCGCGGCCTCAGAGGGATGCCGCGCGACCGGGTCGAGCCGCTCGTCAAGGTCCTGCGGGAGGGCTGGCTCTACATCGTACCCATCTTCGCCATCTACGCCCTCCTGATCGCGGGTTACTCGCCCACCCTCTCCGCGTTGGTGGGTCTCGGGATGGCGGCGCTCCTCCTGGTGGTGAAGCGCGTCGGGGTCCACCAGATCGCGGCAGCCTTGGAAGAGGCGGGAAAGAGCGCGGCCACACTCTCCGTCGTGGCAGCAGGGGCCGGCATCGTCGTGGGTGTGATGCAGCTGACGGGGCTTGGGGCACGCCTTGCGAGCATCCTCGTCGACCTTTCCATGGGGTCCAGCTTCATCCTGCTCTTGCTCGCGATGGTCACCTCGATCATCCTGGGGCTTGGGATGCCGACGACCGTCGTCTACGTGCTGTTGGTCTCCCTGGTTGTCCCGGCGCTGGTGCGGATGGGCATCGAGCCGATTTCGGCCCACTTCTTCATCTTCTACTTCGGCGTGCTGGCAGCCATCACACCCCCGGTTGCGCTGGCGTCGTACGCCGCCGCCTCGATCGCAGGGAGTTCTCCCGATCGGACGGGCTGGACGGCGCTGAAGATGGCGCTGCCGGCCTTCATCATCCCGTTCTTCTTCGCTCGAAACCCCGCGCTGCTCTTGCAGGGAGCCTGGCATACGGTCATGCTCAGCACCGCGTCGGCGGCAATCGGCGTTTGCATCCTCGCCGTCGCCATCATGAACTACCTGCAGGGGCCGCTCCGGTGGTGGGCGAGGGTCTTGGCGGCCGCCGCCGCTCTCTTGCTGATCCGGCAGGGGATCGTGACGGACGTGGCAGGCCTGGGGCTCTTCTTGCTCGTATGGTTGTTCCAGGTACGCGCCCATCCGCCTGGCATAGACCCCGCCCGGATGCCGTCATCATAAGGCTCAGGCAATCAAGGAGCCTGGGGTCGTCATGGGCGCTGTCGAGGGCTTCGTCGAGGAGGACGACCATGTCGAGGAACCGTGTCGAGTACGTCTACAACCAGATCCGCCAGGGCATCCTGGATGGAGAGTACTCCCCCTCCCAGCACCTGGTTGAGACGCACCTGGCGGAAACGTATGACGTTGGGCGGCACATCGTCCGTCTGGCCCTCGAAAGGCTCAGCGCGGAGGGATTGGTGACGATCGGCCCCAACCGCGGCGCCATCGTCTCGCAGCTGACGCTCGAGGACGTCGTCGACATCCTCCTTGCTCGCGAAGTGTTGGAGGGAGCAGCAGCCCGCTTGGCGGCCGAGCGCATCTCACAGGAGACGCTTGACGACTTGAACGACCTGCTCGACGTGATGCGAGAAGCCATCGACAAGCGGGAGTTCGACCGATACTCCCAGACGAACGTTCGGTTTCACGGTAGGATCTATGAGGCCTCCGGGAGCAAGAAGATCCCCGAACTGATCAGGGTGCTTCGGGCCAGGGTCGTGCGCTCCCAGTTTCGCACGATTCTTGTTCCGGGCCGTGCCGAGAAGTCGCTCGAAGAGCACCGCGCCATCGTCGAGGCGTTCAGGACCGGTGACGGGAGCGTGGCGGAAGAGGCGATGCGCGCCCACATTGCAGCGCTGCGCGAGACCATCACCGAGTCCTGGGAGCTGGTCAGGAGTTGACGGCGCGATCTCACCTGGCAATGATCGCCTTGATGGCCAGGCTCGCGAGGATGAGCCACAATGGGACCGATGGCCACGAGCGAGAACGCTTTCGCACGGCGGTCGAAAAGAGCGCTGGCGGCTGGAAGGCTGAGGACCACCCGGAGTTGACCGGGGTCGAGGAGGTCGCAGGGTACGTAGAGGCGCTGCGACGGGACTGGTCCCGTGAAAGTTGATTTGGGCCTTCCCCCAGCCGGCCGCCCTCGGGATCCCCTTCGTCGCCTCCCTGTCCGTGCTCGAGATCGCCCAAACGATGCATCCTCACGAAGAAGGCGCGACGCGCGCATCCCCGGAAGGAGCGCATCACAGACGGCCTCGTGACCATACTTATGTAGGGAGCCGCGATGGCCACTCGAAGCACCAGTTGACTGGTAGGTCCAATGACCCGTAAAATGGGAGGCAAGGGAGGTGAGGAATACCGTGTCGGTTGCTCTCAAGGCGTTCGAGGCCAAGTACGGCACCCAGGCAGCTGCGGAGGTGGTTCAGCTCCTGTCCGAAGCCAGAGAAGAGGAGTTGACGGCACTGGTCGGCTTGCGCGACTCCCTGGTGGGCCTTCTCTCTTTTCGCCGGGAAGCGATCCTGGGTGCTACGCAGGTACAGCAGACGTCCTTCCAGAATCTCCTGGCTCGCCTCCGACAGCGGCCAAGCATTCTGCTGGTTTACAAATCCGAGCCGGCGGCAGTCGTCGTGAATCCGAAGGTGCTTGAGGACGTCGAGGAACGGCTTTCCGCAGTCATCGCCGCCATGTACTGGGAAGCCCACGAGGGTCAGGACGTGTCGCCCGAGGACTTCTGGCGGGCCATGGACGAGATTGCACCACGGGGTCGCAACTGAATGTACCCGCACGTGTTCGATCAGCGCATCATCCATGTCGACCTGCTTCGCCTCAAGACGTTCTTTCCCGAACCTGACGCGTTCCAACAGATGAGGACAAACCTGGAGTCCGCGACCGAGAGGGTGTGCCACGACCCGTCGGCGGGAAAGGACCTCCGAGGCAGGCTAGACGGCTGGCGATCCCTCGCCTGGGCATCAAGTTCCACACCAAACTGGGATCCCTGGCCTGACATGCGTCTCGTCTACCGCTTTCGCGACGGCGTCGTCCGCATCTTCGCAGTGGGAAAGCGCGCTCCAGGAGATGTGAACGATGTCTACAGCATCGCCGCTGAACGCGCGAAGTTCCCGGAATAGGCAACCGCTCACGCACCCGATTCATAGGCCTTCGTGAGCCAGGTGGGACGTGTCGGCCTCAGAAGGGATCCTGCAAGCCCAGATCCGCCGGCCCTCCGGCCCACCCAGCCAGCAGTGGATGCAGGATCTCGACGAGACGATGTGGCTCGACTACCGCTGCGGCCTCCGGGACTGGCGAAGGGATCGGAAGCGTCATCGGGAACACTGCAGCGAGCGGTGCCGGGGCCACCACGTGGACCTCCTCGCACGAGCCGTGGTGCATTGCGGCGTGGGTGCTCGTGGCGGTGGAACGCTTCCTGCTGCTCAATCATCTCAATCATGGAGAGAAACACCCGGCCCCAAGCCCCAAGAGGAGTGTAGCAACGTTGCACGGAAGCGCGCTTGCCGGGCGGATGGCCCAAGCGGAGGAGGTGCTGCAGAAAACGTTCGGCTACCCCTCTTTCCGGGAGGGGCAGCGGAAGATCATCGAGCGTATCCTCTCGGGCCGTGACACCCTGGGGATCATGCCCACCGGCGGGGGCAAGTCGATCTGTTATCAGATCCCCGCGCGGATGGCGGAGGGGGTGACCCTTGTCATCTCCCCCCTGATCTCGCTGATGAAGGACCAGGTGGACGCCCTCAACCGGCTGGGGCTGCCCTCGGCGGCCATCAACAGCACCCTCTCCTTCAGCGAGATCGAAGAGCGCCTGCGGGCGGCGGCAGCGGGAGCGTACAAGCTGCTCTACGTGGCGCCCGAGCGGCTGGAGTCCGAGCGGTTTCTGTCGCGCCTCGCTTCCCTACGCGTTCCCCTGGTCGCCGTGGACGAAGCCCACTGCCTCTCCCAGTGGGGCCACGATTTCCGTCCCAGCTACCTGTCCATCGCCTCGGCCATCGGCCGTCTCCCTCTGCGCCCCACCATCGCCGCCTTCACCGCCACGGCGACGGAGGAGGTGCGGGCCGACATCATCCGCCACCTCTCCATCCCGGAAACGGGGATCTTCGTCACCGGCTTCGCACGCGAAAACCTCGCCTTCCGTGTTATCCGCGGGGAGAACAGACGGGAATTCGTAAGGCGACACCTCGAAGCGAACCGTGACCAGGCGGGTATCATCTACACGGCCACGCGGAAAGAGGCTGACCAGCTGTACGAGTTCCTCCGGAAAGAGGGCTTCTCCGCCGGCTGCTACCACGCAGGGCTCGCCGACGAAGAACGAAACGAGGCGCAGGAGCGCTTCCTCTACGACGACATCCGGGTCATGGTGGCCACCAATGCCTTCGGCATGGGCATCAACAAGTCCAACGTCCGGTACGTGATCCACTACAACATGCCGAAGAACCCGGAGGCGTACTACCAGGAGGCGGGGCGGGCCGGCAGGGACGGCGATCCCGCCGTCTGCACCCTTCTCTTCCACCCCGGCGACATCCCCATCCAGAAGTTCCTGATCGAGCAATCCTCCCTGCCGGAGGAGCTGAAGCGAAACGAGTACCGGAAGCTGCAGGCGATGATCGACTACTGCCACACACAGCAGTGCCTGCAGAACGAGCTTCTCCGCTACTTTGGGGAAGAGGCTCCCGCCCCCTGCGGGCGCTGCGGAAACTGCGCCGACCCCGGTGAACGGGTGGAGATCACCGTCGAAGCCCAGAAGATCCTCTCCTGCGTCCACCGGATGAGGGAGCGCTATGGCGTCACCCTGGTGGCCAAGGTCCTGAAAGGCTCCTCCGACAAACGGGTGCGGGAGCTCCGTTTCGACCGGCTCTCCACATACGGTCTCCTCGCGTCCCTGCGAGAGAAGGAGATCGTAGACCTGGTTCATCTCCTCGTCGCCGAGGGATACCTCGCCCTGTCCGAAGGGCAGTATCCGGTGGTGCGACTGACACCCCAGGCGGTGCCGGTGCTGAAGGGACAGGCGCAGGTCCACCGGTGGGTTCCGCGCCGGGAGCGGACCATCGTCGCCGGCGACGCCCTGTTCGAAGCCCTCCGCGCCCTGCGCAAGGAGCTGGCCCAGCGGGAACAGGTCCCTCCCTACGTGATCTTTCACGACAGCACGCTCCGGGAGATGGCTCAGGAACGCGCCCAGAACAAGGCGGCCATGATGGCCATCAAAGGAGTGGGGGAGGGGAAGTTCCAAAGGTACGGCGAGGCGTTCCTAGCCGTTCTAAGGGAGCATGCGAAGGAAGTGCGGGCGTAGCGGGAAGCGATCTTCCGCACGAACGCTCCCGTCTGGCGGTCGAAACGCCGGGAGACGGCCCTTCCACCCGATCAGGCGACACCTCGGCTGGGAGCGGTAGGGTGGACGCCCGGGCAGGCGGACGCCTGGGCAGTGGACAGAGCCGCAACCGCCACGCTATACTGGCCCCGGGTCCGGAGGGAGGGCGTGGGATGTGGATCGGCAGCCCTGGAAGGAGCGCCTGGAACACGCGCTGGAGCAGGCGGTCGCGCAGATCGTATCTGCGTATGACCCGGATCGCATCATCCTGTTCGGCTCCGTCGCTCGGGGGGACGTCCACGAAGACCAGAGTCCACATGAAGCATTCGGACTCGAGGACGCCGACGACGCCATTCGGCATGCGGGAAACGTGCTTGCATCCGTCAAGGCGGCGATGGCATCTGAGCACGCCGAGTCGACCTCCGAACATACAACAGCCGAGGAAACCCCTACAGAAACCACGCCTCGTGAAGAGGAAGGAGCCACCAGCCCAGAGCACCAATGACCTGTGGTCCCACTTGTCGAGCCTTATTCCTCCCCCTCTTCCTGCTTCAGCTGCCCTCGATGGGGTGCCGGTCAACGCTGGGGCGCACGAGTGTTCACCGATTCGCCAAGGCCTCTCCTCTTCGCGAACGTTTCGTAACAGAGCCAGGGAACCGTAGGATTCCACCCGAAAGGGAGCGAAGTAGGGCTACCGGCATGCTCAAGACCGAATACCGGCCGGCTCGGTCAGGGAGGGATCATGAGGTGCGCGGCAAGACTGGCAGGGCGCAGGAAAGAGGGCCTGCTCGCTGGGCTTTGCATGTGGCGGTGCTCCACGGGGCCGTCTGGCTGATCGTCGCGCTTCTCGCGGCTCCCGCGGCGGTGGTCTCCGCCCAGGAGCTGAAGGTGGCCATGAGTGCCCAGCCTGAGGTGCTCGATCCGCACCGCACCTCGGCCACGTCCTCCTTTCAGGTGACCCGCTCGCTCTACGACACGCTGGTGGAGGTGGACCGCCGCGGCGAGATCGTGCCCGCACTGGCCGAGTCGTGGAGCACCGATGCGGCCGGGCTCCGCTGGACCTTCCGGCTGCGGGAGGGCGTGCGCTTCCACGACGGCACGCTGCTCGACAGCGGGGACGTGCAGGCGTCGATCGCGCGCGTGGCAGGGCCCGGCTCCCCCAAGGCCGAGGAGTTCGGGGCCGTGGAGGGTATCGACACGCCCGACGCCCGGACCGTGGTGATCCGTCTCAACGCCCCCGCACCGGCGCTCCTGGCCTCCCTGGCGTCGGAGTGGGGGGCCGTCCTGCCCGAGGAGGCGATCCGCGCCGGCCACGACTTCGCCAACGAGCCCGTGGGGACGGGCCCCTTCCGCCTGGAGACCTGGGTGAGGGACAGCTATCTCCGGCTCGTCCCCTTCGACGGCCATTTCCGGGGAACGCCGGATCTCGACGGTGTCACCCTCCGTTTCGTCAGCGAGAGCGCCCTGCAGGTGCAGGGCCTGCTGCGGGGGGACTTCGACATCATCGACGCGGTGCCGGTGGCCGACCTGCCGCGCCTCGTTTCGAATCCGGCCGTGCGGGTGGTGGAGGAGCCCTCGGGCCTGGTGCTGGTGGCGGGGCTCAACACCCGCAGGCCGTACCTCTCGGACGTGCGGGTGCGCCAGGGCCTCAACCTGGCGGTGGACAAGGAGACCATCCTGGAGGTCGCCTACGGCGGTGGGACCCCGGTGGGCACCTTCATGGAGGCAGGGAGCCCCTGGTACCCGCAGGACGTGGAGCCTTACCCCTACGACCCCGAGCGTGCCCGGGCCCTCCTGTCGGAGGCCGGCGTGCCCAGCGGATGGACGCTGGACCTGGTCCTTCCAGAGACCTACCGGGCCCACGTGACGGCGGGGCAGATGATCCAGGAGATGCTGGGCCGGGTGGGCGTGCAGAGCCGCATCCGACTGGTGGAGTGGGGCGTGTGGCTGAGCACCGTCTTCGGGGGCCCGCGGGACTTCGACGTGACCGTCATCGGGCACACGGGCAAGCTGGATCCCACCGGACGGCTCCGCGGCTACGGCGAGGGCGTGCGGACCTACGTGGGGTACGAGAACCCGCAGGTGGCGGGCTGGCTGGCGGAGGCGGCCCGGACCACCGACCAGGATCGCCGCCGGGCGCTCTACGCGGACGTCCTGCGGGCCCTGCACGCGAACGCCCCCTTCATCTACCTGGGCACGCCGTACCGGCGCCACGCCACGCGAGCGAACGTGGACGGCTTCTGGATCACGCCCCTCCTGGATACCTTCGTCTTCCGGGACGTGCGGGTGCGCCCATGAGCCCAGGAGGATCCGGATGGCCGAGCACCTGGCGCGGCAGGCCCTTGCGCTGATCGTCACCCTCCTGCTCGCGGTGGTGGCCGTCTTCTTCGCCGCCCGCCAGATCCCCGGGGACCCGGCGGACCTCATCGCCGGCCTGGACGCAAGCGCCGAGACGGTGGAGCGGCTCCGTGCCACCCTGGGTCTGGACGAGCCATGGCCCGCCCAGCTGCGCTCCTACCTGGGTGGCCTGGCGCGCGGCGACCTGGGCTTCTCCCTGCGCCAGAACCGTCCCGTGAACGAGATCGCCTCGGCGCGGCTCCCGGTGACGCTCCGGTTGGGTGGGCTCGCCTTCCTCCTGGCGGTGGTGGGGGGCGTGGGGCTGGGCGTCGTGGCGGGCTTCCGGCCCGGATCGGGCGCGGACCGGGTCGTGCTGGGGCAGACCTCCATCGCCCTGGCGCTGCCCGAGTTCTGGGTGGGCCTGCTGCTCATCCTCCTCTTCGCCGTGGTGCTGGGTTGGCTGCCCATGCTCGGCTATCCGGACGGAGAGGGCGCCGCCGCCCGGCTGCGGCACCTGCTCCTTCCCGCAGCGGCCCTGGCCATCCCCCGGGCCGCCCAGATCGCCCGGTTGGTCCGCGGCCGCATCCTGGACGAGCTGCCGGCCGGGTACGTGCGGACGGCCCGGGCCAAGGGACTGCGCTCGACCCGCTTCGCCCGGCATGTGCTGGTCAACGCCCTCCCCGCCGTCCTTCCGCTCATCTTCCTGGAGCTGGGGGGCCTCCTCTCGGGCACCGTGGTGGTGGAGCAGGTCTTCGGCCTTCCGGGCCTGGGGCAGGCGCTCCTGGGCGCCATCCACGCTCGGGACTACGCCCTGGTGCAGGGCATCAGCGTGCTGGCCGTGCTGGTGTACGGAACGGCCAGCTGGGCGGCGGACCTGGCCCAGGCGATGCTGGATCCGAGGCTGAGGTACGCGTGAACCGGCTGCGCGCGGGCACCGTGCTGCTGGGCGCCATGGTGCTGGTGGCCGTGGTGGCCCCGGCGCTCGCGCCCGTGGGCCCGCTCGAGCCCGACTACCGGGTCCTCTTCTCCGGCCCGAGCCCCGGGCATCCCCTGGGGACCGACGAGCTGGGGCGGGACGTCTTCTCCCGGGTCCTCCACGGCGGCCGGTGGTCGCTCTCGGTGGCGCTGGCGGCCACGGTCCTCGCGGCCGCCGCCGGGACGGTCCTGGGCATGGCGGCCGTGGCGCTGGGGAGCTGGGTCGACGGTGTGCTCTCCCGCTGCGTCGACGCGCTCCTGGCCTTCCCCGGCGTGCTCCTGGCCCTCGTCGCGGTGACGGCGCTGGGCCCCGGCCTCGGGCAGACCATCGCGGTCCTGGGCCTCCTGGGGACCCCCACCTTCTTCCGGCTGAGCCGGGGGCGCATGCGGGAGGTCTGGACGGCCGCTTTCGTGGTGGCCGCCCGGGCCGCCGGCGCCTCGGAGGCACGGATCCTCGGCCGGCACGTGCTGCCCAGCGTCGCCGGCTTCCTCGCGATCCAGGCGGCCAGCACCGCGTCGACCTTCCTCCTGGTGGAGGCCACCTTGAGCTACCTGGGCCTCGGGGTTCCGCCCCCCACCCCCACGTGGGGGAACGTGCTGCAGGAGGCCCGCAGCTACCTGATCCGGCAGCCGTGGGCGGTAGTCGGCCCCGGCGTCGCCCTGGCCCTTACCGCCCTGGCCCTGCAGCTCCTCTCCGACGGGTTGCGGGACCGGTTGGATCCGATGGCGCGGGGCCAGAACGTCACCGCCGCAGCGCGAAGAGCACCCCGCCGCACAGCGGGATGAGGGCCGGCCCGCCAGAGGGCCCACGACGGGGAAGCCCGTCCGTTCCGCCCGGGCCACGCGTCCCGCCCTCCCGGCCCAGGAAGCCGCAGAGCACGCCTGCGTAGAGGACGGCTGCCCGTTCCATCTCCTCCACGGCCACCGACTCGTTGGTGGTATGCGCCTCCGCCAGATCCCCAGGGCCGAAGATCACCGTGGGAACCCCCAGTCTGGCGCTCCTCCACCCAGGCCGCGGCGGCCGCCTCGTCCCCAGGCGGGCGGGTCGTGTCGATGCGCACCAGCTCCTGGGCCCAGTGACCGGCCGGCATGCAGCCCGCCGTCGTTACGGGCGCCAGCAACGGGCGTACGGAGGAGGCGCCGGCATTACAGATTCCCTGTTGACATCGTTGCCACACGAATGCTATAATGCCACCGTTTCGCATGTCTGGAAGACCCCGGAAGGGGGAGGGCGGATGCGGACGTCCGCGCTTCGGTCCCAGGTCGTGATGGGTTGCTCGTCCATGGACCCGAGCCGGCTCCAACCGGCGGATCCGACCACGCGGTCCATCGCGCCCGAGGAGCGCCGTCTCAACCACCGCCTCCAGGCCTTCGAAGGAGGGGAACGCATCGGGAGGAGCGTGTCACCGCCCTAGGGGCGGTGGTTCTCCCAGGCTCCCTCGAAGGCCGTGGGCCAACGCCTGCGGCCTTTCGATTTCCAGGGAGGATCCTTTGATCTGTGATGGGAGGTGAGGATCGATGAAAGTGGCCGAGGCGCTCATCGAGCTCCAGCGGCTCAAGCGGACCCGGGACCTCTTCCGAGGCCTGATCGACGCTGCCTCGACGGAAGAGGGCAACGTGTGGGGCCGGCGGGAGCGGAGGACCACCGACACCGTGCTCCGCCGCACCTACCCGGGCATCGAGGTCAACCGTCTGAGGGAGCGCCGCGACGAGCTGGACGCGCAGATCCGCCGGCTCGAGACCCGCATCCAGCGCACCAACTGGGGCGAGGGCGACCCACCGCTGGCCGAGCTCCTGCGCGAGGCGAAGCGGCTGGACGAGGAAGAGAACCAGGTCTACGCCGAGGCCCGGCGCTACATCCGCCTCTATGAGGACGAGGTGGCGCACGCGCCCGACGTGGCCGAGCGGATTCAGCGAGCGGAGGAGCTCATCCGCCTGCGGGCCGAGACCTCGCGCCGGATCCAGCGTCTCAACTGGGAGGTAGACGTCGGCTGAGGGGGTGGGGGCGGAGTGTCACGCCCTCCCCCGCCGCAGCAAGCTTGCGGGTCCCTTTGAAGCTTGTGGGTCCTAGCGAGGCGGCCGTGTGCTTTCCGAGCGCCGCCCCGTGACGCCGCACCATCGGAGAGACACCCGTTGGGACAGAGGATCCCGACCCCTGCCACGCTCATCCCGAATGAGGGATCGCGGATGGGGAAGCGTAGCCTTCAGAAGGCGTTAGGCGGCGGACCCGCAAGGTTTTCGCTCATCCGACACGCCTTCGTTCGACGAGGAGGGGAGAGGCATGGCAAGCGTCCGCTTGCCGTGCGAACCAGCCTCCCTCTTCCGGTTCTACGGGAGCACGCCCATCTGACCGAGGGCTTCGAGGAGACGGAAGGTCCGGTGACCTACTTCGACCTCCCGCCCATTGTGCTCACGCCCCACAAGGGTTCCTTCCCCTGGCCGGATTACGATGCCCTCAGCGAGTATGTGCTGGCCGCCTGGGAGCGTTTCCGGAAGCAGCGGGAGGTCCCGCTCGGGCTCCGGTGGTGCGGGTCTCTCGCACGGGCGATCCTGGGGCCCAACTGCGACGACTGAGAACAGGGGGGGGGCGCTCGGTGCAGGAAGACGGGTGGCGGCGGGTCCATAGGCCCGCCGCCACCCATGTCTTTATCATGGAGAGCGCGCCACGCCATCCGCCGTTCGTGCAGTAGGTAATCGCCAGGAATCTTGCCCGGACATGGAGGAGTTTTCCTCCTGACAGCGAACCACCAATGGGAGTGAACCTCCAACGAACCTGAGGGGGTGATCTCCGGGCATCGGATGGGCGGCCACAGGTCGCACAAAGGCGCGCCCTGGAGCAGTTGCTGCGCTGGTCTGTCATCAGAAGGGAGGAGGTTACCTGCAATGGGACGTTTCGCGAGCAAGACGGTGTTGCGTGCGCTCGTGGGGTGCATCTTGAGCCTAGCCGTCGTTGCCCTGGTAGGGATGACGACCGCCTCGGCCCAAGCCGTGACGATCCGGGCGATGATGGAACCCCACCAGAGCACCGACGCCCTGCGGGCGTTGCTCCCTGAGTTCGAACGGGAGACGGGCATCCGAGTGATTCTCGAGGACACGCCCTACGATACGCTCACATCCAAGGCACTCCTCAACTTCACCCGGCGAAGCTCCGACTACGACATCATCATGGACGACTGGGTATACGGGGCGGGCTTCGCGGATGCCGGATACATCGTTCCACTCGACGAGTTCATAAAGGCAGACGCGACGCACGCGGAGACCCACGACTTCGTCCCTGGATACGTCAACGCCATGGTCCGCCACGGTAGCCAGTACGGACTGCCCATCTACGGAGAGAGCACCTTCCTGATGTACCGCAAGGATCTCTTCGAGCAGTATGGGATCGCCGTCCCGACCACCATGGACGAGCTCATGGAAGCGGCTCGCCAGGTATACGAGCGCAGCGAGGGGGATGTGTACGGCATCACGCTGCGTGGGCGCCAGGGCATCCACAACGTCTACGTGTGGGCCGCATTCCTCTGGGCGTTCGGGGGCCAGTGGTTCGACGACCAAGGTCGGCCGGCGCTGGACAGCCCGGAGGCCATCGCCGCGACCCAGTTCTACGCCGAAATCCTTCGCCGTTACGGCCCGTCCGGCGTAGCCACCTACGGCTGGGAAGAGAATCGGCTGCAGTTCCAGAGTGGGCGGGCAGCCATGACCATCGACGCCACGGTAAACGGGGCCCTGGCGGAGGATCCCTCCCAGTCGTCGGTCGTGGGCAAGGTCGGTTACGCGCAGGTGCCTCTGGCGACGCGCGCGACCATCGGTAGCCCGAACTCGCTTCAGGTGCACGGTCTCTTCATCTCCCAGTTCAGCCGGCACAAGGACGAGGCGTGGCGGTTCCTCTCGTGGGCAACCAACAAGATGGTCCAGTTGAAGTCGCTCGAGCTCTATCCCAACGCTGGCGTGCCGTCGCTGTCGGTCATGGACAGCGACACGTTCCAGAGCCGCTACGGCGCCTTTTCCGACGCCATGATCGACGCCATTAACAACGGCAACATCGACTACCTTCCCCACGTCACGCAATCGAACCAGATCATCGATCTGGTCGGCATCGCTGTCTCTTCGGTGCTAGCGGGCAGCCGGTCGGCGGAAGATGCCATGCGGGACGCGAACCGGCAGATCGTGGAGCTCATGGGGCTATAGTGAGACGACGCGCTCCCTCTGTTCGCTGGGGGGAGCGCGCCGCAAGGAACGTGGTGCGCGAAACACTATCCGGCTGGAGGCGACCAGCTCCCGGCCGGTGGACGGTGGTATGAGACCATGGAGCCAAGCCTTCAAGCCAGCACGCTTCGGGCTGCCCATCGGCTGGGGAGCAGGCGCGTGGAGCCGTTCACCTTCGTGCTCCCCTCGGTCGTATACCTTGCGGCCATCACCTTTGTACCCTTCGTCTATGCCATCGTCATCAGCCTGCGCCAGTTCGACCTGCTGAACCCCATGGCGGGTCACCCCTTCGTAGGCCTGGAGAACTACGCGGAAGCGCTCGGGTCCGGGCGCTTCTGGAGTTCAACCTTCACCACCCTCATCTACGTCACGACCGCCGTCGGCCTAGAGACGGTGCTGGGGCTTGCCATCGCCATCCTCTTCAGCCAGGAGTTTCCCGGGCGGCGGGTCGCCCGGGCGATGGTCCTGATTCCCATGATGACCACCCCAGTCGTCATCGGCCTCACGTGGCGCATGATCTACGATCCCGACGCCGGCATCCTCAACTACGCGGCATCCCTTCTCGGTCTTGGGAGTCACGCATGGCTGGCAGACCCGGCCACGTCGCTCCTGGCAGTCGTCGCCGTCGACGTGTGGCAGTGGACGCCGTTCATGATCCTCATGATGCTTGCCGGGTTGGAGTCCCTGTCGCCAGACCACCTGGAGGCGGCGTCCATCGACGGCGCGTCGCCGTGGCAGACGTTCTGGGCCGTGATGTTGCCGCAGCTGGCTCCCACCCTGGCCGTTGCGGTCACGATCCGGGCGCTCGACGCCTTCAAGACCTTTGACCTCATCTTCATCATGACCAACGGCGGGCCGGGAACGGTCACCGAGAACCTCAGCATGTACGCCTACAAGGTGGGCTTCGTCTACTTCCGCTTTGGCGACGGCACCGCAGTGGCCTTCCTGTTCACGATCCTCGTGAGCGTGCTCCTGGGGGTTGCGGTGAACCGCGTTCTCTTCTCGGGGGGCAGGAACGCATGAGTGCGCACACCATCCGCAAGAAGGGCGTGAGGAAAGCCCTCTTCATGGCTCTCGCCTTCGTGGTGGTGGCCGTGGCCATTCTGCCGAACGCGTGGCTTGCCCTCACCTCGCTGAAGACCGAGCGGGAAGCTTTCACCATGCCGCCCCAGCTGATCTTCCGGCCCATCGTGGACAACTACGTGACCATCTTCACCCGGTTCAACTTTGACAATTACCTGGTGAACTCGCTGATGGTTGGGTTGCTCTCTACCGCGGGCGCGCTCTTGCTGGGAACGCCTGCCGCCTACGCGATGGCGCGGTTCCGCTTCACGGGCAAGAGACAGCTCTCGCTCTACGTTCTGAGCACGCGCATCGCACCGCCTGTCCTGGTGATCTTGCCGATGTACCTCATCTTCGGATCCCTCGGCTTGCTGGACAACTACCTGTCGCTGGCCGCCGTCCAGATTGCCTACAACCTAGCGTTCGTCTTTTGGATGATGAGCAGCTTCTTTGGCGAGCTGCCGGAGGAACTGGACGATGCCGCCCAGGTGGACGGCTGCTCACGCTTCCGGGCCTTCTGGCGGATCGACCTGCCCATCGTGGCGCCGGGGCTCGCGGCCACCGCCATCTTCATCTTCGTCCAGTCGTGGAACGAGTTCATCACGGCCCTTGTCTTCACGGGAAACGCGACCAAGACACTACCGGTGGCGATCACCTCGTTCATGACCGCCCAGGGGACTCTCTGGGGACCCATGGCCGCGGCGGGCACCACCGTGATGCTGCCCATGCTGGTTTTCGGTCTGGCGGTTCAGCGTTACCTCGTTCGCGGCCTGACCATGGGAGCGATCAAGTAGGTGGCGCTGTAACGGGCCGGATTCTTCACCCGTGGTCGAACGGGCGCCGGCCCCGTGCGGCGCTCTCGGGATGGTTGGGGTTTTCGCACCAGTGAAAGGCATCGTGAAAGCAGAGGAGTGTGGGGCTGTGGAGACGCTCAGGTTCGGTATCATCGGCATGGGGTGGATGGGGCAGCTGCACGCGGAGGTGCTGCACCAGTTGCGCAGCACGCGCTTGGCGGCCATCGCGGAGATCGATGACGCACGGCGACAGGCGATGAGTGCACGGTTCGGCGTTCAGGCGTACGCGGACTACCGCGAGATGCTTGCCGATCCCGAGATCGATGCGGTCAGCATCTGCGTGCGCGATCTGGACCACCTCGCCCCCGTCCTGGCTGCGGCCGAGGCTGGGAAGCAGATCTTCCTGGAGAAGCCCATCGCCGCGACGGTCGAGGATTCGGAAGCGATCGTCTCGGCAGCTTCCAGGGCCGGCGTCAAGCTCATGGTGGGGCACCTGCTGCGTTTCGATCCGAAGTACCGGCAAATGCGTGATGCCGTCGCCAGTGGGCAGCTTGGAGACGTGATCCACCTCTACGCGCGCCGGAACAGCCCCCGCACCGAGGGGCCCGCCCGGTACCGAGGGGAGCTTCCGCTCGCGCTCCATGTGACCGTGCACGATCTGGACATCATCCTCTGGATGCTCCGGCCGCACAAGCCAGTCTCCGTCTACGCCGAGTCGGTGGAGAAGCTGCTGGCTCCGCTGGGAACCGAAGACAGCGTCTTCGCCCTCATTCGCTTCGATACGGGCGCTGTGGCTGCCGTGGAGAGCTCCTGGGTCCTTCCAGCCGGGACTCCCACCAAGCTCGACTACCAGATGGAGGTGGTGGGAACAGAGGGAGCCAGTTACCTGAGCGGAGGGTACAGCGGGCTCGCTCTGGTCTCCGGCACCGGTATCGAGTTCCCCGACAACTTCCACCAACCGGCGGTTGGGAACGTGCGGATGGGCGACTTGCGGGCGGAACTCGAAGCCTTCGCGTCGGCGGTGCTCTCGGGTGAGGAGGTACCGGTCGATCCCCGCGACTCGGTGGACGCGGTCCGCCTCGCGCTGGCGATCATCCAGTCGGCGCGCTCGGGGCAGCGGGTGTCGCTGTTGTAGGTGCAGCAGCAACGACGATCGGATCGTTGGAGAGCCTCGCCAGAACACAGAGGGACGGTGGTCTGCGATGCACGCGTGGACGGAATCAGACGTCATTGCCCGCCTTCTCGGAGGCTTGATCGTCTCGTGTCAGGCCGATGAGGGTACGCCGCTGGACGCGCCCGAGGTGCTGGCCGCCATGGCTGCCGCGGCCGAACGGGGCGGAGCCTCCGGGATCCGGGCCAACTTGCCGCGGAACGTGGCGGCCATCCGAACGCGCGTGACCGTCCCGATCATCGGTATCTACAAGAAGACCACGGCAGGTTATGATGTCTACATCACCCCGACCTTCGCACACGCACGCGAGGTGGCAGAAGCGGGCGCAGACGTCATTGCCATCGACGCGACGGCAAGGCCGCGGCCCGGGGGCGAGACGGTAGCAACCTTGATCGACCGTATTCACCGGGAGCTGCGCCTCCCGGTGATGGCCGACATCGCGACCTTCGGGGAAGCAGAGCGGGCGGCGGAGCTGGGGGCGGACCTGGTCGCCACCACCCTCTGCGGATACACCGAGGAGACGCTGGATTGGGATGTACCCAACCAGCGCTTGGTCGAGAGCATCGCGGGCAGCATCTCGGTCCCGCTAGTGGTGGAGGGCCGAGTGCATTCGCCGGAGATGGCGGGGCGTGTCCTGGACTGGGGCGCACGTGCCCTTGTGATAGGGACGGCGATTACCGACATCACCTGGCTCACCCAGCGTTATCGAGAAGCCGTGAGGCCGAGGAAAGCATCCACCCCGTGTTGAGGTGCTCCCGGCTGCAGTTCGCGGCAGGAGGAGGGGAAGGCATGCAGCAAGCCCCTGAACGCTCGCCACGAGGAGGTGCCCGGGCCCGCATCCGAAGTCTGTACGCGTCGCTCGCGCCTGCTGAGCAGAAGGTGGCAGACTACTGCCTCGAGCAGCCCCAGCAGGTTGTGTACCTATCCGTGACCGAACTCGCGGATGCCTGCGGCGTCGGTGAATCGACGGTGATCCGGTTCGCTCATGCAGCGGGGTTCTCAGGTTATCAGGAGCTCAAGCTGACCCTTGCCACCGATGCCGCGCTGTCGCAGGGAGTGGAGGGCCCGGTCTCGCCGCTGGATCCCATGGACGTCGTGGTGGACAAGATCACCCGTTTCAACGTCCAAGTGCTGGAGGATACCGCTCACCTCCTGGATCTCGGGCAACTGGCCGCTGCCATCCATGTACTGACGGAGGCGCCCCGGGTCGAGTTTTACGGTGTGGGTGCATCAGGCATCACGGCCCTGGACGCCAAGTACAAGTTCCTCCGCATCGGGAAGTCGTGTGACGCCTTCTCCGATAGCCACCTTCAGGCCATGTCCGCAGCCAACCTCCGCAAGGGAGATGTTGCCGTGGGCATCAGCCATTCCGGAAGCACCCAGGATACCGTTGACTCCGTGTCGATCGCGAAGTCCCACGGGGCCACGGTGATCTGCATCACCGGCGCGGCCCGTTCCCCCATCACCAAGGTGTCAGACATTACCTTGCTGACCAGTTCGGTCGAGAGCCCCTTGGAGGGCGGCGCGTTGCGAACGAAGATCGCGCAGATCCATGTGCTGGATCTGCTCTACACCGGAGTCTCCCTGCGTCTTGGCCAGGCGGCGCAGGAGGCCACGGAGCGGACGGCTCGGGCCGTATTGGACAAGCTCTACTGATCGTTCCCTGGAGCGCCAGGCGCGGTCCAGTCGATCTGCTATTGCGGTCCGGGAGCCTGCCTGGGGAGGCGTTTACTGGTGGAATCCATGGTCGCGTGCGGTATCGACATCGGCGGAACGAAGATCGCCGGGGGCCTGGTAACCTCTTCCGGCAGGCTGCTCTATCGAGAAGAGCGACCCACCCTCGCACACGAAGGTGGCAGCTCGGTGGTCGCGAGAGCTCGGGAGTTCACTGGGGAACTTCTCGCGCGGGCCGCCCGCGAGGGATTCGTTCCTGTAGGTGTTGGCGCGGGATCCGGTGGCGCGATCTCGGGCGGCCGGGTCGTGGGAGCCACGTCGCTCATCAAGGATTGGACGGGTGTCGACCTCCAGGCGGGGATCATCCCTGATCCGCGCCTTCGGGTGAAGGTGGATAACGACGTGAAGGCCATGGCTCACGCGGAGTCCCTTTGGGGCGATGCCCGCGAGGCGCGCTGCGCCGTCGTGGTCGCCCTGGGTACGGGCGTGGGCGGTGCGATCGTGGTGGGGGGCCAGGTCCTGGAAGGCGCGGATGGGCTGGCGGGTCATCTCGGCCACGTGCCAGTCTGGCCAGACGGGCCGCTGTGCAGTTGCGGCAACCGAGGGTGCCTCGAAGCATTCATCTCGGGTACGGCCATTGTCAAAGCAGCGCAGACCCGGCTCGCGCAGGAAGGAAGGGAAGAGCGTCTCGCGAACGCCTCGGCCGTGTGGGACGCGGCGCAAGGAGACCACCCCTGGGCGCGCGCGACGATCGAGGAGGCTGCCCGCGCGTTCGCCATGGCGTTCCGGGGGCTTGTCTATACCCTCAACCCTGACCGCATCATCCTGGCGGGGCGCCTCTCCAACTGGGGTGAACCGTTCCGCCAGCTCCTCTGGCGGCACCTGAACGCAGAGCTTCCCGAGCACTTCTCTCGAAACCTCTCGCTGAGTCTGTCGCGGTGGGGATCCGAGCTCGGTATCCTGGGAGCGGCTGCTCTCGTGCTCGAAGAGATGGTCAAGTGAGGCGTCGCTTGCGTGTTGCTCAGTTCTACCGCTCGCCTCCGGGAGGTAACCCGCCGGCCGAGCAAGAAGACTCAGCAGCAAGGGCGCGGCACCTGCAACACGTCGAGCGCAGGCGTGGGTCAGGGGCTGCCCGAGGGCGCGTGAGGGCGGGGAGCAGAAAGGTCGGAAGCGATTGCTCATGGCGTTTCGTCTTCGGGAACCGGTGAACGGGCTGACCCATGCGGCCGGGGCGCTGCTGTCGGTGGGTGCTCTGGTGCTGCTCGTGCGTGAGGCCGCGGCCAGCGGCAACACGCGGGCCATCGTCGGGTTCACCCTCTTCGGGGTGAGCCTCATCCTGCTCTACAGCGCCAGCGCCCTCTACCATCTGCTGCCGCTCTCGGCCAGGGGCACGGCCATCCTGCGCCGGATCGACCACTCGATGATCTATGTGCTCATCGCTGGCACGTACAGCCCCATCCTGCTCGCGCCGCTGCGGGGCCCTTGGGGGTGGGGTCTTTTCTCCCTGGTCTGGGCGCTGGCCGTGACGGGCATCGTCACGAAGGTGCTCTGGTTCGGCACGCCAAGGTGGCTCACGGTGCTCTTCTACCTGGGTTTGGGACTCCTGGTGGTGCCCATGTCGCCCCTGCTCGTCCGGGTGCTGCCGGCGGGGACGTTCGTCTGGATAGGCATCGGCGGTCTCTTCTACGTGGTCGGGGCCGCGATCTACGCGCTCAAGTGGCCTCGGCTCGCTCCCGGGCGGTTCGGCTTCCACGAGCTCTGGCACCTGTTCGTGATGGCGGGGAGCTTCAGCCACTTCTGGGCCGTCTGGGCCTTCGTCACGCCCCGATAAGGCGGGGCGCGAACCGCGCCGCGCGGGCCGGACGGGCGGCGCTCGCTCAGGATCTGCGTCTCCCGAAGGCGGGCCACACCGCACGGAGGCGGGCACCCAAGAGAAAGCTCTGCGGGAGGGGTGTACGTGGTCGCGGTCATCGTCTTCCTGAGCGGGGCGGCCACCATGGCGCTGGAGCTGGCCGGGTCGAGGCTCCTGGCGCCGTCCTTCGGGAACTCCATCGCCGTCTGGGGGGCGCTCATCGGCGTGATCCTGGCCGCCCTCAGCCTGGGCTACGTGGCGGGCGGGCGCCTGGCGGACCGCTGGCCCTCCTGGGCGACCCTGGCGTCGGTGCTGGCGGTGGCCTCGGTCTACACGGCCCTGCTTCCCCTGCTGGCCCCCCTGGCGACGGCCGGCGGCGCGGCCTCGCGCGATCCCCGTTGGGGCGCCCTGCTGGCGGCGGTGAACCTCTTCCTGGTGCCGAGCCTGGCGCTGGGCGCCGTCTCGCCCATTGCCATGCGGATGGCGGCCGTGAGCGTGGAGCGGGTGGGGCGGACTGCCGGCAACCTCTACGGCCTCTCGACCGCGGGGAGTATCGTGGGCACTCTGGCGACCTCCTTCTACCTGGTACCGCTTCTCGGCATTCGGAGCTTCTTCCAGTGGCTGGCCATGGGCCTCTGGGTGCTCACCCTGGTGGCACTGGTCCAGGCCGTACGCCGGCGCAGCGTGCCGGTGGCTCGGCCCGGCATGTGGGTCTGGCTCGTCGTGGTCGCGGCGCCGCTCCTGGTGGGCTTCGCCTCGGCCCGGCAGGCTCAGGACACCGGCCTCGTCTACGAGGCGGACAGCCTCTACCACCACATCCGCGTGCGGGAGGCAGGGGGGATCCGCTACCTCCACTTCGACAACTCCTGGCAGAGCGCCCTGGACCTGACCCGCCCCGAGGAGCCCGTCTTCACCTACATCCGCCAGATGGATGTGGGCCTGCTCTTCCAGCCTGATCCCCGGCGGGCCCTTTTCGTCGGCCTGGGGGCGGGTACGGCGCCCGAGCGCTACACCCGGCTGCTACCCGAGCTGCGGGCGGAGGTGGCCGAGCTGGACCCGGCCGTAGTCGACGTGGCCCGGCGCTTCTTCGGCCTGGAGGAGACCGAGAGGCTGCAGGTGACGGCGGTGGACGGGCGGCAGTACGTGCGGCGGGCGCAGGGACCGTACGACTGGGTCGTCCTCGACGCCTACTACTCGGATGCGATCCCCTTCCACCTGACCACCCGGGAGTTCTTCCAGGAGGTCCGGTCCGTCCTGGCTCCCGGAGGGGCGGTGATCTCCAACGTCATCGGGGCGCTGGAAGGGCCGGAGGCGGCCTTCCTCGCGTCGATGGTGCACACGCTGGAGAGCGTCTTCCCGCAGGTTTACCTCTTCCCGGCCCAGGGCGCCTCCGCCCGGATGCCCCAGAACGTGATCGTGGTGGCCACCTTGGAGGAGCAGCGCGTCGGTCCGGAGGAACTGATGAGCCGGGCCAGAGCCATCGAGGAGCAGGGAGGGCCGGCCGGCCTCACCCGGAGCACGGCCCGGCTTGTGGACGGCATGGAGGGCGTGGAGGAGGCGCCGCTCCTCACGGACGACCGGGCTCCGGTGGAGTGGTTGCAGAGGATCTCCTAGAACCAACCCGATCGGCTGCCGGACGAGGAGGGCCCAACCCACACCTTCCGCCTGGGAGGCGGCCTCGCTGAAGTGGGCCTGGAAGGCGTCAAAGCTTCCGAAATTACGGACGATCAGGTTCATCGCGTCGCGGTCTGCAGGGCGTCGCTCGCCCATGGGCGTCATGTGGTGCAACCGCATGATCTCCCTGGTGATGTATGGCTCCAACGCTTCATGCGGGTACGGCAAGGGAGGAAGGAAGTGCAGGCCAGGTCGGGTGGCCGGGGTTGGGTGAACCTCCCGCATGCCCTACGCTCCCTTTTCCGCGCGTTTCATGCAGGAACTTGCCCTCGGTCCACGAATTGGTACGGTGTGGTACATACCAGACCGGACCAGAGGTGGTGGGTTCAGGTGGACCGGTTGAAGGCTGATTCGCCCGTGCCTCTCTACCACCAGCTCCGCCTCCTGATCAAGGAGTTCATCGACACCGAGGAATGGGCTCCGGGGTCCAAGATCCCTTCCGAGAGGGAGCTGTCCGAACGCCTGGCTGTCAGCCGTGCCACGGTGCGGCAGGCGGTGGCCTCCCTCGTCCGCGATGGTCTCCTGGTCTCACGGCCCGGGAAAGGGACCTTCGTCAATCAGCCCCGCTTCGTGCAGACCATCAACGCCTTCTATAGCTTCAGCGAAAGCCTCAGGCGGCGAAACATCGTCCCGGGTGTTCGCGTCATCGAGCTCACGGTCTCGGCCGCGACGGGCAAGCAGGAAAGGATCCTTCAACTCGATGCGGGAAGCCGGGTCTACCACTTGGTGCGCCTGAGACTGGGCGACGACGAACCGCTCCTGATCGAACGAACCATTCTCCCTGCCGAGCGGTTTCCGAGGCTCGATCGCTACGATTTCAACGAACGGCAGCTTTACTCGGTGCTCTCCGACGAGTACGGCGTCGAACTCGGCGTTGCGCAGGAGGCGTACGAGCCCGTCGTCGTCGACGACTTCGAGGCCAGCCTCCTGGGGGTTCGGGCAGGGGCACCGGCGCTCCTCATCGAGCGGCTCATGCTCGATCGGCAAGGTCGGCCCGTGGAGTGGACCAAGGGCGTCTTCCGAGGAGACCGTTGCCGGTACTACGTGGAGCTGAGGGTTCCCGGCCCCGATCAACCGGCCCAGATCATGTGACTCGAAGGGGGATGAGACCGGGGGCGACTACCGGCTGGGCAGCGTGATGTGACTGGCCAAGCACGAGAGGGGATAGGGGGAAAGAACAGTGAGGCGTACGTGGCTTGCCTTGATGGTTCTGGTTGTCGCGGCTTTCTCCGCGTCGCAGGCGCTCGCCTCGGACGAGTTCGCGGGGCGGGAGATCACGGTGCTCTTCATGTCGTCGGGCACCTACGACGCGTCCGCGCGGCTTGCGGCGGCAGACTTCGAGCGACTCACCGGTGCGAAGGTGAACGTCGTCGACGCACCGTGGACGAGCCTGCACGAGAAGATGGGCATCGCCCTCGCCACCGGGTCGACGGACTACGACGTCGTCTCCGTCGAGGGAATGTGGGATGGCGAGATGGGGCCGTACTTCGAGCCGCTGAACGAGCTGATCGAACGCGACGGCTTCCCCTACGACGACTTCATCCCGACGGTGGCGGCCAACGCAGGACAGGCGGCCGACGGCACCATCTTCGGGATCCCGCACGCGGCTGATGCCGTGGCGATCTTCTACCGCACGGACCTCTTCGAGGAGAAGGGGATCGAGCCTCCGACCACCTACGAGGAGTACGCAAAGATCGCCCGGACCCTGGACTCGTCCGAGCAGGACGGAGCGGTCTTCGCCGGGGTCCGGGAGCAGCTCCTCAAGTACTGGATCTCCCGGTATCACGCCCTGGGGGGTGTCATGCTCTCCAGCGACTGGGAGGTTCAGTTCGACAATGCGAAGGGCGTCGAGGCCCTCGAGCAGCTCAAGGAGCTGACCGCCTACGCGCCGCAGGGCATCCTCTCGTACGACAACCCTGACGTGGCCATCGCGTTCGTCAACGGCGACGCGGCCATGGCCGAGACGTGGCCAAGCCTCACCCTCGGCATGGCGGGCAACCCGGAGCAGTCGGCGGTGGTCGGGAAGTTCGCCATCGCGCCGGTCCCCGGCGGCTCGGGCGAGATGAGCACCTGGCACCTCTCGATCCCCAAGACCTCCCGCAACAAGGACGTGGCCTGGGCGTTCATCCAGTTCATGACCAGCACCGAGAACCAGCTGCGCTACCAGCGGGAGCTCGGGGTGAACCCGGTCCGCTTCTCAGCCTGGGACGTCCTCGTGCAAGAGAAGCCGGAGCTCGCCGGCATCCCGGCGGCCCTGGACACGGCCTGGGCGTTCCCCCGCATTCCCCAGTGGCCGCAGATGTACGAGGATGCCATCGTCCAGCTCTCTCGGGCCATGGCTGGCCAGGTCTCTTCCGAGACGGCCGTCCACAACATCGCCACCTCCTGGACCAACCTGATCAAGCAGCTGAAGCCCGAGTTCCCCTGGCGGGGCGACTGAGTCGGGAGCGTCGAGGCAGCTCGGGAGGGGTGGCGGGGCCTTCGGCCCCGTCACCCCCTCCGGTCCCCACGCGGAGGTGGTTCGGGTGGCTGTCAGCAGTCTGTCCGTAGGCGAAGGCCGGGGTTGGAAGAGCCGGAGGGCGCTCGTCCTCTGGATCTTCCTCCTGCCCGCCGTCCTGGTCCTGGTGGCGACCTCGCTCTATCCCTTGCTCTACGCCCTGGGCGTCAGCCTGACCCGGTGGAACCTCCTGAGCCTGTGGCTGCCCCGGACGTGGCTGGGGCTGGGGAACTACCTTCAGGTTCTGCAGGATGAGGTCTTCCTCACGTCCCTCGGAAACACCCTCCTTTTCATCACGGCTTCCGTGGGCCTTGAGTTTCTCATCGGCTTTGGCATCGCCCTGCTCACCTCGGGCCAATCGCGACCGATGAAGATCGTCCGCCCGATCCTCTTGGTCCCGATGATGCTGCCTCCGGTGGTGGTGGGCGTGCTCTGGCGGATGCTGTGGCACACCAAGTATGGACTGGTCAATCACGTCATCGGGTTCTTCGGCGGATCGAGCATCCCATGGCTTGCTTCGCCCACCTATGCCAAGATCGCGGTGGTGCTGTCAGACGTCTGGGAGTGGACGCCCTTCTTCGTCCTGGTGCTGGTGGCCGCCCTCCAGGCCGTTCCCCAGGAACCCTACGAGGTGGCCCAGATCGACGGCGCCACCCGGTGGCAGATCTTCCGGTTCGTCACGTGGCCGCTCCTCAGGCCCATGGTGGCCATTGCGGTGGCGCTGCGCGCCATGGACGCGGCCAAGGTCTTCGACCTCATCTACGTGCTGACGCAGGGCGGCCCGGGACTGTCGACGGAGGTCACCACCCTGTTCATTTACAAGCAGGGGCTGAAGTTCTTCGAGGTCGGGTATGCCTCGGCCGGAGCCTGGGTCTACCTGGCGTTCATCCTGGCGTTCAGTTGGCTCCTCCTGCGCCGGCGGGGCGAGGGTGCCCAGGGATGATGGGCTCCGCGGCGTGGAGAGAGGCAACCACTCGTATGGGAGTTGAGGCGTCATGAGGCGCGTGATGGCCACAGGCCGGATCCTCCTGATCGGGCTGGCGTTGATGGCGGTCCTGGTGCCGCTCGCGTGGCTCTTCGTCACCTCGATCAAGATGCCGGACGAGCTCTTCCAGGACCCGCCGGTGCTCATCCCCAGCGCGGTCACCTTCGAGCACTACCGCGACCTTCTGACGTCACCCAACTTCCTGCAGCCGGCGCTCAACAGCCTGATCGTGGCCACCGCGGCAACGCTGGCCTCGACGCTCCTGGGGGCGATGGCTGCCTACAGCCTGGCTCGCATGCGGCTGCCCCTGCGGCTGAACGGGATCCTGGCGGGCTGGTTCCTCATCACCCGCATGTACCCGGCCATCTCCACCGCCATCCCCTACTTCCTGCTCATGAAGACCTTCGGGCTCCTCGACACCCGGTGGGCGCTGATCATCACCTACACGGGGTTCAACCTCTCCTTCGTCGTCTGGCAGATGCTGGGGTACTATCAGGAGCTCCCCATCGACCTGGAGAACGCCGCCTTCGTCGACGGCGCGAGCACCTTGCAGACCTTCCTCCGGGTCACCATGCCGCTCACCCTGCCCGGGCTCGCATCGACAGCCGTCTTCGCCTTCATCATGTCGTGGAACGAGTTCCTCTTCGCGGTCATCCTCACCTCGGTGGGGACGAAGACGCTGCCTGTCAGCATCGCAGGCTTCATCACCGACAAGAACCTGGCCTGGGCTGAGATGTCGGCCTTCAGCATCCTGACCATCCTGCCGGTGGTCATCTTCGCGCTGGCGACGCAGCGCTACCTGGTGCGCGGGCTTACCATGGGCGCCGTCAAGGGCTGAGCCCGATCGGCGATGGAGGCGAAGACGGTGGACCAGAATCGGATTCGACAGGCGGTGGCCGAGACGCGGGAGGAGGCGGTTGCCCTCCTGCGGGAGCTGATCCGGATCGACACTCAGGCCGTCGACCACGGCCTGGACGGGCGCGAGGGGAACGCCACCGCCTGGCTGGAGGGGCAGATGAAGGTCCTCGGCTGCTCCGTGGACGTCTTCGAGCCCGACAATGCTCGGCTTGCCGGCTACCGCGACTACACGCCGGGTCACTCGTACCAGGGCCGTCCCAACGTGGTGGGGCGCTTGCCGGGACGTGGGGGCGGCCGCTCCCTCATCCTCAACACCCACATCGACGTGGTTCCCCCCGGCGACGAAAGCGCATGGCGTCATCCGCCCTTCAGCGGCACCGTGGCCGACGGGCGCGTCTACGGCCGGGGGACGTCGGACACCAAGAGCGGCATGGCCGTCAGCCTGCACGCCCTGCGGATCCTCCGGCAGTTGGGCTTCGAGCCGCGCGGCGAGGTGATCATCGAAGGGGTCGTCGATGAGGAAGGCGGGGGCAACGGCACGCTGGCCTGTGTGGACCGGGGCTATACCGCCGACGGGGCGATCTGCTTCGAACCGACCGAGGGCGCGGTGGCCATCGCCCACCGGGGGGTCCTGTCGCTCCGCATCCGCGTGGCCGGGGAAGCGGGCCACGCGGCCACCAAGTGGCGCCGGGGCGTCAGCGCCATCGAAAAGGCGATGCGGCTCGTGCGGCGCCTGAACGAGCTGGAGCACGGGTGGCTCGCCCACAAGGTGGACCCCTACCTGCCGGCGCCGACGATCACGGTGGGCAAGATGGCCGGTGGGATCGGCCCTACCACCGTTCCACAGGCGTGCGTCCTCGAGGTGGACGTCAAGTACCTCCCCAGCGAGGTGGACGAGGCCGGTCTGGGCGGTCGCGTGAAGGCGGAGGTGGAGGCCGCCTTGCTCCAGGAGGCTCAGGCGGACCCCTGGCTGAGGGAGCACCCGCCGGCCTTCGAGTGGTACGTCGACGTCCCACCGTCCGCCCTGGAGCCCGATCATCCCTTCGCAGTCGCCGCGGCCGAGACCTTGAGGGGTGCGACCGGCCAGGGCACCCTGGGCGGCTTCCCCGCCGGCTGCGACGCCCGCATCCTCTCGGGCGCCGGCAAGACGCCCTCGATCATCTACGGTCCGGGCAGCCTCCTGGAGGCCCACGCGGTCGATGAGTCGGTCACGATCGACGCGTACCTGCAGGCGATCGAGTTCGTCGCCCAGCTGATCGCCAGGTGGACCGCATGAGCGCGGGATGGGCGCGAGCGGCCGCACCTCGACGCATCGCCGTCATCGGCAACCTGGAGGTCGACCTGGTCCTCGGCCCGCTCCCGGCGATGCCCCGGTGGGGTGAGGAGCGGATCGCATCGCGGCGCGAGCGGCGAGCGGCAGGATCGGCGGGCTATACGGCCATCGCGCTGGGCTCGCTCGGGCACCCCGCACTGCTCGTGGGGCCCATCGGCCGTGACGCGGAAGGCGAGCTGGTGCAAGCCGCCGTGCGTGGGGTGGGGCTGCCCGAGACAGGGTTGATTCAGACCCGGGGGGAGACCGGTCTCTCGGTGACGCTCGTGCGGAACGACGGGGAGCGGTCCTTCGTCAACCACCTGGGCTGTCTGGAGGACTTCCACCCCGACGACCTGGAGCCGCTCTGGCCCGAGCTCAGGCGGGTGGACCTGGTCCTCCTCAGCGGCTACTTCCTGCTGCCCGCCTTCCGGGGCACTCCCACCGCCCGCCTCTTCCGCCGCCTGCAGAGCGAAGGCGTCGTTACGGCGCTCGACACGGGGGATGCGGTCGAAGGTTGGACCGATGCCGTACGAGCCGAGATGGGAGAGGTCCTCGCAGCGACCGACTGGCTCTTCCCCAACGAGGCCGAAGCATGCGGGATCGCCGGAACCGCCGATGGGTACGAGGCTGCCCGCCGGCTCCTCCGCCTCGGCCCCAAGAAGGTGATCGTCAAGCGCGGGTCGCGTGGAAGCGCCGCCGTCACCGCCGACGGGGTGGTCGATGGGCCCAGCTTCCCGGTGCAGGTGATCGACACGGTTGGCGCCGGCGACACCTTCAATGCTGGCTACCTGGCGGCTTGGGCCGAAGGGCGGCCAGATCGGGACGCCCTGGCGTGCGCGGCGGCCGCAGCGTCGCTCTACATCAGCTCTCCGCAGCGGACCTTTCCGACGCGGGAGCAGGTCCGTCAGTTCCTGGCCGACAGGGGGTAGATGTGCATGGCAGACCACATGGGCCGCGAGATGGCCGAGACGGCCGCGGTGGCACGGCGCCTGGTGGAGGCGCCCAGAGCCGAGGAGGCGCTGCGCGTCGTTGGCGCGAGGCGCTACGGGTCCATCGTCTTCGTCGGGTGCGGCTCGTCGTACTTCGCGGGGATCACGGGCGCCTACGCCGTCGACGCGCTGCTGGGAAAGATGGCGGTGGCGATCAGCGCGCTGGACTTCGCGCACTACCGGAGCGGCGGTGTTGGGCCCGATACCCTCGTCTTCGCCCTGTCGCAGTCGGGTGAGACCTTCGAGACGCTCCAGGCCGCCCGGACCGCCCGGGAGCGAGGGGCCACCGTGATCGCGGTCACCAACGGGCCCGAGAGCACCCTTCCCGGACTCGCCGAAGCCTCCATCCCGCTTCTGGCAGGCGAGGAGTACGGCCCTGGGACGAAGACCGTCGTTGCCGAGACGTTGGCTCTCTACGCTTTCCTGGTGGAGTGGGCGGGCGAGAGCGAATCGATCGCCCCCGAGAAGCGAGCCGCGCTCCGACGGGAGCTGCAGGCTGCCCCCGCCCTGGTGCAGCACGTGCAGGAGCAAGCCGCCGCTCGCCGGGAGATCGCAGAGAGACTGGCCGGGCAGCGCACCATCGCGGTGGTCGGCAGCGGACCGCACTCGGCGCTGGCGTACCAGGTGGCCAACGTTCTCAAGGAGACGACCAAGATCCACACCGAGGGATTCGAGGCCATCGAGTTCCGTCACGGGCCCCTGGAGATGATCGGGAAGGACGCTGCCGTGATCTCACTCGGGACGCACGCGAGTCCGATTCACGAGCACCTCCGCGCGGTCTGCCAGATCGCCCGGCGGGCGGGCGCCCTCTGGGTTGCAGTGACGGACGAGGAAGACCACCGCATCCCGGCCGAGGCCGACCTTGCCTTCACGCACTCGGGGATGAGCGAGTTGATGGCCTCCATCGTGACCCTCAGCGCCTTCCACCAGTGGGCCCACGAGATGGCCACCCTACGCGGCCTGGACCCGAACGCCTTCGGCAACATCGTGAAGACCTGGCGGGACGGCAGCGTGTAGCGTCAGACGGCGGACGGTGCATTCCGTTCATCCGCCTGGCCGGATAAGCGTGGGTGCCGGGGCCTGCGTGCCCTGGCCCACCGAAGGAGTGGTGCGCACGTGCAAACCTCGACGGCGTACGTGAGGCAGGTCATTTGGGGTCAAGGGACGAGGGACCCCCGCGGCATCTACTCGGTCTGTACCGCAGACCCCCTCGTCCTTCGGGCCGCCCTCAAGCAGGCGGTGGAGGATGGCTCCCCCGCGCTGATCGAGGCGACGTCCAACCAGGTGAACCAGTTCGGCGGGTATACGGGGATGGAGCCCCCGGCGTTCGTGGAGTTCGTGCTGGGACTTGCCCGCGAGATGGGACTCCCGCCCGAGCGGCTGATCCTCGGGGGCGATCACCTCGGCCCCAACCCATGGCAGCGGCTGGCGGCCGAAGAGGCCATGCGGCATGCCTGCGACCTCGTCGAGGCCTTCGTGGCCTGCGGCTTCACCAAGATTCACCTGGACGCCAGCATGCCCCTGGGGGAGGAACGGGCAGGCGGTGCGCTTTCGAAACGGGTGGTGGCCGAACGGACCGCCCAGCTCTGCGAGGCGGCCGAGGCGGCCTTCAGGAAGCGGTCCCAGGCGGAGGGGGCGTCGGCGCCTCCGCTCTACGTCATCGGCTCCGACGTGCCTCCGCCCGGCGGCGAGACCTCCGGGAGCCAGGGGCCCAAGGTGACCACGCCGGAGGAGTTCGAGGAGACGGTCGCGCTGACGCGGGCGACCTTTCACGATCGGGGCCTGGACGACGCCTGGGGACGGGTGATCGCCGTGGTGGTCCAGCCGGGGGTGGACTTCGGCGAGTGGCAGGTTCACCCCTACGATCGGGCCGCCGCGGCGAGCCTTACCCGAGCCTTGACGCAGCATCCGGGGCTGGCCTTCGAAGGGCACTCCACCGACTACCAGACGCCGGGGCGGCTTCGCCAGATGGCGGAAGACGGCATCGCCATCCTGAAGGTGGGGCCGGCCCTCACCTTCGCCAAGCGGGAAGCGCTCTTCGCCCTGAACGCCCTGGAGTCCGAAGTGCTGGGGACGGACGGCCGAGCACGGCGCTCCAACGTCGAAGCCGCCCTCGAAGAGGCGATGCTCGCCGATCCCCGTCACTGGAGCGCCTACTACAGCGGGGACGAGCACGAGCTCCGTCTCAAGCGGAAGTACGGCCTCTCCGACCGGTGTCGCTACTACTGGCCCGTCCCTTCGGTGCAGGAGGCCGTCCAGCGCCTCCTTGGCAACCTGCGCGAGGCGGGGATCCCCTTGCCCCTGCTGAGCCAGTTCCTGCCGCGCCAGTACGAGCGGGTGCGGGAGGGCGTCCTGCGCAACGACCCGGAGGAGCTGGTCCTGGACCGGATTCGTGACGTGTTGCGGGGATATGCGGCGGCCGTGGGGACGGGCGCTAGGCGGGCGGAGCCATCACCCGCGTGAGGTGCGCATCGGCCCGCCGTCGCAGCACCTCGGGCGGTATGGGACCCAGCCCGAACGTTCCCCAGGGCGAGTAGAAGGCGGGTTGCGGCAAGCCCATGCCGAGCAGGGAGTCCAGGTCCCAGTAGGGGTCGTAGGCGAACCCCTCCGCGACCTCGAGGTAGGCGGCGAGGAACCGCTCGGCCACGTCGGGCCCGTGCATCAGCGCCAGGTTGGTCCGGCAGTGCGCGACGTCGACCCCCGCTGGGCCCTGGCAGGCGTTGATCCAGTCGACGACTCCGCTCACCGCATCCCCGTGCCACAGAACGTTCGTGGAATGGTAGTCCCGGTGGAGGAAGACCGGTGGGGCGTCGGGCTCCGCCCCCAGCACAAGCTCGATGGCCCGCTCCCACGTGTGAGGGATCGCCGTCCACGCGGGCGGGGCGAGCGCGGCCGGGTCCGTCCAGGTGCGGTAGCGCCAGGGAAAGGCAGGTGCGGGGCGCCGGTGGATCGAGGCCAGCTCGCGGGCCAGGCCGTCGAGCCAGGCCCGCATGTCCGCAGGCCGGAGCTCGATGCGCCCCTCGAGGAAGGTCATCAGCACCACGGGGGCCCCGAAGCCGACCTCGTCCGAAGCGTAGGCGACCAGGCGCGGCGCCCTCAGACCCGCCCTTCGCGCCTCCTCCAGGGCGGCCGCCTCGTGATCGGCCAGGTCGGGCTCCTGCGCGAGCCAGGCCCGGTTGTCGAGCACCCGCAGCACGAAGCGCCGGGACTCGGTCCCGCCCGGGCACCGGACAAGGAAGAGCGAAGAGGACGTGGATCCCTTCATGCGGGCGGTCTCGATGGATCCAGGGGCGCAGCCGGTCGCCCGGGCGAGCCAGTCGAGGGCTTCTCTGCTGAGGATCGTGCGCCAACTCCTTCGCGGGTCCGGTTCCGTGAACGCGGGCGCCGGCCGCACGACGGGAGGCCGGGCCCAGGGCGCCGTCAGAAGAACGACAGCGCCTGGTCGTTCAGGTCCACGACGACCGTCTTGGTCTCAAGATAGGGCTCCAGGGCGTCGGGGCCCAGATCCCGGCCCAGGCCGCTCCGCTTGTAGCCGCCGAAGGGCGCGGTGGGGGAGAGGACCTGGTAGGTGTTGAGCCAGACGGTGCCGGCCTTCACGCCCCGTACCACCCGGAGGGCCCGTTTCACGTCCCGGGTCCAGACGCCGGCCGCGAGCCCGTACAGGGTCTGGTTGGCCACGGCCACCGCCTCCTCCTCGTCCTTGAAGGGGAGGACGGCCGAGACGGGCCCGAAGATCTCCTCCTGGGCGATGCGCATGCCCGGTGCGACCCCGGCGAAGACGGCCGGCTCCAGGAAGAAGCCCGGCCCCAGTGCCTCCAGACGGCGCCCGCCCGTCACCAGCCGGGCGCCCTCGGCGCGGCCGGCCTCCACGTAGCCCAGCACCCGCTCGAGCTGGCGGCCGCTCACCACGGGGCCTACGTCGGTGGTGGGGTCCGGGCCGGGGCCCACCCGCAGGCCCTCCACCCGCTCCCGGAGCCGCTCGACGAAGGTGTCGTAGACGCTCTCCTGCACCAGGATGCGGCTGCCGGCCTGGCAGACCTGGCCCGCGTTGA
Organism: Limnochorda pilosa; assembly: GCF_001544015.1. Lineage (GTDB taxonomy): Bacteria > Bacillota > Limnochordia > Limnochordales > Limnochordaceae > Limnochorda > Limnochorda pilosa. Next base: position 2,462,127 of record NZ_AP014924.1, on the reverse strand, counting down.
GGTAGAGGCCGAAGAGCGCGCCCGAGACCGCCTCGTCCAGGTCCACGTCGTCGAAGACGATGTTGGGCGACTTGCCGCCCAGCTCCAGGGTCACCCGCTTGATCTGGGGCGCGGCGGCGGTGAGGATGCGGCTGCCGGTGGCCGTCTCGCCCGTGAAGGCGATCTTCTCCACGGCGGGGTGGGCCACCAGGGCGGCGCCGGCTTCGTCGCCCCCCGTGAGCACGCTGAGGACGCCCTCGGGCACCCCGGCTTCGGCCGTGATCTCCGCCAGGGCCAGGGCCGCCAGGGGCGTCTCGGGGGCGGGCTTCAGGATGCCTGAGCAGCCCGCGGCCAGGGCGGGCGCCACCTTCCACGAGGGCATCAGCAGGGGGAAGTTCCACGGCGTGATGAGCCCCGCCACGCCTACGGGCTCCTTCAACGTGAGCACCAGGTAGTCTCCCTGGGGGCCGGGCAGGGAGAAGGGGAGGGTGTGCCCCCGCACCTGGGCCACCAGGCCGGCGAAGTAGTCGAAGACGTCGGCGGCCATGGGGATCTCGAGCCACTGGGCAAAGGTGATGGGCATCCCGTTTTCCTGGGAAATCAGCGCGGCCAGGTCCTCCTGCCGCTGCCGGATCCCCTCGGCGATCCGGTGGAGCACCCGGCTCCGCTCGAGCGGGTCCATCCCCAGCCACCGCCGCTCGGCCATAGAGGCCGCGGCCGCCGCCACCGCCCGCTCCACGTCCTCGGGCCCCGCGTCGGCCGCCTCCGCGAAGACCTGGCCCGTGGCCGGATCCACGTCCTCGAGGTAGCGCCCGCTGGCTGGCGCCACCCATGCGCCGTTCACGAAGAGCTGCCGCTCGTGCCGTTCCATGTGCGGACCCCCCGTCTATGCCAGCCGCAGCACCGTACGGGCCACCTGGCCGGACCGCAGGTCGTCCAAGGCCTGGTTCACCTCGTCCAGCGGCCGCACCTGCGAGACCAGGTCGTCGAGGTTGAGCCGCCCCGCCCGGTAGAGCTCGAGGATCCGGGGAATGTCGACGCTCGGCACGGAGCGCCCGTACCAGCTCCCCGTGAGCACCTTGCTCTGGGAGGGGAGGGAGAACGCGTTGATCGAGATCTCCTCGTGGGGGGCGGCCACACCCACCACCACCACGGTCCCCGCTTTGCGGGCCATGCCGTAGGCGGCCTCGATGGTTTCGGGCCGGCCCACCACCTCGAAGGCGTAGTCGACGCCCAGCCCCGAGGTGAGGTCCAGCACGGGGGTGATCCGGTCGTCGGTCTCCCTCAGGTCCACGGTCTCGGTGGCGCCGAAGCGCCGGGCCAGCGCCAGCTTGGACGGCACCACGTCCAGGGCGATGATGGGATGGGCCCCGGCCAGGGCCGCGGTCTGGATCACGTTGAGCCCCACGCCCCCGCAGCCCAGCACCGCCACGCTCGATCCCGGCTCGACGCGGGCCGTGTGCACCACGGCGCCGTACCCCGTGGTGACCGCGCAGCCCACCAGGGCGGCCCGGTCCAGGGGAACGCCCTCGGGGACGGGGATCACCCCCGCCTCGGGCACCACCGCCGCCTCCGCGAAGCAGGAGGTGGCCAGGAAGTGGTGGATCGGCTCGCCCCCCAGCCCCAGGCGGGTCGTGCCGTCGTAGAGGGTGCCCGAGAGCTGGAGCTCGAAGGCCGCGTCGCAGAGCTCGGGCCGCCCGATCCGGCAGAAGTGGCAGCGGCCGCACGCCGGGATCCACGAGAGCACCACCGCCTGGCCGGGCCGGACGGTCGTCACCCCGGGGCCCACCTCCTCTACCACGCCCGCCCCCTCGTGCCCCAGCACCACGGGCGCGGGCACGGGCAGGTCGCCGTTGATCACGTGGAGGTCGCTGTGGCAGATGCCCGCGGCCGCGAGCCGCACCCGCACCTCCCCGGGTCCCGGCCCCTGCAGGGAGACCTCCTCCACCCGCAGGGGCTCGCCCACGTCGAAGAGCACTGCTGCCTTCACGGCGTCCCCTCCTAGTTAGACAACATCGATCGAGGGCACCGACCGGCCGTTCGACGACGCCCCGCTTTCAGCGCTCCGCCCGCCACCTGGCCGGCCGCTACCCGAGCATGGCCTCCTCGCCCCGCTCCCGCAGGACTTCCCGGTACGTCTCGTAGAGCGCCGGGAGAAGCGGCAGGAGCTTCAGCGCCTTGGCGATGGCCCCCCGGGCCTTCACCTGGCCCCGGGCCAGGGCCGCGGGGACGTTCAACTTCCCCTGCCAGAACTGGTGGCCCACGTCGGCGCTCTGCTCGAAGGTGACGTCGGGCTTGGGGCCCAGGGTGTCGAAGCTCATGGTCATGTACGAGCCGTCCGGAGTGGGCGTGCGGCCGTCCATCAGGACGGTGACGTCGGGGTTGTGGTAGACGAAGGCCACCACCAGCCCGGCCTCCCGCAAGCCCCTGGCGGCGTCGCTCCTCTTGGCCCGCTCGGCCAGGGTGCTCAAGATGTCGATGAGGTGCTGGGCGTCCCGGTAGGCGCCCATGGCCATCCCCCTCTCATGGAGTCAATGAAGGACTCGCGACAAGAAGTATGGCGAAGTCTGACGAAGATGTCGTGCCAACCTTCGGAGAATGGAAGCGGAAATCCTTCACGCCGGACATGGACCCACTGGCACGACGGCCGCGCACGGATCCACAATCAGTCCTGATCGCGGGTCTCGAGGTCCGGGTTCTCCAGGTCAGCGATGAGGTGCTGCACGAAGGTGTCGAAGGCCGTCAGCTCTTCGCCCAATCGGGACCGGAGGGAGGATCGCGGAGGGCGCCCAGGAATGAACGCAGACGCAGGGCTGCTTGGGGTTCAGCGGGAGGGAGATCGCTCAAGGAGAACCTCTCCTTCCTCGTGAACTCGCCGAACGAGGGAAGGAGGTGCCTCCCTCAGGTCGACGAGATCGACGGGCAGGTCCGTCTCTGCCTCGATCCGGGCGCACGCCTGGAGGTACAGGTCGGCGGCGAGTCCTTCCACGGCCAGGTCGATGTCCGAGGTCAACCGTGCCCAGCCCCGGGCCAGGGAGCCGAAAAGGTAGACCCTCGTGGCGCCGAATTCACTGCAGAGAATCTGGGCGAGGCGAAGGGCTTCCCGCCGAGCGCGGTCAGTGAATGCCTCCCGCTGCTGCCTCTCGGCAAGAGCTCGGGCTCTCCATCCCGCGACGTACGGCGCCCACGCTTCAGGGGCGTCCGACGCTCGTGTGGGAGTCTGGCGGCGCTCGCGGCCTGGCAAGGACACGCCCTCCCGGTGGCTTCCGGACCGTGCCGGCGCTTGGGGCCGTTTCGGCCTGCACGCCCAGTCTACCACGGAGTCATCGTGATTGCACGCCCCAGATCCCGGCCGGAAGCCCTGAACGGGACGAAGCGTGCCAGACACCCGTGACCGCGTGCCTGGGCGAACGATCCCCGTGACGTGGCAGCGGCGTCAGGGGGTAGACCACTCTGGCCCGCATGCGAGGCCATCCTCCAGCCCCAGGCGGAGGAAGCGTGGCGGCGGCTCGACTCCGACGATGCGGATCCGGAAGTCGAAGGCCTCGTCCTGGTGCGGTGGGCGGGGTGGCTCAACGACCGGGGGCGGCACGCGGAGGCCCTCGAGGTTTGGAAGCGCCTGCTCGACGCGGGCCTGCTGGACGAAGCGACGGAGATGTTCGGCCGCGGGGAGGTGCGCCGGCTCGCCCAGCTCGTGGGCGGGGCGGGAGAAGAAGCGAAGGCAGGGCCCGGGAGGGCTTCCCGCCGCACGTGAACCTCCGGACGGCCCGAACGCGGTATGGCGACACCGTACCCGCCGGATCACTCTGAGCGCCAGCAGCCGAGCTCGGGCCGGCGCCTGCCGGCCGGACCGGATGCTTCAGAACTCCATGCGCAGGCTCGCCCTGACGGTCCCCGGAGGGGCATCGAGCAGCGGGTCGTCCCCACCCCCGGCCAGCGCCGTGCTGGCGCTCAGCTCCAGGTGCGTGCCGGGGGCGACCTCGCGGCGCAGCGAGGCAAGGCCGTACACCGCGCCGGACTCAGGGCCGTAGGCCGCGGCCAGGTCCGCCGTCACCGCGTGCGCCACCTCGGCCTCCACCACGGCCATCAGGTAGAGGCGGCCGTCATCCACTGAGGCCGTGCCCCCCTGGGACTCGATCGCCTGTGTGTCCAGGGTGTAGAGGAGCTGGCCTGCGAGGTACGTCCCGCCCCGGGTCTGGTAGTCCACGCCGGCCACCGCGTCCACGTTCACGCCCGGGCGGGTCGCCGGCTTGCCGTACGCGGCCTCGGCCCAGACCCCTGCATCGCCCAGGCTTCCCGAGAGGTCGATCCCGAAGCGCTGGACGTCGTCGTAGGTGGTCGCGTCGGACGGGGGGTCGGCGAGCCGGGGGAGGTCCTCCTTGCCGAGGAAGTACGAGACCGAGAGGTCCACCGGCCCCAGGGCCCGCCGGGTGAGGGAGAGGGCGAGCTCGCCCTGGTCCCAGCCGGTCTCGGGGGTGACCAGCTCCATCGGAGCGCCGCCGATCGGGTTGGTGAGCAGCAGTGCCGGCACCTGCTCTTTGGGCACCACGTCGGCCAGCGGGAGCCAGACCGCATCCAGGGAGGTGTCGCCCCAGTAGCCCGTGGCTCTGGCGGCCCAGACGGCGGGCGGTTCGGCCAGGGGGTCGGCGGGGTTCGGACGGGGGACGAAGGAGGTGGGGTTGACCCTGTAGGCCGAGCCCCACTTCACCTGCTGCAGGCCGACACGGTAGTCGGCGCGATCGGTGTAGAGCCCCACGTAGGCCTCGTCCAGCCGGAAGGTGAGGTCGGGCTGCAGGGACTCTTCGCCCACGGGCCACGCAAGCAGCCCCGTCCCCTCGGCCCGGGCGTAGGCGTCGCCGCTGGCGGAGGGTACCTCCACCCGCAGGGTGACCTGCTGGGCCGGCACGGGATCCCCCAGCTGCCACGTCCCACCTGCTTCCGTCAGCATGGCCGTGACCACGCTCTCCACCTTCCCGCCCCACTGCACCTCGGCACCGGCCGGCGGTGCCCAGGCCAGCGCGGCGGAGGCCAGGAGGAGCGCTGAAACCATCGGTGCCATGACCTTCCTGGTGGTGCGCACGCTCACCGCCCCCTCTCCAGGGTCCGCACGCTGAAGAGCCCGTCGTCGAGCGGCTCGTCGAAACGAACCTCCTGAAGCCGGATGACGGTCTCCCGGTTGCCGGAAGCGGGGACCATCTCCAGGCGGAAGGGCACCGGCCGGCCCTGCACGTCGCGGACGTCCGACGCCCGGAGTGTCTTCGAGAGCGTGCCGCCCTTGAAGAAGTCCACCCGGAGGATCACGAAGCGCTCAGCATCGACCCACATGGTGAGGGAGGAGTAGCTGGATTCCCCCGTGGGGGTGAGGGCGAGCTTGTAGGCGCTCACGCCGTCAAGCGTCTCCGTGCCCAGGAGCTCGGAGCGGTAGTCGTCCTGGTAGCTCAGAGCGCTCATGTCGTCGTAGGAGAAGTCGGAGCCCATGAAGCTCGCCTCGCGCATGGAGCCGGCGATACGGCGGGCCCGTCCCACCACCGGCATGTAGAGCCACATGTCGTCTCCGAGCACCAGGAGGCCGGTTCCCGCCACGTCGGCCGGCTCGGTGAAACGCACCAGCAGGTCGTCGTCTCCCCGGGCGAACATCTCCATGGTCCGGACGAGCTGGGAGACGCCCGACGACAGGGTCATGGTCTGCACACTCCGGCGGGTGTCGCCCTGGAGGTTCTGCTCCACCCGGTCGAGGATCTCGTCGGGGCTGAGGGCGGCCGCTTCGGATCCGGCGGCGCCGGCCCCAGGGGCCGATCCTGCCCAGACCAGGGCCACGGCCAGGATGACGGGCAACAGCATCGGACGTTTCCAGCCCTGCCGCGTCATGGTCATGCCTCCTTTGAATTCGGCGGTCGGCTCATCGGGTAAGGGGTCCTCCCACCTGGAGCCAACCGTGGATGACTTCACGCCCTCCTGTCCCTGGTAGCCCGTGAGCCTCGGGCGGGCGCAACCCGGGGGCGTCCGTCCACCAGGTACAGGAGCCCCGGCAGGACGGCGATCGCAGAGACGAAGGACACCACCATGGTGAGGCTCACCAGGCCTCCCAGGTACTGAAGCGGTCCGAAAGCCGAGGCCGTCAGCACCAGGAAGCCCGCCACCACGGCCGCCGCGTTGAGGAAGACGGCCTGTCCCGCCCCGGTCACCGCCTCCCGAAGGGCATCGTCTACGACCCGGCCTGCCTGGCGCTCCTCCCGGTAGCGGGAGTAGACGTGGATCGAGTAGTCGATGCCGATGCCGATGGCGATGCTGCTGACCAGGACGGTGATCACGTCCAAGGGGATGCCGGCCCAGCCCAGCACGCCGAAGTTGATCAGGACCGCCAGGCCGATGGGAACCGTGGTAACGAGCGCATGAAGGGGCGACCGGGTGAGGAGGAGCATGACCTCAAAGATAGCGATGAAGGAGGCGGCCAGGCTCTGTACCTGGCTTCGCACCACCCGCCGCACCAGCGCCTCCCCGAGGACGGGGGTTCCGGTCACCGTCACCTGGACAGGCGTCGGCGTCACGGGGTGGGAGCGGTCGCCGAAGTGCCGGCGTACCGCCTGTTCTGCGAGGGCCAGGGACTCGCGGCGGGCCTGGGAGTCCGTTCCGTCGACGCGGGCCTGGATCTTGGCCGCGGAAGCGTCGAAAGTGATCAACGGCTCCAGGAGGTCCCGCCCGCCGAAGGAGAGCAGCAGCAAGTACTGGGCGGCCGCCTCGCGCGTCTCGGGCACCCGATCCCACGCCGGGTCGTCATCGTGCATCACCCGCTGGGCGCGAGCCAGGAGGTCCGTGATGGCCAGGGGGTCGTGAATCAGCGGGCTGCGGGAGAGGTCCTCCTCGAAGGCCGCGATCCGGCGCAGGATCTCGGGGTCCTGGATGTCGCCCTCCACCATCACCTCCAGCGTGTCGGCACCCCCGAACTCACGGGCGATGAGGTCGAAGGCCTCCCGGGTGGGATTCCCGGGCGGGAAGAAGTAGGCGAAGTTGCTGTCGGTCCGAACCCGCACCAGGCCCGTCAGGCTCAGGATCACGACCGCCAGGGTGGCCAGGATGACGAGGCCACGGTGCCGGCGGCCCCCCGTCGCGAGCCGTGCGAGAATCGAGTCGATCCAGCGGGCCACTCGGGTCCGGGGCCGCGCGGCTGCGCCGAGGATGCTCCTCTGCAACGCCGGGATCCACGTGACCGAGAGGAGCAGGGCGACCCCTACGCCGAACGCGGTCATCGTTCCGAATTCGGCAACGCGAACGATGGGAGCGAGGGCGTTGGACGCGAAACCGGCCATGGTAGTGACGCCTGAGAGGATCACGGCCAGTCCCACGTTCCGCAGCACGCGCTCACGGGCGGCGGCCCCTGGGCTCAGGATCTCGCACTCCTCATGGTAGCGGGCCACCATGTGGATACCGTACGCGCTGCCAACGCTGACGAGCAGCACCGGAACGATCGCGCCCAGTTGGGAGACCGGCATGCCGAGGTGGCCCATGAGCCCGAAGGTCCACACGACGCTCAGCAAGACGGTGGACATGGGAAGGAGGACGCCTGCCCCAGTGCGGAACCCGAGCCACAGGATCAGGCTGATCAGGAGCAGGGTCAGGGGAACGAGGAACCCCAGATCGCGGCGCAGGGCTTCGTTCAGGTCCCGGGTCAGGACGGGCATGCCGGCCAGGTGGAGGGTGACGCCCTCGGGAAGGGAAGGGCGCTCCGGCTCCAGCGCCCGCACGATGCGGTCGGCCACGTCCACGGAGTTCTGGCCAGGCTCAGGCTGTACCAGGATCAAAGCGACCTCGCGGTCCCGGGAGACGAGCGTCCCCGAGTAGAGGGGATCGGAGTCGATACGGGCCGCCAGCGCCTCCGCCTCCTCGGGGGTGGCCGGAAGGCGTGTCACCAGGGGCGTCACCTCGAGGATCCCTTCGCTGGCTCTCAGATCCTCGATGTTGGCCAGGCTGCGAACGGTACGGACTCCGGCCACCTGCTCCAGGGCCGCCGTGAGGCGATCGAGCGCGCGCAACACGTCGGGCTGGAAGACGTCGGCGGCCCTCAAGGCGACCGCGATGGAGTCGATCCCGCCGAAACGGTCCCCTACCCGGTTGAAGGCTTCGATCTCGGGGTCGCCCTCGGCGAAGAACGACTTGGCGTCCGTGGCGATCCGAAGGTCCTTCATGCCGCATCCCAAGAGCACCGTTACGATCGCTACGGCCGCCATCACCCAGACCGGACGGCGCTCTACCAAGCGGGCAAGCGAGCCTATGGCCGGCACCTCCCTGGCAATCGGTCGCCCGATCAGACTCCAGGAACCCCCGCCTCCCTGCACGCTGCGACGTCAGTCCTGCGCGCCCACCATCCGGAGGACCATGTGCTCGGCTCCCGCCAGAACCTCGGCCATCTCTGCATCCTCGGGGGTGACCATGGCCTGAAGCGCTGCACCATAGAGGGTGGTCAGCAGCAGGCGAGCCACGACCCGGGGCGAGATCCCGTTGCGGTCGCCGGCCGGCGGGGCGTGCCCCTCGGCCTTCGAAACGAGGATCGCCTGCTCAACGAGGTCGCTGACGTCCGAGTACAGGCGGACGAGCTCCTCGCGCGCCCGGGTGTTCCACAGGGCCAGGCTCGTGAAGTCGAAGAGCAGCCGGAAGAGCGCCGGATCGCTCCGGAGCTTGGAGCGGAAGAGCTCCACGGCCGCAGTCACCTTGTCATGCACGGTCCCCGCTGGGCCGGCCAGGTGGCGCCGCACGTCCTCGAGATGCCTGGCGGTGACCTGTCGCATCACATGGAGGAAGAGGCCGTCCTTGCTCTGGTAGTAGTAGTGGAGCTGGCTCAGGACCACGCCCGCCCGGCGGGCGATGTCGCGCATGGAGACGTGGGCGTACCCGCGCTCGGCCAGGCACGCGTAGGCCGCCTCGAAGATGGCTTGCTGCTGGTCTGTCGACGTCGTGGCGCGCGCTCCCACGGTTTCTCCCCCTCGATCGGGGTCGGTCGAACGACCGAATTATACGCTGGCCCTCGCCGCGCTGTCAACCGGGCGCGTTGCCGGCCGATTACCTCTGTCGGAGCGCTCCTCCCTCCGGGTGCAGATCAAGCGGGGGCCGTTGAGCCAGAACGCTCGCACAGGGTCGGATCTTCCTGCCACTGGGCATGGTCCGCAAGCCCGTTCGCTGCCCGCCCCCGTCCCCAGTCACAAGAGAGGCTTGAACAAGGCGCTCGGTCTGAGCTACACTCGTGCCATGCGAGCCCGAGCCGGAAGGCCAACGGAAGCCCAACCGGTACGCCCTGAGCGTTCCACGGCCCGGGCGCTGGCGGCCGCCCGGCGCTTCGGTCTTCCCGTGGCGCTGGGCTATGTCCCGGTCGCCGCGGCCTACGGGCTCCTGGCACGGCAGAGCGGTCTCTCCACGGTCGAGGCCCTCTTCTTCTCCGTCTGGGTCTACGCGGGCGCGAGCCAGTTCCTGGTGGTGGGCATGGTGGCCGCCGGCGTCACCTGGCCGGGCTGGGTCCTGGCCGGCGCCTTCATGAACCTCCGCCACGCGCTGTTTGCATTCTCCGTGGCGCCCGGGTGGAAAAGCTGGTCTCTCGGCCGCAGAGCCGTGGCGAGCTTCGGGCTCACCGACGAGGCCTACGCGGTGATCGCCTCGGGCGGCGTGCCCTCCGGGAGCTTCCCCGAGGTCGCAGGCCTCGAGGCGACCGCCTACCTGAGCTGGGTTGGCGGGACGCTCCTGGGTGCATGGGGAAGCGTCGCGTTCCCCCCGGCGCTGGCGCGGCCCCTGGAGTTCGCGCTGCCCGCTCTCTTCCTGGCCCTTCTGGTGCCTGCGTTGCGCGAGCGACCTGCCGCGGTTGCGGCGGTGGTGGGGGGTGGAGTCTCCCTGGGAGCGGCCTCCGTGGGCCAGGCTTCGTGGGGGATCGTCCTGGGCGGTCTCCTGGGGGCGACCGCGGGAGGGCTGGCCGCCACGGGGTCCGAGGAGCGCCGTGCATCAAGAGTCCTGGAGGGTGAGCCACGTGTGGAGCGGTGAGGTCTGGCTGGGCGGTCTCCTGCTGGGCCTGGCCACCTACTCGGCCCGAAGCCTTCCTCTTTTCCTGGGACTGCGTCCTTCGGAGCGAATCGCCCGGTACCTGCGGTACGTAGCGCCCTCGGTCGTGGCGGCGCTCCTGGTACCGTCGCTCCTTCTCTTCGATGGCGCGTGGATCCCGCCCATGAAGAACCCCGCCCTGCTTGCGGCCCTTCCCACGGCTTGGGTGGCCTATCGCTCCAGGAGCCTGGGATGGACGACCGTCGCGGGCGTGGCGGCCTTCGCCCTCCTCAGCCGGTGGCTGGGCTAGGAGGCCGATTGCCTCCCGTGGGGAATGTAGGTAGCGGGCTCACGAGATCGTGGTAGAATCGCAAGCTCCTCTCCACATCCGCCACAAAGAGTGTGACATACTCAACGCCCTTGATCATGCGCCTTCCCCCAAGAACACCGTGGCCGTGCCCGGGTCGCCGGCGTCTCGCACCCTTCGCCAGCAGCATGTGCCGGTCCTCGTTCACCATGGAGGGGCGGCGGTCCTGCTTGCCCGCCCCTGCCAGCGGCTCCGCGCCGGCCCAGGCCCCTGTCTTCGCCTCTGCGGTCGTGTAGGAATCCCATGAATCCTGAAGGAGAGTCCGGCAACCCGCCGAAAGCATATACAAGACCGGAACACTATTCCTATATGAGGAACACACCCGACTGGGGAGGCAGAGGACGGTGAGGCCTTCGACTGGTCAGTACCTCCAGACGGTCGCCAGAGCGATGGACCTCTTGAACTGCTTTCAGGAGGTTTCCGAGTGGTCGCTCTCCGAGCTCGCGCGTCACCTGGGGCTCAGCAAGACGGTGACTTTTCGCCTGGCGGCGACCCTCGCCAGCAAGGGGTACCTGGAGCAGGATCCCGTGACCAAGCGCTACCGCCTGGGGGCGCGGCCGATCGTCCTGGGGCTGGCGGCCGCGCAGCGGCTCGACGTGCGCGAGGTGGCCCGCCCGATTCTCCAGCGGCTGACCGACGAGACGGGGGAGACGGCCTTCCTCACCGTGGTGCGGGGCCTCCAGAGCGTCTGCCTCGACAAGGTGGACAGCCCGCACAACGTGAGGCTGACGATGCAGGCGGGAGGGGTCTACGCCCTGCACCTTGGGGCCTCCAACAAGATCCTGCTGGCCTACCTCACGCCCGCCAAGATCGAGCGCTACCTCCAGGAGCATGCCGAGCGGCTGACTGCCGAGGGGATCGTCCCCGATGCGCTGCTGAAGGAGCTCGCGAAGATCCGGCACCAGGGGTACGCCTTCACGACGGAAGAGGTGACGCCGCAAGCCTTCTCCATCGGATGTCCGGTATTCGATGCGGCGGGGAACCTCGCGGGCGCCATCAGCCTGGCCGGACCCACCTACCGGCTGCCCTGGGAACGGCTCCAGGAACTGGTGGACGCCACCCGTGCAGGAGCGGCGGAGGTGACTGGGAGGATGGGCGGAGTCCCGCACAAGGTGGAGGGAGTGGTATGAGGGAGCGCATGCGCCCAAAGGTGGGCGTGGTCACCCTTGGTCAATCGCCGCGCCCGGACATGGTCGGGGAGATGCGCGTGTGGCTCGGGGATGTGGAGCCCGTCGAGCGGGGCGCGCTCGACGACCTCACCCCCGAGCAGATCGCCGAGGTACACGCCTCAAACGGAGAGGACGCCCTGCTCACGCGGCTCAGGGACGGCTCGTCGGTGGTGGTGGGCGAGCGAGCCATGGTGCCGAGGCTCCAGGCCGCCATCTCCCGCCTGGAGGCGCAAGGGGCCGACGCCGTCCTGCTGGCGTGCACCGGTCCGTTCCCCGCCTTCCAGCACAGCCGGCCGCTGCTCCTGGCGGAGCGGCTCCTGGTGGAGGGCGCGGCGGCCGTCGCCCGGGGCTGCCGGGTGGGCGTGATCTGCCCCCTGCCCGAGCAGGAGGAGGCAACCCGCCGCAAGTGGAGCGACCTCTTCTCGCACCTGCACGTTGCCGTGGGTTCTCCGTACGGGCCTCTCGACGCTCTCCGCCGGGCCGCCCGGCGCCTGCGGGAGGCCCGGGTGGAGTTCGTCATCCTCGATTGCATGGGATACACCCAGGCCATGAAGGAGGTGGTTCGGGCCGAGGCGGGTGTGCCCGTGCTCCTGGCCCGGTCCCTGGTGGCTCGGCTGGCGGCGGAGGTGGTGGCATGATCGGGCTGATCCGCGTCCTCACCCTGGAAGATCCGGAGCTCCTGAACCGGCACGGCCGCCTGCTCGAAGCACGGTACGGCCTTCCGGTGGAGAGCCGCTGCATCCCGGACCAGCCCCGAGGGATCTACGACGAGGCGACGGAGGCTGCAGCCGTTCCCAAGATCGTCGAGACCGCGAGGCAGCTGGAGGCGGGCGGGGCCCGGGCCATCTTCATCAGCTGTGCCGCCGACCCGGCCTTGGAGGAGGTCCGGGAGGCGGTCTCCGTCCCGGTGGTGGGGGCGGGCTCCGCCGGAGCCGCGCTGGCCCTCGCCCTGGGCGGGCGCATCGGCCTCCTTTCCATCACGGAGGCCGTGCCCGGGGCGATCGAACGCATCCTGGGGCCTCGGGTGGTGGCCCTGGAGCGCCCCACCGGCGTCACCGACGCGACGCACCTCCTGGAACCCGGGGCCGTGGAGCGATCCCTCGAGGCGGCCCGAAGGCTCGTGCAGCAGGGCGCCGGCACCATCCTCCTGGCATGCACCGGCTTCGCCAACCTCTCCATGGCCACGAGAATCCAAGCAGACCTCGGAGTCCCGGCCGTCGATCCCGTGTGGGCCGGCGGCCTCATGCTCTCCTACGTCCTCAAGGAGGAATCGCGATGCGGTTGACGCTGGAGTCGGTCCACCGGGCGGCCCTCGGCGGCGCCTTCCTGGGGGGAGGCGGGGGGGGCGCCCGTGCGTCGGGCCTGCAGCTGGGCGAGATGGCCCTGGCGGTGGGAGAACCGCGGCTCGTCCGGCTGGACGAGCTCCGAGAGGACGATCTGATCGTGACCGTCTCCGCCGTGGGGGCGCCGGCGGCCCGGGACCAGTACGTGAAGCCGATGGACTACGTGGCCGCGGTACGGGCGCTCAACGAGCGGTTGGAGGGCCGGGTGGCAGGGTTGATCTCGTCCGAGAACGGCGGGCTGGCCACCCTGAACGGGTGGTTCCAGTCGGCAGTGACCGGCATCCCGGTCGTTGACGCCACGGGCAACGGGCGGGCCCACCCCACGGGCGTCATGGGCTCCATGGGGCTCGAAGCGGTGGCCGACTACCGGTCCATCCAGGCCGCGTGCGGGGGGAACCCAGCCACCGGGCACAGGTTGAGCCTGGTGGTGGAGGCGAGCCTGGCGGTCGCGGACCGGATCGTGCGGGAGGCCTCGGTGGAGGCGGGCGGGATGGTGGCCGTCGCCCGGAACCCGGTCCGCGCGGCCTACGTGGCCGAGAACGGCGCCGTCGGTTCCGTGTCGCAGGCGATGGACCTCGGGGCCCTCATCGAGGCGCATCAGAGCGAGGGGGGCCGCGCGGTGGCGGAGACCCTGGCGGGCGAACTGGGCGGCCGCATCCTGGCCGAACGACCGGTGCGCGGGTACCACGTGGAGACGGTCGGGGGGTATGACGTGGGGCGCCTGGCCGTGGGCGACATCGACCTCACCTTCTGGAACGAGTACATGACCGCCGAGCGGGGGGACGAGCGGCTGGCCACCTTCCCGGACCTGATCGCCACCCTGGACGCCGAGACCGGCACGCCGCTCCCCTCGGCGGAGGTCGCGGACGGCCAGCACGTGGTGGTGGTGGCGGTGCCCAAGGGACGGATGATCCTGGGTGCGGGCCTGCGGCGGCCCGAGGCGCTCAAGCCGGCCGAAGAGGTCATCCAGAAGCCGCTGGCCCCCTACTTCTGATCCCGGCGCCCGTGGGGGGCGGAGGGTCCGGGTTACGGAGAGGGCCGGTTCGGCCCTGGAAGGAGGGGTGGGACGATGGAGACGCGCAGGCTGAAGGTGGCCGCCCTCCAGACGGAACCCGAGTGGGGGGCGAAGGAGCGGAACGTGGCGCGCCTGGACGCGTGGATCCGCCAGGCGGCCGGGGAGGGTGCGGCGCTGGTCGTGACGCCGGAGATGGCCACCACCGGCTACCTCTGGGACGACCGCGCCCACATCGCCCCCTTCGTGGAACCGATCCCGGGCCCCACCACCGAGCGGTTCGGCGCGCTCGCCCGGGAGCTGAACGTCCACATCGTCCTGGGCCTGCCCGAGAGGGAACCCGACACCGGCACCTTCTACAACACGGCGGTGCTCCTCGGCCCCGAGGGGCTGGTGGGGCGCTACCGCAAGGTCCATCCCTACATGGCCGAGCCGCACTGGGCCAAGAACGGGGACCTGGGCTTCCCGGTCTTCGAGACCCCCCTCGGGCGGATCGCCCTCGTGATCTGCATGGACCTCATCTTCTTCGAGCCCACCCGCGTCGCCATGCTGGAGGGCGCGGAGCTCCTCTGCGCGCCGGTCAACTGGTTCGGGGAGCTCGCGCCCTCGCCCGTCTGGCTGACCCGCGCCTACGAGACGGGCCTGCCGCTGGTGGTGGCCAACCGCTGGGGGAGGGAGCGCACCACCGACTTCGCCGGCGGGAGTGCGGTCATCGATGGGAGCGGTACCGTGCTCGCCACCCGGCAGAGCGGGGACGGCCTAGTCACGGCGACGGTGGAGGTCGGCGGGGGAAGGGGGAGGTCGATCCGGCGTCGCCCGGAGCTCTACGCCGACCTCACCTTGAGCACCCATCGGTGGGACCCCCTGACGTTCTACCGCCAGTTCGACACGTCCCGGCTCCCCCCGGGGGCCCGGGTCCAAGCTTCGGCGGTGCAGCTCGTCCCGGGCCAGGGCGCGGGCCGCGCGGAGCGGTTGCAGCGCCTGGCGCGGTGGATCGAGGACCTGGGGGAGCGGGGGAGCCGCCTCATCGTCTTCCCCGAGCTAGCCCTGACCGGCCTCATCGACGATGCGGCCCAGGCGAGGGCTGAGGCGATTCCGGCGGGTCAGGTCGCTTCCGTCCTAGAGCCGCTCCTACGCCTCTGCGGCCGGCACGAGACGACGGTGCTCCTCGGGGGCGTGGAGCGCGACGGGGACGCCCACTTCAACGCGGCGTGGCTCTTGACGCCGGAGGGCCTCCAGGGGACGTACCGCAAGACCCACCTGACCGACGATGAGCGGCGGTGGGCCACCCCCGGGAACGACCTGCCTTTCTTTGATCGTCCCTTGGGCCGCATCGGCGTCCTCATGGGCGATGAGATCCGCCTCCCGGAGCCGGCGCGCCTCCACGCGCTGCGCGGGGCCGACCTCCTGGCCGTCCTGGGGGCCGCCCGGCGGGTCTACCAGTACGCCGAGACGGGGGACGGCCGGCGCGTCCTCTGGCACCTGGCCCGGGTGCGCGCCCGGGAGAACCACGCGTACGTGCTCTTTGCCAACTACGCCGGAGCCTTCGGAGGAGGGAGTGGTGTGTTCGGACCCGACGCTTACCAAGACCCGTCGGACGAGGCCTGGCTCGGCGCCGAGCAAGGCGAGGGCGCTGTGACCCTGCAGCTCGACACCACCGACACAGGAACCCCCGGCCCCGTCAATCGTGTGCGAAGGAAACCGTTCATCGTGCTGCGGGAGCCGACCTGGTACGACCCGCTAGTTCGGCCTCGCTGAACGTACCCAAAGGAGGTGCTCCCTGCATGGCCAAGGACCTCACCGAACGCATGGACGAGATCGCAGAGGACTACTCCCTGAAGCCGGTACCGCAGGAGAAGAGGGTCGGATGGCTGGCCACCTTCGTGGTGTGGCTGGCGTACAACGTGGTCATCGGCGACATGGCCACGGGCGTGGCCCTGGGGTCGAGCCTGGACTTCAAGACCGCACTCCTCGCCCTCTTCATCGGCGATATCCTGCTCCTGGTGGTCATGGGCCTCACGGGCTACGTGGGTGCCAGGACGGGGCTCGCCTCCATGCCCCTGTTCCGCTTCACCGCCGGACGGGTGGGCACGTACGTCGCTTCGGCCATCATCGCCTTCACGTCCACCGGCTGGTTCGCGGTGCAGCTCGGCTTCTTCGGGCAAATCTGGGCCCAGTACCTCCCGCTGAGCGCGCCCATCCTCGCCGCCCTCGGCGGGATCCTGATGATGACCACCGCCCTCGTCGGCTTCAAGGGGCTCCGCTGGCTCAGCAACGTCTCGGCGATCCCGCTCCTGCTCTTCATCCTGCTGGGCCTCTACATGTCGCTCCGCGATGTGGGGGTGGCCAACCTGATGGCCTTCCGGCCCGGAGCCGGCGTCATCTCGGGCCTGGCGGTCGGGATCAGCACCGTCTTCGGCAGCTGGGCGGTGGGCGCCGCGATCATGCCCGACGTGAGCCGCTACGCCAAGCCCGAGTTTTGGAAGATCCTGGGGGTGTGGGCGGGCGCCCTCTTCCTGGGCCACTTCCTGCTGCCGATCGCCGGCATCGCCTTCGCCCTGGTCCTGGGCACGTGGGACTTCGGCCAGATCTCGCTCTACATCGGCCGCGTGGCCCTGGGATCCGGGATCATCGGCGCCATCGTCATCAGCCTGGCCCAGTGGACCACCAACGACAACAACCTCTACTCCGCGTCGCTGGCCGCGAACAACATCGTCGAGACGAAAAAGTGGCGGATCGCACTGGTACTCGGCATCGTCGGTACCCTCGCCGGCTACGGCGGCATGGTGAACCTGTTCGTGAACTACATGGTGCTCCTGGGGACCGTCATCCCGCCGATGGCGGGGCTCCTGATCGCGGACTACCTGCTGGTGCCGGCGCTCGGGTTCCGGCGGGACTACAACCTGAGCGAGATCTCCTACGACCGGGTGCCCGTCGTCCGCTGGACCGCCCTGGTGGCCTGGGGCCTCGGGATCCTCGTGGCCTTCGTCACCCCCGGCGTGGCGGCGGTCAACGGGCTCCTGACGACCCTGGTGGTCTACGCCCTCCTTACGTACATGACGGAAGCGAGGCAGTCCGTGGGGCAGCCTGCCCGGTAGCGATGGAGGACGTCCCAACGAGGGGTGAGGGGGGGACGGAAGGGTCCCTCCCTCGTGTTTGGGGCGCCTCAGACGGATCTTCTTCGCGCCAGAGCTGGCTGGTTGCTACCGGCCCATGCGCCATTCTCTCGCGCCCGATGAGGAGCTGGTGGTCGGCGGGGTCAACCCGATCTTGCACACGGTGGTCCACAGCGTCCTGGAAACGCAGCGGGCGTCGGGCGATCCCCCCGAGTTGATCCAGTGCCTGGACGCGCTCACGGAAGCCGGGCTGTCGGCATCCCAGGCGTTGCACGTGGTAGGAACGCAGCTGCTGGAGGAGTTCTGGATCGTCCTCCACCAGCAACGCCCCGCGGACAACGAGCGTTACGCCCGCCGGCTCCGGCTGGTGGCCCGCGCCGCCGCGGAAGGGGAAGCCTTCCAGGAAGTCCTCCAGCGCACGGGGCGCAACGACCCGTGCCCCTGCGGGAGCGGGCGCAAGTTCAAGAAGTGCTGCCAGGCGCTCCTGCCCCTGCCGAGCCTGGGACGAGGGGCCGGCCTGCTCCTCTTGGAGGGTGGAGGGGAGTACGTCGACGATCTGTCGGCCTTGGACCTGCCGCAGGAGCACCCGCGGGTCCGGCTCCGGAACATGGACGCCGTGGCCCGCGCGCTCTTCTCGGACTTCTTCGATCCGGAAGGGGCCCTGCGGGCCTACCAGGCCATGCTCCCGGTGGCCGACGAGAGGGACGCCTTCCGGGAGGCGACGACCGTTTCCGCTCGAACCTGGGGGACCTGGCGGAACATCACGACCGTTACCTGGCTGAGGACTTCGCCTGATGCGCGGCTTCGCGGACACGTCGGCCCTCTTGGCCGTTCTCGATGCTTCCGATCGTTGTCACGCCGCAGCCAGGGCGGAATGGG
This sequence comes from Limnochorda pilosa, assembly GCF_001544015.1. Taxonomy (GTDB): domain Bacteria; phylum Bacillota; class Limnochordia; order Limnochordales; family Limnochordaceae; genus Limnochorda; species Limnochorda pilosa. The sequence continues at coordinate 2,444,245 of NZ_AP014924.1, read as the reverse complement.
ATGACCTGCTCGAGGCGGCCACCGACCTTGTCACCACGAGTTGCGTGCTGGTGGAGTGCTACGCGCTCGTCCAGCGACGTCTCGGAATGGAAGCCGTGCGTGCGCTCCAGAGCGACATCGAACCGGTGCTGGAGATCCTCTGGGTGGATCCAGCCCTCCGCTGAGCATGTCCACACGCTTGCCGCTGCCACCGCCAGGGTTTGGAGATCTCACAACGGATGGGAAGGTCGAATACGTCCAGTCTTTGTGGGATTGGATTGCCGTAAAGCCTGAGACGATACCCGTACCCGACTGGCACAGGAAGTCGTTCGTCAACGCCTGCAAGAGTCCCAGGGGAGAAGGAGTTCAAGCCGAGGACCGCCCACTACTACCTGACGGTACTTCGGTCGTTCTACCGCTACCTGGTGGAGGGACACGGCTTCCCGGCAGCCGAGGTGCCCACCTGCCGGGTGCCGTACCCCAAGATCTGGAAACGGGTCCCCACGGTCCTGAGCGAGCAGGAGGTCCGGCGGCTCTTGGATGGGGCGAGTCGGACCGCCACACCCCAGCGGGACGTGGCGCTGGTGCAGTTCCTAATCCAGACGGGCTGCCGGGCCGGCGAAGCCACCGGGTTGGAGCTGGGCACCATGGACTGGGCGCGCCACGTGGTGCACAAGGTGTTGCGGATCATGTTCACCTTGGCGACCCGCAAGGAGTACTACGACCCGGCCAAGGTGCTGGGGGAGGTACGGAAGGCGCAACTGCGCGCTGCGTGAACCTTTGCCGTCTCGGTGGGGGAAGCAGTGTCCCTCCATAGGCCTCTGAGCCGGCTCCAAAGTACTGTACGCCCCACCGGCCCTGTTGAGGAAGAACGAAGGACTGTGCGGCCATGAGCCTGGGAGACATGATAGGGTTGCCGAGGGCTCTGACGGTCGGGGATCCCCCGAGACGGCGGTGCTTGCAGGAACGATCGGGAAGGCTGTGGATCTGACGGCCTGTGGATTCTGATGGATAACCCTCCGGGTTACCCACAGAGCTCCGCGCCCAGAGGGCACCCGCCTTGGACAGCGGCTCCGCCGCTGCCCACAGCTCCACAGCCTCGACGACGAGGGATCGATCCATCGATCCAAAAGAACGCGAACGAACGCGATACCATGCGAGTTCGCGAGTATGCGGAATCTAAACCGCCAACCTGGAGATAGGCGAGGGCAAGGAACCGCCGAAGCCTTTCAGCGCCCAGACGGTGGCCAACTTCCTCGCCGACCGGGGCTTCCTGGACGGTGCCACCCTCTACTGGCTCGACCAGCAGGGCATCGCCTTCGTCGTCCCGGCGAAGAAGAAGATGCTCGTCCACAGGCTCGCCTGCTCGGAGGCCCAGGGGAAGAAGGGCCACGTGCAGTCCCGGACCCGAACCGTCACCCATGGTCATGGCAAGCGCAAGAGCGTGGAGCATCTCACGACGGAAGTGGTGGGTATTGAAAACCTTCAACTTTGGGATGCCTACAACGACCCGAAGGCTGCACGAAAGGCCCGACGGCGGGGTTATGAATCGAAGCCGCTCCAGGCTATCGTAGTCCGCATGTGGGAAAACAGGCCGGCCACCCCGGGAGGAACGGTTGTCTTCCTGACCAACCAGCAGGTGCGCACACCTCTGTCCGTTTTCGATGATTACGACGGCCGTTCCCTCATCGAAAACACCCTCTTTCGAGAGGGCAAGCAGGGTTGGGCTTTGGAATCCATTCCCCAGAAGAACCAGCGGGCAGCCGTCTCCCACATCTTCATCACCCTGGCCATGGTGGCGATCACCACTGCCTACCGGGAGTGGACGCGCCGGGAGGCCGAGGAGGAGGCTGAGGCCTCTTCTCCTCTGGAACGGCGTCTGGGCCGGACCGACCTTCAAGAGCCCCAGGGGATCCGCCGTTGGCGGCGGGATCTCAAAAACGCGGTGCGGGATGACGTCATCGTCTTTCAAGGGCCGTCCTACGGCATCTTCCACGTGATGGAGATGATGGTGCTGGCGGGCTACCGCCTCAGGCGCCTGCCCGAGGAGCTGGGTGCCCGGGAAGCGATCTTTGCCCGCTACGGGATCCACCCTCCTCCCTGAGCCGCCTGTCGCTCCTCTGCACTGCCTTGTCCTTCACCCGGGCCCTCTCTCTTCGATCTCCGCCTGGCCCCTGCGCGTCTCGCCTCCTCCACAGACAGGTGCTCGGCAGGTGCCCTCACGACTGTGGTCCCTCGCCCAGCTACACCCTCTCCTTGCCACACTCCCGTCTCACCCCTACCGGCCTTGCTGCTCGCAGCCGCTCGCCTATGTCAAAACCCCAGCAGTGCTTGAGCTGGCTTACAGGAGATGTTACCCTTGGGATGGAATGGAACGTATTGACTGTTAACTTAGCGTAATCACCCAGGAGTCTTTGTGGGAGGGATTGGCTGATGGAATGGATCAAGGCGCTGCAGGCGGTTATGGGCGGGCCCTTCTGGGATGGGTTCTGGGTGACCATAAGCAAAATCTATTCGGAGAACGTCATGCTGGCGCTGCTGGTGATCGTGTACTGGGTCTCCAGCCGCTCCTACAAACGGTATTTCGTCACGCTTGTCATAGGTCAGCTGTGGGTGGTGGCCGGGCTGAAGGGGCTGATTGGCATCCAGCGGCCGCCCATGGACGCCGGCATTCGGGTGATCCAGGTCGACACCGACGGCACCTTCTCCACGCCCAGCGGGCATGCGACGGGCAGCGCGAGCGTCTTCTCCGCCCTGGCCCTGGGCATCCGGCATCGGTGGTTCACCGCCCTCGCCATCCTGGTGATTCTACTCGTGGGAACGTCGCGGCTCTACCTCGGGGTCCACTACCCCACCGACCTGCTGGCCGGGTGGGCGCTGGGCCTGCTCCTGGCGGTGGGTCTGTACTACGCGTGGCGCCCTCTGGAGGCCGCCCTCGGCCGCCTGCCCTTCGGCGCGCAGTTGGCGCTGGCGCTGCTCGCCCCCACCGCGCTGATGGCCCTTTGGGCAGGGATACCGGTCATCGCCCGGGTGGGCCTGTCGGAGCAGTTCGCGACCATGGGCGCGCTGGCGGGCATCTGGGTCGGCGACCTGCTGGAGGAGCGGCTGGTGCGCGCGGAGCGTGCGGACGGGCTCAGGCGGCAGGTGCTCAACTGCCTGTGCGGCCTGGTCCTTGTGTTCGCGGTGCGCTTTGCGCTGAAGGCAGTGATGCCGGCCGGGGAATGGGCAGACTTCATCCGGTACATCGGCGTCGGCCTGACGGTAGCGCTGCTAGCCCCGTGGGTCTTCAGCAGGTTGCCCCTCCGCCCGGCGGGCAAGGCCGTCGCCTCCTGACGGGCAGGATTTCATCTCTTGGAGGGGTCCACAAGGTCGTTAATAGCACGACCGAGCGGCGCGGGCACCGCTTCGGCCGCTAATGGCGAGCAGGTCCGAGACCATCGCGTCCATGCCGTCCTCGATGGCGCGGTGGGGCTCACGGGCGGGGTGGGGCCCGAAGGCTGGGGAGGGCCGACGGGCCGGACGGGCGAACGGATGCCTTTCCGCGGCCGAACGGGCCTAAGCTCCCGGTGGATCTCGTCTTACGCAGCCGGACCGGGATGCCGCTTTCGCCGCGCCATCTGCGGCTGGCCATCAAGAAGCTCGCCCTGCGGGCCGGCATGGATCCGGACGTAGTGGTCAAGAAGGTGCGGGTCCACGCCTTGCGGCACGGGCACGCCACGCATCTGCTCTTGCGCAACGTCCCTCTGAAGGTCGTGGCGGAACGGTTCGGGCATGCCAGCACGCACGTCACGGCTACCAAGCAGCTCAACGAGGAGGGTTACCGTACCCGTCGAGGTGGGAAGTTCTACCACCAGACGGTGCGGCAGATCTTGGAGGTTCCTCGTTACCGAGATTTGGCAGTCGACGGGAAGGCATGATACCAGTACCCCCTAGGGTAGTTAAGCGAAGTCCGATCCCACGAAGAATCTCACGAACTACACGTACAAGGGGATCACTACAGACCACGAATGACCAAATGGAAGAGCGTTCCATCCGGCTGGGGCTTGTCACGACGAGATTTGCCCGGATCGGGACGGGGAGCGGAGAAGCGACCCCCTTCCCATGCCGAACACGGAAGTGAAAACCTCCAGCGCCTAGGGTAGTTCCCGCTGAAAAAGTCGGTTTTGGATCAGGGTGAGTTCGCCAGGAAGGAGGTGGGTGGGGTGGTGAGACCCGATGCGGTGTTGCAGGATCCCCTGCCTGTCGCCTTGCCCTCAGACTCGGGCCAGTTGCTTCAGGTTCTCGGCAAGGATCCCCGCCCCGATCCACCAGCAGGTGGCTCGCTGTCCCCGTACCCTTGCCCTTCCCAGTCCGTGCGATCGCTTCAAGACCGTGGACCGTCGTTTCGAGGCCGTAGACCGCCGTTTCGAGGCCGTAGACCGCCGCTTCGAGGAGGCCAACCAACGCTTCGAAGCCATCGAGCGAACGCTCGCGTCGCACAGTGAGGCGCTTGCGCGGCACGAGAAGGCCCTGCGACGGCTCGAGACAGGGATCGGCTCCCCGGGACACCGGTTCGAGGAAGGGTTCGAAGAGGTGGTCCGTGCCACCATCGAGGAGTTCTCCGGGGTGGGTCCGCTGAGAGCGGAACGCCTGGTCCTCCGGGACGCCGAGGGGGAGCTCTTCGGCGTCCGCGGGCAGTCGGTCGAATTCGATGCGTACGTCCACGACGGCCGGCGTTTCCTGGTCGAGGTGAAGGGCTTCGCCGAGCCCGAGGACGTTCTGAACTTCCACCGGAAGATGGAGTTCGCCAAACGCCACCTTGACGAGCCCTTCGAGCCCCTGCTGATCGCGCCCTACGCCTGGAGGAAGGCCGTTCAGCTGGCCAAGGAGCTCGGCGTCCGCCTCCTCATGGACGCCGACCAGGATCCGTCGGAAGACCAGTGAAGGCGCAGAGGCGGCGGGCCTTCCCTCTGGTCTAGGAATCGTCCTCAGATCTGCCGCCCGCCCCCATTCCCTGGAGGGATCGGTGGACGGCAGACCCTTCGAACGGCTCGTTTACGAGTACGGCGCACGTCTTCCTTGAGTACCGCAGGCTGAAGCGCGGTGCGGGGCCTCAAGATGAGGGTGCGCGAGCTGGACGCCCGCTTCCGGCAGATCGGGAAGCTGGAGAGGCTGTGGGGGAACGAGGCGCGAGAAGGTGGGGATGACGGAGGGCGTCCTGACTCCGCCAGAAGTCGAGGGGCCGGCCTCAGAGAAGCTTCAACTGGTGGAGGATCTATGGGACGACATTGCATCCACTCCGGATGTGGTGTCGATGCCTGCATCCAGGGCATAGTACGCAACCCCGAAATGCACTCGGTCGTTTAAAGGCACTACCGCCGCGCGTTGGTGAGGCGGTTTCCATACGCCGTGTCTCATGACTACACCAAAGATACGATGATCGTGTGATAACCCTCGGAAATGGCGATTGCGTCTATCGTGACTCGCCGGCCTGACACGGGCATCCAGCGTACGGCCGAAGGTGGCTGGGTACTTCGACTGAAGGCTGACAAGCGGCGCCGCTGATGCCCAAGTCGTTAGGCGGCGAAAACATGAGATATGGAATGGGCACTCGGCTGCCGCCTCCTCTCCTTCCGTACAGCCTGAGTGCGGACAGACCATGAGTATCAAGGCTGGCCTGGACGCCAAGAGTGCCGATGGACAGACGGACGGGGATCTTGCGTTCGCCGGGTGGTGACCACGTGAACCAATGCCTACATCCGGCAAGACGCTGGATGATCCCGGATCGATGTGCCAAAGGAGGGCGTGGAGGCGTGGCCAGGGAGATCACGTGGACCGTTGATTCAGCGGATTGGCAGCAGAGCGTCCTTGCAGCCGCTGGCGCGTCGATTCGACGGATAACCACAGAAGCGGAGGCTTGCATGGACTAGGCTCGTTCCTCGCGAAACGACGCGTTGATCTCGGACGCGGAAGATCAGGTCGTGTAGCCAAGAGACCGTGATCGAAGTCAAGAGACGCTCTCCGGGCCGCCTGCTGCCCTTCGAGAGCCCGTACGGGCCGAGGACCTTCGCCCGCCATCACCATGAGGTCAGGTGATGGAACGCGTGGGATAGGTCGAGGCGGCGGCGCCGCTGGTCTCCCTTGGGATTGGTGCGTGGCGCGCCACGCCTGGTCTTCCCCCCAGCGTGCGCGTGCTGAAGGCACGGCAGTCCAAAGGGTGCTCGTAGTAGATCGAAGAGGGTGAGCACTGAGGCACGCTTCAACGGGCTTAGGGCGCTCAGTTCCTGCAGTCCTGCGTGTACGTAGCCATCCCCAGGATCGCGGGAGAACCACTCTGGGGGTTGACATGTACAGTCTGGGACCCGTGTTCAGTGCGGGCTCCAGCCGCCCACCACGGGGCCCACAATGCTCTCCAGGACAAGGACGGACCCGGTGACCCCCATCACCGCCCGCGCTCCCTGGGGCTAAAGATGTCGCCCACGGTGGCACGGGGCATGCTCAGCATGGCGCCGGCGCGGTTGCCCACGATCTGGTTGGTCTCCTGGACGACCCTCTCCCGGCGCGGCCGCAGTCGCGCCCGCTCTACCACCTCTTCCGCATGACCCACCCCGGCGCCACCTTCCTGAAGGGAGAACCCTTGCAGAGGTTCCGCACGCCGTGCGGGGTGTCTTTTGGGGCTCTACGGATCGGGTCCATCACCCCGGCCCGTGCGCGTGCCACGCCTGGTCGAAGAAGGCCAGCTCGAGGCGCATGGCCGTGCGGTAGTGCGCCGCGAGCCCGCGGTCGCCGGGATCGCAGGCGTCGAGAAGACGCTCCAGGCGCCGGGTCAGGTCTTCGATCTCCTGGGACGCGTAGGTCTCCACCCACTCCCGATAGGGGCTCTCGGCCTTCGTCACCGGCTGGAGCGCTTGCCCCAGGTGGGCGTAAAGGCGCATGCAGGGGGTCATGGCAGCGACGATGCGGCCGACGGGCTCGCTCCAGGCCACCCGCAGGAGGAAGTCGGTGTAGGCCTGGGTCGCGGGAGCCGGTTGGGGGGCCAGATCGACGTTCCAACGGCGCGCATACTGCTGGTGCAGCCGGAGCTCTTCAAAGACGCCCTCCATCAGGTCCCGGAACTCCAGCATGGTGGATCGGTCGGGCGCTTTCGCCAGGGCGAGGGCGTAGGCGCGGGCGTAGGCTTCGAGATAGAACGCGTCCTGCCCCACGTAGAAGGCGAATCGTGGCCGGGGCAGTTCGCCGGAGGCGATCCCCTGGACGAAAGGGTGGTCACGACAAGCCCGGGCCAGATCCTGGTTCTCCTCCCACAGCCGGGTGGAAAGGCCCATGCATCGATGCCTCCCTAAAGGTATTACCTCCTCCGGCGAGGCGGCCCGTTCGTCCTGAGGCTCACAAGAGGTGGTGGCTCTGGCTCCGTCCTCGTGGCCGCGAGGCCTTGGCCCCTGGCGAGATCCTTGTGGAGCCGCCCCATGAAAGGCGATGCCGCGGGGACCTCCGGATCCTGGTAGAGCGCCTCGATGGTAGGGTTGTAGCTGGCCGCGATCGTCCGCTGCTTCTGCTCCTCCCGTCCGGCCAGGTAGCGGACCAACCAGGTCGCCGCCTCGGGGTTTCGGGAGTACTTGGAGACCATGAGCTGCCCGCCGCCCAGGGTCGCGGCGGCTCACGGCGAGCGTCAGGGTCACACCCGAGAGGTCCGGCCACTCCCCCTGGGCCTGGACCGAGCCAAGAGCCAGCAGCACCGCCGCAGTCACCAGAAGGATGCCGGCGAGGCGCCCGCCCTGCCGTCTCCGCTGTAGGACTCGAAGGAGGTCAGCCTTGGGCAGATGTCGGAGATCCTTGGCCGCCGAGCGCTTGAAGACGAGCTCATAGCTTGCCATGAGCCTTCAACTCATTTAGCAGGGCCTCATAGGACAGGGTGGGCTCCTCAGCGCGCTCCTCGAACGCGGACAAGTCCTCTTGGTCCTCGCGGAGGACTTCTCGGAGCGCGTCGTTCAGGATTTCAGACGGGTCCATCCGGTACACCCGGTACACCTCCAGCCAACGCTACGACGCCTCGTGGGAGCGCCCTGGCTCGAGCCCTGGCCGCGGCCCGCGCCTACGGCCTGCCCGTCGCTCTGGGGTACGCGCCGGTGGCCGCGGCCTACGGGCTCCTGGCCCGGCAGGCAGCACCTCACAGGGGCAGGCGACTCACGATCTCCACCACGAAGCCGTCGGGATCGGCCGTGGTCGCGCTGCGTACCCCCCAGGGCTGATCCTTCGGTCCTTTATGGAAGGGAAGCCCCTTGCGCCGGAGTGCCTCGTACGCCTGGTCGACGTCGTCCACCACGAAGTGGAGGTTGACGGGCGGCCTCTCGGGCACGCCGTCGCCTCGGTGCAACCCCAGCCGTAGGTTGCCTGCGTCCAGGAGGACGAAGTGGGGCGAGCGCTGGACGACCGGGAGCTCGAGCAGGTCGTGGTAGAACCGCACGCTCCGCTCGAGATCGGTCACGAAGAGGGTCACGTACTCAACGCCCTGGATCATGCGCCTCCCCCCCAGAGATGGCTCCCGGCTTCCTTCCCCCGTCTGGCACCCCTCACAGCCTGGATCTGGCACGTCTGGTTCCCCATCGAGGACCCGCGGTCCTGCCACCCGCCTCCGGGACCGGAGCCGAGGCAGCACGATTCCTTCGAGGCGGCGCTGCGCCGGTACCTGGGGGGCGAGCGCCAGGAGCTGCTGGACCGGCTCGGCTTCACAGGCTCACGCTGGGTCTTCGTGGGCGTGCGGGGCCGGCAGATGAGCGTGGACGAGCTGGGCGCCCGCTTCCACCAGATCGCCAGGCTGGCCGGCCGTCGAGAAGCCGGCAGCGCTGTGCGGCAAGGAGACGCGGGATGGTGAGGAGTGACGCCAGCCGCGGAACCCGGGGCAGGCGACGACGCTGAGCGTTGTGACGAGTCGTGCCTAGTCCATCGCTCTACCCCCAGGCATGGAATACCAGGCTAGCCGAGTTCGTCTCCTCAGGCGCGACCCTGATTGGACATGCCATAGGAGCCACGAAGGCGGTATGATAAAGACAATGGCGCCGGGCGATGACACCGGGGAAAAGGGGTGAGGGAATGGCGGGCCGTCGCCTAACAGGCTACCAGCCTCTTACCATCAGACGGATCGCCGATCGGATCCGCACCGGCGAGGAGCCGTGGATCTCGATTCGGGAGTTCCTGGATGACTTCTACGCATCGGACGATGAACGTCGCGCCAGCCTGATCGCGGCGCGCCCCGAGTACGTAGGGGACCAGCGCTTCGACGCGTACCTGGCGGCGCTGGCTGAGCACCTTGCCATGCACTACAACTTGCCGGTCCCGCCTTGGGTCCACGAGTCCCAGCGCTTCCTGGAGCGATTCTGGTTCCCTACGAGCATCCGTAGTTTACATGCCACGTGTCTTGTCGAGAGCCCCGCGTCCTTTCGTCGCCGCGGGATCTTCGTGGATCACACGGAACTGGAGCGCTGTTAGCGACTGGAGGGTCGTTCTTGGATCGTTCCGAGATGATCCAGTACCTCACAGCCCTGTCCGAGATCCTCGCTGCTCGCGGAATCAAGGGTGAACTGTACTTGGTGGGAGGCGCAGCCATGGCCCTCGCGTACGATGCGCGACGGAGTACGAGGGACATCGACGCCGTGTTTGCGCCTAAGGACGAGGTCTATCGCGCGGCTCGCGAGGTGGCAGCTCAGTTCGACTTGCCCGACGCATGGCTCAACGACGCCGTCAAGGGTTTCCTGGCCGGGCCGGATCCGGAGGCAACGTCCGTGCTGGACTTGGCGGGGCTGCGAGTCCTGGCGGCCTCTCCACGGTATATGCTGGCCATGAAGCTCCTGGCAGCCCGACGGGAAGACGAAGCGGACATCCGCTTCCTGCTGAGGCACCTTCAGATCCGAGACGTCGACGAAGCCCTGCAGGCTGTTCTCGACGTCTACCCGGAGGCTCAGATTCTGCCCCGTACCCGCTACATCGTGGAAGAGATACTGCTGGCGCCGGGGGGAACCGGGTAGTTGACAAGGATCTCCTGAGCTTGGGAAGCGTTGGGCGTGCCAGTGGATCTCTACGACTCCGTGCCTCTCCTTGGCCCGACGTCGCTCTTCATGGAGCGCCACGCGTGCCACCCGGCGGAGCGCTTCGAACCGGCGGTACGGGTTCTCACGACCGCCGTCCTTCATCTTCGCGGCTAGCCTGCGGTCGAAGTCCGCCTCGCGGCGGGATTGGACCTCCACGTGGACCAGGAAGCCCGCCCGCCTGGGCTCGGCGGCGCGCGGGGCACGAAGCGGACGCGGGCGATCACGTCCAACCGGCGGTGCGAGGAAGCGGCCCAGGAATCCTGGCGGTCCTGCCTCAGAGAAGACGTACCGAGCTGGCTGGCCAGAGGTGTGAGGCGTCAGCAAGAAGGATGGCCTGTACCTGGCCCCCCACGTCCGTCTGGGGGATCCGGCGAGGGGCGAGAAGGGCGATGCCGGTGAACGGCCTGCCCGCTTGGTACCAGCGGGCAGCGAGGGGGATGAAGTCCCGTGCGTTGAAGGTGACGAGGATACGCTCGTCCGAAGAGGCACGCGCCAGCTGCTCGTCGTCCGTACTGCCATTCATGCCCACCTCATGAGACGAAACGGCGTCCACGCGCACGCGCCGAAGCTGTCTCGCTACCTCGCTGCTGAGGTCCTCGTCCAGGTACCACTTCATGGCTCGGGTTCGAGGCCGGTGAGGTACGGGTACCTTCGACGGAGCTCTGTCTCGTCGAGAGCCTCGTTCTCTTGGATGGCCGCCTCGATCTCGTCTGGGAAGCGTTCGGCGTAGGCTAGCGCATCCCGCACACCACGCTCCGACAGGTGCGGGAACCTGTCGAGCAGCGCTCCGACCGATCCCAGGCTTCGCCACAGGGAGACGACCTCCCACACCGCAAGTCCGGTCCCGGCCACGGTGGCCTGGCGACCCGTTGGGGCGTCGAGAAAGACGATCCCGGGGCACTCCCGCATACGAAGAGCTTCCTCCACGAGGTCGCGCAGGAGGTCCGACGATCGCTGCCGTCGAAGACGCTGCTCTCGCAGGAAGCGCTCCGCCTGATCGTCTGGCATCCGCACGCTGATCCGCCGCGACATGGTCATCTTCGTCACCTCAGGGCTCACTGTATGACAAAGACGACGCTGCTACAACGCCAAGGCGCCCGCGTACCGCCCCCTCTTTCCTGGTGATGGACAAGGTGCTGTGCGGTATGCCCATGGACCTCATACCAACCGATGCCGAGGACTTCCGGAAGAGGGCGGCCCTTCCTGGTTCAATCATCCGGGCGGCCCTGCGCGAAGGGAAGGTGCTGTATGAGCGACGTACCGGCTGAGCGTGTGGCAAAGGCCACCGAGTGGTTGGAGTTCGTCCGTGCCACCATCGAGGAGTCCTCCGGGGTGGGTCCGCTGAGAGCGGAACGCCTGGTCCTCCGGGACGCCGAGGGGGAGCTCTTCGGCGTCCGCGGGCAGTCGGCCGAATTCGATGCGTTCGTCCACGACGGCCGGGCACGGACGTGCGGGCCATGGACGAGGTCCACTTCCAGCAATACGGCTCTCGCTGCCGCATGTGGATTCCGCCCGAGGATAGGGATCCCGTCGTCTTGCACTCCCCGACCCGTCGGAGCGTGGGATGCTTCGGCGCGGTCCGCCTGCGGGACGGAAAGTTCCTGTACCGGCGTGAAGTGGAGCGCTTCAACGCCCTGTCCTTCTGGGCCTTCCTCAAGGAGCTCTGCCGGGTGGCCCGTCGCACTCGCCGTCGAGTGGTAGTCATCCTCGACAACGCGTCGCCTGCGACGGCACAATGGCTCCTTCCCGGAGCTGGAGAGCGTGATTGCTACCGTGGAGGACTCCTTTGACGACTGGGAGCGCGGCAGCGAAACCCTCCGGCGGTTCTACGCAGTGAAGTAGTCACCTTCTTCTCCCGCCTCGCCCGTCCGGCGCCCCGGCACCTGCCGGTTTTCTCCACGTCGGTCCCGTCCACCACCAAGGTGACCTCCCGGGGGAAGACACCGAAGCGGGCCAGTTACTGGATGGCCTGATTGAAGAAGGCCGCGGCCTCCCGGAGGATCAGGTCGGCGGGGAAGTTGGCCACCATCTGGGCACTGAAAGGCTTCGGGGGTTCCTTGCCCTCGCCACGCTTCTCCTCAGATCGCCGGCAGAGCCCTTCTTCCAGCCAGCGGGCGCTGAAGCCCAGGAGCTTCATGATGGTGGGGTCGCTGGAGAGCAGGGCGGGCATCGCATGGAGGTGCTCGATGCCCGGGAGCGTCTTGATCATGTAGGTGAGGAGGATGAGGGAGGCACGGACCATGAAGCGCTCCCGGCGGCTGGGACGCAGGCGCTCCAGGTAGTCGAGGAAGCCGATCTCCCTGAGGAAGGCCATGAGGCCAATTCCCACCGCCCACTGGCCCCGACCCGAGGTTCTTTCGCGCCGCTCCGCCACACTGGGGGAAGGCCTATGTCAAAACCCCAGCATGTCCAGGGGAAGAAGCAGGAAACCGGCTCAAGGGAGCGAAAGACCTTGTGAGAGCGAGTGCATATCCATCTGGACTAATGTGGCTCATAGAGGCATGTAATCGATTCCATGCACTGGCGCGGGGTTGGTGAACAGTGGCACGGCGCTCATCGAGACGTGGGACCATCCAGGAAGTCGCCCGGCTGGCGGGGGTCTCTCCGGCGACCGTCTCCCGTGTGGTGAATAACAGCCCACGGTGCTCGCCGGAAACTCGCAAGCGGGTGTTGGACGCGGTGGCCCAGATCGGCTACGTTCCCGACCATGTGGCCCGCAGCCTCAAGACGGGGAACGTGGGCGAGATCGCGCTGGCGGTGCCCGACATCGGGAACCCCGTCTACGTCGCGATGGCCAAGGCGGTGCAAGAGGTGGCTGCCAGGCGAGGCTGGTGGCTTTCCCTCGCGAGCACCGAGGGCTCGCAGACCGAGGAGCTGCGTGCCCTGCGCGCCTTGGCCGGGCGCCGCATCGACGGCCTGATTATCACGTCACTCACCGTGAGTGCTGCCTTCTTGCGCGAGTTGGAGCCCGTTCAGGGGCGCGTCGTCGTCATCGGGCGTGTCCCTGATGAAACGCCTGTCGACAATGTCCGGGTCGAGTCCGAAACCGGGGCCCGCCTGGCCGTCGAGCACCTCATCGACCTGGGGTGCCAGAGGATTGGGTTCATCAATGGCATGAAGGGCACCGTCCCCTCCACTTCACGCATCAGCGGCTACAAGCTGGCCCTTGGTAGCCGGGGACTTGAATACTCGTCCAACCTGGTCGTCAACAGCGACTTCACCATCATGGGCGGCTACGAGGCCATCGACCGGCTCCTGGAACAGTGTCCCGACCTGGACGGGGTCTTCGCCGCGAACGACGCCATGGCTATCGGGGTCCTGCGGAAACTACGCGAGCGAAGCATGCGCGTGCCCGACGACGTGGCCGTCATCGGGATGGACGATATCGACCTCTGTCGAATTGCCACTCCCACGCTGTCGACTGTGACGCTGCTCGCGGCCGAACGTGGGCGGATTGCCGGTGAACTCCTCCTGGATCGGGTCGAAGGCCGCGAGCGCGGCGAGTGGCAACGGGTGACAGTCCTCCCCAGGCTCCTCGTGCGGGAGTCGACGAGCTTGCTCCGTAAGGAGCAGCGAGGCACAGCGCGCCAGGGTCCGGGAGCAGGGAGGCCGCATTCATGAACGGCAGAAGCCGTATCGGGCCCTCGTGGTGGCTCCTGATCCCCGCGGTCCTGCCCATTCTCTTGCTCTCCGTAATCCCACTGCTCGAGGGCATGTATCTGGGGTTTACCGACTACCGCCTCGGGCCCGGCCAGCCTGAGTTGAACGGCCTCGAGAACTACCGGTACATGCTGATGGACTACACGTTTTGGTCCTCCTTCCGAACGGGGGCGATCTGGGCCCTCAGCGTGACGGGCGGGGAGATCATCCTCGGCTTGGGGCTCGCCCTACTGCTCAATGCTCGGCTGCCCCTGCAAGGGCTAGCCAGGGTACTGATCCTGATTCCCTGGGCCATGCCGCCGGTGGTGAAGGGCTTGGTCTGGCGGATGGTCTACCATCCCACCATCGGTCTCTTCAACCGGGCCTTGCTCGATCTGGGCGTCCTGGAGACCCCCGTCAACTGGCTGGGCGATTATACCTGGACGCTCCCAGCCGCTATTGTCGTCGGGATCTGGGCAGGGTTGCCGCTGGCCGCGGTGATGCTCCTGGCCGGCCTCCAGACCGTCCCGCAGGAACTGAAAGAGGCCGCCGCTCTCGATGGGGCCTCTTCCTGGGGCCAGTTCTGGTACGTGGTACTCCCGCTGCTCGTTCCGGTGATCGTCGCGCTCGGCACCATCGAGATGATCTGGAACTTCAACTCCTTCGGCCTGGTCTACGTCCTGACCGAGGGCGGGCCCGGAGACACCACGAGGCTGCCCATGCTCTATGCCTACGAGGAAGGCTTCCGCTACGGCAACCTCGGTTACGCTGCAGCCCTTGGTAACGTGATGGTGTTCGTGATGCTCCTGCTGATCTTCTTCTACGTGCGGCGCTCGAGCCGTGAGGTGGCGTAGGAACCGCCGGCACGGTGTTGGGAGGGGCTCGTATGGCATGGATGAAGCGGGCGGTACGAGTGGGGCTCTTCCTCCTACTCATGCTCTATGTAGCCTTCATGGCCTTCCCCTTGCTCTGGCTGGTGCTCACGTCGCTCAAGACCCAGGTAGAGGTGGTGATGGCCACTTCCTTCTGGCCCCAAAGCGTTCAGTTCGAAAACTACCGGGATGCGCTCTTTACTCAGGGCATCTTCCAGAGCGTGAAAAACAGCTTGAAGGTGAGCCTCGTCACAGCCCTAGCGACCCTGGCCGTCGCAGCTCCGGCCGCTTACGTCTCCGCCCGGCGAGGCGGCCTGGTGGAGAAGCTGTTCCGGGGCTGGATATTGGCGAGCCAAACCTTTCCCCACATCCTGATTATCGTGCCGCTCTTTCTCATTCTCGCCGCGATGGCGCTGACCAACACCCACGCCGGGTTGAGCCTGGTCTACGTGGTCTCGAACCTTCCGTTCGTGCTCTGGATGCTCTTCGGCTACGTCCGGTCCGTTCCCGTGGAGCTGGAAGAGGCCGCGGCCGTCGACGGGGCCAGTGGAACCCAGACCCTTGCCCATATCCTCGTTCCCCTGATGGTTCCGGGGCTGGTGGCCACGGGCATGTATGCGTTCATCACGGCGTGGAACGAGTTCTTCTTTGCCCTGGTGCTTCTGAAGGAGCCTGATCTGCTGACCATCCAGGTCAACCTGGCGCGTTTCCGGGGTGTTGAAGGTTTCGTACGATGGGGACCGCTGGCGGCTGGCAGTGTTCTGGCTACCTTGCCTGCCCTGGCCGTTTTCGCCGTCGTACAACGGGGCCTGATTGCGGGGCTCATGGCAGGAAGTCTGAAGCAGTGAGCCTGCACGCAGGCCCGGAGGGTGTCCTGAGCACAAGGCAGGATGCCGCGAACGCATGGCTGGCCGGCAATGAGGCAACTAAGCGAGAAAGGGGAGGTACTGATGAGGGCATTTCGATATCTGGCCGTGGCGCTGGTCCTGTTGCTGATGGTCACTGCGTTGACACCGTCTACCTCGGCGCAGAGTCCGGTGCGGTTGCGCTTCGTGAGCCTCGCGTGGCAAGAAGACGCGATCGCCGCTGTGAAAGAGCTGGTACAGGCGTGGAACTCAACCCACCCCACCATCCAGGTGGAGTACCAGCAGGTCGACTGGTCCTCCATCCACGACTACCTGGTTACCTCGTTCCAGACCGGCGATGTGCCCGACATCTTCCATTATGAGTCGCCCCAGGTGCTGGACTTCGGTCGGATGGGCTACTTGACTGACCTCGCGCCGCTGATGTCCGATGATCTGCGCAACGACGTCCTTCCCAACTTCTGGAGGACGGTGAGCGTCGATAATGCGGTCTACGGCGTTCCCTACATCGTCGAGCCGTTTGTCATTCTCTACAACCAGGACCTCTTCGAAGAGGCTGGGATCCAGGTCGATCCGAGCCAGGCCGTGACCTGGGAGGGGCTGCGCGAGATGGGGCGCCAGCTGACCAAGGACGTCAACGGTGATGGCCGCATCGATCAGTACGGGGCCGGCCTCGCCCTCCGGAACCCCGCCAATCGCATCCTCAACCTGAGCATGGCCTTCGGTGGGCAGTTCTTCTACCAGGAGGACGGCCGCTGGGTGATCCGGGTCGGCGAGAACGAACTGGCGCTGGCCAGGACCCTGCACGACATGATGTACGTCGACGAGTCGCTTGCGAAGGACGGCGTGGGCTTGAGCAGCTCGGAGCTGATGGCCGGCTTCATCCAGGGCCGGTATGCCATGATTCCGGGCGTGGGTGCCTTCACCCGCCATGACCTGGCGGCCCTCGCCTCGGAGACGTTCCGCTGGGGCGTGCTGCCCCACCCGCGGGCGACCACGGCGCGCCAGGGTGCCGTCTCCCAAACGCTCAGCATTCCGGCGGCGTCCAGGCACCCGCGTGAGGCGATGCAGTTCGTCGAGTTCCTCATGAACACGGAGAACATGGCGAAGCTGGCCCACAGCGACTGGCTCTTGCCCACCAGGAAGTCGTCGCTGGGGCTATCCATCTTCACCACCGAGGAGTACGGCTGGGATGTGGTTAGTGCGTCGGCCGTGAATCTCGCCATGGCCAACTGGCAGATCGTTCCCGGCTACGAAGAGGTGCGGTCCAAGGTGCTCAACCCCTTGCTGCAAGAGTACTTCTACGACCGCATCACGGAGGAGCAGCTGGCCCAGCGGATCGAGCTGGAAGGGAACCGAATCCTGGAGCGTTACCGGTAAGCGCCCCGCTGCCGTATCGGATGCCGCGGGCGTGAGCGCGACTGAGACGCTCACGCCCGCACCCCCCAGTTTCACGGCGAGCCAGGGCCGTCCTGGCATCCCTGATCTGTCGAGGAGGAGCCGAAGATGTTGAACGGGCGTGAAGCACTTGCCAAGGATCGAGCGCTTGCCGTCTCCAGGAGCAAAGGTTGCTTACTCGGACTGGCTATCGGGGATGCCCTGGGGGATGCCGGAAGGAACACCGAGCTTCGGAACCGCTACGGCATCGTGACCCACCTCCCGGAAGGCGTCAGCGGGACGGACGACACGGAGTTCGCGGTCCTGACGGCCCGAGTCTTGCTCGACAGCCAGGGGGAACTCACCCGCGAGGCGGTCCTGGACGCCTGGCACCGCTACGTTCTCGACCAGGGCGGCGTTCATGACCGGGCGGGGCGGCCCATCCACGGTGCCGCCTACAATCTCCGCCGGGGCATGAGGCCTCCCCTGTCCGGGATGGACAACGTGATGAACAACGACGATGGGGCCGCGATGCGGGCCGCGCCCATCGGCATCGTCGCGGCGGGTGATCCGGAGCGGGCCGCGCGGCTTGCGTCCATCGATGCCGAGATCAGCCACGCTGGGGACGGACTCCACGCCGCACAGGCGGTCGCCGCCAGTGTGGCCGTCGCCATGGCTGGCGGCACGGTGGACGAGATCGTGGCGGCAGGGATGGCTTGGGTTCCCGAGGAGAGCTGGCTCGGGCGGGCCATGCAGAGGACCCTGAAGATATGCGATGAGAAGGGTGCGATCCGGGCGGCCTGGCAGAGCCTTCATGATGACCTCTGGACGCCGCTCCACGCTGTGAGCGCGGAGGCCATCCCGCAGGCCTACGCGATCTTGCGGCTCACCGAAGCCGATTTCGAGACGGGCCTCTTCTGGGCGGCCAACTTCGGCCGC
Organism: Limnochorda pilosa; assembly: GCF_001544015.1. Taxonomy (GTDB): domain Bacteria; phylum Bacillota; class Limnochordia; order Limnochordales; family Limnochordaceae; genus Limnochorda; species Limnochorda pilosa. The sequence goes on along the minus strand of NZ_AP014924.1, from coordinate 2,426,512 downwards.
GATGCCGACACCATCGCAGCCGTCGTCGGCGCGGTGTGCGGTGCTCGGGCCGGTGCCGGCGTGCTTCCTGAGCGGTGGATCGAGGCGGTCCGGCGGCCCGCAGGGGTTACCCTTCGTTTCGCCGCCGGGGAGGATCTCGTGAGCCTGGCCGAGGGCTTGGCCGGCCTGATCCAGTGAAGGTTCTTGCGACGTGTTACGGGAGGAGCTGAACGGAGTGGGAACGCAGCCTGATCTCTTCGACCGCATCTACGGTAGCCTGGCCGGTCTCGCCTTGGGAGATGCCCTCGGGTTTCCGGCCATGTACCACCGGACCCTCCTCGGGCGACCCAAGAGCCGAGCCCGGCTCCGGATTTGGACCGAGGTGGGCGATCAACACAACGTGATCGTCACCCAGATGCCCTACACCATCGCACGGAACCCGCGCGTCCTCGACGTCTGCCCCACCGACGACACCGAGTGGGCCCTCTTCAGTGCCCAGATCCTGCTCCGGTACGGATCCACCCCCACGGCTCAGCAGTACCAGCAAGCCTGGCAAGAGGAGGTCGTTGTCCGGGAGACGTCGGTCCGGTCTGGCGTGAGCGAGCGGGCTGCCATCGAGAACTTCAAGCGGGGTCTCCTGCCTCCCACCACGGGGAACGACAACCCCCACCACTACGACGACGGCGCTGTGCGCCGGGCGGTGCCCATTGGCCTGGTCCATCCGGGGGATCCGGCGACCGCTACCACCGTGGCCGAGCGGGACGCCTCGGTGACGTCGGCCGAAGACGGCGTATGGGCGGCCCAGGCGATGGCCGCTGCTCTGGCGGAGGGGGTGTCGGGAGCGGAGATTCCCCGCATGATCGAGGCTGCGCGGCGCTTCATGCCCGAGGGATCATGGCTTGCGTACAACACCGCCCGAGCGCTGGAACTGGTCCCCCGGGGAACCAGCCCGGCCGACGCGCTCGTGATTCTCCATGATCAGTTCTTGAGCCGCATCTACAACTATCCGAACGTGGCGCCCGAGACCGTAGCCCTGGCGTTGGCCCTCCTGTCCATGGAACTCGGTTCGGTGCAGGAAGCGCTGCTGATCGCCAACGCGTTCCACCGCGCCGCCGAGTCGATGCCCGCCTGGGTAGGCGCCCTGTACGGGGTCGTCTACGGGGCTTCGACCATCCCCGCCAGCTGGTTGGGTTCGACCGATCGGTGCAAGGGGATTTGCCTGCCTCAGATGGCAGGTGTTTCGGTGAAGGATGTCGCCACGGAACTGGCCGGGTTGGCCCGCAGGCAGGACTGAAGGAGGGGCTGAGGGAGCATGGCTGCGAGTGAGCGGACGGACCTTTTCCAGCACGGGTACGGGGCCCTGGCGGGGCTGGCTGTGGCGGACGCCTTGGGGGCATCCACGGAAGGGAGCGACCCGGCCACCATCCGGGCGACCCACGGGCGGATCACAGGCTTCCTGACCGACGACCCGGCCGGCACCGACGATACCGAGTACGCGATGTTGACCGCCCAGATCCTGCTCAAGTATGGCAAGGATGTGCGGCCGGAGGACGTGGCCCGGGAGTGGACCCAGACCCTGATCCACCAGCAGGAGTTCCAGAAGGGCGGCTTCAGCGAGGTCTGCGCGGTGGTGAACCTCCGGCGCGGCCTGAGCGCGCCGGCGACGGGACGGTACAACTATGAGATGTGGAGTGACGGCGCGGCGATGCGGATCGCCCCTGTGGGCGTGGCCTGTGCCGGATCGCCCATTGAGGCAGCGAAACTGGCGGCCATCGATGCCAGCGTGAGTCACCACCGGGACGGCATCTACTGCGCCCAGGCCGTCGCCGCGGCGGTGGCGGAGGCCATGGTGGCTGACGATTCCGATGCGGTCATCGATGCGGCCCTGGCGGCCATTCCCCAGGACTCGTGGTCCTTCCGGGCCATCCAGCGGGCGGTCGCGATCGGCCGCAGGTACTCGGATCCCTTTGAGGCGCTCGAGGAGCTCTACCAGGAGGCCACCATTCCGTACTACGTGTGGGCGGACATGGCCCCCGAGGCAACAGCCCTCGCGTTCGGCCTGGTCGCCAGCTCCCGGTGCCAGTACGTGCCCTCGGTGCTGGGGGCCGCCAACCTGGGACGGGACGCGGACACCATCGGGGCCATCGCAGGCGCCATCTCGGGGGCGTTCCAGGGTGTCCAGGCGATCCCCCAGGAGTGGCTCGCCAAGATCGACACGGTGAAGGGCGTCTGCATCCATGCCACCCGCGGGATGCGAGTCTCGGAGATCGCCCGGCAGCTGGTCAGCCTGGCCGGGAGGTCCTGGCAGAAAGAGCGGGGGGAAGGGTGAGACCGGTGGAGAACGTCCAAGAGCTCCGAATCTACTCGGCTACGTCCTTCCTGGGCCACGGGGTGGATGCGGTGTCCCTCCAGAAGGCGCTGGAGTACGGGCTGCACGTCATCGTGGCCCAGGGGACCACCACCGACGCGGGGCCCTACTACCTGGGCAGCGGTAAGCCGGTGATGGCCCGGCAGGCCCTGCAGCGGGACCTGGAGCTGATCGTCGGCGCGGCCCGGCAGGCGAAGATCCCGTTCATCTGCTCGGTGGGCGGGGCTGGGGCGAATCCCCATGTGGAGCTGGCCCTTGAACTCCTCGAAGAGTCAGCGAGGCTGCACGGCTGGTCCCTCACCATCGGCGTGGTGTGGAGCGACGTGGACCAGGGATGGCTCCTCGAACGCCTTCAGGCGGGTGTGGAGATGCCCCGCCTGGTCCCGGTCGACCGCTTCCCTGAGCGGCTGGATGCCGGCACGGTCAAGGCTAGTACACGCATCGTAGCGCAGGTGGGGCCCGAGGTCTTGGTGCGACTCCTGGAGGAGCATCCCAACCTCGACGGCATCATCACGGGGCGGGCGCTGGACATCGGGCTCTACGCAGCGCTCCCCTTGCGTTACGGGTTCCCCCGGGCGCTCAGCATGCACTTCGGCAAGGTGATGGAGGACGGCGCCCTCGCAGCCGATCCCGGCAGCGGCAACGACGGTCTCTTGGGCTTTCTCCGGAGGGACCACTTCGAAGTGGTCCCGGTCAACGAGGCCCGGCGCTGCACGCCGGCCAGCGTGGCCCTCCATGCCTTCTACGAGCGCCCAGACCCCACCCGCGAGGCCAACCCCGGGGGGGTGCTGGACGTGTCGAGCGCCCGCTACGAGCAGGTGACGGACCGGAGAGTCCGGGTTGCGGGCGCCCGGTGGATCGAGGCCGACGAGTACCGGGTAAAGCTGGAAGGGGTTCGGCGGGTCGGCTTCCGCTCCATCAGCATCGCGGGTGTGCGGGATCCCCGGTTCATCGCCGCTTCCGAACAGATCGTCCGCGATTGCTACGACGCCGTCCGGGAGTACTTCGCATTCCTCGGGGAGCAGGCCTACCATTTCAGCATCCGAACCTACGGCAGGAACGGCGTGCTGGGCCCGTCCGAGCCTGTGACGGGAGGCGAGCCTCACGAGATCTGCCTGTTGCTGGATGCGGTCAGCAGCGACCAGGAGAGAGCCGACAGCATCTGCTCCTTCGCCAGTTCATTCCTCGCCCACCACGGGTTCCCGGGACGGCTCTCCACGGCCGGCAATCTGGCCATCCCCTTCTCGCCGGGCAGAGCCATCCCCGTGGGGGAGGTCTATCAGTTCAGCATCTGGCACGCCCTGCCGCTAGAGGATCCAGGAGAGCCCTTTCAGACCGAGATCAGGGTGATAAACCGATGAGACGAGTGCTGCAAACTGCTATGAGGAGTGGCTCAGTGTGAAACTCACGGAACTGGCCCGGATCATCCGTAGCAAGAATGCGTCACCGTTCATCACCACCGTCGATGTGATCTTCACCGACGAGGCTGCCTTCGAACGCGCGAAGACGTCCGGGGTCCTGACGCGGGAGAACATCGCGGCTCTCTACCGTGTACCGCCCAGTAGCGTCCTGGGCGTCTGGTTCGTGGACCTGTGTCTGGCGGCGAAGGCATCCTTTCTCAAGCCCTTGGCTTCCGATGAGTTCGATAGCGCTGACCTCTACGGTGCCCAACAGCACGTGCCCATGCTCGAGCTCGACATTCCCTGAAGGACGGTGGCGGTTTTCATGCGGAGCATCATCCAGGCGCCTGCCGATCCCTCCGAATGGTCCTCGTGGCGAGAGCAGTTGAACGCATGGCGACAGGCGACAAGGCATCTCTTGCGGTTCTCGGATGAGTCGTACCGGCATCCCGCCTTCGCGTGGACAGCCTCCGCAGTCTCGTGCTACTTCCTCATCCCATGGGACAGTGCGCTCTGGGACCCCGAAGCGGGCACATACAGAGTGGATGCACTGCTGCAGGAAGGCGGCGATAGGTACGGAGGCTACGACAGCGTCCTACTGTGGAACGGATACCCGCAGCTTGGTTTTGATCACCGGAGCCAGTTCGATTTCTGGTACGACATGCCCGGAGGTCTTGAGGGCGCACGAGAACTCATACGCTCCTTCCATAAGCGAGGAGTCAGCGTCTTCATCCCCTACCTGAGATGGGATCGATCGACTCGACGGGACGAGCGCTCTGACTTCGAGGTACTCGCCGAGCTGGTGAAGATCCTCGAGGTTGATGGCGTCTTCCTCGACACGCTGTCGCAAGGGGCACCCGACCTGCGTCGGAGACTGGACGGCGTTCGTCAGGGCATCGCCATGATCCCAGAGAACACACCGCCTGTGGAGCGCTTGACGACGCACCACATCTCCTGGGCCCAACGGTTCGAGGTCAGTGCGGTACCTGGAGTCCTGTCGCACAAGTGGCTGGAGCGTAGGCACATGCAGCACCTGACATCGCGCTGGAAGACGGATCCGACATCCGAGATCGATACGGCCTGGATGAACGGCGCCGGTGTACTCATCTGGGACAACGTGTTTGGGAGCTGGGTGGGCTGGTCGGACAGGTCTCGGTCCATCCTCAGGGCGGTGCTGCCGATCTTGAGGCGTTGGGCCGATCTGTTCTCCGGCGAGGGCTGGACGCCTCTGGTCGACACCCGACAGCCCGGCGTCTATGCTAGCCTTTGGGAAGGACAGGACGTTCGCTTGTGGACCCTGGTCAATGGGAGGGACGCAACGGTGGAAGGCCCCCTCCTGGATGTCCCCCGAGCCTCTGGCGCCGTTCATTACTTCGATCTCATCGAAGGTCGCCCCGCAGCCATGAACGTGACTGGCTCCATTGTCACGCTCTCAGGCAGGATCGGACCTCGCGGGGTCGGTTGCCTCATGGCTGCAGCTCCTGAGGTCCTGGGAGATGGGTTCCAGCGATTCCTGGCAGGCCAGGCAACGGTCCACGCCCGGGCCAACTTCTCGCCGGAACCGTGTCCTCGGCATGAACATCTGCTACCGGTTCGTCCGACCCGCCGGTACAGCCGCACTGAGCTGCCGGACGGGATGCTGTTCGTACCGGGAGGCGAGGTCGACCTCAAGGTGAGCTTCAGGCTCCGAGAGTGCGGCTTCTACGAGATCGCCGGCCAATCGCCCCTGGACCTGGGCGACATCATCGAACGAACCGGCGGGCTGCACAGGATGACAACTCTGACGAAACATGTCGTGCTGCGCCCATACGCACTCGACGCGACCCCCGTCACTAACGTGCAGTACGCCCGCTTCCTCGAGAGCACGGGCTACAGGCCGCGGTTCGCGGAGAATCATCTGAAGCATTGGGTGAACGGTAAGCCTGCCGAGGGCGAGGAAGACCATCCCGTAGTCTATGTATCCCTTGAGGATGCGCGCGCGTACGCCCGATGGGCGGGCAAACGGCTGCCTACAGAAGAGGAGTGGCAGTGGGCGGCCCAGGGGCCCGAGGGGTGGAGCTACCCATGGGGAGACAGAATGATCACCGGTGCATGCAACGCTGGGGGAGCCACGACCACCGGGGTCTTCGCCCATTCGGGCCGGTCTTGGGTCGGTTGTTATGACATGTGCGGTAACGTATGGGAATGGACCGAGAGTGAACGCACCAACGGCCGAACGAGGTTCTGTATCGTGAAGGGTGGGTCCTACCACCGCGCCTGCGGATCCGAATGGTACGCGGACGGCGGCCCCCAGCCGAGCTCCTTCTCAGCCAAGTTCCTGCTCATGTGGCCTGGCATGGATCGCTGCGCCACTGTCGGCTTCCGCTGTGCCGTCGATGTAGAGTAGGGCCCCGGATGGCGCAGGCACGTGCGCACCGCCTTGTTGGCATGATCGAGGTGCAAGCCGGCAAAGCCCCGGGGTGAGATGAGTAACCACATGTCCGAGCTCGAACGGAAGAACAGCCGCAGGCCGGCCGAGCGTCACGGCCAGGTTGACCGCCTCCTTCTCCTCGACCTCGACTGCGCCGACCCCCGCCTCGTCTTCGACCGCTGGCTGGACGACTTCCCCTACATCCAGCGGCTGGTGGCGGACTACCGCACGGAGGAGAAGGGCCGCCTGCTGGAGCGGATCCGGGAGATGACGGTGCGACGCTTCCGGGTGGCCAGGCACCTGCTGCGCACCCGCCCGTGGGACTTCTTCATGATGGTCGAGATCGGCACGGACCGGACCAGCGGGTCCCTCTGGGCCATGACCTCCGGGTCGACCGGTGCCCCTTCGACAGCCTCGCGAGTGAGGCGCGCTTCGTTACGGCCGTGAGGCAAGGGTGTCTCTGGCGGATCTGGCGGCACTGGAAGAAGCGAGCGGGCGGGAGGGAGGGCACGATAGGTGTGGCTGCCCCGCACTCTTTCGACCACGTGCGGCGCGTATCGATTGTGGGTTACGGGTCATAGACTTGCTGATACAGGAAGGGGGGAGGTATAATGCCCTCAAAGGAGGGAGGAGATGGTATGGCTGCCGAGTTTGCCCAGCTTGAGAAAGACTACGGCCGTGAAGGGGTAGCGCGTATCCGGCTGCTCGTGGAGTACGCACAAGCCAAGCAGACGCTGAAACAGGCTGAACAATGGAAGAAGCTCATTCAGCAACTGCTTGAAACCGGCAAGATTACATCAGGCGAGGCGGAAGACCTGATGGCCGAGTATGAGGATGAGTGGGATCATGCCCTTGCTTTCATTCGCGAACGTAATGGGGGGCCGAAGCACTCCATTCGCGAGTTCGTCGAGGCCTTCTATGGAGCAAAGCGTGTTGACTGAAGCCCCCGGAGGATCTACTACGGTTCCTTGCAGAACAGCCTGTACAACTCCATGACGCGGTGCTTTCAGTGGACCTACCGTCCCTAGTGGCGTACGTTCCTCGTGATGAAGTTGCTGTGGATCAGTTCATGCAAAGCTTGTTGCAGGCTCTCAAGCAGGCTGTCGCAGCGGAAGGTCATCAAAAGACCCTTGCGAAGAATCTGCGAGTCTACCAGAGCCTTAAGTGGAAATCGGGCCTAAGAACCCACCTGGAGCTAGATATGAGGCTCGTTTATAGACGCATGCCGGACGGAATTGAGGTTCTGGCGATCGGCCCCCGTCTTCCGGGGTCCCCCGCCTATGCGGAGATGCGTACCCACATGCCCGAGCTCGGACGGAAGAACAGCCGCAGACCGGCCGAGCGCCGCGGCCATGTTGACCGACTCCTCCTCGGCCTCGACTGCGCCGACCCCCACCTCGTCTTCGACCGCTGGCTGGACGACCTGCCGAACATCAAGCGCCTGGTCGAGGCCGGGGTGTACGGGCCGATGTCCAGCTCGACCCCGCCCATCAGTGTGCCGGCGTGGATGTCGATGGTGACGGGCGGGATCTGGGCCCTGAAGATGAGCGTGGACGAGCTGGGCGCCCGCTTCCGGTTCAGATCGGGAAGCTGGCCAGCGTCCGGCGCCGGGTGACGCCCCATGCCCTCCGCCCCACGTGCTTCACCATGCTGCTGGAGAAGGGGGCGGACATCCGCACCCTGCAGGAACTCGCGGGGCGTGCGAGCTCCGAGACGACCCAGCTCTACACGCAGGTCTCCATCACCCAGAAGCGGGCGGCCGTCGGGAAGCTGGAGAGGCTGAGGGGGAACGAGGCGCGAGACGGTGGGGATGACGGAGGGCGTCCTGACTCCACCAGAAGTCGAAGAGGCCGGCCTCCAAGACGTCCATGACCACGAGCGAGCCGGAGCGCTGGCTTCGGACCCGATGAGTTCTGCCTACCTTCGGTCTGCGAGCTCCTTCAGCCGGGCCTGCCACGCCGCGTAGGAGTCCACCTCGACCACTGCGACGGCAAGCTCGTCGAGACGCGGCCGGTCAAGCGACTCGATTAGGACCCTGTCTTCGTCCGGCATGGGGCCGAACCGACGGCGAACCAGGAGCAGCAACGTGGTGCGAACGCCATCGAGTTCCCAAGGGTTGGTCAGCTCCTGAACGGCGCGCTTCTCACCCATCGGCAATCCCTCCACGAGTCGATTATACCGTACCTTCTCCCGGCGATCCAACGGCAGGTAGGTTCCGAGGAAGGAGAGCACGATGCGCTTGCGGCTCTCGTCGAGCGCCATGCGCGCCAGCCGCCGGAGCGCTTCGAACCACAGGTACGGGCTCTCGTCACGCCCGTGCTTCATCTTCGCGGCAAGCGCGAGCGCGACCGGGTTGAACCGCCGGACATACTGGGACGCCTGAAGCTCGCGGAGCTCAATGGTGCGGTAGGCGAAGCGGAGCACCACCTGGAACCGGCCCAGCCGTACCTGGTGCATGTGAGGCTCGCGCTTCCGTCCGCTGTCGTAGGTGAAGAGGGCGATGGGGTAGATGGGTGTCAGCTCGCGCTCGTAAAGCCGGGAGAAGTAGAAGAACATGCGTCGGTCGAAATCCCGCTTCCGCCGGGACTGGACCTCCACGTGGACCAGGAAGGTGGCACTCTGAGGCTGGCGCGGGACCTGGGGCGCGAAGCGGACGCGGGCCACCACGTCCAGGCGGCGCCGCTCGGAACCCGGCAGGTCCCGGAAGACCTCCGGCTCGATGAAGACGACCGAGGCCGGTCTGCCGAGCCTGAGGACGTCGGGTGTGAAGAGCTCGAGGAACTGCGGGAAGAAGGCCCTGAGCAACTCCTTGAAGAGCTGGTCGTGAGCGGTGGGCATCGCGGTCTCACGCTCCTTGTGCAGCGATGGCCCGGGAGGTGCGGCGGGTGGGGAGAGCCAGCCGGACGGACCTCGGCTTTGGGCGTGCCGTGCCGGACCGACTGGTTCTGGCTGGAAGTATAGCACATCTTCACCGAGGGTGCAAACTCACGTTCGCATAATGTCGGACCGAACACGCTACCTCGAACGCTGGGCGTCTCGGCAGGTCTCCTGGCGCCGAACGGCGCCGGGGAGTGAGTAGCTCGAACGCCAGGTGACTCCGTCCGCCGTCGCGCATCGCGGGGCACGGCCGAAGGGCGCGGGGCGCGAGCGGACAGGGGTGGTGAGACGAGCACCGACCCGGAGGTCCAGAGTGTGCAGCCACAAGCCTCTAGAGCACTCGGTACCTTCCTCGCTCAGTTAGCGCTGCGAGTCGAGGCTACAGTGCAAGGGGCACAGCGCCCAGGAGGACCACGACGGGGCGGCGGGCTCGCTCAGGTAGCGCCCTGCAGGCCCGGTTGGAGGTTGGTGCCAGCCCCGGCTCGCCAGGTCTCGAGGCCCTGGCCGAGGAGGAGACCTCTCGCACAGCCCAGGGCGTGCGGGCGGAGATCCAGGCCTGCGGCAGCAACACTTTGCCGGGTCCGAAGCGGTGCCCCTTGCCTGGCACCGAGGCCACGGCGCCCGCAGATCGACACGCTCGAACGGTGCCCGAGACGCCCGTAGGATCTCTGGACCCATCGTTGCCCGCCGAGCGACCGTTCAGGACGGCACTGCAGGCAGAGCCTGGCTTCCCCGGAGGATCGCCCGGGTTGCCCGCCCGCGCCGCGAGGGTGTCTGCACGCAGGACCTCCCCGGCCGGCGCGAAAACCATGGCTCGCGGCGTTCCATAGATGGAGCAAGATGGCCCGTGCTCGGACGGCCGTGCAATGATCGTGGAGAGGCCTTTGGTGAAGGGGGCGTCACAGCCTTCACACGGATCCGAACCCATCGCCGTCGACTCGGACGTAGGGAAGAACGTCCATCCTGCGGTCGGCCCACCGGGACGCGGAGCCCTGGCTCGCCTGAAGGCCGATGGCGACGGGAACGGAGCGAGCTTCCCGCTGCCTCCACGGACCGTGAGCATCCGGTGAACTCCCACACGTTGCCACGCCTGGCAGGAGGAGTCACGGAACGTGGAGCGAAACTACGTTCAATGCTGCGCAGGAACGAGCGAGCCCACAGGACCGCCTTCCGTCGAACGAGGGGAGGGGGGCGGTACGGGCTCGTATTGCCCCGGGAGGGTGACGGCCGCCGTCAGCGATGAGGGAGCGCGATTGAGAGAAGCGGTTGGGGCTGCCGTATGCTATCATGGGTCCATGGTGGAGATTCAGGAGGCGGACCCTGTGGCTACCCAAAAGGTCATCGTACGTGACCGAGATATCCTGGGCGGAACACCTGTCTTCGTCGGTACCCGTGTGCCCGTAGAGACGTTGTTCGATTACTTGGTAGGGGGGCAGACGCTCGACGAATTCCTGGATGACTTTCCCAGTGTCGATCGCACGCACGCGATCGCCGCTCTGGAAGAGATGAAGCATGCTGTTCTTGCTCAACAGCCATGAAGGTGCTTCTTGACGAGTGTCTGCCGCGCAAGCTCAAGAACGGCTTTGCTGGACATGAGGCTGCAACCGTACCGGAATTGGGTTGGGCGGGGACCAAGAATGGCGCGCTTCTTCGCCTGGCTGAGGCTGGCTTCGACGTGTTCATTACGGCCGATCAGAATGTCCAGTACCAACAGAACCTGCGGTCGGCGAGAATCAGCGTCGTCGTTCCGGCTGCACCGAACAATCGCCTTGAGACCCTTCGCCCGTTGCTTCCCGAGGTACTGCGTGTGCTCGAGAAGCTTCAACCCGGATTTTGCACGGGTCCCTTCGATGGACGCGGATCGAACACGGGAGCGTAAGGAATACAATGCTGTTGACGGCAATTTGCGCTGCAGGTTGGAAATGTGAGCCGCGAGTCGCCGTGAGGAAGGTGGTGGACGGCGCAGGGAGATGGGTGAAACGGCGTGAGGAACGGGGCGGAGGGCGCCGGAAGGACGCGGCTGCCCAAGCCACCGGCTCCCATTGGTGGCTGCCGGTCCTTGCCGACGGCGTTCGGAGTGCGCTACGTGCTCAGTGCAAGCCGAACGGCTTCCCAGGCTGGCCGGTGTACCCAGAGCGCTGGCAGGCGGAGGATGAGCCGCCGGGCGTGGCGCACCAGCAAGGCCGGCACCCGCAGCAGGGTCCGTTGCAGGCGAGTCGCGGTGTAGTGGCGATAGGACGGCGGGGCCAGTGCCTTGAGTCGGAGCAGCAGGTTGTAGGCGATCCCTTTGATCAGCAGGTCCGCCGCATTGGGCCAGAAGGTGGCCTTGCCGATGGAGTCGATGCCGAGCCCGTCCTTCAGCTCCTTGATCCCGTTCTCGGCGGTGCAGCGCTGGTTGTAGAAGTGCCAGACGTCCTCCTCGTCCCAGTCCTCGCTGGTCACGATCGCCTGGTACTCCCAGGCGCAGGCTTGGAAGAGCGGAAGCTGGGCGGGCTCGAAGGAGGCCCTCTGACGGATGAAGACGACCCGTCGGCTCCGCTTCCACTTGCGAGCCTGGTAGGCGAGGGACGCGACCTCGATGATCGTATCGTCGCCGCTCGCGAGCCGCCGCCATGGGAGAGGCTGGAAGACCTGGCTCTGGAGGTGCGGGTTCAGCTTCAGCTTGAGGGCGTAGCCCACCTTGAGCCCCGTTCGGCCCTCCTCGGCCTCCAACTCCTCCAGCAGCGCTTCCGTGCCGAAGTGGGCGTCTCCCCGGACGAAGCGAACCGGACAGCCCTCTGGGAGCTGCTTCTTGGCTCGACGGCAGAAGCGGATGACCTCCCGGGCGTTCGGGGTCTTCCCCGAGCGCAGGGCAGCGTACAACAGCGCCCGGCTCTGCCCCTCGAAGGCGACGAAGGGCTGGTAGCTTGGCCGGCCATGGTAGCGCGGGTTGTAGCCGACGAACGCGCCCTGCTGGTGACCGTGGACCGTTTCCACGGTGTTGTCGATGTCCATGATGGCCCCGCCGAACCCCCGGAGGAGAGGGTGGAGCGTTTCCCGGTGGACGCCCCCCAGCTGCGCCACGTCCCGGCGGCTTCCAAAGCGATCCAGCGCCCGGTAACTGGTGGCGGGGTGGGGCAGCTTCTTCAGCCGGAGCTTGGCCGCCAGGAGCGGATCGTTCTTCAGCTCGGCGGTCTCGAAGATGCGGCCCATCCCCAGGGCGGCCTTCAGGACCAGGTACTCCACCTCGGTGGTCCGGGAGTAGGTCGACCACAGAGACTTCGGTGTGAGGTGCCGCTCCAGGCTTTGAGGGAGCCCGACACGGTCGAAGAGGTCCACCAGCAGGTTCGCTCCACCGAAGGCCGTGAGACCGTGCTTGTCGAAGCGCTCCTCGATCTGCGGTGCGGGGAAGGAAAGCAAGGGGGAAGGCGTCGAAGCGTTCACCTGGAAGGTGCCCCTTTCGTTGTTTGGATTTGGTCATCGAAACAACTTCGCGGGGCACCTTCCCGCCTCCTTCCTACCAGAGCCTCCTGCAAAATCCGGGTTCAACCTGGTGAGTTGGTGCGTGTAGGGGTGCCACGTACGTAATGCTGCGTCATCAGTACTACACCGCCACCGCACGCGTGGCACGACTCCCTTACGGATCGCGGCAGCCCGAGATCAGCTGCCCAGGACGCGCATCCAACTGAACGACAGCGTCACCTGACGACCGAGATTGCTGGGCCGATAAGGCCAGTTTATCCGCAATCACCATGCCCTCTCTTGAGGGACTCAAACGGTGATGAGCATTATGGCTGAAGAGAACACACAGGTAGCATTGGCCTCGTACTATCGAACAGCGAACGCCACCTGCGGCCAGATACTAAGTGAGTCGTTGCAATTCGACGCTTACGGGCGTCTGTATCGTGCTCACAGCGCAATCGGCGATTTCGAGCGCTGGATTCAAGCGATCGGACCCTCACGAGAAGCGGAACTACTATCGGATGCTCTCAGGGAATACCAGACAGCTCTACTTGCCCTGCTACAAGGACAATACACCAGTGCGTTTGCAGAGCTAAGGCTCTTTCTTGAGTTGGGCCTCGCGTCCGTGTACTACTCAGCTCACATAGTCGAGTTGCACCTTTTCTCAGCCGGCGAGTTGGATGTGAACTGGTCCGCGTTCATGGACCCAGAGACTGGTATTTTCTCACACACGTTTGCCCGAGCCTTCAACGGAGAATTACTCGACCACGTCGCCGATTATCGCGGCTTGGCTGTCAGAGTATACAGGGAATGCTCTGAGTACATTCACGGGAATGCTAATGTGCGTCGGAAACTGCCGCGGAACCTTACGTTTAGCGGGGAGCACTATGTCTCCTGGAACGACAAAGCGGACGCTACGCGCATTGTGCTTCTGTTTGCGCTAAGTCTCAGATGGCTCCGAAACCTGCCGGTGGAGTCTGTCAGGCAGGTTGAGGCACACGTGCAGGAGGAGCTCGGCAATCTTCCTGGCATCCGCTCTGCACTCGGCGGGTCGGTGGAGGTCTTGTGAGTATGGAGCTCTTTTATCGCACAGAGGACATCGCGGGAAGCGAAATCCTAGACTACTTTGTAGAGACCCCGCAGGACCGAGACATTGTTGACGCTCTCAAGCGTCGTACGCCGGTTGTACTCGTAGGCAGCAGGGGAGTGGGGAAATCCTTTCTCTTTAGGGTTGCGCAGGCAGAGCTTGAGGCTGCGCTTCCGGTGGAGCGCGTGTTTCCTGTTTACGTGACGTTCAACAAGACCACGCTGATTCAAACGTCCGACCCCAACCAATTCGAGCACTGGATGCTTGGCCTGCTCGCCAGTAGACTGCTCCGAGCCCTCAATAAACGTGGGCTACTCATGGTCATGCCAGCAAGCGCGGATGTCCTGGCTGGTCAGTTGCCGCCTGATTTCCCAAATCGCAAAACAAGAGTAGAGACGATCGTTGATGCCTTTGAGTCGTCTTGGCAATCCGCAGGGAGAGATGTCGACGTCGCAGGCTTGCCGAGTGTCGCGGATTTCAAGGATGCAGTCGAGGATTTGTGCGACGAACTCGGAATAAGGCGCGTGGTGTTCTTCATTGACGAGGCGGCACACATCCTGCTCGCGGCTCAACAGAGGCAGTTTTTCACACTGTTTCGAGACTTGAGAAGCCCGCACATCACGTGCCATGCAGCAGTGTACCCGGGAGTCACGTCGTATGGCCCGACCTTTCAGCCTGAACATGATGCTACAGTCTTGACATTGGATCGTGACGTCCTCTCTCGAGGTTACGTTGAACGGATGAAGGAGATTGTACTGAAGCAGTTGAGCGACACCAAGGCGACTGAGGAACTGCTGAGGCATGGCGAGAACTTCGAAGTTCTTGCGTACGCGTCCAGCGGTAACCCGCGTATTCTGCTCAAGTCGCTAGCAAGGGCCTCTGTAGGTAGGTTGCGCGTGAATTACGTGGAGAGTACGATACGAGAGTACTACCGGAATGACATCTGGGGAGAGCACTCGATTCTTGCGGAACGGGCACCAGGGTACGCGGGGCTAATCGATTGGGGAAGGCAATTCATTGAAAACGTGGTACTCCCAGAGCTAAAGCGAAAGAACGACGAGTACATGAAGGACGACAAGAAGACGACGTGCTACTTCTGGATCCATCGAGACGCACCCCAACAGGTCAAGGAGGCTCTGCGCTTACTCGCTTACACAGGAATTGTCAGGAAGGACTCGGAAGGGATGAGGGCCACAAGGTCAGACGTTGGTACCCGGTATGCTGTGAACCTTGGATGCTTGATGGCCTTGGAAGGTAGACCCGTGACAACAGGCCTGGCAATCGCACGAAATCTGACGCCTAAGCGAATGAGCGAGTACGGAGCAAGCCACCCGGCATATGATCCTGTGATCAAGGCCGTACCGGACTTGGACGAGGCACGGCTATCGGATGTGCTCCGAGAACAGCTTGAGCGATCGATAGATGTGTTGGATATCACTGAGTGGCAGAAAGACGCGCTGCGGAAGATCGGCCGCTACACGATCGGGGACGTGCTCCGTTCGACTGAAGCGGATCTTCAAGCGGTCAAGTTCGTGGGCGAAAAGCGCTCCCGTCGAATGCGTAATGCTGCAATAGCCGCGGTGCATGAGTACCTCTCGGGGTAGGGGGTCACATGAAGACAGCGCGCTAGCCGTATCTAGCCAAGAACGCCAGGTGATCTGTGAGTGACCTAGGAGTGCGGCCAAGGATGGGAATATGCTGGTCCGAGCGTGCAACAAGCTCCTCCTCCTCGGCCTCGACTGCGCGGACCCCCACCTCGTCTTCGACCGCTGGCTGGACGACCTCCCCAACATCAAGCGGCTGGTCGAGGCCGGGGTGTACGGTCCGCTGCTCAGCTGCACCCCGCCCATCACCGTGCCGGCGTGGATATCGATGGTGACGGGGCGGGATCCGGGGGAGCTGGGGATCTACGGGTTCCGGAACCGCTCGGACACGGGGTACGACGACCTGAAGATCGTCACCTCGGCTGACGTGGGGGAGAAGACGGTCTGGGACTACCTGGGCGAGGCGGGGAAGGAGTCGGTGGTCATTGGGGTCCCCCCTTCGTACCCGGTGAAGCCGGTGCGGGGCGACCTGATCAGCTGGTTCCTCACCCCGGGCACCGGGAGCGAGTATACCTACCCCCACGAGCTGCGGCACGAGGTGGAGGAGCTGGTGGGGGAGTACCTCTTCGACGTGGCGGACTACCGCACGGAGGAGAAGGGTCGCTTGCTGGAGCGGATCCGGGAGATGACGGTGCGGCGCTTCCGGGTGGCCAGGCACCTCCTCCGCATCCGCCCGTGGGACTTCTTCATGATGGTGGAGATCGGTACGGACCGGATGCACCACGGCTTCTGGCAGTTCATGGACCCCCAGCACGTCCTCTACCCGGGCGAGAACCCCTTCCAGGACGCCGTCCGCCAGTACTACATCCTGGTGGACGGGCTCATCGGCGAGCTGCTGGAGGTGGTCGATGCCGGCACCCGGGTGATGATCGTCTCCGACCACGGCGCCAAGCGGATGGACGGGCGGGTCGCCCTCAACGAGTGGCTGATCCGGCAGGGTTACCTGGTCCTCAAGCGCTACCCGGACCGCCCCACACCCTTCGGGGAGCTGGAGGTGGACTGGTCCCGCACCCGGGCCTGGGGCGCGGGCGGGTACTACGGGCGGCTCTTCGTCAACCTGAAGGGCCGGGAGCCCCAGGGGACCGTCGATCCGTCGGAGTACGAGGGCTTCCGCCGGCAGCTCAGGGAAGAGCTGGAGGCCCTGGGCGACGAGGAGGGCAGACCCATCGGCACCCGGGTGGTCATCCCGCAGGAGGTGTACCGGGAGGTCCGAAACCTTCCGCCGGACATGGAGGTCGACTTCGGCGACCTGCGCTGGCGCTCGTCCGGCGCCGTGGGGGGCGGGCAGATCCACCTCCGGGGTGGCGAGGACGGCATCGAGGGTGCCAACTACGACTGGCACGGCATCTTCATCATGGCGGATAGGAAGGATCTGGCGGGTCCGGCCCGGAAGGGCGAACCCCTCGAGGGCCTGCAACTGATGGACGTGGCACCCACCATCCTCGAGAGTCTCGGCGTCCCACGGCCGTCTTCGGTGCACGGGCGGGTTGTGCGGCCGCGCCGGGCGGTGAGCCGAAGGCGGAGGAGGCACGGCAGCAGCACATGCGGTATGCATGGTGTACGGGGTAAGGAACGCGTATCATGGGGCCGGACAGCGTCGGGCTCGGTGGTAGCCGTATGCCGGGGCCGTCGAACACGTTGCACTGGCGGGAAAGAGAGGTGTTCCCTGGGGCTCTTGGATTCGATGAACGGCTCAAGGAAGTTCGAAGCCTTCCCAAGGACAAAAGACGACGCATCCTGCGCGAGCTTGCGGTGGACGAAGGAATCGTGGACGAGAAGGAGCTTCAGGAAAGCTTCGAACGCATTCTAGAGAAGCACCGCAAGGCTTTCGAGGAGCTTGCCCAGCGGTGACGCCGATCTCCCTGACTTCCTTCTGCGCCTGCACGATCAGATGATCCGAGCCACCGGGGGATCTGCGGGCGTCCTGGACATCGGGCTGCTCTCATCCGCTCTGGCCCGGCCGTTTGCTTCGTTTGGAGGGCATGACGCCTACACGGACCCGATCGACAAAGCAGCGGTCCCGGGAGCCGGAATCATCCAGAACCATCCCTTCGTGGACGGGAAGAAGCGTACAGGGATCGCGGCGGCTCTGGTGCTGTGCGATATCGACGGCGTTGAGATAGACGTAGACGATGACGAGATGGTCGCGATCGGCGTGGCTTTGTCTCAAGGTCATGCTGACTGGAAAGCCTTTGCCGAGTGGATACGCGACCACCAGGTTGTCTGAGTGCACGAACCGCTTACACGAGGCCGCGAACTCCGTACATGCGCATCGGCCTCAGGGACCGGTGGAGCCTTCGCTCGACCTGTGAAGGGCCGTTCGACCGAGGACGGCCTGCTCTCTAAGCACAAGCCAGGCCTTCGCCTTATCGACCCCGACCCTGCAAAGGAGACCCGCCCATGCCCGTACACCGCGACCACCCACGAGAGCTCCACGGCCGGGATGAGCTCCACCCCGAGCCGAGCCGTCTCCGCCGCCGCCTCGGCCAGCCGGCCCACGGTGTCGTGGTCTGCCAGGGCGAGGCACAGGAAGCCCATGGCGTGGGCGCGCTGCACCATCCGGGCGGGGGCGTCGGACGCGTCGGAGGCGTTGCAGTGGAGGTGGAGGTCGGCGGTGCCTGGAGGGCGAGAAGGAGATCCATATCCTCGGCTACGGGGTGGATCCCGAGGACGGGGCCTTCCGGGAGCGGATTCTCCTGGTGCTGGACGCCCCCCTCGGCCGGGCCCGGCGGATGGTCGAGAAGCTGAACGCGATGGGCGTGGCCATCCGCTGGGAGCGGGTGCAGGAGCTGCCCGGGAACGAGAACGTGGGCCGGCCCCACGTGGCCCGGGCGATGGTGGAGACCGGGTACATCCAGCAGGTTTCCGAGGCGTTCACCGAAGAGTACATCGCCGTGGGCGGCCGGGCGTACGTCGAGCGCTACAAGCTCACCCCCGAGGAGGGGATCGACCTCATCCGCTCGGCCGGCGGCGTGCCCGTGCTCGCCCACCCCGGGCGCTTCCGGGCCGAGGACGACCCGCTCCCGGACGCCTTCATGGAGCGCCTGGCCCGGGCGGGCCTGATGGGGGTCGAGGTCTTCTACCCCCGCCACACCGAGGCGATGGTGCGCCACTACCGGGAGCTGGCCGAGGACTGGGCCTAGTGGTGACCGGCGGGTCCGACTGCCGCGGCGAGAACGCGGACGAGCCCATGATGGGCCGGATCCGCCTGCCGTACGGGTACGTGGAGGGGCTGAAGGCGGCCATCGAAGGAATGGGGCGGGCCCGTGGGGAAGCTGCCCAGGCAGCTTCTACCCGACCGGACTCCGCCCAGGCAGGCACGACCCGGAACGGAGCGCCGGGCGGCCCCGGACCGGCCGCCCCGGAGGAGAGCCACCCATGACCGACGACGTGACCATCAAGATCCCCCGGCCGCTCTACCGCCGGCTCCAGCAGATCGTGGAGGGGACAGGGTTCCGCAGCGTCACCGAGTTCATCATCTACGTCCTGCGGGACCTCGCGGCCTCGGCCGGCGGGGAGGAGCGGCCCGAGCCGCCCCCGGCCGCCTTCCGGGAGGAGGAGGGCCTCAGCCAGGAGGAGATCGAGGTCATCCGCAAGCGCCTGAAGAACCTGGGGTACCTGGATTGAGGGGCGGCAGGCAGCTGCGGTGACCGATGGAACGGTACGAGGCGATGGCGCGCCGGCGGCTCCGTGGCACGCGGCGAGGGCGCGGAGGGAAACCGAGGAGCGGGAGGGCTCCTTCCGCTCTGAGCTGCCGCCGGTGCTTCAGTTGAGGTGGACACGCACCCTCGGAACAGGAAGGACGGGTCTCTCATGAGAAAGAAGGCCCTCATCACGGGCATCACCGGTCAGGACGGTTCGTTTCTCGCGGAGTTCCTGCTCGGCAAGGGCTACGAAGTCCACGGCATCATCCGCCGGACAAGCTCCTTCAACACGGACCGCATCGACCACCTGTACCAGGACCCGCACGACCCCGACGCGCGCCTCTTCCTTCATTACGGGGATCTGACCGACGGCAGCGGCCTTCGGTACATCCTAGAGCGGGTGCAGCCGGACGAGATCTACAACCTGGGCGCCCAGTCCCACGTCAAGGTCTCCTTCGAGGAGCCCGAGTACACCGTGGACGTGGTCGGGCTGGGAACACTGCGGTTGCTGGAAACGGTCCGCTCGTACCGGGAAACAGGGCGGGAGGTACGGCTCTACCAGGCCGGCTCTTCGGAGATGTTCGGCGCCTCGCCGCCTCCTCAGTCCGAGACGACGCCCTTCTATCCCCGCTCTCCGTATGCCGCGGCCAAGGTCTACGCGTACTGGCAGACGGTGAACTACCGGGAGGCGTACGGGCTCTTCGCCTGCAACGGGATCCTTTTCAACCACGAGTCCGAGCGGCGAGGCGAGACCTTCGTGACGCGAAAGATCACGCGGGCCGCCACCCGGATCAAGCTGGGCCTCCAGGAGAAACTCTTCCTCGGTAACCTGGACGCCAGGCGCGACTGGGGCTACGCTGCGGACTACGTCGAAGCCATGTGGCTCATGCTCCAGCAGGAGGAGTCCGACGATTTCGTGATCGCCACCGGCGAAATGCATTCGGTGCGGGAGTTCGTGGAGCAAGTCTTTGCCCGTCTGGACCTGGACTGGAAGAAGTACGTCGAGATCGACCCGCGTTACTTCCGCCCAGCAGAGGTCGATGCGCTCTGCGGAGACGCCACCAAGGCACGTGAGAAGCTGGGCTGGCATCCGACCGTGACCTTTGAAGGTCTCATCGAACGCATGGTCGAGCATGACCTGCGCCTGGCGGAGCAGGAACGGGTTCTCCGTGAGAACGGGCACGAAGTGCCGCTCAGGGGGGCCGCCAGTGTCTGAGTTCGGCGTGCCTCTTGACGCGCGGATCTACGTGGCCGGCCACCGGGGCCTGGTGGGAAGCGCGATCGTTCGAGCCCTGAAGCACCGCGGGTACCGAAACATCCTCACCCGCACGCGGCAGGAGCTGGATCTCACCGATCGCCGGGCGGTGGACGCCTTCTTCGCGGCGCAGCGCCCTGAGTACATCTACGTGGCTGCGGCCAGAGTGGGCGGGATCTGGGCCAACAACACCTATCCGGTGGACTTCCTCCAGACCAACCTCGAGATCGAGCTCAACGTCATCCGCGCCGCCCACGATCACCAGGTGAAGAAGCTGCTCTTCCTCGGATCGAGCTGCATCTACCCGCGCGTCGCACCGCAGCCTATCAAAGAGGAGTACCTCCTCACGGGGCTGCTGGAACCCACCAACCAGCCCTACGCCATCGCCAAGATCGCAGGCATCGAACTGGTGAACGCTTACCGGCGGCAGTACGGCGACCGCTTCATCTCTGCCATGCCCACGAATCTGTACGGACCGGGAGACAACTTCGACCTGGAGACGAGCCACGTCCTCGCGGCGCTCCTGCGCAAGACCCATGAGGCGAAGGTCAGTGGGAGCCCAGCCGTGGAGGTGTGGGGGACGGGGGAGCCGAGGCGTGAGTTTCTGCACGTGGACGACCTGGCGGAGGCGTGCCTCTTCCTGATGGACCGGTACGACGACGCGATCCCGATCAACGTGGGAGTCGGGGAGGATGTCTCCATCCGTGAACTGGCGGAACTGATCGGGCGTGTGGTGGGTTACCAGGGAGATCTGGCTTTCGACGCCACGAAGCCGGACGGGATGCCCCGAAAGCTGCTCGATGTGAGCCGGATCCACCGCCTCGGCTGGCGGGCGCGCATCCCCCTCGAGGAGGGCATACGCCACACCTACCAGTGGTTCTTGGCCAACGCCACCGCGCGCCCGGGGCCTTCGGCGTGAGGGTTCACCTTTCACCCTCAGGGCCTCATAGAACCGTTTGGATGTGGAGATCCGGTGGGGCCGGCAGGTGGGTCAGACAGCTCAGGTGGATGGAAGGATTGCGGTGAGCGATCAGAATCCGGCGCAGGTCGTGGGACGGCCCGTGGCCTCTCGAGTTGACGGGGTGCCCCGGCCTTCAGTAACCTTCGAGGAAGGCGCCGGCGACGCGCAGGTTCAGTCGCCGGCCCGCCCCCTCCGGGCCCGCCTCAAGCCCGTGCTGGCGGCGGCGGGGCTCGGCGCGGCGCTGGTCATCCTGCTCCTGCCCACGCCCGAAGGGCTAACCCTGGAGGGCCAGCGGGCGGTGGTCGCCTTCGTAGCGGCGGTCACCCTCTGGGTGACGAACCTCCTGCCGGCGCCGGTGACGGGGCTGTTAGGGATGGCGCTGGTGCCCCTCCTGGGGGCGCTTCCGGCGGAGCGGGCCTTCGCCCTCTTCGGGAACAAGGCGGTCTTCTTCATCCTGGGCGCGCTGATGCTCTCGGCCGGGCTCCAGCGCACGGGGCTGGGCGACCGGATGACCCTGGGGCTCCTTCGCCGCAACGTGGCGGCGATGGCCACGGTGCTGCCCCTGGCCTACAGCTGGGGGGCGGTGCTGGGGGTGAACCCGGTGCTCACCACCCTGGTGACCGCCCTGGCCGGGGGGCTCGCCTTCATGTTCCCCATGGGGACCCCGCCCAACGCCATCGCCTACCCCTCGGGCTACTACTCCGTCGCCGACTCGGTGCGGGCCGGCGTCCTGCTGAGCCTGATGGCCCTGGGGATCTTCCTCCTGGTGGCCCTCACCTACTGGCCGGTGGCGGGGATCCGGTGAGCCCTCACCAGAGCTTGCTCAGCATGAGCACGCCCAGGATGAAGGGGACCGCCTCCAGGGAGATGGCCGCCTCGGCGAGCGAAGCGGTCTCCACCGCGTTCCGGGCCATCGTTCCGGAAGCCGCGGCACTTTGTCAAGAACGCTTCAGCGGCGTCCCGGTCGTCGATCGGGACGCTCTCGTTCGCCAGGTCAGTCCTGAGGCGAGCGATTTCGGCTGTGGGTGGTGCGCTTCGGATCGCAGACTGGCTTCAGGACTGTTCCGTGGGGAGTCTCCTCATGCTTCAACCGGATCCCCGGGGTTCTCGGTTCGCACCCATGCAACGTCGAGGCCGGCGTTCCGAAGAGCCAAGACGCACGAGGCAGGAAAGTTCTCGTCCGCCAGGAACCGCATGCTACCGCCCTATAGGGTAAACGTGCTCTTCCCTCAGAGCCTCGCTCGCGTAGGCCAGGCAAGCTCGCACGTCCTCGGGTGCCAGGCCCGGGTAGTTGGTAAGGATATCGTTCTCGCTCCAACCGTTGGCGAGGAGGTCGATGACGAACTCTACGGCAATCCGTGTACCCTTGATGACGGGCTTCCCGACCAGGATCGTCGGGTCGACGACGATCCTATCGCGCCAGTCCATCGCTCTACCCCCAGGAAGGGACGTCTTCGCATAGGTGGCACTGCGCCTCACGGTACGATTATAAGCTGGTGCACGCGATGCGGTCCAGGAAAGCAGCTAGAACCCAAGGGGCATCCCCCGGGGCGCGGATGGACCAGACCCAGACGGGGGTGGCCCGCTGGGCGGCGGCCACCTTCCTCGGGGGGCTGGAGGTTCCGCCCATGCTCTTCGTGCTCTTGGTGGCCCTGATGACCATGGGCCTCTCGGAGATGGTGAGCAACGTGGCGGCGGTGGCCACGGTGCTGCCCCTGGCCTACAACTGGGGGGCGGTGCTGGGGGTGAACCCGGTGCTCACCACCCTGGTGACCGCCCTGGCCGGGGGGCTCGCCTTCATGTTCCCCATGGGGACCCCGCCCAACGCCATCGCCTACTCCTCGGGCTACTACTCCATCGCCGACTCGGTGCGGGCCGGGGTCCTGCTGAGCCTGATGGCCTTAGGTGTCTTCCTCCTGGTGGCGCTCACCTACTGGCCGCTGGCGGGGATCCGGTGAGCCCTCACCACAGCTTGCTCAGCATGAGCACGCCCAGGGCGAAGGTGTGGCCGCCCCCACGAAGCGGCGGAACTCCCTCAGAGGCAGCTCCCGCACGATCATGGCCGAGACGGGCGTGGAGAGGAGCGCCCCGAAGAGGAGGTACGGGGCGAGGGCGAGGTCGGGGGCGGCGCCGCTGAGGGCATACCCCACCACCGCCACCAGGCAGATGGCGGCCTCGGCCAGCGAGGTGATCCCCACCGCGTTCCGGGCCTGGCCGGAAAGGAGCTGCCCGCCCGTTACCAGCGGCCCGTACCCGCCCCCGCTCAGACCCTTGTTGAAGGCGGCCAAGAGGCCGATACCAATGATGCGGGGCCACGAGAAGGAGATCTGGCGGTTGCCCATCAAGAGGATCCGCACCCTGATGAGGGTGACCATTGCGCCGATGTACAGCGTGAGCCAGAACTCGGGCACCTTCACCGCCAGGACGATGGCGGCCACCGCGGCCACCGCCCCCGAGCCCGCGAAGACCAGGCCCACCTTCAGGTCCTGGGAGCCGAGACGGAAGTCCGAGTTGCCCAGCCGGTGGTGGAAGAAGGCGGCGGCCACGCCCGTCACCAGATCCGAGAGGAGCACCACGGGCACCACCTGCAGGGGGCTGTACCCAAGGAGCAGCAGGAGCGGCGTGAGGGTGGTCCCGTAGCCCATGCCCAAGGTGGAGTCCACCAGCTCGCAGAGGAAGGCCAGGAGGACGATGTGGATCACCGGGCACACCCCTTTGCAGGAAAGGCTACCACAAGAGTGTAACCGCACTCGTATCGGAGTGTACCCTGGAACGATCTGGATGTCGACGGGCCAGAGACCCATGAAAATCGGCATGAATGGGCAGGACGCACCGCGAATTCCGGGGCGAATCGGCGGTTCTATCCATTGGGGGATCGCGCGGTGGGGCCGGGAAAGGGTAACCCTCCCCGCAGGATGGCGCCGATTGGCGTCCACTCGTTACTTTGCGGTAGCAGGACAAGCCCAGCATCATGCCGTAACACCTAAAATTGTGTGCCGCGCGCTCCAAACAAAGGAACCTGTACCGATAAAGACCAAGAGCCGCAGTCCAAGAAGGAGCGGGGCGTCGTCGTGCAGCGGGGCGTGACCGTCTGGTTCACGGGGCTTTCGGGGGCGGGGAAGACCACCGTCGCAAAGTGGGTGGAGGCGATCCTGAAGGAGAGAGGCGCTCTCGTCGAGCGGCTCGACGGCGACGTGGTCCGCCAGAGCCTCACCCGAGACCTGGGCTTCTCCAAGGAGGACCGGGACAAGAACATCGAGGGGGTCACCTTCGTGAC
Organism: Limnochorda pilosa; assembly: GCF_001544015.1. Lineage (GTDB taxonomy): Bacteria > Bacillota > Limnochordia > Limnochordales > Limnochordaceae > Limnochorda > Limnochorda pilosa. The sequence continues at coordinate 2,402,209 of NZ_AP014924.1, read as the reverse complement.
CAAGCTCCTCACCCGGAACGGAGTCGTCTGTCTCTCCTCCTTCATCTCCCCCTACCGGGTCGTCCGGGAGGCCAGCCGGCGGGAGATCGGCGAGTTCCTGGAGGTCTTCGTGACCGCCCCCATGAAGACGCTCCTCGAGCGCGACGTGAAGGGCCTCTACAAGAAGGCCATGGCCGGCGAGATTCAGAACTTCACGGGCGTCAACGACCCCTACGAGCTCCCCGAGAACCCCGACCCGGTGCTCCACACCGACCGCGGTAGCGTCGAAGCCTGCGCAGGCCAGGTGATCCGCCTCCTGGAGCGGCGGGGGTATCTGGAGGCCGCAGGCGACGGACCCGCGGTCGAGGCCGGCATCGTCTCCCTGCTGGCAGCTGGCCGAGACGGTGTTCCGGAGGCCGCCTCAGCGACCCTGGCCACCGGGGACGGTCACGCGCCAGGGGGTGACGGCGGCCGTCACCCCACCCTGGGGCCGATCGAGCCCCACGGGGGAACGGAGGCCCGGGAGCGGGCCATCGCCCGAGCCCAGGCGCTCGTGCAGGTGGAACTCGACGAGCGGGAGCTGGCCGACCTGGAGATGATCGGCATCGGCGCCCTGAGCCCTCTCAATGGCTCCATGCGGAAGCTGGACTACGAACTGGTGGTTGAGAGCATGCGCTTGGCTGATGGGCTCCTCTGGCCCCTCCCCGTCACCCTGGCCGTCACCCAGGAGCAGGCGGACCAAATCGCCGAAGGGCAGGTCTATACTGTACCAGCCCATGAGAGGATCCCGTCATGAGAAGGCGTGAAGAATGGTGAGCCTCGATTCTACCATCTTGACGCAGAAAGCTCTACGACGCTTTGGTGTTGATGCCATCGGATACCTCGTGGCGAAACTCATCCCTGCGCTTACGGGATTCCTATCGGCGTTCATATTCACCAGGCTGTTTTCACCTGAAGACTATGGTACGTACAGCCTAATCGTTGCTATCGTGACACCTGCAACGATCCTGGTAGCCGAGTGGGGTGCTCAACCGCTGGGCCGCTTCTTCAGTGAGTTCCATGTCACGGGACACGGTGAGGTTTACCGCACCCTGCTCAAACGTCTGGCTAAATCGGTGCTGCTCGTTGCCGTTGTGGTAGCGACTATCATGCTTGTGTACGGGCGACAGGCATGGGGCGCCCGGGCGTCTGTTGCTGCAGCATTGTGGCTGATTGTCGAATCGCTAGGGCACGTCCTAGTTCCGATCCTGCCGGCCAGCTTGGATGCACAGTCGTATCGACTGTATGAGGTCGGTCGCTCCGTCCTCAAACTCTCCCTAAGTGTCCTGTTGGTCTGGGCCTTTCAACCAGCTATTGACCTACTCCTCTGGGGATCTGCGCTTGGCGCTTCGATCATGACAGTACCCCTCCTTGAGAGGGTCCGAGCGCACGTGAGGCTTCCCAGAGGCGAAGTGGAACGGCCTTCTTTCGCGCTTAGCCAGCACGAGATCCGAAAGCAGTTTGGGCGGTTCGTAGGATATGGGCTTCCCATGATGGGTTGGTTCTTCAGCTCCCAACTGCTAGCTGTTGGCGACCGATACGTGATCAGTATCTTCTTGGGCAGTCAAGCAGTAGGACTGTATTCGGCGACATACAACGTCGTATCGGGCATCTCGGGATTGTTATCAGGGCCCGTTACCTTCGCGGCCTTCCCCATTATCATGCGCATGTGGGCAGAGGGTCAGATCGTTGAAACGAGACGCGTGCTTTCGGAAATGACGGTGTGGTACTTCTTGCTTGGATTCGGTCTTATCGCCGGGCTGGCTCTTGTCGGGCAAGACCTGGCGGCAATGATTCTCGGGCCGAGTTTTCGCCCAGGGTGGGTCATCGCTTTACCCGTGGTGACGGGCATGGTGTTCTGGAATGCGTCCATTCTGGGGCACAAGTCACTCGAACTGAGCGAGCAGACGAAGCTCATGCTCGTCGCTGCGTTGGCAGCAGCCACCTTTAACGTTGCTGCGAACCTGTTGGTCGTGCCCTTGTACGGTATCGAGGCCGCAGCCTTTACTACCCTCTCGAGCTACGCCCTCTACGCAGTAGTCATCTGGATTCTGTCCAGACGCACTGCCGTTCCCTGGGACATTCCATGGAAGGCTGTTGGCGTGGTTCTTGTCGTTGCCGTGGGGAGCTTTGGAGTCACTAAGATCCTACTGATCGAAGGAGTGTGGGGAGCCATACTCAAAGGTTCAGCATTCACGGTGCTGCATCTTGGCCTCTCCGTCGCATATCTAGGCCATGCTCGACGCAAGCCAGGACCGCTGAGGCGGAACAGATAGCATGCAAACTCTGACGGGGTCGGCTCCCATGCGTATCACTTTCGTGCTACCGGGGTACCCTCGCGTGCCGGTGGGGGGATACCGGGTTGTCTACGAGTATGCTAACCACCTCATTGGTCGTGGGCATCAGGTTTTCGTCGTGCACACAAGGCAGCGAGTCATCCCAGGACTGAAGGCCTCGACGGGACTCTACCGCTCGCTCCGCAGAACCGCCGGAACGATTCGAGATCGCTTCGTCCGCCCCAAGGTGACGTGGCACACAATCGATGACCGGGTAAAGATGATCTACGCGCCAGATCTCACTGCAAGGCACATTCCTGACGGCGACGCCGTGGTGGCCACCGCTTGGTGGACGGCCGACTACGTGGTCAACTACCCGGAGAGTAAGGGAACTCAGTTCTACCTCGTTCAACATTATGAAACTTGGAGCGGTCCCAAGGACCGGGTGGACACGACTTGGCGATACCCCCTACGCAAGATCGTGATCGCTCGGTGGCTGTACGACCTCGGGCTGGAGCTTGGGGTGCCTAGGGCGGAAATGCGTCATATACCCAACGGAATTGACCATCAAAAGTACGAAGTATTCAAACCCATCGAGGCCAGGCCGAATCGAGTCGCGATGCTGTTCGCACACCAGGAATGGAAAGGTGCTCAAGACGGGATCACGGCGCTTGAACTGGTGAAGCGCGACCATCCGGACGTCCAAGCCGTTCTCTTTGGAGTTTCGGAGCGGCCGAGCGGATTACCGGCGTGGATCGAGTACAGGGAGAATCCGGGTCAGCATGAACTCGTCGGCGAGATCTACAACGGTAGCTCCATCTACCTGTGCCCGAGTTGGACGGAGGGCTGGGGGCTGCCTTCTGCAGAGGCCATGTCGTGCGGGTGCGCACTCGTTTCGACTGACAACGGAGGCTCCCGTGACTACGCCGAGCACGATAAGACCGCGCTCCTGGCGCCACCTCGGAGGCCAGATCTGCTGGCGCAGCGATTGCGGACCCTCCTAGAGTATCCCGATCTGCGTATGAAGCTGGCGCGAGAAGGTAACCGACGGATTCGGACCTTCACATGGGAAAGAGCGACAGATGTGCTGGAAGCCTGGATGCAACAGGCACGGTCGCAGGCGAAGCTGGAGATCGATAGTGTCCGATAATACCACTTACTGAGCATGCTATGCACCACCGGGAAGTGAGCGATGATGAACTCGGCTAATGGCAAGCCTGTTGCAGACGTATCGGTAGTGATCCCGTTCTATAACGGGCACCAGTTTATGCAGAGGGCTCTAGATTCGGTAACGCGACAGACGGTCCTGCCTAGGCGGGTTGTCGTCGTTGATGACGGGTCGCAGATACCGCTCCAATTGGTGACGTCATACCAAGCAGATGGCGTCGAGGTCGTCGTGATCCGCCATGAGCAAAACCGCGGGATACCTGCAGCCAGGAACACCGGGATCCGAGCCGCCGAGACGGAGTGGATTGGGTTCCTTGATCAGGATGACGAGTGGGCAAGGGATAAGCTCGAACGACAGATGGAATACGTCCGAACGCGCGGGCGTTCTGGCGTTGCGATCTTCGGGAGCATGCTCGTAGCTGAGCGTGGTCGAGTCACGCCTCGTCCGGCGGTTAGTCGGTGGCTCGCGACCAACCCAAGTGGCATGGAGCTAGCGGAACGCCTTTTGCGGCAAGGCAATTTCGTTCCATGGGGTACGATGCTCGTTCATCGCGCCGTGTTCGAGAGTGTGGGTCTGCTCGATGAGAGCTTACGTGGCGGATCAGATGACTATGACTTCGTTCTACGCGCAGCCGTGGCAAGCCAGCTCGTGTGGGGGCAGACGGGTCAGAGCGCGATGCTGACTAGGCACGAGCATGAAGCGAACTATAGTCGAGTGGACCGATTCTTCGCTGACACCACGCGTATCTCGTCGAAGTGGCTCCTTTCCAGTGACCCGAAGCTGCGCGCAGCTGCGAGGCAGGCCCTGGGTCGTCAGTGGTTCAGCCTTGCGCGTTACTTTCACCGCACGGGCGAGTTCCAGGAGGCAGTTCAGGGTTACGGAAGATCCTTGGTGTTGGGAAGCGCAGTCATCAAGAGCAAGGCGGTGGCAGGCGCAGTGCTTGCTGTCGCACACGTCCGTCGGTGATTGTCAGTCCCACGGGCGTTGAAACCGTTTTCGAAGCTGATCCTCACACTGGCAGGAGGAGACGCGCGGTGATGGAACCAGTTTATCGAACGGTGGTCGAAGGGGTTAAGTAGAATGCGTAACCTTCGCCGAAGGAAGAACGTGTCCCTGATTGTTGCGACGCGAAACCGTTCGGAGCAACTTGCAACGCTCTTTGCCTCGCTTAGGGGCCAGAGCCACCGCCAGTTTTCTGTGATCGTTGTTGACCAGAGCGACAACCTGAAGGCAAGTCTGACGCGGCGCGTTTGTGAAACATACACAAGCGTCTTCGATATTGTGTACCTCCGTTGTGATCGTACTGGACTCTCGGTCGCGCGAAATGTTGGGTTGGCACGGCAACAGGGTGACATAGTGGGCTTCCCGGACGACGACTGCTGGTATGATCAATGGGTACTGGAGTCTGTAGTTCGTTGGTTCGATGACCACCCATCATACGGTTTTGTGCAGGGGGCCTATACTGAGCCCGGCCTAGCCAACCCGGCGTTCCCGAACCGTCCTCGAGAGATCACGCTATGGCATCCAATGGCACATTCAGTGGGGCTCTTCGTGAGGCGGGCCGCATTGGAACGAAGCAACGCACGGTTTGACGAAAGCGTGGGAGCCGGTACGTTGCTCCCAACCAGTGAGGAGTTGGATCTGGTTCTGGGGCTTCTCGAAGCTGGGATCAAGGGTAGGTACGATCCGAAGATCATAGTGAACCATCGCATCAAGCGCGGACTAGGTTCTGAGAAACAAGCGCTGGCCGCCATACGTGCGCGCAACTATGTGTACGCCAAACATGTACGGGCAGGAGCCGGACAGGTAGTAATACAAATCCTAGCGAGACTGTTGAAGTACTCCGCGAGAGCAGCTGTGAGTTCTCGCGGCCGGAGAGAGCTCGGTGCGATTATCGGAGGATGCGGAGACGCATGGCATGCGCGCGGGCGCATCCGTGTGACGAGTAAGGCTCACCAGTAGTAAGCGAGTAAGGCTCACCAGTAGTAAGCGAGTAAGGCTCACCAGTAGTAAGCGTGCGAGGCGACGAGCCGTGTAACCTAGCCGGTGGGCGTTACCCTAGGGCTTCGCAAAGTGACGCAACGGCACTGGTGAAACGCACATTCCGCACTGTCCCGACAGACCAAGCCGAAGGGCGGCGGAAGCGCCGGGCGGGTGCCCTCTGGGCGCGGAGTCCCTCATAGTACTCTGAGCGTGGGAGAGCCGCATGCATGGGAAAGGATGGGGACGGTCTCAAGCGGCCTCAAGCGGCCAGATTGCAAGAGGCATCCCTCAGTTGGTCTCACAGGGGGAGACACAGGCATGTCTTGGTGGATCGGCATGGTCATAGGGCTCGGCCCGATTATCAACTGGATACCTATAGCTCCGGGGCTGTCGGCGTACAGTGCTGCGCAGCTCGGCACGGCTGTTGCCGTCATGATACATGCTCTGATGCACCGGCGCGCCCCGGGGGTGCCAGTCACCTCACCTATTCTTGGGGTTCTCCTGTTCGCTTGTGGCTATACTGTAGCGGCTGTCTTCACAGGAGAAGTCATCGGCCTAACAGCTGCTCCTACACGTGTTGCGCTCGCCGTGGGACAGGTTCTGATTATGATCCTTGCGATCCGAAGCGTCAGATCTTGGCACGCTACGCTGGCTATCGTTTCAGGAGTCGCTCTGGCAGCTGCATTGAGCATCATCACTGACGCGGTTGGGGTGACAAATGTCCAGGGATGGTTGTACGAGAAGCACTACTCCATGTCGCCCGGACTGCTTCGCGAGCCCAATTTCGCCGCAGCTAATCTGGGCTTCTACTTGGTCATGTCCTTAATCGGCGTCCTCAGAAGCAGGTTGAGGAGTCTGCGCTATCTTCATGGGGCGTCAGGGTTCGCCTCTGCAGTAAGCATTGTTCTCTTGGGGTCAAGAATGGGTCTTATAATACTGATCCTGGAAACCATACTTGTATACTTAGGTGCGCCTAAGCTCCGTAGAACTATAACAGGGATGTTTATAGCAGGAAGCATTGCGACTCTTCTCATAGCGCTGACGGGGTCCGCAAGTGGCAAGATCGACACTTCGGCACTACTCGCACGATATGGAACACTGGTCAGACGCGCAGTAAGCTCGCCTCCGCGGAATTCTGTTGAAGTAACCGCGTTGAAGTCCATAGACTACAGGATTGAATTGCAGCGTCGTGGCGTACGCGAATTCCTAGAGCACCCCATAACTGGCATTGGGCCCGACGCTACTACGGAATACTACGCAGGATTTGGGGACATTCCTAATCTCTACGCGCACAACACTCTTGTTGAGTTGATGCTGGGCTCAGGTCTGATTGGCGTTGGCCCTTTCCTGTTCACCGTGGGTACCGTGTTTTCGTCCCTGGCGAGACATCGCCTCAGGGGTCGAGCTGATGTGCAGAGACTGTTATTGGTTGGCTTGATTGGTCAGGTGGTTGCGTTACTATTCTTGTCGGACGTGTTCAACAAGGTCATCTGGGGTTTCTATATCCCCCTGGCATGTGCCAATGTCTCTTGGTATAGAGTCACGCAGGCGCCCTGGAGGAGTCCGTTTTATCTGGGGAGACTGGGATGCGCGAGCAAGAAACCAGACGCAAGCGGCGGTGCTAGTGATGTGTTCTGAGCCTGCTAGAAGGGGCTAGCGCGTGAGGACGAGGTGCTCAAGGCCGAGAATCTGCCTGTTTGTGGCCACGAAGAACCGCCCCGCGTCACTCAAGGGCATGCTAGAGTTCGTTGCTTCTCAGTAATACGCAGCGGAGGGCGTCGTGATCGTAGACCAGAGCACAGCTGGCCTGGCACCTCGCAATTGTGAGGTGGTTGAGGGCGTATCAGAGCGCCTACGCGCCATCTGTCGTACATCCAGCGGGGAAGGCTGGCACCACTCCTTAGCGTCGGAGCACGTAGCGGCATGGGGAGTGTTTGGCTCCTCAGTCGCACTATCCTTCGTCGGAGATGTCAAGGCGGGCACTGGGTTGATGAAAGGCTTGGTAGCGGAAGTTCGCTACGTGACGAAAGTAGTTGCGTACCACCGGGTGAACGAGAGAAGCTGTCTGGTCTGCCCTTGCGGCAGCAGGAAGCCGAGCGGAGCGATGTGCTGGAGAAGCATGCCGCCTTCGGTAACAGGGTGCTTGACCTGAAGATCGCAGCGCGTCTCGTGAAGGCCGGGGTAAGCATGGCCTGGCGCAAGACAGCCAGAGAGAGTTGGGGGCATGGTGGAGGGTTATGCGGCGGGGGTGAAAGCCGCTTGTGAGGGGCAAGCTTGAGAGAGCCTTGAAGAAGACCGCGTGGTGCGCCGCGCCACGAACCCCTGAAGGATGTCCCGAGGCTTGTGGAATCTGATCGGCAGGCCCGCCGCCGCGTTAGGTCAGGGGGTGGTCGTGCCAGTGTTCGTTGATGACGATCGTCCGGTATCACCCTGGGTAGACGCCTCGGAGGGCAGAAGCCGAGCAGTCTGAAAGCAGCGCTCGGATGCCCTTTGGGCACAGGATGAAGACGACCCACTTGCTGCCTTTGCGGGTGCGGGCCTGGCAGGTAAGCGAAACGACCTCGATCATGGTCTCGTCGGGGCTCGCACGCCCTCGTCCCCAGGGTACGCTTGAAGGCCGGGCTCTGGAGGCGCCGGTTCAGCCTCAGTTTGCGGGCGTAGCCTACATCGACTCTCGTCCGGATGTCGTCTGCTTCCAGCTCGTCCAGTAGCGCGTCCGTGCCTAAACGTTCCCTTGGACAAAGCGAGCCCGACGGCCCTCTGGGATCTGCTTCATGGCTCGGCGGCAGAGGCGGATAAGCTCCCAGGCCTTTGGGGTTTTGCCCGAGCGCAGAGCAGCCTACAACAGCGCCCGGCTCTGCCCTTCGAAGGCGACGAAGGGCGGCAGGCAGGCCTGCCACGTTAGCGCTGGTTGTAGCCCGCGCATGCGCCCTCCTGGTGAGCGTGGGCCGCCTCCACGGTGTCGTCGATGTCCGGGATGGCCACGCCCAACCGCCGGCGTGCCCTGGTGGACGCCCTCCAGTTGCGCCACGAAGCGATCCAGCGCCCGGTGCCCGGTTGCTGGGTGGGGCAGCTTCTTCAGTCGTATCCTGCCGGCCAGGAACGGGTCGTGCTTCAGCTCGGTGGTCTCGATGATGCGGCCTATCCCCAACACGGCTTCCAGGATCAGGTACTCCACCACTTCGGTGGTCCGAAGGTCGGCGGCTCACAGACACTTTGGTGGTGGTGGCGACGCTCCAGGCTTCGGGACAGCCCGACGTGCTCGAAGAGGTCCACCAACAGGTTCGACGGACTGAACCATGAGACCGTGTTTGCCGAGGCGTTCCTCGATCCGCGGGGCCCGGGAAGGACATCAGGGGCGATGTTGTCGAATAGTCGGCCCAGAAGGTGCCCCTTTCGTTCACGTTACTCATAGAATACTTTCTCGGGCACTTTCGCATTTCTTGTAGAAGGGTTCCCGCGCAGAATCTCGCGTGATACCCGTGGGAGATCGAAAGGTGGCGTTCCTTCAAAATGCAGGTGGCCCTTGTCACCGGTGCCCTTACACCAAACCGTCTTCCAACGTATGAGAGGCTAGCCAGCCTGTGCGGAGAGTTTCATGTCTTTGCCCCTACAGGACGAGACCCAACTCGCATTCAGCAGGTGTCAAGCCAGGGGTGGCCTGGTTTGTATATCCACATAGTGCCAGGTCTTAGCACCTTCGTTCGTCGACGGGACTGGGGAATCTACCTCAGCCCAGGACTCTGGCATGCACTAGAGGAAGTTGGCCCCACTCAGGTGCTGGTTGACGGTTACGTTACGCCGAATCATTGGACTGGCATGCTTTATGCAACGCACCAACGCCTTCCGTTAACGCTCTGGTGGGGTAGCCACAGCCTAAGTAGTCGCTCCAGAGGCAGAGTCATGACCGGGCTTCGACGACTGGCGCTGCGCTTGGTCGATTCCGTTGTAACTTATGGTCATCTGGCGAGCCAACAGGTGATCGGCCTGGGATTTGACCCGGCTCGCGTTGTGACGGGAACAAACACCGTTAACACGGAGACGCTTGCTTGCCTAGTACACCGGAGGCGAGGCCAGCTCACAACCGAAGGTGCAGTACAGGAAACCCGATTTCTTTACGTGGGACAGTTTATCGAACGAAAAGGCGTGCGCGAACTATTGAGGATATTCACAGATGCTTCGCCCTCTCTCGGACGCCTGACTTTGGTGGGGTACGGGTCATTGGAGGCGGAGCTTCGTTCAATGGCTTCACATGGTGACGTGAATGTTCGCTTCGCGGGTTCTTCAAGGACTTTGGAAGAGCTTGCGGAGCACTATGCCCAGGCAGACGTTCTCGTGATGCCGTCGCTGCTCGAAGTGTGGGGGCTGGTTGTAAATGAGGCGTTGGCAGCGGGTCTGTACGTGTTGGCTTCCAAGCGAGCAGGCGCAACCCATGACCTCATTGAGCTGGCACCGACCGATGTTGGCAGGGCGTTCGATCCGGATGACGAGGTGGATTTTCGAAGGGCGCTCACTCATGCGACTGAGCGAGTCAGAGCTGGGCTCGACCGTGAGTCAATTACAGCATGGGGTAAGGCTCATACGCCTGCCACGTATGCAGCAAAGATCTGGGAGGCCCTGGCTCTGGCTCGGGAGGCCCACAATGCGCGAGTTTCAAGGGCGTTTCAAAGCTGAGCACGGTGATCGTATGTCGGGCCATCGGGGCAGGTCAGTGACGAGCTGGTGTGAATCGCCTCGTCTATGTGCGGCATGTGCAAGGAAGAGGGCGTCGTGCGGTGGTAACATCGGGATCTGTCACGGAGAATGCGCGCGAGAGTGATCGCCTAACACACTCCATAGTCATTCCGACTGTGGGGCGCGTGGAGCCGCTGCTTGAGTGTATGGCTTCTATAGCAAGGCAGCGCCTCGTGCCGGAAGAGGTAATAGTTGTGCCCTGTCGCGACGCGGTCGGGATCAAGCGCGCCCTTGGGTCTACGAAGAATCCCTTTGCATTGAAGGTCGTTGAGTCAGATGGCTGTAATGCTTCGCTGCAAAAGAATCTTGGAGCAAAGCATGCTAACTGCGATATCGTCCACTTCTTGGATGACGACGTTGAGTTGGACCCAGCATACGTCGATGAAATCGACGCTACGTTCCGTCTGAACCGCGGTGTCGTGGGAGTTGGGGGCAAGGTGATCGATGCTCAGGCTAGATGGCCTGTCGTGTTACGGATGATCCGCCGCGTGTTTCTCCTAAACCACGATAACGGCAGGGGTGATTTCCTCCCCTCAGGTTTTCCAGCGATGCCGTTTGATCGGCGCGTCGACGTCCCGGTTCGAGTTCGTCTCCTAATGGGATGCGCGTCGTACCGCCGGAACGTGCTCGAATCGTTTCAGTACGACGAAGAGTTGGGGCGCACGCACCTATGGGAAGACCTAGACCTTCCAGCGACACTTTCACGGAACCACCTGCTTCTTTATCAACCCAATGCGGTTCTGGTGCACCATCACGCTCCTGGGGGGCGCCCAGATGTCTCTCGTTACGCGTATGCGTACCTTTACAATCACCACTACCTTGTGGCGAAACATGGGCGCAGGGGAGTGTACTTCACGGTGAGCTTTTGGTGGGGCCACCTGGGAGCCTGGGCTGCGATGGTATTCAGGGCGATGAGTGGCCGTGTGCCGCTATGGCCAGTTGTGAGCTCGATGTTTCTCGCAGAACGCGACTGGCTCCGGCGGAAACGCGAGCTTATGGGACGATTCGATTGGGTGTAGGAGAGGCGTTAGCGGGAAATGCGAACGACGAAAGTCACTCTCGTGTTCCGGCCAAGATGAGGGCCGCGGGACGTACTTGGGCAGGCTGGTGGTTTGGGGAGGACCACGGCGATCAGGACGCGACGTCGTACACAGCAGAGCACAGGGGAGGAGTGAAGGCTTACGAGTTGCGGCACGAAGAAGGCGCTGATCACAGGCATCACTGGTCAGGACGGTTCGTTCCTGACCGAATTGCTGCTGGCGAAAGGGTACGAGGTGCATGGTGTTCTTCGGCGGTCGAGCTCGTTCAACACGGACCGCATCGACCACCTCTACCAGGACCCACACGATCCCGGTGCGAGGCTCTTTCTTCACTATGGGGACCTCAGCGACGGAAGCGGTTTCCGGGCGCTCCTCGAACAGGTCGAGCCCGATGAGGTGTACAATCTTGGCGCGCAGTCGCACGTGAAGGTGTCCTTCCACCAGCCGGAGTACACTGCGGACGTGGACGCGCTGGGAACCTTGCGGGTCCTAGAGGCGATACGCGCGTACCCATCTACAGGGCGCGAGGTTCGGTTCTACCAGGCGGGGTCCTCGGAGATGTTCGGTTCGTCGCCTCCCCCCCAGTCCGAGGGCACGCCTTTCCACCCGCGCTCGCCGTATGCAGTAGCGAAGGTCTACGCTTACTGGCAAACGGTGAACTACCGGGAGGCGTATGACCTCTTCGCCTGCAACGGCATTCTTTTCAACCACGAATCTGAGCGGCGGGGCGAGACGTTCGTTACGCGCAAGATCACGCGGGCAGCGACCCGGATCAAGCTGGGATTGCAGGACAAGCTCTTCCTTGGCAATCTGGACGCGAAGCGTGATTGGGGCTACGCTGCAGACTACGTCGAGGCCATGTGGTTGATGCTTCAGCAGGACGAGCCGGACGACTACGTGATTGCAACCGGCCAGATACACTCGGTCCGAGAGTTCGTCGAGCGTGTTTTCGACCGGCTCGACCTCGACTGGCGCGAGTACGTTGCGATCGACCCGCGTTACTTCCGCCCAGCGGAGGTGGATGCCCTGTGTGGTGATGCTTCCAAAGCCCGCAAGAAGCTCGGCTGGCAGCCTCAGGTTACGTTCGAGGAGCTTATCGAGCGGATGGTGGAGCAGGACCTGGAGCTGGCTCGTCAGGAGCGGGTGCTCCGCGAGAACGGCCACAGCGTGCCGCTGAGGGGGATCGCTAGTGTCTGGGGACATGGTGCCGCTCGATGCACGGATCTTCGTTGCGGGCCATCGCGGCTTGGTGGGCAGCGCGATCGTACGCGCACTTGAACGGCAGGGATACCGGAATGTCCTGACGCGGACCCGTGCTGAGCTCGACCTCCGAAGTGAGCCGGACGTCGATGACTTCTTCTCCTCCGAGCGACCCGAGTACGTGTACTTGGCCGCTGCAAAGGTAGGCGGGATCTGGGCGAACAACACCTACCCGGTAGACTTCATCCAGGAGAACCTCGAGATCGAGCTGAACGTGATACGAGCCGCCCATGAGCACGGCGTAAAGAAGCTCCTTTTCCTCGGATCCAGTTGCATCTATCCCCGCCTCGCCCCGCAGCCTATTAAGGAAGAATACCTACTGACCGGTCCTCTGGAGCCCACAAACCAACCTTACGCCATCGCCAAGATCGCCGGCATCGAACTGGTGAACTCTTATCGCCGCCAGTACGGAGCTCATTTCATCTCGGCGATGCCCACGAACCTTTATGGCCCCGGCGACAATTTCGACCTCGAGACCAGCCACGTACTTGCCGCGCTTCTTCGCAAGACGCACGAGGCGAAGGTGAATGGCAGCCCCACGGTGCAGGTCTGGGGTACGGGTAATCCGAGGCGGGAGTTCCTGCACGTGGATGACCTGGCCGAGGCCTCCCTCTTCCTGCTGGATCACTACGATGACGCCGTCCCGATCAACGTGGGCATCGGCGAGGACATCTCCATTCGAGAACTGGCCGAGCTGATCAAGAATGTCGTTGGCTATCAGGGAGACCTAGTCTTCGATCCCAGAAAGCCGGACGGGATGCCCAGGAAGTTGCTGGATGTGAACCGAATTCGAGCGCTCGGTTGGTCGGCACGGATTCCCTTGAGAACGGGGATCGAGCAGACGTACGAGTGGTTCGTACAAAACATGGCGTAATCCGTGCACGTCCTCTCCTACGGAGAGGGCTGCAGAGCAAGGCTATCCCCGAGCCTATGGCATATGGAATCAGAGTCGTAACCAGTAAGCAGTGCAAATCAGCTGTGGTAGCGACCGCTGGGGCTCGGCCGGTGGTGTCCAATCGTAGAGCGCAAGCGTACTCGATCTACCGTTACGGCTACACGCTGAAACGCACACTGCAGATCTTTGGGGTGTAATGCCTTGGTCAGCCGTCTTCGTGTCCTTCTTCTCACCGAGTACTTCTACCCAGATGAAGCCTCAACCGGGCGGCTCCTCGGTGAGCTGTTCCTTGTCATCAAGCAGCGTCGGCCGGCGTGGACGGTAGATGTGGTTACCGGTCGGAGGCCATACCGAGCCACAAACCACAACCCGTTGCCGCGGCGAGAAGAATGGGAGGACATCCGAATTCGTCGGTACCGAACGCTTCGCGCCCAGAGCGATGGATTTGCGCGAAGAGCGGCGAGTGACCTGGTGTTCTCAGCGAGTGCAGCGCTGTCAGCCGCACTACTGCAGTATGATGTGCTTTTCGTGGTGACCAACCCTCCTTTGATGCCTATGGTGCTGAACCTGCTTGGGTCTGCTCGCAGACCAACCGTGTACCTCATCCATGATCTTTACCCTGACGTACCGGTCGCACTGGGCCTTTGGAGGCGTGAATCCCGATTCACGCGCACGCTTCGTCGACTTCAGGCACGATCACTCCAGAGGTCTGAGCGCGTTGTCGTGTTGGGGGATGGCATGAAGGACTTTCTTGTGCAAGAATACGGGGTTCCTTCGGGCAAGATTGCTGTAATACCAAACTGGACCACGATGGGTCTTGGAAAACCAAGAACGGCACCAGCCTCTGATGGAGAGTTCGTCGTGCTGTACAGCGGCAACATCGGGCGCTTTCAGGATTTCCACACATTGCTCGAAGGCGCCGAGCGGCTCCGAGATCACTCAACGATCCGCTTCGAGATTGCCGGCGATGGTGCCCGAGCAATCTGGCTCCGGAATGAGGCTCGTAATCGCGGATTGAGCAACATGGTGTTTCGTCCGTACCTCAGAGATGCTGAGTATACCCAGACGTTGCGCCGCGCGAGCCTAGGGCTCATTACCCTTGAGCCCGGCATGGAAGCCCTGGGAGTCCCGAGCAAGACCTATAACCTACTGGCCGCCGGGCTTCCTCTTATTGCAGTTCTCGGCCCGGAGTCCGACGTCGCGCGAATCATCGCTACGCATGGGGTTGGGTATCGCGTCGATCACGGCGATGCTGAAGCGTTCTCGCGTTCAATCGTCGAGGCAGCCGCAGATCCTGATCGCTACTCAGAGATGTCTCTCCAGGCGATTGAGTATGTGAACCGCGAGGCGACACTTGATGTGGCTGTCGAGCGGTACGTCGAAGAGATCGAGCGCGCGGCAATGATGGGCCGCGCTCACGTTGCAGCACCAAGCTGACCCGAGTGAAGGAAATGTCCGGGTGTAATGGAACCGTCGTACGGGGTGCCAGATTTCCTTGCTATACGGGAACAGAACGAAGGCGAGGGGCAGAACGTGAGCTACCCTCCCGTAACAGAGGCGAGGAGGATGACGTACACACGAAACGCGCGTCAGCGGTGGCTCTACGACGTGCTCGGGATCGCGGGAGACGGCACCGCGTCGGTGCTCGCCATCATGCTGGCTTCCTATACGGCATGGTACACGGTCGAAGTGTGGCGCCAGCGCCTCATCTGGCCTGACGTGGCCGTGCTGTGGGCCATGATCGTCATTGGTAAGGCATGGCTCCTCCGGCGGCCCAACCGCACCCCCATGGATCAACTCCGAGCCGCCACGCTCTGGGTGGGGGCGGTCTACGGGGCCGTGATGGCTTATGTCCTCCTCGCCCGGTCGTATTACTCCCGCTCCTTCCTGCTGGTTTCCCTCGTAGTTCTTCTCCTCTGGCAGATGATCGACATTCTCCTCTTGCGGCCCCGAACATCCCCTACCCGCTTGGCTGCAGTGCCTTCCAGCATCATGGACAAGCTCTCCGTCTTGCCGGGCTTAGATCTTGTGCCCTTGAGCGGCCCGCGGCTCCATGAGCCCGTCGCCGGCCTGGTGGTGGACATGCACGAGGCCCTGCCGCCTGAGTGGCAGCGGTTCGTTGCTGAGTGCGCGGCCAGCGGTCTCCCTGTTTACCATGCAGCCGCGGTTTACGAGACGGCGAGTACGCGTGTCCCTCTGTCCCACCTCAGCGACGGGTGGGTCGGGGACCTCTTCAACGGCCCGGCCACGTACCTGCCCTTGAAGCGCTTTGTCGACGTGGCGGCGGTCCTGGTCACCCTGCCGGTCACCGTGCCCATCTGCCTCCTGACCGCCCTTGCGATCAAGCTGGATTCTGCCGGCCCCCTCCTCTTCTGGCAGGATCGGGTCGGGCAGCGGGGCCAGGTCTTCCGGCTCGTGAAGTTCCGTTCGATGCGGGTGGACGCCGAGAGCGACGGAGCGCGCTTCGCCCTCGATGGAGACCACCGAATCACTCGTGTGGGCCGTGTGATCCGGCGCCTGCGGGTGGACGAGCTCCCCCAGCTCTGGAACGTGCTGCGGGGAGAGATGAGTCTGATCGGCCCCAGGCCCGAGCAGGTGTCCTTTGTCCGGGAGTTCGAACGGAAGATCCCGTTCTATAGCTGGCGTCACCGAGTCAAGCCGGGAATCACCGGCTGGGCCCAGGTCCAGCAGGGCTACGCAGCCGGACTCGAAGACACCACCGAGAAGCTTGAGTACGACCTCTACTACGTCAAGCACGTGTCCTTCTGGCTCGACCTTTCCATCGCCTTGAAGACCATTCGTGTGATGCTCACAGGGCGGGGAGCCAGATAGGAGCGCGTCGCTACAGACGACGCACGAACTGGGAACGCTCTTCGTCGAGGGACCTTCCATCCGGAGGTGATGACCCTCCGCGAGATCCGCCAGGCCACCAACTGGACCGTGGTCGGCTTCGTGGACGACGACCCCGAGAAGCACCGGCAGCGGGTGCTGGGCCTCCCGGTCCTGGGCGGCCGGGAGGAGATCCCGGAGCTGGTCCGGCAGCACCGGGTCACGCAGGTCCTCATCGCCATGCCCTCGGCCCCCCGCTCCATCATCCGGGGGACCCTGGACCAGGCCCGGCGCTCCGGATGCACCGTGCGGACGGTGCCCGCTCTCTACGAGCTGATGGACGGGCAGATCACCGTCAACCAGATCCGCGAGGTGCGGATCGAGGACCTCCTCCGGCGCGACCCCGTCCCCTCGGACGTCAAGGCCGTCCGCTCGTACCTGGAGGGGAAGGTGGTGCTGGTCACCGGGGCGGGAGGGTCCATCGGCTCGGAGCTCTGCCGCCAGGTGGCCCGCTGCGCCCCCGGGCGCCTCATCCTCCTGGGGCATGGGGAGAACAGCATCTTCGAGATCCTGGAGGAGCTCCGGACGGCCCACCCGCAGCTCGTCCTGGTCACCGCCATCGCCGACATGCGGGACGAGCGGAAGGTGGAGGCCATCTTCGCGGCGCACCGGCCGGCGGTGTTCTTCCACGCCGCGGCCCACAAGCATGTGCCCCTCATGGAGGCCCACCCCGACGAGGCGGCGACCAACAACGTCTTCGGCACCCTCAACCTCTGCCTGGCGGCGGACCGATTCGGCACCGAGCGCTTCGTGATGGTGAGCACCGACAAGGCGGTCAACCCTACCAACGCGATGGGGGCCTCCAAGCGGGTGGCCGAGATGGTCGTGCAGACCATGGACCGGAGAAGCCGGACCCGCTTCGTGGCCGTCCGCTTCGGGAACGTCCTGGGGAGCCGTGGGAGCGTGATCCCCACCTTCAAGCGCCAGATCGCCGCCGGCGGGCCCGTCACCGTGACCCACCCGGAGATGCGCCGCTACTTCATGACCATCCCCGAGGCGGTGCAGCTCATCCTGGAGGCGGGGCACCTGGCCCAGGGCGGCGAGATCTACCTGCTGGAGATGGGCGAGCCGGTGAGGATCGTCGACCTGGCCCGGGACATGATCCGCCTCTCGGGCTTCGAGCCCGACGTGGACATCCCCATCGTCTTCACCGACGCCCGCCCTGGCGAGCGGCTCTTCGAGGAGCTCCGCACCGACGGCGAGAACGTCGAGGGGACAAGCCACCCCGACATCGTCCGCCTCCATGGCCAGGAGGTGGATCCTGCGTGGCTGGAGCATGGGTTGGAGGTGCTGCGGGTGCAGGTGAGGGAGGGGGAGCTGGAGGCCTTGCGGGCCACGTTAGTCGCGCTGGGGCAGGGGAGGGAGCCGGAGGTGGCTGTGCGCGTCGCGGAGGTGGCGGCGGGGGAGGAGCGCCAAGAACTTGGCACGAGCCAGAGCGACACGGTCCGACCGAGCACGGAAGGCGCCGGCAAGGCGCAGCTTGGTGGGCAGGAGGCGGGCAAGGTGGTGAGGCTGGCCAAGCGGTAAGGCGGTGTGTAGATGTCAACTCCAGAGTGTCCCACCGTGATGGCGTAGAAGGGTACCACCCCACCAGCACGGATTCCATGGGGGGAGGGGGCGGTCCTGCGTAGCAGGACCGGGCCGGCGCCTCCCCAAAACTCAGCCGGCGGCCTCACTCTCCTTCACACGCATGCTCTCACGGAACCGATAGCTCTCCCCGTTGGTCACGAGAATGACAGCCCGGTGGATCAACCGGTCCAGCAGCGCCGTGGTCATCTGGGCGTCGCCGAAGACCTCGATCCAGCGGGCGAAGTCGAGGTTGGTGGTGATCATGAGGCTGCCCCGCTCGTAGCGGAGGGAGAGGAACGCGAAGAGCAGTTCCGCCCCTGGCGGCCTTCCTGGAGTACCGGGTGCGGCAGGAACTCCAGAAGACAGAGACGAAGAAACTCCGCTTGCTTCGGGGTGAACGGGTGACCGACAGCCCCACCAGCCTCACGCTCATGGAAGAGATCGACTACATCCCGATCCTCGGACGACTCACCCCGGAAGCCTACAGCCGCTATGCAGACGTTGCCGACGACATCCCCGAAGAGCATCTCGAGATCCTTCGACTGGCCGGATTCGGATCTGAGATCTATTGCGAACCGCTGACTCCAAACTGAAATCGAGCCAGATCAAGCCGCCGGAAAACCCTGCCCGACCCGTTCGAGGGGTGCGGAATGCGGGCGGCAGCACGGGTTGGGAAGGACCCGGGTACGGGGACGGAAGGCGATCCGCTGGTGGCTTGGGGCGGGGACCTTCGCCCAGAATCTGAAGCAGTTGGCCCGAGTCTGAGGGCCGGACGCCGAGCAGGGGCTCCACCAAGACCATGTCCGCGACCACCACTGCACCCACCTTCTTCCTAACGGAATCACCCTGATCCAAAGCCGACTTTTTCAGCGGGAACTAGCGAAATGGCGCCATTCTGCGGGAATCTGGCGAGTGCGCTTCTCTAGGGGTACAGGAGAAGAGCCGGCCCCCACCACCGGGAGCCGGCCCTCCAGTGGAGCAGCGAGGCCCGGCCAGAGTCTACCGCTTCCTCTCCAACAGCGCACGATCCACCACCTGGAGGGGTACCATGTACTCGCTGGGGACGCTCCGCCCTTGGATCAGGTCTAGGGCAAACTTGACACCGTAGTAGCCCATCAGGGCAGGGTTCTGCTCGATGGTGGCGTGCATCTTGCCCTCCAGGATCGCCGCTTGGGCGGCCTCCAGGTTGTCGTAGGAGGTCACATACACCTTCCCCATCTTCCCAGCGGCCTCGATGGCCTGAATGGCCCCCAGGGCCATCATGTCGTTGGCGGCGAAGAGGCCGTCGAGGTCGGGATGGGCCTGCAGGATGTTGGTGAACACGTTGAGGGCCTCCTCGGTCTGCCAGTTGGCCGTCTGAGAGGCCACCACCCGGATGTCCGGGAAGAGGCTCATGGCGGTAAGGAAGCCCCGCTTGCGCCCTTCGGCGTTCTCAACGCCGGGGATCCCTTCCAGCATGGCCACCTTACCCCCGCCGCCCATGAGGGCTGCGAGGTAGGCACCAGCCAGGCGCCCCCCGATGTCGTTGTCGGCGCTAATGAAGATGTCGACCTGAAGCCCGCTCTCCTGGGCGGCGATGGGATCGATGCGGTTGTCGAGGTTCACCACGGGGATCCCGGCACGCTTGGCCTGGGAGAGCGCAGGCACCACCGCTTTGGAGTCAATGGGTGCGATCACGATGGCGTCGACCCGGCGGGTGGTCATATCCTCGATGAGGGCAATCTGCTGCGTGATGGAGGTCTCCCGTTCGGCCGCCACCACCTCTAGCCTTACGCCAAGCTCCGCTGCGGCGTTTCTCGCCCCCTCCTCCATCGACAAGAAGAATGGGTTGGTGAGCGTCTTCATGATCAGCGCCACACGAGGCGGTTGCGATGCCGCAAGGGCGCTGCCACCAACCATGAGCGTCAGGGCAACGATCAACAGCCCCAACACCAACCGTCGTCCAGCTTCGCGCATATTATAGACACCCTCCTTGTGAATGGCATTTTCCCCGCAAGGCTGGCGCCGTGTCTAATCCCGGTGCGCCTTCTGCACGCGGTCCACGAGCACCGCCAACACGATCACGCTGCCGATTACCACCTGCTGGACGTAGGACGACACGTTCATCAAGTTCAGGCCGTTTCGCACGACGCCCATGATCAAGGCGCCGATGACCGTTCCTCCCACACTCCCCCTTCCACCGGAAAGACTGGTCCCGCCGATCACCGCCGCCGCAATGGCGTCGAGCTCGTACCCCATCCCGGCAATCGGTTGTGCCGAGTTGAGACGGCCCACGAGTACGGCTCCACCCAAGGCGTAGGTGACCCCGGCTAGGACGTACACCCCGATCAGGACTGCGTCGACCCGGATCCCTGATAGCCGAGCCGCCTCGAGGTTCCCCCCGATCGCGAAGGCGTAGCGCCCGAAACGGGTGTGCCCCAGGAGAAAATAGGCTGCAGCAACCGTCGCGGCCGCGATAAGGGCGGGCATGGGCACGGGGCCGAGGGAGCCGGTGCCGAAGAACTCAAGAAAGGTGGCAGGGAAGACGTAGAGACTCTGGCCCTTGGTGTAGACCAGGGCCAACCCGCGGGCGACGCTCATCATCCCGAGCGTGGCGATGAACGGCGGTACCCCGCCCTTCGTGATCAGCACGCCGTTGATGAACCCCGTGAGCGCCCCTACTCCCAATCCCACCGCCAAGGCCCCCGGTATCGGGACGTCCGCCTTCATTGCACCGCCCAGTACGACGCCCGAGAGTGCGACCACCGAGCCTACGCCCAAGTCGATACCCGCTGTGAGGATCACAAAGGTCATCCCGACCGCTACGATGGTGTTGATGGAGCTTTGCAGCAGGACGTTCGTCAGGTTCTGTTGCGTGAGGAAGTACGGGCTGATCAGAGCTAGCAGGACGCACAGGCCCATCAGGACCAGCCCGATCCCTAGCGCCATATAACGCAACCGCTGACTGCGTCCGGCGCGGGACGTTGTCGCAGCACCTTCAGTGGCCATTCTGCTCATCCCACATACCCTTCTTCACCCATCTGCAACCGCAGGATGTCTTCCTTGGTCGCGTTCTGGCCTTTCAGCTCACCGGCGATGCGCCCGTCGCGCATGACCAGGATCCGGTCACATATATCCAGCAGCTCGGGAATCTCTGATGAAACCACGATGATACCCAAACCCTGCTCGGCAAGCCGGAGGATCCAACGGTGAATCTCTGCTTTGCCGGCCACATCAACGCCGCGGGTGGGCTCGTCGAAGATCAGGACCCTGGACTCGGTTAGGAGCCACCTGGCAATCACCACTTTCTGCTGATTTCCTCCACTGAGATAGCGTACCGGCCACTCCACCCCGGGGGTCTTGATCCTCAACTCCCCCACGAAGCGGTCCACGATACGCCGCTCCCGTTGTAGGTCAATCCGCCCGCTCTTTGCCAGTTGCCTGAGGCCGGCTAGGGTGACGTTGAACCGAACCGGCAGATCGAGCATCAGCCCCTGCCCTTTGCGATCCTCGGGCAGAAAGCCGATGCCGTGACGGACGGCGTCCCACGCGCCGCGCAAGCGAAGGGTGCGGTTGTCGAGCTCGATGCGTCCGGAGTCCATGGGGTCCGCCCCGAAGATGGAGCGCATCAACTCGGTCCTACCAGAGCCGACCAATCCGGCGAAGCCCAGGATCTCACCCCGCTTCAGGGTGAAACTGACGTCGTGCACAAGTCCCCGCCGGGTCACGTTCTCGACTCGGAGGACAGCCTGTCCAATGCGACGTCCGGCCGCGGTTCTCGAAAGCGGGAGCGTCTCACCCGCCATCCAGCGGATAAGGTCGTCGCTCCGGACAGACCGCCCGTCCTCCACGGTTACGACGCGCCTCCCGTCTCGCAGCACCGTGACGCGGTCGGCGATCCGCCGCACGTCCTCCAGACGGTGCGAGATGAAGACCACGCCCACTCCCGCCTGTCGCATGGACTCGATGATCCGATAGAGCTCCTCGATCTCGGCGGCCGTCAGTGACGAGGTGGGCTCGTCCATGATGAGGACACGCCCGTTCATCGCTACCGCCCGGGCGATCTCCACGAGTTGCTTGTGAGCGATGCTCAACGCGGCCATGGGCGTGCGGGGCGAGTGGGTCAGTCCCACTTGCTGCAGCACGGCGCCAGCTTCTCGCCACATACGGGTCCAGTCGATCGTGCGCCACCGCGTCGTGTACTCGCGCCCCAGGAACAAGTTCTCAGCGATGCTCAGGCCAGGCACGTACTGCAGCTCTTGGTGAATCGTTGCTACCCCGCTCTCGCGAGCCCTTCTCGGCGAGTCAAGCACTACGGAGCGGCCGTCGATGCGGATTTCGCCCTCGTCCGGGAGATGGATGCCGCTCATCACCTTGATGAGCGTCGACTTTCCGGCACCGTTTTCGCCCACGATACAGTGCACCTCACCCGGGTGGAGGTCGAAGGAGACATCGGACAAGGCCAGGACTCCAGGGAAGCGCTTGGTGATCCGTCGGAGTTCGAGGATGGGCCTGTCCATCTGCATAGGTCCTTCCTTGGTCGGGCGGTGCACGCGTGCTGCACCCGTACACCGCCCGCTTAGGGTGGGATTCAGCGCTTGGCTATGAGCTCGACGTAGAGGTCCCAGAAGGCCTGCCGATCGATATCGAAGAGCACATTCGCCTTCTGCGTTCCGGCGGGGAAGTTCTCCGGAGCACCGAAGGAGCGTCGCCGGGACTCGTAATAGCCGAGGGAGCGGCCGTAATTGGGGCCATAGCTGGTGTCGACGTCCACGAATCGCTCTTCCATCCGTACAACGATCTCTGGACGCAGGAATATGGCTGAGGTCAGCGCATCCCACACAAAGGAGGTGCGGTCGGGATCCTGTGCAAAACGGGGCCCATGGAGGTCTTTAAACATCTTCACGATGGGTGTCTCCGCGCGGCTGACGATGCGGTCGAATTCGGATTTGGTATAGAAGACGCGCTCGGCGATGTCGAGGGGAACGATGATTTGCTTGCGGAAGGGCGTCCGGAGCGCAATCTGGGCCGCCTCCGGGTCGAACCACCAGTTGAACTCAGCGGCTACTGTTGTGTTACCCGGAACATCGATGGCTCCACCCATGTAGATCACCTGCTTGACCAGGGGGACGATCTCCGGGTTTTTCCGCACGGCGAGCGCCAAGTTGGTGGCCGGCCCAAGGGCAAAGATCGTCACCTGACCCGGATTCGCCTTGACCATCCGAACGATGAAGTCGACCGCGTGCTCCGAGAAGGGCTTGGTTTGCGGGTACCCTCCGTACGGTTCCCCGTCAAGCTCAAGGTAAGACCGGGGTCGCGGCCGGCTGAAGGCTCCCAGATACTCGCTGTTCCCCCACAGCCGCTCTTCGGCGCTTAGCCACGGCTGGCGGTTACCCATGAGCGGCTCTGGGGCACCTGGCACCACTGGGACATCGGTCCGCCCGATCAGCTCCAACTGCCGGAGGGCGTAGGCGGTTCCCTCTTCGACCCAGGTGTTGCCTGCGACAATCGTGACTCCAAGTACGTCGACCTCCCCCGACTGCAGCAACATGAAGAGGGCGACCGCGTCGTCGTTGAGGATCCCCATATCGGCGTCGACGATCACCTTTTCCCTTGCTGCGGCGAATCCTGGCACCAGCACCGCGAGCACTACCATCACAAGAACGACTCGTGAAACCCGTCGCATGGAAGCTTGACCTCCTTCAATGCAGCGTTTCAAGGGAAGACTACACATTTTATGTATATCGTGCAAGGGTGCTCAGCATCTGGTGACTACTTCTGGTGGTGTTTTTCCCTAGGATACGGTTGTCTCTCTCGGGAAATCTCCTCTTTTTGCGCCCTGCCGCGGCGCCAGATATGCATGTAATGTGTATTGCGCCAGCCAGATGCTTGTGTTTACATCAAGCGCGGAGATGGGGCGAGGCGTACACTATGGCTTCAGTCCGAGAGGCCCGCCAGATCATCGGTGCTAATATCAAGCAGCTGCGGCGGGTGCGCGGCCTAACGCAGGCGGAGCTAGCCCGGGCGGTGGGTCTTCACAAACAGCAGATCTATCGCGTAGAGCGAGGCCAGAGTGGGAAGTTGGAGACCTACGACGCGATCGCGCGCGCCCTAGAGGTGACTTTCACTGATCTGCTCGTCCCGCCACAAGATCTCTCCGCAACCGTAAGCCGCGATGTTGCCGACATCGAGGCCGAGAAGTTCTTGCAGCGACTCGCAGGCAACGAGGGAGCCAGGCAGCTGCTTGAGGCGGCTCCTCATCTGACGCCATCGCAGCTCAGGGCGTTGCTGGCTGTGGCCAGGGAGTTCTTACGTCTCGTGGAGCCCGAGTAGTTCCCGCTGAAAAACGGTAGGCTTGATGGCCAAGCTTCCTCGCCCAGAAGCAGAAGGCGGTGGCGGCCCTCGAAGAGATGCTCGTCTGGATCGAGCGGGTGGTGGGGCAGACCTGGCAGGTGCAGGAAGGAGTCCGCTCGATCCCGGACCGGCTGGTCAGCCTCTTCGATCCGGACGCCCGTCCCATCGTGCGGGGCAAGATACACCCGAGCCTGCTTGCAAGACTGGCGTGCCGGGGCCGAAGGCCGGATCAGCGTCCTGAAGCGAACCCATGGGTTGGGAAGGGCCCGGGTCAGGGGAGAGAGAGCGATCGGCTGGTGGGTCGGGGCGGGGGTTTTCGCCCAGAACCTGAAGCAGTTGGCTCGCATCTGACACCCGGATCGCTCGGAAGGGTCCCACCGATCACGCCCTCCTTCCTCGCACGATGCCGCCCAGTTTCTTCGTCCGCTCACCCTGAGCCAGAACCGGCTTCTTCAGCGGGAACTCGGTAGTCTTCCGCCATTTCCTTTAGGAAGATGCCGGGAGCAACGCTGGGATAACGCGTGAAGGAGGTCTCCTGGCCCAGTCAGGAGTCGGCAACCCGCCTGTGATGAACTGGAGAGCAGGTCAGGCACGGTAGGGAACGAATCTAGTGGGGGAAGCGGGTTATCCGAGGGCTGGGTTACCCGAGGGCGCCGAATGGGATGTGCGGTCTCTCGAAACGATCGCCTCCGACGGGGGTCTTCCACCATGCAGATGGGATCCACTATGGGGTTCGCCGGGGCCAAGCGTCGCGCACAGGACGACGTAGACAAACCACAGTCTTCGCAAGGCCGGGGCGTGGTCGAACGATCAGTTCACCCTCCTTCGCCCCCGGCTCGGTCCAAGCCGGTGCCACGGGGTGAGCCAGGCGAGGGGCACCGCCGCTCGGGTGAGGCCTCCTCCCCGGGTCCGCGGTCTCTTAGCCTTGTTATCCCGGCGCGCAACCGCGCCCGGCTCATCGAGCCTTGCCTGGAGAGCCTCCTTCGCGCGGTCGAGCCCCTGGCGCGGATGGGTGTCAAGGCGGAGATCGTCGTGGCGAACGATGCCTCCACCGACGAGACACCCCAGGTCGTGGAGCGCGTGGCGGAGTCGGCTTCTGTCCCAGTGCGGTGTGTCACCCTCTCAACACGGCAAGGACCCGGCCGAGCGCGCAACGCGGCCATCGAGGCGGCCACGGGTGAGCTGATCGTCTTCGTCGACAGCGACGTCATCGTGGAAGAGGATTTCCTGGAAGCCCACGTGGCAGCCCACCGTGCCTCGGGATCCCAGGTCTTCACCGTGGGGAAGCTGATCTCCGTTCCTTCGCTGGAGGCTGCGCAAGCGAGGACGGAGGCCACGGTGTGGGACTTCTCCAGCGCGACCCTCGACACGGCCAACGCCGCGGTCCGGAAGGAACACCTGGAAGCCGTGGGCGCCTTCGACAAGGGCTTCGAGGGCATGGGGTGGCAGGACATCGACCTCGGCCGGCGGCTGAAGCGACATGGGCTCACCCGGGTGGCGGTGCCCGAGGCCGTGGGCTACCACATCCAGCCGCTCATCCAGACCCAGGAGCAGCTCGTCGCCCGCATGAACAAGGAGCGCGAGCGGGGCGTGTCGGCCGTCTACTTCATGGCGAAGTACCCCGGCCTTTCGGCTCGCCTGGCGGCCCAGGACACGGCGCTCCACCGTGCTTTGAACTGGATCTTCCGCATGGGGGGCCTCGTCCGGGAGGACAATGTGCTCTCCTGGGTGGAGCGGGCCCGGAAGAGGGGGCGCGTTGCCCTGGAGAAGATGTGGCTGGCGGGTGTGATCAATCAGGCCTACCTGGAGAGCCTGGCGGCCACACGCCGCGCCGCCCGGAGTGACGGGAGCCACAGGGAGCTCCGAGGGTAGGCCCGTGCGGCCGCGTGACCCCAGCAAGGCGGTTCTGTTCCTCAGCAACGGCCACGGCGAGGACGCCATCGGCGCGCAGATCGCGCAGAGGGTTCAGGCCCTGGCGGGTGACCGGTTGCGGCTCCTTGCCTTCCCGCTCGTGGGTGCGGGCGACTCCTACCGGAGGGCCGGCATCCCCGTCGTGGGGCCCCAGGCCGAGCTCCCCAGCGGAGGGTTCGCCTACCTCAGTCTCCGCAACACCTTGAGAGACCTTCTGGCCGGTGGCGCCGGTCTGGCCGTGCGGCAGCTCCGCTTCGCGCGGCGCCATCGGCACCAATGGGATGCCGTCGTAGGCGTGGGTGACCGCGTCAGCCTCCAGCTGAACCACCTGATCCTCAAGAAACCCATGGTCTGGGTGGCCATCGCATACTCGGTCCGAGTTGTGCCGCCGGGAAAGCGATTCGGGAATCCCAGGAGGTGGCGGCCTCTACGCGATCCTGGCATCGACGCTTTCGTGCGGGACCCGGATACCCAAGCGGCACTGAAGGAGATGGGCTACCGTACCGAGTACGTGGGGAATGCCATGCGGGATGCGCTCGCGCCGAACGCCGACACCCTCCGACGGGTTGAGGCCGCCCTGGGAGCGGCCGGTTGGGATGGTGCCAGCCCGGTGGTGGCTCTCTTGCCCGGGAGCCGCAAGGACGCCTTCCTCAACCTGCCGGGTCAGCTCGAAGTGCTTCGGACGCTTCATGCCGAGACGGCCGGACGAGTCCGTGGCGCCGTCGCGTGGGCGCCAGCGGACCCCTCCGGTGCTCTAGCGGAGACTCTGGCCCGGGCCGGTTGGAGGCTGCAGGCTACGGAGCCGGCTTCGGATCGCTGGCAGGGTGGATCGGCAGAAGGGGTGGCCATACCGGTCGACCCGACCTCGCCCGGCCTTGCGGTGCCGATCCTGCGGGGCGCCTTTGCCGAGATCCTCGCGCTGTGCTCGGCGGTCATCGGCCAGGCGGGCACTGCCGTGGAGCAGGCGGTGGGTCTGGGCAAGCCGGCAGTGACTTTTCAGGGCGCCGGCATGCAGGTGACCCCGCGGTTCCTCACCGTGCAGGAGCGTCTGCTACGGGGTGCGATCGCACTGGCAGAGCCGAGCCCGGAGGAGGTTGCCCGCGAGGCGCTCGCCATCCTCTTCGACCCGGAACGGTATCGGTCCATGTCTGAGGCTGGGAAACGCCTCATGGGGCCACCGGGGGCAACCGATACCATCGCTCGGAGGATCGTTCAACGCTTTGCTCCGTGAACCTTGGCGAATGAAGTGGGCGGACATCGTTCTGGCTGGAATGCGAAGGGTGTCCCGCCAGGCGGCCGAGGGGTGCCCGTTCGGTGGAGAGGAGCTCAGGGTGTTGCGAGTCCTGGTCGGTCGCTACAAGGGTCTGCATTTCGCGTTCTCGCCTCAACTGCGCGAGGGCAAGAGGATCTTCAGGGTCTTCCTGCATGGCTCATACGAACCGCACGTGACCGAATGGCTCACGCGAACGGTACGGCCAGGGATGACGGTCGCGGTCATCGGGGCCCACGTTGGCGTTCACGTGGTCTACCTCGGCCGCCTGGTGGGCGAGACCGGCAGGGTGTACGCGTTCGAGCCCTGGCCAGCCAATCACCGGCAGCTCCTCGTCAACGTCGAGCTGAATCGAATGCGGAACGTCGTGCCCATGCAGCTCGCCCTGTCGGACCGAACCGGCACCGCAGCCATGGCCGCAGGCACTACCAGTGGAACGCACGCCTTGACCGTGGACCGGACGGCCAGCGATACGACGGTCGTGCAGGTGTCCACGCTTGACACCATCCTGGGTGAAACGCCCGTTCACCTCATGCTCGTCGATGTCGAAGGGCACGAGATCAACGTGCTTCGCGGAGGCGCGCGGCTTATCGAAGCATGCCGCCCGGCCCTGGTCCTGGAACACCACGACCGTGAGACAGGCCTGGTTTCGTGGCTTACGGAGCGAGGTTACGCGGTCGACAGGATGAAGGGCCACCTGATGGCCGTGCCCAGATCCTAAGCAAGACCCTGGAGGAGCGTGCCCGGCGCGGTACTCGCGCGGAGTTCGGGCGGGCCGGGTCACGCCTTCGTTCTCCGCCAAACAGGAGGCTTGTGGAAGATCGCCGGGGTAACCGACGGCGACATCAGCTGGGACGTCAGCCGCTGACGAGCGCATCGGTCGTTCTCACCGGTGGTCGACCTGTAGTTGCACCCCCGGGCGCTACCGAACTGTCACCGGTAGCCCCCCACGGTCGTCGATTCCCTGACGACGGACGCTGACGCCCTGTAAAGCCGCCCTTCTTTGAGATCCCCATCCCGTGAGGCCTGAGCGAGCGGCTGACCGCCGGGGGGTGAGCCCATCCAGCGGATCGCTCGATCTCCGGCGGTAGGCAGCCCCCGCCCCCTGCGATGACGAGCATCTTCATTTCTGAGGTCAAAAGAAGGAGTTTTCCTTCGTCCGGTGAACCATCCCATTGAGCGAGGGACCTGGTGGCAGCCCGTGCCTGCGTCAAGCCGGCGGCGGATCGCCTCCAGCGAGCCTCGGAGCCGCGAGCTCGGGAAGGGTAACGTGGACGGGGTGTGAGGAGTGTGGCGCAGCGTGCCCGGCGTGAACCAACCCAACGGAGACCCAGGGTCGCGTCCGGCCGGGCCCGACCAGCGGAGGCCGGAGAGCGAGGAGAAAGCGCCTCCGCCCTTCCTCTGTCGGGAGCGAACGGCCTGGCTCGCCTTCAGGGGATTCTCCCTGAGCTGAGGGCGGCCGAGCGGCGTGTCGCCGAATGCCTTCTGGCGAAACCCGACGACGTGGTGCGGATCTCTATCACGGAGCTGGCCGAGCGGAGCCAGGCGAGTGAGGCGACGGTGGTGCGCCTCAGCCGCAAGCTGGGCTTCTCGGGCTTCCAGGAGCTGAAGATCCGCATCGCGCAGGACCTGGTGGCGCCGGTCCAGCAGATCCACGAAGACGTTCTCCCCACCGACGACGCGGCTACCGTGCGCTCCAAGGTTTTCGGCGCCACGGCAGCCGCTCTCGCCTCCACCGAAAAGGTCGTGGACGTAAGGGCGCTGGAGGAGGCGGCCAGCGCGATCCACCAGGCGACGGAAGTGGTCTTCTTCGCGGTCGGGCTCTCGGCGTGGGTGGCGGCGGACGCGGCCCAGCGGTTCACCAAGCTTGGCCTCGCCACGCAAGCCTTGCACGACGGGCACGCCCAGGCGACCAAGGCGGCCCTTCTACGCCCGGGGGCGGTTGCCGTGGGCGTGAGCCATTCGGGCAGCACCCGGGAGACGGTCCGCTCGCTGGAGCTGGCCCGAGGCTGCGGAGCGACCACCATCTGCATCACCAGTTTCGGCAGATCGCCGATCACCCGCTTCGCGGACATCCACCTGTTTACCTCGGCCCGGGAGACGGCCTTCCGCACGGAGGCGATGTCCTCGCGGGTGGCTCAGATCGCCATCGTCGATACGCTCTTCGTCCTGGTTTCCCTCAAGCGCTACGACCAGGCCGTGCGCAACATTGCACGGGTCAGGGAGGTGAACGCGGACAAGCGCTTCTAGCCTGGCTGGCTGGATCCTTTGACTGAAGGGAACAAGGAGGTGCTGGATCGGTGCAATCCATCGCACGTGGAAGCTGTTCTTGGGCGATCGCCGTGCTTGCGGCGGCGGCGATCTTCCTTGCCGGGGCGGGAGCCGCACAGGCCGCCGGCCTGGTCTACGCGCAGGAAGTGCCTGTCGTCGAGCTCGACCCGCTGGCTGGCTACGTCAACGCCCCCTCGCCCTACGAAGTGGGGCTCGTCTTGTATGAAGGGCTGGTACGGTTCGACGCCGATCTCCGTTTCGAGCCCGCGCTGGCCACGGAGTGGAGCGTCTCCGACGGCGGGCTCACCTGGACCTTCCGGTTGCGCAGGGGGGTCCGCTTCCACGACGGCACGGCCTTCGATGCCGAGGCAGTCCGATTCAACCTGGAACGCTCCATGGATCCGAAGCAGAACCCTCTCAACCGGCCGCTCTGGGATCCTCTCGAGTCGGTGCGCGTGATCGACCCCCATACGGTTTCGATCACCACCAAGAAGCCGTTCCCGACGCTGCTCAACACGCTGGCCCACGGATCGGCGGCCATCGTCAGCCCGTCGGCGGTGGCCCGGTACGGTAAAGCCTACGACCAGCATCCGGTGGGAACCGGGCCGTTCCAGCTGCGGTCCTTCCACCCCGGCTCCGAGGTGACCGTGGAGCGGTTCGACGGCTACTGGGGTCCGGCCGCCGGCGTGGACGAGATCACCTTCCGGTACATACCCGATGTCACCTCCCGGGTGGGGCTGCTGCTCGCCGGGCAGGTGGACGTGGCGGCAGCCGTTACCCCGCAGGACACCGTTCGGCTGGCGAGCGATCGCCGGGTACAGGTCATCTCCCAGCCGACCCTTCGGACGGTGGGCATCGGCATTCACGTGCTCAACCCGGATCTGCAGGATCCCAGGGTCCGCCTGGCCCTGAACCACGCGGTGGACAAGGAAGGGATCGCTCGGGCGATCTTCATGGGGCAGGCGCAGGTCCTGGAATCGCCGCTGGCGCCCGACGCCACGGGCTACCGGGACATCGGCAGGCGTGCGTATGATCCGGACCGGGCCCGGGCGCTGCTGGCCGAGGCCGGCTGGACGCCGGGGCCGTCAGGTATGGTGCAAAAGAACGGCCGGACCCTGACCCTTACCTTCATCACCTCGGAAGGCTCCTACCCGAACGACCTGGTGGTGGTGCAGGCGGTCACCCACCAGCTTCGTAAGGTGGGCGTGGACGTCAACATCCATAAGGTGGATCGGGCGGGGTACTGGGATTACCTGAAGGTACCGGCCGAGGATGCCGGTTTCGACCTGTTCATCTGGGCCTTCAACCCCTCCAACGGCGACGGCGGATACGCGCTCTCGTCCCTCTTCCTCTCGAACAAGGATCCCCTGGGGGTGCCGACCGTCTGGAACATCGGCAGGTACGCCAACCCGCAGGTGGACCGGTTGCTGACGCAGTCGGACCAGACGGTGGATCCTGCCCGGCGAAACGAACTCCTCGGTGAAGTTCAGCGGATCCTGATGGAGGAGAACCCCTACATCTGGCTCTACGCCGAGATGCGTCTTGTGGCTGCCCGTAGCGACGTTAATGGGCTGGTGGTGCTGCCGACCCTCTTCACCGACCTGAGGCAGGCCGGGCGCTAGTCTGGGTACGCATCGGGCCCCGCCGACCCAACGACGGTGGGGCCCGGTGCGACCCGTCGCAGGGCATCAGGGATGGGAGGGCCGGTCCGATGGCTGGCATGGCCAGGTTCCTCATACGCCGAACCCTCCGGGCCATCATCGTGCTGGCGGTGGTGGTGACCGCGGTCTTCTTCGTCTTCCGCATGGCGCCGGGGGATCCGGCCCGGCTGGTGGCGGGTCTCGGCGCGTCGGAGGAGGCGGTGGCGGCGGTTCGGGCGGAGATGGGGCTGGACCGGCCTCTCGTGTCCCAGTACGTGAGCTACGTCCAGGGCCTCTTCCACATGGATCTGGGTCGCTCGGTGCTGTATGGAAAGGACATCGCTGCCGTCATCGCCGAGCACGTCCCGCGCACCCTGGGGCTGGCGGCGGCGGCTCTGGGCCTGGCGCTCCTGATCGGGCTCCCGGCGGGGATCGCCTCGGCGGTCTGGCCGGGGTCCGTCATCGATCAGGTGGCCGCGGCGGGTACCGTCGCCCTCCTGAGCATCCCCAACTTCTGGCTGGGTCTTTTGCTCATCAGCCTCTTCGCGGTGCAGTTGCACTGGCTGCCGGCCGGTGGCAGCGGTTCGGCCTGGGCCCTGGTGCTGCCGGCGGTGGCCGTCGCGGCCCGTCTCGCCGCGGTCTTTGCCCGCACGGCTCGGTCTGCGATGCTGGACGTACTAGGCCAGGACTACATTCGCACAGCGGTGGCCAAGGGGATCGCCTCCCGCCGGGTGGTGCTCCGGCACGGGCTGCGAAATGCGCTGATCCCCGTGGTGACGGTGGTGGGTCTGCAACTGGGGTACCTCCTGGGGGGGTCCGTGGTGGTGGAGACCCTCTTCTCCTACTCCGGGCTCGGCTTCTTGCTGATCAACGCCGTCGGGGTGCGGGACTACGCGGTGGTTCAGGCCCTGACTCTGGTGTACGTGGCGGCCTTCCTGGCGATCAACCTTCTGGTGGACCTGGCGTACGCGGCCATCGATCCACGGATTCAGTACCAGTGAATCGGGACGGGGGCCGATCATGATGGACGGAAGGACGGGAGCGTCGGTTGCTGGCAAGCTTCCAGTAGCCCCCAACCTCCGGGCGGCCAGGCGGCGGGACTGGCGCGGGCGCCTGGCCCTCTGGCTGCTGGTGAGCATCGTTCTCCTCGGTGTGGCGGCACCCTGGATCGCACCGTACGATGCCGCGGGCCAGGACCTCCTGCACGCCTTGGAGGGCCCATCGCGGGCGCACTGGCTGGGGACCGACGAGCTGGGACGCGACATTCTGAGCCGCATTCTGTACGGAGTCAGCCGGACGATCGTCATTCCAATGGCCGGTGTGGCTCTAGGGGCCTCGGTGGGGATCCTGCTCGGGCTTGTAAGTGGCTACCGGGGTGGGTGGGCGGATCAGGTGCTCATGTCGATCACCGACCTGGTCCTCACGTTCCCCTCCATGGTTCTGGCGGTGGCCATCGTCGCGGTGATCGGTGTGGGCGAAAGGGCGCTGGTGGTAGCCGTCGCGGCCGGCGCCCTGGCGGGACCGGCCCGCATCGCCCGGGGCGCCACGCTGGCCGTGAAGAACAAGGAGTACTTCGAAGCGTGCCGAGCCCTTGGCGTGCCCGATCGCCGGGTGCTCGTCCGACACGTGGTTCCCAATGTGGCCTCGCCGCTCATCGTCCAGGTCACCCTGGAGTTGAGCCAGGCGGTGCTCCTCTCGGCGGCGCTGGGGTTCCTGGGGCTGGGCGTCCAGCCACCTGCGCCCGAGTGGGGCACCATGCTCAGCCAGGCCAGGGGGTTCGTCCACCTGGCGCCGCACATGATGCTCTTCCCCGGCTTGGCCATCGCCCTTCTGGTGCTGGGGCTGAACATGGCCGGGGACGCTCTGCGCGACCGGCTTGACCCGACGGCGACCCGGGGGCGGAAGCTCTAGCCCGAAGCAACCGGTGGACGCGGTCGAGACGATTCTTGGAAGGATGCATGCCGTCGTGAGCGTGGAGAAGACGCTGCTCCAGACCATCGGACGCACGTTGGACCACCTGATTGCCGCCGACCTGACGGCCCGGGGCGTCGTTGACGCGCTCTTCGAAGCCGCCCGTTCCGATGCGCTGGCGCGGTCTCAGTCCGACCCACGGGCGCGGCAGGAGCCGGCCGCCGGCCAAGCGCCTCCCAGCCTGCTGGCCACGGTCGCCGGCGCCCTCGCCGGCCGGCTGGGCCAGGCGGGGCCGGGCACCCGGGCGATCCTGGCCACCGGCTATCCCTCGCGCTCCTGGATGTTCGACGATCTGACCGAGACCGACGGCCCCGTGGGTGTCGCGGTCCTGGCCCGGGTGCTGGAGGAGGCCTGGGGCGTCGTCCCTGTGGTGGTGACGGGCCGGCAGCTCGTCCCGGTCGTGGCCGCCACCCTGAGGTCAGCCGGCCTCATCGTCGGCACCCTTGAGCAGGCGCTTCGCTCGAAGCCGGGCCCGCCTGCGGCTGCGGCGACGGCGGTGGTCCCCTTCACCTCCAACCAGGAGTCCGCCGTGAGCGAGGCGCAAGCCTTGCTCGAGCAGGTGGTGCCTGCGCTCGCTCTCTCGGTGGAGACGCCGGACCGGGCCGCCGACGGGAACTACCACAACGTTTCGGGCCGGGAGGTGCCGCCCCGTCTGGTGGCTGCCGCCCACGTGCTCTTCACCGAGGCTCGGAAGAGGGGCGTTCTCACGGTGGGCATCGGTGACGGCGGTAACGAACTGGGCATGGGAAACCTGGCCCCGGACCTCTCCCGCTGGATGGAAGGGGCGGGAGCCTTCCTCGCACGAACCGAGGTGGACCTGGCCATCGCCGCGGCGGTCTCCAACACGGGGGCCTTCGGGCTCGCGGCGTCCCTGGCGGCGGCCGCCGGGCGGCCGGATGTGCTCGACCGCATCGACGTGGGCCGGGTGATCGAGCGTTGCTCGGACGCCGGTGCCGTGGAGGGCGTGAGCAGCCGGGTGGATCCCATGTCGGACGGCGTGCCGCTTGCGCTCAACCGGGCCCTGTGGGACCTGATGCGCTTCGCGGTCGCCAAGGGACTGAAGGGTTGGCAGAAGCTCTAGCTCGAGCATGCCAGCAGGGCTGGGGAGGGTCCGGCCGGCGCCCACGAACGGGCGCGGGCCGCAGGCGTGGGGAGGAGAGGGGGGCGGGCGCCGTGGACCAGAGGGTCTATCTGACGCTGGACCTGGGTACCAGCGGCTGCCGGGCGGCCGCCTTCACGGGCGACGGTCGTCGTCTGGCGCACCGGCGGGCGCTCTACCCTACGGAAACACCCAGACCGGGCTGGGTGGAGCAGGATCCGAAGGAATGGGAGAAGGCGGCCCTCGAGGCCCTGGGGCAGGTGATGGGGGACCTGCTCGCAGCAGGGATCAGCGGCGGTGACGTCGCCTCGCTGGCCGTGACGGGCCAGATGGCGGGGTTGGTCCTGGTGGACGGGGAGGGGGGCCACCCCTACCCAGCGCTGCCCTGGAGCGACCGGCGGGCGGAGCCGGTCGTCACCCGCCTGCAGGCGGAGATGGGGCCCCGGTACTACGAGACCACCGGGTGTCATGCGTCGTCGGTCTACCCCGCCGTGAAGCTGATGTGGATCGCCGCGGGCGGTGGGGGTGAGGAGCTTCGGCGGGCTGTCGCCGCGGCCCGCTGGGTGCTTTCCCCCAAGGACGAGCTCCTCCGTCGTCTGACCGGCAGCCCGGGTACCGATCGTTCGTGCGCGGTGGCCACCGGTCTCTGGAACCTGCAATCTGACGGCTGGGATGAGGCGCTCTGCCGGATGGCGGGGGTGCGGGCCGAGCAACTCCCCCCCGTCCTCCCGATGACCGCGAAGGGCGGCGGGATGCGGAAGGAGCTGGCCCGGCGGCTGGGCCTCCCTGCGGGCCTGCCGGTCCTGATGGGGGCGGGCGACGGGGTCTGCCAGAATCTGGGCGTCAACGTGATGGAGCCCGGGGATATCGCCCTCAGCCTCGGAAGCAGCGGTGTGGTGCGGGGTGTCACCTCCGAGCCCCTGATCGACCGGCGTCCTGGTGGCCCGCCGAGGGTGACCGCCTACCCCTTCGTGGGCGGCGCCTGGGTGACCAACGGGGCGACCGCCAACGCGGCCGGCGTCTTCGACTGGCTGGCGCGGATCCTGGCCGGCGGCAGCGGCCTGCCCCTCGAAGGGATCGATGCCCTTGCCCCGGGCTCGGAGAACGTTCTCTTCCTTCCGTACCTGGCGGGGGAACGAAGCCCTCTCTGGGAACCGTCGGCGCGCGGCGTCTTCTTCGGCCTGACCGGCTCCACGCGGCGCGTTCACCTGGTGCGGGCGGCGGTGGAAGGGGTCGCCATGGCGATGCGCCGGCTCCTGGACGCTTTTCGGGAGCATCAGCCGCCTCCCAGGCAGGCGGCGCTCGCGGGAGGGGCAGGCACCGATGCCCGGATCGCTCAGATCCTGGCCGATGTGCTGAAGCTGCCGCTGCTTCGCTTCCCCGAGCCGGGGTTGGAGGCCCTCAGGGGCGCGGCCATCCTGGGGGCCGCGGCCGGCGACGGCGCCGGCGATGCCTTGGCGGATGCGGTGCGGCGAGCGGCAACGCAGATCAACCCGCCCGTACCCGAGCGGTTCGAGCCGCGCCGGCCGGGAGCGTACGACGAGGTCTACGCCCGTTTCGTGGAACTCACCGATGCCCTGATGCCCCTCTTCAGGCGCTGGGCGTAGCGGGACGGCGCGACGGTCCGAACGAATGGGGGAGAGACGTGTGAGCTACTGGCAGGAAGCCCTGGGTCTGCCCCCGCTGATCAACGCGGCGGGGAAGATGACGTATCTGGGCGCGTCGACGCTCGACCCGTCGGCGGTGGCAGCGATGGGACGGGCGGCTGGTGAGTATGTGGACATGGCCCAGCTCCACCGTGCGGCTGGCAGGCGGGTGGCCCAATGGGCCGGCGCGGAAGACGCCGTGGTGACCTCGTGCGCCGCGGCCGGCATCGTCACCGCGGTGGCCGCGTGCCTGACGGGCCCCGATCTGGGAAGGGCGCGCCTCCTTCCCGACACCTCGCGGTTCGCCCGCCGGCGGGTGGTGCTGCAGAAAGGCCACGCGGTCGACTTCGGCATGGAGATCGTGCAAGCGGTACGGTTGACGGGAGCGATCCCGGTCGAGGTGGGGAGCGTCAAGCGTTGCGACCCCAGCCAGATGGCGGTTGCCCTGGAAGAACCGGCCGCGGCCGTTCTCTACGTGGTCTCGCACCATGCGGAGCAGGACGGGATGCTCTCGCTGGAGCAGGTGGTGGAGATCGCCTCGAAGCGGGGGGTTCCCGTGGTGGTCGATGCCGCCGCGGAGATGGACCTGAATCGGTACCTCGCAGCGGGGGCGTCGTTGGTGGTCTACAGTGGCCAGAAGGCCTTCGGCGGGCCCACGTCGGGCGTCGTGGTCGGGCGTGCGGATCTGATAGCGGCGTGCCGGGTGCAGGACAAGGGCATCGCTCGCCCCATGAAGGTGAGCAAGGAAGCCATCGCCGGGTTTCTGCGGGCTCTGGAGCAGTACGCCGCCACCGAGCCGGCCGACCTGACCCGGGAGCTGGAAGCTCGGGCGGCGGCCCTGGCAGACCGGCTCCGATCCGCTCTGGAGACGGCCGGGGCCGCCCGTTACGCTCGCATATCGCTCCAGGGCGATGCAACCCGCCCGATTCCCCGGGTCGCCCTGGACCTGGACCCGGCAGCCGGCGCCCTCACCGCCTCGCAGTTGGTGGCCGCGCTCGAGGGAGGGTCGCCCAGTATCCGCACGCGGAACCACCAGGTGGATTCGGGGCGGATCCTCTTCGACGTTCGGACGCTACGGGACGATCAGCTCGAGGTGATGGCCCGAAGGGTGGGCGAGTGCCTCACATCAGGAGGTATCCACCATGACAAGCAAAGCTCGTAAAGTACGGGTCGCCTCGGCCGGCCGGCCCTACTCGGCGGCCGTTCAGGCGGGGAACCTGGTCTGGTTCTCGGGGGTGACGCCGCCGCGACCGGTCATCCAGGAGAGCGACGCGATGGTGGTTCAGGCCGAGGCTTGCCTGGCCCGGTTGCAGGGTGTGGTCGAGGAGGCCGGCCTCACCCTGGACGACGTGGTGCGGACCACCGTCTACCTGGTCGACGCCGCTGACTTCGACGCCATGAACGAGGTCTACCGGCACTTCTTTCCCGAGGAGCCGCCGGCCCGCACCACGGTGGTCTCGGGCCTCTGCGTGCCCGGCGCCCGCATCGAGGTGGACGCCGTGGCCGTCGTGCCTCGGGAGGGGTGAAGGGGGCGGGCCGCGTGACAAGACGAAGGATCTTCAGACTGACTGCGTCCCATCGTAAGGCCCCTCCCCCCACAGGAATCCGCCCCCTGATCACGAATCGCCAGAAATGGAGGGTATTCACTCCGCGCCTCGGGGGGCGTGGGTGTGGGAGCCGGAGCGCGCTTCCCGCTGTACGAGCGGGCGGAGCAGATGGGGCTGCTGGACGGGGCCAGCGGGCTCGTGGTCGCGCCCACGGCGACCGGGAAGTCGTTCATCGGTCGCTCGGCGATCCGGCGCGTGCTCGATCGGGGCGACGGGCGCACCCAGGTCTACCTGGTTCCCTTTCGGGCCCTTGCCCGGGAAATCTACGAGAGCTTTCTCGACGAGCTTCAGGCGACGACGTACCGGATACGCATCGCCACGGGCGACCACCGCGACGCGATCCGGCCCGAAGAGAGCGACCTGCTGGTCGCCACGTACGAGAGCTTCGACGGGCTCCTGCGTCGCTCGGCGCTGCGGCCGGGGGTGGTGGTGGCCGACGAGTTCCACCTGGTGGCGGACGAAACGCGAGGTCCGGCGGTGGAGGGGCTGGTGGCGCGCCTCCTCCACCTGAGGAGGGCGCCGACCCTCATCGCCCTCTCGGCCGTGGTCGAGAACGCAGACGAGCTGGCCCGGTGGCTGGGCGTGCCGCTGCTCCTGGGGTCGGCGGCGGATCGGCCGGTGGAGTTGGAGCTCGCGAGCCGGTGGGTTCCCGACATGGACGGCGCGCTGGGCCAGCTGGTCGCCGAGGCGGTGGACGAAGGATCCCAGGCGCTGGTCTTCTGCAGCTCCCGGCGGGGGGCGGAGGCGGTTGCCTCCCGGCTCGCGCCGCTGGTGGCCGAGCGGCTGGGGGAGCGGGAGCGGCAAGCGCTGGCCGAGCTGGCGGACCGGCTCAGCGGCGAGGACGACGAAACCGGCCGGGACCTGGCGGAGGTGGTGCCGGCGGGGGTGGCCTTCCACCACGCCGGGCTTTCCCGCTCTTTGCGCCAGCAGGTGGAGGACGCTTACCGGGACCGGCGCTTGCGGGTGCTGGCGGCCACGCCCACCCTGGCCGCAGGCGTCAACCTGCCGGCCGAGGTGGCGGTGGTACGGGACGTCTTCCGGGCGGAGCCCTTCCGGGGCCGTTTCCGCTACGTCCTGCTCTCGAGCGGTGAGCTGCTGAACATGATGGGGCGTGCGGCCCGGCCGGGCCTGGTGGGGCGGGGGCGGGGCCTGGCGCTCTTGGACCAGCGGCACCGGCAGGACCCCGAGGTTCAGGCAGTGGTCGCCGCCATCGAGAAGGGGCGGGGCGGGGAGGTTCAGAGTCGCCTGCCCGACAGCTTCGAGGCGCTGATGCGTTTCGTTCTCTCCACGGTGGTCGAGCGGGGCGAGACCACCCGCGACGACATCGCCGAGACCTTCCGGCACACGCTAGCCCACCACCAGCGGCAGGAGCCCATCCATTTCGACCGCACCCTCACCGAGGACCTGCTGGAGGACATCCCCGCCTACGAGAAGGTGGTGAAGGCCGGCGGCTCGCTCCGGCTGGTCGAGGCCAGGGCGGTTCCCTCGGGCGTTCGGGCCGTGGTGCGGTCGGGGGACCACGATTACCACGTGACCCTCTCGGTGGCGGGCCTCGAGTGCGACTGCCCCGCGGCGCAGAAGTTCTTCCGCAACCAGATCTGCAAGCACCAGGCGTGCGCCCTGGCCACCCTCATCTCGGCTTCCCCCGGGGCGGCCGATCCCGAGGTGTACGCCCGGGCGGTCTACACCAGCGGCCACCTCTTCACCAGGACCCTGGACCTGGGCACCCGGCTCAGCATGGCCATCGACCTCCTGGCCCGCTGGTCGCTCATCGAGCGGGCGCCCTCCGGATGGAGGGCGACACCCGTGGGCGAGATGGCCTCGGCTTCGGGATTCGACCTGCTGCTGGTCCACGAAGCGGTGACGCGGATCCACACCGTGGACCAGGCCACCTGCCGCGACGTGGCCCGCTGGGCCGTGATCGACTTCTTCGCCGACGAGAAGGAGGAGGCCCGCTGGCTGGAGGCGCTGGACCCGTGGCTGGATGAGGTGGAGCTAGGACGCTTCCGGTTGCCGGAGCGTTACCGGGGTGATTTCGAGCGCCGTCTGGAGGACCTGGCCCGGGTGGCGCGCCTCTACCAGAGGGCGGCGGAGGTGCTGGGAAAAGAGGCCGTCGCCCGGGCGGCCAAGGAGGCGGCGGGGGCGGTCGAGTATGGCGTCGGGCCCGAGTTGGTGCCGCTCATGGCCCTCCGCTTCCCCCAGCTCGGGCGGGCACGCGCCCGGCTCCTCTACGAGCGGGGCGTCACCGACGTCCAGGCGCTGGCTGCGTCGGATCCCCAGGCCCTCGCCGACCCCCGCCGGATGCCCGCTCGACTCGTGGCCCCGTGGGTGGAGCGGGCCCAGGAGATCGTGCGGGCCCGGGCGGTGGCCGCTGCCGACCAGGAGGAGGCCGAAACCGAGCTGGACGAGCTCCTGGCCCGCTTCCGGGTGGCGCCGGAAGCGCTGGAGCCCTGAGGGGCGAGCCCGGCAAGGGAGGTGCCGGATCGGTGAAGGGTTCTCAGCTCAGCCCTGTTCAGCAGGAAGCCATCCGGCACCCGGCTCGGCGGCTCCACGTGGTGGCGTCGGCGGGGGCAGGGAAGACCGAGGTCCTGGCCCGCCGCTCCGTCTGGCTCATGACCGAGCACGGCGTGCCGCCGGAAAGCCTCATCGCGTTCACCTTCACCGAGAAGGCCGCCGGCGAGCTGCGGCAGCGCATCGAGGAGCGCGCGGCCGAGGCCGATCCCGGCT
This sequence comes from Limnochorda pilosa, assembly GCF_001544015.1. Classification (GTDB taxonomy): domain Bacteria; phylum Bacillota; class Limnochordia; order Limnochordales; family Limnochordaceae; genus Limnochorda; species Limnochorda pilosa. Next base: position 2,361,902 of record NZ_AP014924.1, on the reverse strand, counting down.
TCGCCGAGCTCCCGCCCGTCTCCCGGGGTATGTTCGTTGGAACCACCCACGCGTGGGCCCTGGAGGCGCTGAAGGCCATGGGGGCGCCCTACGAGCTGGTGGACGTGCTGGACGAGGCCGCCGAGTGGAGCCTGCTCCAACGGGTGGCGCGCCGGCTGGGCGTGCTCGAGCTCTTCGCCGCGGCGGAGGATCGGGACGAGGTGCAGGTGGCGGTGAGCCCGGCGGTGGAGCGCTTCCTCCGCAGCGCCGAGGTGGTCCACAACGAGCGGATCCCCATCGGCCTCCTGGCGGGCCAGGCGCCCGAGTTCGCGGCCGTGCTGCAGCGCTACGAGCGCTTGCTGCTCGAGATGCGCGTCCTGCCCTTCCGCATGCTCCTCGGGCACGCGGCCGACGCCCTGGCTCCCGGCGGGCCCTTGCGCCGGCGTCTGGAGGGCAGGGTGCGGCACGTGCTGGTGGACGAGGCGCAGGACTTCAACCGGGCCCAGGAGGAGATCCTCCGCCACCTCATGGACCTCGGCGCCGCCGTGACCGTCGTCGGCGATGACGACCAGGCCATCTACCAGTGGCGGGGCGGCGACGTGCGGATCTTCACCGACTTCGACGGGCGCCACCCGGAGGTCGAGCGCATCCAACTGACCACCAACTACCGCTCCCGGCCCGAGATCGTCCGCACCGCGGCGGGCGTGGCGGGCCGCCTGCGCGAGCGACTCCCCAAGGAGCTCCGGACGCACCGGGAGCCGCTACCGCCGGGGTCCGTGGAGTTCTTCGTGGCCGAAACGCCCTCCGACGAGGCCGAGCGGATGGCCGGCCGCATCGACCGTCTCCTGGCCGAGGGTCACCGTCCGGCCGAGGTGGCCGTCCTCCTGCGCTCGGTGCGCACCGCGGCCGGGCCCTTCGTGAACGCCCTGCGCCGTCGGGGCATCCCCGTGACGGTGGTGGGGCAGACCTCGCTCCTTTCTCGGCCCGAGATGGCCCTGGTCGCCCGCATCTTCGTCTTCTGGACCACGCCCGGCCTGGAGCCCGCCTCCTGGCGCCCCGATCCCCACTCCGCCCCGGAGACGGTGACCCCCGAGGAGCTGGCCGGCGAGGTCGCCGGGGTGACGGGGATGGCGCCAGAGCAGGCAACCGCCCTCGTCACTCGCCTGGCCGGCCTGGGGGACCAGGTCCGGACCCGCGGCGTGGGCGACCTCATCGCCCTTTACCACCAGCTGCTCGCCCTCCTCGACCTCCCCCGGGCGGGCCGGGCCCACGAAGAGTTGGGGCTTGGGCGCATGTCGACCCTGCTTACCTCCTTCGAGCACTCGCTCCGCCGGGCCGCCCCGGCCTGGCTCTACGAGACCGTCGAGGCCCAGGAGGCGGAGGAGGACCGGCTTCTTCAGGCCGAGGCGGGGGAGGGCGGAGACAACGGGGGAGAGGGCGGGGAAGACGGGAGGGAGGGCAAGGCCGTGCGCCTCGGCCTGCCTCCTGGCGAGGTGTTTCTGGCTCGCCTGAGGGCCTTCCTGGAGGCGTTCGTCGGCCGGGCGGCCGAGGAGACCCCCGACACGCTCCCAACCGCCGCCGAGGCGGTGCAGGTGATGACCGTCCACCAGGCGAAGGGCCTCGAGTTCCCCGTCGTCTTCGTGCCGTCGCTGGTGGAGCGCCGGTTCCCGTCGGCCCGGATGGGGGAGCGGCAGGTCTGGTACGTGCCCGAGACCCTCTTCGACCGGGCTCGTTACGAGGGCCGTGAGGACGACGAGGCCCGACTCTTCTTCGTGGCACTCTCCCGGGCCCGCGAGCTCCTGGTGCTGAGCACGTTCACCCGGTACGAGAAGGGCGGCAGGACGAAGCCCTCCCGATTCCTCCTCTACCTGGCCGAGGCCCTCTCGGCGGCGCAGCAGCTCCATTCCGTCCATCCGGCGGCGGTGGCGGTGCACGGCGATCGCCAGCTCTTGGTGCTGGACTTCTCGAGCCTCCTCCTCTACGAGGGCTGCGCGTACCGCTACTGGCTGAGCCGGGTCTGCGGCTTCCAGCCTGTCCTGGCCCGGGAGCTGGGCTTCGGGCGGCTGCTCCACCACGCGGTGGCCGAGCTGGGACGCCGGACCCTGGCGGGGGCGGCCCCGCGGGCGGCCGACGTGCCCTCCATCGTGGCGCGGTCCTTCTACCTCCCCTTCGCAGGGTCGATCCCCAGGGCGCGCCTCCAGCAGGCGGCCGTCCGTCGCCTCACCCACTACATGGAACGCCACGGCCAGGAGCTCCGCCGGGTCCTCCAGCCCGAGATGCGTTTCGAGGTCCCGCTGAGCGGCGCCCGGGTCCGGGGGCGGGTGGACCTCCTGCTGCGGAGGGACGGGGAGGGTGCAGGGCGGGAGGCGAGGCGTGAGGAACGGGACGGGGAGCGTGGGGAACGGGGCGGGGAGCCCCTGCAGGTGGAACTGGTCGACTTCAAGACCTCCGAGAACCGCCCGCCCTCCGAAGCCCACCAGAACCAGCTTCGCCTCTACGGCCTCGCCTGCCGCCGGCTGGGCTACGACCCCGTCGGGCTCTTCATTCACGATCTGGACGTGGACCAGGGCGGTCGGCTGCGGGTGGAGGAGGACGACGGCAGCCGGCGGGCTTTCGAGGCTCTGCTGGAGGAATGGGTAGACGGGATCCGCTCGGCCCGGTTCACCCCCAATCCCGGACCGACCACGTGTGGATCGTGCGACTTCCGCACGTTCTGCGCGCACTCGGTGATGCGGGGAAGGGTGGCGTAGGGGGTGAGTACGCGGGTCGGTAGCAAGAAGCGTGTGCGGGACGGCTGGGCAGCGGGGCGCACGACGTCGGCTTGCGATGCGTGGTGCCGGGAGAGGCGGAACCAGCCCTGATGTGAGATCGATCGAGGTTCAGGAGGTGACCTGCTGTGCCGGCATCTGGCGGGATACATAGTGTTCTGCAACGGCTGGCGCATACCTTCACGGCGCTCGATATCCTGGGGTTTTGACATAGGAGAGCGGCTGGGAGCAGGAAGGCCGGTAGGGGTGGCACGGGAGCGTGGCAAGGCGAGGGTGGAGTCCGGCGAGACGGTCGCGGCCGTGAGGAACCTGGGGCGAGGGCTTCCAGAGGAGAAGAGGCCTCAGCCTCCATCTTGTGCTTGCCATGGCCGTGGGTGACGGTTCGGGTCCGGGACTGGACGTGGCCCTTCTTCCCCTGGGCCTCCGAGCAGGCGAGCCTGTGGACGAGCATCTTCTTCTTCGCCGGGACGACGAAGGCGATGCCCTGCTGGTCGAGCCAGTGAAGGGTGGCACCGTCCAGGCAGCCCCGGTCGACGAGGACCTTGGCGACTCGGGCGCCGCCGGGCGAGAGGTTGCTTTGGGCTTGGCGCACCAGCCTGCGGGTGCAGAGCGTCTCGTGGCGCTGGATCTTGACGACGATGTCGGCAACGGGGATCTGGGTGGCCAGATCGAAAGCTACCACCACCTTGAAGCCGAAGACCAGCACCTCCACAACCTTCGGGCGTCCCGCCCGATCGGTCACCTTCTTCTCCCGCTTCGCCCGTCCGGCGCCCCGGCACCTGCCGGTTGTCTCCACGTCGGTCCCGTCCAGCACCAAGGTAACCTCCCGGGGGAAGACACCGAAGCGGGCCAGGCACTGGATGGCCTGATTGAAGCAGGCCGCGGCCTCCCGGAGGACCAGGTCGGCGAGGAAGTTGGCCACCATCTGGGCGCTGAAGGGCTTCGGCCGTTCCTTGTCCTCGCCTCGCTTCTCCTCAGATCGCCGGCTGAGCCCTTCTTCCAACCAGCGGGCGTTGAAGCCCATGAGCTTCACGGTTGAGGGGTCGCTGAAGAGCAGGGCGGGCATCGCATAGAGGTGCTCGATGCCCAGGAGCGTCTTGATCATGTGAGTGAGAAGGATGAGGGAGGCGGCTCGACCATGAAGCGCTCCCGGCGGCTGGGGCGCAGGCGCTCGAGGTAGGCGAGGAAGCCGATCTCTCTGAGGAAGGCCATGAAGCCGTCGAGAAGCCCACCCTCCTCGAGGTTGTGGACCGCATCGAGCTCCCGGTGCTCGGCGACGGCACGGGCGAGCCGGGCGTCGTCCCGCTCGGCGACCTGCCAGTCGAGGCGCTCGAAAGGGCCTGCTTCATCTGCCCTCTCCTTTTCCGGAGCCAGCTCGAATCGGCCACGGCCTGCGTTCCCTGCCACCTGCCGGAGAGTGTTCCGACAACTTCACGCCCCGTCGCCGAATTCCTGCCTCCCACTGGCGCCGACTCGAGGTTTTTCTCGCCGCTCCGCCACACTGCGGGAAGGCCTATGTCAAAACCCCAGGGTGCCAAAGCACCGACCCTCGTGGGTGAACCGCTTAAGGGAGCACGGCCAACCTAGAAGTTCCCACGGAGCCTGGCCGCCCGGGACGATCGGGGGGCCGACTTGTCGGCCACTCGAGGAGGGCCTGACTCTGGTGTGCGATCTTTCGTCGGTAACAGGTCCGACCTTACCTCCGTCGCGAGCGCCGCTCTCTCTCGATAGCCGCGGACATCTCCTGGTGCGCGCTAGAGATGCGCCGTCGGCACTTCAACAACTCCAGGATAAGCCGTACGTCTTCATCGGTCGCTCCATTCTCGCCCAGTTCGATGGCCAAGAGAGCGAGTCTCTGGTCGGGGGACACGTCTCGCTCTGTGTGACCCAGCAGGTAGTCGGTAGACACCCCGAAGACGTCCGCCATGCGCAAGAGCAGGTGGAACTCCGGTGTCCGCACGCCGCGCTCGTACGATGAGATGCTGTTCTTGGTGACTCCAATCAGCGCCCCCAAGTCCTGCTGTGTCATCCCTTTCGCCTCACGCAGCTGGCGGAGACGGGTGGGGAATCCCAAGGCGCGGTAACCTCCCCAAGCTCTTCCGTATCACATTCTGTTAACCGCGCTAGGCTTCCCATCCTCCGTAACGATACGTGTACTACGACTTGACAATACACAGAACGTGTACTACACTGGGATTCAGTTACCATTTGGCCGCTGGGGGGGAACGGGCGATGGCGGTGGTGCACCAGGCGCTCACGCTGCGGCAGTTACGCCAAAGGAACGGTCTTACCCAGGCAGATGTGGCAGCATTCCTCGAGTGTACGAAGCACTGCGTTAGCCAGTATGAGACCGGACGACGCCGCGTTTCGCTTGTGACAGCGCTCAGGCTCGCTGCACTATTCCAGGTACCCATCGAGACGATTGCTTTCCCACGTATTCCTACCGCGTCGAACCGTGATTAATCGTGATTCTCAGAGTACGCGAGGCGGGTGGCTTCCACCGCGGTGCTCTACAACATTCAGCCGAAGGAGGTCTGGTGATTCATGGGACGTCGGTACGTCGCACTGGTCGGATGGCTGTTTCTGGTCCTGCTGGCGAGTTCCCTCACGGCCTCAGCGCAGGTGACCCTCCGCGTCACCGGCTGGCCTTACGAGGTCGACGTCGTGAACGAGAACCTCCAAAGGTTCCAGCAGCAGACGGGGATCAGCGCACTGTTCACGCCGTTCCCCAGTGACAACTACCGCGACCGTATGGTTGCCAGCTTCGTGGGAGGAACGGAGTTCGACGTCGTCTACGTACGGGACAACTTCCTGGCAGAGTGGGCCTCGGCCGGGTGGATCATGCCCATCGACGACTTGCCGGGAGTTCAGAAGTACATCGACGACATGCCGGCATCCATGGTGCACCAGCTTTCGTACAGTGGCCATCTCTATGGTCTGCCCTATTACTCGGGGCTTCGCGTCCTCGCATACAACGCGGAGCACCTGCAACGGGCGGGATTCGAGGAGCCGGCGCGCACCTGGCATGAGCTGCTGGAGCAGGCGCGAGCGATCAGGGCCGGCGGGATCGCCGAGCATCCGATCATCCTACAGCTGAAGAAGGGCATGTACATCACGAATACGCTCGAGGACATGACTGTCTCTCGCGGTGGCGTCCTCTTCGACGATGACCATGAACCTCAGTTTCACCAGGAGGGAAGTGCCTTCAGGGACGCCCTCGCGTGGCTCAAGCGGGCGTTGGCTGAGGGACTGGTCGACGAGGCTTCGCTCAACTCGGACGATCATGACGTGACCCGTGCGCTCTCGGCGGGCACGCACTCGTTTACCATCGTGGCGGACTACGATGTTCGGACCATGAACGATCCGAGCAGCTCCCGCGAGGCTGGCCACATCAGGAACGGGCTGATTCCAGGTACGGATACAGTCCGGAGCGGCACGACTGCCTATGTTCGTCTCTATGCCATCACCACCGCGTCGCGGAACAAGGAGGAAGCGTGGAAGCTGCTTCAATTCCTGGGGGGCAGGGATGCGACCGGTGAGTACTACGTCCCCAAGCGTTGGGCGATCGAGTTTGGCTTGGGCTTCGCCTACGACTCGATGTTCGAGGATCCTGAGATCGTGGCGGCGCTCGGCACCTGGAGCGACCTCGACGCCTGGCGCGAGCAGGCGAAGTACACGGTGGGTCGGCCGTATCGCTTCACACCGTGGTTCGCGGAATGGGACGTCTCGGCGTGGGACGTCTTCCAGAACATCCTGACCGGGAGATCGGACGAGGGGCAGTCACTCGAACGGCTGGCCGACGAGTGGACCGATCTGCGGGAGGAGTACTGGTAAGCCTGGGTACGGCGGCCGGCTTGCGAGCCGGTCGCCGCGCCCTTTCACAGTGGGAACCTTGCTTGCCTGCCAGAGGAGGGAGACGGAGCTCATGAGGGAGGCCATGGTGGGCCGCGTGAACCGGTCCGTACCGATTACGGAGCGAAATGCTGGTACGACCGGGCTCCTTTTCATGTCGCCCGCGCTGATCATCATCCTTGCGACCGTCCTCTTCCCAATAGCGTACGCGTCCTACCTGAGTCTCCACCGCTGGAATCTCAAGCGGCCCATGCACCCCTTCGTAGGGCTAGAAAACTACGGAGACATCCTCCAGGATCCTCGCTTCTGGGGCTCGCTTCAGACCACGCTCGTCTTTGCGGCCCTGTCGGTGGCGCTCATCATGCTGGTGGGTTTTCTCCTGGCGCTCCTCCTGAACGAGCGCTTCAAGGGCCGGGGCGTTCTCCGGGCGATGCTGCTGATCCCGTGGGCCATTCCGCACGTGGTGAACGGCCTCATGTGGAAGTGGTTGCTGGACCCGAGCTACGGGATCGTGAACGGCATGCTCACCCAGTCAGGGGTGATCGGCACCTATCGGTCGTGGCTGACGAGTATGCCAAGCGCCATGGCGTGGAGCGTTTTCGCCTATGCGTGGAAGGACGTTCCTCTGGCGACGATCCTGATCTTGGCTGGCCTCCAGACCATCCCAGGGGAGCTCTATGAGGCCGCCACCGTGGACGGGGCGGGCCGCTGGCAGCGGCTGCGCTCCATCACGATTCCATCACTCCGTCCTACCCTCCTCGTCGTGCTCATCTTTGAGACGATGTTCGCTCTGAAGGTGTTCGACATCATCTATGTGCTGACGGGTGGGGGTCCGGGAAACGCCACAACCGTGCTGGGATGGATGATCTACAACGATACGTTCGTCCGCCTGAGCTTCGGCAGCGGCAGCGCCCTGGCCATCGTACTGGGGTTGATCACCCTGAGCATTTCGGTCTTCTACTTCCGCCTGCTGCGTGGCGATGGCAAGTAGTGGACAGAGCGAGCGATCTGAAGACCTCGCTGGACTCTAGGGGTTGCGGAGGTGGGACGGTTGCGTGTGAATCTGCGGTGGAGCAGAGTGGCGAAGGTCTCGCTGCTCTACCTTGGAGCAATGCTGGCATTCGTCTACCTGACCGGGCCGTTCGTCTGGCTGGTATCGTCCAGTCTCCAGACGGAGACGGCTCTGCTCTCCGTCCCTCCCAAGTGGATTCCCAACCCAGTGAGTTTGGAGAGCTACGCAGGTCTTCTGCGGGGTGCCCTCACAGGCGAGACCGCCGGGACGGCCTATCAGGTGCGGATCTTTCCCCGTTCCCTCTTGAACAGCTTGATCGTGGCGGCCAGCGTGGCCGTGGCCGCGGTGGCTGCCGGTGCTTACGCGGCGTATCCTCTGGCCCGGCTCCGGTTTCGGGGGAAGAATGCCGTGATGTTTCTCATCCTGGGCACGCGCATGATGCCGGCGCTGGCGATCGCCGTCCCTTTCTATCTGGCCGCCCGGTTCGTGGGGATGCTCAATCGACTGGAGACGCTGGTGATCATCAACCTCTCCTTTATCCTTCCATACGTCATCTGGCTGCTGCGCGCCTACTTCCAGAGCATTCCGGAGGACCTGGAGGACGCCGGCCGGATGGACGGATGCACCCGAGGGCAGGTAGTGAGGCTCATCATCCTACCGCTTTCGCTACCAGGGTTGGTGGCCGCGGGCATCCTCGCGTTCATGCTGACCTGGGGGGAGTTCTTCTTTGCCCTCATCCTTACGTCTTCCGAGGCCGCGTACACGAGCACGGTGGTGGCGGCCATGTTCGCCACCGACGTTGACATCGACTACGTGGCCATGATTGCCGCCGGGGTGCTCTCGGTCATCCCGCCGGTGCTTGTGGCGCTCACCTTTCAGAAGTACATCGTGAGCGGCCTCCTGGCCGGTAGTGTGAAAGGGTAGGGTGAGACGCATGGGGGAGGCGATGGCCGTAGACCTCGTTTCGTGGCTGCAGGAGCACCGGGTGATCAACGCATCCGGCACCATGACCGACCTCGGCGCCTCCTCGGTTCCCGAGGACGTCGCGAGGTTGGTGATGGAGTCTCTGCGCTGTTTCGTAGACATGCATGCGCTGCAGGCGATGGCCAGCTCGGTGATCGTGCGGGCCACCGGCGCCGAAGCGGGCTGCGTCACCGGGTCTGCCGCCGGGGGCGTCGCCGTGGCGGTGGCGGGGTGTATGACCGGCAGCGACCTGGGGGCGATCGAGAGCCTACCGGATACCTCTGCCCTGAGTCGCAGAGTCATTATCCAGAAGGGCCACGTGGTGAACTTCGGCGTGCCGATCTCGCAGGTGATCCGGCTCACTGGGGCAGAGGTGCTGGAGATCGGGAGCGCAACCGACTGCAGGCCCTACCAGCTCGAGCATGCCCTCGACCGGGAGACGGCGGCGGTCGTCTACGTCGTCAGCCACCACACCGTTCAATCCGGTCTCCTGCCGCTGGGGGACGTAGCGCGCATCGCGCGGCAAGCTGGCGTTCCGGTCATCGTGGATGCCGCGTCTGAGTACGATCTCAGGTCCTTCATCGGCCTGGGCGCGGACCTGGCGGTCTACAGCGCGCACAAGTTCCTGGCTGGGCCGACAGCGGGCATCGTAGCCGGCCGAAAGGACCTGGTGCGGGCCGCGTACCTGAACCAGGTACGGGGCATCGGGCGGGCTATGAAGGTGGGTAAGGAAGGCATCGTCGGAGCCGTGGCCGCCCTGGAGCGCTGGCTTGCGCTGGACCACGGTGCGCAGCACGAAGCCGAGTATCGGAGGGTTCGGGAGCTGGGGGAAGGCATGGAGCGAATCCCGGGCCTGAGGGCCGTGGAGGTACCGGATCCCACGGGGAACCCCATCACGCGGGTCCGGGTCCACCTGGACGGGCCGAACCCCGGCCGAGCGGCCGCGGCCTTGGCCCAGGCCCTCCGGACGGGCTCCCCGCCGGTGGCCGTACGGGATCACCACGTAGACCTGGGATACTTCGAGCTGGACCCCTGCAACCTCCTGGAGGGCGATGTTCCGGTGATTCTCGAACGGATGGCGCAGAGCGTGCGCGAAGGTGTACTCAAGGAGTCCCCGTCACCGGCGCCCGAACCTGTCGTGCCTGGCAGGCTGGGCCCGAGGCGATCCACCTATACGCCAGACGGCCTGCCCTGCGTCGACGTGGGACAGGTCCCGTGGGCAGGGCAGGGGATACCGCCAGGTGGGAGGGAGCAGGCGCTCCTGGATTGGCCTGACGCTTACCTGGGTGGGATGGGTGACGGTGGAGAGTCTCCGGGGAGCTGACCCCCGAAGTTCCTACGGCTCCAGAGAGACGATTCAGCTTCGGGCAAGTGACGGGGGGCGGAAGGAGTATGGGCAGGGTCCTGATTCGTGGTGTCAAGCCTGCGTTGCCGGCGGAGGGGGTCGCGGATAGGGTCGTCGACGTCTCCATTGCGGCGGACGGGCGTATCGAACGCGTCGGACCTGCGATCGAACCCCAGGCGCAAGAAATGCAGGTCGACGCTGAAGGAGCGTACATCTCGCCAGCATGGGCGGACCTGCATACCCACATCTACCACGGTGCGACCGATATCGGCGTGCGGGCCTCCGACGCGGGGCTGGCCCGGGGGGTGGCCACCCTCGTCGACGCAGGCTCCGCCGGCGAGGCCAACGTGGAAGGATTCCTGGAGTTCGTGACTGGCCGGAGCACGGAAGAGGTTTATGCGTTCCTCAACGTCGGATCCATCGGTCTCGTCGCATGCAACCGGGTGAGTGAGCTGACCTCGGTTCACTCGATCGATGCGGACCGGCTGCTCGACGCGGTCGACCGTCACCGCTCGGTCATCCGCGGCCTGAAGGTGCGGGCGAGTCACGTGATCCTGGGTGACTGGGGCATCACGCCTGTCCGCGTCGCCAAGCAGCTGAGCCGGATTGCGAGCCTGCCCCTGATGGTTCATGTTGGCGAGGCGCCGCCCCTTCTGGACGAGGTGCTCGATCTGCTGGACGAAGGCGACGTGGTTACTCACTGCTTTCACGGCAAGCGGGGTGCAAGCATTGGCGAGGATGACCGGCTCTTCCAGGCGATGGTGGACGCGGCTGGACGGGGCGTCCGCCTGGACGTGGGTCATGGAGGTGCCTCCTTCTCCTTTTCCGTAGCCAAGCGCGCCCTGGACCGCGGCCTCGTACCCTACACCATCAGCACGGACCTGCACCAACACAACATCGCAGGGCCGGTGTGGGACCTGGGTACGACCATGTCCAAGCTGCTGAACCTGGGCATGCCCCTGACTGGGGTGCTGGAAGCGGTGACCTTTCACCCCTGGAGGATCCTCGGATTGGGTGAGCGGGCGGCAGGATGGCTTCGGGCAGGCACGCTTGCCCGCTTCACCCTCTTCCGGATCGAGGAAGTCTCCCTCGAGGCTCCGGATAGCGCCGGTGGCCGTGAGCGCTTGTCTCGTTTCATCCTACCCCGGTACACCGTCGTAGGCACCGAGGTCGTCGAAGCCTCGAGCACCGGACATGAGGCGCTACGCTCGCGCCGGGATGGAGCGAGACGAGAGAACGACAGATGAGCGGGAAGCTGCTCGGGGAAGGCGGTGCGGGTCCCCATGCGGTGGGGTGAGCAGACGAGCAGGGAGTTGAGCGCTCTGGGAACGGGTGAGACCATCGCTATCCTGCCTGTCGGGGCGCTGGAACAGCATGGGCCTCACCTGACGACGGACACGGATGCATTCCTTGCTCAACACGTTGCCGAAGAAGTCGCGGAGCGGGCGCGGGATCTGCACCTGCTGGTGCTTCCTGCCCTTTGGACGGGATTCTCACCGCACCACCTCCGGTTCGCCGGGTCGGTCAGCCTCAGGAGCGAGACCCTGGTGCAGGTGATCACCGACCTCTGCGAAAGCCTGAACCTCCGGGGGCTCCGCAAGGTGCTCCTGCTCAACGGCCACGGAGGAAACGTTCCCCATCTGCAGGCCGCGGCTGCCCGGGTGTCCTCAACCCGGGGGATGCTGGTGGTCGTAACGAGCTACTTCGACGGACTGGGGCCGATGATCGCAGAGACCTGCCGCGATCGGCCAGCGGACATCGGGCACGCCGGAGAGGCCGAAACGTCTCTGATGCTGGCCGCGTGCCCCGAACGAGTTCGGGAGGCGGTGCGTCGCGAGCTCCCGGAAGTCCCCCGCCCGCCGGACCCGCCCCAGGGATTTGTCTTCAGAGATTTCGCTGCACTCACGACGAGGGGTTACTTCGGATCTCCAGCCCGGGCCACCCGCGCGACGGGGAGCCGGTTGATGGAGGCGGCGATCGAGCATGTGCATGCGGTGATCCGGTGGATGGCTGCGGAGAGGGTCCGCTTCATCGTGCGAATGAGATAGCCCTGCAACTGCAGCGGTCCGCGGCAGCCGCAGGGGAGCACCCGCGAGCGGACCCGCTACGCTTCGACCTCCGCAATCATCTCGATCTCGACTGGGATTCCGAAGGGGAGCTCGTTGGCGGCTACAGCGCTGCGGGCGTGGCGCCCGCGCTCCCCGAAGAGATGCTCGAGCAGCTCCGAGGCCCCATTGATCACGAAGGGTTGACGCTCGAAGCCAGGGGCGCTGTTCACCCAGCCCAAGAGCTTGACGATCCTTCGGACGCGCTCCAGGTCCCCGACCTCGGCCTTGAGGACGGCCAGGGCGTTCAGGATCGCAAGTCTGGCTGCTTCGCGCCCATCTTCCTCCTTGAGGTCGCTTCCCACCTTGCCCCTGTAGGCGGGCTGGCCGTCCCGGATCGGGCCTTGCCCTGAGATGAAGACCAGGTTGCCCGCCCGCACGGCCGGCACGTACGCCGCCATCGGGGCAGGCGCCTCCGGGAGGCGGAGGCCCATCTCCTGAAGTCTCGCTTCGACTGCCATCTCGGCACCACTCCTTAGCAGCCCATCTGAGCGGATGTCCTCGGTCACACAACCAGGTCTCGGGCGAGATCTGTCGAAAGGATAGGGCACAGAGCACTTCCGTGACTGCGAACCGCATCAGGTCGACCTCGTGCCGCCCCTACCTCAGGACTTGCTGCCCGAGGGACAGAGTGCCTGCGCGGTTAGGCATCACCTCTCCGAGTTGGACGGACCTGTGCTGAACTCCTCTGCGCGTGGTCTGGCGGACACCGCGTGATGAACCGACGACGTGGTGGCCGGGTGCCGACAGCTCTGGCAGATCGAACGGATGAACCGGCAGCTCAAGCACACCGTCGATATCCGCACTGTCTTCCACCGCCTGGAGGACCGGATCGGGGTGTACGGCAGAAGGACATGCTCGGGTAGCGAGGCGAGCCTGAGCGAGATCGCGCGCGAGATCGACGCGAACAAGAGTACGACGCGCAGGATACTCAAAGCCATGGTGGCGACGGGCTTCGTCATCCAGGATCCCGTGCAGAGGACGTACCGGCCAGGGCTCGTGCTCTTCGAATTGGGCCAGGTGGTGGCCGAGCAGATGGAGATCCGGAAGGCCGCTCATCCCATTCTCAAGATGCTCTCGGAGGTGACCGAGGAGACGGTGCATCTGAGCGTGCTGGACAACGGCGAGGTCTTCTGTCTGGACAAGGTGGACAGCCCGCAGCCGATCCGCCTTGTCTCGAAGATAGGTGCCCGTGGCCCCGCCTACGCCACGGGCAGCGGCAAGGCACTCCTGGCCTACCTGGACGACGAGTCGCTGCAGCAGCTTTTGAAATCGCGTCCGTTGGAGTCCAGGACGGAGCGAACCATCACCGACGTCGCCCGCTTGATGGAGGAGCTGGAGACGGTTCGCGAACGGGGTTACGCGCTGGATGACGGCGAGAGCCAGGAGCAGGTCCGCTGCGTGGCAGCGCCGGTGCACGACTACACGGGGCGGGTGATCGCGTCGATCAGCGTCACCGGCCCTGAGGCGCGGCTTCCCCTCGAGCGCCTGAGGTCCTTGAGCACCCACGTGAAGGCGGCGGCCGAGGAGCTGTCGAGGCGGTTGGGATTTGGAGGTCGGGAGAAGGCTGTCCGTGAATGACGCAGCCGGTCCATCGAGATCGGCCGCGGGAGCGAGGAGGGGTCCGTGGTGCGGATCGTTGACTGCAAGGTCATCTTCCTGTCCTACGAGTACACCGAGGCCGAGCGGTGGACCTGGTCTGGCGGGGTGGCGCACGGACAGACGGCGTGTCTGGTCCAGGTCCAGACGGATGCCGGGCTGAGCGGCCTGGGCGAGATCAACCCGGGGCCGCAGGCGCCGCGGGTGGCCGAGGCGGCCGTCGACGCCTTGAAGGCGTTCATCGTCGGCGAGGAACCGTGGAACATCTCTTCTCTTTGGGCGCGCATGTACAAGGGCAGCATCGTCTGGGGGCGCCGCGGTGTTGCCGTGAGCGTCATGGGCGGCGTGGAGATGGCCCTCTGGGACCTGGTGGGTAAGGCCCTGGGAAGGCCCGTCTACGAGCTCCTGGGCGGAAAGGTCCGCCGAAGCATCCGAGCTTACGCCAGCGGTGGCGTCAACTTCGCGAAGGGCCAGCTGGAGGATGAGCTACGAAGCTATGTGGACCGCGGCTTCACCGCGGTGAAGGTCCGCATCGGCGCGCCCACCCTCGATGCGAACCTCCGGGTGGCCGAGCGCGCTCGCTCGGCGATCGGCGACGCGGTGGACCTCCTCCTGGACGCGGGCCAGGGATATGTAGCCAGGCCCTGGAGCGTCCCCGAAGCCGTTCGGGTTGCCCGGGCGCTGGAGCGTTACGCTCCCTTCTGGCTGGAGGAGCCCTACCTGACGGACGAGCCGGAAGGGTACGCCGCGATCCGGCGCGAGAGCTCCATACCCATCGCGGGTGGAGAGAACGGCGCGCAGATTCACACCCAGATCCTCTCCGGTCACGATGCGTGATCCCGAGGGTGGGCAAGGGTCCCCGAAGCATGGCTGCCAGCAGGAGAAGCCGAAAGGGAGGACGAGAGATGCGGCGTATGAGCGGTATCTGCCCGGCGCTTGCTACCCTGTTCAACAATGACGGGTCGGTGGACCTGGCAGGCGTCCGTGCCCTGGCGTCCTGGCTGGTGAGCCGGGGGGTGGACGGCCTCTACATCGGCGGGTCGACGGGTGAGTTCGCACTCCTCGAGGAGGGCGAGCGACGGACGGGCGATCACCGAGGCGGTGCTCGAGGAAGTACGCGGCCGGGTGCCCGTCTTCGTTCAGGTGGGTGCCATCCGAACCAGCACGGCGGTCACGCTGGCACAGCATGCGCGAGACGCAGGCGCCGACGGCGTGGCTGCGATCACACCCTACTACTACGGATACTCGTCGGCCGAACTGAGTACGTACTACGGGGCCATCTCCCACGCGGCAGGCGAGAGCATGCCCGTCTACCTTTACGATCTCCCCGCGCGCACGGGTAACCGCCTGAGCGCCCAAGTGGTAGGGCGCCTGGCCGCTTCCATCGCGAACGTGGTGGGCATGAAGGACAGCTCGGGCAACCTGACGGCCGTCTCCGAAGTACTGGCGGCCACCCAGGACGCAGACTTCGACGTACTGCAGGGCGCCGACGAACAACTCCTGCCCGCCCTGAGCATCGGCTGCAAGGGCAGCGTCAGCGGGCACGCCAATGCCTTCCCGGATCTGTACGTCCACCTGTGGGAGGCCTTCCGCTCGGGAGACCTGGAGGCGGCCCGTTCCTGGCAGCGGGACGTCGCCCGGGTCGCGCATGAGCTGGGTTACGGAAGCGTGCCCGCCATCAAGGAAGCGCTCCGAGCCCAAGGATTCGGCAACGGTCTCTGCAGACCCCCGCTCTTGCCCTCCGACGAGGAATCCAGGCAGGGCATCCAGGCGCTCTGCCGTGAAATGGCAAGCCGGCTGGGCTCGTAGGGGGGACGCGGTCGCTGAGGCACAGAGCCAGGGAGAGGGGCGTGAAGACGTTCGCTCGGCCGCGGTTCAGACACCTCCGGCTGTTTCGGTGAAAGCTCCACGCGAGATGGAGCTTCGCGGGAACGCGGGCCTGTACCTCTGCCGGTGGCCGGGAGGCAGGGAAGGGAGCATGTGGAACCAATAGCTCGAGGCCCTTCTTGCGACCTAGACGGGCTGCTCTCTGGCTCTCGATGTCGTTGATGCGGCTGAGGCCGATCCTACTGCTGCCTCGGGTGAGGGATGGTCTCCACGGGAACGACGCCCGAACGCTACGCCGGACTGGACATTGGAACCACCTCGGTCTCCTGCGCTGTCGTCGACACGGCCGCCGGCCAGGTTCTCCGGGCGTGGAGCAGACCGCATGGCGCCGAGCTGCCCCAGGCCTTGCCGGACGAACACCTCCAGGATGCCCATCGTTTGCTGGTGGCGGCCCGCTCCTCCCTCGACGAGGCCTTGGACCGGTACGGGCCCTTTCGGGGTATCGGTGTCACGGGGCAGATGCACGGCATCCTTTATGTGGATACCGATGGAAGGGCGATCAGTCCGCTTTACACCTGGCTCGACGCTCGGGCGAGCCGCACGAGCTCGGACGGGCGCCCCTACCACCAAGTCCTCGAACAGCTCACGGGCCGGAAGGTGGCCGTGGGCATGGGGGCCGCCACCCACTTCGTAAACCTGCACATCGGGGCGGTTCCGCCCGGTGCTCGGGGCGTTTGCGGCATCTCTGAGTACGCAGCCATGCAGTTGGCCGGAACGCGCGCCCCCGTGACGGATCCCACCCTGGCTCACGGACTGGGGCTCTATGATCCGAACAGGGGCGACTTCGACCCACAGGCCTGGGCGAAGCTGGGGGAGCCCTTTCTGGCACTCCCGGAGGTTGTAGCCCAGGGGCGAGTCCTCGGCCGGTATGAGGGCCGGATCCCGGTCTGCACACCCCTGGGCGATAACCAGGCTAGCTTCTTGGGAAGCATTAGGGAACCAGCTCGCTCGGCGTTGGTAAACATCGGCACGAGCGCGCAGATCAGCTTCCTCAACAGTCTGATGGGGGAAGAGGAGTGCAGGTTCGACACCACCATCGGCCTGGAGCGGCGCCCCTATCCGGACGGCCGGGTCCTCTACGTGGGCGCGAGTCTGACCGGCGGGAAGGCCCTGGAACGCTTGGCTTCTCTCATTGGGGAGATCATCCGGGTCGCCGGGGGGACGGTAGACGATCCCTACCAGATCATGGCTGCCGTGCCCTCTGCAGTTCCCGAACCGTTGCTAAGGGTGGACACACGCCTGGCGGGCTCCCGCGTCGATCCCGATGTCCGAGGCTCCATCGGGAACATCACTCTGCAGAACTTTACCCTGGGCCACCTGGTGCACGGCTTCTGCCAGGGGATCGTGAACGAGCTCCATCAGTTCTGGGTGGGTTCCGGAGTCGACGTGACCTACGGACAGGCGCTGGAGTACTTGGTGGGGAGCGGCCATGCGATTCGAGCCAACCGAATTCTTCGGGAGCATATGGCGGCTGCCTTCGGCAAGCCGCTCCTCGTACCTATCTACCGGGAGGAGGCGGCTGTAGGGGCGGCCCTGCACGCCGCGGCCATCGTTGAGGCGCGACAGCACCACGACCTGGCCCGGATGGTTGTTACCTACGGGGAGCCGGGGGGCGCGGATCGGTAAGGCTTGACACGCAAGAGGGACCCGGGCATTGGGGGCTCCTCTGCTGGGCGCGGGCGCTGCTGCCTGCTGGTTCCGGGATTGGCAGGATATCCCGGAACCGTGTGGAAATAGCATTGCGGAGGTTAATCGATTACGGGAGAACGATTACCTCTCGGGAGCGGACCTATGGATCGGCAGCAGCGACGTCCTAACCCCACCATGCGTGACGTGGCGCGAAAGGCCGGCATTTCCACCGCCACCGTCTCACACTTCCTAAACGGGACACGGCAGGTGTCGGCCGCGACCTCCCAGCGGATCCTTGCGGTCATGCGCGAGCTGAACTACCGGCCTAACCTCCTGGCTCGAAGCCTTCGCAGTCGGGAGTCGCGCACCGTTGGGCTGGTCATTTCCGATATCTCCAATCCATTCTTCCCGGAGGTCGCGCGTGGCTGCGAGGACGCGCTCGCCGGGTACGACTACAGTCTCATTCTTTGTAACACTGACGAAGACCCGGTCAAGGAAGACCATTACCTGAGCGTCCTGTGGAGCAAGCAGGTAGACGGGATCCTTCTGGTGCCGACGGCAGGTCAGCATGCAACCTTGGGCAGAATGCTGGCCGCTGGCCTGCCGGTGGTCTACCTCGACCGGGAAGTGACCGCCGCGCCGGCAACAGCGGTCATGTCCCAAAACCGTGAGGGCGCGTACGAGGCGACCCGCCTCCTCCTGGAACGGGGACATCGCCAGGTGGCCATGATTACGGGGAAGCAGGGGCTAAGCAGTACCGCCGAACGGGTGGCCGGATACCGGGACGCTCTGGCGGATGCGGGCATCGAACCCGTGGAGACATGGCTGCGCTGTGGGGACTCCGACGAGCGGGCGGCCCGCGAGGCGACGCTGGCTTTACTGGTGGAACTGCCTGAGGTGACCGCCATCTTCGCTGCGAACAACACCATGACCGCCGGGGTCCTGCGAGCCCTGGAGCAGGCAGGGCGGCGGGATACCGTGGAAGTGGCAGGGTTCGACGACGTGGGATGGTTCGGACTTCAGCTCAATCCCGTTGTGGCCGTAGTTCAGGCTGCCTACGACCTCGGGCGGATCGCCGCCGAGGAGTTGGTGGCTCTCTTGAAAGGAGGGGACCGAACGCCTCGCACCATCCGCGTGCCCGTGGAGGTCTCGGCGAACGAGGCACGCGCGGAGAGTCGGGTAATGGGCGGAGGCGCGTAAGGAGCGGGGACGAAGCCATTGCATCTGGCCGTGGGTGCAAGTGAATCTCAAGCATGGAAGGAGCGAGCAACGTGAGGCAACGGGGTAAGGCGCTGTCGGCTCTCCTCCTCGTGACCGCCCTGGCGACGGTTCCGGCGTGGGCGCAAGATGCTGCCCTCGAGGAGTGGGGGGACCAGGTTCGCAGCCGCCTCGGCGGAACCACCATCACCGTGGGGGCCCAGACCCATCCGTCGACGGAGGCGTTCCAGGCGATGGAAGCCGAGTTCGAGGCACTCACCGGCATCCAAGTGGAGTGGGACGTCATGGAGGAGATCTACCTCCACGACAAACTCCTAACGGAGCATACGGCCCGCACGGGGCGTTACGACGTGGTGAGCATGGACGTGACCTGGATCGGCGAGTTCGCCGCCAAGCAGGTCGTCGATCCGCTGGACGCGTACCTGGCCGACCCCAACAAGACACCGGCGTGGTTTGACTACGAGGACATCGTTCCTGCCTACCGGGATGGGCTCGGCTCCTACGACGGGAAGGTCTACGGCATTCCGTCTGCGGGCGAGTCGGCCTTCGTGGCGTACCGCCAGGACCTCTTCGACAAGTACGGCTACGACCCGGCCCGCATCAAGACCACCGACGACCTCCTGGAGGCGGCCCGCTTCTTCGACGAGAAGGAACCCGGGCTGTCGGGCATCTCCATGAGAGGGCGGCGCGGGCACCATCTGGTCTACGGTTGGTTCCAGTTCCTGTACCCCTACGGGGGCAGGGTGCTGAAGCCGGGCACGACCGACGTGGTCGTCAACTCCCCGGAGGTCGTAGAGTCGCTTCAGTTCTACCTGGACCTGATGAAGTACGCACCAACGGGCATCGAGAACTTCTCCCACGAAGAGGCGACCACCAGCTTCATGCAGGGCCAGTCGGCCCTCTGGTTCGACGCCACCGCGCTGGCTCCGTGGATTGAGGACGCCGAGCGGAGCATCGTCGCCGGCAAGGTTGGCTATCTGCCCCCGCCGGCAGGTCCCGATGGAGCCTACGGTGCCGTTGCCGGCTGGAACCTGGCCCTCTCCGCCCAGTCCCGCAACAAGGATGCGGCGTGGGCTTTCATCATGTTCATGACCAGCCGCGCCAACGCGGAGGAGTACGTGAACCGGGGCGGCGTGGTGACTCGCCTCTCGATCCTGGACGACCCGGACTTTGTTGAGCGCTATCCGTACTACCCGCAGATCTCCGCTTCGCTGGACCTGGCCAACAGGCTGGTGGAGCAGGGAGTGGACTGGCGGCCGAGAATGCCTGAGTGGCCGAGGATGGGTGAGATCCTGGGCCTTTACGGCTCTCAGGCCCTGGTCGGGCAGATCTCGGCGGAGCAAGCAGCGGAGCTGGCGGCTTCGGAGATTCAGGGGCTTCTCCGCCGCCGGTAAGCGGGAAACGCCTTGCATCCCCGGATTGATGCGGGGATGCAAGGCTCGATCGAAGAACGCCGCGGGGCGGGAGATGGCCTGCCCGCTCCGCGGTACCGTTCCACCGGGCCAAAGGAGAACTCCTTGGAGACGAGAGCCGTGAAAGGGAACCAGGTGCGATCGAACTGGCGCCAGGCGGCGCCCTGGGTGCTGCCGGCGGTGGTGGTGCTCTTCGTGATCACCATCCTGCCGACGCTCTTCCTGTTCTACACCTCCCTCCACCACTGGGAGCTGGGCTACCCGTGGGAGGCACGGGAGTTCGCAGGGCTGGTCAACTTTGTCGACCTCTGGAGTGACCGGCAGTTCCTCCAATCCCTGCGCACCACGGCCATCTACGTGGTGAGCACGGTGGGTGTCGAATTGATCCTTGGCTTCGCCCTGGCGCTCTTCCTTTCCCAGCGCCGACTTTGGGGGAAAGGCGTCCTGGTTGCCACGCTGGTCATTCCCATGACGGTGACGCCCTCCATCGCCGGGCTCATCTGGCGTCTCTACTTCAACCCCAACTACGGCATGGTCAACTACTTCATGGGGACCCTCGCCGGGGTGGAGCCGAACTGGTATGGAGCCGACCTGGCCCTGGCCAGCGTGGTTCTGGTCGATATCTGGCAATGGACGCCCTTCGTGGCCCTCATCCTTCTGGCAGGGCTGAGTGCCCTGCCACGAACGCCTTACGAGGCGGCCCTGGTCGACGGGGCCAGCGGGTGGGCCACCCTGCGCTACATCACGCTGCCCCTGCTGCGGCCCATCATCCTCGTGGCTCTGATCCTCCGGTCCATGGACTCCCTGAAGATGTTCGACGTGGTCTTCTCGCTGACGGGAGGCGGGCCGGGCAACGCCACGGAGGTCCTTTCCATGCAGGTGTACCGGACGGGCTTCTACCAGACCGGTTGGGTGGGATATGCGTCGGCCATGGCCATGATCCTGCTGGTTGTGATCATTCTGGTCTCCCAGCTCTTCGTGCGGGTGCTGGGCAGCCGGAGGGAGGTCGAAGGCGTATGAGCCCGATCGCTCCCAGAGCTCGAGCCCGTGCCGTCCAGCCGGCTCTCTCCCGGCGACCGCGGGCCGGCAGGGTGATGACCGGTGCGGTCAACGAGCTGGTCAGCCTGCTGGTGCTCCTCCTCTTCCTGGGGCCGTTCCTCTGGATGGTGGTCATGTCGTTCCAGACACGCACCCAGATCTTCGCACGCCCGCCGTTGATCTGGTTCCGGCCCACCCTGGCGAACTACACGGACCTGATGAACCGGGGTGTCTTCCTGGACTACCTGCAGAACAGCCTGGTGGTTGTGGTCCTTACAGTGCTGGTCAGCCTGGCGTTCGCGATTCCCGCTGCGTATGGTTTCGCCCGCTTTCGATTCCGCCGCCGGGAGGATCTGGCCTTCTGGGTGCTGAGCATTCGCATGGCGCCGCCCATCGCGGTGGTAATCCCCTACTTCCTCATCGGAAGCTTCCTCGGCATCCTCGATACGCGATTCGTGCTCGTCGTCGCCTACCTCTCCTTCAATATCCCATTCGCAATCTGGATGATACGGGGCTTCATCGAGGATGTGCCGGTGGAGGTGGAGGAGGCGGCCCAGATCGACGGGTGTAGCCGCTTTCAGGCCCTGCGGCGGGTCACCCTCCCCCTGGTGGGCGGCGGCATTGCGGCCACGGCCATCTTGCTGGTGATCCAGTCGTGGAATGAGTTCGCCTTTGCCCTCTTCCTCACTACCACCGAGGCCCGGACCCTTCCCACCATCGTCACCCAGTTCCTCACCTTCCAGGGCGTCGTCTGGGGAGAGATGGCGGCCGCGGCCAGCATCACGGTGATCCCCATCGTGATCTTCGCCATCCTGGTGCGGAAGCAGCTGATCACGGGGCTTACCTTCGGGGCCATCAAGGAGTAAGGGCCAGGAGGGCGTTCATCCCGGGGGCGTCACCGCCGGAGCAGAACACCCCCAGGCGCACGATCCCCCCGTCTACTCCAGGACAGCCTGCAGCTTCATGGTCTCGGCTTTCCCCACCTGCTGGATCCAGTGCTCGAACTCATCCAGTTGGAAGGTGTGGGAGATCAAAGGCTCAACCCGCACCGCGCCTGAGGCCAGCAGCCGGAGGGCGGGCGCCAGGGTCTGGCGGAGGGAGAAGGAGCCGATGATCTGCAGGTCGCGCCTGTAGACGTCGTACGGCTTCAAGCGGATCTCCGCATCGGGCGGGCAAACACCGAAGTAGAGGATCTTCCCGCCGTCGCGCACGTACCGGGGGAGTCTCTCCACCACGGCCGGCACGCCGGTGGCATCAGCCACCAGGTCGAAACGGCCGTGCTCGGGTGCCAGCTCCTGGAGGCCATCGGCATCCACCAGGGTCGCGTCGGCGCCCAGCTCAAGTCCGATCTCCAGCCGACGGTGGTGCAGGTCGACCAGGGTTGCCCGGGCGGCCCCGGCGTGCTTGAGGGCTTGCATCAGGAGCAGGCCCATGGGGCCGGCTCCGAAGATGAGCGCATGGCTGGCCGGTTCAAGCCGCAGCAGGTTGAGGCCGTGGACCACACAGGCGAGAGGCTCGGCCATGGCCGCCACCTTGAAGGGCAGGTCGCCGATGAGATAGGCGTTGGTCAACTTCACCGTGGCCAGCTCGGCAAAGCCGCCGTTCAGGGTGACGCCGTAAGCCTCCAGGTTGGGGCAGAGGTTCTGGCGATTCTCCTTGCAGGCCGGGCAGGTGCCGCAGGGAACGTTGGGATCGACGGCCACCCGACGCCCCACCCAGGATGGGTCGACGCCGTCGCCGGCGGCCACCACCGTCCCTGCGAACTCATGACCCGGCACCACGGGGTAACGGGCCGGGAAGTTCCCGTGCAGGATGTGCACGTCGGTGTGGCAGATGCCGGCGGCTGCCACCCGGACCAGGACCTCACCGGGACCGGGCGTTGGATCGGGCAGCTCTACCATCCGCACTTCACCCACCGCAGGGAATTGGACTGCTTTCATGCTGGGTCATCTCCTCCTGGGTGCTCAGGCACCGACGGTCAACATCACCTTGAGGGCCGTCTCTTTCTGGTTGATGGCCACCGAAAAGGCCTCCATCACCTGGTCCATTGCGAAGCGGTGGGTTATGAAGCCCTCGGTGGAGATGGCCCCGCTCTCCATGAGACGGATGGACGCGTCGTAGTCCTCGCGCCGGTACATGAGGGTCCCCACCAGCTCCAGCTCCCGGTCCTGGACCAGGTGCATGGGAACGGAGAGCCGTCCGGCCGGGACGCCCACCACCACGATCCGCGTGCCCTTGCGGGCGATCTCGACGGCGGTGTCCAGGGTGGGCTGGATGGCCACACAGTCGAAGATCATGTCGGGCAGCTCGCCCTTCAGCAGGCGCCGGAGCTCCTGCTGGAGGTCGGCCGTGGCGTTGTTTACCACGTCGGTGAAGCCCAGGCCACGGGCTCGCTCCAGCCGGCTGCCGAGCAGGTCGACCACGATGATCCGCCCGGCTCCGAACGCCCGGGCCGCCTGCGCGGTCACCAGACCGATGATACCGGCCCCCAGGACGAGGACGTTCTGACCCGGCTGAAAGCCGCCCTGCCGGATCGCGTGGACGCCCACCGCCACGGGCTCTACCAGTGCCGCCCGCTCCGCGCTCCAGTGGGCCGGAACGGGGAAGACCTTCTCCGACGGGACCACCATGTACTCGGTCATGGCGCCGTCGTAACCGACGCAGCCGATGACCCGAAGGTTCTCGCAGATATTGTAGCGACCGGTACGACAGTTGTGGCACGTCCCGCAAACCAGGTTGGGCTCCACGGTGACCAACTGGCCCGGCCGCAGCTCCTCCACACCGGGGCCGACCTCGTCCACTTGGGCGCCGATCTCGTGACCCAGCACGATAGGCGGGTGGACGAAGGGGTGCTCGCCGGCAAAGGCATGCATGTCCGACCCGCAGATGCCCACAGCCAGGGGCTTGATTCGAACCTCGCCCGGCCCTGGCTCGGGCACGGGTCGATCCTCCACCACAATGGAACCTATCTCGCGAAAGAGCGCTGCACGCACTGGAATCCCTCCATTCGGATCAGGCCTCAGCCTTCGGCCGACGCCGAGGGCCTCTCTTCTTGTTCCGCTTCGCCTGCTTCGAGTCGGGAGCTGGCGCCATGGGACTGTCCAGGCTCCCGTCCTGCATTCTCGCTTCCCCTCGGGGAGATCGGAGCTCCACGATGTTCCGATGTTCGCCGGGACCGCTGCAGGAGGGCGGTGGCCGTCTCCCGATCGGTAACCAGCGTGTTGATGTGGCCCGCCTCCCCGGCCGCCAGGATGGCGGAGACCTTTCGGAGCCCGCCGGCCACGGCCACCACCCGCGGAACCCTGTGGAGGTGCTCCAGCTCCATGCAGATGAGCCGGCGATCAAAGTCGGTCACGATGGGCTCACCCGAGCGGTTGAAGAAGCGAGAGCACAGGTCCCCCACCACACCCTGCAGCTCCAGGTCGATGATGTCCTGGCTGGAGAAGTGCGTGGTGCGCAGGAGCGGGGACTGTTCGATGGCGGCCCCAATGCCGACCACCGCCACGTCCAGCCGCTCCCAGAGCTCCAGCACTCGCCGGATCATCTCCTGCTGGGAGAGGACCTGGCGGGCTTCCACCGTCTCCACCAGGAAGGGGGCCTCCAGGGGGACCCAGCGGGCCCGCAGTTTCTCCGCGAAGGCGCGGGCCAGCTCGTTGGAGCGGAAGGCCGGGTCGGATGCACCCATGCCGCCGGTGACGGGTACCACCAGAAGGTCGCGCCCTGCCGCGGGGGCTAGGTTCTGAACGGTCCGGTAGACGGTCTGGCCCCACCCCAGGCCGACCAGATGCCCGTCGGCCAGGATCTGCTCCAAGTAGCGGGCCGCGCGCTCACCGATGATGTCGGCCAGCTCGGCCGGATCCTCCGAGGAGGTGGGGGCCACCACTGCGTCCTGGAGTCCCAGAGCGGTACGCAGCTCCGAGGCCATCTCGTGGGAGGTCCCCATGGGATCCGAGATGCGGATCTCCACGATCCCTTCGTGGCGAGCCCGCTGCAGGAGGCGGTTGACGCGGACGCGACTCATCTTCAACCGGGAGGCGATCTCCTGCTGGGTGAGGCCCTCGTCGTAGTAGAGGCGGGCCAGGGTCACCATGAGCTGCAGTTCCCGCTCCCGGGGTGTCAGGTCGCCCGGGCTCATCGCGATCCCTCCCTTCATCCCCGCCGGGTCATCAAGCTCGCAGAGCCCTGGCAAGCGCGTCCAGGGTCGCGACATAGGTTTCGATAGAACTCCTGGTACGCCCTCTCCTCTTCGGACGTGGCCTGACAGACCGTGGAAGCCTGGTCGTCCATGGGCGGGGGTTCACTTGCATCCACAGGCTGTCCCGGCTGGGGCCGCCTACGGCCCGCACCCGGAGCCGGCCCTCCTCGCCGGCGGCTCCCGCCGCGCGGAGGCGCTCCAGGAGCCGCCGAGTTTCGAAGGCCAGGCCCTCGACCATTCTTCCGGTGCCAGGCCTTCTCAGGACCGTCCTGGTGGATGGGGGTGGGGGTGGAAGCGTAACCCACCCGGTGCCCCGTGAGGGTGAAGGCGGCTGCCTTGCACTGGGTGGTCCCCACGTCGATGCCCAGCATAAGCCCCTCGCCCATGACGTCGTCTCCTTCGTCACCGGGTCGCCGCGATGCCGGCCATGCCCCGGAACCCCGTCACAATCCACTTCCTGGCCAGGATGGCCAGCACCAGGGACGGAATGGCCGCCAGCAACCCGGCGGCTGCCATCTCCCCGTACTTCACCTCGAGCCCAACCGTCATGAAGGACGATAGGGCCACGGGCAGGGTGAAGTTGACCGTGGTCAGGATGAACGCAAAGAAGAAGTCGTTCCACGTGAAAATGAAGGCCAGGATGGCTGCCGCGCCTACGGCGCCCCTCGCCATGGGCAGGGCGATGTACCAGAAGGCCTGCAACGGGCTACAGCCGTCCACCCGGGCCGCATCGTCCATCTCCCTGGGAATGCTCCGGAAGAAACCGATGAGGAGCCAGATCACCAGCGGGAGATTGATGGTGAGGTAGGTGATACCGAGGCCTGTGAGAGTATCCAGCATTCGGAACTTCATCCAAAGGTAATAGTATGGGATGATCACCGCCACCGGGGGCAGCATCCGGGTGGAGACGATCCAGTACTCCAGGTCGTTCTGGCGCCACCAGCGGAAGCGGGCCAGGGCGTAGGCAGCCATGGTGCCCAGAACGATGGCGATGGCCACCGATGCTACTGATACCATGAACCCCCGGGTGATGGGGCCCCAAATGTCCTGATGGACGAAGAGCCACTCGAAGTTGCGCAGGATGGGCTTGAAGATGAACCTAGGCGGGATGATGGTGATGTCCACCCGCCGCTTGAACGCCATGGTGACCATCCAGTAGATGGGGAAGTACAGGACGATCAGGTACCCCAGGACGAGGAGCCTGGCCCCCACGTCGCCCCAGCGTAGCCGGCCCCGCCTTTGGGGGGCGGGAACCGTTGATTCCCGTGCCACGGTCCACCACTCCTTCTCAGCCGGCATCCGATCGTACACCACCCGTGTGCTTACCCGACCGCGGTCCACCCGGTCGGCACCCTGGCCGGGGTGCACCCAGGTGGGCTCGGAAAGCCGCTCGCTCAGTAGAGCTCCTCACCCCAGCGCATGGCGCGAACCCAGAGGGTGGTGATGATGAGGGTGAGCACCAGCAGCAGGATCGCGGCGGCAGTGGCCGACGAGATGTCGCCGGCCTCGGCGATGCCCATCTTGTAGGCGTAAAGGTCTACGGTCTCTGTCGCGAGCCCCGGTCCTCCCTTGGTGAGGACGTAGACGTAGTCGAAGGTCCGCATGGCGTCGATGGTTCGGAAGATGACCGCGATGGTGATGAACGGCTTCAGGAGGGGCAGGGTGATGCCGCGGAAGGTCCTCCAGGCCGTGGCGCCCTCCAGTTCCGCGGCCTCATAAGGCTCTCGGGGGATGGTTCCCAACCCTGCCAGCAGAATCAGGATGATAAAGGGCGTCCACTGCCAGATGTCGACCATGGCCACCGAGAACAGGGCCACATCGGGGTCTGCGAGCCAGTCGACCAGAGGGAGCCCGACGATCCCCAGGAAGTAGTTGATGACCCCCACCAGCGGGTCGAGGAGCACGTTCCAGACCAGCGCGGCCACCACTTTAGGAATGGTCATGGGCAGCACGACCAGGGTAACGAGCCAGCTCTTGCCGGGGAAGGCCCGCTGGATGAGGACGGCCATGGCCAGGCCCAAGAGGAGCTCCACCGCCACCGAGATGATCACCAGCTCAAAGGTGACGGCGAAGGCGTGCAGGCCACGGCTCGTGGTGAGGACTCGGACGAAGTTGTCCAGACCCACGAAAGCAGTGCCAAGGTTCCTCGTCAGGTAGACGTCGTGAACCGCGATGTAGATGGCATAGAACAAGGGCACGAAGGCGATGACGGCCAGGACTGCCAGGGGGATCGCGAGGAGAAGCCGTGGCTTCTCCTCGCGCCCGCCCGTTGGCCGCCGCAAGAGCCTGCCTGCTAGGGATGTGTCGGTGTCCTGCGGCACCATGGGCATCATCGTCGCTCCCTAGAACTCGTAGGGTCTGGGCTTGCCGTAGTCGCCGGTCCGCTTGAAGAGGTCCTCCGTGGTCTTGACGGCCTCATTCAGGGCCTCCTGAGCCGGCCGCTCGCCCGCGATGACCTGCTGCACGGCGATGCCGATCGCGTCACCCATGGAGCGCCAGCCGGGGAAGAGTGGCCGGTGGTTGGGGTTGGTGATCTCCCACGACTCCACGGTGGAGGCGATCCACTCGGGATGCAGTGACCGCGCGAACTCGGGGCTCTCCAGAACCGACGTGCGGGTCTGGCTCACGATACCCGCTTCCAGCGAATCCATCTGCATCTGAGCACTGGTGGCCCAGCTAATGAAAGCTGCCGCGGCCTTCTTCTCCACGTCGGAGCGGGCGCCCACCGAGCTGATGGCAAAGCCGAGAGCGTAGTTGCCCGGGAAGCTACCCTCGGGGCCGGCGGGAACCACTGCGTAGCCGATGTTGCCGGCAATGGCCGACTTGTCGGGGTCCTCTATACGGGTGTAGAAGTTGTTCGCGTCGATGATCATGGCCACACGGCCGGACGTGAAGGCCGTCTGGACGTTGTCCCAGCTATAGCCGGCCACTCCGGGAGGTCCGTACTCCTGCAGGAGGCGGGCATACTCCTCGGTCGCCTTGACTCCCGCCGCGTTGTTGAAGATCGGGCGGGATTGTTCGTCAAGGAACTCACCTCCGAACGCCCGGAACCACGTCGCCCAGGTGTAAACGTTCATCCCGTTCCCCCGGAGGCCGCGCATGGCCAGGCCGTACAGGTTGGGGGGACGGGTGAAGTGGGCTGCGGCCTCTTCCAGCTCCTCAAAGATCGTGGGTACCGCAATACCTTCTTTCTCGAAGAGGTCCTTGCGGTACATGAGCTGGGTGATCTCCGCATAAACGGGCGCCGCGTAGAGGACGTCGTTCCAGGAGAAGAGCCCGTGGACGGAGTCGGGGATGTCCGCGAGGTCGTATTCGGGGTCGAGGTACGGTGCCAGAGGTACGAGCCACCCAGCCTGGGCGAACTCAGGGATGAAGACGCTGTCGATGGCCACCACGTCGAACTGCCCGGCACCGGTGCTGAGGTCCTGGACCTCCTTCTCCCGGAGCTGCTGCTCGGCGTAAGTGACGACGGTCACGTCGATACCCGTCTGCTTCTCGAACTCAGCCAGGCGGGAGACGATGTAGTCGGTCTCGGAGAGCGAGCGAAGGGCGACGGTGACCTTGGTGCCTGAAAGGGAGTCCTGAGCCGCGACACCGATCGTGCAGCCAGCGATGATCACGACGGCGACGGCTACAGCGAGCCAATGCCCAAGCCGTTGCATAACGCAACCAACCCTCCCTGAGGTTTCGAAGTTTAGGAGGTAACTCCCAGTTAACGTTACCCCTCTGTACATTTGTTGTCAACACTTGATGCACAAACGCTAAGATACATTTGATCGAGATGAGCTACGGTGATACACGCCCCGGTCCGCCCAGGATTCCTCAGGGTCGGGGAGAACCCCCAGCCCTGGGTGACATAGGGTGGCCGCTCGGTTTTGCCGTCAGCGGGGCAACCTCCGCCTGGGCACCGTCCTCCCCATGTTGCCGGGGATTCCCATGATCTGGCTTGCCATCCTCCGGGTGCTGTAGCGCCGGGGAGGCGCGGTTGCCCGCGCCGGCGCCCATCGGGCAGCCTGAGGTCGACGCGGTGTGGCTCGGGCTGAGACGTGCTCACCGGGGCGGGGGCGTGGTTCCTTCCCAGGGGAAGGAGCAGAGGTGGTCCAGGAGCGCTGCCACCTGGGGTGGGAGGGGGTCCCGGTCCGGGAGCAGGACGTACTTGTGGCGGATCATCTCGGGGAGCCCCTCCACCTCGAAGATACGCAGGTTGCCTTCCTTCATGGCGTTCAGGGCCGCGGGCCAGGGGATGAAGGCGACGCCCATCTTCATCCGCACGTACTGCAGGATGAGCGCGACGTTGTCCAGCTCCATGGTGATCTCGGGCTGGAGGCCTGCATCGGCCAGGACCTGGTCCAGGTACTGGCGGTGACCCACGTCCGAGGAGAAGGCGATCAGGGGCGCCCGGTCCAGCCAGGCGGCATCCAGCGGCTGGGGGCGGTGGCTGAGCCAGTGGTCCGGGTGGGCGGCCAGGACGAGGGTCTCGTCGAAGAGGTGGACCCCCCGGACCGCGGGTGGGACCGAATCGCAGGTGGTGATGGCCAGATCCAGATCGCCTGAGACGACCTGGTCCAGCAGGGCGGCCCGGCGCCCCGTCTTCACCAGGAGTCGGACGCTGCGGTGCCGGCGCCGGAACTCGCCCAGGGCCCTGGGCAGGGTGACCAGGGCGGTGGTGACGCCGGAGCCGATCCGTACTACCCGCTGGCTCGCCTGGGCCGCCTCGTTCACCTCCAGCAGCGCCTCCCGGCTGAGGGAGAGGAGCCGCTGGCCGTAGAGGGCGAAACGCTCCCCGGCGGGGGTCAGGTGAACGCCCCTCTTGCCCCTCTCGAGCAGGGCGGTGCCGCACTCCTTCTCCAACCGGTGGATCTGACGGCTGACCGTGGGCTGGGAGACGAAGAGTCGCCGGGCCGCGGCGGTGAAGCTGCCCGTCTCCACCAGCGCCTGGAAGGTCTCCAGTTGTGCCAGGTCCATCTCGCGCACCCCCAAGCCTGGTGGCGGTTACGGTACAGGTTCCGCCCAGACGTGAGGCCCGGATTCCATGCGTTTTCTGCATAGTCCCATTTCCAACGCTCATGAGGTAGCCTCTGGTGCTCTGATACGATCATCGTGGAGGGGTTCCTTCTGAAAAGGAGCTTCTCGCGGGTGAACCCTGCCCGCCGGGCCGGCTGGCAGGGGGCTTGCCGATGAAAGGGGCTATGCGCTCGTGGCGTCCATGACCCAGCGCCTGCGGGAGCAGTTGCGATCGGCGGAACCGTGTGTGGCCATCGGGGTCTATGACGGCCTCTCGGCCCGGGTGGCGCAGGAGGCGGGCGCCCGGGCGCTCTACGCCTCGGGAGGGGCGATCGCCCGGAGCACCGGGGTGCCGGATATCGGCCTCCTTTCCATGACCGAGGTGGTCGACCGGCTGCGGGCCATCGTGGCCGCTTCGTCGGTGCCCCTGGTGGCCGACGCGGATACGGGTTACGGCGGGGTCCGAAACGTGGCCAGGACCGTTCGGGAGTTCGAGCGAGCGGGCGTCGCGGCGGTTCAGATCGAGGACCAGGCCCTGCCCAAGCGCTGCGGTCACCTCTCGGGGAAGCGGCTCGAACCGGTGGAAGAGATGGTGGCCAAGATCGTGGCGGCCCGGGAGGTTCGGGAGGATCCGGACCTGGTGATCATCGCCCGGACCGACGCGATCGCGGTCGAGGGCTTCGAGGCGGCCGTCGCCCGGGTGAAGCGGTACAAGCAGGCGGGCGCCGACGTGCTCTTCGTAGAGGCACCGGAGACGGTGGAGCAGATCCAGGTCCTGCCGGAGCTGGTGGAGGGGCCGCTCATGTTCAACCGGGGGCCCAAGGGCGGGCGGATTCCCGAGGCGACGGTAGCGGAGCTGGCTTCCTACGGCTACAGGCTGATCATCTTCCCGACGGACCTCCAGCTCGCCACCATCCCGGCCATGCGGCGCATCACCCGGATGATTCTGGACGACGGCTCGACCCATGGGTCGGGGGATCTGATGGCGACCTTCCCCGAGCGGGAAGCGCTGGTGGGGCTCGACCGGTACGACGCCTTCGAGCGGAAGGTGCACGCGGCGGCAGTTCGGATCGTGGGGGTGGAACCGTGAACTTGACCGAGCGGATCCTCGCCCGCAAGGCGGGCCTGGACTCGGTGGCGCCGGGTCAACTGATCCTGGCGGAGATCGACGTGGCCGTGGTGAGCGACATCCAGTTTCCGGTCTTCCGGCAGCGGTTGCAGGAGTTCGGGGGGAAGATCGCCATCGGCGACCGGGGCGTCCTGGTGGGCGACCACTACCTGCCGGCGGCGACTCCGGACCAGGGGCGGCGCATCCGGGAGATGATCGACTTTGCCGAGGAGCACGGGCTCGCCCACTGCTTCGTCTCCGAGGGGATCAAGCACCAGGTGCTGGCGGAGCGGGGCTTCGCCCGGCCGGGACGGCTGGTGGCGGCCAGCGACTCCCACACCAACACCCTGGGGGCCCTGGGCGCCTTCGGCACCGCGCTGGGGGCGTCAGAGATCGCCGCCGTCTTCGCCATCGGGAAGATGTGGTTCAAGGTTCCCGAGACCATCGAGATCTCGCTGACGGGGGAGTTCCCGCCCTACGTCTACGCCAAGGACCTGACCCTCGAGATTCTCCGCCGCTGCGGCACCCGTTTCGCTCGCTACCGTTCCCTGGAGTTCACCGGCCCGGCGGCGCACCGGCTCTCCATCGAGGAGCGGATGACCGTCTGCAACATGTCGACCGAGATGGGCGCCAAGGCGTGCATCTTCGCTCCGGACCAGGAGACGGCCCGCTACCTGAGCGAGGCGGGCGTTACCGTGGATCCCCAAGAGTGGAGGGCCGATCCCGAGGCGAAGTACGCGGAGCGCATCGTCATCGACCTGAGTGAGTTGACCCCTCTCGTGGCCGCTCCCCACAACCCGGGCAACGTGCAGCCGGTGCGGGAGGCGGCGGGAACCCGGATCACCCAGGCCTTCATCGGAAGCTGTGCCAACGCCACCCTCTCGGACCTGGCGGTCGCGGCGGAGATCCTCAAGGGGCGGCGGGTGGCGCGCCACGTCCAGATGATCGTCACGCCGGCGAGCCAGTGGATCCTTCGGGCGGCCCGGCGGGCAGGGTACGTCGACATCCTGGAGGATGCGGGCGCGATCGTGACCAACGCCGGGTGCGGCGCCTGTCCGGGCATTCACCTGGGCGTCATGGGGCCGGCGGACGTGAGGATCTCCTCCCAGAACCGGAACTTCGTCGGCCGGAGCGGCCATCCGGACGCCCAGATCTACCTTTCCAGCCCCGCGGTGGTGGCCGCCTCGGCGATCCGCGGCGAGGTGACGGACCCCCTCTCGCTCTGAAGCAGGCCGGCAGGGGCGGGCACCAGGGGCGGGCGGCAGGGGTGGCGTGACGAGTGGGCGATTCTGGCCAAGAAGGGATGGGTGGACCGTGACGGGTGAGGTAAACGGACGGGCCTGGGTCTTCGGCGACGATGTGGACACGGATGCGATCATTCCGGCCCGGTACCTGCACCTTCCGAGTCTCGAGGAGATGGCGGGCCACGCGATGGAGCCGCTGGAGCCGACGTTCGGCTCCCGGGCGAGGCCTGGTGACGTGATCGTGGCAGGAGTGAACTTCGGCTCGGGCTCTTCCCGTGAGTTCGCGGTCCTGGTCTGGAAGCAGCTTCAGGTAGGGGCGATCCTGGCCGAGTCCTTCGCCCGGACCTTCTATCGCAATGCCTTGAACAACGGGATCCTGGTGCTGGAAGTGCCCGGGATCACCGAGCACGCTGCAACCGGGGATCAGATCGAGGTCCAGCCCCAGCGGGGCCAGATCCGCAACCTGACCCGGGGCACGACGCTGAAGACGTCCCCGCTTCCCGATTTCGCGCAACAGCTCCTCGAAGCGGGGGGGCTCAAAGGTTTCCTCCTGCAGCTTCAGGAGGAGCATGGCTCATCGACAAGGGGAGGGAGTGGCAGGTCATGAGCAGGCAAGAGGGTTGGTGGCGGCAGGCGCTGGCGGTCGGTCTGGTCTGCGCGGCGATCGTTCTTGCCCAGGCCGGGATGGCCGTGGCCCAGAGCTATCCGGCCCACGAGATCGAAGTGATCATTCCCTTCGATGCGGGCGGCAGCGTGGACCGTATGATCCGGGCGCTGGCTCCCTACTGGGAACAGGAACTCGGCGTGCCGCTGGTGCTCCAGAACTACTCGGGGGCCCAGGGCCAGGTGGGCTTTGAGCGGTTCTACCGCACGCGTCCCGACGGCTACACCATCATGGTCGGCACCGAGCCGTACCTGAGCGCCAGCATCCTCCGGGGCGCCAGCTACGAGCTGGACGACTTCGACATCCTCAACGTGCAGCAGTTCGACCCGGTCGCGATCACCGTGCCTGCCAGCTCGCCCTACCGGACGCTCGCAGATCTGCTGGAGGCGATCCGGGCGAACCCGGGCAGGCTCGCCTGGGGCGTGGAGCCCGGCGGGTGGGACTACGTGGTCGGCAACCTGATCTTCGACGCGCTGGGGCTGGACGTGATCGAGGTCTTCTACGACGGCGGCGGCCCGCTGCGGGTGGCGCTCATGGGCGAGCAGATCGACTTCTCCCTGGGCTCGGCCGCGGGCGACATGGCCATGGGCGATCGGGCCCGCGTGCTGGCTGTCTCGGGCACCAAGCCCTTCCCCGGCTGGCCGGAGGCGGAGGTGCTCAACGAGGCGCTGGCGCCCTACGGTGTCACGGTCCCCAATCTGGGATCGGTCCGGTTCGTCGCGGTCCACGCCTCGCTGAAGGAGAAGTACCCCGACCGTTACCAGACCCTTCTGAGGACCTATGAGGCGGCGCTCTCCAACCCGAAGTTCATCGAGCGGAGCAAGGAGAGCGGCGTGGAGCTGGTCACCCAGTTCGTCGGGCCGGAGGAGTCCAACGCTCAGGTGCGGGACGCCAACGCCGTGGTGAACCAGTTCAAGGAGATGTTCCTGGGTCAGTGACGACGGAGGCCGGGCCCCATGCGGGCCCGGCCCGATGCTGGGGGCCTCTCGAGGGCCCGGCCCCTGGGAGGGCGGATACCCCCGGGAGCCGGGCCGTCCGGGGCCGAGGTGGCAGTCGGCCTCCCACGTGCGGGGTTCTCTGAGGGAAGGGGGAGGAACCATGGGAAGCACGACACCGGCCAGACGTCAGATCGCCTGGGGCGAGGCGATCGTGCCGGCTCTCACCCTGGTGCTCGCGGCGATCTACTGGATCGACGTGCACGACATCTCAAGGCCCGAGCTGAACCTGCTCCTGCCGCGGCCGGTCCTGCTGGCCATCGCGATCCTGAGCCTCATTCTCCTGGGCCAGGTGGTCGTCGGACGACTACAGGGCAAGGCAGGGGAGCCCATCAGGAGGACCCTCTGGCGCCTGGCCTTTGTGGTGCTGGCGGCTGGTTACCTCCGGCTCTTCGGCTGGATCGGCTTCCTCCCGGCCAGCATTCTCTTCATTGCAGCCACCCTGCTCTACCTTGGGGTGCGGAACGCGTGGAGCATCCTTCTGGTCTCGGTGCTCGGGGGTGGGGCGATCTACGCCGTCTTCGCCTACGCCCTCTCGGTTCGGTTCTGAACAGAGGTGAGGTGAATCCGACTTGGAGATCCTGGAGCAACTCCCGCAGATCCTCCCGAGCATCACGACACCCTGGATGCTCTTCCTCATGCTGGGCGGGGTGGCTTTCGGCACCATCCTGGGTGCCATCCCGGGGTTGACGGGGGGCACCGGCATCGCCCTCATGCTTCCGGTGACCTACTACATGGACCCGCTCAGCTCGCTGGTCTTCCTCTCGTCCATCTACACGGGCGGCAACTACGGCGGGGCGATCACGGCCATCCTCATCAACGCCCCCGGCTCGCCGGCCTCGGCGGCCACCGTCTTCGACGGCTACCCCATGATGCAGAAGGGCCAGGTGGGGCGGGCCCTGGGGCTGGCCGTGGGCGCGAGCGCCCTAGGTTCGCTGATTGGCTCGCTCGTGCTCTTGTTCGCGATCGGCCCCCTGGGCACCCTGGCCCTTTCCTTCGGCCCACCGGAGATGTTCATGATCGCCATCTTCGGGCTGACCATCATCGCCTCCCTGCAGGGCGCCAATGTGGCCAAGGGGTACCTGGCCGGGCTGCTGGGCCTCCTCCTGGGGATGGTGGGCATGTCGACCACCGGCGCCATGCGGGGCACCTTCGGCAACTACCAGCTCCTGGACGGTGTGCCCCTGATCCCGGCGCTGATCGGACTCTTCTGCTTCTCGGAGCTGCTGGTGCTCCTGGATCAGTCGTACCTGTCCAAGACGACGCGGCTCTCTCGAGAGCAGATCGGGGAGATGTTCCGGGGGATGCGCGAGGTGCTCCGCCACCCGTGGAACATCATCCGCTCGGCGGCGATCGGGGTCGGTGTCGGAGCGCTCCCGGGCGCTGGGGCGACCGTCGCCTCCCTGGTGAGCTACAACGCGGCCAAGCACTCCTCCCGGAACCCGTCTCGGTTCGGCACCGGCATTCCGGAAGGGATCATCGCCTCCGAGTCGGCCAACAACTCGTCCGAGGGCGGCGCCACAGCCACCATGCTGGTCCTGGGCGTCCCCGGGGGCGCGGCGACGGCGGTGATGCTGGGCGCCATCATCCTGCAGGGCTGGGTCCCAGGGCCGCGCATGGTCTACGAGCACCAGGACGTCGTCTACGCCTACATCGTCGCCAACGCCCTTCAGGACTTCCTTCTGCTCCCGGTGGGCTTCGTACTCTCCTACGCGTTTTCGAAGGTCGTCAACATCCCGGTCCGCTATCTGGTGCCAGTGCTGGGCGTCCTCACCGTGGCGGGTACCTACGCCGGCCGCAACAGCCTGGTCGATCCGGTCGTCATGGTCGCCTTCGGCGTTCTCGGGTGGCTCCTGCGCCGGTACGACTATCCCGTGATCGCGGTCATCCTGGGGATCATCCTGGGGCCGCTGGCCGACGCCGAGCTGATCCGGACCATGCAGCGCTTTGGCGGGGACCTGACCGTCTTCGTCACCCGGCCGATCAGCCTGATCCTGCTGCTCGCCTCGGTGGGGGCGCTGGTCGGGTCGCACGTGATGACGCGAAAGGCCCGGGCCCGGGTCGAGACGGAGAGCGCGGCCTCCGGTTAGGGGGCGTGCAGCGGCTCGGACCACGTCAGGGAGAACCCCCCTCGCCAACGTAAAGACGGCTGGCGTCGTCCAAGGTGAGGAAGGTGGGGACGTTGAGCCCCACGACCACGGGCTCCAGGGTGAAGCCCTCCTGGAGCCAGATGTCGCCCGGGCGGAGGGGCACGCGATGCGCCGGCTCCGGCACGTCTGGGAGCCGGAGACTCGGTGCCGTCCCCCGCCGGTGGGGCCCATCCATCCCTCGCGGTACGCTCCCGCCCGTGAGCCATCTGGTAGTGGAACCTGGAACCCGGATGCACGGGCCCGGCACGCGCTTACGCCGCTTCACAATCGATCCCTCAACGTCTGACACCGGTGCCCCCCGAGAGACCTATAGAGACCGATACCTGAGATCCCTATGCAGGGGAAGGGCCAAAGGTACGAACGGTTCACCGGTGGAGCGCCGGCGACACCCGGGGGTGTTTCGCGCAGGAGGAGATTGTCATCGGAGGGAGAACTCGGTACCAGGTGATACAGTTGTATATAACAAATGTATCGTAGGAGCGGGACTCCTTGGAAGAGGCCAGGGAAGCACCAGGGATGGCTGGCGCAGCCGACCGAGAGATCGACCTCATGGTCCGTTGTGCAGAGCGCTACTACCTTCAGCGCATGACCCAGGCTGAGGTGGGACGGGCCCTGGGTCTGACGCGCCTGCGGGTCAACCAGTTGTTGCAGCGGGCGCGCCGGGAGGGCGTCGTTCGCATCGAGGTAACCGACCCGCGCAAGGTGAACGCGGCCCTCGCTGACAGGATGATCCGGCGCTTCGAGCTTCAGGATGCGGTGGTGGTACCCAGCCGCGCCAGCGACAGCGCGGGTGTGATGCCCGACCTGGCCCGGGCGGGGTCGGATTGGCTCCTCGCCCACCTGGATGGTATCGGTGTCCTTGGCGTCGGGTGGGGTCACACCGTTCACCGGGTGGTGACCCACATCGGCATGCGGTCGGTCGAGGAGTCCCACCACGTGCAGGTCGTACCGCTCCTGGGCGCGCTGGGCGACACCAGGCCTGAGTTCCGGTCGAACGACCTGGCCAAGGCGCTGGCCGATGGGTTGAACGGTACCTGGCAACCCCTGGATCTCCCCTTCATCGTCGAGACCGGTGAGCTGCGGGATTCGCTCATCGGTGATCCGGCCGTGCAGCCGGCCGTGAAACTCTGGGACCGGCTGGATCTGGCCTTGGTTGGCATCGGTTACGACCTCTCTCGCTCGCCGCTGTTCCGGACCCCCTATTTCGGTACGGGTGAGTTGATCTCGGCCGAGGGGTGGCGCATCGTCGGGGATCTGCTCTCGCGGTTCTTTGACGTCGAGGGCGTGATTCAGCCGTTGCCCGTACACCGGTGCATCGTTGGAATCGAAATCGATCGGGTGCGCCGGGCACGGGTGGTCGCCGTGGCCGGTGGGACGGAGAAGACCGCCTCGATCCTGGCCGCGTTGAAGGGCCGGTTGGTCGATGTTCTGGTGATCGACTCGCGCACCGCTGCCGCCGTCCTGGATGCGAGCGGATCTTGAGGCGAGGGGGTGCATCTGTGGCCTACCTGATAGGTATCGACCTCGGGACGACCCGTATCAAAGCGATCGTCGTGGATGAGACTGGCCGACAGCATCGGGTGGTCAGCGCCCCCACGCCCTCCCGTGACGAGGGGGATGGCCGCGTCGTGTATGAAGGGGCCGCGCTGTGGAGCGTCATCGTCCGCTTGATCCGGGAGCTGGTGAGTCAGATCGATCCCGGGCAGGTGGCAGGTGTGGCCTGTGCCAGCATGGGAGAGGCAGGGTTCCTGGTCGACGACCAGGGGAGGGAGCTCTTTCCGGCTCTGGCGTGGTTCGATCCCCGGACGCGACCGATCGCCGAAGAGCTAGTGGCACGCCTGGGCCGTGAAACCCTCCGGTCGATCACGGGCCTGCCGGCCGACTTCACCTACTCGGTCAGCAAGCTTCTATGGTACCGGGAGCACGATCGTGCCCGGTTTCAGCGAGCCCGATACTGGTTGAACATGGCAGACTGGGTCGCCTTCAGGCTCTCAGGAGTGGCAGCGACCGACTTCTCCCTGGCATCCCGCACCATGGCTTTCGATGTGCGTCAGGAAGTCTGGTCCTCGGAGATCCTGGACGAGTGCGGGCTCGAGGCGTCTCTGCTACCGACCCCGGTCCCCGGTGGTACACGGGTCGGTCGCGTCACAGGCCCCGCCGCCAGGGAGACAGGCCTTCCCGAGGATGTCTCTGTCTGCTCGGGAGCCCATGACCAGCTTGCGTCGGCGCTGGCTGTCGGGGCTACCCGCGAGTCACGCGTCCTCAACTCCTGCGGAACGGCCGAGACCATCCTGACGGCCCTGAGCGCTGACGGGTTTGAACGGGCGCTTCCTCACCAGGAAGTGGTGATCGGCCACCACCTGTTCCCGAGCCTGTTCTACGGCATGACGACTCTGCGGACGTCCGGCCTCTCCGCGACGTGGTTCGTGCGAGAGATGCTCACCGGAACGGATCCAGATTACGACGAGCTTGGCCGGCGGGCCGAGCAATCGGAGGTCGGCGCCCGCGGCCTCCGCTTCTTCCCGTACTTCCGCACGTCCGCCGACGTGGTGGGGGCGCCGGACGCGGCCATGATCCTTGGCCTGCGCGACTTCCACACCAACGCGGACCTGGCGAGGGCGCTGCTGGAAGGGCTGTCCTTCGAGGCAAGACGCCTCCTCGACCGCCTGCAGAAGGGTGCGGGTGTTGCGCCCAAAGTGGTTCGGGCCGTCGGGGGCAGTACCGCCAACCGGTGCTGGATGCAGTTGAAGGCGGACGTGATGGGGCTCCCCCTCCAGGTAGCTGCACACCAGGAGGGCGCCGGGTTCGGCGCAGCCCTGTTGGCTGGGCTCGGCTCTGGTCTACTGACCGAAACCGACCTGAACCGGCTCTCGGAAGGGAGCACGCGCCAGTTCAGCATCCGGGCGGAGGAGCACGCGAAGTATGCCGGACTGTATCAACACCACCTGGAACTCCTGCCGCTGGCCCTCGAGGGAGCCAGGCGGGCTGGCAGGGACGAACGGCGAGGTGATGTCTCTCCGAAGTGATCGGTCCGTGACGCGAGGGTATGTCTCAACAACGGCTGCAAAGGGGGATGTTCAGAGTGTCCGGTCGACGCGTGTCGATCCTGCTGGTTCTCGCCCTGTTCCTGATGGGCTCGACCAGCGTAGCTGCCGAACCGCTCACGGTCTGGGTGGGCGGGCACATCGTCGAGCAAGAGCGGACCTGGGCAGAGATCATTGCCGGGTTCGAGGAAGAGACGGGCATCGACGTCGAGTATCGCCTCATCGGGTTCGAAGTCTACTACGACAACCTGGTAACGGCGTTCAGCGCTGGTACCCCTCCCGACGTGACCTTTGCGGACCTGGGCGGGTGGGTACCCACCTTCGCCTCCAGGGGCTGGCTCGAGCCACTGGACGACCGCCTGGCCGCCAGCGAGGTTACGGACCAGATCTGGCCGAACCTGTGGCCTACCGTTGAGTATGAGGGAAACCGTTACGGCCTGCCATGGTACACCGACGACCGATTGCTTCTCTACAACACCAAGATGTTCGAGGAAGCGGGTCTTGACCCGAACAAGCCGCCGCAAACCTGGGAGGAACTCCTGGAGTACGCCAAGATCCTCACCAACCCGGCGCGGGGCACCTATGGCTATGGTGTATCCGGGCTGAAGAGTGAGGTTACGACCCTCGGATACATGATCTTCCTCCTGGGCAACGGGGGCAAGCTGCTCACCGACGACTACCAGCACGTGGCTTTCAACAACGAGGCGGGCATCGAGGCCCTTCAGTTCTACACGGACCTGTTCACCAAGTACCGGGTCTCCCCGCCGGGTACGCTCTCCTACGGGGAAGACGACTATCGGACCATGATGGCCCAGGGGCGGCTCGCCATGGCCATCGGAGGTCCCTGGTCCTTCCCGCTCATCGAACTGGCGAACCCCGAAATCAAGGGCAATTACAGGGTGGCCATGCACCCCTACAACACGGAGCCCGCGTCGGTCTTCGGCGGCTGGGCGTCCGTGGTTTCGTCCCAATCGACACAGAAGGACGCCGCCTGGAAGTTCATCGAGTACATCACCAGCTACGAGACGTGGCGCGAGTGGATGCGCCGGCACGGGGGGCCCATGCCGGCCCGCATGGACGTGGCCGAAGACGCGCCGGAGCTGTCGGGTTCCAACTGGCAGGTGGTACTCGATGTTTTCCCGGTGGCCGCATTCCGCCCGCCGATTCCCGAGTGGCCCGAGGTCTCGGACCAGATCCAGTCCATGGTCCAGAACGTCCTGGCCGGGCGGATGGACGCGGCCACCGCGGTGCGGACGGCCAGTGAGAATATCGAACGTATCCTGGCCCCCTAACGATCGGCGGGATCACCAGGTCCACGAATCCGGTGTGGCAAGCTGCGGCGGGGTGCGCGGAAGCACCCCGCCGCCCTGGAGGCAGGACGTATTGAATCAGCCGGCGGCATCCAGCTACGTTCACAGGCAGCATCGCTTCGCGTATGGGCTCAGCCTACCGTACGTGATATTCCTGGTCTTGTTGATCGGTTATCCAGTGGCGAGCAACCTGGTCCAGAGCTTCGTGGCGGACGGCACCTTCAGCCTGGAGAACTACCAGCGTGTCTTCAGCCAGGGAGAGTTCCGGCAACTCTTGGTAAACACCCTCATCTGGACCGTAGGTAGCGTCAGCCTGCAGATGATCCTGGGTCTGGCCATCGCCCTGCTGCTGAACCAGCCAGCCAGGGGCGCGGGGCTCTGGCGGGCTCTGATCCTGGTTCTCCCCTGGGCAACACCGGACATCGTGGCGGGCGTCGCATGGAAGTGGATGCTTAACGATATGTACGGGGTCATCAACGACCTGATGGTTCGGGTGGGGATCCTCGACTGGTACCTGCCGTGGCTTGGGGATCCTCTTCTGGCTAAGGCGAGCGTGATCGTCGCCAACACGTGGAAAGGGTTCGCCCTGTCGGCCATGTTCTATCTGGCAGGCCTCAAGACCATTCCTGTCGAGCTCTATGAGGCGGCGGCGGTGGACGGGGCCGGCATCCTGGGCCGCTTCCGGAGCGTGACGCTTCCCGCGATCAAGCCCTTCCTGGGAACGACGCTGATGCTGACCATCATCTGGACCATCAACTACTTCCCGCTCATCTATACGA
Organism: Limnochorda pilosa; assembly: GCF_001544015.1. Classification (GTDB taxonomy): domain Bacteria; phylum Bacillota; class Limnochordia; order Limnochordales; family Limnochordaceae; genus Limnochorda; species Limnochorda pilosa. The sequence continues at coordinate 2,320,602 of NZ_AP014924.1, read as the reverse complement.
TGACGGGCGGCGGACCTGCAGGCGTCACGGACACCTTCGTTACCTACGCCTATCGTCTTGCCTTCCGCTTCACCGACTTCGCCCGTTCTTCAGCCCTCTCCACCGTCACGTTCCTTCTGGTCTTTGCCCTGGCTCTGGCATACTCCACGATTCTCTTGAGACGGGGGGAGGACGCATGAGGCGCCGCGGGTGCGCAAGGCTCCTACTCTATGGCGGGCTGATCGCGGTCGCGATGCTCACCACTTTCCCCTTCGTCTGGCTGGTGCTGACGGCGCTCAAACCCTACTCGGAGATCTACGCCTTCCCCCTGACCTATTGGCCCCAGAACATTACCTTCGAGCACTTTCAATACGTTCTAGACCTCAACTTCGGGCGATACTTCCTGAACAGTGTCGCTGTCGGGCTGGGAACCGGCCTGCTCACGGTGGTCATCGCGATTCTGCCCGCCTATGCCTCGGCGAGGTTCACGTTTCCCGGCAGGAGGGCTATGCTGCTCTCGATCCTCGTCTGTCAGATGTTTCCCCAGATCACCTTTGTCGTCCCTTTGCTGATCATCCTGCGCGGGCTGGGATGGACCGACAGCTACCCAGGCATCGTCGCATCCTACCTGCCATTCACGACCCCGATCGGTGTCTGGCTCATCCGGAACTTCTTCGCCGAGATCCCGAAGCAGTTGGAGGAAGCGGCCGAGATCGATGGATGCAGCCGACTCCAAGCCCTGCGACGCGTCGTCTTACCGCTGGCCCTACCGGGTATCTCGTCGGTTGGGATCTACGCCTTCCTCTGGTCGTGGAGCGAGCTGATGTTCGCCCTCTCGTTCCTCACCTCAGGCGACATGCAAACCGTACCGGTCTTCCTGAGCCTGTTCGTGGGTCAGTACCAGACCCGGTGGGGACCGCTCTTTGCAGGAAGCGTGCTTGCCTCACTGCCCCCGATGGTGATGTTCCTCTTCCTGCAGAAGTACTTCATCCAGGGGCTGACCAGTGGGTCCGTGAAGGGTTGAGGGCGGAACCTGGACTGCGGCACACCTGGCTCGTGTGGAGGCGACTGCTCTGATCGTCACCGTAACGCTCAATCCCAGCATCGACAGGACCCTGGTCCTGGGGCGGGTCCGGCTCGGCGACGTCAATTACGTGAACGAGGTGAGGGAGGACCCCAGCGGAAAGGGGATCAACGTCAGCCTGGCGCTCCAGGCGCTGGGTACCGAATCGGTCATCCTGGCTGTGGTGGCGGGCCCAACGGGCGAGCGACTCGGCCGAATCCTGGACGCCCGCGGGCTCACCACTCGCCTGATTTGCCTCCCCTCAGGTGAGACCCGCATCAACACCAAGATCTACGAGCAGGAGGAAGGCCTCCTGACCGAGATCAACGAGCACGGACCCACCGTGGACGGAGCCACACTGACCGCGTTGCGGGAGGAGCTGATCCAGACCGTCGCCACCGGGGATGTGGTGGTCTTTTCCGGTAGCCTTCCGCCCGGCTGTCCGCCACAGACCTACGCAGAGCTGGGGAGAGAGCTTCAGCAGCGGGGAGCCCGGGTGGTGGTCGACACCTCGGGGCCAGCCCTCAAACACACCCTCTCCCTCCGGCCGTACATCGTCAAGCCGAACCTGGCGGAGGCGCGACAACTCCTCGATCTGCCGATCTCCGCCACTCCGCAGGAGGTGGTGGGCCAGGCTGGACGTCTATGGCAGGAAGGACGAGCTCCTACAGGGACGGATGATGCTGGCTGTGAGGCCCTGATCCTGACACTGGGACGGGATGGAGCCTACTTCTTCACTCCTGAAGGGACCTATCGAGCTTCTGGGCCCGTGGAGAGCGGAACAACCGCCGGGTGTGGCGACGCACTGCTCGCGTCCTCCCTCTGGGCACGCCAGCAAGGCCTATCCTGGAGGGAGAGTGCCCGGTTTGCCACAGCCTCGGCGTCGGCTGCAGCAGCCATGATCGGGACCCGGTTCCCGGCCTACCCCGAAGTCGAACGCCGTCTGACGCAGGTGGTCCTTACAACCGTCTCTGGGGTTCCGGGAGCGTCCGAACGGCTGCCTCGAAGCTCATCGTGACCAAGGAGGCGCGCCGGCACGGTACGGCCCGACAGAGGTAATCTCCGATCAGGGCGTGCCAGGCAGCGAGATCGCGTCTTCGGCCCGCGGATCGATGTGGGCCACGTCGCTGTCGTTCAGACGGATCCCCAGAAGTGAACCGGATCGACAAGAACACCCCCGGGATATCCCGGGGGTGCGGTACGCAGGACACGTTATGCCACTCTAGTCGAAGTCGTAGACGGCGGGTGGATCGATGTAGGCCACTCCCCTGCCGTTCAGACGGATCTCCAGGTAGGAGTGGGGAACCGAGATCCCCGTGCCGCGCTTCAGGAGCTCATGGATGCCCTCCTGGAGGTCGTAGGTGAACCGGGCCAGCGGGCTGGTGTTGAGCCGAAGCAGGGACGGGGCCAGACGTGCCTCGACGACGATGTTCTCGTCATGGTCTTTGGCGGCGAAGGCGGTGTTGCTGAGAGCCACAACGAGACCTGCGAGAACGGTAAGGACCAGTACGGCACCGACGAGCCTTCGTAGCACGTTCATCAGTCCCCCTTTCGCTTGATCTCAGGCTCAAGTCCCGAGACGACTTCCAGGAAGGCCTGCACCACGTCCGTACGGTAGAGACGGCCTGCTTCCCGCTGGAGTTCGGCCACGGCCTCTTCGTGTGACATCGCGGGGTGGTAGATCCGTTCGGTGGTCATGGCGTCGTAGCTGTCCGCCACGGCGACGATCTGGGCGTCCAGACGAATCGCGTCACCCTTCAGGCCGTAGGGGTAGCCACTGCCGTCCAGCCGTTCGTGGTGCTGCTCCAGAATGGGTGCAGCACCTGCTAGCGGGGTCCGGGCCAGCATCTCCCGCCCGAAGATGGTATGCTGCTTCATTACCGCCCACTCGTTCTCAGTGAGTGCGCCGGGCTTCTTCAGGATGGCGTCCGGGACGCGGACCTTACCCAGGTCGTGGAGGAAGGCACCGTAGAGAAGATAGTGCTGCTCCGTGGGGCTGAGGTTCATCAACTGGCCCACCCTGGCAGAGAGACTCTGGATCCGCGCACAGTGCTCCCGGGTGTATCCATCCTTGGTCTCGACAGCCACGGCCAGTTCGCGGAGGCGTGCCACCTCATTGCTGATCAGGTGGAACACAGGCAGGGACGAGACATAGATGGCCGTTACGTCGCTCACCGCTCGGAGACTGCAGGGCTCCTGGACGGGGCGCCCCGTCAGGCTGTCACCGGCCCGCAGGACAACCCTTTGGTGGGCACCCTCCCACACGGCTTCACCCGAGATGATGTGGAGGGTCTCGAGTGCCGTCCATCCTTCTTCGGGGCGCAGCCCGAACCACTTGCCCTGGGGGACGAACTGACGAATGACTTCGGTGCCGTCCCAGGATGCCAGGAGGTGATACTGGACAGAGCGGCCAGCCACTTCCAGTGACTCGCCTGCCCGTTGCAGAAGCACTCCCTTGGTAAGCTCCTGCATTCGAGCTCGCCCTCCGGGGGAGAAGGATTTGGTGTATGTTTCCTCGGGTGGCAGCCAAATCCTCTCGGTTTCGCGATTGAGTCTCATTGAGACTTGGACCGGTTCACTTATGACCAGAGGTCTTGGTGGCCGTGACGCCGGCCGACCGGGTCCATGCCCCCTTTCTCCTTGCGTGCGGGGCGGCCCCTCGGGGCGGCGTACAGAGAACGCGGTAACGCTCTCTGAAGGGAGAGATCAGGGCCCCTACCGAACCCTAGAGGGGGGCGGCCCCGGTGGAGACGCCGTGGGTCCGGGACTTGTGGTGCAGGGACGGGCCGGTTCAGGGAGGCAAGAGGCTGTGAAGCGAGGGTTCGGGACGCGCGGTAACCGGTTACGCAAGACGAGCGTGCGTTTGCTCCGTTCCAGCGCCCTCCTCTTTCTGGCTGGGGTGCTCGCCCTGGTCGGGGCGCTGAATCTGGGGGAACGCCAGGTCGGGTGGGACCCGGCCCTGGCAGCGGCTGGCGCCCCGGGGTCCGGGAACGGGCCGGACGATCTCGTTCGCGCCGGGGTGGTCGAGGTCATCGACGGCGACACGTTCGTGGTCGCCTTTGCCGGCACGCCTTCGGCGCGGGCGCGCCTTGTCGGGGTCGACGCCCCCGAGAGCGTTCACCCTACCCGGGGTGTGGAGCCTTACGGGCTCGCGGCCGCCGCCTTCCTGGCAGACCTGCTCCGGCCGGGGATCGAGCTACGGCTGGAGTTCGACGTGGAGGTGGCCGATCAGAACGGCCGACTGCTGGTGTACGCGTACCTGCCCGATGGCCGTATGGTGAACGAGGTGCTTCTTGAGGCGGGTTACGCCCAGATCTACACCTTTCCCCCCAACGTCCGCTACGTCGAGCGGTTCCGTGCTGCCCAGAGGGCAGGCAGGGAGCAGGGCCGGGGGCTTTGGGCCATACCGGCGGAAGGGGACGGGGAAGGACCCGGCCCCCGGGTGGTGATCGCCTCGGTGGACCTGGAGGCCGAGCAGGTGGAGATCTGGAACGGTACCGCCCGAGCCCTGGAGATGACGGGGTGGCGGTTGATCAGCGTTCAGGGCGGTCAGGAGTACGAGTTCCCCGAAGGGTTCGTGCTTGGGCCGGGGGAGGCTGTGGTCGTCACCAGCGGCAGTGCCTTTCAACACCAGCCGCCTGCTACCCTCGGCTGGACCCGGCGGAGCGTCTGGGCCAACCGGGGGGACCCGGCCGAACTGGTGGATCCGTCGGGCCGGGTGGAGGCCGCGTTCCCGTGAGGAGGGCGGGAGATCCTCCGTCGCGTCGTCTGGCAGGTGCGCTGGTCCGGGAATGGGCCGCCGGTCGAACCGCTCTATCGCCTGGTGACCACGGTCCTCGATCCGAACAAGGCCCCGGCCCATGAGCTGGCTGCACTCTACGCCGAACGCTGGGAGGTAGAGATCAGAATCAGGGAGATCAAGATCTACCAGGGCCGGCCGAACGTGGCCTTGCGCATCAGGAAGCCGGACGGCGTTCTGCAGGAGCTCTATGGATTCCTCACCGTCCCGCGAGCCTTTCCCCCCAGTAGGACCCTGTCTGGTGCGCGAGGCCATCGCGGAAGTGCCCGAGGAGCGCGACGAGCTGCGTCCTCGAGCCAGCCCTCGCGTCCTCAAACGTGCCGTGCTGAGATACCCGCCGAAGCGCCGGAAGCACGAGAACTGGCCTCGGACCACCCAACGCCCGGCTGAAGCAGCTTACGTCCTTAAGTGAACGGGATTGGGCCTGGCCCAGGCTAGAGATCCCCGGCTTGTCCGGCCGCCTGCTCCGACCGATTGAATACGCTGGGCCTTGTCAGGAGTTCGGACGGCGTGCTAGCATAGCGCGGCGGAGATGGGGAGGAGCCTACCGTAGGATGCCTCTGTGGTGCATGGCCAGAGCGGAGGTGGCCAAGTGCGAGCGCCCAGGAGGCGGCGGCCCCGCATTCGGACCTTACCGGGAGCTCGGCGAGTACAAGGGATACCCCTTGCGGCCTGAGGAGTATCCCAAAGGGGTTTGAGGACCTTGAGCGACTTTCGGATCTCCTGGGAATGGGAATCACCCGAAGCTGCTCGTGGACCTGAGTTGAGGGCAACGTGGGCACGTCTGGAGATTGTTGTAGATGGTCAACCGGTCACTCAGGTAGAGGATCGGGTTGCCCATAGCGTTCGGAACGCGGTCTACGCCCCGCTGTACCCAGTGGCCGAATGGATCGCGACCAACTGGTGGCCCATGCTGTATGAGGTCTTCTCTTCGACGCGGGTGGATGCGGCAGTCTATGCCCGACGGCACAGTCTGGCGAGCGCGGCCGAGGGCTTTGCCTTGCCCAACCTTACCTTCCAACCGGAAGGCGAGTCGCTTCTGCTGATGTGGGCGCCCCTCTCGCTCGACGATCGCGGAGTGCGCTTTCTTGCCAGAGGAGCAGGACGTGTGGAGCGGCAGCGGGCGGAGGCCGAGTTGTCACGGTTCGTCGAGGCTGTCGTGAGACGGCTCGAGGAACAGAACGTCGGCCAAACGCTACTCTCAGAGGAATGGGAAGCCATTCATAGCGCCGATTCAGACGAGCGAGCGTTTGCTCAAGCGGCGGGCCGCCTCGGGAGAGATCCCTACGCCATAACCGATCAAGAGGGTGAAGCCATCACTCGGGCAGTCAAGGCGCTCCCCGCCGGTTTGGTGGACGACTTTCTCGCCGCAGTAGACCATCTGGACCTCCTCTCGGAGAGTCAAGCCGTTGTTGCGTTCCTCGAGGAAGCGAGCGGGAGCCAGGTTTCCCTCGACCCCTTGCGCGACTTGCGGCACAAACTCCCCCCGCTGCCTTCCGATCTTCCTCCTTGGAAACAGGGTTATGAGTTTGCCCGGCGGTTGCGTGCCGAACTGGGAGCAAAAGAGGCAAGAATCCGCTCCAGGGAGGACTTGGCTCGTCTGTTTCATTTGGATCGGGGTCAGTGGGATCAGGCCGTCCTCAGCCGATCCAACGGCTTCAAGTTCGTTGAGGCGGCCGTAGCCCAGACACAGACCGGGTCACCGTACTTTTTCGTGAGACGGCCTCGACCCGAGGCGCAGGTCTTCGCCCTCTGCCGCGCGCTCTTCGAATACTTGACGGCTCCTGGCGCGGGCGGAGCCTTGGTTACGCCAGCTCTGTCAGACCGGCAGAAGCGTAACCGAGCCTTCTCTGCCGAGTTCATCGCGCCGGCGGAATTGCTTCGGCAAGCGATCAGGAGGTTGGTGGTCAGTGACGACGACGTGCAGGATCTAGCGGCAGACTTCGGGACATCCGAGTTCGTCATCCGTCACCAGATCGCGAACCATGAAATAGCGGAGCTGGTGGTGGATCGGTGACATCCGAGGATTCGGTCGTGGCCTCCTGAGGGGATGCTGACAGGCATCCTGCCTCGTGCAGGCACGGGATGGGTTCCACGGAGAAGAAGGAGCGACCAGAGGGTCTCATGTCAAAACATCGGCGCGGCTCACTCGATTGCGGCTGTGACGGGCGAGAGATGAACGGACAAGCGAAAAGAGAAGAGACCCCTTGGAAAGCCACCCGCGAGGTCATGGCTACTCCCGGGGAACACACCCCAGCACCAGACCGCGTCCTGTTCGCCCCTGGCGGCCGAGGAGTACCGGGCGGCCTACCAGGAGTACCGGGCGAGGCGTGGCGACGGACCTTCACGCGGACGGGATGCCGGGAGGCCCTTCGCTCGCGCCCATCTCCCTGGATATGCGGCCCGCCGCCCCCCGGACGGCTGCCCCCAGCTCCGAGAGCCTCTCCGTGGTGATGCGGGTGGCGGGCCCGGCGATGCTCAACGCAGCGACGACCTCGTCGTTCCGGTCGAAGACGGGCGCGCCGACACACCGGACGCCGGGCTCATGCTCCTCATTGTCGATGGAATAGCCCCGGGAACGGCAGCGGGCGATCTCTTCCCGCAGAAGGTCCCGGTCCTGGATCGTGTTCACCGTGTAGCCGCGGAGCTCGACGCTCTCCAGGTACCGCTCGAGCTGATCTGCAGGCATACCCATGAGGAGCGCCTTGCCGACCGCGGTCGAGTAGCACGGGTTCTTCCTGCCCACCCAGGTCGCCAGCCGGATGGGGCCCGGACTGTCGATCTTCTCGACGTAGATCACCTGCAGGTCGGTCGGATCCAGAACGCCCAGGTGGGTCGTCTCGCCCACGGAGGCGGTGAGCGCCTCCATGATCGGCCGTGCGACGTTCCGCACGTCGAGGTTGTTGATCAGGGCCGAGCCGAGGTGGATCAGCCGGTACCCGGCGCGGTAGCGGTCCGTCTCGGGATCTCGCTCGACCATGCCCCGGTGCCGAAGCGTGTTCATGATATGGAACAGGGTCGTCTTGGGGATCCGCAACTCCGCGGCCAGCTCCGAGAGGGTGAGGACGCGGCCCTTGGAGAGCACGTCGAGCACGTCGATCGCTCGGTTCACCGCGGGAACCAGGTACGGCCGCTGGGGATGATGCTCTGAGGCATCGGCGCTCCTGGCAGTCGGGCCGGTTCGTTCCACGCGGAGATCACCTCCCTGGCCCTCCGGCGACTGGGAGTACGTTCGACATATGGAATGGATCTCCCTGCCTCGGCCGGCCCTGCACGACGATGGGACGCCCCAGAAGGTCCTGGGAGAGGGAGGACGGCGGCGCGGCTCGCCCTGCGACCCCTGCCGGGGGACCGATGCCGTGCGGGTTTGCCCTGGCGGGCCTTGGCAGGGCCGGAATAGCGTCCCAATTGTGCGAGAATAAATGCTGTCGCGGATAACGGAAGGATCTAGCGATTGCGTGGAGAAACATCAGTCAACGATTGGAACGAGCAGACACGGTGGTCGCCGGCCCGGCGCGACGGTCCTGCCGGGCGCGACGCCGGTCGGGGAGTGGGTGGGGTGGCCGCAGAGGGAGTCAGGAGCGTGGTGCTGGCCGACGTCACCCTGCGGGACGGCAGCCACACGGTGAACCACAGCTTCACCACGGAGCAGGTGCGCAGGGTGGTGGCGGGTCTCGACCGGGCCGGTGTGCCCATCGTCGAGGTCTGCCATGGCGACGGGCTCGGGGGTTCGTCCTACCAGTACGGCTTCTCCGCCGTTCCAGAGCTGGAGTTGATCGAGGCGGCGGCGCAGACGGCCCGCCGGGCGAAGATCTCGGTCCTGCTGCTGCCGGGCATCGGTGTCCGCGACGACCTGAGGCAGGCGGCCGCGCTGGGCGCCACCGTCGCCCGCATTGCCACCCACGTGACGGAGGCGGACATCGCCGAGCAGCACATCGGGCTCGCGAAAGAGCTGGGGATGACCGCGGTCGGCTTCCTGATGATGGCGCACACGGGAAGCCCCGAGGTGGTCGCCCGGCAGGGGCGGATCATGGAGCGAGCGGGAGCGGACGTCGTCTACGTGGTCGACTCGGCGGGCGCCATGACCATGGAGGATGTCCACGCCCGCGTCTCGGCGCTGCGCGAGGCCCTCGCCTGCGACGTCGGCTTCCATGCCCACAACAACCTCGGCCTCGGGGTCGGGAACACCATCACGGCCGCGCGGGCGGGGGCGACGTGGCTCGACGGGTCCATGTGCGGCTTCGGCGCGGGCGCCGGGAACGCGCAGACTGAGGCGCTCGTGGCCGTCCTGCAGAAGCTGGGCTACGAGTGCGGGGTGGACCTCTTGCCGCTCCTGGACGCGGCGGACGCGGTGGTCCGCCCGCTCCTCCCGCGGCCCCAGGTGCTCGACAGCAAGAGCCTCATCCTGGGTTTCGCGGGGGTTTACTCAAGCTTCCTCCTCCACGCCGAGCGGGCCGCTGAGCGCTTCGACGTCGACCCGCGGGAGGTGCTGGTCGAGGCGGGCCGGCTCAAGTCGGTGGGGGGGCAGGAGGACATCCTGGTCGAGATCGCCCTCGGGTTGAGCACCCGGGGGGCGGGGCAGGCGGAGGCCGTCACCCGCTAGCGCAGGCCCCGGCTTCAAGCGGAAGGAGGGGGCGGAGCGTGGGAGAGAGGCTTGCGGTCGCCATCGTCGGCTCGGGGAACATCGGCACGGATCTCCTCTACAAGCTGCTGCGGAGCGAGAGCCTGCGCCCGGTGGCGATGGCGGGCATCGACCCTGAGTCGGAGGGGCTGGCTCGGGCCCGCTCGGCGGGGCTCTGGACCACCGTTCACGGGGCGCGCGGCCTCCTGGAGGAGGGCCCCCGGGTCGCGCTCGCCTTCGACGCGACCTCGGCCAGGGCCCACGTGGAGCACGCGCCCTTCTTCCGGGAGGCGGGCGTACGCCTGGTCGACCTGACCCCCGCCAGGCTGGGGCCTCCGGTCGTCCCCGTCGTCAACATGGAGGGGAGCCTGGACGCGCCCGAGATCAACCTGACGACCTGCGGAGGACAGGCGACCATCCCCATGGTGGCCGCGATCCGACGCGTCAGCCCCGTCGCCTACGCCGAGATCGTCGCGACCATCGCGAGCAGGAGCGCGGGGCCGGGAACGCGGCAGAACATCGACGAGTTCACCCGCACGACGTCGCGGGGGCTGGAGGAGATCGGCGGGGCCGGGCGGGGGAAGGCCATCATCATCCTCAACCCGGCCGAACCGCCCATCATGATGCGGGACACCGTCTATGCGCGGGTGGCCGCGGCGGACCTCGCCGCGATCCGGGAGTCGGTGCGGGAGATGGAGCGGGAGGTCCAGAGGTACGTGCCGGGCTACCGGGTGAAGGCCGACCCCGTCGTCGACGGCGACCGGGTGACGCTCTTCATCGAGGTGGAGGGCGCGGGCGACTTCCTGCCGCCCTACGCAGGCAACCTGGACATCATGACCAGCGCCGCGGTCCGGGTGGGCGAGGAGCTGGCGCCTCGGCTCCACGCCGCGGCGTAGGTCGGGCCTGGCGCATGGGGGGCTCGGGTCGTGCCGCACGTCGAGGTGCTCCTCCACGGGCACCGGGCGGAGACCGCCGGGAAGGGGTGCTTCGGATGACGGTGGCTGAGGTCGTCGCTGAGGTCCGCTCCTCCCGGAGCCGGCGGGCGGCACGGGATGCCTTCGGGGCAGGCACCCTCACCCTGGAGGAGGCGTACCGGGTCCAACGGGTGCTGGCCGAGGAGCGGGAGGCCGCCGGCGACGCGATCGTCGGCTGGAAGCTCGGCCTCATCAGTGCCGCGAAGCAGGAGCAGATGAAGGTGCAGGAGCCGATCATCGGCCACCTTCACCAAGGCATGCTGATCAACCCGGGGGAGCCGCTCGAGCGGTCCCGGTTCATCCAGCCCCGGCTGGAGCCGGAGCTCGGGGTCGTCTTCGGCCGTGACCCCAGCCCCGGGGACACCCGGGGCGAGCTCGTCCGCGCCGTGGCGTTCGCCGTCCTCGCGGTCGACGTCCTCGACAGCATCTACGCGGGGTACCGGTTCGGCGCGGCCGACGTGGTGGCGGACAATGCCTCGGGCGGCGCCGTCCTCCTCGGGAGCAGGCCTCTCCCACCGGGGCTCCTCTGGCGGCAGGAGGGAGGGCTGCGCCTCTCCCTGGACGGCGGCGAGTGGACCGAGGGTGCCGTCGCGGGGTTGGGCGACCCCGCCCGGCAGATCGCCTGGGGGGTCGAGCGGGCGGCGGCCCTGGGGCGGGGTGTCCGAAGAGGCGACCTCCTCCTCCTGGGCGCGCCGTGCCCCGCCCTGACCCTGGGGGAGGGCGAGCCGTGCATGGTCGTCGCCGAGGGCCCGGGAGCCTCGCGACTGGTCGCCTCCGTCGTGTGAAGCGTCGCGTAGGGCCTGGTCCGGCGGTCGGGCGCGTGTCGAGGCGGGAGGCCTCGGGGGGAGGAGGAGGCGGGTCGATGTCGATGGAGCACGTGGTTCCGAACTACGTCGCCGGAGAGTTCGTCGAGACGGGGAGCCGATTCCCGCTTCACTATCCCGCGACGGGCGAGCAGATCGGCACCGCCTGCGAGGCCGGACCTGAAGAGATCGACCGCGCGGTCCGGGCGGCGCGAGCCGCCTTCCAGGAGTGGTCCCGGACGAGGCCGTCGGAGCGGAGGGCGGTGCTCAACCGGTTCGCCGACGCCATCCTGAAGCGCGGCGAGGAGTTCGGCAGGCTCGAGACCTTCGACGTGGGCCGCCCCATCCGTGACAACGGCCGCCCCTACATCGAGCGGGCCGCGGCCAACATCCGCTTCTTCGCCGACTTCGCGGCGATGCTGGGCTCGGAGTGCTACCCCATGGAGAACGGCTACCTCAACTACGTCCTCCGCCACCCGGTGGGCGTGGCGGCGCTGATCACGCCGTGGAACGTGCCGCTCCTCCTCGAGACGTGGAAGCTCGGTCCCGCCCTCGCCTTCGGGAACACGGCGGTGCTGAAGCCCGCCGAGTGGACGCCCCTCGGCGCGTGGAAGCTGGCCGAGTGCGCCCGGGAGGCGGGCCTGCCCGAGGGCGTCTTCAACGTGGTGAACGGCTTCGGGACCGGCAGCGCCGGCGAGCTCCTCGTCCGCCACCCCGGCGTCGACCTGATCTCCTTCACGGGGGAGACGACCACGGGCCAGACGATCATGGCCGCGGCCGCCCCAACCCTGAAGCGCCTCTCCTTCGAGCTGGGCGGCAAGGGCGCCAACATCGTCTTCGCCGACGCCGACCTCGACCGGGCCGTCGAGGTCTCCATCCGGGCCGGCTTCTTCAACCAGGGGGAGTTCTGCCTCTCGGGGCCGCGGCTCTTCGTCGAGGAGCCCATCTACGAGCGGTTCCTGGCGGCGTTCTCCGAACAGGTCGGGCACCTGCGGGTGGGTGATCCCCTCGACCCGGAGACCCGGATGGGGCCGATGATGGCCCCCGAGCACCTGGAGCGGGTCCTCGGCTTCGTCGAGCGGGCCCGGGCCCGGGGCGCCCGGGTGACGGGCGGCGAGCGCCTCTCCCTTCCCGGCCCGCTCGGAGACGGCAACTTCATCTCCCCCGCGATCGTGACGGGAGCGGGGACGGAGGACGAGATCTGCCAGCAGGAGGTCTTCGGCCCTGTCGTCACCGTGGCGCCCTTCCGCACCGAGGAGGAGGTGATCGCCTGGGCCAACGGGACCCGGTACGGCCTGAGCGCCGTCGTCCAGACCGGCGACGTGGGGCGGGCGCACCGGGTGGCCGCCGCCCTCCAGGCGGGGACGGTCTGGGTGAACGACTTCTTCGTCCGGGACCTCCGGGTCCCCTTCGGGGGCATGAAGCAGAGCGGGATCGGTCGGGAGGGCGGCCACTACAGCCTCGAGTTCTACACCGAGGCCCAGACCATCTGCGTGGCGGTCCAGGGACCGTCCCGGAAAGGGTGAGGAGCGTGCCAGAGGCGACCAAGAGGCTGAGCGACGAGGAGCTGCAGGAGCTCCGGGCTCGCTACCAGGAGCTGGTCGGCTTCGTGCCGCCGAGGGCGGGGGCGCGGATCGAGCTGCTGGCCGAGCTCGACCCCGAGACGCTCCGCATGCAGGAGGAGATCCGCAGGCGTCTGATGTACCCCGCCTGCTTCGACGTGAAGACGGCGCAACTGATGCTCTTCGGGATGCTCCTCATGCCCCTCGCGGACGCGGCGAGGCTGCACGCCGCCGCCGCCCGCAGGGCGGGTGCCTCGTGGGAGGAGATGAACGCGGTGGTCGGGCTGGCCTACCTCTTCCGGGGCCTGCCCGCCGCCAACCTGGGGGCGCTGATCCTCAAGGAGATCCGGGATGAGGAGCGCCGGCACGCGTGAGAGGCAGGCGCCGGAATGCGGAAAGGAGGAGGGAGATCACCATGGCGAGGCCTGGACAGCCGGGTTCGGAGATCCAGGACGTCGCGCACCTGGCCCACGTCGAGCTCCTGAGCCCGAGGCCGGAGGCGACGGTCCGGTTCTTCACGGAGCTCCTGGGGCTCTTCGTCACCGCCCGGAGCGGGCAGTCGGTCTACCTGAGGGCGTGGGGCGACCACTACCACCATTCCGTGAAGGTGACGGAGTCGCCCCGGGCGGGCCTGGGGCACGTCGCGTGGCGGGCCTGGAGCGACGAGGCCCTGGAGCGGCGGGTCTCGGACCTGGAGGAGACGGAATTCGGCCAGGGCTGGATCGACGGCGACCTGGGACACGGCCGGGCGTACCGCTTCACCGATCCGGCCGGGCACCGGATGGAGCTCTTCTTCGAGGTGGAGAAGGCGCGGGCGCCGGCGGGCGAGGCGCCCCGGCTGAAGAACCGGCCCATGCGGGTACCGGTGAACGGCCCCGGAATCAGCCGCATCGACCACGTCAACCTCTTCACGCAGGACGTGCCGGCCAACCGCGAGTTCCTGCAGGCGCGCCTCGGCTTCCGGCACCGGGAGGGGATCGTCCACGACGACCTGGAGATCGGCGCCTGGCTCAGCGTGACCCCGCTCGTCCACGACATCGCCTACACCTTCGACCGGCAGTCGGAGGTCCGGGGGCGGCTCCACCACGTCGCCTACTGGGCCGACACCTTCGACGGGCTGGCGCGGTCGGCCGACCTCATGCGGGAGCACGACATCTTCATCGAGGCCGGCCCCGGGAAGCACGCCATCACCAACGCGCTCTTCCTCTACTGCTACGAGCCCGGCGGGAACCGGGTGGAGCTCTTCACGGGCGGCTACCTGATCTTCGACCCGGACTGGCAGCCGGTCATCTGGACGAAGGAGGAGAGGGAGCTTCGGATGTGGTGGGGCGGCAGGCTGCCCGAGAGCTTCCATACCTACGGGACGCCGCAGGTCGACGCGTGAGGTCCGGCGCCGGGCCTGCGAGGCGACGGTGAAGGAAGGGGACGGGGATGCGCCCGGAGGAGCAGGCGGCCCGGCTGGAGCGGGCCTGGCAGGAACGGAAGCCGATCGAGCCGCTGAGCTCGGAGCCGGGGATCGAGGACGTCGTCCTCGCCTACCGGATCCAGCAGGCCTGGGTGCAGGGAAGGCTGGCCGGGGGCGACCGGGTGGTGGGCCACAAGATCGGCCTCACCAGCCGGGCCATGCAGGAGCAGCTCGGCGTCGGCGAGCCCGACTACGGGACGCTCCTCCAGGGCATGGAGGTGCCCCTGAGCCGGGGCCAGGGGGAGATGGAGGCCGGCCGGCTGATCCAGCCCCGCGCCGAAGGCGAGATCGCCTTCCTCCTGGGCGAGGCGCTCGAGGGTCCTGGCGTCAGCGTGCTCGACGTCTTCCGGGCGACGGCCGCGGTGGCGGCCGCGGTCGAGATCGTCGACAGCCGCATCCGGGACTGGCGGATCACCCTGGTGGACACGGTCGCCGACGACGCCTCGTCGGGAGCCTTCGCGATCGGCGCGTGGCGGCAGGAGTGGCACACCCTCGACCTGGCGCTGGCCGGCATGGTCCTCTACGTCGACGGTGCGGCCGCATCGATCGGGGCCGGCGCGGCCGCCCTCGGCCACCCGGCGACCTGCGTCGCCTGGCTGGCGAACAAGCTCGGCTCGATGGGCCAGCGGCTCGAGGCGGGTGAGGTGGTCCTCTCCGGGGCGCTGGCCGCCTCGGTGCCGGTACGGGCCGCCAACGCGGTGCGGCTGGAGGTGGAGGGACTCAGCCCGCTCACTGTCCGCTTCACCTGAGTGGAGGGGCGCGCGGGGGCGGCGAGCCACCCTCGCCCGAGAGGGCCCGGCCCGGTCTCGAGTGACGCTGGGAGCCGGGAGAGGTGGGGGCCCGCATCGGTGGGATGAGCGAACGGTCGCGGCGGGGTCGGGAAGGTGAGGCTGAAGGCGGGGAGGTTCGGTCATGAGCGAGGAGACGGTCGCCGTGCGGGCGCTGGACGGCGAGGAGTACCTGGAGAGCCTCAGGGACGGACGGCAGGTCTACTTCGGAGGCGAGCGGGTGAAGGACGTCGCGAACCACCCCGCCTTCCGCAACGCGGCCCGGTCGATCGCCCGGCTCTACGACGCGCTGCACGACCCGGAGATGGAAGAGGTGCTGATGAAGGTCGATCGCTGGGGCATCGCCACCCACAGGTTCTTCGCGCCCGCCTACAGCGCGCAGGATCTCCTGGAGGCGAAGGAGGCCATCGCCGCCTGGCAGCGCCTGAGCTACGGGTGGATGGGCCGCACGCCTGACTACAAGGCGTCCTTCATGGCGACCCTGGCGGCGGATCCGGAGTACTACGCACCCTTCGGGGAGAACGCCAGGCGGTGGTACCGGGAGTACGCCTCGCGCGTCCTCTTCCTCAACCATGTCATCGTCGATCCTCCGGTCGACCGCAACCGGCCGCACCATGAGGTGCGGGACGTCTACGTCCACGTGGTGAAGGAGACCGGCGGCGGTATCTACGTCACGGGCGCGAAGCAGGTGGCGACCCAGTCCGCCCTCACCCACGCCTCCTTCGTCGCAGCCAACAGCGGGACCGCGGCCCGCTTCGAGGAAGGGAAGGACGAGGACTTCGCCCTGGTCTTCCTCGCACGGATGGAGACGCCCGGCCAGATCCTCTTCTGCCGTCCCTCCTTCGAGTTGAAGGCGGAGAGCCCCTTCGATCAGCCCCTCTCGAGCCGCTTCGACGAGAACGATGCGGTGCTGGTCTTCGACAACGCCTTCATCCCGTGGGAGGACGTGCTGGCCTACCGGGACGTGCAGCGGGCGAAGCAGTTCTACGCAGCCTCTGGCTTCTTCAACCGCTTCAACTTCCAGGCGACGATCCGGATGGCCATCAAGCTGGACTTCATGTGCGGCCTGCTGCTGAAGGGCCTCGAGTCCAACGGCACGGACGGCTTTCGGGGGGTGCAGGTGGCCGCCGGGGAGCTGATCACCCTGCGGAACCTCTTCTGGGCCCTCGCCTCGGCGATGGCCCTCGACCCAGAGCCGAGCCTGGGCGGGAGCGTCGTGCCGAAGCTCGAGTACGCGGCAGCGGCGCGGGTCTACACCAACTTCTCGTGGGACAGGGTCCGGCAGATCTTCGAGTCTCTCCTGGGCGGCAGCCCCATCGTCACCGTCTCGAGCTACAGGGACCTGATGAATCCGGACCTCAGGCCGATCATCGACCGGTACCTCCGCGGGACCGGCATCCCGGCGGAGGAGCGCATCAAGCTCTTCAAGCTCGTCTGGGACGCGGTCTACTCCGAGTTTGCCGGCCGGCACGGGCTCTACGAGCTGAACTACGCCGGGAACAACGAGCAGAAGTATCTCGACGCCTTCCACTGGGCCCACGAGCGGGGCCTCGCGGACGGGTTCAAGGCCCTCGTCGACCAGTGCATGAGCGAGTACGACCTGGACGGTTGGAAGGTCCCCCACTGGACCTGGAACAGGCTCGGCCAATGAGCCGGCGTCCGGCAGGGTCCTGGCACCCGCCGGCCGCCGTGCGACGGGAGGGAAGCAGGATGGTCAAGCTGGCGCCTCGTCTTCGGGTGGTCCTCACCGCCTTCGTCGTCGCCCTTCTCCTCGCGGGCCCCGCGACGGCCCAGTCCGATCCCATCCGGATCGGTGTTCTCCTGCCGTACTCGGGGGTCTACACGAGCCTGGGAGAGAACATCACGGCAGGGCTGGAGCTCTTCCTGGAGGAGACGGGCTACACGGCGGCGGGGCGGCGGCTCGAGCTGGTCAAGCAGGACACGCAGGGCGACCCGCGGCAGGGGCTGCCGAAGGTGCGGCAGCTGGTGGAGCGGGACCGGGTCGACCTGCTGGTCGGCGTCGTCCACAGCGGCGTGGCCGCGGCGATCCGCGACTACGTCCACGCCCGGAGGATCCCGCTGGTCATCGCCAACGCCGGTGACCCCAGCCTCACCCGGGATCCGGCGCGCCGGAGCCCCTACATCTTCCGGGTCTCCTTCGCCAACGGGCAGTACGAGTACCTGCTGGGCCGGTACGCCTACGAGGTCCTCGGGTACCGGACGGTGGTCGTGACGGCCCCCGACTACAGCGCGGGCCACGACAAGGCAGGCGCCTTCAAGCAGTACTTCGAGCAGGCCGGCGGCCGGGTGGTCCAGGAGGTTTATCCCCCGCTCGGAACCAACGACTTCGGCCCCTACCTGGCGGGCCTGCAGCAGGCGGACGCGGTCTGGGCCTTCTTCGCAGGCACCGACGCGGTCCGCTTCGTCCAGCAGTACCAGGAGTTCGGGCTGAAGGAGAGGATGCCGCTCATCGGCGCGGGGGACATGGTGGACGAGGCCTACCTGGATGAGATCGGGGAGGCCGCGCTGGGAACGGTCACCTCGCTCCACTACAGCCCCCTGGTCGAGACGCCCGAGAATCGCTCCTTCGTGGAGCAGTACCGGGGTCGCTACGGCGAGACGGCCAACCAGTTCGCCTACCAGGGGTACCTCGCGGCGCGGGTGATCGCCGAGGCGATCGAGGGCGTCGGTGGTCGGGTGGAAGAGACGGACGCCTTCCTGGAGGCCCTGCGGGCGGTGACCTTCACCGGGCCGGCCGGGCCCTTCCGCTTCGACCCGACCAGCCAGAACGTCGTCTTCAACGTGTACATCCGGCGGGTCGACCGGTTGCCGGACGGGAGCCTCGGCAACGTGGTGATCGGCCGGTACGAGAACGTCTCGGACTCCTGGTGAGGGAGGCGCCGGCCCGGCGGGGTGCGAGCCCCGCGGGGCCGGCGGCCTGCCGCGGGTGAGGTGAGACGGGTGGACGAACTTGCCTTGCGGCTCATCGTTGGGCTCTCCTACGGCTTCTTGCTCTTCATGCTCGCCCTGGGCCTCTCCATCAGCTTTGGGCTCATGGGATTCATCAACCTGGCCCACGGCTCTTTCTACATGCTCGGCGCCTACGTCGGCATCTCGGTGGAGCGGGCGACGGGGGGGTTCTGGACGGCCGTCGCCGCGGGCGGGCTCGCGGTGGCCGTCGTCGGCGTCGCGATGGAGAGGGGGCTCTTGCGCCGGTTCCAGGGTCGGATCCTCCAGCAGGTCCTCCTGACCTTCGGCTTCGCCTATCTCTTCCAGGACGCGGCGCGGCGGCTCTGGGGCGCGAAGCCGCTCGCCCTCGCGAAGCCTGCGATGCTGGGGGGGTCCGTCTCCATCGGGGACACGGTCGTACCCACCTACCGCCTCGGGCTGATCCTCATCGGCGCGCTCCTCGCCCTCGGCACGTGGCTGGTCCTGGAGCGGACGCGGATCGGCTCTCTCGTGCGGGCGGGGGTCGACGACGTCGAGACGCTGAGCTCCCTCGGAGTCGACGCGAACCGGGTCTTCAGCGCGGTCTTCGGCATCGGGGCGTTCCTCTCGGGCGTCGGCGGCGTTCTGGGGGCGCCGGTTACCGGCGTCGCTCCCGGAACGGACCTGCAGATGCTCTTGCTGGCCCTGGTGGTCGTCGTGGTGGGGGGCCTCGGCTCGGTGACCCAGACCCTGGCCGGGAGCCTCCTGATCGGCGTCGCGGACAGCCTCATGCGGGGCGTCTGGCCGCAGGCCTCCCTCTTCGGGATCTACGCTCTCATGGCCGTGCTGCTGGTGGTCCGACCCGCCGGGCTCCTGGGGAGGACGCAGGCGTGAGGAGAGGAGGCCGGGCCGCGCCGTGAGCGGAAGGGCGGAGGGGAGGCGACGTTGGATTGCAGCGTCGTTGGGGCTGGCCGCGGCGGCGCTGGCGCTCCCGGCGCTCTTGGGTGAGTACGAGCTCGGGGTCGCGACGGAGATCCTCATCTATGGCCTCTTCGCCATGAGCCTCGACCTGCTCTTGGGCTACGCGGGGCTGGCCTCCCTGGGGCAGGCGGCCTTCTTCGGCGCCGGGGCGTACGCGGTGGGGCTCCTCGTGCTCCGAGGCGGGGCCTCGTTCGCCGCCGCCCTGGCCGGAGCGGTCCTCGTCGGTGCGCTCCTGGCCCTCCTCTTCGGCCTCGTGGTGCTCAGGGCCTCCGGCGCCTACTTCCTCATGCTGACCCTCGCGCTGGGGGAGCTGCTCTACGCGGTCGCCTGGTTGTGGCGCCCGGTCACCGGAGGCGACGACGGGCTGGTCGGCATCCCGCGGCCCACCCTGCCCGGTCTGGGGCTTTCCTTCTGGGATGCGGCCAGCTTCTACTACCTGACCTTGGCCTGCGTCACCCTGGCCGCGCTGCTGCTCCGGGCCGTCGTCCGGTCGCCCTTCGGCCTGGTCCTGACGGGGATCCGGGAGAACGAAGAGCGGCTGCGGGTGATCGGATACGACACCTGGCTCTACAAGTACGCCTGCTACGTCATCGCGGGCGCCGTGGCCGCCCTCTCTGGCGGTCTCTACACCTACTTCTACGGCTACGTGAGCCCCGACTACTTCGGCTGGGCGCTCTCGGGCCAGGTCATGCTCATGGTGATCCTGGGAGGGGCGGCGACCGTCTGGGGACCCTTGGTCGGTGCCGGCGTGGTCCTCGCCATCCAGTACGTGGTCAGCTCCATGACGGACCTGTGGCTGAGCATCGTGGGGATCCTCTTCATCCTGACGGTCCTCTTCGCGCCCGGCGGTATCGCCGGGCTGGCCGGCGGGCTCGCACGTCGCGGAGCGGGGGCGGCCGCGCCGGACGGGGTCGCCCAACCAGAGGAGGGCGTCGTCGGAGCCGCGGGGATCCGAGGCAGGGGGGAGTGACCGGTGGAAGCACTGCGTGCGGAGCGAGTCCACAAGTCGATCGACGGGGCGGCCATCCTCACCGACGTCAGCTTCGCGGTGGAGGCGGGCGAGCGGCGGGCGATCATCGGCCCCAACGGCGCGGGAAAGACCACCCTCTTCAACATCGTCGCAGGTCTCGTACCCGCCACCAGCGGCGGGCTCTTCCTCTTCGGCCAGGAGATCTCGGGCCTGCCCGTCCATGAGCGGGCCCGGCACGGGCTGGCCAAGACCTTCCAGCGGACACACCTCTTCTTCGATCTCTCCGTGCTGGAGAACGTGCTGCTCTGCCTGCTTCGAGGGCGCCACCGGCTCCTCGGCCTCGTCGCGAGCCACCGGCGCGACAGGGAGCTGCAACGCCGGGCGCGCGAGATCCTCGCGGAGTGGGGGCTCGAGCAGCACCTGCACACGCCGGCCAGGGAGCTCTCCCACGGCGACCAGCGCTGCCTGGAGCTGGCGCTGGGCTTCGCCACCGAGCCGCGGGTCCTGCTCCTCGACGAGCCGACGGCGGGTCTCTCCGACGCGGAGCGCCGTCGCCTGGCGGCCCGCATCGGCGAGATGCCCCGCGACGTCACCTTGCTCCTCATCGACCACGACATGGGGATGGTCTTCTCGCTCGCGGACAGCGTCACGGTTCTCAACTACGGGCGGATCGTCACGGAGGGGGGCTGGGATGAGGTGACCTCCGACCGGACCGTTCAGGAGATCTACCTGGGGCTGGGGATGAGGGCTCGTGCTTAGCCTCCGGGAGGTCCACGCCGGGTACGGCAAGGGGACCGTCCTCAACGGGATCTCCCTGGAGGTGGAGCCGGGCCGGGTGGTCGCGCTGCTGGGCCGGAACGGGGCGGGGAAGACGACCACCCTCCGCGCCATCGCCGGCCTCGTCCGCCCTGCACGCGGCTCGATCTGGTGGCAGGGGAGCCCCATCCACGGGCTGCCGCCGCACCTGGTCGCCCGGCGCGGCATCGCCCTCGTCCCCCAGGGAAGGCACATCTTCGCCTCGCTCTCGGTTCAGGAGAACCTGATGGTCGGCTTCCGCAGCCGGCCCGAGGGGGAGCGCGCGGGGCTCTGGGACGCGGAGCGGATCTACCGCCACTTCCCCATCCTGCGGGAGCGAGCCCGGGTCGGGGGCACCCGTCTGAGCGGGGGCGAGCAGCAGATGCTCGCCATCGCCCGGGCCCTCATGACGCAGCCGCAGATCCTCCTCTGCGACGAGCCCTGCGAAGGCCTGGCACCCATGATGGTCCTGCAGGTGGGCGAGATCCTCCAGGCGCTCAAGGAGGAGGGTCTCGCCATCCTGCTGGTGGAGCAGAACGTGGAGATGGCCTTCTCCATCGCAGACCGGGTTCATGTCGTGAGCGGCGGCCAGGTTGCCTACGAAGGCGCTCCGGAGGACCTTCGGCGCGACGAAGCCGCTCAGGTGAGGTACCTTGGCGTCAGCGTCTCCTGAGGGTCCCCCGCCGAACGTGCCAGGCGCAGCCATCTGAGGGGCAAACCGTGCAGCGCGGCCCTCGATCCCCTCGCCCGGGCCCGTAACGACTGTCGATTGACGGAGAACGAAAAGGAACGAAGGAGGAGGGCACCACTGCCCCCCTTCCTTCGTTCGCGCCTCAGCGCCTGTTCGCTTCCGCACTCAACAGGCCCGAACGCTCAGACTCCCTTGAGAACGCCTTCCACCACCCGCTGGGCCTCGCGCAGGCCGTGGACCACCCGGTTCCGGCCCCGCACCAGGGAGGTGCGGGTGAACCAGGCCTCCAGGCTCCCCGGCTCGAGCTGGGCCAGGCGGCCGGCCGGGGCCAGGTCGGGCAGAGGCGGCACCTGGAGCGCCGGGTCCTGCCGGAAGGGATCACCCTTGGCGAAGTGGAGGCGGACCAGGATCCGGCCGACCCGGAGCAGGGCCTCGTTCACTGCGGTGGCCGCCAGCGTGTCGGCTGCCTCCAGCCGGGCGAGCTGCCGGTCGAGCTTGTCCAGCTCCTGGGCGACGGGGTCCAGGTCGAAGCGGTCCTGGGCCTGGGATGCGTACCGGTCGAGGGCTGCCTTCATGTCGGCCACCGTCGCCCGGAAGCGGAAGGGGAGACGCTCGCAGGTGGCCAGCCGCCAGACGACCGCCCCGTAGACCTTGATGTCGCGGGTGAGGATCTCGCGGTCCGCCACCTCAAGGGTGTCTGCCTCGGTATGCCACTCGATGTTCCCGCCGCACCCGCCCACGCCATAGTAGCCCTTCTCCTTCCGCAGGGGATCGGGCATGGTGGAGGAGAGCATCAGGGTGCCGCTGACGCCTAGGTTGTTGAAGGACCAGTCGCCGGCCCGGGGCGGGCGCTCGCCGGAGGAGTCGAGGCCGGTGACGTCGCGGATCGCCTCCTGGGTGAAGGCGGCCAGCTCGGGCATCCAGGAGACCTCCTCGAAGACCGTCGCCCAGCGGCATCCGGGTGAGTCGCAGTTCACGTGGGCCACCGCGTTCTCGGCCAGATCCACCCCGAACCGGTCCGCATACCAGGTAGAGCCGGCGTAGCGGCCCTGGGAGTGGCCGGGCCACCAGGCGATCCGCACCGAGCGGCGGAGCGAGGCCCGGTTGCGCCAGAGCCCGATCGCGAGCTCCAGGAGGGCCCCGTCACCCACGGCGTTGTCGCCGATGCCGTAGTGCCACGAGTCCAGGTGTCCGTGGAGGAGGACGAACTTCTCGGGCTCCTGGCTGCCGGGGATGGTGGCCACGGTGACGGGGCAGGGGTAGAGACCCTCCTCGAGCCAGGTGCAGACGGTGGCCGTCAGGCTCCGCCCGGACGCCTGGGCCGCCTTCACCGCCGCCAGGATCCGCTCGCCGTCGGGCCGGTTGACGCTGGCCACGGCCAGGGTGGGCCGCCGGTCGGCGCTCTCCAGGTCCGGCCCGCCCCAGATGGGCGTGCAGATGGCCTCGTGGATCCGCTCGCCCGGGTTGACGAAGACCGCAGCCGTAGCCCCCGTCGCCCGGATGTCCAGCACCTTCTGGGGGAGGGGGAGCCCCTCGGTCACCACCACGGCGCCTGCCAGGTCGCCCTCGGCGCTCCGGAGGTTGGAGTCGAAGAGATCGCCGCTCCCCTGGGCGAAGTTCGAGGGCAGGTAGACCAGGCGGCCGCTCGTCCCCTGGTCCCCGGTGGAGACGGAGAAGGAGGGCGTCTTCCCCGTCAGGCTGAGCGGCGTGGCGCCGTCGATGCTCACCCGGGCGCCGCGGGGGAGGCTCAGGTAGAGCTCGGGGGTGTACACCTCCACGGGCACGCCCGCCTCCTGCAGGCGCTGGGCGATGGTGCGGGCCGCCACCCGCTCGTCCTCGGAGCCGGACTCCCGGTTCAGGGTGGCGAAGCGCTCCACCAGCTCCCACGCGGCGCCTCCGGTCAGGTCGGCGAGGAATCGCCGCTCGGCCTCGGATCCCTGCCCTTCACGCCGGGCGTTCTCGTTGCTCGGTTCGTCACTCAATCGAAGCGGTCTCCTTTCTACGCTCCCGTCTCTACGCTCCCGTCCGGAGCAGCAACGACGCGACCCCCGCACCGTGGGCCAGCTTGGGCGGGCGGGGGAAGGCGCGCTTGGAGTGGTGGAGCCCGGCGGAGACCAGGGCCTCCAGGAACTTCACCGCCGCCAGCAGGGGGTTGACGACGGGCACGCCCGTCGCCTCCGCCAGCTCCACGTCGGCCCGCAGGAAGGCCAGGCTCATGCAGCCCAGCACCAGCACGTCGGCGCCGTCCTCGTCCAGCGCCCGGCGGGCGGCCTGCTCCACCCGGGCCAGGGTCGCCCTCCGATCGTCCCGCATGGCCAGCACGGGGATCTCCACCGATCGGACGCCCGCGAGGCGGTCCCGCAGGCCGGAGCGGTGGACCTGGTCGTAGGTGGGGCCGACGGTGCTCTCGGCGGGGGTGAGGACGGCGAAGCGGCGGCCCAGGGTGGAGGCCATGAGGAAGCTCGCCTCGCCGGGGCCGACGATCACCAGCCGCTCGGCCACCTCCCGCAGGGCGTCGAGGCCGGGGTCGCCCGCACAGCCCAGCACGGCGCCGTCGTAGCCCTCGGCCTCCAGCCGCTCCACCTCCCGGGCGGCACCCGGCACGCTCAGGTACTCTTCCAGCGCGGACTCGATGGAGGCCGGCCCTTCGGCCGCCTCCACCAGGTCCAGGGTGGTGCCGGGGCCGGCCAGGCCCCGCAGCACCGCCCGCCGGCGCTCCACCTCGTCGGTTCCCATGCTGAGGGAGATAGGAGCCGGCACCAGGTACGCAAGCCTCACGCCGGCCCCTCCTCCCGCCAGCCCAGCTCCTCCACGGTGGCCCGCCCCTCGGCCAGCGCGGCGTAGGCGTGGAACCACCGCACCAGGGAGATCTCGAAGTCCAGCACGCCGGCGACGGTGCAGTACTCGTCGGTGGAGTGCTGGCGGCTGCCGTGCCCGAGGCCGCCCGTCACGTAGGGGACGCCCAGGATCCGCTCGAAGACGTAGTAGGGCGCGGAGCCGGGGTTGAGGGGCCAGATCTGCGGGGTACGCCCCATGACCTGGTAGGTGCCGAGCATCGCCTGCACCGCGTGCTCGTCCAGGCTCACCTTGGACCAGGGGTACTTGTTCAGCACCCGCATCTCGACGTCGGCGAAGCCGTGCCGGTCCAGGTGGTGTCGGATCGCCTCCACCACCCGGGTCGGGTCCATGCGGGGGACGGTCCGCACGTCCACCTTGGCCAGCGCGCGGTGGGGGAGGAGGGTCTTGGTCCCCTCGCCCACGTAGCCGCCCACGATCCCGTCGATGTTGAGCTGGGGCTGGCTGAAGAGCCGCTTCCAGAGCTCGAAGCCCCGCAGGCCGCCCTTGAAGCGGCGGACGTGGTCGAACTCCATGAAGGGTCGCTCGTCCAGGAGCCCGCTCTCGACCTGCCGGCGCAGCACCTCCAGCTCCCTGGGGGGCAGGGGTTCCTGGCCTTCGAAGAAGCCGTCCACCAGGATCTTCTCGTCGGCGTCCACCAGGGTTCCCAGGGCCTTCACCAGCCGCCAGGCGGGGTTGGCCACCCACGCGTTGTAGGAGCCGTGGATCCCCCGCTCGGTGGGGCCGCCCCAGTCGCCGCCGCGCGCCTCCAGTTCGAAGTAGAGGATCCCCTTGGTGCCGAGGGTCAGGGAGGGGACGCCCTCCTCGTCCTCGGAGAAGAAGGGGAAGAGGACGGCGTCGGCCTCCTTCAGCTCCTCCAGGTGGTCCTCGACGAAGGGAACGAAGTGGCGGCTACCCATCTCCTCCTCGCCCTCGATGGCGAAGAGCAGGTTGACCGGCAGCCGCCCGGCCGCCTCCTGGTACCGGGCGACGGCCCGGAAGAAGGCGGCCAGCGGCCCCTTGGTGTTGACGGCACCCCGGCCGATGATGGAACGGCCCAGCTTGGGCAGATCCCGGATCTCGGCGCCCCAGGGGTCCGAGGACCAGTTGGGCTCGTCGGCCGGCATCACGTCGTACATGCCGTAGACCAGCACCGACTTCGGGGCGCCCTGGTCCAGCCGGCCGGAGACGATGGGGTGGCCTTCGGTCGGCACCACCCGGGCTTCGCCCCCCAGCTCCCGGATGAAGCCTGCGACCTGCTCCGCCGTCTCCTGGATCCCTTCGCCCGTGTAGCTGATGCTGGGGGTGCGGAGGAAGCCCCGCACCCGTTCCAGGTCCTCGTCGAAGGCGTCGCGGATCCGCCGGATCACCGGTCGGAGCGTCTCAGGCGCTTCGTGGCTCATCGATCACTTCGCCTCCTGGATGTCCCACCCGGCCGCCCAGTTCTCGAAGGGGAAGACGCTCGGGTCCGCGTCGACCAGCCGCTTGCTGACCGCGGTCAGCATGTTGGGGTAGTAGAGGAAGACCGCGGGCACCTTCTCCTGGAAGAGGACCTGGAGCTGGTCGTAGAGCACCTTCCGCCGGGCCGGATCGCGCTGGGAGCCCGCCGCCTCGATGAGCCGGTCCGCCTCGGGATCCGAGAAGTTGCCCAGGTTGTACTGGCCGCCCGTCTGGAAGGTGGAGCTGACGTGGTCGGGGTCGAAGGTGTCGGTCCAGCCCAGGAGGGTCAGGTCGAAGTCGTCGGCGAAGACCCGCGAGAGGACCGAGGGGAAGTCGAGCCGCTGGATGCGGACCTGCATCCCGACAGCCTGGAGGTTCGCCTGGATGATGCTGGCGGAGCGCTCCCGCAGCACGTTGCCGGTGGGGACCAGGAGCTCCACGGTTCGCCCGAAGTCCCACCCGGCTTCGGTCAGGAGCTGGCGAGCCTGCTGGGGGTCGTTGGGGATGGGGTCGAGGTTCTCGTTGGCGTAGGGTGTGATGGGCGAGAAGGGCCCGACGGCCAGAGCGGCCTCGCCTTGATAGAGCTGGTCCACCATCAGTTTCCGGTTGATGGCCAGGGCGAGGGCCTTTCGGACCCGGGCGTCCTGGAAGTAGGGCTGGGCGCTGTTGATGGCCATGAACTGGTAGCCGAGGGCGGGTTCGGTCACGGTCCGCAGGTTCTCCGCCTTCTGAACGAGGGGCCAATCCTCCAGCGGGATCTCACCGATGCCGGGGCCGGCCACCACGTCGATCTCGCCCCGGATGAGCTGGGTGGCGACGGAGGGGGCGGGTACGATTCGCACGAAGATGCGGTCCACCTTGGCCGGGCCGCGGTGGTAGGCATCGTACCGCTCCAGCTCGACGTACTGATCGGTCACGTAGCGGACGAAGCGGAAGGGACCGCTGCCGACGGTGGGGTTGAGGAGTACGTCGCTCCGGGCCAGCTCGTCGGGGGAGAGCCCTTCCAGCAGGTGCTTGGGGATCACGTAGAGGCCCGTTCCGAACTGCTCCAGGAAGCGAGCTGGGTCGACGGCGCTCTTGGTGGTGATGGCGATGGTGTGCGCGTCGACCACCCGAACGCCCGAGATGGTCTCGCCGGTCATCTTCCCGTTGGCGTCGAGCCCTTCGATGGCCCGCAGGGCGCTTCCCCGGTTGGTCTGGACGCCGGGCGTGGCCACCGTCTCGATGGTGAAGAGGACGTCGGCGGCGGTGATGGGCTTGCCGTCGTGCCAGGTGGCGTTGGGGTTCAGGTGGAAGGTGTAGGTCCGCCCGTCCCGTGAGATCTCCCACGCGTCGGCAAGCCGCGGCGAGAAGCTGAAGTCAGGCTCCAGGTTCACCATGGTGTCGAAGACGAAGCGGACGATGAAGTACCCGTAGCTCGAGTCGGCATTGATGGCGCTCACGTTTCCGGGCGGGCTCCACATGCCCACCCGGATCACCTTCTCCGCCTGCGCCCGGGAGGGCGCCGCCCCCACCAGGGCCAGCGACAGGACGATGAAGGCCGTTGCCACCAGACGTGCGGTGCGGTTCATCGGTTGACCTCCTCTTTCTGGATCGCTCCCTCAGTTCAGCCGTGGATCGAGGGCGTCGCGAAGGCCGTCGCCGACGAAGTTGATGGAGAGGACGGCGACGACGATCATCATCCCAGGGGGGAGCCACAGCCACGGCATCGAACCGAGCACGCCCATGGACTGGGCGTCGGTCAGCATGTTCCCCCAGCTCGCGGTCGGCGGTTGGACCCCCATGCCCAGGAAGCTGAGGGAGGCCTCCTGGATGATGGCCTGCGCCGCCCCGAAGGTGGCCGCCACCAGGACCGGGGGGAACGAGTTCGGCACCAGGTGGCGAAGGAGGATCCGCCGGTCGGGAATCCCCAAGGCGCGGGCGGCCACGATGTACTCCTGCTCCCTGAGGCGCAGGATCTCGGCCCGTACCAGGCGGCAGATCTGGGGCCAGCCCAGGAGGCCGAGGACCAGGATCACGTTGGTGAGGCTCGGCCCCAGGACGCTCACCAAGACCAGGATGATCATGAGCGGGGGGAAGGAGAGGACCATGTCGGTGAAGCGCATGATGGCGCTGTCGACCCGGCCGCCCAGGTATCCGGCGAGCCCTCCCAGGACGATCCCCACCAGCACGTTGAGGAGCACCGCCCCCGCACCCACCGAGAGCGAGACCCGGGCCGCGTACAGGAGACGGCTGAGGACGTCCCGGCCCACGGCGTCGGTGCCCAGAAGGTGGCGCCCAGATGGCGGGGCCGAAAAGGCCATCACGTCCATCGCATGGGGATCGTGGGGCGCGATCCAGGGGGCCAGGAGGGCCGATAGGGCCACGAGGGCCAGGACCGCCAGACCGGTCACCGCCAGCCGGTGCCGGAGGAAGCGCCGGACCACCATGGCCCAGTAGCTGTCCGACGTCGGCCTCGGACCGGTCCAGGACTCGGTCGGGTTATCCTTCGCGATGGATCCCAACGCCATCGTCACTCACCTTCTACTCGTACCGGATACGGGGGTCTGCGACCCCGTAAAGGATGTCCGCGACCAGGTTCCCGGCCAGGACCATCACCGCCGCCAGCAGGTTGAGGGCCATGAGGGTGGGGTAGTCGCGCCCGAGGATGGCCTGGACCGTGAGCCAGCCCATGCCGGGCCACTGGAAGACCTGCTCGGTGATGATGGAGCCGGCGATCAACGCCGGGATCTGGAGCCCGGCCATGGTGATCACGGGGATGAGGGTGTTCCGCATCACGTGCCGGAAGAGCACCTGCATGGGGGCCAGTCCCTTGGCCCGCGCCGTGCGCACGAAGTCCTGGCGCAGCACCTCGAGGGTGCTGGAGCGGACCAGGCGGAGCATGAGGCCGAGGTTGGCCAGTGCGAGGACCGATGCGGGCAGGATCAGGTGGCTGATCCGGTCGAGCCACCTCTCGGCCCCGCCCAGGCTGACCATTCCGCCCGAGGGGAGCCAGTCCAGGTTGAGGCTGAAGACGTAGATGAAGACGAGCCCCGTGAAGAAGGTGGGCAAGGAGACGCCCAGGAGGCCCACGAACCCCGTAGAGTAGTCCACCCAGGAGTACGGTCTCACCGCCGAGGCCACACCCAGAGGAAGGGCGATCACGTAGGCGCCCACGAGGGCGGTCCCCATCAGGAGCAGGGTGGGGCCGACGCGCTCGCCCAACCGCTCGGTCACGGGCTGGTAGGTGGTGTACGAGTACCCCAGGTTCCCCTGGAGCAGCTCGCCCATCCAGCGGACGTAGCGGACGAGGAAGGGGTCGTCGAGCCCCAGGGCCTCCCGGCGCGCCTGCCGGTCGGCCTCGGTCACGTTGGGGTCGATCATGAGGTCGACGGGGTCGCCCGGCGCCAGGTTGATGATGGCGTAGTTGGCGAAGGTGATCCCGATCACGACAGGGAGCATGATCAGGATCCGCCGCAGGACGTACCGGCTCATAGGGTTGCCTCCTGCTCGATGCGTCCGACCACGAGGCTCAGCCGGGCGCCGATCTCGGCTGCGGCGGCGTGGACCTTCTGGCCGTACTGGTGAAGGCGTTCCTGGGTCAGGCGGGAGGAGGGACCCGCCACACTCACGGCCCCGACCGGCCAGCCGGCCCGGTCGAGGATCGCCGCCCCCACCGCTCGACCATCTGCATCGACGTCCTCGTCGCTCAGGGAGTATCCCAAGGCCTGTACCTGCTCGATCGCCTCCCGCAGGCGGACGGGGTCGGCGACGGTCCGCTCGGTGTAACGGGGTAGCATGGGGAGGTCGTCGATCACCTTCTGCTGCCAATCGGGCGGCAGAGCGGCCAGGATCGCCACGGGGCAGGCGCCTGCGTGGAGCGGGTAGTGCCCGCCCAGCCGGGCGGTGAGGCGGACGGGTTGGGGGCTCTCACGGAAGTCGACCATCACCCCCTCGAGCCCACGCCGGGCCACCAGGTGGATCGTCTCGCCGGTCTCCAGGGCGAGCCGGTCGAGGATGGGGGCGGCCGCTCGCACCAGCCCCATGCCCCGCTGGACGTGTCCGGCGAGGAAGAGGACGGTGGTGCCCAGGTGGTACCGCTCGGTCTGGGGGTCCTGCTCCACCAGGCCCCGGCGCTCCAGGGTCTTGAGCAGGCGGAAGACCTGGTTCTTGCTGAAGCCGAGGCGGCCGGCCAGTTCCGTCACGCCCAGATGCTCCACGTCCTCCGCGGCCAGCGCGTGGAGGAGGCGGGCGGCCTTGTCCACGCTCTGCACGATGTAGGACCGAGGGCTTCGATCGCTGCTCACACGCTGCACCTACCAGCCATCGCCAGGATCGGCGAGGATGTTATGCAGAAGCAAACACTGTTTGATCCTGCGTATTGACCGTGCATATACGACGGGGGGAAGCGATTTCCTCCCGCGTGGGGCGACGTGTTTTCAGAAGGACGGCGGACGTGGATGGGGTCCTTGCGCTAAACGGTGAAGGGTGGCCGGGATGGTTCCGGGATTCGTACGGCCGAGGCTACGCCGGCGCCCCCAGGCCGGTGCTGCTGCGGGGGTTGGGGGAAGGAGCACGCGGGCACCAGAGCCATCTCGGTGCCAGCGCTGTTGCGGCGCCGGGGCAAGGAGCACGCGGCCGCCACGGCCATCTCGATGCCCGCACGCTTGCGGGCGGGGGGCCGCGCTGGTCGCGCCGGGGCAGGGGAGGGTGCCGAACGAGGCAGCAGGGGTCGCTGAGGTGGCGGCGGGGGAGGACCGGCAAGAGGTGGGCACGAGCCAGCGGGACACGGTCCAGCCGGGCACGGAAGGGGTCGGCAAGACACAGCTTGGCGGGCAGGTGGCGGGCAAGGTGGTGAGGCTGGCCAAGCGGCAGGGGACGGTGGGGGCGGAGTGAGTGAACCGCCAAGCTGAAGATAGGAGGGAGAAGCATGAAGATCAAGAATATAAACAGAACGTCTCAGACCACGTGTGCTTGCGGTTCATGGCTGAGGACCGTACCGTCGAGGCCGCCCTCGAACAGCTGAGCCCGGAGGAGCGCGCCTCTGCAAGGAAGTCGAGGGAGCGAATCAGCTATTGGGATGCGTTAGGTCCGGGGGCACGCGGGGTGGGAGGAGGGGGTGGGAAGGAGATATGAGTGGTATGGGGCCCGCGCCAGGCGGGTGGGCTACGTCAAGCATTCGGCAGCAAGAGAGGCGCTCCATCGTTCTTTGGAAGATCTGCGGGCGAGGGAGCCTGAATTCTTCCAATAGGATCATCTGGCGCTATCTTTCTCGCCGCCGCTGGTCATTCCACTTGTTGCGCCGCGCGCTTTCCTCGTGGTATCCTGCCGGCGTGGTCACGAACGGATGTACGCATGGATGAGAGGCGACAGGCAGGGTCCCGGCTTTGTGCCCGAGCGAGCGGATCCGTTGGGTGAGTCCTTGCGAGCTCGGGGTCACAAGGATGGAGCAGGCTCGGACGAACGCGGGATCGCCCAGGAGATGAGATCCGTGCTGTACGAGGTACGCGACCCTGTTCATGGTTTCATCGTCTATGATGAGCTCGAGAGGGACCTGATCAACTCCAAGCCTTTCCAGAGGTTGCGGCGGGTCAAACAGCTGGCCCTCACCCACATGGTGTATCCAGGGGCGGTGCACACGCGGTTCGAGCACTCATTGGGCGTCATGGAGGTGGCGAGCCAACTGTTCGACACCATGATGCAGAAAGGCGGGCATGAGCTTCTTCGGGCGCTGGGTATCCGAAGGGAGGGCGAGCGGGAAAGACTGCGCAGGGTCCTCCGTCTTGCGGCCCTGCTCCACGATGTCGGCCACCCGCCGTTTTCGCACGCGCCGGAGGAAGGGCTGCTTCCCGGAGGGCACGAAGCCATGAGCGCCAAGCTGATCAGGGAGGCGGAGATTCGGGCCATCATCGAGGATCAGCACTACCGGGCAGGGATTCGTGTGGAGGAAGACATCATCCCGGTGGCGGTCGGTGTCAAGCACTCCAACGCGCGCTTGACGGCCGTGCACCAGTTTCTCTCGGAGCTGATCACGGGGGTGTTCGGAGCGGACCGGATGGACTATCTCCTCAGAGACAGCCTGCACACCGGGGTGAAGTACGGCCAGTTCGATCTCCACCGACTGATCCACACGCTGACCTTCGTTCAAGATCCGAAGACTCAGGACCCGTTCGTGGCCCTGGAGGTGGGGGGAGTGCACGCCGCCGAGGGCCTGATCCTGGCGCGGTACTTCATGTTTCAACAGGTGTACCATCATCACGTCAGGCGCATGTACGACCAGCATCTGAGGCAAGCCCTTCGTGATCTGCTGCCAGACGGGCAGTGGCCGTTGGCACCCGATGAGTATGTGGCGTGGGATGACAGTCGCGTCGAAGCGGCCATCTTCCACGAAGCTTCGGCCGGCGGTTCGCGATGGGCGAGCATCCTTGCGAACAGGCTTCATTTCAAGCTGGTGTTCGAGGCACCCGAGGGTGACATTCAGAGGTATCTGGATCAACACTCCGACCTCAGCGCTCTACTGGCCGAAAGGTTCGGGGAGGAAGTGTACGTCGACAGCCAAAACCGACCCCTCGTCCGTGACCGAGAGCTGAACGTCAGGATTCTGGGTCGCCAAGGCTTGTCTTCCTGGGTCACTGAGTCGAGAATCTTCGGGGTCCTACCTCCGCTGGCGTTCCTCAGGGTCTACGCAGATCGACGCGACGATCTGATCAAGGATGTTCGAAACGCATTGAGCAGATTTGTTGGGTGAGGTGCTTCATCAGCTACCGGGGGGGCAGCAAGCATGGTGGCGGGCCTGGTGCAGGAACGACGGTCGTTCGTTGTGGCTCTGATTCAGGAGCTGAACGACGGAGGGAGCTGGAGTGGCAGTACGCATGTACAGAAGTGCTCGTTTTTCATCCAGCACCTCTGTGGGCTACCTATGGGCTACTCCTTCGTGATCTATCACTACGGACCGTACAGCTTTGATCTCGAGGAAGAGCTGGCCATCATGCGTTGGCAGGGGCTGGTCAAGGTGGAGCCGGATCCAGGCGGCTACGGCGTCCACTACCAGGTGGGAGCGGCGTTCCCCGGCGGCGGACCTGAGATATCGGATGAGCACCGCCAGGTCATTCACAGGGCTGTGGGACACCTGGGGCAGCGGCATGTGCGGGACCTGGAACTTCTGGCCACTACGTACTACCTTCAGAAGGGGCTGGATGGGAAAGAAAGAGATGAGCCGAGCACGGTGGAGGCGGTGCTGGCTCTCAAGCCGCATTTCAACGAAGCGGAGGTGGGGGTGGCCCTTCGCGAGCTGGCGGAGCTGGAGGCGGCGCTTGGGGCCGGACAGTAGAATCGCGTGCGCGCACATCGGACAAGGCATGGAGGGTGGAGCAGGTTACCAAGGGCGTGGATCCATCGGCTCGGAGCTCTGCCGGCAGGTGGCCCGCTGCGCCCCCGGGCACCTCATCCTCCTGGGGCACGGCGAGAATAGCATCTTCGAGACCCTGGAGGAGCTCCGGACGGCCCATCCGCAGATCCCTCTGGTCACCGCCATCGCCGACATGCGGGACGAGCGGAAGGTGGAGGCCGTCTTCGCCGCGCACCGGCCGGCGGTGGTCTTCCACGCTGCGGCCCACAAGCACGTGCCCCTCAAGGAGGCCCACCCCGACGAGGCGGCGACCAACAACGTCCTCGGAACCCTCAAACTTTGCCTGACGGCGGACCGATTCGGCACCGAGCGCTTCGTGATGGCGAGCACCGACAAGGCGGTCAACCGCACAACGCGATGGGGGCCTCCAAGCGGGTGGCCGAGATGGTCGTGCAGACCATGGACCGGAGGAGCCGGACCCGCTTCGTGGCCGTCCGCTTCGGGAACGTCCTGGGGAGCCGGGGGAGCGTGATCCCCACCTTCAAGCGCCAGATCGCCGCCGGCGGGCCTGTCACCGGCACCCACCCGGGCGAGCGGCTCTTCGAGGAGCTCCGCACCGACGGCGAGAACGTGGAGCGGACGAGCCACCCCGACATCGTCCGTATCCATGACCAGGAGGTGGATCCGGCATGGCTGGAGCATGGGTTGGAGGTGCTGAGGGTGCCGGTGAGGGAGGGGGAGATGGCGGCCTTGTGGGCCAAGCGGCAAGGGGCCGGGGAGGCGGAGTGTGTAAACCGTCAACCCGGAGATAGGAGTGGAGCGATACCGCCCTCTTGGAGGAGTACACGGGCCACACCAAGGTGGAACAGGGCTTTCGGGTGTACAAGCACCCGATCCTGGCCGAGGGCATCTTTCTCAAGAGCACGCGCCGTGTGGAAGCCCTTGCGTACGTGGCCACGCTCGCCCTCGTGCTTGCCGCCTTCGTGGAAGAAGTCAAGATCCTGCGCGATGAAGAAGCGACCCCCGCGCCGAGTCACGTCCCATACTTCCCCATCGGGCTTGCCGGACGCCGCCTCGTCTCGTACGGTGTCGACATCATGTCCAAGCCCCGCCAACTCGCGAGCCAGGTCGGTGGGGAGGTTCTCGTCGATCTTAATCCTCATAGCCCCGCAGGAAGGCCGGAAACCGGCAAGTCCTCTTCGGCAGAGGCTGCCGCGAACGCGATCACGGCCCGAACGTCCTCTTCCGTGAGTGATGGGAAGGAACGAAGGATGTCTTCAACGGACGATCCTTCCGCTAGGCCCGCCAGAACCGCCGGCGAGTCTCTCCCTCCACGCGCATCCGCCGGCATGCCATACGGCTGCCTTCACGGACCGCCAGGCCCACGCATCCGCGGTTCCAGATGTCGGGGGACGACTCGCGCCAGCGAAGGCGAACGGAACGGGGCCCGGCGTCTTCATGCCCTTCCGTGTCCCTCTCCGGCCTCCCAACCGCCGCCCTCGCGGCCTCCGCCACGATCTCCGCGCCCCGGGCCGCCACCGTCACCCGGTACCACGCACCGGGTTCCCACGGGAAGGGGGCAGCGGCCAGCCGGTCGAGGAGGCCGTCTCGCTGCCTCACGATCACCAGCTGGCCGTCGGGGGCCAGGCCTGCCGCATACCAGCGCCGGGCGCCCTGCGCCCTTACGAGGACCAGGTGCCACCCTCCGTGTTCCGGTGCGATCTCGGCCTCCACGCTGGCGTCAGTCCAGTCGGGGGAACCCGTGAAGCTCTCGCCGTGGTCCGAGCAGCTCCCCACGTACGCCCCGTCCTCCACCCGCCAGGACCCCTTGCTGTACGTCCAGCCCGCCGCCGCCCCGAACGCGGCCGGCCATCCCCGGAAGCGGAGGCCGAAGCGGGCGGGCCCGCCCCAGGTCAGCTCGTCGAGGAAGAGCGATCCGTCGTAGGTCTGGGCGGGTCGGGTGCAGCGCACCTCGATTCCCAGGCGCTCGACAAACCCGTCCAGCGCGGGCACCTGCCACGCCACGCGAGCCCAGCGCTCAGGTTCCAGGGGTGTGAAGGCCTCCGCATGAATCCGCCGGCGGCGGGATCCACTCTCGGCGGCTTCGAGCACGTCGACGAAGAAGCCCGCCACCAGGCCTGAGACCGGAGCCGGGCCCCGCTCCCCTTCCGGTGCACTTCCCCGGAGCCCGCCTCCGTCACCCGGGATCCACATGTGCGCGGCCACCCGCTGGCCGGGCAGCAGGGAAGGGGAGAACCCCGGATCGTACGCCGTGTGGGTAAGGTCCGACGGTGTCGGAAGCAGGTCGAGGACCACCCGGGCAGGGCGGTGGAGGCTCAGGCCTTTCACCACGACCTTCAGTGAGCCGGCTCCGGCGGCCGCCCGCTCGTCCGTCTGGCTCACGGTCTGTGCCGCCTGTTCGGACGAGCGCTCGCCCCGCATGCTTTCTGTGGAGCCGGGCCAGTCGAAGGAGGCCCGATGCGCGGCCGCCTCGATCAGATCCGGCGTCGGCGGCTCCGTGGGATCCTCCAGCCGCTTTCCCGCTGCGGCCGTCAGCCGGGCCAGGGCGGCGATGGACCACAGGTTCCGGGCCCCCAGCACGCCGGAGCCCACCACGCGGTCCTGAAGCGGCTCCCGCCACGGCCTTGGGATCCCCTCGGGTCCCACCAGCACGCCCACCACGGCAGCCGCGTTGCCCACGTTACAGTCTGTGTCCCAGCCGGCAGCATTCGCCACGCGCAGCGTGCGGTCGAAGTCTCCTCTTCCGTAGAGCAAAGCCATGGCTACGACTGCGGCGTTCGGGATGATGTGGCAGATGCCGGGGTAGCGGTCGTACCCGTGGGTGGCCGCGATGTACGCTCGGGCCTGGTGCCAGTCGTCGGGGTGCTCACGCCAGAAGCGGTGGACGTCGTGCACCACCTGCGTGTAGCGCGCTCCGGCGGGAAGCAGCTCCAGGGCCTGGCGAACCACGTCCTCCACCGTGGACGACCGGAAGGCAAGACTCACCATGGCCGCCAAGAACCGGGCACCCACCCGCCCGTCCAGGTCGTGGGAGACGCTGGCCGCCGCATCGGCCCAGGCGGCGGCCAGCTCCGGCCGACCTGGCGCCAGCAGGCCCCACACGTCGCTGAAGATCTGGCCTCCTATCTGCTGGCTCACCACCGGGCCGTTCAGTGCCGCAGAGCCGGAGTGCGGCGCCTCCACCCCCGCCAGCAGGTTGAGGAACGCGGTGTGCTCGGTCGACACGGCGTAGCCTCCGCGCCAGATGACGCCGTGGTCCTCGGGAATGAGGTTGAGCCACCACTGCCCCAACTCGCGGGGGCCGGGCATGCTGGCGGCCGGGTTCCCGCGCAGGGTCTCGGCCACGGCCTGCAGCATCAGGACCGGATGGCTCGTGTCGTCGTCCGCGCCGAAGAGGCGGTCCATGGGCACGAGGTAGAAGCGGTCCCGCTGCTCCACCAGGTCACCGTGCGCCGCCTGGATCTGCTCGTACGTCCAGCCCTCCACCGGGGAGCCGTAGGCGACGCCCACGGCCTTTCCGAGCCATCCTCCGTAGATCCGCCGTTCCACGTCCGGGATCTGCTCCGCTACGGCCCCGTCCCGCAGAGTCTGGCCGCCCTGACCGCTCCCGTTCAACCCTTGATGCCCCCCGCCGTCATGCCCTCGATGAACTTGCGCTGCAGTGCCGCGAAGGCGGCGATGACCGGTACGACCAGGATCACCGCGGAGGCCATCATCTTCCCCCACTCGGTGACGAAGCGCCCGCTGAAGCCGTAGAAACGCACCGTGGCCGTGTAGAGCGACTCATCCTGCAGGAAGGTCACGGCCAGGAGGAACTCGTTCCAGCTCCAGAGCCCCACCACCAGCGCCACGGTCATGAGGCCAGGGGCGATCATGGGCACCAGCACCCGGGCGAACACCTGCCAGTCGCTGGCGCCGTCCACCCGAGCAGCCTCCTCCAGCTCCACCGGGATCGCGAGGAAGTAGGCCCGGAGCAGGAAGATGGAAAAGGGCGTGTAGAGCGCCGTGTAGATCAGCGCCAGCGCCGGGCGGCTGTTCACCAGGTGAAGGTGCTGAAAGATGAAGAAGAGCGGGATCAAGAAAAGCTGCACCGGGATGGTGGTGCACACCAGCAGGTAGACGCTGACGGCTGCCCAGGCCCGGATCCGGCGGCGGGCCAGGGAGTAGGCGGCCATGGACGCCACCACGCAGGTAAGGAGCACGGTAAGGCCGCTCACGACGAGGCTGTTGGTGAGGGCGGCTCCCAGGGCGCCTTCCTGCCAGGCCGCGAGGTAGTTTCCCCAGAGGAACTGCCTCGGTAGGCCGAGAGGATCCATGCTGATCTCCATGCGGGAGCGAAGCGAGTTGAGCAGCATGAGCAGCAGCGGAGCCAGCGAGAAGAGAGCCAGTGCTGACAGAACCGCATACACGAGGCCCGACGACGGGCGCGACGATCGCGTGAGCGTCGTCACACCTCCCACCCCCTGCGCTGCAGCCAGACATAGACGGCGATCGCCACGCCGCCCAGCGCGCTCATCACCAGAGCGACGGCGGAGGCCTGCCCCGCCTGGAAGGTGTGGAACGCACGCTTGTAGGTCAGGGTGGCCAGCACCTCGGTGGAGTACCCCGGGCCGCCCTGGGTGATCACGTAGATGAAGTCGAAGACCAGGAAGGACCAGATCACCGTCATGATCATCATGAACAGGATGGTGGGCCGGATGAGCGGCAGGCTCACGTGCCGCAGCCGCTGCCAGAAGCCCGCACCCTCGATGCCCGCAGCCTCCAGCAGGGATGGGTCGATCTGCCGCAGGGCGGCGAAGAAGACCACCGTCACGAACCCCCACCAGTGCCAGTTGTCCACGAAGGCCACGGCATAGAGGGCGGTCGAAGGATCCGTCAGCGGGTTGCCGCCGAAGGGGTTCACCCCGTGGAGGGAGAGCCAGCCCAGGACACCGCTCAGGGGGTGAAAGACCATCTGCTGCCACACCCGGGCGCTGATCACGGTGGCAACCACCATGGGGACGAAGTAGACCGTTTGGAAGAGGTTCCGCCCACGCCGCACCGTCAGCAGCATGCTCGCGACGACCAGACCCATCACGATGGGTACCGTCAGGAAGATGAGCATCCACTTCGCGTTGTTCGCCAGGGCACCCCAGAAGACGGGATCGGCAGACAGCGACCGGAAGTTGGCGAGGCCCGTGTAGCGCAGGGGTCCCACCCCGTCCCAGTCGGTGAAGGCGAGCACGGCCGTCAGGGTTGCGGGCACCAGGATGACGAAGACGTTCAGCAGGAGCGCGGGTGTGAGGAAGAGCCACCCTGCGATCTCGCCTCGATCCCGGGGCTTTCGGACCGCCTGCGCGGTTCGGGCCGGCATGTCGGCTGCTCGCGCGCCCACCGCTACACCTCCTGGGGTCGGGGGCCTGGAGTGCGGCTCGCAATGGAACCGTACTCCAGGCTGCCCTTGAGCTTGCTCGCTCGCCCGCGTCGGTCTATCGGGCCGGAGTGGGCGGAACGGATCCCTCCGCCAGCTCCTGCTGGAACAGCTCGTTCACGCGGTCCATGAACTGCTGAGGCGTCACCTCGCCCAGCCAGACCTGCTCGATCCCCTCCACGATGTAGCTCTCCGTCTTGGGCGGCCAGAAGGTCCACACGGTGTATCCGTAGTTGCCTCGGGCGACCGCCTCGGCCACTTCGTCGGCGTGCCGAGCGTAGCGCGGGTCGACCTTGTCCCCGAAGTCGCTCGCGTCGAGGGTGGTCACCGGTAGGTTCCACTCACCCGGCCAGTCCCGGTTCAGGTCGGTGATGACCTGCTTGTCGCCGCTGAGCCTGTCCAGCACGGCCGCAGCGCCGTCGGCGTTCTTGGCCGCCGCGTTGATGGAGAGCGTGGCGCCGATGCCCAGGTCGAAGAGCGGGTACGATGCCTGGTCGGAGAGGGCCGGCAGCGGTGCCCAGTCCCACTCCTGCCCGGTCTGGCCGAAGAAGGCGGGCATCCACTGGAAGGCCCACGTGCCGTTCATGGTCATGGCGGCCCGGCCGGTGGAGAGGAGGGTCATGTAGTCCTCGTAGGTGAGCGAGAAGTAGTCCTTGCCCAGCCAGCCCTTCTGGTAGTAATCGTTGAGCAAGGCGATCGCGTCCACGAAGACGGGCGCGTTCCAGGGAACCTTGCCCGTCAGAGCCTTGTGTATGTTCTCCGCTCCAGCGTAGTGGTTCAGGAAGACGCCCACGTAGTGCTCGTTCGCGAAGCGGAAGCCGGCATTGCCCTGCGCGAAGGGAACGATGCCCTTGGCCTGCATGGTACGAGCGAGCGCCTCGAGCTCCTCGCGGTTGGAGGGCACCTTCCAGCCGTTCTTCTGGAAGAGGGTCTTGTTGTAGAAGAGCACCATGGACTCGTACGACTTGGGCAGTGCGTAGAGATGACCCTGATGCGAGCCCAGGCTGATCATGACGGGCAGGAACCGGTCATACCAGCCGTACCGCTTGGCGTAGTCGTCCAGCGGCATGAGCTGGCCGTTCTTGATGTAGGGCAAGGCGTACGCGACCCCGTGGGTGAAGACGATGTCGGGGCCGCTCCCGGCCAGCAGGGCCGTACGGAGGCTCGAGTCGAGATTGGGGTCGAAGCGCAGATCCAGGACGTACTGGGACTGGGACGCGTTGAACCGGTCGACGAAGTCGGCGCGCAGGATGCGCTCTTGCTCCGGTGTGGCGTTCTCATACCACCACGTCACGCGTTCGGCCGCGCGGGCGGCCGGGGCGAGCATCGCCACCACCGCGGCAGCCAACAGCAGGGTCCTCAGAGTGCGCACTTCATCCACCTCCTCGTCATGTCCTTGCGTTGGTGCGCCTGGTCCCTTCGGGGGCGACGGGGAAAGCCGTGCGGGCTCGAGGTCATGCCGGTTCCTCCCGCCGCGTCTCGCCCGATGCGCCCCGGGCCAGGCGCCATGTCCGCTCCACCAGGTCGGAGATCCGGAGGGTCCCCACGCCCGCCAGAGCAACCTCCAGCGTGTCGTTGAGCGGCTCCGTCCATCTTCCGGGCAGCGCCGCGAACCCCACCAGCGCGCCCACGATGGAGCCCACCGTGGCGGCGTTGCAGTCGGTGTCCTTGCCGCACGCGGCCGCCAGGGTGATGGACGCGCTGTAGTCCCCCGCACCGTAGATCAGGGCGAGCCACACGATGGCGTCGTTGGGTATCGCGTGGACATGGGCATAGCCGCCGTAGCGCTGCTCCACGGCCGCCAGGGTGTCCTGCCAGCTCGCGCCCTGGTCAACCAGCCCCTGCACCATGCTCACGGCCTCGAAGAGGCGTGACCGGGCGGGAAGCACCGAACGACCGGCGCTCAGGACCTGGTGGAGGTCGCTTGCCACCAGGGCCTCGGAGACCATGGCGGCAGCAGCCATGGCGGAGTAGACGCCGTTCTTCCGGTGCGAGAGCACCGCGTCCCTGAAGGCCATTCGGGCCGCCTCGCGAGGCTTGCCGGGGTTTGCATAACCGAAGGTGTCCGCTCGGATCCGGGCTCCCACCCACTCCCGGAAGGGGTTGCGATACGCCCCGGCAGCCTCTGCGGGCACGCCCATCACCAGGTTTCGGTAGGTCGCCTCCTCGGCGGTATACACCCTTCGGTAGGGAAGCGTGTGGAGCCACTGGTCCGCGACGCGCGCGGTGGTGAAGCGCGCGCCGTGTCGCTCCAGGAGCGTGAGGTTGAGCACGGTGAAATCCAGGTCGTCGTCGCGGATGGCACGGGTCAGGTGCCCCCGACACGCACCGCGGACCGCGGGCGGGATCGAGAAGTCGGGGCTGGCAGCCTCGGGCACGTACGGGACGTAGTCCGCGAGCGGCCACGCCTCGGCTCGTTTCAGGTAGGCCTCGATCGCGTCGGACGTCCAGCACTCCACCGGCCGCCCGAGCATGCACCCCGCGATCCGACCGTACCAGGCCCCCGCCAGCCGGTTGACGAGGCCGCCCCTCGCAGGCACTGGCGCCTCATCC
Source organism: Limnochorda pilosa (assembly GCF_001544015.1). Taxonomy (GTDB): domain Bacteria; phylum Bacillota; class Limnochordia; order Limnochordales; family Limnochordaceae; genus Limnochorda; species Limnochorda pilosa. The sequence goes on along the minus strand of NZ_AP014924.1, from coordinate 2,279,597 downwards.
GGCGCCTGATCCGGCGCCTCACCCCCCGGCGACTCTGCCAGAATTGCGGGGAGGTCGTCGGGCTCCACGTAGGCGAAACCCCGCCTGCGGGGGGCGTGGGCGACCTTGGCCAGGAGGGTCTCCAGCTCCTCGTCGGGTGCGTGGCGCAGGCTCTCCAGACCAAGTCGGAGACCCTCCACGTCCCTGCCCTCCTGGGAGGCCTGTGCGGCCTCGAGCCTCACCAGCTCCACCAGCCGCTCATGGCTCAGGCTCGCCACGAAGTGCCGGGGTGTACCGACCACGCGCCGCCGGCCGCGTGAGCTCCTCAGCCAGCCCATGAGCTCCAGGGCCGTCAGGGCCTCCCGAAGGGAGGAGCGTCCCACGCCCAGGAGGGTCAGCAGCTCCCGCTCGGAAGGCAACGCGTCCCCGGGCTGCAGGCCGCGGTCAACGATGAAGCGCTGGACCTCTTCCGCGATCACGGTCGGTAAGGCTTCCCTGCGCATGGACTCCATCGCACCCCGGACCTCCGGAGGAGAACTTGTCTGATATGTTCTCGCGCGCGACGTTACCATGCGAGGGCAGGATTGTCAAGATCGGAGAGGGGAACCAAAGAAGGCAAAGACGAGCAGGGTGGTGCTTCACCCCGGCGGCGTCGTTTCCTTTCCCATTCCGCGCAGGAATGGCTCGACGGACGGCGAAGATCCATCTAGCACATAAGTGATGCACATACGTGAGCCTTCCAGCGCCCCGGTGGACACACGGGAGAGGAGGGGTTCCCACGGCCGAGGAACGAACCACGCTCGCCGGCGCTCGGGCCGCGGCTCGCATGGAGCGCCTCTACCAGGCCGCACGGCTCTACTACCTGGAGCGCCAGAGCCAGGCACAGATCGCCGTCCGTCTGGGGGTCTCCCGCTCCCGAGTCTCCCGGCTCCTGCAGGAGGCATGGGAGGCGGGCATCGTCGAGGTCCGCATCCGGTACCCGCATGCGGGAGCGTCGCAGGCTGCGGCCCGGGAGCTGGCGCACCGCTTCGGGCTCAAGTGCTGCGTGGTGGCGGAGGCGCCTGCAGCCGGGGATGCAAGCCTCCTGCGCCGGCGCATCGGCCAGGCGGCGGCCCGCTACCTGCAGGAGACGCTCCGCGACGGCCAACTGGTGGGGCTCTCGTGGGGGACCACCCTCTACGAGACGGTGAACAGCTTGGGGCAGGACGTGCGCCGGTCCATCACGGTGGTACCCCTCCTGGGCAGCGTGGGCCAGGCCGACCCCCGCTACCAGGTGAACGACCTGGCCTTCCGCTTCGCGCAGGCCTTCGGCGGTGCCGCGATGTACCTGCACGCCCCGGCGTACACCGACACCGAGAAGGCGGCCGTGGAGATCCTGAGGCAGCGTCAGGCGGTTCAGGTTGCGGAGCTCTGGAGAGCCCTGGACGTGGCGCTGGTCGGCATCGGCCCGTCCGTGTACCACTCTCCCGTGCTCGAGGTGGGAGGCTTCACGGAGGAGGCCCTCCTCGAGCTTCTGCGCCAGAAGGCCGCCGGTGACGTCTGCACCCACTTCTTCGACATCAACGGCCGGCCGTGCAGTCTGGAAGCCGGTCGGCGCTTCGTGGGCATCCCGCTGGACGTCCTCCGGGGACTGCCCCTGGTCATCGGCGTCGCAGGCGGTCCGGAGAAGGTGGCCGCCATCCGCACCGCCTTGGTGCATGGGTACGTGAACGGTCTCGTCACCGACCTGCGGACCGCTGAGGCGCTCCTGGCAGAGCCCGATGGCGAACCGATGGATCCGGCTCCGTCTACCCCCGGAGGGGACGCCTGATGCGCGCCGGACTGGTGGTGAACCCCGCGGCCGGGGCGGGCTTCCCCTCATGGCGAGACGCGGTGGAAGGCTTCCTGCAGCGGGCGCGGGCCTGGTTCTGGGCGGCGCCGCCCGGTCCGCTGGGGGCGGAGTGCGCGCCCTCGTCGCTGCGCCCGACCCTCCATGTGGTAGAGCTCCCCGAAGGCGCCCCCGGCGGCGGGCGGGCGGCCGCCATGGCCGCGGTCTCCGCCCTTTGCCGGCACGATCTGGACGTCCTGGTGGTCTTCGGGGGCGACGGAACCCTGGCCGACGCCGCTTTGGCCTTGCACCGGGAAGGCTTGCGGGTGCCGATCCTCGGGGTGGGATGTGGAACCACCAACGCCGGTGCCATGGTCTCTCTGCGTGCTTCCGAGGTGACCTCCCTGCCCGCCGTCCTCCCCTCGGATCCGTCCATGCTACGCGTGCACAGCGTAGCCGGTGTGGAGGCCTTCCTCGAAGGCCGGCTCCTGGGGATAGGGTTCAACGACGCCGTCGTGGGTACCACCGTCTTGGCTACCGTACACGGTCAGGCCCGGGACGTGGACGCGGCGGCCAAGCTCACGGGCAGGAGCGTGCCGGCCACGTCTCGTTCCGTGGGCACGGCCGCCGCGGAGGTGGTGGTGGAGTCCCCCGATGGGCGCCGGGGGCAGCAGGCACCGGCCGGGGCCCGACGGACGCCGGTCGCTGCGCGAGGGAGACGCCGGGTCGTCGCTCGGGGTACGGAAGTGGGCCAGGTGATCGTCGCTCCCATCGCCGGATCCTTCCGGGGAAGAGCCCTGGTAGGGGGGCTCTGCCTGGCGGAGCCCTTGGGCCTCCCAGGAGCGGTTCTGGTGACCGAACGGCCCATCGTTTCCGCCGAGGTCGACCTCTGGCGGCTACAGGACATGGAGCCCCTGGTGAGCCGGTTCGCGGGCCTTCGTGAGGAGGATCGGGTGGTCGTGCGGGGCATGCGTCCGGAAGCTGCGCTCTGTGTGGATGGCAACCCGCTCGTCCTGCTCGGCCCTGACCGGGAGGTTCGGATCCGGGTCCTCCGGCAGGCAGCGCTGCACGCCTGGTTTGACCGCATGTCTTGAAAAGGGGAGTGTTTCCGTGATGAACGACGCCGGCCTTCGCCTGCGGCTGGACCGCCTCTTCCCGCGCGGCCGGACGGTGATGGTGGCCCTGGACCACGGGCTCTTCATGGGTGCCCGTGGAGGCCCCGCCGCTCTTCCAGAGCTGGCCGGCCGCATGCTCGCTGCCGGCGCGGACGCGCTCATCCTCTCGCCGGGGGGAGCGGTGGCAGCAGCCGATCATATGCGCGGCGCCCCTCTTGTGGTGCGGGTGGACATGGCTGTGGGCCATGCCGACCCCCGTGATGCCGTGCCTCGTCCTGTGATCACCCCCGAAGGCGCGTGCCGCCTGGGGGCCGACGCGCTCCTGGCCATGGCACCTTTCGGCTGGGGCCGCGCGTCGGAAGAGCCGGCGGCGTTGGAGCGACTCGGTCTCCTGATCGATCGCGCGCACGGCCTGGGGCTTCCGGTTATTGTAGAGTGCCTTCCGTCCTCCGTGCCGTCGCTGGTGGACGCATGCCGGATCGCGGCCGAGTTGGGAGCCGACGTGGTGAAGGCCGCTTACCCGGACGACGCAGGCGAGCTGCGCGAGCTCATCGAGGGTTGCCCGCGACCCGTTGTTCTGGCCGGCGGCCCCAAGGTGCCCGACGAGGCGAGCCTGCTGCAGCAGGTCGCGCGTGCCATGGGCGCAGGAGCGGTCGGAGTGGCCTTCGGCCGCAACGCCTGGGGACATCCGGAACCGGAAGGATTCGTCGCCCGACTGTGCAGGGCCGTGCACGGGGCATCGGAGGGAGAGGTGGACCAGTGAGAGCAGCCATCTTTCGCGGGCCCCTGCAGCTTGCCGTGGAAGAGGTTCCGACACCCCAACCGCCGCCGGGTGGGGTGCTGGTGCGGACTCTGGGGGCGGCGGTCTGCGGCACGGACGTGAAGACCTACCTCCGGGGTCATCCGCTCTTCCAGCCTCCGGTCATCCTCGGCCACGAGTTCGTGGGGGAAGTGGTGGCGGTCGGCGCCGGGGCCGAGGAGAGCGGGCTGCGGGTCGGCGACCGGGTGGCTGCAGCACCGTACGTGGGATGCGGCTCCTGCCCCGCCTGTCGCCATGGCCTGGGGCAGCTCTGCTCCCGCAAGTCGGTTCCCAGCAACGGGGCGTTCGCCGAGTACGTCGCGCTTCCCCGGGAGATCGTGGAGCGGGGAATCTTCCGCCTCAGGTCCAACGACGGCGACCCCCACGCGCTCGCATCCGTTCGGGCCTACGTGCTCACCGAACCCATGGCGTGCGTGGTCCACTCTCTGGAGAAGGTGGGCGCAGGGCCCGGGAGCCGCCTGCTCGTGGTGGGGGCGGGCCCCATGGGCCTGCTCCATGTGCTGGCGTCGCTGCAGATGGGCGGCGCGGCGGTGCTCGTGACCGACCTGGTGCCGGAACGGCTCGAGCTGGCGGCGAGCATGGGCGGCCTGCCGATGGCGGCCGGCGCGACGTCCCTGGCTCGGGCGGTCGCGGAGGCGACGGGTGGAGCGGGGGTCGACGCGGCCATTCTGTCTGTCGAGGCCGCGGACCTCGTGCCGGAGCTGCTCGCCGTCGTGCGGCCGGGGGGAACCGTGAACCTCTTCGCCGGGATGGCCAGGGACATTCGGACCGCCATTGACCCCTACCACGTTCACTACCGCGAGGTCGGCCTGACCGGAACCTTCGGCTTCGACGTGTCGCACTTCCAGCGAGCCGGTGCCCTGATCCAGTCCCTCGGCCGTCGACTCGACCCGCTGCTGGGGCACACCGTCTCCCTCGATGAGATCCCCCAGGCCATCTCGGCCATGAAAGAGCGCCGGATCCTGAAGGCGGTGGTCGACGTGTGAGGTCTGGGGTCCTGTCACGTCGACGGCTTGGCCAGCGGATCGGCCATCTCGCCCAGCCCCTCGGCCAGGAGGCTGAACCTCGGGCGGGCCGCGACGCCACCGAACGTGCTGGTCATCGGGATCGCCGGCGACGTGGACAACCTGGACCCGGCCGTCACCATGACCAATCGGTCCTGGGCGGTGACCTACCCGGCGTACCGGCGGCTGGTGCGGTACAGGGTGGAGAACGGTGTGGGAACCACCGAGGTGGAGGGGGACCTGGCCACCGGCTGGGACGTGTCGGAAGACGGGCGCGTCTGGACCTTCATCTTGCGACAGAATGCCCGCTTTGCCGACGGCACGCCTGTGGATGCCGGGGCGGTCGCGTACCGCTTCCAGCGGCTCCTGGCCGTGGGGCAGGGGCCGGCCGACGCCTTTCCCACCCTGGAGAAGGTGGAGGCGCTCGACGACTGGACGGTCCGGTTCACCCTGAGCGATCCCTTCGCCCCCTTCCTCTTCACCCTTGCCAACAACGGCGCGAGCATCGTGCATCCCAAGGCGGCCGAGCACGAGCAGGACGGCGACCTGGCCCGGGGCTACCTGGCCGAGCACACCCTGGGCAGCGGGCCCTACCAGCTCGAGCGGTGGCAGAAGGACCAGCAGCTGCGCCTGGTCCCCAACCCGTACTACGACGGCCCCAAGCCGGCCTTCGACCTGGTGCTCTTTCAGGTGATCCAGGACCCGTCGGCCCGCAGGCTGCAGCTTGAGCGGGGAGACATCGACATCGCCGAGGCCCTGCCCCTGGACCAGCTCGATCGGCTCAAGGGGGCCGCGGGGGTTCGGGTGGAGGAGCATCCGAGCTTCCGGGTGACTTACCTGTACCTCAACAACCTGCGCCCGCCGCTGGACGACGTCCGGGTCCGGCAGGCGATCTCCTATGCGGTGGACTACCAGGGGCTCATCGACGGGGTGATGCTGGGCAACGCCGTGCAGATGCGGGGCCCGGTGCCCCAGGGCATGTGGTCCCACGACCCGGAGCTCTTCCAGTACACGCGGGACATGGACCGGGCCCGGGCGCTCCTGGAGGGGGCGGGGCTCGGGGGCGGGCTCACCCTGGGCTACCTGTACACCCCCGTCTACCCCGAGTGGGAGCAGATCGGGCTGGCCCTGCAGGCGCAGCTTGCCGAGCTGGGGATCCGGATGGAGCTGGAGCCGCTCGCGTACGCGACCATGCGGGCCCGGCTCGACGAGGGCGAGTTCGACATCGCCGTCGGCAACTGGACGCCCGACTTCGCCGATCCCTACATGTTCATGAACTACTGGTTCGACTCGGCCAACGGCGGCCTCGCGGGGAACCGGTCCTTCTTCAGCGACGCGCGGGTGGACCGGCTGGTCCGGCAGGCGGCCGTGGAGACGGACGTGCAGGAGCGGACGCGCCTCTACCGGGAGGCGCAGCGGATCGCGGTGGAGGAGGCGGCCTACGTCTACCTCTACCAGCAGCGGTACCAGGTGGCGATGCGGGAGGCGGTGCAGGGCTACGTCTTCAACCCCATGCTGCTCGACATCTACAACATCGACACGATGAGCAAGCGGTGAGGACCCGGCGATGGACCGGCAGGCGGGGGCGACGGTCTCCCTGGGTCAGGTGATCCTCCGCCGCCTCGGCCTGCTGGTGCTGGTCCTGGCGGGGGTGAGCGTGCTCACCTTTCTCATCTCGCAGGCCATCCCCGGGGACCCGGCCCGCCTCCTGGCCGGGCAGCGGGCGTCGGAGCAGGTGCTGGCCCAGATCCGGACCACCTACGGCCTGGACCGGCCGCTGGCGGTCCAGTACGTACGGTACATGGGCGGGCTGCTGCGGGGCGACCTGGGCCGGTCGATCCGCACGGGGCGGCCCGTGGCCGAGGACCTGGCCCGCTTCTTCCCGGCCACCCTGGAGCTGGTGGCCACGGCCTTGTTGCTGGCCGTGGCGGCCGGCATCCCGCTGGGGGTGATCTCCGCCGCCCGGCGGAACTCGTGGGTGGATCACCTGAACCGCACCGTCTCCGTGGCGGGGGTTTCCGTGCCCCTCTTCTGGCTGGGGGTGGTGGTGCTCGTCCTCTTCTACGGGCGGCTGGGGATCCTGCCGGGGGGAGGGCGCCTTTCGCCCTACGGGCTGCCGCCCCCGCCGATCACGGGCATCCTGGTGCTGGATGCAGCCCTGGCCCGGGACGGCGCGGCCCTGGCCGATGCCCTGCGGCACCTGGTGCTGCCGGCGGGCTGTCTCGCCTTCGTGCACCTGGGGATCGTGGCCCGCCAGGTGCGGGGGAGCCTCCTCGAGGTGCTGGACCAGGACTACATCCGCACGGCCCGGGCCTACGGCCTGCCGCCCCGGCGGGTGCTCTACCGCCACGCCCTGCGGAACGCCTTCATCCCCACGCTCACCGTCGTCGGGCTCGCCCTGGGCGACCTGCTGGCGGGTGCGGTGGTGACTGAGAGCATCTTCGCCTGGCCGGGCATGGGAAGCTACGTGGTCGACTCCATCGCCTTCCTGGACTTCCCGGCCATCATGGGCTTCACGCTGGTGGTGGCCCTCGGGTACACCCTCATCAACCTGGCGGTCGACATCGTGACCATCCTGCTGGATCCGAGGATTCGGGCCATGGGGTAGCCACGGCCCGGCGCCATCCGCTCGCCCTGGCCGGAGCGCTGGTGGTGGCCGCGGCCGTCCTGGGCTCCCTGCTTGCACCCTGGGTGGCGCCCCACGAGCCCAACCGGGTGGAGCTGACGGCGCGTCTTTTGCCCCCCTCGGCGGCGCACTGGTTCGGCACCGACGAGGTGGGCCGGGACCTCTTCTCCCGGGTGCTGGACGGGGGCCGGCGGTCCATCGGCGCAGGGGTGGCGGTGGTGCTCTTCGCGCTCACGGCGGGGCTGGTGCTGGGCGGCCTCAGCGGCTGGTTCGGCGGCAAGGTGGACCTGGTGCTGATGCGGGTGATGGACGTGATCCTCGCCTTCCCGGCGCTCGTCCTGGCCATGGCGGTGGCGGCCGCGCTGGGGCCCGGACTGCAGAGCACGGTCCTGGCCGTGGCCTTCGTGCGGGTGCCGGTCTACGTGCGGCTGGTGCGGGCCCAGGTGCTCTCCCTGCGCGAGCGGGAGTTCGTGGAGGCGGCGGTGGCGGCGGGAGCGCCGGTCGGGCGGATCCTCGCCCGCCACCTGATCCCCAACAGCCTCGGGCCCGTGGTGGTCCAGGCGACGCTGGACGTAGGGAGTGCCATGCTGCTCGCGGCGACCCTGAGCTTCCTCGGCCTCGGTGTGCGGGCCCCGGCCGCCGAATGGGGCGCCATGGTCAACAGCGGCCGCACCTTCCTCCTGGACCAGTGGTGGTACCCTAGCTTCCCGGGCGCGGCCATCCTGGTGACGGCCATGGGGTTCAACCTGCTGGGCGACGGGTTGAGGGACGCGCTGGATCCGAGGGCGCGGAGGGTGGCTGGAGGTGGGGGAGATCTCATGAAGACCTTGAGCGTGCGACTTCCGGAGTCCGTTCACAAACAGATACGGGAACTGGCGGAGCGCGAGGGCGTGTCGATGAACCAGGTTATCACCACCGCCCTGGCGGAAAAGATCTCCGCACTTATGACGGTAGATTACCTGGAAGCGCGTGCCCGGCGGGGCAGCCGAGCCAAGTTCGAGCGCGCGCTCGCCAAAGTCCCCGACGTTCCGCCGGAGGCACATGACGGACTGTAAGTGTCTGCGGGCTTTGAGCGGCGGCTCGGGAGCGAAGCGGCCTGGCCCTGGGCTTCGCGGGGCAGGTTCGCTGCGGAGTGATCCCGGCCCGGGCGACGACATCCTCGGGAAGAGCGTCGCATCCTCTCTCCTAGAGCCCTTCGACGGCCAGACAGGACGTCATACCCTGCCAGACATGGCTTGGTCCGGCATATCGATCGTGGGTCTACGACGGGACGCGGCGAATGCCTCCCTCGGAATCTTCCGCTTCTCAACCAATATCCGATCCTGGTGTGAGAATTGCGTTTGAAGCACGGCCTAGCAGTGTGCGGTTTCGCACCGAATCCGGCCCACGTTGAAGGGTAGCCCGGGTTGGGCGACGAAGTAGCCGCTCTAAACAGTCTGCCCGAAGGGAAGGTAGCGAATGAAGCAGGGACCCGTTCCCGTAGGTCGGTGGGCCTTCGGCATCACCGGGACAGTTGTCGTGTTGCTCGTCGCCAGCGTTCTTGCGTTCGGGCCGCTCCAGGCACAACGGGGTGCGAGCACCCTTCGCATCGCCGCCGCGGCGATTCAGCAGCTGGACCCCTACAAGTCGGCAAGCAACGACGAGATCCACGCCTTCAGCCTCGTCTTCGACCCGCTCATCATCCTCAGCAAGGACGACTTCCGGCCTGCTCCCCATCTGGCCGAAAGCTGGGAGAACCCCGACGACACGACGTGGATCTTCCACCTCCGGCAGGGCGTCCACTTCCAGGACGGCAACGAGGTCTTCCCCGAGGGCGAGGGGCGGGAGGTCACCGCCGCCGACGTCGTCTACTCGATCGATCGGTTCATGAAGGTGAGCACCGCCTTCACGCTGGGTGAGATCGAGTCGGTGGAGGCCCTTGACCGCTACACCGTTCAGATCAAGACCAAGTACCCGGATCCGTTCCTCATCGTGGATCCGAACAGGCTGGCACGGGTGGTGGTCGTCCCGCACGAGGCCGTAGAGCAGTTGGGTGAGGACGGTTTCGCGCAGAATCCTATCGGATCAGGTCCCTTCGAGCTTCGCACCTTCGTCCCGGACGAGCAGGTGGTCTTCGCCCGCAACGAGGACTACTGGCTCACGCCCGGCGTCGACCGGGTGGAGTTCGTCTTCATCCCCGATCCCACGGTGCAGAACATCGCCCTGGAGGTCGGAGAGGTGGACGTGCTGCCCTACGTCTTCAACATCGACACGGCGCAGCAGCTCGCGCAGAACCCGGACATTGAGCTGTACGGCCGGGGTGGGTCCTATCGGGGAATCGGCTTCAACGTTCAGAAGCCCCCATTCGACGAATGGGAAGTGCGCGACGCCGTGGCCCGGGCGATGGACATCACCGGGGCCTTCAGGGCGGTGGTCGGAGAGGAGTTCGGCGAACGGGCCTACGGTCAGGTACCGCCGTGGGTAGGCTTCGGGTACGATCCCAGCCTCGCCGACCTCCGGCCCTACGACCCGGAGGGCGCGAAAGCCCAACTGGCGGCGGCCGGCTTCGCCGATACCGATGGCGACGGCTTCCTGGACCGTGACGGCAAGCCCTTGCGCGTGGACATCAAGACCATCGCGGGGTCCCAGACGCGGGTGCTCACCATCCTTGCCACCCAGTTGAGGGAACTGGGCATTCAGGCCAGCGTGGTGCCACTGGACACGGCGGTCTGGGCTGCGGACCTGCAAACCGGCAACAGCGAGGTCTTCTTCGACTACAGCTTCGCCGGGACCACGGGACTCCACGCGCTCTTCCACAGCAGCGCCATCGGGAGGACCAACACGCACTTCTACTCCAACCCCGAGGTGGACGCCCTGCTGGACGAGGCCAGCCGCACCCTCGATCACTCGGAGCGTGATCGCCTGTGGAAGCAGGCTCAGCGCCTGATCATGGAGGATCGGGCGGCCATCCCGCTCTACTTCGAGCTGGGTTTCTCGGCGGTGAACAAGCGGGTGAAGGACTGGGTGGTCCCGTGGGGCGGGCTCTACCTGGTCTCGTTGGAAAACAACGTCCGGATCGAGGACTGAGACCGAAGCCGCACGGCTCAAGGCGACGCACGGATGAAGTGCTGGCAAGCAATCTGAGGAGGCCCCGGACCGCGTGCACGACCTCCGGGCCGGTCCGGGGCCTCTTCGCCTACGTGGGTGGCGACCGTCGTGCTCCGATACGTCTCGCGGCGACTTCTGCTGGCGGTGCCCGTGCTGCTGGGCATCACGTTCATCGTCTTCGCCATGGTGACCTTCGCTCCCGGGGACGCGATCAGCCTGATGCTCGGCTCCGAGAGCGCGAATCCGGCCAACGTGGAGCGTCTCCGGGAGGAGCTGGGCCTGGACCTGCCCTGGTACGTCCAGTACGCGAACTACATGAACCGCCTTCTCCATGGAGACCTGGGGCGATCGATCACGTACGGGCGCCCGGTAGCGGACCAGATCGCGCAACGCTTCCCCAACACGCTGCTTCTGGCTGTCTCGGCGAGCCTGTTCGCACTGATCATCGGCCTCCCGCTCGGCGTCCTGGCGGCTTCCCGGCGGAACACGGTCGTTGACTACGCCTCCACGACCGGGGCGATGCTCGGCGTCTCGCTCCCCAACTTCTGGCTGGGATTGATGCTGCTGCTCTTCTTCGGTCTACGGCTCCGATGGCTGCCGATCCGGGGAATCGGGGATCTGAGCACCGGGGTGTGGAGCTTCGTCAGCCACCTGATCCTGCCCTCGATCACGCTGGGGGCCGCGCTGGCGGCGCTGCTCACCCGCTTGACTCGGTCGTCGGTCCTCGACGTGCTGGGGGAGGACTTCATCCGAACCTCCCGGGCCAAGGGAGTGCCGGGGCGCCTGGTGCTCTTCAAGCACGCGCTGCGCAACGCGTTGCTTCCGGTGGTGACCACGTTCGGCATGCAATTCGGCGCGCTGCTGGGGGGCGCGGTCATCACCGAGACCATCTTCTCCTGGCCCGGGATGGGCATGCTGGCCGTCAACGCCATCAAGCAACGGGACCTGCCGGTCATCCAGGGAACGGTGCTGGTCTTCGCCCTCAGCTTCATGGTGGTGACGCTGGCGACCGACCTGGTCTACGCGCTGATCAATCCCAGGATTCGCTACGAATGAGGTCCTCAATGCAGGGGTGGGTGTAGAGGCATGCAAGCTACGGCGACGGTAACCGGTGAGAAGAGTGCGGCGGAGGAGCGGAGTCGCTCGCAGTTCAGCCGCCCGGCGCGGGCGTTCCTGCGGAACCCTGCGGCCATAGGGGCCGTGCTGGTGCTCCTGGTCTTCATCGCCGCCGCGGTCTTCGCGCCCTACGTGGCGCCACACGACCCGTACACGATGCACCTGGGCGCTACCTTCCTGCCCGTCGGCTCGCCCGACCACCTCCTGGGCACCGACAACTTCGGACGGGACATCCTCTCCCGGCTCATCTTCGGCGCCCGCATCTCGCTCCTGATCGGCGTCGTGGTGGTGTCCATCGCCGCGTTGGTGGGGAGCGTGCTCGGGCTCCTCGCCGGCTACTACGGCGGCTGGGTCGACCAGCTTGTCATGCGGCTCGTGGAGGTCTTCTACGCGTTCCCGTTCCTGATCCTGGCCATCGCCGTGATGGCGATCCTCGGGCCGAGCATCTTCAATGTGATGTGGGTCCTGGGACTGGTGAGCTGGCCGCTCTACGCCCGCCTGGTTCGGGCTACGGTGCTCGCCCTGCGGACCCAGGAGTTCGTGGAGTCGGCCCGGGCGGCGGGGGCGGGCGACCTGCGCATCATGTTCCGCCACATCCTCCCCAACAGCTTGACCCCTGTCATCGTCACGGCGGCCCTGGGTATCCCCGAGGCGATCCTGGCGTCTGCATCCCTGGGGTTCCTGGGGCTCGGCGTCCGCCCGCCGACCCCTGAGTGGGGGATGATGGTGGCCGAGGGCAAGGACTTCATGTTGCGCTCGCCCTGGCTCATAACCGGGCCGGGCGTCTGCATCGCCGCCGTCATGCTCAGCTTCAACCTGGCGGGCGACGCGTTGCGGGACGCGCTCAATCCCCGAATTCAGGGGCAAACCAAGGTGGAAGGATGACCTTAGGTGCAGGAATCGACAGGCGGGTTCGATGCGGGACGCCTCGACCCCGGGGACCTCGACGCCCTCCTCGGAAGGGTGCCCGGCTACGAGCGCTTCTTGACGGTCGATGAGCTTTACGAGGCGGCGCGCCGGGTGGCCGAGCGATGCCCAGGGATCGCCACCTACACGGAGCTGGGAACCTCGACCGATGGGCAGCCGATACCGATGCTGACCATCGGCGACGGCCCGCAACACGTGATGCTGGTGGCCTGCCCGCACCCGAACGAACCCGTTGGGGCGATGCTGGTGCGCTTCCTGATGGACGAGCTGGTGGAGAACCGGCCGCTCCGGGAGGGCCGGACCTGGTCCCTGCTCCCGTGTGTGGACCCCGATGCGGTCCGCCTGAACGAGGGATGGTTCCATGGCCCCTTCACGCTGCGCAACTACGCCCGGCACTTCTACCGCCCCCGCAGCGAGGAGCAGGTGGAGTGGACCTTCCCCGTCACCTACAAGACCTTCCGCTTCGATCGACCCATGCCCGAGACGCGAGCGTTGATGGCCGCGATCGAGCGGGGGCGCCCCAACGTCCTCTACTCGCTCCACAATGCCGGCTTCGGGGGCGTCTTCTACTACCTCTCCCGTGACCTGAAGGGCGCCTACGAGGACCTGCACCGGGTCCCCGCCGAACGGAACCTGCCGCTCTCCTTGGGCGAGCCGGAGATGCCGTGGGCGGTGGCGTACCACCCGGCCGTCTACGCCGTCCCGAGGAGCACCGATGCCTACGACTACTACGAGAGGTTCGGATCGGGCGACCCGGCCGATCACATCACGGGCGGCGCCTCGAGTTTCGAGTACGCCGAGCGGATCAGCGCCCCGGTGTCGCTGGTGACCGAGGTTCCCTACTTTCAATCGCCCAAGATCGCCGATACGACGCGGGTGGCCAGGAGCCGGCGGGACGTGATCCTGGCGGGGGTGGACCGGGCCCGGGAGGTCCTCCAGGTGCTCGACCGCCTCCTGGAGCAGACCCGTCCCGTGATGACGGCGGAGACCCGCTTCTTGCGGGCGGTCTCGTCCTTCACCGAGATGGGTCTGAAGACGCTTGAGAGCCAGACCCGGTGGGCGTCGGAGGCCGAAGGGATGGATCAGCCCGCCACGGTGGCTCAGGAGGTCGACGCGGTGCACGTGGGTCTCTTCTACCGGGTGCTGGTGGCCAGCATGCTGCGTCGGGCGTTCGAACACCAGCAGGGAGTGATCCGGGCGTCCGTGCAGGGACCCTCGGGGACGGCATCTCCGGGGTCGACGGGATCGGTGGCCGAGTTCTCGGCGAAGGAGGCTTCGGCCCTGATTCGCAGGGCGGATGAGGAGCTGGAGGGGCACCTGGATCGGTGGATCGCCGAGCTCGAGGCGCACCTGCCCTACACGGTCATTCCGATCCGGGACCTGGTGCAGGTGCAGTACGGCGCGCTGCTGGCGGTGATGCGGGCGCTGTAGCAGGCGACGCTGCGAGAAGTGCGTGCACCAGGAGAAGCAGGGTGGTCAGCCGAGCCTCGATCTGCGCCCTTATCGGGGAGAACCGGGCGAGCGTCACCAAGGGAAGGAGATGCGTGCTTTCCGGTAAACCTTTGAAGTACGTTGCGCACCAACAGGTGAGGGATGGCAGTGAAGCTCAGGCAGGTTCACATCAGCCGCTTCAAGGGCCTGAGGAAGGTGGACTTGAGCCTGGTGGGATGACCGCGCGCCCGAAGCGGCTGACGTGGCAGCGTGGACCTGGAGGCGAAGCGAACCCATGATCATCCTCATCACCGGCGGAGCCGGCTTCATCGGCAGCAACTTCGTCCACCACCTCCTGCGGGAGCACCCCGAGGACAAGCTGGTCAACCTGGACCTTCTCACCTACGCGGGGAACCTGGAGAACCTCACCGAAGTGGAGGGGAACGAGCGGTACCGCTTCGTCCAGAGCGACGTGGCCGATCCCGAAGGCGTGGAGCGGGCCTTCGCCGCGGCGGAGGAGGCCTGGGGGAGCCCGGTGGATGCGGTGGTCCACTTCGCCGCCGAGTCCCACGTGGACCGGAGCATCGAGGACGCGTCGGCCTTCCTCCGGACCAACGTCATCGGCACCCAGGTGCTCCTGGAAGCCGCCCGGCGCCACGGGGTGGAGCGGTTCGTCCAGGTCTCCACCGACGAGGTCTACGGCTCCCTCACGCGAATGGGTGCCTTCACCGAGGAGAGCCCCATAGCCCCGAACAGCCCCTATGCGGCCAGCAAGGCGGCGGCGGACCTGATGGTGCGGGCCGCCTGGAAGACCCACGGCTTCCCCGCCCTCATCACCCGCTGCTCGAACAACTACGGCCCCTACCAGTTCCCCGAGAAGCTCATCCCCCTCATGATCGCCAACGCCCTGGAGGGGAAGCCCCTTCCGGTCTACGGGGACGGGCAGAACGTGCGGGACTGGATCCACGTGGAGGACCACTGCCGGGGGATCGACCTGACCCTCCGCCGGGGGCGGCCCGGGGAGGTCTACAACTTCGGGGGCCACGCGGAGCGGCCCAACCTGGAGGTGGTGCGCACGCTCCTGCGGATCCTGGATCGGCCGGAGAACCTGATCCGCTTCGTTCCGGACCGCCCCGGCCACGACCGGCGCTACGCGATGGACTCGTCCAAGTCCGAGCGGGAGCTGGGCTGGCGGCCCCGCTGGACCTTCGAGGAGGGCCTGGAGTCCACGGTGAACTGGTATCTGTCCCACCAAGACTGGCTCGAACGGGTCCGCTCCGGGGCGTACCGGGAGTACTATACTCGCATGTACGACCGGCGGGAGGACTGGCTCGACGCGCTTCGGGGGAAGGAGTCGTGACCACCGGGGGGCGCCGGAGCCGCCACGATCACCCGAGTCCCCGCCGTCACCCCATCCGTCACCATCACCCGAGCCCCCACCCTCACCCGCCCAGGGTGCTGGTGACCGGCGGCGAGGGCCAGGTGGGCCAGGAGCTCCAGCGCCTCCTCCGCCAGCGCTCCATCCCCTGCGACGCTCCAGGCCACAGTGAGCTGGACGTCACCGACGCGGGCCAGGTGCGCCGCTTCCTCTCCGAGGCGGGCATCGTCATCCACGCCGCGGCCTGGACCGACGTGGACGGCTGCGAGCGGGACCCGGACCGGGCCCGGCGGGTGAACGCCGACGCGACCGCACGCCTTGCCCGCCTGTGCGCCGAGCGGGGCACCTTCCTCGTTTACCTGAGCACTGACTTCGTCTTCGACGGGACGAAGCGCACCCCCTACGAACCCGACGATCCTCCGAACCCCCTCAGTGCCTACGGCCAGAGCAAGTACGAAGGGGAGGAGGCCGTCCGCCAGGCCGGCGGGCCCTTTGCCATCGCTCGCACCTCGTGGGTCTACAGCGTCTTCGGGCGGAACTTCCCCAAGAGCATCCTCCGGGCCGCGGCTGCACGCCGTCACGGCGAAGCCAGCGGTCCCCTGCGGGTGGTGGACGACCAGGTCGGCTCGCCGACCCACGCAGGCGACCTGGCGCAGGCGGTGCTCCAGCTGGTGGGGCTGGGCAAGGAGGCTCCAGAGCCCGGCGGGCAGCCTCCGGAGCACCGGTGGGAGGTCTCCGGGCGCGGTGGGCCTGCTCCCACCTTCTCGCCTTCCTCCGGCACCTACCACGTGGCCAACGCCGGCCAGTGCTCCTGGTACGCCTTCGCCCGGGAGATCCTCCGCCAGGCAGGATGGGACGTGCCCGTGGAACCCCTCACCAGCGCCGAGCTCGGCCGGCCGGCGCCCAGGCCCGCCTACTCGGTGCTGAGCCTCCAGCGGCTGGAGGCATCCGGGATTCGCATGCGGCCTTGGCAGGAGGCGCTGGGCCGGTTCCTGGAGGAGCTACGGGCAAGGGAGCCGGAACTCTTCCCGTGAGGAGCGCCTGGCGCGATCTGTCTCGCTCCTGCTGACGGTTTGACCTGTTGCGGCGCGGAGGTTCCTCGTGGTAGGCTGCCCGGGGCTTACGAACGTGCGTACGTAGGAGCGGTCCACCGGCAGAAGATCGACTTCGAGTGGGGAGAGCTGGCGGGTGGGGCTCGTGGACCCGAACTGAGAGATCCGTATGCGCGGAGCGACGAGGAGGCCCAGGCCATCATCGCCGCGGCGCGGGCGGGCCTGTGACGTCGATCGGCCAACCGTCGTCAAGGGTGGCGCTTCGCCGGCAGGAACCGGACCGCTTCCCCTGAAGAACGGATCGTCAGGCCCTTGGGCTTCACCGGGGTCGCTCTGCTCGGCT
Organism: Limnochorda pilosa; assembly: GCF_001544015.1. Taxonomy (GTDB): domain Bacteria; phylum Bacillota; class Limnochordia; order Limnochordales; family Limnochordaceae; genus Limnochorda; species Limnochorda pilosa. The sequence continues at coordinate 2,262,912 of NZ_AP014924.1, read as the reverse complement.
GGCCTCGCACCGATTCACTTCGCATCGGAGGGGATGGTCCGCGTGATCGACGGCGTCCGGGTCAAGCAGCTCGTCCGCCACCCCGACGACCGGGGTTTCTTTCAGGAGATCCTCCGGGACGACGACGGGCTCTTGCGCCGCTTCGGCCAGGCCTCCATGTCCAAGACGTACCCCGGCGTCATCAAGGCCTTCCACTACCACGAGCGGCAGGACGACCTCTGGTTCTTCCCCGTGGGGAACGCCCAGGTGGTGCTCCACGACCTGCGGGAGGGCTCGCCCACCCGGGGGGAGACCAACGTCTTCTACATGGGCGAGGAGAACCCCATCCTGCTCCTGATCCCGGTGGGGGTCGCCCACGGGTACCGCACCCTGGGGGAGAAGCCGGCCTTCATCATCTACTTCACCACCGAGTCGTACAACCCGAACGACCCCGACGAGAAGCGCATCCCCTACGACGACCCGTCCATCGGCTTCGACTGGACGACCAAGATGCGGTAGAGGAGGCCACGCACGTGAAGGGCGTCATCCTGGCCGGAGGTACCGGCTCCCGGCTCTTCCCGCTCACCAAGGTGACCAACAAGCACCTGCTCCCCGTGGGGCGCTACCCCATGATCTACCATCCCATCGCCAAGCTTGCCGAGGCGGGCGTCCACGACGTGCTGGTGGTGACGGGCACCGAGCACATGGGGGACGTGGTGGGCCTCCTGGGCTCGGGCCGGGCGCTGGGGATGGAGTTCACCTACCGGGTGCAGGACGAGGCGGGCGGCATCGCCCAGGCCCTGGGGCTGGCCGAGGGCTTCGTGGGAGAGGATCGCTGCGTGGTGATCCTGGGCGACAACATCTTCGAGGAAAGCATCGCCCCCTACGTGGAGCGCTTCGCTGCCCAGGAGGAGGGCGCCCGGATCCTGCTCAAGGAGGTTCCGGACCCCGAGCGCTACGGCGTGGCTGAGATCGAAGGCGAGCGGATCGCGGGCATCGAGGAGAAACCCCGCCGGCCCAAGAGCGCCTACTCCGTCACCGGCGTCTACATGTACGACGCCCGGGTCTTCGACATCGTCAAGACCCTGCGCCCCTCCCGCCGGGGCGAGCTCGAGATCACCGACGTGAACAACGCCTACATCCGCCTGGGGATGCTCCACTACGACATCCTCCAGGGCTGGTGGACCGACGCCGGCACCCCTGCCTCTCTGGCTCTGGCCAACCGCCTGGCGGAGAAGCTGGTCCTGCCCGTCTTCGAGGCCGACGAGCACTACAGGGTGGGGGCGAGCGCCCAGGAGATCGCGAGCGCGAGGTTTGAGTAGGGGTGTGTCACGCCGCTTCTCCTCGAGTGGATGCCCCGCTCAGGAGGACGACTTCACCGTGGAGTAGTGGGCGCCATCCGGCCCAGGCCAGGCCATGGGGTCCTGCTGGCCGCGACCACCCTTGAGCCCACCGAGAACCGCTTCCGGCGTTCGTTCTCCTGCGGTCTTCACCTGGGGGATCCGGAAGAACTCCTGCAAGATCATGATGCCTGCACCGATGGCGCATGCTTCTTCACCGAGGGCGGAGACGACGATGCGAGCCCTGCTCAGGGGGAAGGGGAGCGCGCGTCGTTCGACCACCCGTCGGACGGAATTGAGCACGTGGTGACCCCCGCTACCGATGGGGCCACCGATGACGACCAGTTGGGGATTGAACGTGTTGATGGCGTTGGCCACGCCGATGCCAAGGTACCCACCGAGCTGGGCCAGCGCAGAGATGGCCCGCGCCTCGCCCGCGTCCGCCGCCTGGAACACCTCTTGGGTCGTGGCAACCTTCTCGGCGCCCGAGCCCTGCAGGTACCTCATGAGCGCCCGCTCGGAGACGAAGGTCTCGAGACAGCCGCGGTTGCCGCACGTGCACGGCGGCCCCGATGGGTCGATGGTGGTATGGCCGAACTCGCCTGCGGTGCCGGCCGCACCCCGGTAGATCTCTCCGTTGATGACGATTCCGGTGCCGAGGCCCATGCCGACGCTGAAGTAGAACAGTGTGTCCGCGTCCTGCGCGGCGTACCAGAGCTCGGAGAGGGCTCCGGCGTTCGCCTCGTTGTCGACCACGATGGGCACCTGAAACCGCTCTCGCAGCAGCTCCCCTACGGGCACGTCGGTCCACCCCAGATTGGGGGCGAAGAGCAACCTCCCCCCAGGATGCTCGACGGGGCCGTGAACGCCGACACCGATGCCCAGCAGCCCCAGTGGGGTGGGGGAGACGGCGGCCACGCCGTCCGCGATCAGGTCGGCCAGTTGGCGTACGTCCGTGGAGGGGTCGGTGCCCGGAACCCGGTGGACCCTTCGCTTCCAGATGGGCTGTGCCTGAAGGTCCAAGACCACCACCAGGAAGTAATCGACTCCGAGGTCGGCGCCGACCACGAAGCCCGCGCGCGCGTTGAGGGTGAGGAGCATCGGGCGCCGGCCGCCGCTGGACGCTCCCATGCCTACTTCTTGGACCAGGTGCCGGTGAATCAGCTCCTCCACCAGCACCGATACGGTGGTCTTGTTCAGGCCGGTTACCTTGGCGATGTCGGCGCGGGAGAGAGGGCCCTGCACGCGCAGGAGGTGGAGGACGATGCCTTGATTGAAAGCCTTGACGAGGAACTGATCCGCGGTGGATGCGTAAGGGCCCATCCTGCCACCTCCAAAACGTCTAGCGCGTCAACTTACTCGACCGAAGCGAAGAGCAGGTACCTGCCCTGCGCGCAGGGGGAGCAAGCTCCCCAAAGCCGTGTGCAATCGCTATTCTACCGCCTCGTCAACCCCCGCGCAAGGAAAGAATGAGGGAGCCTGCAGGAAAGGGGCACCCCACGTCGTATAGCGTAACATAGTTGGTTGGGTGGACCAAGGAGGTGCCTTCGCGGCGATGAGAGATCTTCGGGCCCAGTCGGTGGTACGGCGAGGCGACGAACTCGTGGCCTTCCTGCGAGATTACCAGCTTCAGCCACGGTTCTCCGTGGGGGTCTGGTACTTCTCGCCCGCCGGCAACCGCTTCCACGATCGGTATCAGCCGGTTGCCTCGATCGAGGAGCGGCTCGAGCGGATCGCGCGTCTGGCACCGCTAGGCGTGGTGGGGGTCGAAGCGCACTACCCCAACGAGATCAACGAAGCGAACCTGGATCTCTGGAGGCAGTTCGCCCGTCAGAGCGGCATCCGCGTCCTGACGGTGATCCCTATGCTCTTCTGGGACGCCGACTTCGAGTTCGGAGCCCTGTCGTCGCCGCTTGCACCCGCGCGCAAGAAGGCCCTCGACCGGACCATCCGCACGCTGCAGCTCAACAAGGAGCTGGGGACGGACTTCGCCGTTCTCTGGCCGGGCATTGACGGCTACGAGCAACCGTTCGGTGCCAACTTTGCCGATGCTCGTCGTCGCTTCGTCGACGGCCTCGTGGAGGCGTTGGAGACGGTTCCAGGCGTGCGCGTCGCCTTCGAGCCCAAGCCGTACGAGCCGCGCGGGCGGACCCTGTTCGGGACCACTGCGGAAGGGCTCCTGCTTGCCCGCGAGGTCGAGTCGAGGCTTCAGAACGCTGAGAACCGACGACTCCTGGACGAGGGTCACGCGCTGGTCTGCCTTAACCCCGAGGTGGGCCACATGCTGATGGCGTACGAAGATCTGGCGTACAGCTTCAGCATGGTCTTGGAAGCGGGGCGTCTGGCGCACACCCACTGGAATGCGCAGCCGCTCGGCGGGTACGACCTGGATCTGCCCGTGGGTATGGTCGCGCCGGAGCAACTGGAGGCAGGCCTGTACGCCCTCAAGACGCACGGCTACGGGGAGCACTTCGGGCTCGACCTTAACCCGGAGCGGATGGCGCCGGAAGAGGCCGTTCGTGTGTCCATCGAAGCGATCCGCACCGCTCTAGACCGCATCAACGACCTCGATCACGAAAGCATCGTATGGGCCGCGGAGCACCCCGACAGGGCTCGCGGGTGGATCGAGCGGTACCTGATTCGGACGCGGGCGCTGCACCCGGAGAGGCTGGCGGCTCTGCCCCGGCCAGGCGACATGGGCTAGAGGGTAACCCGAGGGCCAGAGGGCCCAGGCTTCACCGACGTATCCCGAGGAGTGGGTCGTCGAAAGGGGCTGGTGCCACGAAGGTTGTCTAGCGAGAGCGGAGGGCGCAGGACTGGCTGGTGGTGCATCCGGAGTCGGAACTATGGGAAGGGAGGTTAGAAAGAGTGAGAATCTCGAGGGTAACGGCTGGTCTTACGGTGGCGTTTCTCGTGCTGGTCCTGGGCCTTGCGGCAGGCTCCGCGCAGGCACAGAAGACCATCGAACTCTGGCACATCTTCACCAACGAGAACGAGCAGGCTGTCCTGGACGAGGCGGTGGAGCGCTTCCGGGCCGTCTATCCCGACGTCGACGTCAAAGTGACGGTCACGGACAACGACACCTATAAGACGAAGCTGCAGGTTGCCATGGCGGCCGGTTCGCCTCCTGACGTCTTCCACTCGTGGGGAGGCGGCTGGCTCGAGGAGTATGTGGACGCGGGCATGGTGCTGCCGCTTACGGGTGCTCTCGAACGGGACCGATGGGGCGAGACGTTCGTACCGGCGTCTCTGGGCCTCGCGAAGTACGGGGAGGACTACTACGCGGTTCCGCTGACGCTCGCGGTGGTCGTCTTCTTCTACAACCAGGCGATCTTCGAAGAGCACGGATGGGAGACGCCCGAGACGTGGTCCGAACTGCTGACTCTGGTGGACGCGATGCGGAATGAGGGCATCATTCCCATATCCATCGCCAACAAGACGAAATGGCCCGGCGCATTCTACCTGATCTATCTGGCCCATCGGGTCGGTGGAGCCGAGGTCTTCGAGAAGGCCTACAACCGCGAACCCGGCTACGGCTTCGACCACCCGGCGTTCGTTGAAGCCGGTGAGCGGATCCAGGAGCTCGTTCGGGCGGGTGCGTTCCCGGTGGGCTTCAACGGGTTGGACCACGACGTCGGCCAGGCGAGCGCGCTCATGTACTCCGGACGGGCCGCGATGCACCTCATGGGCTCCTGGTTCCCCGGCCAGGCTCGAGAGGAAGATCCCGAGTTCGCTCGCCGTCTCGGGTGGTTCCCCTTCCCTCGGCTTGAAGACGGCAAGGGCGACCCGACGGAAGTAGTGGCTGGCGGGGACTTGTTTTCGGTAGCCAGCACCACCGACTACCCGGAGGAGGCCGTTGCTCTCGCTCGCTACCTCACGGCGTACGAGACGGCTGTGGATTGGACGAGGGCCACCGGTCGTCTCCCAGCCGTGGTCAATGTCCCCGTGGAGGATCCGATGACCGCCGAACTCATGAAGCTGCTCGAGGAGGCAGCGCACCTCCAGCTCTACTATGACCAGTTCCTGCCGCCGGAGCTCGGCGAGCTGCACAAGGATACGACGCAAGCCATCTTCGGGCTGTCGATGACGCCCCTGGAGGCAGCCCAAGCGATGGAAAGGAAGGCGCAAGAGCTGCTCGGACGATGAGTGTCGCCTGAGCGCCGGGAGAGGCGGCTTGGCCGCCTCTCCCGGCCCCGTTAGGGCCGATGCGGGTTGAGAGCGTGGGGGGGCGGTCGATGGTGCGCGGAGTTCCCGTTCCGAGGGGTGCGGCCACCAAGCGGATGTGGACGGCCTATGCCTTCCTGCTTCCCGCCATGGTGGTCTACGGGACCTTCGTGGCTGGACCGATCCTGCTATCCGTGTACTACAGCCTCTTCGACTGGTCCGGCGTCAGCAGGACCGGGACGTTCGTGGGATCGGGCAACTTTGGGCGGCTTCTGCAGGACTCCGTCTTCTGGCGCGCGGTCGGCAACAATCTGCGCCTGGTGGCTGGATCCCTCGTTACGCAGCTCCCGGTGGCCCTGGGCCTGGCCCTCCTGCTCACGCGCGGCCTCCGTGGCATGCGTTTCTTTCGAACAGCCTACTTCGTGCCACACATGATGCCTACTGTGGCCATAGGCATCCTGTGGATCTTCATCTATGACCCGAGCATGGGCGTCGTCAACGACCTCCTGGCTCGACTTGGCCTGCACGGCTGGATGCGGGGCTGGCTTGGTGACGAGCGTACCGCCCTGTGGGCCGTCATCGCGACCATCGCCTGGCAGTTCATTCCCTTCTACATGATCTTGTTCCAAGCAGCTCTGGTTGGGATTCCGCAAGAGCTGCACGAGGCGGCGGCCATCGACGGTGCCACGGGAAGCAAGGCTTTCTGGTACGTTACACTCCCCTTGCTGGTGGGAACCATTCGGACGGCCGTCGTGCTCTCGCTGGTTGGGTCGCTCAAGTACTTCGACCTCATCTACATCATGACCGGGGGTGGCCCGAACCACGCGAGTGAGCTCATGGCCACCCATATGTTCAAGACGGCCTTCAACCAGTTCCAGATGGGTTACGGAAGCAGCGTTGCCGTCGCTTCCTTTCTGATCGCGTTCGTTGTAAGTGCGTTGCTGCTCTACGTCACTCAGTTTCGGCGGGAGGCATAGCGAATGTCGACTTCGGGGGACGCCCGTGCGGCCCTGAGCATCCAGCGCCCATCCGTACGCACGCGCCGTCGGCCCGTGTGGAAACGGCGCCTCAACGAAGCCGGGGCCTATCTTCTCGCCCTCGTCTGGCTGGCTGTTGCGGCGTTCCCCATCTTCTTCATGGGACTCACGGCCTTCAAGACCATGCGTGAGTTTCTGGTGAGCCCCTGGGAACTCCCTTCTCGGCTGAATCTGTCCAACTTCGGATCCGTGTGGGCGAGCGACTTCCCCAGGTACCTGACGAACAGCGTGTTCGTTTCGGTTGTTTCGGTCCTCTTGATCGTCGCCCTTAGCAGTCTGGCAGCCTATGCCTTTGCACGCATGACGTTCCCCGGCCGCCGGCCCTTGTTCCTGTGGATTCTGGCCGGCATGATGATCCCCATTCACATCACCCTCATTCCCATCTACATCATGACGCAGCGGATGGGGACATACGACACGCTCGTGGCGTTGATCGGGCCTTACGTGGGGTTCGGCCTGCCCATATCCGTTTTCATTCTCACCGAGTTCTTCTCGCAGATCCCGAAGGAACTGGAGGATGCTTCCCGGATCGACGGGTGCACCTACTTCCAGACCTTCTATCGGATCACGCTGCCGCTCGCAGGTCCGGCCCTGGCTACGGTGGCCATCTACAACCTCATCGGCGCGTGGAACGAGTTCATCTTCGCTTCCGTCCTGCTTCAGTCACCCGAGGCGTTCACCTTGCCACTGGGGTTGCGCCAGCTCTTCGGCCAGTTCGGCATCGATACACCGGCGGTCATGGCCACGGTGCTTCTTGGAAGCCTGCCGACCATCCTCTTCTTCGTGGTGTTTCAAGAACGCGTCGTGAGCGGGCTCACGGCCGGCGCGCTGCGATCTTAGGCAGATCGGGAGAGTACCTGTGATCGGAGGGGAGTTGGAGCATGAAGTTCCTTCGGGCTGAAGGAAAGAAGGTCGTCGACACCGACGGGCGAGAGGTGCGGCTGCGGGGCGTGGCGGTCGGGGGATGGCTCAACATGGAGAACTTCATCACGGGCTATCCAGGCTGCGAGTCCAGGCTGCGGTCCGCACTGCTCGAGGAGTTGGGCGAAGAGCGGTATCGGACATGGATGACGAGCTTCGTCGAGGCCTTCTTCTCGGAGGAAGACATCCGGTTCTTGAGGGGACTCGGAGCGACGGTCGTCAGGGTACCGTTCAACTACCGACTCTTTGAGGACGACGATCGACCGGGCGTCTACAAGGACGAGGGCTTCGTTCATCTGGACAGGATCGTGCGGACTGCCGAAACGCACGGGATGTACGTCATTCTGGACCTGCACGCGGCGCCTGGCTGGCAGAATGAAGGCTGGCACGCCGACAATCCCACGGGCGTGTCGCTCTTCTGGCAGCATCGCGACTTCCAAGCGCGCGCCCGCGACCTGTGGGCTCACATTGCGGACCATTACAGGGATACGGCCGCCGTGGCGGGCTACGACCTCCTCAACGAGCCCAATGCCCCGTCGGTGTCCGTGCTGAACAGGTTGTACAAGGAGCTGGCGGGGGCCATTCGCCGGGTTGATCGGAGGCACATCCTCTTCCTGGAAGGCAACGACTGGTCCCGCCGGTTCGATGGGCTCGATGAGGCATTGGACGAGAACGTGGTCTGGAGTTCGCACAACTACACGGTCGTCACCCACAAGGCCAGGCGGTACCCTGGCCCCGTAGAAGGGGTGTACGGTGACCGCGCCTGGCTTCGGAGAGACCTGGAGGAGACGAACCGATGGATGTTGGAACGCGACCTGCCCAACTGGGTCGGAGAGTTTGGTGCCCTGTACGACGGAGACGTCCTCGAGCCAACTCCGTCGGATCAAGCACGGCTTGCGGCGCTGAAGGATCAGATCGAGCTCTTTGATGAGTTCGGTTTCCACTGGACCCTTTGGACGTACAAGGACGTGGGCCCGCAGGGATTGGTGGTGCCGGGCGCCGATTCCGAGTACCTGCGCCGGTTGCGTCCGATGCTGCGGCTCAAGCAGGAGTTGGGGCTCGACAAGTGGACCACGCGCGACTTGGGGTGGCCCGGGGCGGCGATCCGGCACCTGGTGGACCAGATCGGGTCACGGCTCTGGGATTTCAGCCTGGATCTGGCCGGCTTGAAGGAATACCTGGTGGAACGAGTCGTCTATGGAGACTTGGCCAATGCCGTCGTGCCTCTGTACGCCATGCTCTTCGCCGACATGAGCCCGGAAGAGATAGCGGTCATGCAGCGGGAGGCCTTCGAGTTGAAGAACGGCAGGAGGCGCGAGGGTCTGATCGAGGTTCTGTCCGCAAGCTGGAAGAGTTGACGCGAACGAGGCCAAGCCGCCATTCGCAACCCACGGCCGGGCGCGGCAGGGGAGGAAGGGTGTCCATGGGTCGATGGCTGATCGGCATTGACGTGGGGACCAGCGGAACGAAGACACTGCTGGTCGATGATGAAGGACGGGTGGTCGCCCGGGCCTACCGGGAGTACCCGCTGGAGACGCCGCGCCCGGGGTGGGCCGAGCAGGACCCGGCGGCGTGGTATCGGGCCGCGGTGGAAGGCGTGCGCGAGGTGATCCGGCAGTCGGGCCTGGCACCGGCGGATGTGGCTGGCATCGGCCTCTCCGGGCAGATGCACGGTTCGGTCTTCCTGGATCGGTCCGGGGACGTGGTGCGGCCTCCCCTGCTCTGGTGTGACACCCGGACGGCCGAAGAGGTGCGCGAGCTGAACCGGACCGTGGGGCGGGAGCGGATGATCCGTCTCGCCGGGAGCCCCGCCATGGAGGGTTTCACCTCCCCCAAGGTCCTGTGGCTGCGCCGGTACGAGCCCGAGAACTTTGGGCGGGTGGACGTGCTGCTCCTTCCGAAGGACTACGTTCGTTACCGGTTGACGGGCGAGAAGTCCACCGAGGTCTCGGATGCTGCCGGAACGGGGCTCTTCGATGTCGAGCGCATGGACTGGTCCACGGACCTGGTGGAGTCGGTGGGGCTGAGGCACGATCAACTGCCCCCGGTGTTGGGCTCAGCGGACGTGGCAGGGAGGCTCACCGAGTCTGCCGCGGCGGAGACGGGGCTCCCGCCGGGCGTACCGGTCGTGGCCGGCGGTGCGGACAACGCCTGCGGGGCTGTTGGCGCAGGGGTGGTCCGTGCGGGGAGGGCGCTGGTCAGCATCGGTACGTCGGGTGTGGTCCTCTGCCACGCTCCGGAGCCGCGGCGGGACGAGGGTGGGAGGGTGCACACCTTCAACCACGCGGTCCCTGGGGCCTGGTACCTCATGGGGGTCATGCTGGCCGCGGGCCTGAGCCTCCGATGGGTTCGGGAGGAGCTGGGGCACCTGGAGCGGATGGCGGCGGAGCTGACGGGGGCCGACGCCTACGATCTGCTTGCCCGGGAGGCGGAGCGGAGCCCCGCCGGGGCACGGGGGCTCTGGTTCTTGCCGTACCTGAACGGGGAGCGGACGCCCCACGCGGACCCTCATGCCCGGGGCGTCTGGTTCGGGCTCAGCAGCGCGCACCGTCGGGAAGATCTGATCCGGGCGGTTCTGGAAGGAGTAGCCTACGGGCTGAAGGACAGTCTGGAGATCCTCCGCTCCCTGGGGATGGAGATCGAGGCGTTGCGGGCGCTGGGGGGAGGGGCGAGGAGTCCTCTCTGGCGCCAGATCCTGGCCGATGTCCTGCAGGTTCCGATCGCCCGCCTCAACGTGGACGAAGGTCCCGGCTACGGCGCGGCGCTGCTGGCCGGGGTGGGGAGCGGCGTCTGGGCCGACGTCGCGGAGGCGGCCGACGCGACGGTGCGGGTCACGGACCGCGTGGAGCCTCAGGAAGGCCTCCGGTTGCGCTACGAGGCGGGGTACGCGATGTTCCGCTCCCTGTACCAGGCGTTGCGGCCGCTCTTTCGGGAGGCGGCGCGGCGGTCAGAGTAGGCGTCGGAAGCTGGGTTTGCGAAACCGAGAGTCCTGGAAGGAATTCCTCGAGAGATGACGAAAGGGTTGGTAACGATACCGGTATCGTTGCGATACCGATAAGAGCCATGATTCGCGACGGTCCGAATAGAGGCGCTTGATGTGGGCATGGTGCGGCTGCGGGATATTGCATCGGCAACGGGGCTCTCCATCAACACCGTTTCGAGGGCGTTGAACGGGAAACCGGACGTGAGCCCGGAGACCCGGCAGCACGTCCTGCGGACCGCGACGCGTCTCGGGTATCGGCCCAACGTGGTGGCGCGGAACCTGCGTCGTCAGACGAGCCACACCCTGGGCGTGGTGGTGCCGGACTTCGTCAACCCCTTCTTCGCCGCGGTCGTCCAGGGGATCGAGGCAGAGGCTCGCCAGCGCGGGTACAACATCGTCCTCTGCAACACCAGCGAGGACGAGAGGCTCGAGGCCGAAGCGCTGAACATCCTGGTGGAGCAGCGGGTTGCGGGGATTCTGCTGACGCCGGTGCGAACCGACGCAAGGGCCGTCTCGGAGCTGTGTGGAGGCCCCATCCCCGTCGTTCTCATCGCCCGCGATTGCCCTGGCCTGGGGCTCGCGGCCGTGCTCAACGACGACGCGGCGGGTGCGTACCTGGCGGTGGAGCATCTCTGCTCGCGGGGCCGCTCCCGCATCCTATTCGTGACCGCGCCGTTCTCCAACTGGAGCAGCCTGGAACGCTACAAGGGGTACTCGGAGGCGCTGGAGAGGCAGGGCGTGGCTCTCGTTCCCGAGCGGGTGATCCAGGTCAACCCCACGTCCGATGCGGCCTATACCACCGTCAAGACGGCGCTCGAGGACGGCGTCGACTTCGATGCCGTCTTCGCCTTCAGCGACTTCGTCGCCATCGGCGTGCTGCGGGCGCTGAAGGAGGCGAACATCTCCGTGCCCGACGATGTCTCCGTGGTGGGGTACGACGACATCGACATCGCCGGCATGCTCGAGACACCTCTGACCACCGTGGGCGTCGCCAAACGCCGGCTCGGCCAGGAGGCGGCCCGCATCCTGATCGACCGGCTGGCCGACTCGGACGCCGGCGGCGCGCCGGGTCGGGTGGTCCTCTCCCCGCAACTGATCGTACGCGACTCCGTTTGAGGGTGCCGTCCCCCTCGGTGGGGCCTGGAGACGGGACGGCTGGAAGAGGGGGGATGCGTCAGGGCAGAGCAGTCGTTGGCAGCGAGGCTTTGTCGGCATCGGGGCATGAACGTGCCTTGGGGGAGTCACGCAGCCCGTCGCGGCGTCGGCTGGCACCGTGCCGGGCAGCCACGGAGCATGGACGGATCATCGACAAAGTCGAACAAAGGAGGTTAGCACGGTGCGAAATCGAACGTTCTGTCTCATCCTTGGGACCGTGTTGGCGATCGCGATCGTCGGAAGCGTCACCACCGTCCCGGTCGCGGCCCAGGCGGATCAGTACGATTTCGTGGTCATCACCCACAGCGCGACCATCTCCTTCTGGGTCCCGCTGGTGAAGGGCGCGCAGGATGCCGCCCGGGCGATCTCACTGGCTGAAGGCGTCAACATCACCGTACGGCACCTCGGGCCCCACCTGTTCAACGTCGAGGAGCAGGTGAGCATCATGGAGAACGCCATCCAGTCGGGCGTCGACGGCATCATCGCCACCCTTCCGGACCCGAACGCCTTCGATGCGCCGGTTCAGCAGGCGCTGGACCGGGGCATCCCGGTGGTCGCCACCAACACCGACGACACCTCCGGCGACAATCCGCGGCTGGCGTACGTGGGGCAGAACGACATCACGGCCGGTCGGAGTCTCGGGGAGGAGATCGTCAAGCGAGTCGGCACCTCCGGCAAGGTGGCCATCGGCCTGGAGGACCTGGGGCATCCGTCCCTGCAGGATCGGCTGGCGGGCGTGCGGCAGGTCCTGGATCAAACGGACATCACCTATGAGGTCCTTCACACCACCGCCGACCTCACCCAGGCTGTCGCCACCTTCGAGAGCTTCCTGCTGGCCAATCCCGACGCCAAGGGCATCTTCAGCGTCGACGCCACGGGTACCACGGCACAGGGCACCGTCATCCGCAACCTGGGACTGCAGGGCCGGGTCGTCTCCGGAGGCTGGGACCTGGTCCCCGGCACCCTCCAGAACATCCAGGATGGGTACACTCAGTTCACCGTCGACCAGAACCCCTACCTGCAGGGCTACTATCCGGTGGTGGGCCTCTACCTCTACCTGCGCTACGGTATCGCTCCCTCGAACATCGACACGGGCGCCAGCATTGTGGATGCGAGCAACGTCAACGATGTGCTCTCCCTAGCCGAGCAGGGCTACCGGTAAGGTGGGGTGGCGGGCCGGGCCGATGGGTCCGGCCCGCCGTGCACGGTCTATTGGGGGGCGAGACGGGTGTCCGCAATCCTGGAGCTACGGAAGGTCTCGAAGCGCTTCGGCGGAGTACAGGCTCTGCAGGACGTGAGCTTCACCCTCGAGGAGGGTCACATCCACGGGCTGGTCGGCGAGAACGGCGCAGGCAAGTCGACGCTGATCAAGATCCTCGGCGGGGTGTACGCGAAAGACGCGGGGGAGGTCCTCTTCCAGGGGGCCACCCACCAGCCCGCCACCCCTGCCGAGGCGCAGCGGTCGGGCATCTCGGTGGTTCACCAGGAGATCCCCCTCTGCCCCAACCTGACCGTGGCTCAGAACGTCTTCCTGGGCCACCCGATCCTCAAGCGGGGCGGGAGGGCGGACTGGGCCGAGATGGAGCGAAGGACCGCCGAGCTCTTCAGCCTCATCGGCCAGACCTCCATCGATCCACGGCGGGTGGTGGGCCGGCTGAGCGTGGCCGAGCAGCAACTGACCTGCATCGTCCAGGCTCTCTCCCAGCAGTGCCGCCTGCTCATCCTGGATGAACCGACCGCCGCACTCACGCCCGGGGAGGTCGAGACCCTCTTCGACGTGCTCCGCAAGCTGCGGGCGGAGGGAACCACCATCCTCTTCGTCAGCCACATCCTCAGCGAGGTCATGGAGATCACCGACCGGGTGACGGTCCTGCGCAACGGACGGCACGTAGCCACGACCCCCACGGCCCAGCTGACCACTGCCGACGTGGTGCGGATGATGGTGGGTGAGATGGGAGTCGGGCATCAGCCATCCGCCCATGCCCGGCCCAGCTCGGACGTGGTGCTGGAGGTGAGGGATCTCGGCGAGGCTCGCTCGGGCCTGCACGGCGTCTCCTTCGAGCTGCACCGGCAGGAGGTTCTCGGTATCGCCGGCATCCAGGGAGCAGGTCGCACCGAGCTGGGCCTCTGCCTCTTCGGTGTGACCCCGGCGACCGAGGGGGAGATCCGGTTGCAGGGTCAGCCGGTACGGGTCACCTCGCCCCGGCAGGCGATCGACCTGGGGATCGGCTACCTGACCGAAGACCGCCGGAACCTGGGGCTCTTCTGGGAGATGAACGTGGAGCAGAACCTCGTCGCGGTCATCATCGACCGCCTCAGGCGCGCCTTCGGCCGGTGGGACCGGAGAGCGGCGCGGGAGCGCGGGGAAGAGGCCGTGAAGGGTCTGGACATCCGAACGGCCGGTCTCCACCAGGGCATCCGCTTCCTGAGCGGGGGCAACCAGCAGAAGGTCCTCCTGGCCCGCTGGCTGAGCGCGGATCCCTCGATCTTGATCCTGGACGAACCGACGCGGGGTATCGACGTCGGGTCCAAGGCCGAGATCCGCCGGCTCATCCGGAGCCTGGTAGAGCGTGGAGTGTCCGTCATTCTCATCTCGTCGGACCTGGACGAACTCCTGGCCCTGAGCGACCGCGTCATCGTCATGTCGCGTCGACGCGTCTCCGGCACGCTCAGCGGCAGCGAGGCGACGCGAGAGCGAGTGATGGCACTCGCCACGGCCAAGTAGCGCTGCCCGCGGCCTGTGCGGCCTTGGGACCTTCAACTCGAGCAGACGCCTGTGAGGGAGAGGATGGATGATGAAAGGGGCTATTGGAGCCGGAGTGGGCCGCTCGGGGAACCTGCCCGCGTGGCTGCGAAGCCGGGAAGCCGGGGTGCTCCTCGCCCTGGTGCTCTTGGTGCTCTTCTTCTCGGTCACCACGTCGACCTTCCTGACCAGCCTCAACCTGCTCAACGTCCTCCGGCAGGTCTCCGTGGTGGGCATCATCACGCTGGCGATGACGATCCTCATCATCTCGCAAGAGTTCGACCTCTCGGTGGGCTCCATGTACGCGGTGGTGGGCATCGTCGTCGCGACCCTCTTCAACGGTGGGATGAGCATCTGGATGGCGAGCCTCGCGGGACTGGCCCTGGCCGCGGCCATGGGGTTGGTGAACGGGGTCCTCACCGTGCGAGGCGGGATTCCCTCCTTCATTGTCACCCTGGGCATGATGATGGTCTACCGCGGCGTGGCGCTCCTGATCTCGGGCGGATCGCCTGCGTCGGTGCGCCTGCCTGCGTTCTTCTACAGCATCACCGGCTCCCGCCTGTGGGGAGCGATCCCCGCGCCCGCCCTCTGGTTCGTGATCATGGCAGTGGCTGCGTACTTCCTGCTCCACGTCACGGGCTTCGGCTTCAAGGCCTTCGCGGTGGGCGGAAACCGGGAGGCGGCCCGGCTGGCGGGCATCAACACCGGGCGGGTGAAGGTGATCGGCTTCATCCTCACGGCCACCGCCGCGGGGCTCGCGGCGACCATTTCGCTCTCCTACCTCGGCTCGGCGACCCCGACGCAAGGCCAGGGCATGGAGCTGCAGGCCATTGCCGGCGCGGTCATCGGCGGCGCCTCCCTCATGGGCGGTGTCGGCTCCATCGTGGGCGGCTTCATGGGCGCGATCATCATGGGCATCGTGCGCAACGGGCTGGTCCTGCTGGGGGTGAGCGCGTACCTGCAGGAGTTGATCCTGGGTCTCGTGGTGATCGTGGCCGTGCTGATCGGCCACTACTCCACCCAGCAGCGCCGATGAGGAGGGACGGAGCCTTGGATCGGAGCGGCGGCCGCTACACCATCGGGATCGACTTCGGCACTCTGTCGGGGCGTGCCGTGCTGGTGGAGGTGGCCACCGGGGAGGAGGTGGCCACGGCCGTGTACGAGTATGCGAACGGCGTCATCGACGAGCGGCTTCCGGGGAGCGATATCCCACTGCCGCCCGATACGGCGTTGCAGGATCCGGCCGATTACCTGCGGACGCTGGAGGAGACCGTTCCGCGGGTCCTGGAGCTGGGGCAGGTGGCCCCAGAGCAGGTGATCGGGATCGGCGTCGACTTCACCGCGTGCACCATGTTGCCCACCAAGGCCGATGGGACGCCGCTTTGCTTCCTGGAGGCGTATCGGTCCAACCCGCACAGTTGGGTGAAGCTGTGGAAGCACCACGCCGCCCAGCCCCACGCCAACCGGCTGAACGCCGTCGCCCGGGAGCGGGGCGAGCGGTTTCTGGCCCGGTACGGCGGGAAGATCTCGTCCGAGTGGTTCTTCCCCAAGGCGTGGCAGATCCTCGATGAGGCGCCGGAGGTGTACGAGGCGGCGGACCGGCTCCTGGAGGCTGCGGACTGGGTGATCTGGCAGCTGACGGGGGTTGAGACGCGCAACGCCTGCACGGCAGGGTACAAGGCGATCTGGAGCAAGCGGGAGGGCTTCCCCGATGGGGAGTTCTTCGCGGCGTTGGACCCGCGCCTGGCCGGCATCGTGGACGAGAAGATGTCCCGTTCGATCCTGCCCCAGGGCGCCCGGGCCGGCGGGCTGACGCAGGTCTGGGCCGAGAAGCTGGGGCTGCGGCCCGGCATCGCCGTCGCGGTGGCCAACGTCGACGCGCACGTGGCCGTTCCCGCCTGTACCGTGGTGAGCCCCAACAAGATGGTGATGGTGATGGGGACCTCCATCTGCCACCTGGTCCTGGGCAAGGAGCAGGTGGAGGTGGAGGGGATGTGCGGGGTGGTGGAGGACGGCATCCTGCCCGGCTACTACGGGTACGAGGCGGGCCAGGCGGCGGTGGGGGACATCTTCGGATGGTTCGTGGAACAGGGGGTACCGGAGGGGTACGGGGAGGAGGCCCGGCGGCGCGGCATCAGCGTCCACGAGCTCCTGGAGGAGAAGGCCGCCCGCCTGCAGCCGGGTGAGAGCGGGCTGCTGGCCCTGGACTGGTGGAATGGGAACCGGTCTGTGCTGGTGGACGCGGACCTGGCGGGGATGGTCCTGGGGATGACGCTCTCCACCACCCCTGAGGAGATCTACCGGGCGCTGATCGAGGCGACCGCGTTCGGAACCCGGGTGATCATCGACACGTTCGAGGCGCGGGGGATAGCCATCGAGGAGCTCTACGCCTGCGGCGGGCTGCCGGAGCGGAATCGCCTCCTGATGCAGATCTACGCGGACGTGACCCAGCGGCCGATCCGCGTCGCCCGCTCGAGCCAGACCCCGGCCCTGGGATCGGCCATGTTCGCAGCGGTGGCGGCAGGACCGGAAGGCGGGGGCTACGCCAGCATCGTGGACGCAGCCGCCCGGATGGCGGGCCTGAAGGAGGAGGTCTACCGCCCCGATCCCGAGGCCTCTGCCTTCTACGAGCCGCTCTACCGGGAGTACGTCCTTCTCCACGACTACTTCGGGCGCGGGGCGAACGACGTGATGAAGCGGCTGAAGGAGATGCGCGCCCGGTGGCGCAGCGCCGGCGGTCCGGCGTGCAGGTAGCTGTCCGCAGGGCAGGGGCGGCTCGGGTGCGGGGCGGAGATCGAACCGGTGCTATCATCAGGAGGGGACTAGGCCGTGGCACGCACGACACTAGGCGTCATCGTAGGCAACCGTGACTTCTTCCCGGCTCACCTCTGCGAGGCGGGGAGGCAGGAGATCCTCAGGGTGCTGGACGAGGAAGGGATCGACGCGGTCATCCTGGACCCGGAGGCGACCCGGGTCTACGGGGCCGTGGAGAACTGGTCCGACGCGAAGAAGTGCGCGGACCTCTTCAAGGCAAACCGCGACCGGATCGACGGGATCCTGGTCACCCTGCCCAACTTCGGGGACGAGCGGGCCGTCGCCGACGCCATCCGGCTGTCGGGTCTCGGCGTGCCGGTCCTGGTCCACGCCTTCCCGGACGACGTGAGCCGTATGACCGTCCAGTCCCGGCGGGACAGCTTCTGTGGAAAGATGTCGGTCTGCAACAACCTGCAGCAGTACGGCATCCGCTTCTCCCTGACCGACCAGCACACGGTGAACCCCGACTCCCCTTCCTTCCGCCAGGACCTGCGGCGCTTCGCCGCCCTCTGCCGGGTCGTCAAAGGCGTGCGCGGGGTTCGGCTGGGAGCCGTCGGGACCCGTCCGGCCAACTTCACCACGGTCCGCTACAGCGAGAAGCTGCTGGAGGCTGCGGGTATCACCGTGGTGCCCATCGACCTGGGCGAGGTGCTGGGCCTGGTGGCGAAGGTCCCGGACGACGATCCGGCGGTCCGCCGGAAGCTGGAGGCGATCCAGGAGTACGTGCCCACCCGGGGTGTCCCCCCTGGCTCGCTGGTGAAGATGGCCCGGTTCGGCGTGGTGCTGGACCGGTGGATGGCCGAGAACGAGCTGACGGGAACGGCCATCCAGTGCTGGACGGCACTGGAGCAGTTCTTCGGCGTGGTGCCGTGCACCCTCATGAGCATGATGAGCAACGGCCTGATGCCCTCGGCCTGCGAGGTGGACGTGACGGGACTGGTGGGGATGTACCTCCTTCAGCTCGCCTCGGGGCGGCCCAGCGCCATTGTCGACTGGAACAACAACTACGGTGACGATCCCGACCGGGGCGTGATCTTCCACTGCAGCAACCTGCCGAAGGAGATCTTCGAGGAGTCGACGATGGACTACCAGGAGATCATCGCGGGAACGGTGGGCAAGGAGAATGCGTACGGGACCATCGTGGGGCGAGTCAAGCCGGGGCCCTTCACCTACGTGCGGGTCTCCACCGACGACCGTGCGGGGAGGATCCGGGCCTACGTCGGGGAAGGGGAGCTGACCCGCGACCCGCTCTCCACCTTCGGCGGCTACGGCGTGGTGAAGATCCCCAACCTCCAGGGGCTCCTGCGCCACATCTGCACCCATGGCTTCGAGCACCATGTCTCCATCAACATGTCCCTCACCGCCGACGCGGTGCAGGAGGCGATGGAGCGGTACCTGGGCTGGGAGGTGTACCGGCACCAGGGTTGAGTGGTGGGGCCGGGCGCCACGGTCCGATCCCGCCTGATCGTGCGAGGCGGGGCGGGGAGACCTTAGGCGGACACTTCCCTCCCCGCCTCCTGCGCGAGGGCTTCGCTCACTTCGTCCAGGAGACCCAGCTCGCTCGCCAGGTGGAGGATCGTGAAGCGGTGGCGTACCTCCTTCGCTGCCCGAAGGCTGGTCCGAACCAGATCCGGGTCCACGCCGATCTCATGGGGGAGCGCGGGCGCACCGACCTTCCGCAGGAAAGCCGTGGCCGCCTCAAGCGGCAGCAGGTAGGGCCCTACCGCATCCCCGGCGGCGGCGAGCCCGGGGGCGGTGAGGGGGCGGGGGCCGTAGGACGAACCGGACCAGGAGGCGTGCTCCTCCAGGAGCCGCTCCGCCACGGGGCCGTACCAGGCGCGGATATCGGCCTCGGTGCCGTGGGGCGACCGCCGGGACCCGTGGCCGGCCAGGCGAGGAACGATCTCCCGACGGCGCTGAAGGATCTCCCCGTAGACCCTCTGGACCAGGACCGACGCCACGCCCACCCGTAGGCCGTGGAGGAGCGGGTCGCGCCCTTCCCACAGGGCCCGCATCTCCCAGTAGTGAGCCAGGTGGTGCTCCGCCCCCGAGGCGGGGCGGGAGTTGCCCACCAACAGCATCGCAAGCCCCACCCAGAGCAGAGCCTCCATCAGCGCCGAGGTCGAGGAAGGGTCCGACAGGATGGGGCGCACCGCTTCCAGGACCAGTTCCTCGGCCACGGGGCAGTGGTACTCGCCGTTCAGCGTCGTCGCGAGGCGCCAGTCCGCGAGGGCGGTGAGCTTGCCCAACATCTCGGCGTAACCGGAAGCGATCAGAGTGTGGGGTGCCCGGGCGAAGACGGCGGGGTCCGCGAAGATGGCCCGGGGAGGGGCGGCGGGATAGGTGATCCGCACCCCATCGACGAGCATCGCAGCCACCGAGGAGGTAAAGCCGTCCACGCTGGGAGCTGTGGGGACGGCGACGAAGAAGGTGCCGGTTCGGTAGGCCATGAAACGGGCCAGATCGCAGACGGTTCCAGAGCCTACCGCTACCAGGGGGATCCGGCCAGGCTGGAGGTCGAAGGCGAGGCGGCCTAAGGCCTCTCGATCGGCGTGGGGGGCTGGGTCGCCCGGCAGGATGGTCGGCTCGACGGCAAGCCCGCTCGCCCGGCATGCTTCCTCCACCGCCCGCCCCGCCGCCTCGTAGGTGATCTGGTCGGCGATGATCCAGACCCCCGAGGCGCCCTGCCGCTTCAGGAAGGCGCCCACTTCCTGAAGCGATCCGGAATGGGTCGCCAGGGTGTCGATGGGAAGGGCATGCGTCCGGCCGCAGGGACAGGAGAACTCCCGGCCCACCAGCGACGCGAGGCTTGGATCGGACCAACCGGTCACCTGCCGCAAGAGTTCCAGGGACATGGAAGGCTTCCTTTCGCGGAAGAGGCTTGCCCCTAACGCTGGCCGTACTTCTCCAGGTAGGCCCGGTGGGCTCGGGCGACCTCTTCGTCGGGCAACGGCTCCGGCCGGCCTCGCAGCATGGCCAGATGCACCGTCTTCGCCACGTCCTCCACCATCACCGCCGCCTTCAGGGCGGCGTGGACGTCGCGGCCGAGGGCGAAGATCCCGTGGCTCTTCAGCAGGATGGCCGGGGATGAGCCGATGTGCTCCACCACCGCCCGACCGATCGCGTCGCCGCCAACGGGCGCATAGGGGCCGCAGGGAATGGGTCCGCCGTATTCGTCGGCGATCGCGGTGAGGACCACCGGGATCGGCTCACCCAATGCCGCGAAGCTGGTCGCGTAGGGCGAGTGGGTATGGATGACGCCGCCCACGTCGGGCCGTTCGCGGTAGATATAGAGGTGCGTGGATGTATCGACCGACGGCCTCAGGCGACCTTCGACCACGTTCCCGTCCAGGTCGACGACCACCAGGTCTTCGGGCTGCAGCTCGTCGTACAGCACGCCGCTGGGCTTGATGACGACCAGGCCGGTCTCTGCATCACGGCCCGAGGCGTTGCCGCTGGTCATGGTGACGAGTCGCTCCCGGGGGAGCCGGACGTTCGCCTCCCAGACCGCCTGGCGGAGCGCTTCCAGCATCTCCACGACCCCTCTCTCGAAGCATGCTCACCTCGACCCGGACCGCCCGGCATTGAGGAGCCCAGCCCAGGCGACCCTGTCGGGGCGCCGACCCACTCCCTTTTCGCCGGAGGGGGTTCATGGACCTTCACGGCTCCCGCTCGGTCAGGCCGCAAGGGGCCTGTCCGGTAGACGCGTTCGGCGGATGCCATCCAGGGACGGAGCCGCGAGCAACCAGGGTGCCCGGCCGGCGCTTGCCACTCTGCCAAGGCGATGTAGTATGTTTTCATGGGGAAGCGCATGGGGCAGCGGTCAGAAGGCGGCCCTCGTCATCTGTCTCTCGGGTGTGCGCCGGTCCCCCCGCCCGTCCGTTCACCGCTCATGCGTTGTGCGCCAGCGGAAGAAGCTATGCCTGGCAGTGGAGGAGGCAAAGGCAGCCGGTGGAGATCGGTATATATACCTTTGGAGAGCGAACCGAAGACCTGGAAACCGGTCAGCTGATCAGCCCCGGTGAACGATTGCGCCGGCTCATGGAGGAGATCGAACTCGCCGATCAGGTGGGCCTGGACGTGTTCGGCGTGGGCGAGCACCATCGTCCGGACTTCACCGTCTCCGCGCCGGCGGTCCTGCTGGCGGCCGCAGCCGAACGCACGAAACGGATCCGGCTCACGAGCGCGGTCAGCGTCCTCAGCTCCGACGATCCGGTCCGCGTCTTCGAAGCCTTCGCCACCCTGGACCTGCTCTCGGGTGGCCGGGCGGAGATCATGGTCGGCCGCGGGTCGTTCATCGAATCCTTCCCGTTGTTCGGCTACGATCTCGCGGACTATGACGAGCTCTTCGACGAAAAGCTTGCTCTCCTCTTCAGAATACGCGCCTCCGAGCGCGTCACCTGGTCGGGCAAGCACCGGCCGCCGCTGAACGACGCGGGCGTCTATCCCAGGCCGCTTCAGAACCCCGTCCCCGTCTGGGTCGCGGTCGGGGGCACGCCCCGCTCGGCGGTACGTGCGGGTCGGCTGGGATTGCCGATGGCCCTCGGCATCATCGGTGGTATGCCGGAGCGTTTCGCACCGCTCGTCGAGATCCACCGCCGGGCGGCACGGCAGGCCGGGCACCCTCCGCCCCGTTTGAGCATCAACTCCCACGGCTTCATCGCGGAGACGTCGCAGGAAGCAGCCGAAATCGCCTTCCCGGCCTTCAAGAGGATGATGGATCGCATCGGGCGAGAGCGAGGTTGGCCTCCCCTGACACGGGAGCAATTCGAATGGTCCCGGTCGCTGCGGGGGGCTGACTTCGTGGGGAGTCCCCAGCAGGTGACGGAGAAGATCCTGTTTCAGCACGAGCTTTTCGGACACGACCGCTTTCTCGTGCAGCTCACCGTCGGCACCCTTCCACACGAGAAGGTCCTGCGTGCCATCGAGCTCCTGGGCACCGAGGTGGCGCCGGTCGTCCGACGGGAGACGGCCACAGCTGCCGGGCAGGTGCCGTAGTGGCTCGACGGCTCCCACCGCCCCCTGGTCCCCGAACCCGGCTTCGGCCGCCAGACCGTTCATCCCACGCTTTCCCTCGATCTTTCTCGAACCCGGCAGGAGTTCCGGCCCCAGCGGCGAATCCGTGTTCGCAAGGGCGGGGTCGGGCGCGCCCGCACGTGGCGCGAATCCAGGGAGGGGCGGTGCCGTGGGCGAAGTCGAGCCACGAGGGGCGAAGCAGTCGGTGCTGGTGTCCCTCAACCTCCGCAGGCTTCAGAGGAGGTTCCCCGAGGCCTCGTACCTGGTAGCCGTCAACGTGGAGCGGTACCGGCCCATCATGCGTCTCTTCTACCTTCGGCACATGGAGCACCAGTACGCGCTGGACCTGCACGACGTCTGGGCCGAGATCCAGGCGGCCGTCGACCCTGCGTACACCGAGGAGCAGTGCGAGCAGGACCTGGCCCAGCTCGTGGAGTGGGGCAGCCTCACCGGTGCCCAGGACCGCTCCCGGGCGACCACCATCCAGGAGTTCATGCGCCGGCACCTCAAGTACAGCATCACGCCCTACGGCATCGCCCTGGAGCGGCTCCTCTCCGAGCTGGAGCAGGAGGGGCGGGGCACGGGCTCCCTCAACGTGGACCTGCTGGACCAGGTCCTCGAGGGGATCGACCGGCTGGACCGCCTCCTCAGCCAGCTTCCGGACCGGCTGGAGGATGGCGAGGAGCGGGGCCTCGGCCCCATCTACCAGGCGTGGGATCGGACCTTCACCGCCTACGACGAGAACGGCAAGCAGGCGAGCGACTACCTGGCCCAGCTCGCCCGCAACGGCGAGGGCGACGACGTTACCGACGTCGAAGGTTTCCTGGCCTACAAGGAGGTCCTCAAGGAGTACCTGGCCAGCTACGTGCTCCACCTGATGGACGTGGGCGACCGGGTGGCGGCGGTCCTGCACCGGTGGCAGTCCGACGGGCTGGGTGAGAAGTTGGTGGAGGCGTGCGCCCGGTACGAGGCGCACCATCTGCCCATGGCGGACGGGCGGCTGCCCGCGCTGGAGAGCTGCCGCGAAGGGCACGCGGCCGAGTGGAGGGTCTTCCGCTCCTGGTTCCAGCCGGGGGGCGGCCTGGAGGAGCTCCGGCGTCGTACCAACGAGGCGGTGGAGTCGGTGGTGCGGAGGGTGCAGCGGCTCACCGACCGCCCCGCCGGCCTCAGCCGTCGCAGGCAGCTCGAGGAGCTGGCCGTCGCCTTCGCCGCCTGCCGGACGCCCGGCGAGGCGCACCGCTTGGCGGGGGCCCGCCTGGGTCTCATGCAGCCCCGGCACGTGAGCGGCGAGGCCCAGGTCTTCGCCATGCGGCCCGACGACTCACCGTGGCGGCAGCGGGCGTACCGGGTGGAGCTCCTTCCCGTGGCCCGGGGGCGGCGGCGACGGCACGAAGGGGCCGTCCCCGTGCGCGACCGCTCCCAGGAGGAGGCGGAGATCCTCCGCCAGGTCATGGAGGAGCAGAAGCTGGAGGAGTCCGTCTGGGACCGGCTCTTCGCCGCCGGGGAGCTCGACCTGGGCGCCCTGGCGCTGGACGACGTGGACCTTCGCGACCGCCTCCTGGCGCTCCTGGGCGCATGCCTCGCCTCGCCGGACCGGAGCGCCCTGGCTCCCGACGGCTCGACCGTTCGGCTCCTGCCGCCCCGGCGACCCGCTGTGGGCTGGCTCTCGGCCCCCGACGGCAGCCTCGCCCTCCCTGCCTTCCGCATGGTGCGGCGAAAGGAGGGGGAGCGTGCCCTCGTACCGGGTGCAGGATCTGCAGCGGCCCTTCATTGACCTCCTCGACCGGGTCGCCATCCGGGCCGCCGACGACCCGCTCGCCTACAGCAGGGTGCACGTCCACGTCGAGCGGCTCCGCCAGTGGTTCGCCTCCCGCCCTGGGTGGCGGGTGATCCTCAGGCGCGAGTTCGCCTTGCTGGTGAAGGTGCCGGCGGCGGCGAGCCTCGGCTACGGGCAGACCTGGGCCCAGATGCCGCTGGACTACGAGCTCTTCGCCTGGGCCCTCTGGTATGCGGAGCGATACCCGGAAGGACCCTTCCTCCTCAGCCACCTGGTGCAGGAGATCGAGGCACGGGCCAAGGTGCTGATCGGGCCGGGGCACGTGGACTGGAACCTCTACCCCCACCGTCTCAGCCTCCAGCGGTCGCTGAAGGCGCTGGAGGCCATGGGGGCGCTCACCCGGCTGGACAGCACGGACGACTGGGTCCAGACGGGCCAGGGCGACACGCTCTACGAGTTCACGCCCGTCGCGCCTTACCTGGAGGTCCACGAGACGATCGGGTCCGCGTCGGAGCTTCCGGGCTCCGCGGCTCCTTCGGAGGGGCCGGGAGGGGAGGCAGGCTCCCACCTCGCGCCCCTTCCCCACGTGACCGACCCCCGGGTCCGCCTTTACCGAACGCTCCTGCTCTCGCCGGCGATCTACCGTTGCGCCGATCCGGAAGCCTTCACCCTCCTGGAGAACAGGAGCCGCCGTGAGGAGATCGCCTCGGACCTCCTGGAGACCTTCGGCTGGGACCTGGAGTGGACCCCGAGCTACGCGGCCCTGCTCCGGCCCTCGGCCTCGGAGGTGTCCGAGCAGATGCTCTTTCCCTTCCGGGGGGCGCTGGCCCACATCCTGCTCCTCCTCTTCGGGGAGGTACGGGCGCTCGTCCGGCGGGGCGAGCTGGACGCGGACGAGACGGATCGGGTCCGCCTCAGCCCCCGGCGCCTCAGCAGCCTCCTCGCGGCCTTGCGCGAGCGCCACGGCGAGCAGTGGGGGCTCACCATCCAGCGGGAGGGCTTGGGGTCGCTCCTGGAGCGGGTGATCGACACCTTGCGGGCGTGGGAGCTCCTGGACGGCCCCGACCGGGACGGCAACCTCCACCTCCTGCCGCTGGCGGCCCGGTTCCGTGGGGTCTACGAGGGCGAGGAGGCCGAGTACGGGGACTTCGAGGACGATCCGGGGATGGAGTCGGAGGTGCAGCGCTGATGGAGCGGGACGACCTCGTCGTCGACGGCTGGGACCGGGCGCTGGAGGCGGTGAACGCGGCGCTGGGCGGGGGACCCCGTCGGTGGCGCCCGAGCCGGCTCATCCTGCAGCAGTATTGGCACTTCGAGTACCAGGAGTTCCACTTCGCCCAGGGGCGGCTGGTGCTGCGGGGGGCCAACACCACCGGCAAGTCGACGGTGCTGGTCTCGGCCATCACCCTCGCCCTGGACGGGGAGAAGCGCCGGGAGCGGATGGACACCTTCGGAGGGCAGGGCCGGGGCGTGGCCTATTACCTGGTGGGCGACGCCGACGCCGACGAGACCTCCGACTACTACTTCCCCGAGCGCACCGGCTACGTCGCCCTCGAGTTCCAGAGGGGCGACCGGCCCGAGTACCTCACCATCGGCCTGGGCCTCTACACGAGCCGCACCCGCCCGGACCTCGCCGTCGACTCGTGGGGCTTCGTGATCACCGACGGGCGCCGGATCGGGCGGGACCTGCAGCTCTACACCGCGCAGCGGCTGCCGCTCGCGGCCCGCCAGCTCGCCGAGACGCTGGGGGCGGGGGGCCGGGTCTTTTCGCGGGCAAGCGACTACCAGGAGGAGGTGAACCGGCAGCTCTTCCAGTTCCAGAACCCGGACGAGTACCGGTTCCTCCTGGACCTCCTCATCCAGATCCGGAGCCCCAAGCTCAACAAGGACATGAAGCCGTCGGCCATCTGCGACCTGCTGAGCCGCTCGCTCCCTCCCTTGCCGGAGGGGATCCTCAACCGGGTCACCCGCATCATGGACGACATCGACAGCTACCTGGACCTCCTCAAGGACCTGGAAAGCCGTCTCCAGGCGGTGGCCGCGATCGATCAGGCGGAGGCGGCCTGTGCGAACCAGATGGCCCAGCTCGCCGCGGTCGACTACACGGAGGCCCTCCGGCAGGCCCGGGAGGTACGAGGGCGGCTCCGGACCGCCGAGGAGGAGCTGGCTCGGACGGGTGCCGATCTGGAGGACGTGCGCGCCCACCTCGACCGCCTGGCAGAGGAGCGGCGCAGCCTGGTGGGGCGCCAGACCGTCCTCACCCAGGGCGACGCCTACCGCGAGGTCCAGCAGATCGAGCTCCTCCGCCGGGACGCGGAGGCGGCGAGGCGCGCCCTGGCCCGCCTGGAGGAGGGACGGGCCAGCTCGGAGGCTGCCCTGGAGCGGCTCGAGGGCCGGCTCCTGGAGCGGCGCCAGGAGTGGGCCCGCCTGCGCCGGGAGCTCGGTGAGGCGGCAGAGCAGCTACAGGAAGGCGCACCGTCGAGCCAGTGGCCCCTGGCGGTGGAGGAGGCCGGCCGCCAGGCGGGGGCCGCCCGCTCACTGCCGGACGAGCCTCCCAAGACGGCGCCGGGACTGCGGGTGCCGCTGACGCTCCTACAGGGGGCGGCGGCCGAGCGCCGGAGGCTCCTGGAGGAGGCCCGTCGCGCCCTGCTGGAGGTGGAGGCCCGGGAGAGGACGTACCGGGCCCTGGGTGAGCGGGCGGAGGAACGCCGCCGGGAGTTGGAGGCGGCCGACGTGCGGGTGCGCGAGGCCCTGGGTGAGCTGGAGGCGGCCCGCGAGCAAGTGCGGGCGGGCCTGGAGGTGTGGCGGGGCCGGCTGCGCGTGCTCTCGGTGCAGGCGACCCCCTGGCAGGAGGTCCTGGCCGGCGTCGACTCCTTCGGGCCCGACCGGCGCCCCGGTTGGGGAGAGATGGTGCGGCCCGTGACGGAGGCGGCTGGGTCGCAGCGGCTCGGGCTCGAGGCCGCACGCCGGGAGGAGCAGCGGAAGCTCGACGCGTTGCAGGCCGAGTTCCAGCCGCTGGAGGAGGAGCTGGCCGAGTGGAAGGCAGGACGGGAGGTGGTCCCACCCCGCCGGCCGGACCAGGAGGCGGCCCGCCGGCTGCTGGCCGAGCTGGGCGTTCCAGCGGCGCCGCTCTACCGGGTCGCCCGTTTCAGGGCCGGGATCCCCGAGGCGGATCGCCCGCTCCTGGAGGCGACGCTGGAGGCTTCGGGCCTCCTCGATGCCCTCGTCGTCGACCCCGGGTCCGGGAGCCGGGTGGCGGAGCGCCTGCGGGAGGCCGGCCTGGGGGATCTCTGGATCGACCCGTCCCGGGGGACTCCGGCGGGGCCGACCCTGCTGGACCTGCTCGAGCCGGATCCGGACCGCGCCGAGGCGCTTCCAGACACGGCGCTTCCGGGCACGGCGCTTCCGGGCACGGCGCCTCCGGGCCGCGCGCTTTCGGACGAGGCTGTTCGGGCCGCCCTGGGATCCATCGGGCTGAGGCGGGATGGGGTGGAGGATGGGGCGCTCGTCGCGGTGGGCCCGAGCGAGGTTGTGGCGTCCGCCGCACCCGACAGCTGGGTGGCGCCGGGCATCTGGCGGCACGGCCGGCTCGCGGGGACGGGCCTGGCCCGGCCCGAGGCCGGGGTCTTCTATCTGGGGCGTCAGGCCCGGGAGGCGGCCCGCCTGCGCCGGATCGCCTCGCTCGAGGCACGGCTGAAGGAGCTGAAGGAGGCCATCTGGCACCAGGAAGAGGCCCTGGACCAGCGGCGGAGGGCGCTCCAAGTGATGGAGGCGGAAGTGGAGGAGCTCCGGATGCTCGAGGTCCAGGAGCTTCTCCCGGGGCGCCTGCTGGCAGTGGAGCAGGCTGAAGGGTGGTCGCGGGACCGGCGCCGCCTCCTGGACGAGGCGGAGCAGGCGGCGGCCAAGGCCCTGGAGGCGTTGCAGTCCGCCCGGACCGTGTACCACCGGAGCCTGGATCCGGTGCCCGAAGCCCGGGGACGTGACGGCGACGGGCTCCGTTCCCTCGCGGAGGCCACCGACGCCGTGCTCCAGCGCTTCCAGCTCTTCGGCGTCCTCCTCGAACGCCTGGACCCATGGGCCGGCGAGTGGGCCCGGCTCCTCCAGGACGTGGCCCAGTCCCGCGAGCGTCTGGAGAAGGACCGGGCCGCGGTGCGGGAGGCGGCCGAGCGGCTCGAGGAGTACGAGGGCCGACGACGCGCTGCCCAGGAGAAGCTTCACGAGATGGGTCTCAGCGCCGAGGAGCTGCTGGACGAGCTCTCCAGGATCGAGGCCAGGCTGGAGGAGGTCGGCGGGGAGGAGAAGGAGGGTAGCACCCTGCTCGGAGCGCTGGGGGAGCGCCAGAAGAAGCAGGCGGGGGAGGTAGAGCGGCTCCAGGCTGAGAGCCGGGTGGCGCTCGACGAGCTGGCGCGGCACCGGTCCACCTTCCGCGGCCGGCTCGCCGCGCACCCCGCGCTCGCCGCCCTCCTGAGCCGGTTCGAGCAGCGTCCGGCGGCCCCGACCGAGGCCGAGACAGCAGAGGAATCGGCCGAGGCGCCCGGCGGGGCCCCCGAGTGGGAGGATGGGCCCGAGGGCGTGGCGGAGGAGCTCCTGCGACTCAGGCGGTCGGCTCCCGGCCGGCTTCGGGAGAGCGTGGAGAGGTCCGTCCGGGATGCACTCCAGGAGCTGACCATCGTCTTCTCCAACCACCGGCCCGCCCTGGCCGAGTACGGTCCCGAGCTCCAGGAGGAGCGCGTCGCCTTCCGGCACCGGGGGACCCCCGTGGAAGCCCACCGCCTGCGCGCGGGCCTGGAGAGCGAGCGGGACCTGCAGAAACGGTACCTGGAGCAGAAGGAGCGGGAGCTGTACGAGCAGGTCATCCTCCACGAGGTGGCCGGGGAGATTCGGCAGCGGATCCGGCTGGCGGAGGGCTGGCGGGACGAGATCAACCGGCTCCTGGAGGCCCAGCGGCTCTCGAACGGCGAGGTGCTCTCCATCGCCTGGCTGCCCCGGGCCAGCCAGGAGGCCGAGGCGCTCTCGTACCGGCGGGTGATCGAGCTCCTGCTGCGGGATGCGGACACGCTGGCGCACGCGGAGATGGAGGAGCTGATCGACCACTTCCGCCAGCGGGTGAACCGGGTGCGGGAGGGCTACCGGACCGGCTCGCTGGGCGAGGGCGTCACCTTCGCCGAGGCACTCCACCGGGTTCTGGACTACCGGGAGTGGTTCGTCTTCTCGCTCCACAGCCGGCTCCCCAACGAGCCCCGGCGCCCGCTGACCGACCTGCGTTTCGCCTCCCGCAGCGGTGCGGAGAAGTCCCTCGCCATGTTCGTCCCCCTCCTGGCCGCCCTCCACGCCCGCTACCGGGCGGCCGCCCCGGACGCGCCGCGTCTGGTGGGCCTCGACGAGGCCTTCGCGGGCGTCGACGAGACGAACATCCAGGAGATGTACCGCTTCCTCGTCTCCCTCGAGTTCTCGTGGGTGATGACGAGCGAGAAGCTCTGGGGCAGGGGGACGGCCGTTCCCGCCTGCTCCACCTACGAGCTCCTCCGCCGGGGCACGGTGGTGACGGCCCTCTGGTTCCTCTGGGACGGCCGGCGGATGGTACTGACCGGCGTGCCGGGATCGGCGGGCGGCGCCGCCGCGGCAGGCCCGGCGTACGCCGCCGGCAACGGGGCCGTGACGGAGCTGGGCCGGGCCGGGGGCACGGGCGCCGGCGGGAACGGGTCTGCAGCAACGCGGACAGATGCCGAGGGCACAGGCTCGCCTGAGCGGCGCACGCGCGCCGGGGACAACGGGGCTGCACTCAGGCGTGAGGACGAGGGCGAGGACGGCGATGGGGCCGGAGACCGGTAACCCGCAGGCAGGTCGCGGGGCGCCGGGTGCTGGCGGGCGGGCGCCTCGGGGAGAGGGGTCCGGGCCGAACCCGGCCGGCGCGCAGGAGGCTCTCGGCCTCCTCCGGGCCCGTGGGCTCTCGCCGCTGCTCGAGGCCGTCGCGGAGCGCTACCGGAAGCGGGGGCGGCTCACGGGGCTCCTGCCCCTGGGGTCGACGGGGCTCGATGCGCCTGCCCGAGAGGCCCTCGAGGCCCTCATGGGCGGCCGCCTCAGCCGCCGCCGGGACCGCCTGTACGTCAACCTGGACCACC
Organism: Limnochorda pilosa; assembly: GCF_001544015.1. Taxonomy (GTDB): domain Bacteria; phylum Bacillota; class Limnochordia; order Limnochordales; family Limnochordaceae; genus Limnochorda; species Limnochorda pilosa. The sequence goes on along the minus strand of NZ_AP014924.1, from coordinate 2,232,861 downwards.
TGGAACAGGCACTCCGTCGCAGCCGCTTCGAGACCACTCTGGACGCGGTCCTGCACGCGGCATACGGCGGGATGCGCACCAGAGCCGAGGAGCGCGAGCTTCGCGACCGCACCTGGGCGGTGCTGCTGGATCGGCTTCAGGCCGGTGCACCAGGCGAGCGGAGCCGGGCCTTCTGGGTGAGAGTGATGAAGGGCGGGCCGTCCCGAACCCTGCAGCGTGCCCGGCGCGCCTTTCTGGAAGGGTGGCGGCGGCACGCTTCCGAGGTTGACGCGGGCCGGGCCCTCGGGGGGAGTGAGCCGGCCTGGCTGCAGGATCTGCAGGCGATGCTCCGTACGCTGTCGACGGTGATCGAGGGACTACCCCGGTGGCGGGGAAGCCGAGAGCGGCTCCCTCTCTTCTCTACCCGGGTGTCGGGAGACGCCCACGCACTGGACGCCGACCGGCCGCTGGGGCAGATCCTGCTTCATTCCCTCGCAGACCTGGCAGGCGGCGAGGCTCCCGACCCGGACGAGGTCGGCCCAACCTTCCACCGCGACTGGCTGCTGGACTGGGCCGGCCTTGGCCGGGACGACCTCTCCCCGACCGTTCTGGTGGTCGGAGCGGACGAGGGTCTCGGGCTTCCCCTCGCCCTTCCACTCTACACGGTCCAGCGGCTTCCCGAGCTCCTCCCCGCACAGACCGGGATGGCCCACGTGGTCGAGAACCCCAGCGTCTTCGGGGCGATCCTCGACCGAATCCTCGACCGGCTGGAAGGGGCGCGGCGCGACCTGGGGCGCGCGGAGCCCGGATGCGGCCCTTCCATCCGACCCGCCCTCATCTGCACCAGCGGCCAGCTCAACCTGGCAGGTTTCCATCTCCTGGACCGTCTGGCCCGGCAGGGCGCGACGCTGCACTACAGCGGAGACTTCGACGTGGGCGGGCTCCACATCGCGGCCCTGGCCCTCCGGCGCTGGCCTCGCAGCGTCCGGCTGTGGCGTATGGATCCCCAGAGCTACGGGGTGGCGCTCGGCCGCAGCGGCGGGGGTCATCCCTTCTCGGAGACGGAGCGTCTCCAGTTGGAGCGGCTCGCGGGCTCCAGCAGAGGTCCCGACGCGCCCGTCGCGGAGCTGGCGGGGGCGCTGCTCCGCCGCGGCGTCCGCGCCTTCCAAGAGGCGCTGGTCGACGAGCTGGCCGGAGACGTGGAGGCCGCAGGGGGATGGCGCGGGTCCGGAGGCCGTACGGCGCCTGGGTGAGCGCCGCTGCGCATCAGGGGCAGGCGGGTCACTCGTGTGAGTTGGTCGTGCTCGCCCTGCCCTTATGGAATTAACGCCACAGAGTTAACGTTATTCGGCGCCGTGCCTTCGTGTTCGCATGGTTCTTGAAGACCGGTAAGCTGGACGACATGCTGGTTTTGAGTGCGTTGTACCAGGACGTTCCAGGGAATGCCGCGTTAACGTCTGGGCCTTAAACTCATAAGGAGCGGGCAAGCGGTGATCCACCTTGGCACGCCGCCGGACAGTGCCCGTGTCCAGGCCCGGCGAGCCCGCGCGAGGGCATGGCTGGCCTCCTCCGAGGTGACTCGGTTCCAGGAACCGTCCAACTGTTGCCGAATGAAAGAGACATGACGCGACCTGGAACATCTCTTCACCTGAACGCCGTTCAGCAGCAGCGGCTCTCGTTGGGCCAGCTCCGCATGTTGCACCTGTTGGCCCTGCCTCTCGAGGAGCTGGAGCGGCACATCGACCGCCTCGCCATGGAGAACCCGCTGCTCGAGGCGGAGGTGCGTCCGGGCGAGCAGCATGGTCTGGGCGCGTGGGCATCGTTCGATGGGGAAGAGGTGGGCCGGCTCCCGGCGCCGGCGCTGTCGTGGAGAGAAGACCTCCTCCAGCAGGCCAGGCTGCTCCCGGTCGCACCAAGCACGCGCCGCACGGTGCAGCGGCTGATCCTCGAGCTCGATGACGACGGCTTGTTGCGGGGCTCCGTGGAAGACCTGGCGCACGAGTGGTCGGAGGATGCGAGGCACGTCGCTGCGAGCCTGGCCCTCCTCCAGGGGTTGGAACCGGCGGGGGTCGGCGCCCGGACGCGGAGGGAAGCACTGACGCTTCAGTGGGTTCGGCTCCACGGCGAGGGTGATCCGCTGAGCCAGATTGCGCTGGCCCTTCTGGACCTGGAGCCGGGTGCGTCGGAAAGGCTGGATCCTGAAGCGCTGGCGCGGCGGTTGGGTGTGTCGGGGGCCCAGATCCGTCTCGTGCTCGAGCGGTTGCGCCGGTTGAGCCCCTCACCGGTCGCCGGGGCAGTACCGTCGCCCCCCATCCGACCTGATCTCTCTGTGTGGCTGGAGGATGGAAGGGTGCAGGTGGAGGTTTACCTTCCGGGCCGGTCACTGGCCATCAACCCCGAGTACCGGGCCCTCGCGGGGCGCGGCGATCTAGAGGAAGACGAGCGGGCGTACCTGCGACACAACCTGCAGGAGGCGCGCTGGGTCCTCGGGGGTCTCCGGCGCCGTCAAGCGACGCTGCGCATGCTGTCGCTCGAGCTCTTCACCGTGCAGCGGCCGTTCCTGGAACGGGGCCTGGAGGCTCTGCAGCCCTTGCGCCGGTACCATCTGGCGGACCGTCTCCACCTCCACCCCTCGACGGTAGGCAGGGCCCTGGCCGGGAAGACAGCTGTCACACCGTGGGGAGTCCATCCGTTCGAACGCTTCTTTCCCCGCAGCGTTCCCCGCCGGTTCGGGGATCCGAGCGAGGGCCCCGCGGACCAGGCGGTGACGTCCTCTCAGGTGCGCGCGTGGATTCAGCGTTCCATCGCGGAGGAGGACCCCAGCCATCCCCGTACCGATGCCTCCCTGGCCCGGGAGATGACGGGGTCCGGTGTGGCCCTGGCGCGGCGCACCGTGGCCAAGTACCGGGAAGAGATGGGCATTCCGTCGTCGCGACAGCGGCGACCGCTGGCACCTGCATGAAGGGACGTCCATGGGGATCGGGCCTGGCGCGCAGGGCAGCGCAACAGAGGGGAGGGCCTGGGGTGAAAGCGGTCATCGGCTTGGTGGCTCCCTATCCGGACCTGGTGCGGATGGGCCAGGAAGTGGCGTTGCCCGACGAGGTGACGGTCCATGTTCGCGAGGGAGACCTGGATCGGGGCGTGGAGGTCGCCCGCACCCTGGTGGACCAAGGTGCGGACGTTCTGGTGAGCCGGGGCGGAACGGCCCTGCTCGTCCGGCGGGCCGTCGACGTGCCGGTGGTGGAGATCAGCGTGAGTGGGTACGACGTCCTGCGGGCGGCGCTCGAAGCGCGGCGCTTCTCACGCCGCGTCGCCCTGGTGGGCTTCCCCAACGTGCTCTACGACGCTCACGTGGTGGGTGAGGCGCTGGACCTGGAGTGGACCGAGGTGACGGTGCGGGACGCGAGCGAGGTCGCGGAAGCCCTCATGCGGGCCAGGGAGCAGGGGGCGGAGGTGGTGGTGGGCGACGCCATCTCCGCCCGGACCACCGAGGTTCTGGGGATGCGAGGCGTCCTGATCCGGTCGGGGCAGCGGGCCGTTGCCCGTGCCTTGGAGCACGCGGTGGACGTGGCCCGGACCCGCCGGATGGAGCGGAGCCGGGCGGAGATCCTGCACGCCATCCTTCGGCAGAGCGGTGAGGGCGTCGTCGCAGTGGACCGGCAGGGAAGGGTGGAGCTGCTGAACCCGGCGGCGGAACAGCTCTTCGGGCGGCCGGCGCGAGAGGCGGTGGGCGAAGTCCTCCCGCCGTGGCTGGAGCCGTTGGGTCTGCGCGAGAGCCTCGAACGGGACGATCGGGTGGAAGGGCGATTGGTCCGCATTCAGGGATCGGACGTGCTGGTGAGCCGCGAACCCCTGCTTGTGGGCCACGAGCTGATTGGCGCCGTTGCCACCGCGCGCGACGTGACGCGGCTCCAGAGGCTGGAGGAGCAGGCGCAACGGCAGCTCCGCCGCAGGGGCCACGTGGCCCGGCACACCTTCGACTCCATCCACGGACGGGCGCCTGGCCTTCGCCGCGCCGTGGACCAGGCCCACAAGTACGCGGCCGGCGACGCCACCGTCCTCATCCAGGCGGAGACAGGCACGGGCAAGGAGCTCTTCGCCCACGCGATCCACCATGCGAGCCGCAGGAGGGCGGGGCCCTTTGTGGCCATCAACTGCGCCGCCCTCCCCGAGAACCTTCTCGAAAGCGAGCTCTTCGGCTACGACGAAGGAGCGTTCACGGGCGCCCGGAAGGGGGGCAAGCCGGGTCTCTTCGAGATGGCCCACCACGGCACGATCTTCCTGGACGAGATCGGAGAGATCCCGGCCCACCTGCAGACAAGGCTCCTGCGCGTGCTCGAGAACAAGGAAGTCATGCGGGTCGGCGGCCGCGAGGTCATCCCCCTGGACGTGCGCTGCATCGCCGCGACGCACGTGGACCTGCAGGAGAGGGTCCGGACGGGCACCTTCCGCGCGGACCTCTTCTACCGGCTGAACGTGCTGAAGCTCTACATCCCGCCGCTTCGCGAGCGTTTGGAGGACGTACCTGAACTGGTGGCGCACTTCCTCGAGCGGCTGGCCGAGGAACGGGGGAGCTCGGTTCGAGGCCTGACCCGTGCCGCCATGCGGCTTCTGGCGGCCTACGAGTGGCCCGGAAACGTTCGGCAGCTCGAGAACGTCATCGAACGCCTGACCGTTCTTTCCCGGGAAACGCAGGTGAGCGCACGGGCTGTGCGCATGATCCTGGCCGATGAAACAGGGCCCTCCGCCCCTGTTGCCCCTGGCGAGGGGTCCTCGCTGGCCGAGGTGACCGAGAGCATCTTCTGGAAAGTGGCGGAAGAGGAGGGCTTTCGCCCGACCGCAGTGGCCCGACGCCTCGGGCTGAGCCGCACCACGGTCTGGCGCCGCCTACGGCGCAGGGACCTGTCCTCGCGACACGTTCCACGGTGAAACATCCAGCCGGCGGATCGCCCGCTGGCCTTCCTACGGGCCTCCCCTCTCAGTCGTCCGGGATCCGGTGGCTTTGCCCGCCTGGATCCCGGGAAGGCTGGCCCCGTCCTGCTCTGAACCAGGTTTGGCACGAAACTTGCTTCCTCCTCAGGATGAAACCGTTCGGGCGGCTCGTCGGATGTCCCAGGGAGGCGCAGTAGGTGCGGGTCCTCATCGTTGCAGACGATCTGACAGGTGCCAATGAGATCGCAGCCGTGTTCGCGACGGCCGGTCTTTCCGCGCTGGTGCACCTTCGCGTTCCCACGTCCCCGCCCATCGACCGGGAGGGAGACCCTGCATGGTCCGAGGCCGACGTGGTCGTCTTCGACACCGAGAGCCGCAACCTGGACGACGCTGGGGCCCGGGAGCGGGTGCGCCGGTTCCTGCACCGGGAGACCGCCGACCCTCCCTCGCTCGTCTACAAGAAGATCGACTCCACGCTCCGGGGCCCCATCGGTGCCGAGGTCGACGCACTCATGGAGCGGATGGGGCTGCAACGGGCTGTGGTGGTGCCGGCGTTTCCAGCGCAGGGCCGGACCACCGTGGCGGGCCACCAGCTGGTCTACGGGGTGCCCGTGCAGTTCACCCCAGCGGGGCAGGATCTGGTGGCGCCTGCCCGCCAGTCTCACCTTCCCACCTTGCTGCGAGAGGCGACGGGCCGCTCCACGGAGAGCGTGACCATGGAGGTCGTCCAGGCTGGGCACGGGCCGCTGGTGGCGGCGTTGGAGGCGGCCTTCGAGCGTGCGAGCATCTGTGTGATCGATGCAGCCACCGAGGAGCATCTGGACGTGGTGGCGAGTGCGCTCCTGGGGCTCGATGGGCCGGTCTTGGGGGTTGGCACCGCGGGCCTCGCGCGCTACCTCGCCCACCGGCTGGCCCGCCGAGAGCGGATCGACGAGGAGATGTCCGGTGGGCAGCGGACCCATGGAGCCGTAGTCGCTGCACCGGCCGCCGACAGGTCACCAGGAGGTCGTGCTGCAGGAGAGGCGGCTCTGGAAAGACCCAGGTCCAGCGACGGCCCCCAGGCCTTTGAAAGGCGCGAAACGAGGTCTCTGGTCGCCTGCGGCTCCCGTCACCCGGCGAGCCGGGCCCAGGTGGGATACCTGCAGGCGGAGATCCCGACCGTAACCTTCACCCTGGGCGATCTACCGGAAGCGCTGCTTGGGGAGCAGGTGGGCGCTGCGCTACGCACATCCTCGGTGGTGCTCCAGGCACCGCTCGAGCCGTGGGGCAGCGGGCGGGAGTCGGCCCAGAAAGTGGCCCGCGCCATGGGACGGGTGGTGCGCGCGGCCGTCGAGGTCGCGCGGCCTGAAGGCCTGGTGCTCACCGGCGGGGAGACGGCGCACCACATCCTTCTGGCCCTCGGCGCAGAGACGGTCCGGATGGTGGACGAGGTCGAACGGGGGATTCCCGCCGGATGGGTGCAGGGCGGTGCGGCCGACGGCCTTCCCATCGTGACCAAGGCGGGAGGATTCGGGGCCTCCGATGCTCTACTCCTTGCCTTCCGCCATCTCGAGGAGGCGGTTCCTGGACCGGCGATCCTTCGGGATCAGGCCGCAGGGCTGGACGCGTGAACGTTGCCGCGTGGCGGGGAAGATGCGTGGGGAATATCGACGATCGGTCCTCCGGCAGGGCAGAGGCGTCCCTTGAGATCCATCGATCGTACGAATCAGAAACCACGAAGGAGGCACGACGATGAGACGCAGTATCTGGCTGGCAGGTGTCGCAGTGCTGCTTGCGGTCTTCGTGGCAGGATCCGGGGCGGTGAGCGCCCAGCAGGTCAAGATGGTCTTCGCGTCCGCGTACGCCCCTGACGATCACCAGAGCCGCACGCTGCAGGAGTTCGCCCGGCTGGCCAAGGAGCACAGCAACGGCCGCCTGCAGATCGACGTCGCAGTTGGCGGCGTGCTTGGAGGCGAGCGAGATGTGGCCGAAGGGATCCAGCTCGGAGCAGTGGACGGCGCCATCCTCGGTGGCATTCTCCAGAATTTCGACCCGGCCATGGCGATCCTGGAGTTCCCCTTCCTCTTCAAGAACGACGCGCACGTGCAGGCGGTGATGGATGGCCCTGTAGGCGAGCAGATCCGGCAGCGCCTCATTGCCACGACCGGCATCCACATCCTCGACTACGTGATGCGGACGCCCCGGGAACTAACCACCAACCGGCCGGTCCGATCATTGGCCGACGTCAAAGGCATGAAGATCCGGGTCCCCGAGATGGAGGCCCACCTGGCGACCTGGCGGGCCCTGGGTGCCAACCCGACGCCGCTGGCCTTCCCCGAGGTCTACACCGCCCTCCAGCTTGGAACGGTGGACGGCCAGGAGAACCCGCTGGGCGTCATCTACGCCAACAAGTTCTACGAGGTGGTCGACTACATCACGCTGACCGACCACCTGGTGGGCTTCATGCTGATCGTGATGAACGATGAGCGCTACCAGCGCCTAAGCCCCGAGTTGCAGCGCGCGCTGACCCGAGCCGCAGCCGAGGCCTCCGAGTACAACGACCGTATCCTCAAGGAGCAGAACGACTTCTGGGAAAGCCAGGTCTTCGGCCGGATGACGGTGACCCGCCCCGACATGGAGCCCTGGCGCGAGGCGACCAAGGACGTCTACAAGCAGTTCCTCAAGTACGACGGCTTCGAGGAGCTCTACTTGGCAATCCGCGAGGTGGGTGAGCGGTTCTAGCCGCCCGGTGGGGATGGAGCGGCGGAGCCGCTCCATCCCCACGCCTTCCGGCGCGCGAGGGCTCGTCCCGAGCTCGGAGGGGCTCCCGAGAGTGGATTCTATCGGGCGCATGACACCACGGTGCCGGGAGGCCGGAGGCGGCGAAAGGGGAGGTGCGGACGTGCACCGGTGGTTCGACCGGCTCGAGCTGGGGCTGTCCGGGGTGGTGATGCTGGCACTGTCGGCGATGGTCGTCCTCATCGGTGCGCAGGTTTTGGCCCGGTATCTCTTCAACCAGCCGCTCCACTGGACGGAGGAACTGGCGCGCCACCTGATGGTCTGGATGTTCTTCCTGGCGGCGGTGGTCGCCCTCCGGAGGGGGGCGCACCTGAGCATCGACCTCCTGCCGGAGAAGCTCCCGCCGGCGGGACGCCTGGCGCTGCGGCTGGTGACAGCGGCACTGCTGGCCTACTTCTTCTACTTGATGGCTCGCCACGGGTGGGAGCTGACCCTCCGCACGATGCGGCAGCGGGCGAGCGCGCTCCAGTATCCCATGGGCTACGTCTACGCAGCCCTCCCGGTCAGCGGTCTGCTTATGTTCGCGGTCAACCTGGAGAACGCGCTGCGGGCCGTGGAACTCTTCCACCGGGAGGTTCGCGAAGAAGTCACAGATAGGGTGATCGACGAGGCGTCGGGCGAGAAGGCACCGCCCCGGGGACGCGCGGAGGGGTGGGCGGATCGATGACCGTCCTCGCCTCGAGCTTCGTCCTGCTTCTCGTCCTGGGCATGCCGATCGCCTTCAGCCTCGGTCTGGCCGGGGTCGCCTACGTGGTGACCCACACCTCCTTGCCGGTCCTGGTCGCTTTCCAGCGGATGTTCACCGGCGTCGATTCCTTCCCGTTCATGGCGATCCCCTTCTTCATGCTGGCCGGTGCCCTGATGAACGCCGGTGGCTTGGCCGATCGGATCATTGTACTCTCCCGGGCGCTGGTGGGCCACCTGCCCGGCGGCCTGGCCAACGTCTCCATCGTGGCCAGTATGTTCTTCGCCGGCGTCTCGGGGTCGTCGGTGGCCGATGCCTCTGGCCTCGGGTCGATCCTGATCCCGGCCATGAAGAGGGAGAAGTACGGATCGGGCTTCTCGGCGGCGGTCAACGCCACCTCGTCGACCGTCGGGATCATCATCCCGCCCAGCATCCCGATGATCCTCACGGGGGTCGCCACGGCGCTCTCCATCCGGGAGCTCTTCTTCGGGGGCGCGGTGCCGGGGATCCTGGCCGGCCTCTCCATGTTGGCGCTGACCACCGTCATCTCCCGCCGTCGCGGCTACGCTCACTACCGGCGGGCAACCGGAGGTGAGCTGGCGCGGGCGATCCTGCAGGGGCTGCCGGCGCTCTTCATGGTCGTGATCATCCTGGGCGGGATCATGGGGGGGATCTTCACCCCCACCGAGGCCTCGGTGGTCGCGGTCCTCTACGCGCTCATCCTTGGGTTGATCTACCGGGAGATCACCTGGCAGCGCCTGAAGGACGCCCTCCTGGATTCGGCCGTCTCCGCAGCCGTGGTGATGATGGTCATCTCGACGGCGGCGCTGATCACCTGGCTCCTCGCCTACTCGATGGTCCCCCAGAGGCTTGCCGCTGCACTGAGCACCGTGATCTCCTCACCCACGGTCCTGCTGCTGATCCTGGGCGTTGCCTTCCTGGTGGCTGGGACCTTCCTGGATGTCTCGCCCGGCGTGATCCTCTTCGGTCCCATCCTCCTACCCGTTGTGCAGGCTGTGGGAGCCGATCCGATCCACTTTGCGGTGATCATGGTCTTCGCGCTGGCCATCGGGCTTTTCACCCCGCCCGTAGGTACCACCTTGATCATCTCGTCGTATCTGGCCAAGGTGCCGGTGCTCCAGGTCGCTCGGGAGAGCCTACCCTACCTGGTGGTGATGGTGATCCTGCTCTTCGTCATCATCTTCGTCGACGACTTGGCGCTCTGGCTCCCGGGACTGCTCTTCCACTGACCTGCCGTTGCTCTGCTGGTCCTCCAGCAGATCACCGCTCCAGCGCGCCGCCAGCCGGGCGATCCCGCGAGAGAACAGGAGGAGGAAAGACCGTGACCGACACAGATGAGTGGCCTGAGATCGACCGTGGAGGCGGGCAGGCCTCCGAGGGGGAGCAAGACGAGAGTCGTGTGCGCCGCGCGCGTCCGCGGGTGGCTATCACCCTGGGGGATCCCGCCGGCGTCGGCCCCGAGGTCACCCTCAAGGCGATCTCCCGTCCGGAGGTCCTGCAGGCCTGCCGGCCCGTCATCGTAGGGGACGGAGGCGTTCTGACCCGGGCGCAGCGGACGCTCCGGGGCGGCGAGGGCCCTGCGGGAACCCTTGAGCTTCCCGAGGGGGTGGAGCTGGTCGATCTGGGGAACGTGCCGCCGGAGGCGCACCGGTGGGGCGAACGGAGCGCCGTCGCCGGCCGAGCTGGAGCCGAGTACGTGGAGCACGCGGTCCAGATGGCACTGGCGGGACACGTTGCCGCCGTCGTCACCGCACCGCTCAACAAAGAGGCGCTGAGGCTGGCGGAGATCCCCTACCCGGGGCACACCGAAATGCTCGCCGCCCTGACGGGTGCAGCGGAGTACGCCATGATGCTGGCCGGCCCTACCCTGCGGGTGATCCACGTCTCGACCCACGTCAGCCTCGAGGAGGCGATCCGCCGGGTCCGAGCGCCGCGCATCCTCTCCGTGATCCGCCTCGCCGACCGGGTGCTGAGGCGGGAAGGGATCATGAGACCCCGGGTGGCGGTCGCCGGCCTCAACCCGCACGCGGGCGAGCACGGCCTCTTCGGGGGCCAGGACGAGCAGGAGATCCGCCCAGCGGTGGAGGCGGCCTGGCGAGAGGGGATCGATGCCACCGGTCCCCACCCGCCCGACACGGTCTTCTGGCACGCGCAGCAAGGGCGCTTCGACATCGTCGTCGCCATGTACCACGACCAGGGGCACATCCCCGCCAAGCTGGCCGGTTTCGATCGGTCCGTCAACGTCACGGTCGGTCTTCCCATCATCCGGACCTCCGTCGACCACGGGACCGCCTTCGACATCGCAGGGACGGGCGTGGCCAGCGACGCTTCCATGGTCCAGGCGATCCTTTACGCCGTTCGATTGGCCATGGGCACCGGTGGCGCGAAGCGAAGGACGGCGAAGGATGTAGATCCCTGAAGGGATTCCTGACAGTCACCGCCGGTGAGGCAGTATCAGCGGCAAGACGGGTCGTGAGCGCCGGCCGCCCGAGTACGTCGCGCGGGCACGCTACGCGAACACGTCCCGCCTGCGGTGCGCGAGCGAGGGCAGCTTCTTCCTGACTGCGGCGATCCGGTCCGCTCGCACGTCGAACGTCACGAGCTCCTCGGTCTCACCGGCGTCGGCGAGCACGACGCCGAAGGGGTCAAAGGCGGCGCTTCGCCCGCAGAAGGCGTCGCCCACCTGGTTGGCGCCCGCCACGTACACAGTGTTCTCGATCGCGCGGGCCCGGAGCAGCGTCAGCCAGTGGTCCTCCTTGAGGGACCCCGCGTACCACGCCGAAGGCAGGATCACGAGCTCGGCGCCGCGTTCGGACAGATCCCGGAAGAACTCCGGGAAGCGCAGATCGTAGCAGATGCCTATGCCCACCCGCAGGCCGTCTACCTCGCAGACCGGTGGGGGTTGCGCCCCTGGGTGCATCGTCCTCGACTCCTGGACGTTGAGGGCGTCGAAGAGATGCAGCTTTCTGTAGGCTGCCGCCAGCCCTCCCTCGGCATCGACGACCACCGCGGTGTTGTAGGGCCTTGCCGCATCCTGCGACGTCTCCCAGACCCCGCAGGCGACGAACGACCCGGTCTCCCGGGCGACTTCCGCCAGGCCGTGCACGAAGCCGCCGCTCAGGGGCTCCGCAAGAGCGGATGGCGGCTGTGCCTGAGATGGGGCCGCCATGAACATCTCGGGAAAGACCACCAGACGGGCCCCCCGGCCGGCAGCCTGGTGCACGCACCTCCGAGCCGCCTCCAGGTTCGCTCCCTTATCGCTCGAAGCCTTCATCTGAGCCAGCGCCACGAGCATGACTCTTCCCCCCGTCTCGGTTGGACTCGCTCTCCGGGCGTCCCCTTGACCTCTCCACGGACCCGCCGATCTGATTGCGGGCCGTCCCGAGGTCCGCCGGTCTGATTCCCACCCGTCCCCCCTACGCCTTCTCGGCCACCTCCGGCACCGAAACCACGGGGCAACGGTACGAGTGTACGATCTCACGGCCCAGGACCGGATCATGCAGGCGCAGCCGGTAGGCGTCCCCGTGGTGGAGCCCATCCTGCGCCGCGATCGTACCGGAGTAGAAGACCACGTCCGACTCGAACAGTCCGGCCCGTCGCACCCAGTCCAGCCAGTAGGATGGCGGCAGGAGGTCGGCTGCCTTGCCGTGCTGATACGGAACGATCGCGTCCCCGCGGGTCGCCTCGCAGGTGAGCTCGAGTTGGTCGAAGTGGCCCGTCACCTCATCCAAGGGCCAGACCGTGCCGGCGACGACGTTGGGATAGCTGTTCTTCGCCTTCTGGATGGAGCGGGTCTCGACCTCGCGATCCGAATGATCGGACCCCACCGTGACGTAGACGGAACCCCGGTGAAACAGGAGCACGTACTCGATCTCCGCGGAGCTCTGCGTGTCGATCACCTGAAGCACCGACAGGTTCAGCAGGAGGTGGTTGGACACCGCGAAGACCATGGGCACCCGCCCGGGTCTCGGCACGCCCAACTGCTCCAGCTCTTCGATGTGTCGGCGGACGGCCTCCTGGTTGCGCCCGGCGTAGCCCGCGTTCAAGACGAGCCGGGGTTCCAGCGACAACCGCGCCTTGGCGCGTCCTCTCCGCTCCACAACGAATTCCATCGATCTTGGTGCCACCCTTCTGCATCAGGTCACCATGGCTCCTACTGCATCATGCGGGGAAGAAACAGGATGAGGTCTGGGAAAAGGAGCAGGATGACGATGAACACCGACATCACCGCGACGAAAGGCAGGCTTCCGCGGACGACGTCTGAGATGGACCCGCGTCGCCGGATGCCCTGCACCACGTAGAGGTTGAGTCCCACCGGCGGTGTGATGAGGGCCGTTTCCACGAGTACGATGAGTACGATGCCGAACCATACCGGGTCGTATCCTAGGCCAACGACGACGGGGGCGACGATGGGGATCGTCAGCACCATCAGCGAGAGGGTCTCGACAAAGAATCCCAACACGACATACGTCGCCGCGATGAGCAACATCGTCGCCAAGGGTGCGAGGTGGATCGACTCGATGAAGACCCGCAGGGTGTTGGTCAACCCCACCGATGCTAGCACGAAGTTGAGAAAGTAGGATGCCAGCAGGATGAACATGATCATCGCGGTCGTCCGCAGGGTGCCCTCGATCGCATCCCTGAGCATCTTCAAGGAGAGCGTTCGGTAGATGGCGGCAAGCCCGAGCGCGGTCAGCACGCCCAGGGCCGCTGCCTCCGTGGGCGTCGCGAACCCAGCGTAGATCGAGCCCATGACGATCAAGAAGAGCACGAGGATCGGCAGAAGGTCGGCGAGGACGGCGAGACGCCGGTGCCACGTTGTGGGTGCGTGCTTGCCCACGAGCCTGGGATTTCGCACGGAGAGGACGGCCGTGACGACCATGAAGCACGCCGACAGGAGCAATCCCGGTACGATGCCGGCTACGAACAGCTTCGGGATCGACGTGTTCGTGAGGAAGCCATAGACGATGAGGTTGATGGACGGAGGGATCAGGATTCCCAGGGTGCCCCCTGCGGCGATGGAACCTGCGAAGAAGCCCTCGTCGTATCCGTACTTGCGGGCCTGAGGCATCGCCAGCGTGCTGATGGTGGCTGCTGTGGCCACGCTGGATCCCGAGGTGGCAGCGAAGACGGTCGCCGTGGCGATGTTGGCGTGCACCAAGCCCCCGGGGAGGCCGCTCAGCCACTGGGAGAGGGCGGCGTAGGTGCGTTCAGCGATGCCGGTTCGCAGCAGGATCTCTCCCAGGAGAACGAACATGGGAATCGCCACCAAGATGAAGTCCGTGCTCGTCGACCAGGCGATCTCGCCGACGGCTCGATGGATTGGAAGGGGGGAGAAGAAGATCCCCAGCGCCAGTCCGAGAACGCCCAGAACCGACGCCACCGGTATCCCAAGGAGGAGCAGGACGATGAGCAGGCCCAACCCTGCTGCAACAATCATCGGCTCATTCCCTCTTCCCGGGTTCTGACGTGACGAGCTTACTCCTCGTCATCGAGCGACGCGATACCCGCCACGCGCGCCGCGGCTTCGTGGTCGCCGCGTCCGATGGCGATGGCCACCCGCAGGATCAGCAGCACGATGATCAGCAGGAACCAGACGATGCCGACCGTCCAGATCCCCTGGGGAATCCACAGGGGGGTGGCGAGGGTCGTGTTGGCGGTGGCTCCCCGGGTGACGGAGAGCGTGACCACTCGAAAGGCGAAATGCGCCAGCGGGGCCACGAAGAGGGCAAGCATCAGGAGTGCCACCAGGTCCAGGAACGCCCGAGTGCGCCGTCCGACTCGTCGAAGAACCAGGTCGACGCGGACGTGAGATTTGGCCAAGAGAGCGTCGGCCAGCGCCCAGGCCGTGCAGGCCGCCAGGACGTAGCCCGAGATCTCCGTCGCTCCCTGGGTCGAGATGCGAAACAGCTTGCGCACCAGCACCTCGACCCCGATCAGGCCGGCGGTGCCGAACAACGCGACGCCACACACCCAGACGGCAAACCGTGACAGCCGCCGGGCGGCCTCGATCGTGCGGTCCAGCCACAGGTTCACGGTGGATTCGCCATCCTTTTCTCGCGTCGTCTCGCGTCATCTTGGGTCACGAGCCGGAGGAGGGTGGCCCTGGCGCCCAATGCAGCCGCTTCGTTCGCTGGGGCCACCCTCCCTGTCCGGAACTACGGCCCGGCGACCAGGCCGGTCACCTTGCCGATCGTCTCGTTCCACCCGTCCACCCACGACCTGCCGACCCGTGCGGCCCAGCGGGGCAGGACCACGTCGGTCAGCAGCTGTCGGGCCAACTGCTCATCCTCCGCGCGAATGGGGATCAGGGTCATGCCCGCCGGGGTACCGAACCCGCAAGCTCCGGCGTTGGTCAGGCAGTTGATGCCCTGCTGCGTCTCATCGCCGATAGCCTGGAAGACCGGATTCTCCAGGTCCGCCTTGACCGCCTGGGCGAGCGCCTGCTGCCGGTCCGGGCCAAGGCGCTGCCAGTCCTCCAATCGCATGGCCGTCACGACGAAATCCCACCCGCCGATGGGAAGAGGGTAGAGGTAGTCCGCCACCTCGCCCCAGCCTGCCGAGTAACCGGAGAGGCTCCCGGTAACCGCAGCGTCGACCACGCCACGCTCAAGCGCCTGGGGAACCTCGCTGAAGGCCAAGTTGACGGCGATACCCCCGACGGCCTGGATGAAGTCCGCGGTGCTCCGGCCGCTGGCCCGAACCTTCTTGCCCTTCAGATCGGCCAAGCCGTTGATCCGGTCCTTGGAGAAGACGATCTGCGCAGGATACGGCACGATGGCCAGAAGCTTGGCGTTGTGGTACTCCTGGAAAGCCTCGTCCAGCACGGGCTCGTAGGCCTGAGCGATGCTCCGCGCGGTCTCGATGTCAGGAGCCAGGGCCGGAAGGTCGAGTCCCTCGATGGGCGGCACGTCGCTGACGAAGTAGTCGCCCGTGGCCGCCGCCACGTTGAACAGACCCATCTCCATGAGTCGAAAGACCTCTGGCCCCTTGAGGCCCATCTGGTCGAAGGTGGTCACCTCGAACCGAACGCTGTCGTCGAGGGCCGCCGAGGCCGTCTCGCTCCAGAAAGGCTGCTCGAAGTTCCTGTAGAGACTGAGGTTGCTCCAGCTACCCACGTACTTCAGAGTGATCGGGGACTCCTCCGCCACGACCGCGACGCTGCCAGCGACGAGGATCGTTGCCAACTCCAGCGCCGATGCCATAGCAACCGTTCGCCAAACCTTGAAACCGCGCATGTTTTCACTCCTCTCAGCAAGTGACTGCTCCCGCCCGGCCGTGCTCGTCCACTGAGATCGCTGCCCTCCGGCGTTGCCCAGGCAACACCGGCCCCTGTCATCGCAGTTGTCCACGACCACCGCCTTCGGGTTATGGTTCACCGGGCGCTGCTCCGTCTGGCAGTGCAACCCCGGTCACCAGCAAGCATCCACGATCGCTGACAGAGCCTGCGAACCGTGCCAGCGGACCCATCCGCTATCGCCCCCGCTCGAGCCAGGTCTCCCCTAGAGCAGCAGCCCGCGAATGCGCTCCCGGAAACTCTCGATGTGGTTCCGCATGGCCTGAGCCGCTTCTGCCGGGCGTCGGGCTGCCAGAGCCTGGAGGACCGAATCGTGCTCCTCGAGGATCCCATCCAGGCTCCTGAGCTGGCGGAAGGAGAGGAACCAGAGCCGCTGGCTGTGCGCGTTCAGACGGTCGATCGCGTCCGCCAGGTGCGGGTTGCGCGTCGACCGGGCCAGCCTGTCGTGGAACTCGTAGTCGACGTCGAGGGCGCCCTTGAGGTCGTGGGCGTCGACGTGCTTCTTGTACTCGTCGAGTATGGTCCTGACGGACTGGATGTCCTCGTCGTCTGCCCTCTCGCAGGCGAGACTCGCGGCCATGGGCTCCAACACCAACCGCAATTCACAGATGCACTGAATGTCGGTCAGCTCGACTGGCGCTACCTGGGATTGCCTGTGCCGAGACGAAACGACCAAGTTCTGCTCGGCCAAGCGCTGAACGGCCTCCCGCAACGGTGTACGGCCGATCCCGAACTGCGACGCGAAGTACCGCTCGTCGATGACCGTCCCCGGGGCCAATTCGAGAGTGACGATCATGCGGCGCAGTATCCGGTAGGCTTCGTCGGCCTTCGTGCTCCGCTCGGCCCTGGGTTGCAGGCCCTGTCTGCGGTCGTGGAGCGATCCGCTCTGCACACACATCCTCCTTCGAACGGTCGACAATACATATTTTCTTGGTCGACCGAGCAATTCCTTCTAGGGGGAGTCATGCACCAGCAGGTTCCGGATCGCGGATTCAGGACCTGTTTTCGGCCGAGCGGGGTGATCGGCTTCCGCTCAAGATCGGTGATCCCGGCCCGCCGTCCGTCGTGTGGAACCACCGCCGCACTCCTCTGGACGGCCTGCCTGCGGGACCTGCCCCCTGGAGGGAACGCGCCACCCCCAGCGAACCCGCTACTATGAAGATCGGAGACGTGGGACGCCTGCCCATCTTCCGCGAGATCCCGCTGGTGGCGGGGGCTGCCGGCCGGGAGAGGGAGATGCGGTGGGTGCACATCATCGATATCCCTGATCCCCTGCAGTGGGTGCGGGGCCATGAGCTGCTGCTGAGCACCGGGTTCGCCTGGTTCAGGGAAGAGACCTGGCTGAGCGGCCTTGTAGAGCGTCTTCACGATGCAGAGGTGGCGGGCCTCGTGCTCGCGGTCGGGCGCTACTTTCCGGCGGTGCCCGAACCGGTCCGGGCCGCCGCGGACCGCCTGGGTTTCCCCGTCTTCGCGGCACCCTTTCGCATCCCCTTCATCGAGATCATCAAGGCGGTTCAGGAACAGCTCCTGCGCGAGCAGTACGAGAGCCTGCTGCGTATGGAGGAGATTCACCGCACCCTCACCAGCGCGGCGCTGTACGCCCGCAGTCTGGACGAGCTGTGCGCCTCGGTGGCGCAGCTCCTGGAGCGGTCCACGGCTATTCTCGACCCCGAGGGCCGGATCCTGGCGATCGCCGATCCTGCCGAGGCGGAGCAGGCGCCTTCGGACCCGGGCAAACCCACGGGCCTCAGGAAACCCACCAGGGCGAACGTGAAAGCAGGGACGCTTCCTTCCTTCTGCACCGGGGTCGTGCACGAACGAGGGATCGAAGAATCCGAGGTCGTGCATCACAACGGCCAGCCGGTGATCGTCTCGCCCATTCAGGTGGGTAGGGAGCGCAAGGGATACTTGGTGGTCCTTGCCGGCAGCGGACCCATCACAGGGCTGGACCTGAGGGCCGCCGAGCAAGGGGCGACAGTGGCCGCCCTGCACCTGATGCGGGAGGAGGCGGCCGTTCACGCCGAGAGGCGCGTACGCTCGAGCTTCGTGGACGCGCTCCTCACGCCGCGCATGGCGGGCAGTGCTGGGTTGGCCGAGCAGGCGCGCCTTCACGGCTTCGACGAGGGGGCCCAGCACGTGGTCGGCATCGTGAGCGAGGAACGGCTGCTGGGAACCGCCTCCCGGGTTCGTGCCCTGACGTCCACGCAGGAGTTCACCCAGCGCGAGCACCTGGGCGGGGTGGTCTACGACTGGCTTCGGAAACACGACAAGCCGCCGCTCCTTACCTACTTCCTGAACCTGGTCGTCTTCGTGGACGTCGTGCACGGCCCGCGAATGCCCGGACAGGGGGATTCCTGGCAGGATCTGTACCTCCGGCTTGCGTCGGGTGGCGCCCGACCCGTTCTGGCCGTCGGCCAGCCCCACCCGGGCCTCGAGGGCGTGAGCCGCAGCTACGAGGAAGCCCACGCCGCCCTTCTCACGCAGCCTCTGCTCCAGGGTGTGCTCCGCTACGAGGACGCCCGCTTCCTCCACCTGCTGGCGCGAATCCCTAAGACCGAGCTCAGGCGGTGGTGGGAAGACCTCCTCCAGGCCATCCTCGAGGGGCCCCACCCGGGTACCCACCTGGAGGTGATTCGAGCCCTGGTGGAGGCGGGGTTCGACGGGCAAGCGGCTGCCCGGTCCCTCTTCATCCACCCCAACACCCTACGCTACCGGGCGCGTGCCATCGAGAAGCTCCTGGGGCGCGACCTCTCCGATCCCGAAACCCGCTTGCTTCTCGCTGCAGCCCAACAGATCGAGGCGTGGCTGGGGACCCACGAGGCAGTCTCACCCTCGGAACCTGTGAATCGACAACAATAGCGGAATGTTCATTTGTAGGCTCAAGACAAAGGAGAGGGAGAGGAGTGAATCTAACAAGCACGCAAGACTGAAGATCTCGCCGGTTGGAAAAGGGAGAAGCGCCATGGCTACCAACAGCGAGTTGAACGAGCTTCGTCGCCGCTACGTTCCCCGCGGCGTCTTCGGAACCGTCGATGCTTTCATGGACCGTGGGCACGGGGCGACCGTGGAGGACGTGGACGGGCGCCTCTACATCGACTTCGCCGGCGGGATCGGGGTGCTCAACGTCGGTCACACGCCGGACCCGGTGGTCCGAGCCGTGGTGGACCAGGCCAGCCGCTACCTTCACTCGTGTATGCACGTGATGTGGAACGAGCCGTACGTCCAGGTGGCGCGTCGCCTCGCCGAGCTGGCGCCGGGCGCGGGCCCGAAGAAGACGCTCCTGCTCAACAGCGGAGCCGAGGCGGTGGAGAACGCGGTGAAGATCGCCCGGGCAGCCACGGGGCGGCCGGCGGTGGTCGCCTTCGCCCATGCGTTCCATGGGCGGACCCTCCTGGGCATGACCCTGACCGCCAAGGCGTCGCCTTACAAGCTCGGTTTCGGCCCGCTTGCGCCCGAGGTGTACCGGGCGCCTTTCCCGTACCTGTACCGGCGCCCGCCGGAGCTCACCGAAGAGGCGTATGTGGACGAGGTGTACCGGGCCTTCGAGGAGCGAGTGGTGCGGGAGATCGGCACGGAGCGGGTGGCAGCCGTGATCCTGGAGCCTGTACTGGGGGAGGGGGGCTTCCTGCCCACACCTCCGGCCTTTGCCCAGCGCGTGGCCCGCTTCTGCCGGGAGCATGGCATCGTCTTCATCGCCGACGAGGTACAGACCGGGATGGGGCGTACGGGGACGCTGCTGGCCAGCGAGCAACTGGGCATCGAACCAGATCTGATCACCCTGGCCAAGTCTTTGGCGGCGGGGCTACCGCTGGGGGCGGTGGTAGGCCGGGCCGAGCTGATGGATGCGCCCCAGGTGGGCGGCCTGGGGGGTACCTTCGCCGGGAACCCGGTGGCCTGCAGTGCGGCGCTGGCGGTTCTCGACATGGTCACGGCGCCCGGCTTCCTGGAGCGGGCACGACGCCTGGGAGACCTGGCCCGCGAGCGGCTGGTCGCGTTCCAGCGAGAGAATCCCCTGATCGGTGACGTGCGGGGGCTCGGTCCCATGCTGGCCATGGAGCTGGTGCGCAGCCCGTCGACGCGTGAGCCGGATGAGGGGGCGACGGCTGCCGTACTGGCGGCCGCTCATCGCCGGGGGCTCATCCTGATGAAGGCAGGCACGTACAACAACGTGATCCGTCTCCTCTTCCCCCTGGTGATCACCGACGAGGAGCTGGAAGAGGGCCTCCGCATTCTGAGTCAGGCCTTGGCTAGAGTGGACCGCCAGGGCGCAGGAACCAGGCAATATGCTTCGTCATGAACCAGGTAATGAGTGCCTACGCTGACCGTGTTTTGATGGTCGGCGAGCGATTCCACCGGCCGTTGGGCGCGCAAACCCAACGGCGTAGTGTTAACCTTCGGGAGGGAATGTCGTTGTGGATCAGTACGGCATCTTCGTTGACGGAGAGTGGCGGGAGACCGGCGAATGGGACGACGTAACGAGGATCGAATGAAAAAGGCTCCCGTGTCCGGCCTTTCCCTGGATGACAGCGTGGTCCCGGTGGCGCCTGACGCCGAACCGGGCGCTCTTGAGCTGAAACCCGCGGGCGAGAGTGCGGCCACAGGGCTTACCATCGAACGCGTCAGCAAGCGTTTCGGCGACGTTGCCGCGCTGAGGGGAGTGGACCTGCTCGTGCGCGGGGGAGAGTTCTTCACGCTGCTCGGCCCATCAGGATGCGGCAAGACCACCCTCCTGCGCATCATCGCCGGGTTGGAGCTGCCTGATTCAGGCCGAATCCTCCTTTCGGGTAAAGATATCACGTCGCTTCCTGCCAACATGCGTCCTATCAATACGGTCTTTCAAAACTACGCCCTGTTCCCGCACCTCGATGTTTACGAAAACGTGGCCTTCGGCCTGAGATCCCGCCGCTTCCCTGTCACAGCAATCAAGCGGCGTGTCGAAGATGCCCTTGCCATGCTCCAGCTGGACTCGCTGGCGGGCCGCTATCCCCATCAGCTCTCCGGTGGTCAGCAGCAGCGGGTGGCGCTGGCTCGGGCCCTTGTCAACGAGCCGGAAATCCTGCTCCTCGACGAGCCGCTCTCGTCCCTGGACGCGAAGCTGCGCGCGATCCTTCAGGTGGAACTCCGGCGGCTCCAGCGGCGGCTCAGCGCCACGTTCATTCTCGTGACCCACGATCAGGATGAGGCGATGGCCGTCTCGGATCGCATCGCCGTCATGCAGCCTGGCATCATGGTTCAGGTAGGAACGCCTCAGGAGATCTACGAGCGTCCCTGCAACCGCTACGTGGCGGAGTTCCTGGGAGCGGCCAACCTCATTCTTGCGACGAGCCTTGGCGATGTGGTGGAGACCCAGTTCGGCATCCTGGAATTGAACGAAAAGCCCAGTTGGCGGCAGAGGACGCTCGCGATTCGCCCGGAACGAGTACGCCTTGGTCTAACGCCTCCTGCGGCGAACGGGGTGCGTGGCCGGTTACGGGAGGTCGTGTATAGGGGGGCCTTCGTCGAGGCTTTCTTCGATCCGGGCCAACTGCGCGTCCGAGCCGCCGATCTGTATCCCCTGCAGGAGGGCGACGAGGTATGGCTGGAACTTCCGCGAGAGGCTCTGGTGGTGCTCGATGAGTAAGGTGATGGTCTGGCACGGGGAACTGGCCCCACACCGCCGCCTCGTCTCTCGCGGGCTTCTCTTTCTGCTTCCCGGCATGCTGTGGCTTCTGGCGTTCCTGGTGTTCCCGGGGCTCGTCCTAATTGCCGTGAGTTTCGCAAGCCGCGGAGCCTACGGGCAGCTTGAGTGGACCTTCACACTGGAGAACTACGGGAGGTTGCTGGGCTTCGGCCTCTTCGGATGGAGTGCCGACTACCTCCTGGTCTTGTGGAGAAGTGTCTGGGTCGCGTTTGTCACGACGCTGGTGGCCGTGGTGCTCTCCTATCCTCTGGCCTTCTTCATTGCCACCCGGCCGCCTCGAACCCGTTACTTCTGGTTGACCTTGGTCATCGTCCCATTCTGGACCAATCTCGTCATCCGCACCTATGCCTGGATGCTCGTCTTTGCCCCGGAACTCCCTCCGGCCAGGCTGGCTGCAGCCCTGCACCTCATCCCCCCCGGAACCGCTCTGTACCCGAGCGCCTTTGCCGTTTACGTGGGCATGGTCTCCACGTTCTTGCCCTTTGTGGTGCTCCCCCTGTACACCACGGCCGAACGGCTTGATCGGTCGTTGGTGGAGGCTGCCCAGGACCTGTACGCCTCCCGAGTACGGGTCTTCACGCAGGCCATTTTGCCGCAGACCGTTCCCGGCCTTTCGGTGGGCGTCATCCTGAGCTTCATCCCGGCCATGGGGATGTTCGTGGTGCCGGACCTGCTGGGCGGCGCGAAGTACCTGCTAGTTGGCAACCTCATTCAGCAGCAGTTCGGTCCGAGCCGCGACTGGCCGTTTGGTGCGGCGATCAGCCTTGGGTTCATGGTACTCACCCTGGTGGCCCTGTACGCGTACCGGCGGCAGGGCAGGGGGGTCGAAATCGTATGAACCGGCTCCACCCCCTTGCCAGCGCTGCTGCTTTGTTGACCCTGGCGTTCCTGTACGGGCCCATGCTTGCGGTGGCGGTCTTTTCGGTGAACGCTTCGCGCTACGGGCTCGTATGGCGCGGCTTCTCCTGGGACTGGTACCGGAAGCTCTTGCATGACGAGTACATCCTGCAGGCTGCGGGAAACACTCTGGTGCTCGCCCTGTTCTCCACGCTGGCGGCTACGCTACTGGGTACCGCCCTCGCCATCGGAATGGATCGCTTTCCCTGGTCCCGCCGGTGGGGCAGCCTGTTCGAAACAATCCTGTATCTTCCCGTGGTGACCCCGGACATCATCCTGGCGGCCGCCCTGGTGGTGGCGTTCGGCCTGTTGCGAGCCGTTTCGTCCGTCTTCGAACCGGGTCTGCTCACCATGATCATCGGCCACATCACCTTTCAGGTGGCCTTCGTGGCATTGGTGGTGCGTGGCCGTCTGGTCTCCCTCGAAAAGAACATCGAGGAGGCTGCTCGCGATCTCTATGCGGGTACGCCTTACTTGCTGCGGAGGGTGATGCTGCCTCTTCTCGCCCCGGGGATCGTGGCCGGTTCGATGCTGGCCTTCACGCTTTCGCTGGACGACTTCGTCATCAGCTTCTTTACTTCCGCGCCCACCTCAACGACGCTGCCCCTTTTCATCTACGCATCCACCCGGCGGGGGATTATGCCAGAGATCCACGCCCTCTCGACACTGGTCTTCTTTGCCACCGTGATACTGGTCGTGGGCGTCGAGCGCCTCACGCGGCGCTAGAAAAGGAGGCTTGAGGAGATGCGCCTCATTCGGGTGCTGTTTACCCTGGTGTGTATCCTGCTGTTGACCGTGCCCACGGTAGGCCGGGCAGCGTCCGATGAGCTCCGACTCTACATCTGGTCGGAGTACATCGATCCTGCCATCATTGAATCGTTCGAGCGGGAAACCGGGATCAAGGTCCTCATCGACCTGTACGAGTCCAACGAGGACATGCTTGCCAAGCTTCAGGCAGGCGGCGTGAGCCAGTATGACGTGGTCGTACCTTCCGATTTCATCGTGCCCATCCTCATCAAACTCGGGTTGCTGCAGCCTCTGGATCACAGCAAGATTCCAAATCTGGAAAACCTCGACCCCCAGTTCCTCAACCCGCCATTCGATCGGGCTAACCGCTACACGGCCGCGTACCAGTGGGGCACCGTGGGCCTGATGTACCGGAGAGACTTGATCACCAGCTTCAAAGGCACGTGGAGTATCCTCTTCGACTCCAAGCAGCAAGTGGGGCCTTTCGTGCTCATCGACTCCCAACGCGAGATGATGGCGATCGCGCTCAAGTACCTCGGCTATTCGGCTAACACCACGGACCCGGCCCAGATCAAGGCTGCCGGAGAGCTGCTGTTGCAAGCCAAGAAAAGCCGATACGCGTTGGGTTTCGAGGGCGGGGTTGGAGGTAAGAACAAGGTGCTTGCCGGGGTCGCGACAGCCGCCGTGGTCTATAATGGTGACGCCATCCGGGCCACGGAGGAGGACCCCAACGTGGCCTTTGTCGTACCGGACGAGGGCTCCGTCATCTGGGTGGATTCGCTGGCCGTCCCGGCTCGTGCCCCCAACCCTGCGGCCGCTCACAAGTTCATCAACTTCATCCTGGACCCCCGGATCGGTGCGCAGCTTTCCAACTTCAACCGCTACGCCACGCCGAACGCTGCATCGCTGCCCATGATCAATCCCGAAGATCGGAGCAACTCGGCCATCTATCCCAGCCCTGAGGTCATGAAGAAGCTCGAGTACATCCTGGACCTGGGTAAGGATCTGCGGCTCTACGACGAGGTCTGGACCATGGTGAAGTCGCGCTAGCGAGGTGAGCGACAAATGGAACGCGATCAGCTCCTGAAAGAGACCGGCTACGTGCTTGGCTTGATCCACAAGGACCGGTTGAGCCCCGATGAACAGGAGCATGTGGTTCAGGAAGTCGTCCGACTTTGGAAAGATCACGTAAACGAGGGCTTCCTGCAATACCGCAAATCCGTCTCCGATGACTATACCGCGGTGGAATGGAGCGACGAACTCGGCGGAACGGTCTTCTACGACGCCCGCGGGCGGGAGTACATCGACTGCCTGGGAGGTTTCGGTATCTACAGCGCCGGTCACCGCCATCCCAAGGTTCTACAGGCTGTCAGGGCGCAGTTGGAGAAGCAGGCTATCCACTCCCAAGAACTCCTCGATCCCCTACGAACCTATCTGGCCCGCCTGCTGAGCCTGATCACGCCAGGCAAACTGCAATACGCTTTCCTGACGAACTCTGGTACCGAAAGCGTGGAGGCGTGCCTGAAGATGGCCGTCCTGACCACTGGCCGGCATCGTTTTGTTGCGGCCACCGGTGCCTTCCATGGCAAGACTCTGGGCGCTTTGTCGGGGACCTCCAAAGCCACTTTCCGCCAGCCTTTTCTGCCGTTGCTGCATTTCACCCACGTGCCCTGGGGAGACGTCCACGGTCTGAAGGCCGTTTTCGAGGGCGCCCGCTTTTCCGGGGACGACGTTGCCGCCGTCGTGCTGGAGCCTATCCAAGGTGAGGGTGGCATTAACGTGCCGCCGGACGGATACCTGCAGGCAGCGCGCGAGCTCTGCGACGCCTACGGCGCGCTGCTCATCTTCGACGAAGTACAAACCGGTATGGGCCGCACCGGCCGATGGTTTGCGTGCGAGCACTGGCGGGTGACGCCCGACCTGATCGCCCTGGGCAAAGGGCTGGGCGGCGGGGTAATGCCGATCGGAGCATGCGTGGGAACCCCCAATACCTGGAAACGCTACATCGAGAACCCCTTTCTGCACACGACCACCTTCGGCGGCAACCCGCTGGCCTGCGCCGCAGCCGTCGCGACCATTCACGTGCTGGCGGAAGAGGATCTCGTCGAAGAGGCCGCTAGGAAAGGGATCCATCTGCTCTCAGGCTTTCAACAGCTCGCGCGGGAGTATCCCGACATCCTGGTCGAGGCAAGGGGCAAAGGGCTGATGATCGGCCTCGAGTTCACCGACCACGCCACGGGATACGCCGTGGCCAGAGGCCTGTTCAACCAGGGGGTGCTCGTTTCTGGAACGTATATCAATTCCAAGGTGATCCGCATGGAACCTCCACTGACCATCAGCCAACGGCAAATGGACGCGGTCCTGGAACGGCTCGAAGCCGCCCTCCGGAGGACGCGTGCCGGGCGGATGGCCACGAGGTAAGGAACACCGGGGCATGGAGACCTTCACCTACGGCAACTTCACTCTCCTCGGGGTGGACCGTACCCCGCGACTGGGTGAGTGACTCGAAAGGAGCGTTTGGGATGGAGCGCAATTGGCAGCTTTGGATAAACGGTCAGCCTGAAACGCCTGCTCGTTCGGAAAGCGAGCTCGTGCTCAACCCAGCCACGGCCGAGCCCATCGCCCGAGTGCCCAAAGGATCCGAGGAGGACGTGGAGCGAGCGGTGCAGGCGGCCCATACGGCGGCCGAAGGCTGGGAGCGCTCCACCCCGGGTGAGCGCAGCCTGGCGATCTGGCGCCTGGCCGACCGCATCGAGGAGCACGGCGAGGAATTGGCACGGCTCGAGTCGCTCAACGTCGGCAAGCCGCTCTCCACTGCCCGTGAAGAGATCCCATTCATCGTCGACAACCTCCGCTTCTTCGCGGGAAGCGCCCGCACCCTGGGGGCTTCGAGCACAGGCGAGTACCTGACGGGCTATACGAGTATGACGCGACGGGAGCCGATAGGGGTGGTGGCCTCCATCGCGCCCTGGAACTATCCGCTCATGATGGCCGCTTGGAAGATCGGACCGGCGCTGGCCGCGGGGAACACCGTGGTGCTTAAGCCGTCGGAGCAAACGCCGCTCACCGCGTTGCGCCTGGCTGAGCTCGCCGCCGACTTCTTTCCTCCCGGCGTGCTCAACGTGATCACGGGGCATGGCGAGCCCGTGGGGGCCGCCCTGGCCGCCCATCCCAAGGTGAGGATGGTTTCCCTTACAGGCGACGTGGCGACCGGCAAGGAGGTAGCCCGGGCGGCGGCCGCCAACCTCAAGCGGGTCCACCTGGAGCTGGGCGGGAAAGCGCCCGTCCTGGTCTTCGACGACGCGGACCTGGAGGCGGTCGTGGAAGGGATAAGGATGGCCGGCTTCACCAACAGCGGGCAGGATTGCACCGCGGCCTGCCGCATATACGCATCCGGCGCCGTCTACGAGCAGGTGGTGGAACGGTTGGCCCGCTCCGTCGCCACCCTGCGGGTGGGCGACCCTCAGGAGGATGGGGTGGAGATGGGCCCGGTGATCACGGAGGAGCACCGCCGGCGCGTGGCCGGTTTTGTGGACCGGGCCCGGAGCGCGGGGCACATGGAGGTGCTGACCGGCGGTAGACCGGCCGAGGGACGAGGCTTCTACTATCTGCCTACAGTGGTGGCGGGCGCGCGCCAGGAGGATGAGATCGTCCGCCGAGAAGTTTTCGGGCCGGTCGTGACGGCCACCCGCTTCACGGACGAGGACGAGGCCATCCGCTGGGCCAACGACACCGAGTATGGTTTGGCCGCCTCGGTCTGGACCGCCCACGCTGAGCGGGCCATGAAGGTCGCGAGGCTGCTCAAGTTCGGCACAGTCTGGGTGAACAGCCACTTCCTCATCACCAGTGAGATGCCCCACGGCGGCTTCAAGCAGTCAGGCTACGGGAAGGACATGTCTGTTTACGCCGTGGAGGAGTATACACAGATCAAGCACGTCATGGTGAAGTCCGGATAGGTGATGTGTGTTGCTAGAGTACATGCTTCGTAGATTGACCGTGGGCGTGGCCGCCGTCCTGACGGTCACCATCGTATTGTTCGCGATCCTCGTCACCGGGATCATCCTCAGCGTCGACAGCAGCTGTACATGAACGACGTCAAGGTGGAACCTGACAGGTAACGTGTCCCCGCACGGAGTCACATGACGGGGGGGAGATCCTTGAAGTATCGGCCGGTGACCGAGGAGATGCAACCGCGGTTCGTCGGGCTCCAGACCTTCATGCAGATGCCGCACAACCGCCAGACCGACGGCGTGGACGTGGCCATCGTGGGATTGCCCTTCGATACGGGCGGGACGTACCGGGTAGGCGCCCGTTTTGGACCGGCAGCGATCCGGGCCGCCTCCCAGATGCTCCACCCATACAACCCTGCGACCGGGGTGGACCTGACCGAACGGCTCTCCGCTGTTGACTACGGAGATCTGCGGGTGGTTCCGGGAGCGGTGGAGCGCTCCCATGCCCTCCTCGCCGATGGGCTGGAGCCGCTCCACCGGAATGGGTTGCGGGTCATCGGGCTCGGCGGAGATCACTCGGTGAGCCTTCCACACCTTCAGGCGGCGGCATCGGTCCACGGTCCGCTCGCGCTCATTCAGTTTGATAGCCACAGCGATCTGTGGGACGAGTTCTGGGGCGAGCGGCGAAACCACGGGACGGTGATCCGGCGGGCGCTTGAGGAGGGGTTTATCGATCCCTCCGCCTCCATCCAGGTGGGGCTCCGCGGATCGCTCTCCAACCGGGCCGAGAGTGCTTTCAGCAGGGAGTTCGGCTTCGCGGTGCTGAGCACCGCGGATCTCCGGCACAGGCCGGGGGCACTCAGGGAGGCGCCGAGAAAGATCCGCGAACGGGTCGGCGAGAGGCGGTCTTTCGTTACCTTTGACGTGGACTTCGTCGACCCCGCTTTCGCACCCGGCACGGGTACCCCTGAGGTGGGGGGCTTCAGCAGCTGGGAGACCCTGGAGCTCCTGCGGGGGCTGAGCGGCATCGAGTTCGTGGGATTCGATGTGGTAGAGGTGATTCCGGCCTACGACCACGCCTCCATCACTGCTCTCTTGGCCGCCACCGTAGTCCACGAAATGCTGGGACTGGTGGCGTGCTCCGAGACCCGCTAGACCGCCGGGAGACTCTGAGATTGACGGGTGTACGCGCGTTTCTGTTCCGGGTGGAGGGTGGTGCTGGAAGAAGGCCTCCGCATTCTGGAGCATGCGCTAAGGTCTAGCCGCTGCCGGGTACGGGCCGCGGCAGTGGCGTCGTGAACGCGCAGGCCCTGCGCTGCAGGAGCCGGTCCGTTTCCGTCTCCGAAGTTCTGGCCCGGGCGCCGTGTCGCGTGCTCGTTCCCGGACACGTTGGCGTGATGGAGGAAGGGGAAAGGGGATCCTCATGGACCGTTACGGCATCTTCGTCGATGGATCGTGGCAGGAGACCGGGGAGTGGGAGGACGTAAGAAACAAGTTCACGGGCGAGGTCCTTGCTCGGGTGAGCGTGGCTTCCAGGGAGGACGTGGCGCGCGCGGTTCGGGCCGCGCGCCTCGCCGCGGACCGCGGTCCGTTGCCCGCCTACCAGCGGTACGAGATCTTGTTGCGTGCGCGAGACCTGCTCACGGAGCGTGTCGAGGACTTTGCCCGGACGATTGCAGCCGAGAGCGGGAAGCCCCTCAAGGAAGCCCGCGTCGAAGTCTCGCGAGCGGTTCAAACCCTCACCCTCTCGGGGGAAGAGGCGAAACGCATTCATGGGGAGGGCGTTCCGGTGGAGGCGGCGCCGGGTGCCGAGAACCGGCTGGCCTTCACGATCCGGGCGCCGGTCGGGGTGGTGTGCGCCATCTCGCCCTTCAACTTCCCTTTGAACCTCGCAGCCCACAAGATCGCACCCGCCCTGGCCGCCGGAAACGCGGTGGTCCACAAGCCGGCCGGCACGACCCCCTTGACGGCGGCGAAGCTCTGCCAGGTACTGGTCGATGCAGGACTGCCCCCTGGGTACCTGAACCTGGTCTTCGGGCCAGGCGCACGGGTCGGCGACTGGCTTCTCGAGGACCCGGAGATCGACATGTATACCTTCACGGGCAGCCCGGCGATCGGCGAGCGGATCAAGGCGAAGAGCGGCCTCCGGCGGGTCACGTTGGAGCTGGGAAACAACTCGGCGGTGATCGTCCACAAGGACGCCGAACTGGCAACGGCCGCCCGACTCTCGGCCGCGAGGGCCTTCGCGAATGCGGGCCAGGTCTGCATCTCCGTGCAGCGGATCTACGTTCAGAAAGACATCCTGGACGCCTTCTCCGATGAGCTGGTCCGCGCGACGCAGGCCTTGAAGGTGGGGGATCCACTCGATCCCGGCACCGACGTCGGGCCCATGATCAGTGAGGCTGAAGCGGCCCGGGCGGAGGACTGGGTCCATGAGGCCGTGGAAGGAGGCGCGAAACTCCTCACGGGAGGGACTCGAGAGGGTCCCCTCTTCCAGCCGACCGTCCTGGCAGACGTCCACGCGAGCATGAAGGTCGTCTGCAACGAGGTTTTCGCTCCTGTGGTCACGGTGATTCGTTATGATACCATCGACGAGGCCATCGAGGCGGTGAACGACTCGCACTACGGCCTTCAGGCAGGCATCTTCACCGAGTCGTTGGAGGTCGCCATGGAAGCGGCCAGGAGGATCCGGGTGGGCGGCGTGATGGTGAACGACACCTCCTCCTTCCGCGCCGACCTCATGCCCTACGGCGGCGTCAAAGGCAGTGGCATGGGCCGAGAGGGCCCGAAGTACGCCGTGGAAGAGATGACGGACCTGAAGGTGATCGTGCTGAACTTGAAGGGAGCGAGGTGACACGCCCGGCGCGCGACGCCGGGCTATTCCGCCCCCTGAGCGTTGGGCAAGCCCTCATCCAGCGCCATCTTGCCGGGGTTCATGAGGTTCTTCGGGTCCAGCGTCCGCTTCAGCAGGCGCTTGACCTCGACTACCTTGGGCGGCCGGGGGGAGGGAGGAGTTTCCCGCGCTGTGGAGAAATAACCTCCGTGTAAACGTTTATGTAACCGATTAAACGCCGCAGAAGGGGGGCTAGAGGACTGCCGACGGGCAAGGGATCTAGGGCTCAACGCCAAGCCAGGAGGATGAAA
Source organism: Limnochorda pilosa (assembly GCF_001544015.1). Taxonomy (GTDB): domain Bacteria; phylum Bacillota; class Limnochordia; order Limnochordales; family Limnochordaceae; genus Limnochorda; species Limnochorda pilosa. The sequence goes on along the minus strand of NZ_AP014924.1, from coordinate 2,202,751 downwards.
GGATGACCCGGGTTGTCGGAGCTTGAGAGGTCGCAACTGTTCAAGAAGGTGTATGGATCCATCGCGGTCGCCAACATCGGTTCGGCCATGGGGGCCGCGGTGGAATGGGTGAGCGTCCCTGGGGGTGGCTGGAAGGCCATCGAGGAGGAACTCGGGTGGGTGGAGACCTTTCTCCCCTGGATGCAGAAAGAGCGGGACGTGCGCTACTGGAACAACAGCCCTCGCCTTCGCTACCTGCATATGGACATGCCTCCAGGTATGACCGAGGATGGAGCCGAGATCCGGTATCTGCTCGCCCTGGCCATCGTGGAGAAAGGCGACCGCGTCACGGTCGACGATCTGGCAGAGGTGTGGAAACGGCACATCAAGCGTGAGGATATCGGGCGTCTTGTCAATCCCCACATCAAGATCCACATGGACCGCCTCACCGCCGGGGATGAGAACACCCGGATCCCGCCTCGCCTGATCGGATCCCTCACCCCCTGGCCGGGCCTGGTGGACGCGCCCCACATGATCGGCCCCATCGGCATCATCAACGCCTGCGATCCGTTCCAGGCCTCTATGGATGCGGCCGAGGTCTCCTTCCTCTTGCAGCCGCCGGCCAGCGGAGGGGTCGAGGCCAGCCGGATGATCGCGGCTGCCACGGCCGAGGCCTTTCGGCCAGGGGCAACGGTGGAGTCTGTCGTGGAGGCGGCCCGGAAGTACGTGTCGCTTCACACCAGGGAGATCTTGGACGAGACCCTTGAGATCGCGCAGCAGCACCCGGATATCCGAGAGATCCGAGAGCCCATTCGCCGGCACTTCATGCCGACCTATCCCTACGCCGACGCCGTGGAAACGGCAGCGGAAGCTCTCGCCCTCTTCGTCATCACCAAGGGCGAGGTCCGGGAGGGTATGATCGGCGCGACGAACCTTGGTCGGGACACCGATTGCATTGGGGGGATGCTTGGAGCCATCTGCGGGGCCTTTAAGGGCATCGACAACGTGCCCAACGAGTGGATGGAGGTCGTACAGCAGGCGATCGACGCCAACCCGTACACGGTGCAGAAGTTGTCCATGCGGGACCTCTCCATTCGGTTGACCCAGACACTGTTGACCCGCAGGGACGCCATGCGACAGCGCATCGGGGAGATCGAGCAACTTGAGCAGGAGCAGTGACCCAACCAGGTTGCAGACACATCGACCCAAGAAGGAGGGGCAGTAGATCATGCAACGCGTGAGAAGGGCTTCCAAGAGAGTGACCCGCTTCATAAGCGTGACCCTTCTGGCGGCCATGCTGGTGGTGACGGCCTCTGGACTCGCACAGGCAAAGACCATCACCATCCGTCTGCCGCACTGCTGTGCCGTAGACAGCCACTTCGACGTGGGAGCCACGAAGTTCGCCGAGATTCTCGAGGAGAAAACGGACGGTCAGCTGCAGGTGAGGGTGTTCCCGGGTGGCCAGCTCGGCCAGGAGACGGAGGTGATCCAGGGCGTCCAGAACGGGATCATCGAGATGACTTTCATCGGTCACGACCCGCTGGCGCAGTTCGCCCCGATCACCACTCTGTTGAGCTTGCCCTACCTGTTCCGGGACCACGAGCACGCCTTCCGCGTGCTGGATGGGCCGGTGGGCGATGCGATTGAGCAGCAGTTGGCGAGCAAGAACCTGCTGGTCCTGGGCTGGGGGAACAACGGTGCTCGGGTGTACACCAACAGCCAGCGGCCCATCGAGCGACCCGAGGACCTTCGCGGCCTGAAGATCCGTAGCCCGGAGAACCCGGTGAACCTAGCCATCACCAAGGCCATGGGCGGTACGGCGGTGGCCATACCCTACGGCGAGGTGTATACGGCCCTGCAGCAGGGCACCATCGACGGCCAGGAGAACGCCGTGATCAACATCTACCCTGCCCGGTTGCAGGAAGTGCAGAAGTACATGTCGATGACCAACCACCTGCTCTCCTTTACGGTACTGGTGGTCAACAAGCGGTTCTTCGACTCACTGTCACCGGATCTGCAGGCCGCCGTACGCTCCGCGGCAGCCGAGGCCCTGGAGTACCAGCGCAGGTACGTCGAGGAAGTCACCTCTGACCTCATCCAGAAGATGGAGGCAGAGGGGGTCCAGGTGAACTGGCCGGACCTGGAGCCCTTCCGTAAGGCCACCCGGTCGGTCCACGACGGGTACATCGGCAAGAAGTTCAGTCGCGAACTGTACGAGACCTTGCTTCAGACACCCTAGCTCCGGGAACACGGGTTGGGTCTGGAGGGCGAAGGAGGGCGCGCGGACACATGAACACGGTGATGCAGAAGATCGAAGAAATGGTCCAGGGGATCGTCGCGGGCCTGACGGGCTTGCTTGTCGCTGTAGTCTCCGCAAACGTGTTCGCGCGCTACGTCCTTCAGTCCGGTATGCTCTGGGCTGAAGAGGTGAGCCGGATCGCCTTCGTTTGGGTCGTCTTCCTGGGCGCCTTCGTGGCCCTCACGCGCAACGGCCACCTGTCGATCACCTTCGTGACTGACCGATTGCCCGCTCGGTACGTAGGGCTCTGGCGGGTAGGGGGCAGCCTACTAACCGCGGTCTTCCTCGGGGTGATGGCCTACAACGGGGCCCTCCTCGTCCAGCAGACGCTGGGCTTTGGCCGCACCACCCCGATCCTCGGGATCTCGGCGGCCTGGGGCTACCTGAGCGTCCCCGTTTCGTGCTTACTAATGCTCCTTAAGATCATCCAGCTCCTGCTTACAGACCAACAGACCCCAGGCCAGCAGTAGACGAGGAGGGTGGATAACGATATGGCCTTGGCTGTTCTCCTGACGACCTTCCTTGTGCTCTTGGCGGTGCGGATCCCCATCGCGTTCGCCCTCGGACTGACCTCCTTGGCCTACGTGGTCTTGTTCGTACCCGGGATCTCGTTGACCGTCCTCACCCAGCAGATGTTTGCCGGGGCAGACTCGTTCACCCTGACGGCCATTCCCTTTTTCGTGCTGGCCGGCGAGCTGATGAATGCCGGGGGGGTTGCCCGCCGCCTGGTGCAGTTCTCGAAGACGCTCGTGGGCCACTTCACCGGCGGGGTCGGGGTGGTGGCGCTGTTCTCGAGCATGATCTTCGCCAGCTTCTCAGGCTCGGCCGTAGCCAACGCCGTCGGCACCGGGACCGTCACCATACCTGCGATGATCCGGACGGGGTATACGCGGGGGCTGGCCGCAGCTGTTGAATCCTCTTCGAGCAGCCTTGGTGCCATTATCCCGCCCAGCATCCCCATGGTCGTCTACGGCGCCCTGGCCGGTGTTTCTATCGGCGGGCTGTTCGTGGCCGGCTATGTTCCTGGCATCATCTTTGGCCTGGGCTTGGCCCTCATCATCCGGTTGCGGGCGAAGCAACTGGGGATACCGGTGGAGAAAAGGGCCTCGCGGCGGGAGCTGCTGGCCTCCCTGAAGGAGTCGGCTCTGGCCCTCCTGACCCCGATCATCATCATGGGTGGAATCCTGGGCGGTGTCATGACACCCACCGAGGCCGGGGCCGTCGGTGCTCTCTACACGCTCTTCGTCGCCGTAGTGATCTACCGCGAGCTTGCCCTTCGGGATCTTCCCCGGGTGTTGGTGAACACGGCCGCTACCACTGGGGTGGTCATGCTGGTAATGACGATTGCCTCGGTCTTCAGTTGGATCATGGCCTATGAGATGATCCCCGCGACCCTGGCCCAGAGCCTGCTGGCCACTATTGGCCGGCCGTGGCTGCTGATGATCGTGCTGGTCTTGGTGATGCTCGCGATAGGGACCTTCATCGACACCCTGTCTGCAATCATCATCCTGACGCCCGTGATCATTCCCATCGCAAGCACCGCGGGGGTGGACCCGCTCTTCCTCGGGCTCATCATCACAACGGCCTTGACCTTCGGGGTGCTGACTCCCCCCGTCGGTACCGTGCTTTTCGTGACATCCAGTATCGCGGGGACCACCATCGAGGAGACCGCGAAGGCCGTGTTGCCCTTCGTGGCCATCCTCGTCGGGGGGACCTTGCTGCTGGCTGTATCGCCGCAGGTTGCGCTCTGGTTACCAAGGCTTCTCGGGTTCTAGCTGCGATCGCGGCTGTTCTGCCGAGGCGATTCGCCAGGGGCGGCCCTCGTCACGAACCTGTACCTGGAGGCCAAGGCGCACGGCGAGGGATCGAACGGTAATCAGGCCATGTTCCGCGTCTACGATCGCCTGGCGAATCAGCAGCGGGCCTAGGCAACAGATCCTGTGGCGCGAGGGCCTATCAGGGAAGGGTCGATGATGGTGAAGAGGAACGTGACGCGCCGGCACGCCACGATTCGGGACGTCGCCCTTCGGGCGGACACGTCGACGGCCACCGTTTCTCGAGTGCTGAACGATACCGGATTCGTGAGCGAGGACCTCCGTGACCGTGTGCTTCGGGCCGCTGCGGACCTGGGCTACACACCGAACTACGTCGCCCGGAGCCTGAAGAAGCAGGCCACCCATACGGTGGGTGTTCTGATCACGGACATCACCAACCAGTTCTATGCCTCACTGGTTCGGGGTATTGAGGATGTCCTCGCCACGCACCGATATCACGCCCTTCTCTCGAATACGGACCACGATCCGACGAAGGAGGCGGAGCACTGCCGTCTGATGTGCGAGAAACGGGTGGAGGGTGTCATCATCTCGGCCGCGGGCCAGCAGGTGGACCACCTCCAACTGCTTCGCGACCACGGCATTCCGTGGGTTTTCGTCAACCGGAGGCCGAAAGGCTGTGGTGGACCGGCCATTCTGACGGACAACCGCGCGGGAGCCTACGAGGCCACGATGCACCTGATCCACCTCGGACATCGACGCATCGGCGTCATCGCGGGCCCGCAGGACATCAACACGGGCATCGACCGCCTGGAAGGTTACCGGGAGGCGATGGGCACCGCGGGCCTGCCCGTTCAGGAGGACTGGATCGCCTACGGCGCCTTCCGCGAAGACGGTGGGTACCGGGCGACCCTCCAGCTGCTGGATCTGCAGAAAGATCGACGCCCGACGGCGCTCTTCGCGTGTAACAACAAGATGACCGTCGGGGTATGGAAGGCCCTGGCCGACCGTGGGGTCCGAATCCCTCAGGAGATGGCCTTGGTCGGCTTTGACGAGAGCGAGTGGGCGCGGATGGTCGTTCCCCCACTCACCACGCTGGCTCAGAGGACTTACGAAATGGGGAGGGCCGCCGCAAAAGGCATCCTGCAGGGCATTGCGCGTGGCGGGGAGGCGTTCGATTCGACGGTGGCGAGGGACGTGTACCTGAAGCCGCAGCTCATCATCCGCCAATCGTGCGGGTCCAGCAGTACGGAGGGTGCGCCTCGGGTCGTGCCTTCGACGAGTGAGAGCCTGTGAAGGCGCTCGGACGGGGGCGACCCTCACCGAAATGGAGGTATAGGCGATGAGATTGGTCGTTGGTGGGGACCACGCGGGTTACCCCTTGAAGCGCAAGATGGTGGAGATGCTCCGTTCCTGGGGACACGACGTGACGGATGTGGGAACCCACAGCCAAGACCCGGTGGACTTCCCCGACATCGCTGAGGAACTCTGCGAGATGATCCGTACCGGCCAGGCGGAGCGCGGGATCATGATCTGCGGGACAGGCGTGGGAGCCTCCATCGCGGCCAACAAGTTTCCGGGGATTCGTGCCGCCCTCTGCCACGACATCTACTGCGCGCACCAGTCCGTAGAGCACGATGACGCCAACGTGATGTGCCTGGGTGCGTGGGTGGTGGGGGAGAAGCTCGCCTACGACCTCGTTCAAGCCTACCTCAACGCCCGGCACAGTCAAGAGAACGAGTTCCAGAGACGGGTGGCCAAGCTAGCCGAGATCGAGAAGCGCTACGGCGGTGCGTGAGGACGCTGGGGCCGGGGCAAGGCTCGGACCGAGGCGGAGGGTACGACTCTCCGGTAGGGAAGGGCACAGGGACACATGCCACTTCCCCAGCGCTGGGAGATCCGCTTGCGCGGCCAGGCCTATGCCGAGAGCACCTTCGGCCTGCGGGGACTCGGTGCTCAGCTGGAGCAGGTGACATGCTCGTTGCATGAGGGTCATGTCTGCTGTGGAGCGTCGTCGGGTCGATCGAGGCAGCCCAGAAGCAGGCCCACCTGGGGCGTGATCAGATCGTCGAACAGCACATGGACCCAAAAGGTGATCAGGATCAGCAGCACTACCTTCTTGTACGGCGCCATCGAGCGTCGAAGATTGCGCAGCATCACCCACGCAATCCACCCAAAGAGGATGAGTGCCCCTGGGATGCCCCACCCCGTGGTGATGTTCAGGTACAGGTTGTGGGGAGTCATCGCGTGCTCGTATTCCTCGGGCAGCCTGTACTGGGGATAAGCGAGTTCGAAGTTGCCGGGCCCCACACCCAGCCAGGGGTGGTCTCGGATCAGCTTCAGCGATCCTTCCCAGATTCGGAAGCGCTGAACGTTCCTGGCCAGATCCAGAGTGGAGAGCAACCGCTCGCGGAAGAGCGGGCTCGACACCAGCGCGACCCCCAGAAGAGCTGCGGCTGGGATGAGCACTCGCCAGCTGAGTAGGAGCGCGCCGGCGACGGCGCTGGCAGCGACGCCCACCATCGCGCCGCGCGAAAGCGTGACGAAAACCGCTGCCAACGAAAGGATCCCGATGATGCCACCCTCAAGGCGCCCTCGACCGGTTCGTGCGGTGGCAAGCCAGGCCAGGCCGCCGATGGCGCCAACCTCCAGCACGACGGCCAAGCCATTGACCCCCTGACCTATGACGTACCCCCTGCCGCCCGGGCCGGCAAAGCGGTCGAGGAGGGTGATCCCGGCCACCGATACCTGGAGTTCGAAAAGGCGTGCGACCACGACGACGAGGGCAAGGAGGCCTGTGGCTCGAAGGAGGTCGAGAAGGAATGCTTCTGGATCCCGCACAGCCCATCGACCCAGGACGTAGAGCCAGAGAAACGCGAATGGGACCAGCCAATTGACCGCGCCCCGTGCGGCATCCACACCGGCCCAGACGCTCGCCCAGCCCGCCAGGCCGAGGGCGGCGAAGACCAGCAGATCCACGCGTTGACTGCGAAGACCCCGGATGACCGATCGGCTGCGTAGCGAGAGCAGCACGACCGCGACAACGCCAGCCACGGGGTGAAACGGAAGAAGCCAGGCTACCACTCGATCGATCCATTTGTCGTGCGTCGCCGGGACCGTGGATTCCGTCAACTGCTCATGCCTCGTCTCAAGGAGATCATAACGGGTGCGGAGTGATCCGTTGAGCCATACGCCATCAGGCGACCGCGACAAGACCATCGGCCATTTCACCGTCAGCCCGCAGTGTTCCTGCCTGCCGAGAGGGGGGACGACCGGGGGAGGCTGACAGCTCTCGGGCGGCCAATCATACGGTAAGGGCTGCGCCGGATTGTTTCCGGCAGGCATTCGTGATTCCAGAACGGGAGACGTCTGCGATCTCTTCGACGAGCGGACACCGCCCTCATGAAGCGAGCTCGTGGCTGAAGACCCAGCGTTTCGGAACCGTTGCCAGGATCGCCACGAACTTTCGGCAAGAGGTGGAGAGCGAGGGAGGAGTTTGCCAGGGGAGGAAGTAGGTTAACTGTGGTTCTTAACCTACCTGGTGAGGAGGATCAGCGTGGCAGTGCGGGTGGCACGGATGGTGCTGGCGGTGTTCCTCGGGCTGGGCTTCCTGCTGCCGGTCTCCGTGGGCGCAGAGGGCCCGACTCCTTTGGCTGCGGCTGGTTACCTCGTCATCCCCGAACCCCGTTCCGTGCAGCTGTCTGGCGCGTCCTTCGCTTTGGACGGGCAGTGGGTGGTCGATCCCGGTAAGGTGGCGCCGAACGACATCGCGGTTCGCATGCTGATCCAGGACATGCGGGAACTCAACGGCGTCGAGCTCTCCCTGGGGAGCGCCGGCAGCCGGGTGATCCGGCTGGCCGTGGAGCGAGGAGCTGTGAAGACGGGCGCCCGGCAGGCTGTGGACGATCAAGGCTATCGCATGGTTCTGGAGCGAGGCAGGATCACCATCACGGGCAACAGCCTGGTGGGTCTCTTCTATGGAGTGCAAACCCTCAACCAGCTGGTGAAGCAGGCATCCGATGGGTCCCGCCAGTTGCCGGTGGCGACCATCGAGGATTGGCCGAGCTACGAACTGCGCTTCCTCCACTGGGACACGAAACACCACCAGGACCGCATGCAGACGCTCAAGCGGTACCTCGACTGGTCGGCGCGCTTCAAGGTGAACATGATCAGCTTCGAGATCGCGGACATGTTCGCCTATCCCAGCCACCCGGTCATCGGCGCCCCCGGTGCCTTCACGCCCGAGGAGCTCCAAGATCTGGTGGACTACGGCCTCGAACGCCACATCCAGATCGTGCCGAACGTTCAATCGCCGGCCCACATGGACTACGTGCTGAAGCACCCTGAGTTTGCACAGCTGCGGTCGGATGGGAGCAACTACCAGGCCAACACGTGCGACGAGCGAACCTACGAGCTGCTCTTCGACATGTACCAGGACCTGATCAACGCCACCCGCGGGGTCAGGTACTTCCACGTCTCCACCGACGAGTTCTACTATCCCGGAATCGATCCGTCGTGCCCCAAGCCCTACACCCCTGAGAACAAGAGCCTCACGTGGATCGACTTCGTCAGCCGGGTCCACGAGTTCATGAGCCAGCGCGACCGCCGCATGATCGTCTGGCTCGAATACCCCGTGTGGCCCGAGCACATCTCGCAGCTTCCCTCGGACGTGATTGACGGCGTGCTGGGGGACGATTACCTGCCCCCGAGGGACCCGGCCGTTGTAGGCCAGCAGCAGGTCGACGCGGAGAAGGCCAACGGCATGGACGTGCTGGCCTACACGTGGATCCAGGGGAGTGACTACCTCCTCCCCTACACCTTCGAGAGGGACATCCTCGGGGGTGTCCAGCGCTTCCTCTCCCGGGAGGCGAAGCAGCTCTGGGGCGAGTACCCGCTGGGTGCCTTCGGGGCCGCGTGGGATGACGCCGGACTGCACAACGAGGTCTTCTGGCTCGGGTGGTCCGCGGTGGCCAACTGGAGCTGGACGCCCGATGCCCCGTCGGTCAGCCAGCACCTGGCCGCGTTCATGGAGACCTACTACGGACCCCGGGTCGTGGGTATGACGGATGTCTACCGTGACCTCGAGGAGCAGGTCAGGTTCTTCCGCAACTCCTGGGACGAGGCCGGGTCAAGGGAACGAGGCTTGGGCTACGGCTATTCGGACGGCAAGACACCAATCATGTTCAAGGACATGTTGCTGCCCACCCCGCCCATGCCGCGCCTTCCGGGCCTGGACTTCGTGCCCATCTACCAGACCACCCTCTACAGCGGCCGGGTGGACGAGGCGAAGGCGTTGCTGGCGGAGAACACGGGGCTCATGGAGCGCCTGCAGGAGAACCTGGGCCGGGCGGACCGGAACCAGTACAACCTCGAGGTGCTCTACGCGCTGGCCAGCTTCGTCCGCCACCACGAGTCCATGCTGATCGGGCTCAGTCAGGTCGAGCGGCATCTGCAGCAAGCCAGGAGCGCGGCCGAGGCGTACCGGCCCCGTCCTCAGGATGCTGTGAAGTCGCTCATCCGGGCGTACCAGGCAGCCGAAGCCATCGTCGCAGATCGCCTGGCCACCTTCGCGGAGCTCACGGCGACCTACGAGAAGAGCCGGTTCCCCAAGGGCCGCTCGGTCGATGGACGCACGTACTTCCATGCCTACGACGACGTGAAGAACCACTGGGCCGGTACTCGCCCCGATCTCTCCTTCATGACCGCACCCGAGGAGCGGATCGGGCTCGAAGGCTGGATGGCGGACCTGAAGGCGCTCACTCTGGAGTACGCTCAGAGCCACGGGCTCGAGCTGGAGCCGATCGAGAAGGAGTTCGAACCGGGAGCGTAATGGACGCGGCGGAACGAACGGACGCGGGGGTCAGGCCCGTCGGGCCGGCCCCCGCGGCCCGCTCAAGAAGGACGGCCCGTGGGTCTCACATGTCACGATTCGCCTGCGATGGGACTTGGAAGCAGGAGTTCCCGACGCACACATGGTATGTAAAGAGTGATACTTAACGTAGACACCAGGTCAGGTGGCGCCCATGTCCAGCGAAGAACGAGCTCGTCCGGCGGCCAGCTCTCCCGGCTTCATGCGCCAGGCCAACCGAATCCAGGTGCTGGCTTACATCCGAAGGCGGGGGCCCGTCTCGATCCCGCAGATCGCCGCGGAGGTGGGTCTCAGCCGTCCGACCGTGGGGCGCATCGTCACCCAGTTGATCGATTCGGGTCGGGTGCGGTCCGATGGCCAGGGTGAGGGAGACCGGCGGGGGGGCCGCAAGCCCAACCTGGTCTCGTTCGATCCGGCGTGCATGTCGATCCTGGGCGTCGACATCGGGGCGGTCCGCCTCTCGTGCGCGCTGGCCGACCTCGAAGGAACGGTGCACCTCCGGCTGGAGCAGCCGACGGGCATCGGGGACGGCATCGAGGCCGTCATGGGCCGCCTGACGCGAATGACGGATCAGGCGCTGCAACTGGCCCCTCCGGAGCTGGCTTCCCGTCTGGCGGCGGTGGGCGTTTCGGCGCCGGGCAGCGTCGCTCAGAAGGACGGGCGCTGGATCCACTTCGCCACGCTCTTCCCGGGCATCGAGAACGTGCAGATCGCCTCGAGGCTGGAGGAACGACTGCAGGTTCCAACCCTGGTGGAGAACGACGTGAACGCAGCCCTGCTGGGCGAGCGCCGGTGGGGCGCCGCCAGGGGCTTCAACCACGTGCTCTACGTCAACATCGGCTACGGGCTCGGTGCAGGTGTGATGGTGGGGGGGAGGCTCTACCGCGGGGCCAGCGGGAACGCGGGCGAGATCGCGGACATGGCCATGGAGCTTCCCCCCACGCAGGGGGAGGAGAGCAACGAGGCGCAGGTCAGGTTGGAATCGTGGCTGTCGGGCATGGGCATCGCCCGGCAGGCCTTCGAACGCCTGGGCGAAGAGCTGTCCGCGGAGGAGGTCTTCCGGCGTAGCGCTGCCGGAGATCCCCAGTGCCGCGCCCTCGTGGCGCACGTCGTCGATCTGGTGACGTTGATGGGGGCCAACCTCATGGCCTTCTTCGATCCCGAGATCCTGATCCTCGGAGGAGGAGTCTCTCGTTCCCTATCCATGGATCTCCTCACCTCACGCATCACGGAGCGGCTCGGCCGGCCGGCACGGGTGGTCTCGTCCGCTCTGGGAAGGGACGCAAGCCTGATGGGAGCTGTCGCCCTCGCGCTGTCCCAGGCCGAACGGCGGCTCTGATGCGGCACTCCGCGGGCTGGGTCCGCTCGACCGGGGGCCGGCGGGCGGATCGGCACCTGAAGGCAGGAATCGAAACGAAGGGAGTGGCAAGGGTGACCCGCAGTCTGAGGAAGGTGCTTGGGCTCTCGATCGTGGCTCTGGTGGCGGTGTTGGTGCTGCAGGCCGGTGTTGCGGCCCAGACCCTCGAGTTCTACAGCATGTGGAACAAGGGCGAGCCGCAGGAGAAGGTGCTGTCGCAGATCTTCGAGGACTTCAAGGCCGAGACGGGCGTCACCGTGCGACCGACCTGGGCCGGGCGCGAGATCCTCACCAAGGCGCGCCCGCGGCTGCTGATGGGGAATCCTCCCGACGTGCTGGAGCAGTCGTTCAGTGAGCTCTGGGCCGCCCTGCTCGCCCGGGACGAGCTGGTGCTGCCTCTGAACGACCTGCTCGAGGGTCCCGGACCGGAGGGCGACGGGCGCTTTGCAGACCTCTTCGCGCCCGACTTCCTGAACCTCTATGCGCGGAACGGGAAGTACTACTTCGTTCCGTACGAGTACATCACCTCGGGCTTCTTCTACAACAAGACGCTCTTCGCCAAGTACGGCCTCGAGGTCCCCACGACCTGGTCTGAGCTGCTGGACGTGGCGAAGACCTTGAAGGAGAACGGGGAGGCCGCCTTCGTCCAGGACAACGACGATCTCTACAACGCCTATTGGTACTACTGGGCTGTGGAGCGAACGCTGGGGCCGGGCGCCCTCTACCGTGCGGCCACCGACCGCACCGGGGCCACCTGGGACGAACCGGGCTACCTGGAAGCGGCCAAGATGGTCGAGACGGTGAGCGCGGCCGGAGAGGACTACTTCCTCAAGGGTTACCAGGGCAGCGTGTGGCCGGCGGGTCAGGTGAGCTGGGGGCAGGGGAACGGCGCCATGATCCTGGTGGGCTCCTGGATCGTCAACGAGGTGGCGCCGTCCGCCTCCCCTGACTGGGATCCGGGCTTCTTCGCCTTCCCACCGGTGCGCCCCGACGGCCCGAACACCATGGAAGCGTACCTCATCGGCTGGGCGATTCCCAAGAAGGCCAAGAACCAGGAACTTGCCAAGCAGCTCATCCGCTTCGCCCTTCAGGAGAAATACCAAGAGATGATCGCCGAGGTGGCCCAGAACGTTCCCGCACGCTCCGGGGTGGGTTACCCGAAGGAGATCGCCGGCATCCAACCCTACGTGGAGAACGCGGATGGGTTCCATGTGGAGTACGACTTCACTCAGGCCAGAATCCCGCAGTGGTTCAGCACCCTCTTCGGCCCACTGGGGACCCGTCTCCTGCACGGAGACCTGACCGCGGAAGCCTTCATCGGCGAGATCAAGGCGAAGACGATCGAATACTGGAAAGCGCAGTAGCCGGTAGGGCGGTGCGTCGGCCGGCCCGGAGAACCTCCGGCCGGCGCACCTTCTTGTGCGCGAGCAGGTCACGCCAGGGGTTCGTGGCCAAGGAACCGGGAATCGGGGTGAAGGCGTTGGGCGTGCGTCAAAGCAAGGGCTTCATCGTCGCGTCGCTATCGGTTCCTTTGCTGCTCTACGTCGGTTTCTTCGTTTACCCCGCGCTTCAGGGGTTCTACGTGAGCCTCTTCAACTGGGACGGCTTCAGCACCAACATGGCGTTCAGGGGCCTGGGGAACTTCCGCGAGCTGCTGGGCGACGGCCACTTCTGGCGCGTGGTGATGCGGAACACCCTGGGCATCCTGGTGATCGGCGGTGCGGCCGTCCTGGGGATCGCCCTGCTCTTCAGCCACCTGTTGACGGGCAGGGTCCGCGGCAAGCGCTTCCTCAGGGCGGCGGTCTTCTTCCCGAATGTGGTCAACCCGGTGGCTCTGGCGGTGCTTTGGGGGTTCATCTACAACCAGCAGTGGGGGCTCTTGAACGGCCTGCTGCGGTCGGTCGGTCTCGATTCGTTGATCCGGACCTGGACCGCGCCGGACTCGCTTTTCTGGGCGCTCCTGGCGGCCCTTGTCTGGATCAACGTGGGCTTCTACACCGTGATCCTGGTGGCCGCCCTGGACCGGATTCCGCCCGACTACGCCGACGCGGCGAACGTGGACGGGGCGACGCCGTGGCAGGTGTTCTTCCGCATCAAGCTGCCGCTGATCCGCGACATCCTGAGCCTCGCCATCGTCTTGTGGGGCTTCACGGCCATCAAGGAGTTCTCGTTCCTCTACGCATGGGGCGGCGGGGGGGCCTTCCCGCAGCCGGGACAGCAGAACCTGGCCGTGTACATGTACGCGATCTCCTTCGGCACGCGCGAGGCGACATTCCGCATGGGGTACGCCTCCGCCATGGGGGTCCTCATGCTGTTCATCGTCTTCTTCTTCGTGTTCGCCTTCTGGAAGCTGCTGGGGAGGGAGAGCGTTGAGTACTGAACCGAGGCCGTTCGATTCCGCGGAAGCGCGTTGTCCGCCGGAGACACAGAAGAGGGGACTGCCGACGAAGGCTCGACTCCGGGACGTGCCCCGCATGATTGCGATGGCGTTCTTTCTGGTGTGGATCGGTTTCTCGCTCTTCGCGTTCGGGTGGATCCTGCTTGCCTCCTTGAAAACCAATCAGGAGTTCTTCCGCGGGATTTGGTCCCTTCCGGAAGCACCCCAGTGGGGAAACTACCTGCGGGTGCTCACCTCGGGGAGCCTGGGGCAGTACTTCGGGAACAGCCTCTTCGCGGTGGCCGTCTCGGCCTTTCTGGTGCTGGTGCTGGCCACTCCGGCCGCCTACACCCTCGCGAGGATGCACTTCCGCGGCGCGCAGACCCTCTCCAGCCTCTTCATCGTGGGGATCGGGGTACCGGTGCAGGTGATCATCATCCCGCTCTTCTTCCTGATGTTCCGGGTCGGGTTGGTGGACACGCTCACGGGGCTGATCCTGGCCTACGTGGTCACCTCCTTGCCCTTCACCATCTTCCTGCTGCGCGGGTTCTTCCGAAGTCTCCCCAGTGAGCTGGAGGAGGCGGCCACCGTCGACGGATGCAGCCCTTCGCGGACCTTCCTCTCCATCATGCTGCCGCTGGCCGCACCGGGTCTTCTGACCGCGACCATCTTCAACGTGGTCTGGCTGCTGAACGAGTTCCTCCTCAGCCTGACCCTCCTGGTCAGCAACACCAAGTACACACTGTCGCTTGGCCTCTACGCCCTCTATGGCAACATGCGGTACACGGGCGACTGGGTGGGCCTCTTCGCAGGGTTCGCGGTGGTCATGGTTCCATCGCTGCTCGTCTACGTCTTCCTGTCGCAGCGGATCATCGAAGGTCTCACCCTCGGGGCGACCAAGGGCTGAGATCGCTGGGCTGGCCGGTGCACTCGACGTGGCGAAAGGGGTCGGACGCATCATGCAGGGACGTACGGTCTTCAAGGCGGAGCGGGTGGTAACGCCTTTCCGGAGCATCGAGCGCGGCGCCGTGCTCGTGGAGGGCGGTCGCATCGTTTGGGTGGGACCTCAGGTCATGCTGCCGCCTCAACCCGATGCGCAGGTCGTGGATGCCGGCGCTCGGACGCTGACCCCGGGCTTCGTCGACATCCATGTCCACGGGTCCGGCGGGCATGCGGCCGGCGCCTCGGCGGACGCCACGGCCGGCATGCTGGTCCAGCTCGTTCGCCACGGGGCCACCTCGGTGCTCCCGACCCTCGGGGGCGACGAGGACTTCGAGGAGCTGCTGCGGGAGCTGGACGTGGTGCGTGCGTTCGTGGGAACCGATACTCCGGGCAGCGACGTTCTGGGAGTTCACCTGGAGGGGCCGTACCTCTCGGCCGAAGGGGCGGCGCGGGGCTCGCAGATCGTGGAGGCGATGCGCCGGCCCTCGGTGTCGGAGGTAGAGCGGATGTGGGACGCGTCGGGTGGGACGTTGCGCTACATGACCCTGGCGCCCGAGATCCCGGGAGCGATGGAGGTCATCGACGCCCTGGTGGAGCGGGGGATCGTGCCTTCCGCCGGCCACACCAACGCGAGCTACGAGGTCATGGACGCAGCCATCCGCCGGGGGCTGCGGTCGGTTTGCCACACCTTCAATGGGATGCCTCCCATGCACCACCGGAATCCAGGCGTGGTGGGTGCGGCCCTCACCCGGCCTGAGCTGAACGCGGAGCTGATCGGCGACGGCTACCACGTGAATCCCGTGGCGATGCAGGTGCTGATGAACTGCAAGGCGCCGGACGGGATCACGCTCATCACCGACAACACCCACTGGGCCGGAATGCCGGACGGGCGTTACCCGCACGGCCCGCACACGGTGATCAAGGAGGGCGACCGCTGCTGGGTGGAGGGGGGGACCCTGTCCGGTAGCGTGATGCCCATGAACCGCATCGTGCGCGCCGTGGTGGAGACCACCGGGTGCAGGCTGGAGGACGCGGTCCAGATGGCCGCGTTCAACCCGGCCCGGCTGATGGGTGTTGCCGATCGGAAGGGGTCGCTTGAGCCGGGGAAGGACGCGGACATGATCGCCTTGGGTCCTCACTTGGAGGTGGACATGGCCGTGGTGCGCGGTCGCATCGTCTTTCAGAACCTGTGACGAGCAGGGTTGTCCGTGGGTGACGACGGGGGGCTACGGCAGGTGGGCGAAGCTGAGGCGCCGCGGTTCGTGGGTGTGGACGTGGGTGGCACCAAGGTCGCGGCGGGCATCGTCACGGCGAACGGTGACGTGCTTGCCTGGGCGTCTCGCGCGGTGGCGCGGGGCGCTTCGGCCTCCACGGTGGTGGAGGAGATCCGGGATGCGGTGGAGGAGGCCCGGAGCCGCGCGCGTGTCGGCTGGGAAGCGGTTCGGGCCGTGGGCGTTGGAGCGCCTGGGCGCGTGGACCCGCAGGCAGGGACCTGGGAAGGCAGCTCCAACCTGGTGCTCGACTCGGGTGCCGTACCGTTGCGGTATCAGCTGGAGGCGTGGGCTGGTCTGCCCACGTTTCTGGAGAATGACGTGAAGGCGGCGGCCCTGGGCGAGTTCCACCACGGAGTGGGCCACGGTCTCGGAACGGGGACGCGTTCGCTTCTCTACGTCAGCGTGGGTACGGGTCTTGCGGCCGGCCTGGTGATGGACGGCGAGCTCTTTCGCGGCACTGGGGAAGCAGGTGAGATCGGTCACATTCCGGTGGTCGCCGACGGCTACCCGTGCAACTGCGGCCAGCGCGGCTGTCTGGAGACGGTGGCGTCAGGACGGGCGCTGGCGCGCTGGGCGCGTGAGGTGGTGGAGGACGCCCAGTGGGCCACGTCCATGGGTCGCCAGCGGCTCGATGGGGCGCCCTTGAACGGGCAGGACGTGCTGGAAGCGGCCGCCCGGGGAGATCGCGCCGCTTTGGACCTGAGGCGCCGGTTGGCCAGGGGGATCGCGCTGGCGGTGGTCATCGGTGTGAGGGCTTACGACCCGGACCTGGTGGTGCTCGGCGGAGGGGTGGCGGTGGGCGGAGAGAGGCCGCTTCTGGACGAGGTCCGAGCGGCCGTGGGAACCCTCGCTCCCGAGTTGCGCAAGGCGGAGGCATGCGTGCATCTGACTCCGCTGGGCCACCTCGCGGGCGTGGTGGGCGCGGCGACCGTCGCAAGGCTCGGTCTGTCCCGCATGTGACCTTCTTCGCAACGTCGGGCCGGGCTCCCGGTCCGCCCCGGGCCGGCGGCCCGCAGGGGTAGATCCGATCCCCTACGGACCAATGGGCCCGTAAGAGTAGATCCGAACCCCCTCGACCACCCGGTGGATCACGCCGTGGCGGCTGGGAGCGTCCGGGGCGAGCCCCGACCGGATGGACGCGAAGAGCCCGAGCAGTTGTCCGACGATCACCTGAACGGGCGGCAGGACTTCGTCCGCCGTGGAAAGACGACCCACAGGGTCGAACTCGATGACGTGGTGGACCAGGTCTCGCCACTCGGGTTCGGCACGCCCGCAGACGACCACCCGCTGCAGCCCCAAAGCCTTCGCATGGAGCTCCCGCAGAAGATCTGTCTCGTACTGCCTCCGGTAGGGGCTGGATGAAGCAAAGAGGACCACCAGACTCGAGGCAGCGATGGCCGCCATGGGTCCGTGGCGGAGGCCGAGCGTCTCCTCGGCCTTGCCGACGACCTCCCCGTCGGTCAGCTCCTGGACCTTCAGGTGGCACTCGAGCGCCGCCCCGTAGGAGGCGCCCGAACCGATGAAGAAGGCCCGGCGGAAGTCCCGGTTTGCCAGGTCCTCGAGGGCCTTGTCGTGCCGCCCGAGGACCTCACCCCCCGACTGGGCGAGTCCTTCCACCACGTGCGCGTGGGCTTCCAGATCGTCCAGGTACCCGAGCGCCAGCGCAGCGACGAACATGCTGGTGAAGGAGTTGGTCATCGCCAGTCCCTGGTCGTTGGCCTCGGGAAGCTCGCAGAGAACAGCCGGGCTTTCCGTCGCCCGCGCCAGGGAGGCCAGAGTCCCTTCGGGGTTGCACGTGACAACCAGGTGCCGGACCTGGCCGGGACGCAGCCGGTCCGCGAGCTGGAAGGTGGCGTTTCCCTCGGGGCTGTTCCCCGAACGGGCGAAGGAGACGAGCAGGAAGGACGAACGGGGGAGGGTGGCCTCGGGGTCCATCACCACTTCGGTGGAAGGAACGGCTGTCACCCGGGCCTTGAGGTGCCCTGCCAGGGCCCTCTCCAGGCTCTTGCCGATGAAGTAGGAGCTCCCCGCCCCGGTGAGCAGAACGTCGTGGACACCGTCGAGAAGCTCCCGCAGCCGATTCGCATGGGCATGCATCGCCCGCACCGTCTTGGGCCAGATCTCCGGTTGCCGGGCGATCTCCCCGGGCGTGTGGAGGAGCCCCCGCGCCTTCTTGGTCTCTTCGTCGAGCTGTAGCAGCGACGCAAGTCCTGCGGACATGCCTGCATTCCTCCCGGTCTCTTCGTGGTGGTGCTCGGGGGCCGGCGGCCCAACCCCCGAGCTCCTTTCATCACCGTGTAAGGCCCACCCCGTCGACCTCCTGCCCATCCAGGAAGGCGGCGATCTCACCGGCCGCCTGCTCGGGCGTGGCAAGCCCCAGGAGCGCCCGTTGCACCGACACGATGGTGGTCTGCACCAGCTCGTCGTACCATTCCACCTGCGGAAGCGGGCGGGCCCGCTCGGACTGCTCACCGAACTGCTTCCAGTACGGATACCTGGCCAGGAGCTGCGGATCGGTGTACAGAGAGCGGAAGAGCGGCAGGCTTCCGAGGGTCTCAGCCCGCTCGCGGTCCTTCTCCTGAGAGATCATGTATTGGATGTAGCGCCAGGCTGCTTCCTTGTGCCGGCTGCTCTTCGGGATGGCAAAGGCCTCGGGCAGCGTCAGGGTGACTCGGCTCTGCGCGTCGAGCGCCGGCAGCCAGGAGGCGGCACGCACCTCGCCCACCACCCGGGAACGCTGGGGGTCGTTGGCGTAGTTGTAGGTCACGGGCGGTCCCTGGAAGAGGAAGGCGGCCTGACCCTGGTAGAAGAGGTCCGCGGCGGCCTCCTGGGAGAGGGTGACGCTGGAAGGGTGGACGAGCTTCTCCTGCCGCAGCATGTCCACCATGAAGCGAAGCGCCTGGACTCCCTGGGGCTTGTCGATGGTGATCTTGCCGGTCTCGTCGAAGTAGTCGGCGCCGAAGCTGTAGAGGTAGAAGGCGAAGGAGTTGCCCAGGGCCCACTCCTGGTTCCAGTACTCGGCAATGGGGTAGGTCACCACGCCCGCCTCCTTCAACCGGCGGGCCTGGACCGCGACCTCGTCCCACGTCCTGGGTGGCGCGTCGATGCGGGCCTCCGCCAGCATGCGGGCGTTGTAGAAGAAGAAGCGGGTGTCGTTGTTCCAGGGGATGCCCAGAACCTGCCCATTCCGGCTGAAGGTGCCCACCAGGCCGGGCAGTAGGCTCTCCAGGTAGGCGTCGGAGGCGTAAGGGTCCAGAGGCTCCACCCAGCCCGCCTCGGCGAACTTGGCCACCCAGCCGTTGTCGAACTCGATCACGTCGTAGGTTCCGCCGCCTGCGGCCAGGTCGGTGAGGACCTTGTTCGCGACCTCGTCCCACGAGAGCTGGATGAACTCCACCTCGACGCCTGTCTCCTGCTCGAACTCCCGGGTCTGCTTCTCCCACAGGCCGACCAGGTCCATCTCATGCCGGGGCATGATCACCGTGATGCGCTCGGCGGCGGCCGCGGGAACCATCAGCGCCGTCACCAGCGTGAGGGCCAGTGCAGCGAGCCAGAGCCGTCTTGCCATCGTGAACACCCCTTTGGTGGGGGCTTGCCGCTAGCCCTTGACGGCGCCAGCAGTCAGCCCCCGGATGATGTAGCGCTGGAAGAGCAGCGCGAGCAGTACAGGCGGAATGCTGGTCAGCACCCCCGCCGTGCTCATCGCGACATAGTCGATGCCCACCTTGCTCGAGAACTCGGAGACGATGACGCTCAGCGTCTTGGACTGCAGCGTGGAGCTGAAGATGAAGGCGGTGAAGAACTCGTTCCACGCCACGATGAAGGCGAACATGCCGCCGGCGGCGAGTCCGGGCGCGGAGAGAGGAAGAACCACCCTGAAGAGCGCGCCCGCCCGGGTGCACCCATCGATCCGCGCCTGTTCCTCCAGCCCCTCCGGGACACCCTCGAAGTAGCCCTTCAGGATCCAGACGATGAGCGGCAGGATGATGGCCAGATCGGCCAGCATCAGGGCCCAGACCGTGTCCAGCAGCCGGAGAGAGCGGAAGATGACGTACATGGGGATGATTAGCACCACCGGAGGCAAGAGCTGGGTCACCAGGAGTGTGGCCAGGAAGGGTCCTCTCAGCCGGAACCGCAGGCGGGTGACCGCGTAGGCCGCGAGGGAGCCGGCCGCCAGCGCGAGGAATGTGGCGCCCGTGGCGACGACGAGGCTGTTCAGCGCTCCCCGCCGGAGGCTGCGGTGGACGCTGGTGCTCCCAGGCCCGCCGAGGAAGATGCTTCGGTAATGCTCCAGATTGGGCTTATCGGGCAACCACTGGAGGGGTACGCTGGTAAGATCCACCCGGGTGGAGAGGCTGCTGATGACAAGCCACGTGAAGGGCGCCAGGACCCAGAGGCAGACCAGGGCCACGGCCAGGTAGAGAGCGGCCCGCTGGACCCAGACGCGCCTCCGCCGGCTCATGGGGTACCACCGTCCGATCGAGCCTCGCCCGGCGAGACCAGGCGGACATGGAAGAGCGCGATCACGAGCGACACCAGGGCGATGAGGAAGGCCAGGGCGGAACCGTAGCCGAAACGCATGAACTTGAAGGTGGTGAGGTACGTGAAGAAGGTGGCCAGGTTGGTGGCGTCGGCGGGGCCGCCGGCCGTCATGACGTAGATGAGGTCGAACTCCTTCAAGGCCCAGACAGTCTTCACCACCAGAGTGACCGCAACCACCGGCCGCAGGAGCGGTAGGGTGACGTACCACAAACGGCGGAGGGCGCCCGCGCCGTCGACGGTGGCCGCCTCGTGCAACTCGTCGGGAACCGTCTGGAGCGCCGCAAGCAGAAGGATGACCGCGACGGGCGTCTCCTTCCAGATGTTCGCCAGCACCACAAAGTGGAAGGCGCTTGACGGGTGCCCGAGCCAGATCTGGTAGGCGTCGATCAACCCCAATTGCGAAAGAAGGGCGTTCAGCGCCCCGTAGTTGGCGTTAAGGATCCACTTCCACATGACGCCGTTCACCACGTAGGGGAGGGCCCAGGGAAGGATGATGAGGCCGCGGACGAAGCCCCGGCCGGGGAAGCTCTGATTGAGCAGCAGGGCGATGAGGAGGCCGAGAGCGGTCTCCACCGGCACGGTGAGGAGCGCGAAGTAGAGCGTACGGCCGAGCGCGGCCAGGAAGCCCGCATCGCGCAAGGCTGCGACGTAGTTCTGCAGCCCCACGAAAACGCCGCTCTGGGGCCTGGCCAGGTGCAGGTCCGTCAGGCTCATCCAGAAGGCGCGGCCCATGGGGTAGAGGAGAACGCCGAAGACCAGCAAGAGGGTGGGGAGGAGGAGCAGCACCGCCAGCGGCAGGGGGCGGTCGAGCCAGCCGGAGCGGTCGAGGGCCACGAGCGGGTGTTGGGCCGGCCGGGACGACAGGCTCCTCATGACCCCGCCACCTCCAGGCGAAGTCCCACGTCAGGGACGAGTGCGAGCACGTCGGGGAGGCGGGGAAAGCCAGCCGTCCCCCCCAGGTAGCGTGTGGCCAGGGCGCCGCAGGCGTTGGCGATAGCCAGCGCGTCCGCCGGCTCGAGCCGACGGAGGAACGCCCAGACGAAACCGGCACTGAACCCGTCGCCTGCGCCGGTGGTATCCACAGGTTCGATGGGATGAGGACCGGCGCGAAGGATGCCACCGCCCTGCAAAGCAAGGATCGCCCCACCGCTACCCAGCTTCACCGCCACCCGGGGCACCGTACGGGCCAGCGCGACGGCAGCGTCTACCGGATCGGCCTGGCTCGTGATGGCCCGAGCCTCTTCCTCGTTCGGCAGGAAGACGTCCAGGAGCGGAAGGCAGGCCTCGATGCCCCGCCAGCGGCTCTCAGGGTCGTGGCCGGGGTCGAGGGAGGTGGTGAGCCCGGACGCTCGGGCCTCCCGGAGGACCCTGGGCAAGTGATCCCGGAGCGAGGTGACGAGGTAGTACGACGCCACGTGAAGGTGCCGGGCCCTCGGCAGCAGGGCTGGGTCGACGTCGGCCGGAGAGACGTGGGCCGTCGTTCCGGGAAAGGTGATCAGCATCTTCTCGTCCGGCCGGGTGACCGAGACGGTGACGCCTGTCTTGCGGGTAGGGTCCACGGCGACCTGCTCCAGGTCGACGCCCTCACCACGAAGGGTCTCCAGGGTGAAACGTCCGAAGTGATCGTTCCCAACCCGCCCCACGAAGGCTACCCGGGCGCCCAGCCGTGCCAGGTCGCTCGCGAAGATGCCGGCCGACGCCCCCAGGGTGAGGAGGGCGTCCGACACCGTGCGCTCCTGCCCGAAGGCAGGCTCGCCCTGGAGCCCTGCCAGGATCAGGTCCACGTTGAGGTCGCCAAGGACCACGCAGTCGATGGGTCGCGGTGCCACCGTGCCGCCTCCTCTTCTTGCGCGGTGCCCCTGACGCCGCAAGCATCGCGCCGTAGGACGATCCGCTCACCGGGTCAGGCGCTGCTCCACATCCTGGAGCGCCGCATCCACCGCGCACGAGATCGCGCCCATGAGGCTGGCATCGCCGCCCAGCCGGGCCAGCACCACCTGGGGCACGAAGGGGACGTGGGCCTGAAGGAACCCTGTGATCCTCTCCTCATCGAACAGCGCGAGGCCGACGCCTCCACCCACGATCAGCCGTTCGGGGTTGAAGGCCGCTGCCAGGTTCGCGAGCACCATGGCCAGATAGCGCACGCTCTCGTCGATGACCTGGCGGGCTGCGGCGTCTCCGGACCGGGCCAGGGCGAACACACGCTCAGATTCGGACGCGCCGGTTTCGGCGTCTCTTGCCCGGTCGCCCGCCAGCACCCGGTACCGGCGGACGATGCCAGGCCCCGAGAGGACCGCCTCTGTCGCCCCCGTTTCGCTGAACGTCTCCCGCACGTGCCCTGGGTCCAGGACCATGAAACCGATCTCGCCGGCCGCCCGGTTGGAGCCCCGCACCAGCCGGCCGTTGAGCACGATGCCCGCCGCGAGCCCGATGCCGATGTTGACGAAGACCACGTTCTGACTGCCCTGCCCCGCGCCCCAGGCCAGCTCGCCCAGGACCGCCATGTCCACGTCGTTCTCCATGAGGATGGGACAGGCGAAGGCCTGCTCCATGTGCTCCTTGAGCGGGATGTCCTGGAGCTCGGGGATGAAGGGCGCGAGCCAGGGCCGCCCCGTCGTGGGCAGGAGCACCCCCGGGCTGGCGAGACCAATGGCCATGGCTTTCCTGTCCGGAAGCGCTTCGATCAGTTCGCGGGCGGTCTTCTCCAGGCGTTCCACGACTCGCTGGCCGCCTTCGTACGCCAGGGTCGGAAACTCGACCCTCCGAACGATCGTCCCCGCGAGGTCCGCAGCCGCGGCGCGGATGTGGCGAGCGCCCAGGTCGAGCCCAAGGACGTACCCGGACGCGGGGTTGAACTCCAGCAGCTCCGGGCGGCGGCCCAAGCCCCTGCGGGTGGTACCGTTCCGGAGCACGAGAAGGTTCGCTTCCAGGAGGCTGGAAACGGCCATGGAGACGGCCGCAGGGCTGAGACCCAGCTCGCGGGCGATCAGGGACCGGGAGACAGGCCCCTGGGTTCGGATCAACTGGAGTACCTCCACCATGCGGTCACTCATAGCGCGGCGCCTCCGTCCATTCCTTCAGAGGCGTGTAGAAAACAGCCCATACTCAGGGCATGATGCCAAATCCTTCACGAGGACATCGTATCATGGGACGTTGGCTGGGTAAAGCCCCTGTTATTTCATTGAAGGATGCAAGCGTGGGGAGGCGGCGCAGCCTCGACGGAGGGCTACGGCAGGCCGACCGGCACGGGCTGGGACTGGCCTGAGAGACGGGGGAGATCACCGATGGGCCTGGTGGCCAAGCCGCGGAGCGAACTCCACCGCATCGCCGGTCGCTCGTCGTGCATGAGAGTGCACAACGAACCCGCTGGTGACGGGACAGGCGTGTCAGGATACAATGACGTGCAGGAGAAGAATCGCATGAGTGATTCTCGACTGCGCCGCTTCCGCGCAGGGGTCGGATTCGATCCTGGGATGACGCGGGGGTACCTGCGTACCAGCGCTCAACTGGCTGTCCTCGTACGGAGCCACGCGTGAAGAGGCGCTGGAACGGGGAGCGATGATCGAGCGTGCACCCAACGTGGAATCCAGACGCCTACTCCCACCACGCCCGCTTCGTCTCGGACCTCGGCATGCCGCTTCTCGACCGCCTGGCACCACGGCCCGGCGAGCGGATCCTGGACCTGGGGTGCGGCGACGGGGCCCTAACGGTGAAGCTCCACGAGTGCGGCTGTGACGTTGTGGGAGTCGACAGCAGCCCGGAGATGGTCGCGGCGGCCAGAAGCCGCGGCGTGGACGCGCACGTGATGGACGCCCAAGCGCTCCGGTTCGAGAATGCGTTCGACGCGATCTTCAGCAACGCGGCCCTCCACTGGATGAAGCGGCCGGACGATGTTATCGCGGGGGTCTGGAGGGCGCTCAGGCCCGGTGGCCGGTTCGCTGGCGAGTTCGGGGGCGAAGGGAACGTTGCGACCGTCGTGGCGGCACTGCGAGCGTCGCTTGCCGCACGCGGCATCAGCGCCGACGCCGTCGACCCCTGGTACTTCCCGAGCGTCGAGGAGTATCGGGCCCGGCTGGAAGCCCGATCGTTTCAGGTAAGAGAGCTTATCCTCGTTCCTCGGCCGACCCCATTGCCCACGGACATCCTGGGGTGGCTCAAGACCTTTGCGCAGGACTTCATCGATCTGGTTCCAGCGGCTGAGCGGGTCGGCTTTCTGCAAGAGGTGGCGGAGCGGTGCCGACCGAAGCTCCAGGACGAGCACGGGACTTGGGTCCTCGACTACGTTCGGTTGCGGTTCCTTGCCATCAAGCCCAAGCCCGGCGGTGGGAACGCATGAGTTCCCCGCGGACGACGGCCGTGAGTGGAACGGCGCAGGGAGGGATCCGCTTCCGTGGATCTTGCCGAGTGGATCGCCTTTGGGGTGGCCACGATCGTCATGGGGGCCGGCGTCGTGGGTACCGTGTTGCCCATGCTCCCTGGGATCCCCATGGTCTGGCTCGCCATGCTCGTCTTTGGGATGGTTGAGGGATTTCAACAGGTGGACGGCGTCTTCCTGACGGTGACGCTGGTTGTAGCCATCGCGGCCCAGGTGGCCGAGCACTACGCACGGGCGTGGGGGGCGCGCCGCTACGGCGCGGGACGAGCCGGAGCCTGCGGCGCGGTGCTTGGAGCGGTGGTGGGCCTCTTCTTCCTGCCGCTGGGGCTCGTGCTGGGGCCGTTCCTAGGTGCGTTGGTGGCGGAGCTGTTTTCGGGAAAGGACCTGCCGCAGTCGGTTCGGGCCGGCTGGGGCGGGCTGGTGGGGACGCTGGGTTCGGTGGCCGTCAACTTCGCCGTCGCCTTAGGCATGATGCTCGCTTTTGTCGCTCGGGCGGTCGTGTAGGCGGCCCTCTCCAGGCCGTTGCTGATGAAGCCATCGCAGGCCGCGAGGACGGGGACGTTGGTCCTGTTCAGGAGGATCTTCGGGCACGGTGAGCGTCACACGGCCCATCTCAGGTGGAGTACGGCCTACGGAACGGGAGGCGAGAGCCATCCGGTGTGGAACGAGTTCATCGCCATCCCTGTCCCGTGGTAAGGGGTCTCCACCCATGAACCGGGAGCGAGACCAGAAGCCGCGGCTGGCCCTGCTGCAGGCCAGACCGGTGTTGGGAGCGATTTCGTCATGGCAGGGGACCAGCGCTCGGCTTCGGGCCCCGGCGAGGGACTCAGGCCGCCACCGGTGCCCTCGGGCGGGCCGGCGGTATCCAGCCTCTGGCGGTTGAGGGACGTGCGCCTGATCCTGGCGGGAGTGGGCACCTCGCTCCTGGGGGACGCGGTGCTCACCACGGGGCTCCTTTGGTACGCCCTGGAGCAGACCGGTTCGGCCGCGGCGATGAGCGGGGTTCCTCTGGTCTCCAGCCTGGTCCTGCTCGCCGTCATGCCTGCGGGCGGTGTCTGGCTCGACACCCACGACCGCAGGCGCGCCATGATCGGGGCGGACCTCTTCCGGGCTGGCTGCCTGGCCCTCTTCTTGCTCCCGCTGGCTGGGGCCACGTTCCTTCCGGGGACGATCCTCCCGTGGGGTGGGGACCTCCCCTGGGGTGCGGTGCTGGTGCTGGTCGCGCTCCTTGCCCTGGGCAGCGCCGTCTTCGAGCCTGGGGTGGGCTCGGTGCTGCCCAACTTGGTGCCGGCCTCCCTCCTGGCTCAGGCCAACAGCGCATACTGGACCGTCCGGAACGTGGCGCGGTTCAGCGGCCCGGCCGTGGGCGGCTGGCTCCTGGCCCGCTCGGGGATCGGCGGGGTGATCCTTCTCGACCTGGTGACGTTCCTCGTCTCCTCCGCCGCCCTGGCGGCCGTCCGTGCACCCTTCCAGAAGTCTTTCCAGCGATCGGGGTCGCCGTCCGGCAGCGTTCCGCCCTCCAGGGATCCAGCCAGCGGTGGCCCATGGACACGGCTGATCGAGGGGGTTCGTTTCGTCCGCGACGATCGGCTGGTACGGGCGACGGTGGGGGTGGCCGCGACGGCGAACCTGGCCATCACCCTCCTCACCGTGAGCCTGCCGGCGGTCGTGGCCCGACAGCTTCACGGTGGGTCCGAAGTGTACGGGCTCCTCCAAGGCGCCTTCCAGGCGGGGATGGCGGCCTCGGGGGCGCTGCTGGGGATTGCGGGGCTGGCCCGCCGCCTGCCCAACCACTCGGGGAGCATCGGCGTGAGCCTGCTGCTGATGGCGCTCACCCAGGGGCCTTTCGGGTGGATGCCCACCGCCGGTTCCGCCGGCGCACTGGCCGCGGTGGCCGGGGGCGCGCTCGTCCTCACCTCCACCCTCACGGATACCCGGATGCAACTCGCAGCACCCGATCCCCTGCGGGGCCGGGTCTGGAGCCTCACCCAGAGCCTCTCGGGCGCGCTGCGGCCGGCGGGCTCCCTTGCCGCTGGGGTGCTGGCTGACGTCGCGTTCCCGGGGGCGGCCACGGCCTTGTCGGGGATCCTGCTGGGCGGGCTGGCGCTGTGGGTGTGGGGGACGCGTGGGCTGGACGGTCGACCGAGCGTGGACGCTTCTCAGCCGGGGTGACAGTCTGGCAGGGCGCACCATTCGTCACGCGCTTCCGTACCGTGACCCCACGGCGCGATCAGCAGCCTGGCCCCACACGTGGCCGATCCACCAGAAGCGGCCGGGTGGCTCGGATGGGGACGCGACAGAAGGTGTGACCGGCGACGCGGCGGGCCGCCCTCTCTGCCGATCGCGGTCTACCTCTCCAGGCCCGGATCGTGCAGGTGAGCCACGGCGACACCTTCATGGTCGCGTTCGCGGGCACGAGTTCGGCGCGCGTACGGCTCATCGGCGTCGGCGCCCCCGAGGGCGTGCATCCCACTCCGAGCGCCGAACCGTTCGGGGTGGCGGCTGCCGCATTCACGAAGGGACTCCTTCCCGACGGGCGCATGGTGAACGAAGTCCTCCTGGCGGCGGGCGACGCGCAGCTCTACACCCTTCCACCGAACGTGCGGCACGTGGAGCGCTTCCGCTGAGGGACGGTGGCGGGGCCGATGGGTCGGCCAAGATGACCATCTAGACACGATCCGCTGCATTTGTCACATCTGTCATCTTGGGCTTCTGGAGCGGTCTGCGGGCTCGAACCGATCGGTTGGGCGCGAAATCGACCACCCCATCCCTGAGGGGAGGAGGAAACGCTAGCCCGTTGGGGAAGTTTGTAGTGACATAGTTACATTGTAACGTGCATTCCAGGCTGGAGGGGCTTCCGTGAACGAGAGAGTCGCGCTGCGCCACGTGAGCCCCATCCCGCTCTACTACCAGCTTCGTGAGGCGCTGGTGGAGAAGATCCGGCGGGAGGGGCTGAACGTGGGTGACCGCATTCCCACCGAGGCCGAACTACAGCAGATCTACGGGGTAAGCCGGACCACCGTGCGGCAGGCCCTGGCGGACCTGGTACGGGACGGCATCATCCGCCGGCAGCGGGGGCGTGGTTCCGTCATCGCCCGCCCGCCGGTACAAGAGATGCTGCCTCGTCTGGTGGGGCTCACGGAGGAAATGCGCTCGAGGGGCAGGAGTGTTCGGTCCGACGTGCTCGAGTGCCGCTGGGTGGAGGCCCCTCCCCGGGTGCGACAGGCCCTGGACATTCGGCCGGGAGAGCAGGTCCTGCTGCTGGTCCGCCGCCGCTACATCGACGACGACCCCGTCTTCTACGTGACGGACTACCTCCCCGCACGGCTAGGCCTGACACCCCACGACGACTTTCGCGGCTCCCTCTTCGACCTGATGCGGATCAAGGGCGGCGTGAGGGTGGTGCGAGCGGAGGTGACCGTGGAGGCCGTGGGCGCGGGGGAACCCGAGGTTCAGTACCTTCACGTTCCTCCGGGCTTCCCCCTGCTCCGGAACGTGCGTACCTTCTTTGCCGCGGATGGCTCCCCGGTGGGCTACCTGGAGGAACTCTGCCGTTCCGATCGTTACCATCACTTCGTGGTGCAGAAGGCGGAGTGATCAAGGAAAGGAGTTGGAGACGATGCAGAGCAGAAGGCGCCTGTCGATGGCGATCGCCATGGCCATGGCTTGGGTGGCCCTCCTGGCCATGGTCCTGGTGCAGCCGACTCCGGCAGCGGCTGGGAGACCCTTGCGGGCGGTGATGATCTCGCCCTACGGGAAGGGTGTACCGTTCGATTCACTGGCCTACCAAGGCCTTGAGGACGCGGCTGAGAAGCACGGACTCCAGGTGAAGCTGGTCGAGGCTCGAGACCAGAGCGAGTACGAGTCGCAGATCCAGGCCATGGCCGAACTGGGCTACGACATCGTCTTCGCACTTCACGACTACTTCGCCGAACCGATGAAGGCCGTGGCCCCGTTGTACCCTGGCACCACGTTCATCCTCATCGACTCGCAGGTGGACGGTGGCCTTCCCAACATGCTCTCGGTGGCCATGGAGCCCCAAGAAGGCTGTTATCTGGCCGGCATCGCAGCGGCCCACGCCACCCAAAGCAAGAAGGTAGGTTTCATCGGCGGGCTGGACCACCCCATCATCATTCAGTTCCTGGCAGGATTCGAGGCAGGCCTTCACTCCGTGGACCCTGAGATTGACATTTCCGTGGCCTTCTCCGGCGTCTTCGACGATCCAGTCAAGGGTCGTGAGATGGCGCTGGCCATGATCGACCGGGGTGCGGACGTGATCATGCATGCCGCAGACTTCACCGGCGTGGGCGTGCTCAAGGCCGCGGCGGAGAGGGGTGTCTGGGGTGTGGGTGTGGATCTGGACCAGTCCGACGTGGCCCCTGGC
Source organism: Limnochorda pilosa (assembly GCF_001544015.1). GTDB lineage: Bacteria > Bacillota > Limnochordia > Limnochordales > Limnochordaceae > Limnochorda > Limnochorda pilosa. Next base: position 2,173,581 of record NZ_AP014924.1, on the reverse strand, counting down.
CACGTCCTCGCGTCCGCACTGAAAGACGCCCGCGGGGCGGTGCGGGCGGCGGTCCAGATGGTCGTGGAGGGGACGTTCGAGCCTGGCGTGATGATCTACGGGCTGGAGCAGGGAGCGGACCTGGTGGCCATCCCTGCGGACCTCTCCTTCTATCGGGAGCACCCCGAGGTGCTCGCAGCCATCGAGCGGGCCCAAGAGGAGATCAAGGCGGGCATCATCGTGGTTCCGAAGACGACGAAGACGCGATAGGTCCTCTGCCCGTCCGGCTTCGTCGCCGGGCGGGCAACCCATGGAACTCAGACAGGCACGGAAGGAAAGAGGGAACGCATTGACGAGCCAGCAACAGGTCGACGACCAGGCCCTCTCCTCGCGGATCCTGGGATGCCTGACGGGGGTGGGCGTGGGCGATGCCCTGGGCATGCCGACGGAGTTCCTCTCCGCAGCTCAGATCCGGCAGCTCTTCGGTGAAGTTCGTACCTTTCAAGCCGCGCCAGCGTGGCACCCACTCGCCCAGCTTGCGGCGGGACGGATGACCGACGATACGGAGCAGACATTGGCCATAGCACGGCTGGTGACTCAGAAGGCTGTCTTCACGGCGCGGGACGTGGCCGAGGCGCTCTTGGGCTGGGCGGCGGAGATGGACCTCGACAGCTTGGACCGGATGGGCCCCAGCACCAACCACGCCTTGAAGCTGCTAAGGGCGGGTGAAGACCCATATCGCACCGGGCTTCGAGGCAACACCAACGGGGCGGCGATCCGAATAGCGCCCGTGGGCTGCGTCTATCCGGGGGCGCCTGAGGACGTCCTCGACGCGGTGGTGGAGGTCTGTGCCCCCACCCATCTCACCGACGTGGCCGTGGCGGGCTCTACGGCCGTCGCGAGCGGGGTGGCCCGTGCCCTCCAGGCATCGACTCTGGACGAGGTCTTCGAGGCGATGCTGTGGGGTGCCCGTCGCGGGGAGGAGAGGGCCCGAGAGGTCATCGAGGTCGCAACGGACGGGCGGGTACCGTGGGAGGTCATCTCCGGGCAAATCAACCCTTCCTTGGCGCTCCGGCTGGAATGGGCCCTGGATCTGGCCGCTTCGCTGAAAGGCAGTCCCCGTGAGCGCCGGGACAGGCTGGCCCGTGCCATCGGAACCGGCGCGCTGATGATCGAGACGGTGCCTTTGGTGGCGGGGATCCTGCGGATCGCCGAGGGTGATCCCTACGAGGCTGTCGTGCTGGCGGCGAACGCAGGTGGGGATACGGACTCGCTGGCGTCCATCGTCGGAGGGGTGGCCGGCGCGTTGCACGGCGTTGCGGCCTTCCCCCAGGAGTTGGTGCGCGCGTTCGAACGGGCGAACGAGGTCTCCCTGGCCAGGGTAGCCGATGGGCTGGTCCGACGGGCCACGATGTCCCGTACTGCTGGGTCCGTGCGGCCAGGAGGTGTTCCCGATGCATGAGGTTGGGCGCCTGGGGCTGTCGCCGGCTGGGCACCCGCCCGCGGTAGCGGTGGTGGGCGTGCCAGTGGTGGACATGGTGGCCCACGTGGAGCGGTTCCCAATCCCTGGGGGCCACAGCGCCGGTTCGTCGCTGGACGTGGCGCCGGGCGGGCCTGCGATCAACGTGGCGACCGGCGCTGCACGCCTGGGTCACCCGTCCATCCTCCTGGGCAAGATCGGCGCGGACCCGTTGGGTGACCTGCTGGCAAGCGCCCTTCGCGAGGAGAGTGTGACCCTTCCGGAAGGTTTCGTCGTTTCCGGCTCGCCGACGGCGGTGGTCTTGGTTCTGTACGATGGGAACGGGCGGGGAGAGATGAGGAGCTTCTCCTTCCGACAGGGATCGGCCGACGGGCAGCTCGCGGAAGCGGATATGGAGCCGGCGCTGCTGGCCGGAGCTCGGGCCCTCTTCCTCGACGGGGTGCTAGCCTTTGCCGACGCCTTGACCGCGGCCGGACTGCGAGCGGCTGAGATAGCGCGCAGCAGCGGTTGCCGCGTCTTCATGGACCCCAACGTGCGGATTCCCGGGAATGCCCTGCCACCGGACCAGGCCGCCAGGATGGCTGCCCTCCTGGCCGTGAGCGATGAGGTGCTCCTGAACGAGCGAGAGGTCTTCTGGATCTCGGGAATGCCGCCCGGAGGCTCGGGGCGGCCTCCCGTGGAGGCTGTGATCGAACGCTTGGCCGGTGCTTACCCGCTGGTGGCCTGCTGGACGGTGAAGCTCGGGGTGGAGGGATGCATGGTTTTCGCAGGTGGCGAGGTGTTCAGCCAGCCGGCCTTTCCGACGAACGTCTGCGACACCAGCGGTGCAGGCGACAGCTTCGATGCAGCGTGGATCGCTGCCTTCCTGGAAGGTAGGGGGCGGCGGGACGCGGCCCGCTTTGCCTCGGCGACGGCCAGCCTGACGGTAGCGGGGAAGGGCGCGTGGAGGTCGCTCCCCCGGCGGAGCGCGGTCGACGCGATGTTGGCGGAACGGGGGATGTGAGGATGCCCGAGTGGCCTCCGGGTGACGTGCCCGCCGTAGCGATGCAGGGTATTGTCAAGCGTTTCCCCAGCGTGCTGGCCAACGATCGGGTGGACTTCAGCGCCAATCAGGGAGAGATTCACGCCCTGGTAGGCGAGAACGGCGCCGGTAAGTCGACGCTCATGCACATCCTGGCGGGCATCCTCCAGCCCGATGCGGGCGAGATCCACATCTTCGGGAAGCGCCGCCGGTTCCGTTCGGCCGCAGAGGCCGCCCAGGCAGGCATCGGAATGGTTCACCAGCACTTCATGTTGGTACCGTCGCTCTCGGTGCTGGACAACCTCCTCCTGGGTAACGAAGACGTCGGCGTCGCAGGGTGGCTCAGGCGGCGGGAGGCCCGCGAGCGGATCACGCGCCACGCGGAAGAGCTCGCCTTCGGTGTGGACCTGCGGTCCGCCGTCGGCTCCCTCCCGGTGGCGATGCAGCAGCAGGTTGAGGTGCTCAAGTGCCTCCTGCGCGAGGCGCGCGTGATGATCTTCGACGAACCGACGTCGGTGCTGACGCCACAGGAGACGGCGGCACTCTTCACGGCGATCCGGCGCATGGTCCGGCAGGGTCGCACGGTGATCCTGATCTCCCACAAGCTGCGCGAGGTGTTGGATCTGGCAGGCACGATCACCGTCCTCCGAGACGGCCGGGTGACCGGTACCGTGCGGGCGGCGGAGACGTCCGAGCGGGAGCTGGCCCGCCTCATGGTGGGGAGGGAGATTCACCTACCGAGGCGGAGCGCGGGGCCTCGGCCGGATGCTACGGACGCGCGGCGGGAGGAAGACACAGACGAAGGCGCCGCCGGGCCCAGACCAGGAGGCGCGGCTGCGGGGTTGGAGGTCGCGGATCTCATCGTGCCCGGTCGGGGAAAGGGCGGGCAGGTGGGACCGCTGAGCCTCTCGATCAGGCCTGGTGAGATCGTGGGTGTCGCCGCGGTCGCCCGCAACGGGCAGCAGGAACTCGTGGAGGCGGTGGCGGGCCTGCGTCCCATCGCGCAGGGCCAGGTGGTGCTGGACGGGGTGGATCTGACCCGCCTCGGAGTGCGTGAGCGCAGGCAGAAGGGGCTGGCCTACATTCCCCAGGACCGGAGGGGAAGGGGCGCCGCCCCCGCCCTCAGCGTGCTGCGGAACGCCATGGCATGCCAGTATCGCACGAAGCACCTTCAACGTGCGGGTTGGCTCAGGATGCGACGGGCGCGCACCCTGGCCGAGGACCTGATGGACGCGTATCAGGTCCGGGCGCCGGGAGCCGATGCTCCGGTGCAGACCCTGTCGGGCGGGAACCTTCAGAAGCTGGTCGTGGGTCGTGAGATCGCCACGCGCCCGCGAGTGCTGCTGGCGGAGGATCCTACCCAGGGTGTCGACATCGGTGCTGTGGAGTTCATTCGTCGGATCTTGCTGGAAACGGCGGCAGGAGGATGCGGCGTCCTCCTGGTCTCGCAGGACCTCGGCGAAGTCCTTGCCCTGAGCCACCGGGTGCTGGTGCTCTTCGAAGGGCGGCTCGTGGGGGAGAGACGCCCGGAGGAGACGTCGGAGGAGGAGATCGGGTTGCTCATGGCCGGGGGTGGTCACGAGTGAGCGGGTTCTCGTCGTCGTCTTCAGCTCCGGCGCGACCGGCGGGCGAGACTTCGCGCGTGCTCGCCCGGGACAGATGGCGCGGCGTGGGCGTCGAGATCCTGGGGCTGGCCATCCCTGTTCTTGCGGCCCTCCTTCTGGGCGGGTCCTTGGTCGAAGGGCTCGGAGGGGACGCCCGGGAGGTTCTGAGCTACCTCTGGTGGGGGGCCTTCGGCACCACAGGCAACCTGCTCACCACCCTCCGCTGGGCCACGCCGCTGATCCTCTCGGGGCTGGCCGTATCCGTGGCGTACAGGGCCGGCCTCCTCAACATGGGTGGCGAGGGGCAGATCTACGCCGGCGCGTTCTGTGCGGCGCTGGTGGGTGTTCACGTCTCGGCACCCGCTTCGGTGCACGTGCCGCTGGCGCTCCTGGCCTCGCTGCTGGGTGGCGCCGCCTTCGCGCTTGTCCCGGCCCTGCTTCGAGTGTACCTGCGGGTGAACGAGATCGTCACCACCCTCATGTTCAACTACATGGGGGTGCTCCTGACCGAGTTCTTGGTCCTGGCGACCTACTTTTCCGGAGGAGCCACGACCGCGGTGGAGATCGCCACGCCGCGGATTGCGGAGACGGCGGCCATAGCTCGGGTGGTGCCCAGGTACCCATTGAGTTGGGGCATCGTCGGCTCCGTCCTGGTGGCTGTACTCGTGTTCGCGGTCCTCCGGCGGACCGTCTGGGGATATGAAGTGGAGGCCGTCGGTGCCAGCGAACCGTTCGCCGAGTACGCTGGCGTTCGGGTGCGGCGGGTCGCGCTGGCCGTCTTCCTGCTGAGCGGGGCGATCGCTGGGTTGGCCGGAGGGCTGGAGGTGCTGGGGACCAACCGAAGGTTCGTTTCACGCTTCTCGACCGGCCTGGGATTCGACGGTATCCTCGTCGCCCTGCTCGGCCGGACGGACCCCCTGGGGATGATTGCGGCAGGCCTTTTCTTGGCCGTGCTGAAGAATGGCTTCTTCGCGGTGGAGCGCCTCACGGACGTGGACCGCAACGTAGCCATCGTGCTCCAGGCTGTCATCCTGCTCTTCGTCAGCTCGCGGGCGCTGATCGACCTGGTGCGCCGATTCAGGAGAGGGGGCGACCGGCATGTGGGAGGTGCTTGACGCCTCATTCCTGGCGGCGGGGTTGCGCCTGGCCGTCCCTGTGCTGCTCGCTGCGCAGGGTGGCCTCTTCACGGACCGAGTGAACATCTTCAACGTGGCCCTCGAAGCCATGATGCTCATGGGGGCTTTCGCGGCGGTCGCGATGGACTTCTGGACCGGGTCGCCCTTCTTCGGTCTGGTCGGCGGGTTACTGGCGGGGTTGCTGGTGGGTCTCCTCTTCGCCGTGTTCACCATGGAGCTGAGAGCGGATCCGATCATGGCGGGCATCGCACTCAATCTTCTGATGGGTGGGCTTACGGTGGTCCTGCTCCAGGCGCTCTTCGATGTGCGCGGGCTCTTCCAATCGGGGCGCATCGCCTTGCTCCCGCAGGTCCACCTGCCCGGTGTGGAGCGGTTCCCCCTGGTGGGGAGGATGCTGGAGGGCAACAACGCGGTCTTCTACCTGGCTTTCCTCTCGGTTCCGCTCGTTCACGGGCTCCTCTACCGCACCCGTTTCGGCCTCCGTCTGCGATCGGTAGGGGAGTATACACCTGCTGCTGAGGCCGCGGGCGTGAACCCTCGCTTCTACCAGCTGGCTGGTATCTTGATGAGCGGCCTCTTCTCAGGCATCGCGGGGGCATGGCTCTCCCTGAGCTCGCTGGGCATGTTCAGCCAGAACATGACGGCGGGCCGGGGGTTCATCGCCCTGGCAGCCATCCTCTTCGGGCGCTCGACGCCGGTGGGGATCCTTCTGGCTTCACTGGTCTTCGGGTTCGCTGAAGCGCTGGCCATCCGTCTCCAGGGTCTTGGAGTACCCACTCAGTTGGTGCTGATGATCCCATACGCCGCCACGGTGATCTCATTGGCCATCGTTGCTCTGAGGCGTCGTTCAGGCTGGGCGAGGACGCAGACCGCGCGATAGGTGGGGCGCCTTCCTGGAGACGGATTCGAGCTTCGGCGCGTCTCTTTGCGAAGGAACTCGGTGAAGAGCGGGTGGTAGGTGGCGTACTCACCTCGGGCTCGGCGGATGAGAAGGCCCTTCTTCACCAGGCGCGAGGCCCGGGCGCGGAGCGCGCCCGGGCCCGCAGGGTTACCGTAGAGCCGGCTGGGCCGTCTGGTCGAGGGCGCTCTGGAAGAAGCCCTTCACCCGGTTCACCTCGGCGTGGTCCGCGGGGCCGGCGGGCAGGTACCAGCCCTTCTGCTCGTTGAGCTGGTACATCTCCCAGTGGGCCCGCTCCTTGGCGGATCGCATCTGAACGAACGCCTGGCGGATGTTCGGGTCCGAGGATTCGATGGCCGCCCGCGTGAAGGCGACCGTCTGGTGCTTCAGCATGTCCTGGATGTCGGCGGCCATCTCTTTGTCCTGCAACATCTCTTCTGTGCCCTCCTCGTCTGTAACTCCTCGCACGGAGCTCTCCGACCGTTGGGGTGCGGCCCCGGTCTAGCCCAGGATCTGCAGGAGCTTCTGGCCCTCCTGCTGGCATTCGTTCAGCAGCTTCTGGAACTGGGACTTGAGCTGGGGATCCTGGCAGTTCTGGGCGTAGGTTCCAAGCTTGGCCATTCCGAGCGTTTCCTCACCCAGAAGATGCCGGAGCGATTGGAGCTCGATCGCCGTCACGTGCGCCATCTGCTTCACTCCTCCTGGTGGTCTCGTGGTGCCAGGAGTGAGTCTCTCCCTTCGGGGCCGGGGGAGATCACCTCCCACGGAGCAGGCGCGAGAAAACGTCTGGAACGGATGGCATCGACTGGCGAGAGGCCGACCGATGGCTATGGCAGGCGGCAGAGCCTTGGGGTACTACCAGCAGGAAGCGGACAGCGCAGCGGCCGGAAAGACACGCACAGCTGGGGAAGCTGAAGGCGCCGGCGCGATCGGAAGTCAGGGCTCAGCCGCGCTGCCACAGCCGCACGGTCACCCGGGCCCGCACCTCGCTCACCCCGTCCGGCGTCACCACGCCGCCACCAAAGGTGGTCACGTCGCTGGTTCCGGCGGCCACCGCCGAGGCAAGCAGCTCCGGGAGCGGTAACCCCTGGTGCAGGCCGTGCCCCAGGGCGGCCACTCCGGAAGATCCGCCCGGTTTGGAAGCCCGGAACGTCGAGGGTCCGGTCGACCGACAGGTTGGGGCCGACGACGAGGATCATGGACACGAACCGCCTCGCTTTTCGACGGGCCTGGACACGGCACAGCGCGGCACCGAAGCCACCGTTCGGCCTCGGGGGGTGAAGAACCTCCCGTCTAAAGGATGACCGTGCCGCGAGCCGAATGGAGGTACGGGGCGGATCGAGCCTGAGACCGGGCCTGAACGCGTGAACGCGCGGGCCGACGGGGGCAGTCTGGGCGTGAAACCGACGAAAACCCTCCTGATTCTGAGCAACGGCCACGGGGAGGACGTAGTGGGCCGGCGTCTCGCGCAGCGCATCGGGACCCGTGCCGGCGAGCGGCTCCGCATCGTGGCGTTTCCCACCATCGGCGCGGGCGACGCCTACCGGCGGGCGGGCATCCACGTGGTGGGCGTGCAGGGCGAACTTCCCAGTGGCGGCTTCGCCTACTTGAGCTTGAAGAACACGCTGATGGACCTGCGGGCCGGGTGGCCCCGCCTCCTCCTTCGCCAGATGGCCTACCTCCGCCGTCACCGGGACGAGTGGGACGCCGTCCTCGGCGTGGGCGACCTCTTCAGCGTCTACCTCAACCGCTTCATCCTCAAGAAGCCCATGAGCTGGGCGGCCATCGCCTACTCGGTGCACAGTGCCGGCCCGAGCGGGTATCCGGTGCATCCCGGCTGGTGGCGCCCTCTGCGCCGTGGGGACGTTCAGGCCTTCGTGCGGGACCCCGAGACGCGGAACCTCCTCCGCCTGGCGGGGATCGCCAGCGAGTACGTGGGAAACCCCATGATGGACGACCTGGCGCCGGACCGGACCCTGCTCGGCCGGATGCAGGCAGCCCTGGGTGCCGAGTCCTTGGACGGGCAGATGCCCCTGATCGTGCTGTTACCGGGAAGCCGCCAGGATGCCGTCCGCAACCTGCCGGACCAGCTGGAGGCCCTGCGCCTCCTGTACCACCGGACAGGCGGGCGCGTCCGGGGGGCGGTGGCGTGGGCTCCATGGCAACCGGTGGAAGGCCTGCGCCCGGCGCTGGCTCGGGTGGGTTGGCGGGTGCGGGAAGCGGGTCACCTGGCGGCGCCTGGGGTCGTGCTGCAAGGGCCCGAGGGTCTGGAGCTTTCCCTCTTCGTGGGTGCCTTCGCGGAGCTGATCCACCTGGCCACGCTGGCCATCGGTCAGGCGGGCACGGCGGTCGAGCAGGCGGTGGGGCTCGGCAGGCCGGTGGTCTCCTGCCCGAGCCCAGGCACCCAGGTGACACGCTCCTTCCTGGCTGCGCAGCAACGGCTGCTGGGAGAAGCCCTGGCCGTGACCGAAGCGAGCCCGGCCGCCCTGGCCGAGGAAGCCCTCGCGATCCTGCAGGACCCGGCCCGCTACCGCCGGATGGCGGCGGCCGGGCGGCAGCGCATGGGCCCGCCGGGAGCGAGCGAGGCCATTGCCCGACGGGTGGTGGACAGGCTCCTGCGCGGCCAAGTGCTCACTGCGTAGGGCTGGGGCCAGGGGCAGATCCCTTCCACCACTCGATGCCGAAGGCCAGGAAGACGCCGATCATTCCCGCCAGCACCGCCGCCACCGTCAGGTTCAGGAGCTTGCGAGGCGACGACGGTGCAGTGGGCAGCGCGGGGGAGAGGAGCATCTCGGGGCGCAGGCGCGAGGGCAGGTTCGCCTGGATCTCCAGCAGCCGGCCGCGCTCCCGCAGCGCGGTGCCGTACTCCTGGCCGTAGGCCGCCGCTGAGGCGATCTCCAGGGCCAGGTCGCGCTGGCCGGTCTCGAGGGCTAGCGCATCCCCCACGGCTTCCAGGCCGGCTCGCATGGACGCCACGTTCGCCTCGGCTTCGGCGAGGGCCTGGTTCAGCCGGCGTTCCACGCGCTCCCGGACGCCGGCGGTGAACGCGTCGAGCCAACGGGCGGTCAACCGGCGGCTCTCTTCCGCCGTAGGGGCGGACGCCCTCACCTCGAGAACGGTGGCGCCTCCGTCCAGTTTCACGGAGAACCGCTTAGCGAAGGCCTGGATGGGCACGTTGGGGGCCAGCGAGGTCCGCACGGGTTCGAGCACCGGCTCGCTCACGGCGAAGCGAGCGTACTGCTCGGGGGTCATGCTCAGGTCCTCGTCGATGCGGGGTAGGAAGAGGCGTACCTCCGACTCGTAGACCGGGGGCAGCACGAAGTAGCTCAGCGCGGCGGCCGTTGCTACGGCCACCGCCACCAGGCCGAGGATGAGGGACCTTCGCCGCAGAAGGACCTCCACCAGGGCCCGCAGGTCGATCTCGTCGTCGTAAGACGTGGGTAGAGGCGCCTCTTGCGCCATTCCGGGTTCCCCCTCGACACCGAACCTTGTGCCCATCGCCCAGACACGCCGAACCGCCGGCGCGGTGCGACACGGCACGCGCTCGGAATCTTGCACGACCACTGTATCACTGCTACCGCTACTGTCGGCAAGGGAGGCAGGGGTGTTGAGCGGTTCCAGCCAGGGGGAAGCCGCGGGGGACGATGAACAGAACCCGGAACGTGGGCAGACAGCGACGTCACAGCCGGTAGCCCAGGCTGAGGAAAATGCCCCGGTGTTCTGCGGTCCTGCCAGAGCTGCCGAGAGATGGCGCCATCCTCTCGAGGATCCTGCGAGCGGCCGCCTGTCCACCCGGATGGAAGGACCTCAGGCCCGCGCCCACGAAGGGATGGACCGTTGACCTTGGCCGCTTCCGCCGCTCTGCGGGCGCGGTCGCTGCGCCAGGATGGCCAGCGGTGCAGCCGTGAGGGAGCCGGTTCATGAGAATCCTCTGCACGGGGGACATCCACATCGGACGCCGGGCGACGCGGGTTCCCGCGAGGGCGAACCCGGGCGACCTCTCCGCGGCCCAGGCGTGGTGGGACGTGGTTGGGCTGGCCATCGAGCGCCGGGTGGACCTGGTGGTCCTCACCGGGGACGTGGTCGATCGGGACAACCGCTACTTCGAAGCCTTCGGGCCGCTGGAGCAGGGCATCGGCGCGCTGGCGGCGCAGGGCGTCCCGGTGGTGGCCGTGGCCGGCAACCACGACTTCGACGTGCTCCCCAGGCTGGCCGAGAGCTTCAAGCCGGACCGGTTCCGACTGCTGGGGAGGGAGGAGCGCTGGGAGCGGCTCACCCTGGCTGCCGGTGACCAGGTCGTTCACCTGGACGGCTGGTCCTTCCCCTCGGAGCGGTACCCCCGCGATCCCCTGGCCGCCTACGACCTCCCGTCTCCCGGGGACGGCGTGCTCCTCGGGGTCCTGCACGGGGACCTGGATCAACCCGGAAGCCCCTACGCCCCGGTGGAGGCTGCGGACTTGCGGCGGCTGCCGGCCTCCTTCTGGATGCTGGGCCACGTCCACGCGCCGGCGCTCCACGGAGAGCCGGGGAAGGCGGGCATCCTCTACCCGGGCTCACCCCTGGCGTTGAGCCCCAAGGAGCCCGGCCCGCACGGCCCCTGGCTGCTCGAGGTGACCTCCGGGGGACGGGTGGCGGCCCGGCAGGTGCCCCTCTCCCGGGTGCGCTACGAGGTCCTCGAGGTCGACGTGGCGGGGGCTCGAGGCGAGGACGAGGTGGACCGCCGCCTGGCCGAGGCCCTTCGCTTCCGCCTCGGCCAGGTGGCGCCCGAGACGGGTGGGGCCCTGCGGCACCTGGTCTGCCGGGTGCGGCTGACGGGCCGCACCCCGGCCCACCGCCGGCTCGAAGAGCACCTGCGTGCGGCCATGGAGGACCTGGCGGTTCCCCACGGTTCGGCGACCGCCACCCTGGACGAGGTGCGCGTGGAGACGCGCCCCATGTGGGACCTGGCTCAACTGTCCGGGGCCTCGGGCCCGCCGGCCTCGCTCGCGGGGCTCCTCCGGGGCCTGCGCTCCCCGGGAGCGGATCCGGTGCGGCAGGTGCTGGACCGGGCCCGGCAGGAGCTCGAGACCCTCGCGAGCCGGCTGCCCTACCGCGAGATCCCTCGGGACGAGCTGCTGGCGGACCTCGCCGCGTCCGACCAGGATCTGGCGGGGGAGATCGAACGCCAGGGCCTCCTGCTGCTGGACGAGCTCTTGGCCCAGAAGGCGGATGGCGCGGCACCGTGAGCGGGCACCTGGCGCTGGAACGGATCGAGGTCCGCCGCACCCCGGGCTTCCGGCGCGCCGGCTTCACCGTCGACGGGCTCTCGCCGGGTGTCAACGTCGTCTACGGGCCCAACGGCGCGGGGAAGACCACCACCGCCCGCGCCATCGAGTCGATCCTCTGGCCGGACGATGCCGTCCAGCCAGAGGCCTCGCTCTTCGGGCGCTACCTCCTCGACGGCGCCCGCTGGACGGTAGATCTGGACACGACCCGTCGCGCCTGCCAGCGGGACGGTCTGCCCGCGGAGCCGCCGGCTTTCCCGCCGGGCATCGCCCGGGACCGGTACCGCCTTTCTCTGACCGAGCTCCTTCAAGCCGACGACAGGAGCTTCGCGGAGCAGATCGCCCGCGAGTCCGCCGGCGGCTACGACGTGGCCGCCGCCGCAGCCCGCCTGGGGTTCAACGGCAGGGTCTCGGGCCGGCAGGCGGTGGGGGACGCGCTCCGCAGCGCCCGGAAGCAAGTGGATGAAGCCCGGCGCGTGCAGGAGGACCTGCGGGCGCAGGAGCTGATGCTGGCCCGGCTCCGGAGCGAGCAGGAGAAGGCGGCTGCAGCCGTGGGCGGGGCGCAGGCGCTGGATCGTGCCCTCGAGCTGGCCGACGCCCGGGATGCCAAGGCGGCGCTCACGGGTCAGATGAAAGCCTTCCCCGAGTGGATGGGTCGCCTGGTGGGCGACGAGAAGGAGCGTCTGGATCGTCTCCGGGAGCAGGCGGAAGCAGCGGAACAGGCCCGGCGGCAGGCGGAAGCGAGCCTGGAGGAAGCCCGCCTGCGGCTGTCCGGGGCGAACCTCCCAGGCGACGGCCTCCGGTACGAGCAGCTGAGCGCCTTCCGGGAGACCCTCGACAGGCTGCGGGAGCTGGACCGGACCTGCCGGGACGCCGAGCGGCGCCAGGCCGAGGCCAAGGCGGTCCTCGCGGCCGAGGAGCGAAGCCTGGGCGGCGCCGTCGTACGGAACCGCCTCGCGACCCTGGCACTCCCTGGCCTGCAGGAGCTGGGCAAGCATGCTCGGACCGAGGCGAAGCTCTGGGGCGAGCGTGCCTCGGTGGAGGAGGAGCTCGGCCGGCTGGGCGACGAAACCGAACCGCCGGACCCGGACCGGCTGTGGCAGGGGATGCGTTCCCTCTCGGGGTGGCTGCGGGGGCCGGATCCCGGGACGGTGTCGCGCATGCGCCGGACGGCCATGACCTCCGTAGCCGTCGCCCTCCTGGTCGGGGCGGGCGGGTTCGTGGCGGTGGGGGGGCCGCCGGTTGCAGCGCTGCTCGCTCTGCTCCTGGGGCTGGCTACGGGATGGGGCCTCCTCGCCCTGCTCCTGCGCCGGGCGCCGGACCTGCGGAGCCTGCACCGGCAGGAGTTCGAAAGGCTCGATCTGGCGGGCCCCCAGGTCTGGAGCGAGGAGGGCGTGACCGCCCGCCTGGAGGTGCTCCAGCGGGAGGCGGTCGAGGCCGAGGCGGCGAGGGATCGGAAGACGCGGCGTTCCGAGGTGCTGCAGAAGCTGGCGACCCTCGGTGCCCGCCAGGCCGAGCTCGACACGGAGCGGGCGAGCCTGGCGGCCCGGGTGGGGCTGCCGCCCGGAGCCGGTTTCGACGAATGGGTCTGGCTGGTGGAGCGCATCGGCTCCTGGCAAACCGCGGAGCGGAAGGTGCGGGAGGCCGAGGCGGCGCTCGAGGCGTCGCGCCGGGAGAGAGAGCGCCTTTTGACGGCTCTCGGCGCCGCCCTCCGGCCCTTCGGGTACGCAGAGCCCCGGGGGGTGGAGGCCGCGGTGGCTGCCCTCGACGATCTGGGGCGGCGGCGGGAGGCATGGGAGGCCGCCCGGCACGCCGCGGACCAGGCTCAGGAGAAGCTGGAGCAGGCCAAGAACCAGGCGCAGAGGGTGGCGGAGGAGCGGGCAGCCGTCTTTGCCAGGCTCGGGTTGAATGCGGCCGATCTCGGCGACGAGGCTCAGATACGGCGGTGGGTCGAGCGGCTGGAGGAGTACCGGAGTCTCCAGAGCGACTGGGACTTTGCCCGGCGCCGGGTGCAGGAGCTCGAACCGGGAAGCGGCGAGAGCATCGTCCCGTGGGCCGGCCGCCCCAGGGAAGAGCTGAAGCAGGCACGGCAAGAGGTCGCGGCCGCGGCGGAGCACCTGGAAGAGGCCACGAAGGAGATCCACAGCATCGAGGCGCTGGTGGAGCAGGCGAAGAAGCAGCACGCCCTGGAGGAGGCCCTGGCCCGGTACGAGGAGGCGCGGGATCAGGTGCGGGCGCTCTTCCGCCAGGAGGCTCGGATGGCGCTGGGGCGGGTGCTGGCGAGCGCGGTTCAGGAATTGAGCCGCGACAGCGAGCGTCCCCAGGTGTTCCACAGGGCACGGGACGTCTTCGCTCGGATCACGGCCGGGAGGTACCGGCTGGAGCTGCAGGACGGCGAGGGTCCCGCCTTCCGGGCGGTGGAAAGCGAGACAGGCGAGGGCCGCTCGCTGGAAGAGCTCTCCAGCGGCACCCGGGTACAGCTCCTGCTGGCGGTGCGGGTGGCCTTCGTGGAGACCCAGGAGCACGGCGTGCGGCTGCCGCTGGTCTTCGACGAGGTGCTGGCCAACAGCGACGACGAACGCGCCCGGGCGGTGATGGACGCAGTGGTGGCCCTGGCCTGCGAGGGACGGCAGATCGTCTACTTCACCGCGCAGATGGACGAGGTGGCCAAGTGGCGGTCGGTCCTCCGGGGGAGCGACGTACCCCATGCCTTCCTGGACCTGGCGGCCCTCCGCCGGGGGCAGGAGGCGACGCGATGGCCCCTGCCTGAAGAACCTGCCCTGGAGGCGCGCCCCGTGCCTGCCCCCGGCGACCGATCCTACGCCGAGTACGGGCGGCTCCTGCAGGTGCCCGGCATCGACCCCTACGCCAGCGACCTGGGCCACGTCCACCTGTGGCACCTCTTGGACGCCGCCGGCGACCTCTACCGTGTGCTGCGCCACGGTCTCGAGCGCTGGGGCCCGCTGCACACCCTGGGGGAGCCGGGAAGCGAGGCCCTTCTGGGCGAGGACGGTCTCCGGATCTACAGGCAGGCGTTCGCCGCCGCCCGGGCGCTGGAGGCGACCCTGCAGGCGTGGCGGATCGGACGCGGCCGGCCGGTGGATGCCGGCGCCCTGGCGGCCTCAGGGGCCGTGAGCCGAACCTTCCTGCCGCGCGTGGCCGAGTTGGCCCGGCAGTATGGCGGCGATGCACGCCTCCTCGTGGAATCCCTGGAGCGGGGTGCCCTCCCCCGGTTTCGCCAGAGCAGCATCGATCAGTTGCGCGAACACCTGGAGCAGCAGGGGTACCTGGACGATCTGGAGCCGCTCGCGCCCGAGGAGGTCCGCGCTCGGGTGCTCGGGGCGGTGGCGGGTGAGCTCCGGCAAGGTCTCCTGACCCAGGAGCACGTGGAGCGGCTGATCCGGACGGGAACGGGTGCCCGGTCCGCGGTGCCGGGAAGGTAGGCCCCGGCCTTCATCCACGCTGCTCAGCGAGGCAGGACTCCATTGGATCCCAGCAACCCGTCGACGTCCAGGTGGGTGAAGTCGTCCACGACCAGGTGGGCGCCCCGGTCGCGGAGGGTCTCGGCCCGGTCGCTGGTGGTCACGGCCACGCAGCGCGCGCCGGCGCGGGAGGCCGCCTCCACGCCCGCCGGGCTGTCCTCGAAGACGACGCACTCCGCAGGCGGGGTGCCGAGCTGCCGGGCTGCCTCCAAGAAGATGGCGGGATCCGGCTTGGCCGCCGGTACGTCGAAGCCGGCCACCAGCACCCCGAAGAGGTCCCGGAGACCCAGCTGCCGGAGGATCAGTTCCGCGTTCTCCCGCGGTCCCGAAGTGGCCAGGGCCAGGGGCACGCGCCGGTCCGCCAGGGCCCGGACCAGCTCCACCACCCCCGGCACGGGCTGAAGCTTGGGGGCGAAGTGCTCCCGGTAGTAGGCTTCCTTCGCCTCGGAGAGCTGCAGCCGCTCTTCGCGGGTGAATCGGCCAGGGAAGAGTTCCTCCAGCCCCTCGTCGTTCCGCCGGCCGGAAAACGCACGGTAGTACATCTCGTCGGAGATCTCGAGGCCATGCCGCCCGCCGTACTCCTTCCACGCCTGCAGGTGGGCGGGGTTGCTGATGATGAGGACGCCGTCCATGTCGAAGATTGCCGCTGGCAAGACCATCGCCTCCGAGGGAGATGTGGGCATCGGGGCCGCTGCTTCTTTCCGGTGCGGGTCGGAGCCTGCCCGAGGCGGTCCCGGGCCTTCCGCAGGCGACCTCCGGTGTCCGCCTTCTGGCAGGATAGCACATGCAGGCGGCGATGGGAACCGCCCGGAGAAGAAGGCCCGCCCGAACCAGGGCGTTCAGGTCGCGGGTGAGCGTCTTGGGGGTCTTCACCGCGTAGGCCCCGGCCAGTTGGGGGGTGAGGAGCGGGCGCAGCCCGGGCCCAACGGAAAGGAGCCGGCTCTCTTGCAGCCGGCTCCTCGGGGTGCGGAACGACCCCTCATGCCCGGGTATGGGACGACCCCATCCCCGGGCGCCTCGGGGCCAGCGACTCAGCGGCCCACCAGCACCGACTGGGCGGCCAGAATGCCGGCCAGGAGCTGGGCGGCGTCGGCCTGGGTGAGGGTCTGATCGGCGTCACCGGCCAGGAGCTCGTCGCCCACGTAACCTCCGAGATCGCGGGCGGCGTCCGCGGCCGTCACGGGGGCGCCGGGCTGGTCCACAGCGAGGTCAAGGCCCAGCCCCCGCTTCACCATGCCCGCCCAGACCCCGCGGGTGAGCGGCGCGTCCAGGGCGAGGCGTCCCTGCAGGTCCCCCACGTAGATGCCGCGATCCACCAGCGGGTAGACGTAGGCAGCCTGGGGATGGTCCAGGTAGTTGGGCACCAGGGACCAGTTGTGGTCCGGGGTGGGGTTGATGGTACCCGCCCTGGAGATGGCCTCCACGATGAGCTGACGGCTGGCGATCTGGGGGTCGAAGACCACCTGAGCCTTCTCGCCCGTGGCGGGGAAGCCACCGCCGCCGTCGGCCCGGTAGTTGTTGGTGGCCAGGACGAAGGCCTGGTCCGGCGCGACGGGCCGGCCCTGGAAGGTGAGGTCCACGATCCGCTGGCCCTCGGGCTGGGTCGCGTCGATGCGATACCCGATGCCATCGATCTGGTCGAAGTTGTAGCCCGGCCAGCTTGTGAAGAGCGGCTGATCGCCATGGCCCGGGGAGATCTGGTTGAACTTCCTGGACGCGTGCTCAAGCCACGCTTTCAGATCCGCCCCGGTGACCTTGATGGCCTTGAGGGTGTTGTCGTAGATGTACATGGAGGCCACGTCGCCGATGGTGACTCCGCCAGACGGGATGTCGGTGAAGTCGGTCTCACCGCCGTACCCGCTCTTGAAGGGCGCGGCGGCCGAGAGCACGGGCAGGCGCTCGTACTCTGTGCCCTTCAGGTGCTCTTGCACGTACTGCCGCTGGACGTCGTTGATGAGCTGGATCACGGCAGTGTCGGTAAGCTGGCTGGCCCGGCTGCTGATGGGCACCAGCGTTTCACCGATGGGGCTGGTGACGTAGGCCACGGTGGCCTCGTGGACGGGGCGGGCCCACGCGACGACCTCCGGCGCCGGCTGGACCTCTTTGACGGGCAGCAGTTCCGCCTTCTTGGCCGTCACCCGCCACCCGTCTGAGCCCGCCTCGAGATCCAGGGTCACCACGCCCAGGGCCTTCCCCCAGAAGCTGGGCTGAACGAGCTGGACGCCGTTTACCTGGCCGTCGGGATGGTCGGGTAAGCCCTTTCCAGGGATCTCCTGGTGGGAGTGGCCCACCACGATCACGTCGATGCCGGGAACGGTCTGGGCCAGGGCGAAGGCGGCGTTCTCGGCGAGCGCGCCCGGAGCGGTGGAGGCGCCCGGATAGGCCCCCGTGTGGGCCAGGGCGACGATCAGGTCGGCACCCTGCGCCTTCATGTCGGGAACGAACCGGCGGGCGGCGTCCACGATGCTGCCGGCCTCCACCTTGCCGGTCAGGTTGCCCCGGTCCCACACCATGATCTGGGGCGGGGTGAAACCGATCAGCCCGATCTTGATGGGCTTGCCATCCAGGCTCCGCTCCAGGATCACGTAGGGGGTGAAGTGGGGCTCTCGGGTTCCCGGCTCATAGACGTTGGCCGAAAGGATGGGGAAGGCGGCGCCGGCAAAGACGTTCTCGGCGTAGGGCAGGCCGAAGTTGAACTCGTGGTTTCCGATGGCTGCCGCGTCGAAGCCCATGCGGTTCAGCACGTCGATGATCGGGTGAACCTCGCCCAGGTCCGGCGGCTTTACGTTCACCAGGTACGAGGCCAGGGGCGAGCCCTGGATGAGGTCGCCGTCGTCGACCAGGAGTGTGTTCGGGTGTTCCGCCCGGATCTGTTTCACCAGGGTGTAGATCTTGGCCAACCCCACGCTTTCGTCCGGCCGGTTCCCGTAGTAGTCCCAGGGGTAAATGTTGGCGTGGATGTCCGTGGTGGCCATGAGGACCAGCTCCGACGCTCCGGCGACCGAGGAGAAGGAGACCAGCAGCGCGAGCGCAACGAGAACCCCCGCCAGGCGTCTCCGCCAGCGCAACTCCACCTGAGATGCCCCCTCCGGAGGCGCGCGAAAGAGGGCACGCTTCCGTTGCCTGTCCCGACCGTGCCCCCAGCGCGCCGGTGTGGGCGGCGAGACAGCCGCCTGGTTGAAGATTCCTCCAGAGGGCGCGGGACTCCTTCGATCACGCCCCGTAGAGCCGCGCCATGTTGCCCTTGAGGCTGGTATAGAGCGCCTTGTACTCCTCGAAGAGGTGGTCGTAGAGCGGCTTCAGCTCTTCCCGGGGCCGCACGGGTTCCCGGTAGGTGAGCCAGCCCAGCAAGGCCTCGGGGTGGTCGACCACGCCGGTTCCCAGGCCCGCCAGCAGGGCGTCGCCCAGCGGCGCCTCCACGTCCTGCTCCACGGTACGCACCGGGAAGCCGGTGACGTCGGCGAAGATCTGGGGCCAGACCATGGACTTGGCCGCCCCGCCCACCAGGATCATCTCGCGGTCGAGGTCCACCCCTGGAGCACTCTCCATGTTGTGGCGCAAGGCGAAGGCCACACCCTCCATGAACGCCTTGTAGAGGTGGGCCTTGGAGTGGTAGAGGCTCAGCCCCAGAACGGTACCCCGGGCGTTTCCGTCCCAGATGGGCGAGCGCTCGCCCATGAAGTACGGGAGGACCAGGAGACCGTCCGAGCCCGCCGGGACCTGCATGGACTCAAGCTCGAGCAGGGAGTAGGCGTCCACCCCCAGGCGCTCGGCGGCCTCCTTCTCGGGCCGGCCCAGGACGTCCCGGAACCACCGGACCACGGCGCCGGCCGTCGCCGCGCCACCGAAGGTGTAGAGGGTGTGCATGGGATCCACGACGTGCGGGTAGCTCACCAGGGCGGGCGTGAGGTTGGTCCGGTCGGTGATGAAGCCCCAGCACATGGAGGTGCCCACCATGGCCACGTGGTGGCCTTCACGGAAGGCGCCGGCGCTGAGGGTCGCCACGGGGGCGTCGACGCCGCCGGCCACCACCGGGGTGCCCTCCGTAAGCCCTGTGGCGCGCGCCGCCTCAGCGGTGACCCGTCCGACGACGTCCTGCGAGGCCACGATCCGCTGCGGCATCAGCCCCAGGGGGATCCCCAACGCCTCGGCCATCTCCTCGCTCCAGGCCCGCCGGTGAACGTCGTAGAGGCCGCCCAGGTTGCCGGCGGAGGTGTGGTCGATGGCCACCTCCCCCGTGAGCCGGTGAATCACGTACGCGTTGGGCGGCAGGAAGAGGTGGGTCTTCTCCCAGACGTCGGGCAGGTTGTTCTTGATCCACAGGATCTTTGTGAAACCGTAGTAAGAGTCCACCGTGTTGCTGGTGATCCGGTAGAGGCGTTCCAGGTCCACGTGCTCCTGCACCCAGCGCACCTCCGCCGAAGCGCGCCGGTCCATCCAGATGAGGCAGGGGGCCAGGGGCTGGAGGTCCCGATCCACGGGAATCCCCGAGCCGCCGTAGAGGCTGCTGATCGCGAGGCCAGCCACCTCCGACGGCGCCGCGCCCGAACGGTCCAGCACGTCGCGGATCGCTTGGTAGGAGGCGTCGAGCCAGACGTCGGGCCACTGCTCGGCCCAGAGGGGCCGGGGCTGATCCACGTCGTAGCCTACGTAGCTCGAGCCGAGCACACGGCCGTCGCGTCGGACCACCACCGCCTTGGTCCCCTGGGTTCCGATGTCGAGACCGATGAGGTGCTCCATGGGTTAGGCCTCCTTATCGAGCACGCGCCGCCGAGGACGCGTGACCCTGTTGGTCGATCGACCGGTGCTGGCGCGCCCCACACGATTCGCGCACCACGAGGTTCGCCTCCAGCTGCACGATCCGCCCCACCGGCGACGTCTCCCGGCCGTTGAGCCGGGCGAAGAGCAGCTGGGCGGCCGTGGTGCCCAACAGGTAGGT
Organism: Limnochorda pilosa; assembly: GCF_001544015.1. Taxonomy (GTDB): domain Bacteria; phylum Bacillota; class Limnochordia; order Limnochordales; family Limnochordaceae; genus Limnochorda; species Limnochorda pilosa. Next base: position 2,153,778 of record NZ_AP014924.1, on the reverse strand, counting down.
CGGCTGCTCCACCACCGTCAGAGCAGGGCGGACGATGCGGGCCCAGGGCATGTCGTCGAAGCCCACGATGGCCATCTGATCGGGGATGGTGACCCCGGCTTCGCGCAGCGCCATGAGGGCTCCGGTGGTCGTGAGGTTGTTGGTGGTGAAAAGGGCGGTGGGCCTGGGTTCGAGGGCGAGAAGGGCCTGAGTGTGGTTGTAACCGCCGGCCTCCTTGAAGTCGCCTGTGCGCTGGAGCGCCGGATCCGGCGGGACACCATACGCCCGCAGGGCCTTCAGGTAGCCGGCGAGCCGGGCCTTGGAGGTCTGGACGTGGTTCGGGCCCAAGATGATGCCGATCCGCCGGTGGCCGAGCTCCAGCAGGTGGCGCACCGCCCGGTGGGCGGCGTCGATGTTGTCGATGCCTACCGCGTCGGCGCCAGGAAGGCGCAGGAAGCGGTCCAGGAGCACGACCGGCACGCCGTCGTTCATGGCCGCGGCCAGCTCGTGGAGGGCCCCGCCCGTGCTGGCGACGATGAGGCCGTCCACCTGCCGGCTGAGCAACACCCGGACGAAATCCCGTTCCTTGGCCGGGTCCTCGTCGCTGTTACAGACGATCAGCTTGTAGCCGTTGCTCTGGGCGACGTCGTCCATACCCCTGACCACGGAAGGGAAGAAGGGGTTGGCGATGTCTGAGATGACGACGCCGATCGTGTGCGTTCGCTGTTGGGTCATGCTGCGGGCGACGGCGTTGGGGTGGTAATCCAGTCGCTCGACCGCGGCGAGGACCGCCGCCCGGGCCTCCTCGGACACGTATCCGCTGTTGCGGACGACGCGTGACACCGTCGAAGGTGAGACGCCCGCCGCGCGTGCCACGTCCTTGATGGTGGCCAAGATCCTTCCTCCTGCCAGGTGGTGGAGCCGCCTGGTCGGCGCCTGCCCCCGGGGTCTGAGCACGAAGCCCTAAGCGGGCTCGACATGATAGCGTTGCCACGTATTCGCCAGCAGCCGTGCGATTCCCTGCAGCCCCACAGGGGACGAGGAACGACAGGACGGCGCTTGCTGGAATCGCGGAAACTTGCTGCGCGAAGGGTTTCATCGCACGACCACGGCGTGGGGCTCAGGTCGTGGTGAAGAAGTGAGGGAAGGGGAGAAGGAGTTCCTCGGCGGTGGGCGAAAACTGTTATATGGCAACGATGCCAGATGAGCACCACGCAGCCTAGCACAAGCCAACAACCGGACGAGCGGGTCCCGGGGCGGGTCGTGTACAGCACGCGTTGATCTCGACACCATGGCCATGCGACGAGAAGGGATGTGGTTGTTGTGGCACGCAGGCCGAAGGTCGGTATCTTGACGTTCTCTGACGGCCGTGCCTACGCGCACGAGCCGCAGATCCAGGAGAACAAGGCCTACGAGGAGAGGCTCCGCCGGAAGCTCGTCGAGGCGGGCGTCGATGTGGTAACGGGGGAGCTCGTCTGGTCCAATGAGACGGCCGTGGCCGAGGCCCGCAAGCTGCAGGTCGCAGGGGTGGAAGCGACCATCTTCAACTACGCGGTCTGGGCCTTCCCGCAGTTCTCGGTGGTGGCGTCCCGCTTTGCACCAGGGCCCTACCTGCTCTTCGGGCAGGTCAACCCGGCGAAGCCCGGTATGGTCGCGGTCCTGGCCGCCGCCGGAGCCCTGGATCAGATGGGCGTCCGCTACCGGCGCGTCTTCGGCGAGATCGAGGAGGCGCCGGTGTTCCAGCAGGTGTTGAGCTTCGTGCGGGGAGCCCATGCGGTCGCCTCGTTGCGCGGCGAGACGTACGGGCTCTTCGGCGGCCGTGCCATCGGCATCAACACGGCCGTGGCGCCGACGGACCTCTGGGCGGAGCAGTTCGGGATCGACGTGGAACACGTCGATCAGTGGGAGATCGTTCGCAGGGCAACAGAGCTTGCGGGTAACGCCAGGGTCGAGAGGGCACAACGGTGGCTGGAGGGCCACGTGAAGCAAGTCCACTACGATGGCCAGCAGCTCACTCCCGAGAAGCTGCGCCTCCAGATCGCGAGCTACGACGTCCTACGGGAGATCATCGCCGAGAAGAGCTTTCACTTCGTGGGCATCAAGAGCCAGCCGGAGCTCACCGAGCACTTCGTCACCATGGATGTGGCAGAGGCGTTCCTCAATGACCCGTACGACTGGGACGGTCCCCATGACCCCATCGTCTGTGCAACGGAGGCGGACATGGACGCCGCGCTTACGATGGAAGTCTTCAAGCACGCAACGGGGTCGCCGGTCCTCTTCGCGGATGTCCGCCACTACTTCAAGGAGCACGGCCTCTTCGACCTGGTGAACTCCGGCGCCCACGCGACCTACTTCGCCGGCCGGAGCCTCGACCCTGAGACGAACCTGCGGAACGTGGAGCTGAAGCCCCAGGACTTCTTCTTCCCGGCCGGCGGCGCCTCGGTCTTCCATGTGGCGCAGCCCGGACCCGTGACCCTGGCCCGGCTAACCCGCGAGCGACGCCAGTACCGGATGCACGTCGTTCGAGGGGAGTTCGTGCGGCTGGATCCGGACGTGGAGGCCCGGCTCATCACGCAGGTGCAGGACAACTGGCCCCACGCGTTCGTACGGCTCGCGTGCAGCGCCGACACGTTCCTGCAAAGCTTCCCGGCCAACCATATCCACGGGGTGTATGGAGATTGGGTGCCCGAGCTCCTCACCTTCTGCTGGCACCTGGGGATCGAGCCCGTGGTCGTCGCCTAGGGAGGCAGGGCACAAGAGTGACGAGTGAGGGGGAGCAGCCACCATGACGGTGCCGAGGATCGGTTCTTCGTTGCGTGAGTTGTCGGTCATGCGCCACGGTAGGCGGCGACGCGTCTCCAGTTTCGATCGAACGGGTGGCAACCGGGACTGGCTGACCATCCGGGCGGGGGAGCAGGCTGAGATCGCTACCATCGAGGGCGCCGGGTGCATCACCCACATCTGGATGACGACCGCACCCGAGTCGGGCGTCGCGGAAGCCTATCTTCCGCGCCGGCTGGTGCTTCGCTTCTACTGGGACAGGGAGGAGCATCCCAGCGTCGAGGCTCCCTACGGCGACTTCTTCGGCATGGGACACGGGCTGACGCGGAACTACGCCTCCGCGGCCCTGAGCATGGGGCCCGAGAACGGCGCGGCCATGAACTGCTTCTTCCCGATGCCCTTTGCCGATGGCGCGCGGCTTCACGTGCACAACGAGAGCAGCCAGGACGTCAAGTTCTACTACTACATCGACTACGAAGCGTACGACGCCCTTCCTGCCGACGAGCTCCGCTTTCACGCCATGTGGCGGCGAGAGCTGACCCAGGGGATCGACGATCGAACGGTGGACAACGCCTTCTACTGCTTCGGCGGCAAAAACACCACGGGCGAGGGCAACTACACGCTGCTTGAGGCTCGGGGGCGGGGCCACTACGTGGGGTGCAACCTCAACATCCACAACCTGCGCTTCACCCGCGAGTGGAACTGGTACGGCGAAGGCGACGACATGATCTTCGTCGACGGAGAGCCCTGGCCGCCGTCGCTGCACGGTACCGGGACCGAGGACTACTTCTGCACCGCCTGGTGCCCCCAGCAGGAGGTCCAGACCCTCTACTACGGCATCCTCCTGGGCGGGGGTCCCAACTGGAGTGGAAAGGTCACCCTGTACCGGTATCACATCGTCGACCCCATCACCTTCAACGAGTCGATCCGAGTCACCATCGAGCACGGTCACGCCAACCACCGGAGCGACGACTACTCGAGCACGGCCTACTGGTACCAGACCGAGCCGCACCTCGCGTTTCTGCCGCTGCCGCCGGTGGCGGATCGCCTACCGCTGGAAAGCATTTCCCTGGTTGACTTCCCGGAGTCTCTGTGACCGGCGCCGAAAGGGGTGATGTAGAGGGGCCTGGGCTGGCGTAAGACAGCATGTTACGGAAGTGAAGGATCACAAAGCTCGAAGGGGAGGTCATACGTACGATGAGGCGAGCCTGTCTGGTCGCATGGGTGCTGGCGTTGACCCTGGCAGCAACTCTCGCGGCGCCGGCCTTCGCCGCGGAACCGATCACCTTCTGGAAGTTCGCAGACACCTACGGCGATCCCACCATACAGGAGTACGTCGACCAGTGGAACGCAGCGCACTCGCCCAAAGTCGAATTCGTGAGCATCCCATGGGCAGAGTACACCACCACCCGCCTCACGGCTGCCTTTGCGTCGGGGCAGGGGCCCGATGTTTTCTGGGTCAGCCCCGGCGACTTCCTCCGCTATGTGAGCAACGGGATCCTGGAGCCCATGGACACGTACCTGACCGCGTCTCAGGTGGAAGACCTGGTTCCGGTTGCTCGCGACAAGGCGACGGTCAACGGGCGCATCTATGGCGTGCCGGTAGAGCTGGAGCCGCTTGCCGTCTTCTACGATAAGGACCTCTTTGAAGAGAAGGGTCTGGCGGTCCCCCAGTCCTGGGACGAGCTCGTGAGAGTCGCCCAGGCCTTGACCACACCGGAGCGCTTCGGACTGGTCATCGAGCCTGCCGCGGACTTCTACCAGCTCTTCACCTTCTATCCCTTCCTCTGGTCCGCTGGCGGCGACGTGATGGACGAGGGGTGGACCCAAGCGCGGATCGCATCGCCCGAGTCTGTCGCCGCCCTGCAGTTCTGGTCCGACCTGGTGAACGTCCACGGGGTTTCCCCCAAGAGCCAGCCGGCCGCTGCCAACGATGTCACCATGCTGGGCAGCGGATTCGGCGCCATGCAAGTCACCGGCATGTGGGCTGTGAAGATCCTCAAGGAGCAATATCCGGACTTCAACTACGGCGTCTTCCCTGTGCCACCCAAGGAGCGCGGAGGCGAGAGCGTCAGCGTGACGGGCGGCTGGATGCAGGTGATCAACGCCAAGTCGAAGGACGTTGAGGGCGCGGCGGAGTTCACCCGGTGGCTCTTCTACGAGTCCGACTTCCCCGTGGTCTGGACCATCCAGAAGAACTCCAAGTTCCCCACGCTGCAGAGTATCCTGGACGCGAACCGGGAGTACTTCCACTCGGGCCCGATGAAGGTCTTCACGGAGGAGATCCTGCCTGCGGCCCGCCCGGAACCCCGGTTCCCGCCGGAGGTCCAAAGGGCCCTGCTCGACGCGCTCCAGGGGACGATGTTCGGTGGAGTCCCCGCTGAGATGGCAGCCAAGACCGCTGAAGCGCAGATCAACCGCTTCCTGAGGACCTACACGGGCGCTCGGTAGCGTTCGGTCGGGGGCGATGGCAGTTGCCCAGGAAACGCTGTCATCGCCCCTTCCATCCCCAGGGCGCTCAGTGGAGGTGAACGCGCCAATGCGGTTCCGGACGTGGGCGGATCGCGCGACAGGCTATCTCTTTGTCTTGCCGGACTTGCTGGGCCTGGTGGTCTTCGTCATCGCCCCCGCCGTGCTGGGCCTCATCCTGAGTCTGTTCGACTGGTCCGGGCTGGGCCCCATGACGTTCGTCGGCCTAAGCAACTACAAGACCATGTTCGAGGACCCGATCTTCCTGCGCTCCCTTGGGATCACGTTCCGGTACGTGGCCGTCTTCGTGGGCGGCAACTTCGTTCTCGCCATGGCGCTGGCCTTACTGGTGCAGCATCAGGGACGCGGGATCGGCTTCTACCGGGCCGTCTTCTTCGCGCCGGCCTCCATCTCGCTGGTGGTGGTCGGTTTCGTCTGGAAGTTCATGTTCCAGCCGAACGGGTTGATCAACGGGCTCATCAAGACGTTGGGGTTTCCCGGCCAGCCGTTCCTTGGATCCATGTCCCAGGCGCTGGGCGTGGTCCTGTCGCTCTCCTTTTATCTTTCCGCGGGCTATTTCATGGTCATCCTGATCGCGGGGCTGAACGACATCCCCGAGCAGTACTATCACGCTGCGATGGTGGATGGAGCCACGAAGCTCCAGCAGTTCTGGCACGTCACGCTGCCGCTGCTGAAGCCCACCAGCTTCTTCGTGCTCGTCATGAGCATCTTGCAAGGCTTCCAGGTCTTCGACCAGATATACGTCTTGACGGGCGGGGGTCCGTTCTATGCCACGACCACCACGGTCTTCTACGCCTTCCAGAGTGCGTTTCGATACTACCAGTTCGGCTATGCCTCGGCCATCACCGTGGTGATCTTTGCCATTCAGGTCGCGTTGTCGGTCGTACTCTTCCGCTTGCTGAAAGGGGGCCGCGTGGCATGAGGTCACCTCGGGTGACGGGGCTGCTCCAGCCGTTCGGTTCGGCTCGGCGCAGGGCCCAGACGTGGCGGCACCTCCTCCTCTCGCTCCTGGCCGCGGTGTTCATCCTGCCGCTGTACTGGATGATCGTCAGCGCGCTCAAAGGGCCGTCCGAGATCTTCGCGGTGCCCCCGGTATGGATCCCAAGCAGGTGGAACTGGAACCACTTCGTCGACGTCTTCCAGCAGGTGCCCTTCGCGCGGTGGATGTTCAACTCAGGTTTCGTGTCGATCACGGTCACCCTCGTTGCGCTCCTGACCCACTCCATGGCGGCCTACTCGCTGGCCCGGCTCCGCTACCGAGGGCGCAGGGTGCTGTTCGGGTTGATCATCGGCACCCTGATGGTGCCCTTCTGGGTCATCATGATCCCGCTCTACATCGAGGTACGGGCCTTCGGCTGGCTTGACACCTACTGGGCCCTCATCATTCCGGCGATCCCCAACGCGTTCGGGATCTTCCTGTTGCACCAGTTCTACCTGGGGATCCCCCACGAACTCGAAGAGGCCGCCACCATCGACGGTTGCAGCAAGGCGGGGATCTTCTTCCGTATCGTGCTCCCGCTCTCGAAGCCGATCATGGCGGCCCTCGCGGTCTTCTTCTTCGTTGCCAACTGGAACAGCTTCCTGTGGCCGCTCCTGGTCACCAACGCGACGGAGATGAAGACGGTCCAGGTCGGGATCGCCGGGTTCTCAGGGCAGTACCAGAACCCCTGGGGTTACCTGATGGCGGCGAACACCATCGCGGTCCTGCCCAACCTGGTCGTCTTCCTCCTCCTGCAGCGCCAGTTGATGGCGAGCATCACCATGTCCGGGATCAAGGGATGAGGACCTGGGACGGAAACAAGGGAGAGGAGGCCGTGTCATGCAGCGTGGACGGGTCGGGTGGTGGATCCTCGCCGCCACCGTGTGGTGCGGGGGCACCTTGGGGGCGGGAGCAGCGGACGAGCCGATCGATCCCATCGTCGGAATCAGGACCACCCAAGTCGCCCCGCTGACAGGCTCGAGCTCGGTCAACCGCACCGAGGGCGTGGACGTGATCGGGACCGATCTGGGGGTCTTGGCTGAAGTCGATGGTACGATCTACATCGCCTTCGGCGATACCTTCGGATACGGAAAGACCAACTGGCGCTCGAACGTGCTCGCGCGCACGACGGACGTGGAGCCTTCCGACGGGATCACCCTGGACGGCTGGATCACGGACGAGCTCGGCCGTGCCAGGGAAATCGTTCCAGGTCTCAAGGAGAGCAACGACGCTGGCGGTGAGGTAACCAAGATCCCCACGGCTCTCACGTCCGTGGACGGGCGCCTGTACATGGCGTTCATGTCGGTGCGCCGCTGGGGGCCGCCCGGCCGGTGGGACGCGAATTACGCCACGTGGGCGTACTCGGACGACCGGGGCGAGGCGTGGCATGTGGTGGACCCACCGATCTGGCCAGAAGAGAGCGGGTTCATCATGCTGGCCGTCTCTCAGCAGCGCGGGCGCGGGAACGCCGAGGGGTATCTATGGCTCCTGGCGACGCCTGCCGGAAGGTTCGGAGGAGTGAAGGCGGCGAGGGTAAGGCCCGAGGAGATCCTGGATCGCGGGGCCTATCAGTACTACAGCGGCCCCGGCGCGGACGGGCAGCCTCAATGGTCCCGAGATCCCGCCGAGGCCGTGGAGGTGATCCCCGCCCCGGCGGGGGAGGGTTCGCTCCTTTGGAACCCGTACCTCGACCGCTGGATCTACACGTACCTCAACGAACGCTCGCACAACATGGAGCTTCGCTCCGCTCCCCGGCCGTGGGGGCCGTGGAGCAGGCCCCATACGCTATCCGAGGCCGCGAAGTATCCGTCCCTCTACGGCGGGTTCATGACCCCTTCGTGGGTGGAAGACGACGGCCGGGTGATCTACTTCCTGATGTCGCAGTTCGGACCGTACAACGTCTATGTCATGCGGGCCGAGTTGGAGACAGGAGGCGGTCCAACCGACGAGTGACCGGCGAGCTCTGCCAGGGCTCCCCTTCCCGCGGACCGGGAACACCGGCGCTGGACGCGGGTCATGAAGCTGCGCCGTTCCGGCCACCCTGTGGTGGGGGTGGTTCCGATGCGGCAGCTCTCCATCGAGGAGCTGGACCGGGTCCTGAAGGGCTGGCGGGGCCGGACCGTGCGGGTGGCCAAGCGAGAGCAGGACAACTGGGACCGGGTCGAGATCGACCTGGAAGACGTGGGCTACCAGGAGAACGAACGGAGTATCGATGACTACGTGGGCCGCCACGTGCTCCAACTCCACGGGGCGGGGACCGTGGAGCCCGAGCCGGGCGCCGAATTGTCCTCACTTCCTGGGCGTGCCCTTGAGATCCCCCTGACCGCCGACGACACCTACATCCTGGAGGACGGGCGGCTGGAAATCTGGAGCCCACGGGGCCAGTACGTGCTCGAAGGCGTCGCCAAGAACCCGAGCTGAGCGCGCCCCCCTCGCCGGTAATGATCTCCTGGCTCGGGTCGTGGAGGAAGGGGCCAGGGATCCAGCTGGCCTGGGCCTGAGGCCCACCCCAGACGGTAGTAAGAGAAGGCCAGGAGGACGAGGCCAAGCCAGAAGACCGGTACCGAGGCGCCGCCCACCGAGACGAGGCGGACCACGGGATCCACGGGCGCGTTCCGCCTCAGAGGGCTCGCAGTGCCCAGAGCCAGACCCGCGGCCACGGCCACGAGCATGGCGGTCAGGGCCAGCTCCACCGTGGCGGGGAGGTATTGGGCCAGGTCTGCGGCTACGGGTCTGCGGGTGCGCAGGGAGACACCCAGGTCTCCCCGGAGCAGGCCTCGCGCGGCAGGACGCTACGGCTGGGGAGCGAACGTGCCCTAAGAACGGTGCCCGGGTGGTAACCAGCCGACCCGAACTCAGGCGCGCGAGGAGGCGATGGGTCATGCCCGACGACGGGCTGGTCGTGGAAGGTCTGCCGCCGGGGTACACGGTGGAGGCGGTAGAAGGCGAAGGTTTCCATGAGATCTTCCGGCAGCTCCGCCGGCGGGTCTTCGACGAGCGAACCGCTTTCGAGTGGCGGAGAGTCCTGACGGACGACGAGCGGCGCCGGCTGGAGGACCTCGAAGGACGGTTGGCCGTGCCGTGGCGCATCCGCCACCAACTCCTCTTCAAGCACGGAGACGAGATCGCCGGCTGGTACTTCGGCGTGCAAGAGAGCGCCGTACGTTACGTGATGATCAACACGGGCCTCTTCCCCGAGCACCGCCGCAAGGGCATCTACACCGCGCTGCTGCACTCGCTGCTCCCCCACCTGAAGGGGCTGGGGTTCCAGGAGATCGTGAGCTACCACCACGCCACCAACACGCCTGTACTCATCGCCAAGCTAAAGGCGGGCTTCGTGATCAGCGCAATGGAGATCAACGACTCCTTCGGCCTGCTGGTCCGGTTGACCTATTACACCAACCCGACCCGCCGGGCGATGATGGCGGTCCGTACGGGGGAGGTCGAAGCCTCGGAGGAACTCCGGCGCCACGTGGGAACCGGCGGCTGAGTGGAGGCGAGTGCAAGGGGGAGCAGGGATCGCGCCGTCACCCTTTGAAAGGGGAGCAAGGACCCACCGCACCGCGGCGCCGATGAGCCAGGACGGCACGGTGGGACCAACGCGTGCGTCACCCAACGCATGCGCCCAAGCAATGGAAGCGGAGGTCGGATCATCTGCGCGCCCTGGTGCTGGACCTGGACGGGACCATCATCGACACGGAGTCGGCGCTGTACGACGCCTGGGAAGAGGTCTACGGCCGAAGGGGGGCCGTGCTGCCCCTGGAGGAGTGGATGCGCTGCGTGGGCACGTCGCCGGACGCCTTTGACCCTTACGCGTACCTGGAAGGGCTTGTGGGGCATCGGCTGGACCGGCGGGCCCTGGAGGCGGAGGTGGAGCAGGCCGCCGCGGCTCACCTGGCCAGGTTGCGCCCACGGGACGGGGTGGTCGCGCTGGTGGAGGCCGCGCGCCGGGAAGGGCTCGGCCTGGCGGTCGCCTCGAGCTCGGGCCGCCCGTGGGTGGAACGGTTTCTGGAGCAGGCGGGCCTGACCGCGGCCATCGACGTGCTGGCCACCGCGGACGACGTGGCCCGGGTGAAGCCGGCGCCGGACCTCTACCTGCTGGCCCTGGGCCGGCTGGGCGTGGAGGCCTCGGAGGCCCTGGCGGTGGAGGACTCACCCAACGGGGCGCGGGCCGCTCTGGCTGCCGGGTTGCGCTGCGTGGTCGTCCCGAACCCGCTCACGGCTGGCGAGGTCTTCCCGGCCGAGGTTCCCAGGCTGTCGTCGCTGCGAGGCCGGACGCCTCGGGCGCTGTGGGAGCTGGCGAGGCGGCGGCCTCAGTCCTTGTCTTCATCCTCGTCATCGAGGTCGTCTTCGTCGAACTCATCGTCCTCATCGTCGTCATCATAGTCGTCTTCGTCGTCCTCGTCATCGTAGTCGTCAAAGTCGTCGTCGTGCTCGTGGACGGACCGCATCACCCACGACGGCGCGGAGACCGTGTGCAGCACGTCCTCGGCGGCGAGCCAATCCTTGATGCCGGCGAACTCGGCTTGCGCGGCCTCGAAGGACGGGAAGCGTGCAATGGCCAAGTCGATGCCGCTGGCCATCTCGTTCAGGGCGATGAGAAGCTCGCCCTCGTCCTCGTCCTCCGCAGAGGGGCGCACCTCGATGGAGGTTACCTGGTTCAGACTAACCAGCACCGCGTTGTCCAGATCGAGCCACTTCACGGGCCATCCCTCCTGGATGCCTTCATGGCGACTCCCCCGGGGTGGTGACCGCCCGAAGGGGTCTCACATGCCAAGCCTGTGTTCCCCGGGCAAGGGATATGTTCCTGGGCGCGGACCTCACATCCCCAGTCTTTTCTTCGCCGCCTGGACTCGGACGAAGGCGGGGACCGTGATGGAGCGGACGTCGACCACGTGGGACCCACCCGGCAAGGTCTGGCTGGGCTCCCATACATCCACCCAGTCTCCCGGGGGAAGCCAGATGGGCCACTCAGCCTGGTCGGGTTCGGTGACGGGGTGGACGACGATGTCCCTCCCGAAGTAGTAGCCCAGGCCACCGGGGCTCGCCGGGTCTACCTCATCGGGATGCGCGTAGGCCAGGGCGAGGAGGAATGGCCTGCCCGTTCTCCCGGGAGCGGGTCGCGCGGCGAACGCTCGCAGGATGTGTGAAGAAAGGGGACGTCCAACCCGGCCGGCTGGTGCACGATCTCTGAGATCGACGTGAGCATCGGTCCATGACCTCGTTCCGTGGGAAGGATGGTGGAGCCCGGCGGGGCACCCTGGGGGTGTCCCGCCGGAGTGGAGGCGCGCCGCCGCGACGTTCTCCGGCGGGCGCGCCTGCTTCAGTCGATCGGGTCCCTCGCGGCAGCCTGGGCGGCGCTGAGCGCCTGTCGAGGGGTCAACCGTCCGGCAACCGCCAGCTCTAGCTGGGCGTTGATCCGGTCTGTAAGCTCGTTGAAGCGCGCGATCACCGGAGGTACCACCACGTCCTCGAGCGCCTGGAAGACCGCGTCGCGGTTGGTCGGAGGAGCCTGCTGCAGGTACGGCGCGAGCAGCTCGCGGTCCTGGACCACCGGCAGCTCCCAATCGGAGGCGATTCGGGTCTTGACGCAGGTAATTGGCGGCCCCTACGAAACGGGGTGGGCTCAGGACGTTCCACTCGGTCAGGCTCAGCGCCAGGGAGCCGACGAGGGGCAGCCCGTTGAAGACCAGGAAGCCTGCGAAGCTGGGGAGCAGGAAGAGAAGGACCAGGGAGAGGTCGGATCGCCTGCGGTTCATGCCCCGGTGCTCCCATCGGCGGTCGTCGAGGCCTTTGAGGCTCCATCTGCCTTGCCGAGGCGGGAGCGTCGATCCTCTTCCTCGGTGATGATCCGTTCGGCCGCAACTTGGTCGACGATGAGGACGTCGAGCACGCCAGTACGCAGGCCGCCCAGAATGGCCTCCACGGTGTCCAGATCGGATGCAACCCCCACCACCAGCGGGAGTGCCCGAAGCTCCGCCAAGCTCAGGCTCATCACCTGCTGGCTCAGCACCGTATCGCATTCGATGCCGTCGATCGTGTAGAAATGAAAGCAGCACTCGCCTGCTGCGCCGGCCTCGGTGAGGAGGCGTTGCTCACGGTCCCCCAGCCCGTCGACGCGTACCAGAGAGGTGTGCCGCCAGAGCGCGTCCAGCCCAACCAGGGCTACCTGTGCCGTACGGGCCATCTCCAGGCTGCGCCGCACGCTGATGTCCCGCATCAGCGCCTCGCGGGTAGGGGCGTGGAGAGGGTGGCACTCGGCGTCGTGCAGCTCCGCGACCCGTCGGGCGAGGTCGAAGGACTGGAGCACGGGTGATGTGGAGCCAAGCCCGCCCACGAGCTGGACCACGTTCATTCCGGGCACGTGCTCCGGCCGCATGGCCTTGACGGTCTCGTAGAGGGTGATGCCCCAGGAGATGGCCAGAGTGACGCCGGGCCGCAACAGGTTCTGGACGTAGGAGGCCGCAGAGTGCCCCACGGTCTGGCGGAGTGTGTCCGGGATGGTGGCGGCGGCCGGGACGACCACCGCCTCCTTCAGGTCAAAGAAGCGGCAGAGCATGTTCGAGAGGTCCGTGACGTTCTCCACGCCTTGCGAGATAGTGATACGGACCAGGCCGATGTCCCGGGCCCTTTGAAGCAGGCGTGAGATGGTCGGGCGGGAGACACCCAGCCGTCGAGCGATCTCCAGCTGCGTCAACCCATGGCAGGAACATATGTGCATGCCCTTCTGGAACGCGGTCGGAAAGAGCATCGGTTCAAAGGAACGCGGGTCGCGCCGGCACGGCGGTCGGGTCAAGGACGCCACACGGAACAAGCTGCGCGGGAGGCGACTGGCTCGCCGAGGTAACGGTCCACGCGCGTCGAAGGAATGTCGTCAGGAGGTGGCACCGGTGTTCCAGGTCTACCTTGATACCAGCCGCCGCTCCTCGCGGGTGATGGCGCACCTGCTGGAGCCGCCGGGGTTGGGCATCCGGTTCGAGAGCCGGCCGGCTCTGGACGCAGGGCTCGGTGAGGCCGTCGCGGCCCACCTGGCGTGGCTCGGGTCGCACGGACACTGGTCGCATCCGACCCCGGACCCAGCCGGCCTCCAGTGGCAGATTATGGAGGAGCAACTGCTGGAGGGAGACTTCGAGTCCGGCGACGACGTGGGCTTCTATGGCCCGGACCTGGTGCCGCCGGAGCCTGGCGAGATCGAGCGGTACCTGGCCATCGCCCGGAGTGCAAGGGAGGAACTGCTGGCCCTGGTGCGGGGCCTGCCGGCCGGGGCGATGGAGTGGCGCCGCGACGAGCGGAGCCGCCCCATCGGGCAGATCCTGAAGCACGTGGCTGGAGCCGAGCTCTGGTACATCACGCGGGTGATCGACGATCCGTCGGAGCGGGGCCTGCCGCCCGAGCTGGAGGACCTGGACCGGCGCATGGACGCCACCGAGGATCCGGTGGCGCGTCTGGTGCTGGTGCGTCAGGGTTTCGAGGCGTTCTTCCGCTGGCTGCCGCTGGAGCGTTTGGGGCGAGTCGTGACGCCGAGCTGGTTCTGCGAGATTACCACCGAACGTTGGACGGTCCGCAAGGCGTTGCGCCGTGCCATCGAGCACGAGCGGGAGCACACCCGGAGCGTCGCGCGGGTGGTAGAAGGCAGGGGCTGAGCGTGCCCCATTCAGGCAGAAAGGGCCCGGCAGTCCTGAGCGAGGTCGCCAGGTTGAACGGCGCAAGCTCTGTCATGATTCAGCGCGCGATAGTGGCATAATGCCACCATGCGAAGACGAAACGTGACAGATGGGGTTGCTGGCTGGGGAGGACCTCCGAGCCTGTCGCCCGGCGGGGGCCGCCTGTGCGGTATCACTTCCCCTGCGTCACCCGGTTCGGGTCCAGGGCGTCGCGAAGGGCGTCGCCCACGAAGTTGAAGCCGAGCACGGTGACCATGATGGCCAGGCCGGGGAAGATCGCGTACCACCAGGCGTTGAAGATGTAGCTCTGGCCCGTGTTCACCATGGTGCCCCAGCTGGGGATGGGCTGCTGGATGCCGAGCCCCAGGAAGCTCAGCGTGGCCTCGCTCAGGATGGCTCCTGCGGTGCCCAGGGTGCCCACGACGATCATGGGGCTGAGGGCGTTGGGGATGATGTGGCGCAGCAGGACCTTGTAGCCGGGTACGCCGATGGCGTGGGCGGCGGTGACGTACTCCAGGTTCTTCAGGGCCAGCACCTGGCTTCGCATGATGCGGGCCTCGCTGGGCCAGCCGATGGAGCCCAGGGCCAGCGCGATGGTGGTGACCGTGGGCTCCAGGATGGCTACTACGGCGATGAGGAAGAGGAGCGATGGGATGGCCATGAAGATCTCGGTGACCCGCATGAGCAGGTCGTCGAAGCGGCCGCCCAGGTAGCCCGCCAGGGCGCCCACCAGCGAGCCGATGAGGAGCGCCACGCCCTCGGCCACGATGCCGATGCGGAGCGAGATGCGCGCCCCGTAGATGAGGCGGCTGAGGAGGTCGCGGCCCAACTCGTCGGTCCCCAGCGGGTAGGCGGCGGAGGGCGGGTGGAGGCGGGCCCCCAGGATGTTCTGCGCCAGCGGGTCGTGGGGGGCAAGGTAGGGCGCGGCAAAGGCGACGATCACCAGCGCGCCAACGATGCCGAGTCCCACCATGCCAAGCCGGTGGCGGCGGAAGGTCCGCCAGAACCGCCGGGCGTTGGAGACCGTCTCGCCCTCGGAAACCTGCGTCTGTACCCGTTCTGCCAGAACCTCGCTCACCGGTCGCCAGGCCCCCGTTCCGCCAAACCGTCTTTGCTGCCACGCCCGTGGCCGCTCCCTACCGCCATCCGCCCACACCGCCATCCGCCCACGCCGCGCCGGGTGGCTCCCTGGCTCCTTCCCGGGCCTTGGCCTACTCGTACCGGATCCTCGGGTTGAGGAACGCGTACGTGAGGTCGATCACCAGGTTCACCGTGACGAAGATGAACGCGCCGAAGACCAGGGTCCCCAGGATCACCGGCGTATCGCGGCGCATGATGGCCGTTACCACCGCCCGG
Source organism: Limnochorda pilosa (assembly GCF_001544015.1). Taxonomy (GTDB): domain Bacteria; phylum Bacillota; class Limnochordia; order Limnochordales; family Limnochordaceae; genus Limnochorda; species Limnochorda pilosa. The sequence goes on along the minus strand of NZ_AP014924.1, from coordinate 2,138,529 downwards.
CCCAGGCCCGGCCAGTTGAAGACGGTCTCGGTGACCACCGAGCCGCCCATCAGGTACCCCACGTCGAGCCCGATCACGGTGACCACCGGCACCAGGGCGTTCTTGAGCTGGTGGCGCATCACCAGCCGCCAGCGGCTGAGCCCCTTGGCCGCGGCCGTGACCATGTACTGCTGGGGCTTCACGTCCAGCATGGAAGAGCGGGTGATGCGCGCGATGGTCGCCGAGAGGTGCGTGCCCAGCACCAGCGAGGGCAGCACCATATAGATGAACTCGCCGCCCCCGTAGCCCGCCACGGGGAAGAGGGCGATGCCGTACTTGTCCTGGGTGAGGAACATCTTGGCCAGGATGCCCTGCCAGAAGACGGGCATGGCGACCCCCACCAGGGCCAGGAACATGAGGGTGTGATCGACCCAGGTGTACTGGCGCTCGGCGGCCAGGATCCCGGCGGGGATGCCGATGAGGAGGGCAGCCAGCATCCCCCCGGCCATGAGCTGCACGGTGCGGGGGAAGCGGTAGCCCACCACGTCCCGCACCGGCTGGTCCAGCACGTAGGAGGTGCCCAGGTCCCCCTGGGCGACCCGCCCCAGGAAGCGCCCGTACTGGACGTACCAGGGATCGTCGAGCCCCAGGCGGTCCCGTACCCGCTGGATGGTGGCGGGGTCGGCCCGGCGGTAGCTCTCGCCCAGCACGGCCCGCACGGGGTCCCCGGGCATGAGGTACGAGAGGACGAAGATGATGGTGAAGACGCCCCAGAGCGTGGGAATCGCCAGGAGCAGCCGGCGCAGGACGTAGCGGGTCACGGGCGGCACCCTTCCTCTGGCGTGTTCGTGCTTGCCCTCTCGGGCAGGCGTCCTCGAAAGCGAGCACGCGACGGCGGGCCGGGGACCTGCAGCGTCTGCCGCAGGCCCCCGGGCCGGAGACTCACCGCTCGATCGAGACGTACTTCATCGGCACCCGGTACGCCCCGGCGGCCGACAGGTGGAAGTCCTTCACGTAGGGCTTCACCAGTAGCATCACCTTGCTGTAGGCCAGCGGCACCCAGGGCACGTCCTCCATGATCTGCTCGTGGATCTTCTGGTAGAGGGCGTTCCGGGCCTGGTCATCGGTCATGGCCGTGGCCTGGTCGATCATCGCGTCGACCTCGGGGTTGTCATACTTGGTGTCGTCCCGCCCCTTGTAGAAGAGGAAGTTGAACACCTCGCTGGGGTCTGGGAAGTCGGCGCTCCAGCCGCTCAGGAAGAGGTGGACGTCGTCCTCCCCGATATGGCTCCAGTAGGTGGTGTTATCCTCGGAGCGGAGCTCGATCGGGATGCCCACCTTGGCCAGCATGCTCTGGATGGCGGCGTGGTACGGCTCGCTGGCCGACGAGGCGAAGTAGTAGTAGGTGATGGGCGGCAGGCCCTTGCCACCGGGATATCCGGCCTCGGCCAGGAGTTCCTTGGCCTTCTCGGGGTCGTAGGGGTAGCCGTCCACGTCGGCCGCGGGCATGGCCGGCGGTAGCACGCCCTGGGTGGCGGGGAAGCGGGCGCCCTCCATCAGCACGTTCCAGAGGGTATCCTTGTCGATGGCGTAGTTGAAGGCGAGCCGCAGGGCCCGATTGTCCTTGAAGGGCCCGGTCGTCCACTTGAAACCCATGTAGCGCACGTTGAGGCCCGGGATCTCGTGATACTGGTCCGGAAACTCGCTGCGGAGGGCGGCCACCTGGCCTGTGGGGAGATCCAGCAGCACGTCGAGCTCGTCCTGGCGGTACTGGAAGAGCTGGGTGTTGGCATCGGGCACGTTGACATAGGTGAGGGTGTCGAGCTTGGGCAGGCCGGACTCCCAGTAGTTCGGATTCTTCACCAGGGTGATGTGGTCGTCGCGGCGCCACTCCCGGAAGAGGAAGGGGCCCGTGCCCACAGGGGTGCTGGAGAAGCGGGAGCCAAGCTGCTCGTAGGCCTCCCGGGGAACCACGTACGCGTTCACCAAGTCGAAGAGGAACCGGTGGTTCGGCGCCTCCAGGGTGATCTGGAGGGTGTGGTCGTCCAGGGCACGGAGGCCTTCCACGTCGCCGGCCTCACCCTCGGTGAAGGCTTTGGCGCCCTTCACGGCCTCCAGGTACTCGGGATGCTCGGACACCGAGGTGTCGCCGCTCAGGAACATCTTGAAGGACCAGATCCAGTCCTCGGCGGTGACGTTGGGGTCTTCGTAGGTCACGCCGGGAACCTGCTGGAACTGCACGCCCTTCCGCAGGTGGAAGGTGTAGGTGAGCCCGTCGGGCGAGATGTCCCAGCTCTCGGCCAGCTCGGGCTTGATGCCTCCCGTCAGCGGGTCGAAGGTGGTGAGGCCCTCGTAGACGTTGATCAGGATCGTCCGGGTGGCCACGGTGGTGGAGCGGAAGGGATCCAGGTGCTCGGGATCGGTGGCGATCGGGTAGCGGAAGGCCGTGGCGGCCTCGACCCGGCTCAGGGCCGGTGGGCCGGCCAAAGAGAAGGCCAGGAGGCCGAGTGCGGCCATCCAGACGGCGAGAAAGAGCACGCGACGGGCCGTGGAACGTCGAGTCCTGGAGTGCGTGATTTCTGGGCCCGACATGGGCGAGCGGTCAACGGGACGTGCCACCACGGGGAACCCTCCCTCATCGATGGCCGGGCGGGGCGGGGCAGTGAGGGCGATCCCCGGGCAGGCGCACGAGGCCGAGCCATCCCACCGGATCGTCAGGACCAGCCCTGCCGGGGGCGAAACCCGCAGCGCCCGGCGTGCTTGCGTTACCGTTCTCGTTCTACGGGAGTGGGACGAACCCTCCAGGCCTTGGGCATCTTGAGAGGCCCTGGGAAGGGGAGGATAGGCGCCGCGCGGGTGCCGAAACCCTGCCTGCTGACGGCGAGTGAGGCTGAAGCTCGACTGCCAGCTCCGGGCGGCCACCGGTATCCCGGTGATCTTCCACGTTCACAACATTTATTCGACGCCCACCGAATACCAGCAGGAGGATGAACGGCGGTATTTTGAGAACCTTGAGTCCTGGCTGATCCGGGAGTCGGCAGCGATCATTCCGGTCAGCGACTACATAGGACAGATGTGCCTACGGCTCGGTACTGACGCCGAGAAGATGACCGTCATCCCCAAGGCCGTTCACCTGGAGGAGTATGCTGGGGACTGGCAGCCACATGACCGGCAGACGGTCCTCTTCGTGGGTCGGCTCTCCCCGGAGAAGGGCCTGGATACCCTCTTCGCAGCGGTCGCCCTTATGCGTGATGCCGGCACGCCCGTGCGGCTCCTCGTGGCGGGCACTGGTGAAGACGCCTACGTCGAGAAGCTCTTCAGGCAGGTGGACGAGCTTGATCTTCGGCGGCATGTCGCTTTCCTCGGCTTTGTCGGCGGGCGCGACCTCGTCAGGCTGTACCAGACCAGCAGCGTGACGGTGGTGCCGGGCCACATGGAGGCCTTCGGACGAGTGGCGATTGAGGCGATGGCCGCTGGGGCTCCCGTAGTCGTCAGCGATGTGGGAGGCCTGGGCCCATTGGTGAGGCCCTCAGAAACCGGATGGCGCGTGCCCGCGGGCAACCCCGAAGCTCTGGCCGGCACCCTGACGGAGGCGCTCACCGATCAGGAGAAGGCAAGCCGGTTAGCGGCAGAGGGGCGCACCGAGGCGCGCTCCCTCTACAGCTGGGAGCGGGTTCTCAAGGCGACGGTTGACGTCTACCTGCGGGTGGCTCGGGGACGATGACCATGCGATGGCTTGTGCTTTCCCCGCATTGTGCTTTCCCCGCATCCCGATGACGCCGAATACGGCAGCGGCGGTCTGCTGGCAGGGCTGCGTGAACTGGACATGGAGGCCCATATCGCGTGCTTTGTGCCGACAGGCGAGCTTGAGGATGCTCCGACCCTCTCCGAGACAGCGTCGATCAGGCAGGTGGAGGCGCGGGCCTCGGCGGAACTGCTTGGGGCGATGCTCCACTGGCTGGAGGGGGCTGCTCTCCCTCGTCGGCCTGATGCTGCGCAGCCTGGTCCGGCTGCTCAGGGAGATCCGTCCTGATGTGGTTCTGACGCCTGACCCGGCAGACCGCCATACGTTTCACGTGGCGGTGACCGGGTGGTTGGAGCAGGCGAGCCAGATCGCCACCTTCCAGACGGGGTTGACAGAGGATAGCCCCGATCCCCTGGGATACCCTCCGCAAGTTCTTTATATGGAGACGTTCACAACAACCCAGTTTCAGCCAGAACTCTACGTCAACGTCAGCGCCTGGTACCCCACGGCGCGGCAGGCGCTGCTCCAGCACCGCACATCCACCGTCCGCGTCTCCATGCGCGACCAGGAGGCCGTCTCGCAAATGTACGCCAGGCTGCCGGAGAAGGCGGCGCCCTGGACATTCTGGTCTGGAACTCCGCATCAACCCGGAGTTGCCCGAGAGGGACCTGTCGACCTGATCCGGGTAGAGGCGATCGATGTCAACCTGAGTGCGACTACCGCTACGCGCGGAAGGCCGTCCAGCACATGGATGGGGTAGGGCGGGCGCTGTTGCCGGTCCCTCAGCTCCTTGGCGCTCGCCACACCGCGGTTGTCGTGCCGGTGGCCGAGCGTCTGGGGGCGACGACAGAGCGAACGGGAGCGCGGCCGGTGGAGTCGATTGCGGGGATCGTAGTGCACCCCGATGCCCGTGCCACCCTGATCGCCACACACCCTGCGGTTAGGCTTCGGATCCTGAGCGCGCTGGTGCTGCTGGGCGTGCCGCTCTTCGCGGAGAACCCGGCGGGCACGAGATCGGCGGAGGTAGGGGATCTGGCGGCCAGAGCAGAATCATCAGGTCTGTCGGCGCGGGTGGGGTTTATGAAGCGGCTTGCACCCGCCTACCGGCGAGTGCGGCAGATCGCTCGCAGCCGGGGTACCATTGGGCTGCAAGGGCGGCGTACGGTGGGTGAGTACACCGCTGACGAGGAGTTCCTGACGGATGTGGCTGTGCATGCATTCGATCTGTTGCGTTACCTGTTGGGCGACGTGAAACTTCTCGCCGTGGACAGGGTGGAGTTGGCAGAGCAACTCTTGACGCGGGGAGGCCTTTGGGATGGCACCTGGCGAAGGCGAAGAAGGAGCCGCTGCAGAACCACATCGTTCGGGCGCCTCCGGGACCTCCTGAACCTGCGGCTAGACCTCGCGTGGTGCGACGTCACCGGCACGTACGTCGAAGGTGACCGCTGTACCCGCTGATCAACAAGGAGGTATCCTCGTGGAGTACCGCAACCTGGGCCGTTCGGGCCTCAAGGTCTCTCGCCTCTGCCTGGGGACCATGTCCTTCGGCCGATGGATCGGCGAGGAGGAGGCGCGCCGGGTGCTGGACACGGCCCTGGACGCAGGCATCACGTTCATCGACACCGCGGACTTCTACGGCCGGGGCCAGGACACGGGGGACTTCAGCCAGATCGGCGAGGCCGAGACGATCCTGGGCCGGCTGCTGAAGGGCCGGCGGGACGACGTGGTCTTGGCCACCAAGGTCTACTTTCCTACGGGGCCAGGCCCCAACGAGGGCGGGCTCTCCCGGAAGCACGTCCTCCAGGCCGCGGAGGCGAGCCTGCGACGCCTCCAGACGGAGTACGTGGACCTCTACATCATCCACCGCTGGGATGCGGAGACGCCCATCGAGGAGACCCTCCTCACCCTCAACGACCTGGTGCGTGCGGGAAAGGTCCGCTACGTCGGCGCCTCCAACCTGGCTGCCTGGCAGCTCTGCAAGGCCCTGGGCCTGAGCGAGCGCCTGGGGCTCGAACCCTTCGTCTCCGTGCAGCCCGAGCTCAGCATCCTGCGCCGGGCTGCCGAGAGCGAGCTCCTGCCCTTCTGCGAGAGTGAAGGCCTGGGCGTGACGGTGTACAGCCCGCTGGCCCGGGGCCTGCTCACGGGCAAGTACGGGCCCGAGATCCTGGAGGGCCGGTATCCGGCGGCTACCCGCGCCGCGGCCGGGGAGGAGCGCCTCCACCGGTTGCTCACCCGGGAAAGCCTCCGGGTGGTGGAGGCCTTGAAGCCCGTCGCAGAGGCATCTGGGAGGAGCCTGGCCCAGCTTGCTCTGGGTTGGGTCCTCGCCAAACCCGTGGTCACCTCGGCCATCATCGGCGCCTCCCGTGCGGAGCAGCTCGGGCCCCTGGTCGAGGTGCTGGGACACCCCCTGAGCGCCGAGGAAGTCCGGAAGATCGAGGAGGTCTACGCCGGGTCCACGGGGCAGGCGGATCGGTGAGCGACCGCACGACCTGGGGCCTCCGGCGGCGATCCGGGTGAGGCGGGCCGCGGGAATGGGCCCGCCTCAGGACATCGCCGCCCTCTGGCCGTCGCTACGGATGGCTCGGGCTCACCCTTTCGTCTTCGGTCTGGCCATCCCCGACCGCTCCCGCTGCCGCGTGGCCTTGGCGAGCTGCTTACCCCAGCGCTGCCGTTCGAGCCGCTCACGCTGGTCCTGCTTCCGGCGCAAGAAGGCCTGCTCCCGCCGGAGCTTGCGGTACGCGGCGAGACGCTCGGGGGAGAGGCGACCCTCGTCCAGTGCCGTCTGGACGGAGCACTCCGGCTCGCCCTCGTGCCGGCAGTCGCTGAAGCGGCAGCCCCGGGCGAGCTCAGCGATGTCCGCGAAGGTCTGGTCGAGCCCTTCTTCCGAGGACCACGGCGCCAATTCCCGCAGGCCGGGGGTGTCCACCAGGAGGGCACCGCCGGGCAGGAGGATCAGATCGCTCCGGGTGGTGGTGTGCCGCCCGCGGTCGTCGTCGTCGCGAATGGCTCCCGTGGCCTGGAGCTCGCGGCCCGCTAGGCGGTTGATCAGGCTCGACTTGCCCACCCCCGAGGAACCGAGAAAGGCCACGGTTCGGCCCGCGCCCAGGTATGGGGCGAGCGCCTCCAGCCCCCGGCCCGTGGCGGCGCTGGTGAGAAAGACGGGCACGCCCGCCGCAACGGGTCCCAGGAGGTCCTGGTGTGCGTCCGGATCCGCGCAGAGGTCTGCCTTGTTCAACACGACGACGGGATCGGCGCCGCTCTCCCAGGCGGTGATCAGGTACCGCTCGATGCGTCGCGGGTTGAACTCCCGGTTGAGGGAGCTCACCAGGAAGACGGTGTCGACGTTGGCCGCCAGCACCTGCTCCTCGACCTTCCCGTTGGGCGCCGCGGCCTTGCGGGAGATGGCGCTGCGGCGGGGAAGGAGTCCTTCGATCACGCCCTCTCCGCTGGTGGCGGGCCCGCGCAGGGCGACCCAGTCTCCCACCACGGGGTATTCGGCGCGGGTGGCAGCCTGGTGGCGGTATCGCCCCGACACCCGGGCCAGGCGAGAACCGGCCGCCGTCAGGACCGTGTAGACGTCGTGGCTGTGCCCGGCGACCCGGGCAGGTTCGCACCCACCGCTCCGATACGTCTCGAACGGCGGGTCGTGCATGGGTCCCCAGCCGAGGATCCGTAGGTCGAAAAGACTCAACGCCAAACCCTCCTCGCATCTGTGCTCCGAGAACGACGAAACCCTGGGCCGTCATCCACCCAGGGCTCCTGCACAGACGCGGGGCCGGCCGACCGCAGGAGCGATCAGCGCAGGCGTGGCGCCTCGCGTGGGAGTGAGGGTGGAAGCGGACCCGTGCGCGCGGCAAAGAAAGCCCCAAGGGCATCTGCGGCCATCAACCTCACTCCCTTCTCTGGAAGGTCGTACCAGAAAACGAACCGGGGGCATTGTACCACGGCGCGCGGCCGGGTGCAACCCAACCGAGGAACCCAACTCAAGGAACAGCCACGACTCAGAAAGCGGCGGACGAACGGTGGCCGCCAGGCCCGCCGGGCTCAGGTTCCTTGAACGTCTTGCGACGCCCGCGACCGCGCGACCGGACGGTACGGGAGCAAGAACCCTGCCGGGTCGGGACTCCCGGCAGGTGTCGGCGCGCACTACTTGACCTGTGCGGTGGGCGACGGCACGGGCGGGCAGGGCTCAGCCTTTTCGGCGGAGACCGTGGCGATCGAGAGCAGCAGCACGGATGCGAGGACCAGAACGCCAATCCGAAGGGCACGGCTGAACGAACGCCGCATCGAGGGCACCTCCTTCCTTATTACGACTGAACCTGCGTTCGATACTAGTGAACGCAGTTCGATCAGGAGGATCTGCCGCATGTCAATTGGATCCCAGGAAGGCACGGATGGGGTGGGTTCCAGTTGACAGGACCCGCAAGCGGTCGCCCCGCCTGCGGGTCCCACCGGCGGTTGGACCCAGGGCGCACCTGGGAAGCGGTTACCGGGAAGCCCCTTCCCTGGTGGCCGCTACGGCCTCGTTCCAACCGGACACGAAGCGATGGGCTCTGGCGGTGAGCGCCTGGAAGTCGCCGGTCTGCGCCACGTCCTGCAGCAGCGGCCCGCCGACTCCCACCAGGTCGGCTCCGGCTCGCGCCCACTCGGCCAGGTTCTCCAGGTCCACGCCGCCCGTGGGGCACCAGGAGGCCTGGGGCAGGGGGGCTGTCAGGGCCTTCAGGTAGCTGGGACCCACCAGGGAAGCGGGGAAGAGCTTCAGCACGTCGGCACCCAGCTCCAGGCCCCGAAGGGCCTCGGTGGGGGTGAGGACGCCGGGGATGGCCGGAAGCCCATAGCGGTGAGCTGTCTCCACCACCTCACGTACCAGCCCTACGCTGAGGAGGTAGTGGGCACCGGCCGCCACCGCCTCCCGGGCCGAGGCGGCATCCAGCACGGTTCCCGCCCCTACCAGGAGCTCGGGGTAGCGCTCCCGGAGCGCGGCGATCACCCGGGAAGCCCCCGGTACCGTGAAGGTCACCTCCACGGTACGGACGCCGCCTGCGAGGAGCGCCTCGCTCACCCGCAGCGCCGTCTCCTCCGACCCGACGCGGACGATGGGGATGACCCCCGCCTCGACTAGGCGCTGCACCTGCTCTGCCCGTACCATGCGATCGCCTCCCGTAATCCAGACGAGATCGACCCGTCCAACGCAATACCGCGAAGCAGGGGTCCCGTGCTGCCCTCTGGATGTGCCCAAGCCCCAAGCCCACGTACCGGCCCCAGGGGTTTCCGGCGTTCACCCTCGAACGACCCCACCTCCGAAGGAGCCCCGGATGTTCCTATGAGCCCCGTATCCCATGGCCTCGGAGATGACCTCGGTGGTCTGGCGTACGAGTTCAGCCAGCTCTTTCATCCGGTCGGGCGTGGTCCGAAAGGTGGGGACCGTGACGCTCACAGCTGCCCGCGCCTCGCCCGTGTAGTCGAAGATGGGGGCGGCCACGCAACGAATCCCCTCCTCGTGCTCCTCCTGGTCGAAGGCGATACCCGTCTTCCGGATCTCCTCCAGTTCCTTTTCGAGCGCCAGGAAGTCGGTGATGGTGTTGGGGGTGTACCCATCCAGAGGGTGTCGCTCGACCAGGTGGAGCCGCTCGTCGCCCGGAAGGTGAGCCAGGAGCACCTTGCCCACCCCGGTGCAGTGGGCAGGCGCCCGGCGACCGATGCGGGAGTAGAGCCGCACGGTCTGGGGGCTCTCGATCTTGTCCACGTAGACGACCTCGCCATCGTCCAAGACGCAGAGATGGACCGTCTCCCGCGTCTGCTCCGCGAGTTTTTCTAGGTAAGGTCGTGCCTGCCGCGGGATTTCCAGGACGCTGAGCACAAGACTCCCCAGCTCGAAGGTGCGGATACCGAGCCGGAAGAGGCCGGTGGGCTCCTCACGCTGCACCAGACCGTCGTCGACCAGCGTCATGGTGATGCGGAGGACGGTGCTCTTTGGAAGCTGTACGGCGCGTGCCAGTTCGCTCAGGGTGATTCCGCGCGCACCGCTCAACCCCACCGAGAAGAGGATCCGGATAGCGTTCCGTACGGCACCAACCCGGGGAACGGGCGGGTGATCCAATGGCTTGAGCGGTTTTGGCAACGCTCGGGACGAAGCCATGACCTTCACGACACCTCCAGTCGAACCTGCCGAAGGGTCCGGCTCGCTCACCGGGAATGACCCTAACGCAGTGCCCAAGACCGTGAGAAGTGGAACCGCGTGTCACGTATTCGGGTTCGACCGCTCCAATACCTTCTGAAGATAGGCTGGCCGCGAGCAGGTTTCGTGCTGCGAACGAGGACATCAAGGGTGCAAGGATTGTCTTGGCGACGCTCGGCACGTGGAAGGAATTGGCGCTTGAGGAGCGAACATGTAGGTCGAGCATTGGTAGAACAGCATTTCATTGACGACGGGAGCAGATCGGTAGCGGCGGTAGGCAACGAGTGTCGATCACCGGCCACCGTCACCGGGGGGAGCAGAATGCCTAAGGAGCAGGTCCGCACGAACCGAGCCCCGGCCGCGAAGGGCCCATACTCGCAGGGAATCCGCACGGGAGACTTCATCTACGTCTCAGGGCAGGGGCCCTTGGATCCGGGAACGGGTCAGGTTGTCGGAACCACGATTCAAGAACAGACAGCGCAGGTACTAGAGAACATCAGAGCGATCCTTGATGCGGCCGGAGCGAGTATGGCCGACGTTGTGAAGGCGACGTGCCACCTGGCCGATCTATCCTACTTCGATGGTTTCAACGAGGTGTATGAGCGGCACTTCCCCGAACCGAGACCGGCGCGGACTACCGTGGGGAGCCAGTTGCAGGGGATTCTAGTGGAGATGGACGTAATCGCGCACCTGAGCGGGCGGTGAAGTCCGGCACCACGGGCGATCAACCGGTCGCAGGTGAGGGGTTGCTTGCGGACCGGCACGCGGGCACTGGTCGCGCTGTGGGGAGGGACGGGGCGGAACGAGTGGGAGGAAGCTCGATGGATCTCTATACACAACTCGGCTTGCGGCCGATGATCAACGCCGCCGGGACGTACACCGTCTTGGGTGGATCGAGGATGCCGGTCGAGGTGTTGGAGGCGATGAACGCCGCCGCTGGCTCTTTCGCTTCGATACCGGAGTTTCAGAGACGTGTGCATCAACGACTGGCGGAGTTGACACACAACGAGGCGGCCTTCGTGGTGACGGGTTGCGCGGCCGGCCTCTACCTTTCGGCGGCGACGGCCGCCGTGCAACGTCTGGGTTTGCGGCCCTCTGAGCTCACTCCGTCCAGGATGGCCGAGGCTGAGGTCGTCGTCTTCCGGTCGCACCGCAACCCCTACGATTGGGCCGTCCGGCAGCTGGGCGCCCGCCTGGTGGAAGTGGGGTATCCGAACGAGATCCAGCCCGTCACCGAAAGCGACTTTCGGGCGGTCTTCACCGATCGAACCACCGCCGTCCTTTACACTGTTTCGGGATGGACGGCTCCCGGCGCGCTGCCCCTGCGGGATGTTCGGCGGATTACGCTCGAATACGGAGTCCCGCTCTTAGTCGATGCAGCCGCGCAGTTGCCGCCCGTGGAGAACCTCTGGCGGTTTACCCGAGAGGAGGGAGCCGACGCGGTGATCTTTAGTGGCGGCAAGGACCTGCGAGGACCACAGGCGAGCGGGCTCATCGTTGGACGCCAAGGTTTCGTGGATCTTCTCGCAGAGGTTGCGTTTCCGGCTTACGGCATCGGCCGCATGCTGAAAGTCGGGCGGGAGGAGATGGCTGGCCTGCTTTCCGCTGTGGAACGGTACGTCTCCCTGGACCACGCCGCGCGAAAGCAGTGGTGTGAGGAGCAGGTCGAGTTGGCGCGCCGGGGGCTTGCCTCATTACCGGGCGTGACCGTTGAACGCTCCTATCCCAATGAAGCAGGTCAGCCGCTGCCGCGTGCCCTGGTACGTTGGATGGGACGCCCAGAGATGGCCAAGAGGGTGCAGGAGAAGCTGCTGGCTGGCGACCCGACTATCGCCGCCCACATCGATGAGAAGGACGGACTGTTCCTCAACCCCATGACCCTGGAGGAGGGCGAGATGTCGCTCATCGTCGACCGGGTGAAAGCTATTCTGGCCGACCTGGCTGTCGACGCCAGACGCTCCTGAACGGAGGTCTAGAGCCCAGCCGGCGCAGCATCTTGAATCGATCGAAGCTGGCCGGGTTGGGGCATGAAATGGAACAATGTCTCACCAATGAGCGCGCGGAGTCGACTGGGGGACGGCACTCGGGGAAGGGCGGGCTCTCACCCCGCGATACGACAAGCGCGCCGCTCAGCAGGACAAGGGCGGGTACGCTCTGGCGTGAACCGCGAAAACTTGACCGGGAGCAGGATGAGAGGGGATCCGCGGAATCATCGCCGGCCGCAATGTGTGGAAGGAATCGCTGGCGCTGGAAGCGAATGGTCCCGTTGAGAGATGTAGAACAGAGTTCTATAGAAGGAGGCGGGCTGTTCATCCATCGGCAGGCCCAGCGGAGTAGGCGGACGAGCATCAGTATCGGTAGGCGCACCGGGTCGCTCCGGTTTCGGCCGAAGATGCAGGCCGTTACTCCCTTGTCTAGGGGGTTCAGGGACCTCCCTAGGTCGGAGTGGGGGATCTATCGTGAGCTTTCGACTCGCTTGTTACCGCTGCAACGAACGATGGGGAGCAGAAGCTCCGCTCTATCGGTGCCCAAAGTGCGAGGGTCGCTTGAGCTTCGAGTACTCTGCGGCTTCTTCCGATGTGCCCGCCGACGGAGGGCGTATGTGGGAGTACCGAGCGTTGCTCCCGGTCATGCATCCCGAGCGGGCGGTGACCCTCGGTGAGGGTGGAACACCTTTCCTGCCCGCACCGAAGCTCGCAGGCTGGTTGGGAGTCGACCGTCTATTCCTGAAGGACGAGACACGAAACCCGACTGGTACTTACAAGGACCGGCCGGCGAGCCTGGCAGTCACCCGCGCGCTCGAGTTGAACGCACCCGGCATCGTCGTGGCGTCCGACGGTAACACGGGGCCTGCCACGGCGGCGTATTCGGCGCGTGCGGGGTTGCGGTGCGTGCTCCTAATGCCCGGCGCGACGCCTCCGTTCCGTTACCGGCAGGCGCAGGCTTTCGGCGCGTCCGTCGCATTGGTCTCGGGTACCGTAAACGACTGCATCGATCGGGCCGCTGAGATCGCCGAGGCGGCCGGGTACCATCACACCACGACGGCGACCATTCACAATCCGTACCAGATGGAGGCCGCCAAGACCATCGCGTGGGAGATGGTCTCAGCGTGGGACGGCGAGGCTCCCGACTGGGTGGCCGTCCCTGTTGGCGGAGGCGGCCTCCTGGCAGGGATCTGGCGGGGATTCCGCGAGGCGATGGATCTAGGACGGATCCGGAAGGCGCCTCGGCTGCTCGCCGTCCAGGCGGAAGGCTGCGCGCCTCTTGTGACAGCCTTCCGGGATGGGACCGCCATCTCGGTATGGGGCGCCCCTAGTACTGTGGCGCTTACCATCGGGGTGCCCTATCCTCTGGATGGAGACCTGGTTCTGCAAGCCTTGGAGGAGTCTGACGGGAGTGCGGTGGCGGTCACCGACTCGAGCCTAACGCTGGTGACCCGTCGCCTCGCAGAACTGGAGGGCGTCCTTGCAGAGCCCACCGGAGCCGCGTCCGTTGCAGGCGTCTTGGAAGCTCGGCGTCAAGGCTTGGTGGAGGAGACTGCCGCGGTGATCGCGGTGATCACCGGCACGGGCATGAAGACCATCGAGTTGTTCGGGGCCGATGGAGCCCTTAAGGCTCTACCCAACCGACGTGAGGCGATTCTTGAGTGGCTCGAAGCGATACGGTGAAGGGGGAAACCGATCGACAGCTTTGGTCGTGAACGGCAGCAACAGAACTCATTTCGGAGGAGGGCACAAAGGATGAGACGGTATGTACTGGCCGCCACGTTCGCCACGTTGCTTGTGCTTGGGGCAGCGGCAGGAACTTCGATGGCGCAGACGGTCGTGCAATACGCCAACTGGCAGTTCCTGGAGGCGGGGCGAAGCGATCTGCTCCGCGGTTTCATCGCCGAGTTCGAGGCTGCCAACCCCGACATTCGCATCGAGCCCATTGAGGTACCGTACTCTGTCTACACGGAACGTATGACCAACGTCCTTGCGTCGGGTGCGGGGCCTGACGTCCTGTTCACTCAGGAGTTCACGCTCGTGCCGTGGATGAAGGCCGGCTATCTCGCGGAGCTGGACGAGTTGCTCGATCTCTCCCGGTATAGCTTCCTTCCTCAGCAAAGCTACGCGCAGTCGGACGGAAAGACGTATGCGGTGCTCTATGAGGGATTCCCGTATGGCGGGCTCATTATCAACACCAAGCTGTTCGAGCAAGCCGGTATCGATATCCCGCGAACTCCCGAGGAGTTCATCGAAGCTGCTGTTGCCCTCACCAAGCCGCCTCACCAATGGGGACTCGCACACCCGTTCGATTTCTCCAACCCCTCGTACATCATGCAGGGCGGAATGATCGTAATCAAGGGCTTCGGCGGTCGGATCATCGATGAGAACGGGAACCCTGCCGTCAACTCCCCCGAGTTCATCGAGGGTGTCAAGTACCTGAAGCGCTTGTACGATTCGGGTGGGACGCCAGTAGGCACGGACTTCCGGCTCCAGCGTGACTGGTTCACTCAGGGCCTGGTTGCGATGGTCCTGGACGGGTCGTATTGGCCGCTGATCGTCCGCGCGCAAAACCCCGAGTTGTACAAGGCGATCGACGTCTACAACGTTCCTTTCCCGAAGCTTGACAGCCCATATGAGACCAACTGGTACGTTATCAACGCGAACTCCAAGAACAAGAAGGCGGCCGCCCGCTTCGTCGAGTACCTCATGTCTCGAAAGGTCCAGGAGCGGTGGGCCCTTCTCTCCGGTATGGGTACCGGCGAGGCGTGGACCCTCGATCTGGTGGCGGAGAGGCTCCCCTGGTTCGAGGCGTACGCACGGGCGACGCCGTACGGTGTAGTCCGCATCTACAAGGACTACGAGGAGCAGACTCCCCAGGTTCGCCGTATGGTGGCCGACGCCATCGCCGAGGTCATGACCGAACAGGCAACCGCGGAGGAGGCCATGAACGATCTGCAGGAAGCACTCGTGGCGTTGAAAGGGCGGTAGCGGTCTGTGGCCTGACCCTGCGCCCCGCGCGCAGGGTCAGGCTCGTCTGTGTGCGCCCGGCAGGGCGCACTCACTTGGGGGTGCAAGTCCCCTACAGGCCCGACAGGGGGAACTGTTAGCCGAACGGCAAGGGTGCCCATCGCGAGGTGGGATCCGAAGGAAGCCGAAGGCAACGCGCTAGCCCGACGAACAGGAATCGCATACGAGGCGGGCACGCTGGGTGGGAAGGCACAACTCTTCAAAGCCCGATACCTGTGCGGAAAGCGTGCACGCATATGCGGCGGGCATAAGTGCGAAGGTGAGTGCGCATTACCCGGGGAGACCTGTCGATCTGCCATCTGCTACCGGCGTCGAGAGGGCGGCGTGATGGGTCGGCAGGGGTCAGCAGAGGGCACAGTAGGTCCCGCGACCGGACCGATGGCCCGAACACGAAGCGCCGGACAGGAGTCTTGAGTTTCGCTGGCGAAGGAGGCGCAGACCCGTATGGCTGAGATGCCCGATCCCCACCCGGAGAATAGCGGACGGAATCCGCGAAGGTACGGGATGGGTGCGCCAAGTGCCACGGCAACGAGAGAGATCTCCCGCCCGGAAGAACTGCCGTTGGTGGAAGCGGTGGTCGGACGCGAGTACATGACCCGAGCCCTGAGGCGGGTGGAGGCGAACCAGGGGGCACCGGGCGTGGACGGGATGACCGTCGAGGAGCTCCTGCCCTACCTGCGGAAACGCTGGGCGCAGATCAAAGGGGAACTGCTGGAGGGAACATACAGGCCGGCCCCGGTGCGAACGGTAGAGATTCCGAAGCCCGGAGGAAAGGGAACCCGCATGCTGGGGATCCCGACGGTGCTGGATCGTCTCATCCAGCAGGCACTGCAGCAGGTGTTGTCGCCGATCTTCGAGCCAGACTTCTCCCAGTCCAGCTATGGCTTCCGACCTGGACGGAGCGCCGACGCCTTCTGCCGGTACGCGGACGACTGCAACGTCTACGTGCGGTCACAGCGGGCCGGTGAACGGGTGATGGCATCGCTGACCCGGTTCCTGGAGGGGAAGCTGAAGCTCCGGGTCAACCGTGAGAAGAGCGCGGTGGACCGTCCGTGGCGTCGGAAGTTCCTGGGCTACTCGATGACGTGGCACAAGACCCCGCGGCTGAGGGTAGCAGCGGCGTCAATGACGCGACTCAAGGCGAAGCTGCGCGAGGTCTTCCGAAGCGGGCGCGGACCCAGCCTACGCCACACGATCCACACCCTCACGCCCATCCTGCGCGGCTGGAGCAACTACTTCCAGCTGGCCGAGGTGAAGGGGACGTTCGAGGAGCTGGACGGGTGGATTCGGCGCAAGCTGCGCTGCCTCCTGTGGCGCCAGTGGAAGCGTTCGAGAACCCGGGCACGGAATCTGATGCAGCGCGGACTCGCGGAAGAGCGTGCACGGCGCTCCGCCAACAACGGGCGCGGCCCGTGGTGGAACGCCGGGGCGTCGCACATGAGCGACGCCTTCGGCAAGGCCTGCTTCGACGAAAGGGGTCTCGTGTCGCTGCTCGATCAACAGCGGCGATTCCAGCGCGCTTCGTGAACCGCCGTGGTACGGAACCGCATGCCAGGTGGTGTGGAAGGACGGCGGGGGAGCCTCCGTCTCCTACCCGATAAGGGCTGAGACTCTGAAACCGAGGTGGCACACGTGACCACAACGGCTACGAAGACGGTGGAGGTACAACCATACGGGCGGCGGTTGGTGCAGAGGCGCGGCCAGTTGTTTCCGTACGCCTTGATCTTTCCCCTCGTCGGGATCATCTTGTTCGTGTTTGTCTATCCACTTGGCACGGCCATACGTCTTAGCTTCTTCGACAATCGAGGAGCTTTCGTCGGCCTGGAGAACTACCAGACCCTGTGGGGCGATGGTAAGTTCTGGCACAGCCTTCTCTTGACGGTGCGGTACACTGTGATCTACGGTGCGGGAATCTTCGCCGTAGGCTTTGCCACGGCGCTCTTTGCCGATGTGAAGTGGCGCGGCGCCCGGGTGATGGCGATCCTGCTAACCCTGCCGTACGCCGTACCGGATGTTGCAGCGACCTTGATCTGGAAATGGATGCTCGATCCCCAGTACGGCATCGTTAACTACGCGGCTATGAGCCTGGGGCTGGCGGACTTTCCGATGGGCTGGCTGACGAACCCGTCGCTTGCCCTCTACACTGTCTCCGCGGTGAGCGTTTGGCGCCTCTTCCCCCTCCACACGCTCGTCATCTTAGCGGGGTTACGGTCCGTGCCGGCCGAATTGTACGAAGCGGCCGACATGGATGGGGCTGGCTGGCTGCGCAAGTTCAGCAGCATCACTCTGCCGTGGCTCAGGAACATTCTGAGCGTGCTGGTGCTCCTGACGGTGATCTGGTCCTTCCAACGCTTCACCATTCTGTACCTGATGACAGGCGGCGGCCCGGGGCGGGCGACCGAGACCGTGGTGATCGGGGTATACCGTACCGCGTTCGACTACCTCAACAAGAGCTACGCGTATGCCATGGGCTCCGTGGTTCTCTTGATCCTTCTGGTCCTGACCGGGATGTACTTCTTCATCATGCGGAAAAGCGAGGAATAGCTGATGCCTGCGCACCGGAACCTCCTGCGAACGCTTCAGATCGGGCTCTCGCTCCTGGCAGCCCTCGTGGTAGTCTTCCCGGTCTACTGGATGATCCGGACGACGATGGGAGACCCTCTGGCTTACCCGCCCCCGTTCTTGCCGACGGACTTCTCGTTGCAAGCCTATGTAAAGGTCTTCGAGCACCCCCTGATCTGGCGATGGATGGGGAACACCCTCTTTGTCGCCGGCGGCACCGTGGCAGTCAATCTGATCTGTTCCAGCTTGGGCGCCTACGCGCTGGCGCGCCTCCCATTCAAGGGGAAGAACTTGGTACTGCTCCTTGTTCTAAGCACCCAAATGATGTCTCAGGCGTTGTTGGTGACGCCTATGTTCCGCATCTTCAGCAACCTTGGCTGGATCAACACCCTCGGGGTCCTGATCCTCGCGGATACGGCTCTCACGCTTCCGCTTTCCACGTGGATCCTGGTCAGGTTCTTCGAGAGAGTGCCCAAGGAACTGGAGGAGGCCGCCCTCATTGACGGGAGCTCCCGGATGGGGGTCTACCGCCGCATCGTGCTGCCGCTCGCGAGTCCTGCCCTGGTGACGGTAGCAATCCTGACCTTCTTTGATGCATGGAACGAGTACATCTTTGGCTACACTTTCACTAATACGGCTCAGAACTGGGTAGCTAGCGTGGGCCTCTCCTCGTTCATGGGCCAGTTCCTTATCGAGTGGCGCTCACTGATGATTATGACCTCTATCTTCATCTTGCTTCCGGTTGCCTTCTACGTCATCTTCGAGCGGTACATCGTGTCGGGTCTTGTGGAAGGAGCGCTGAAGGAATAGGGAGCTTGTGGTCTGTGTGCAGAGCGAGGAGGTAGCAGAAGATGGCTTCGTATGCCGAAAGGGCGACAGAGTTGCCGAGATCAGGCATTCGCCTCATCATGGACGCTGCGGACCGGATAGGTGAGGGTATTATGCACTTGGAGGTGGGGCAGCCTCACTTTCCGACCGCGCCGCATATCGTGGAGGCCGGCGCAAAGGCGCTTCGCGACGGGTACACACGCTACACGCCGAACGTCGGGATGAGGGATGTGCGGGAGGCGCTGGCGGCCTATTGCCAGGCGACCTATCCCGAGTGGACGGTACGCCCCGAGAACGTCATCCTAACCGTCGGCGGCGTCTTCGGGGTCGCCGTAGCACTGGGAGCAATCGTCCGGCAGGGGCACAGCGTGCTGATTCCCGATCCGGGCTGGCCCAACTACACCGCGCAGGCACTCTACATCGGAGCCGAGCCGATTCCCTACCCGCTGCGCGTCGAGAAGGGCTACGAGCCGGAGATCGACGAGCTAGAGGGGCTGGTCACGCCGGAGACCGACGCGATCATCATCAATTCTCCAGGGAATCCGACGGGTGCCGCGCTCCGGCCTGAGAAGCTCGAGGAGCTCGCGGCCTTCGCACGCCGGCACGACCTGTTCGTGGTCAGCGACGAAGTCTACGATCACATCACGTATGACGGCGACCACACCCCCATGGCGTACACGTCAATCCCGCCTGAGCAGTTGATCACGGTAAACAGCCTGTCGAAGACGTACTGCATGACAGGCTGGAGGGTGGGCTACTCGGTGGTGCCCGGGCCACTGGTCGATCTCTTCACCAAGGTATCGGAGACCTTAGTTTCGTGCCCGCCGGCTGTTTCCCAGAGGGCGGCGAAAGCCGCGGTGGAGGGACCACAGGATTCGATCGCCGCGATGGTTGCTTACTACAAAGCGAACAGGGACCTGATCGTCGCGGAGCTGCAGAAGGCCGCCATCCCGGTAACACACCCGGCCGGGGCGTTCTATATGTTGGTGGACATCTCAGCATGCGGAGTGGAAGCAAGGGAGTTCGCGCTCAAGCTCTTGTCGGAGGAGCGAGTGGCCGTTGCGCCAGGGGATACCTTCGGCTCGCTGGCGGAGTCCCACATTCGGATTTCGTTCTGCACGGACCGATCGACAGTGGCCGAGGGTGTGGCGGGCCTGGTGCGGTTGATCGACCGGCTTCGGTGACGCGGTGCCGGGGAGATAACGGGCACACCCGATTCTGAGACAGCAGGCCGCGGCGTTCGCGGCGCGTGCGTCTCCAAGGGAAAGCGGAGGGCGGTAGCATGGTCTTGCGGAATGAATGTGAGGGCCGAGGGCCCGCGGTTGTTACCTTCGGAGAGCCCATGCTTCGCTACTCCGTCCCGCAGGGAGACCGCCTCTGGGAAGCTCGGTCGTTCCGGATCCACCCCGGTGGGGCGGAACTGAACGTGGCGGCCGACCTGGCAAGCCTCGGTGACTCGGTCTGCTACGTGACGGCGTTGCCGCCTTCGCCCCTGGGTCTTCTAGTGCGGCGGATGCTCGACGCGTACAGGGTGCGGGTCGAAGGAGATCTCGCGGCGCCAGGTCGGGTTGGCGTCTACTACTACGAACCCGGCGTGCCGCCCCGACCTGGGGTGGTCACCTATGACCGAGAGGGATCCAGCTTCAGCCGCCATCCCTGGTCTCGCTTCCAGTGGGAAGGGCTTCTGGAGCCGGGAGGCGTTTTCCTGACCACGGGCATCACCGCCGCGCTGGGGCCCGAGCCACTGGCCGGGGTCCGGTCGGGTCTCGAGGCGGCCGCCCGGGCCGGAGCGACCGCGGTCTTTGACGTCAACTATCGGGCGAAGCTCTGGTCTCCGGACGAGGCACGGCGGGCGATCCTGCCGCTCTTGGAACATGTGGAGGTGCTCTTCACCTCTGTACCCGACGCGGTGCGGGTGTTGGGCGCCCCGGAGATCCCCCCGGAGAACTTGCCCGCTTGGCTTGGTGAACGCTTCAATCTGCGGGCAGTCAGCGTGGTTCACACGCCCATAGGTGGGGGACGGCGAGCCGGTCGTGAGGCCGACGCACCGATCCAGTGGCGGGCGATCGCCTGGCGGGAAGGCGAGCGTGCGCTTTGGGACCAACCTGGCGGAGTGGTGACCATCGATCGCTTGGGGGCGGGGGACGCGTACGCGGCAGGCTTCTTGTGGGCGATACGACAGGGCAGGTCCTTGGGCGAAGCCGTCCGATACGGTAGCGCCATGATGGCACTGAAGAACACGGTCAATGGGGACTTCTGTCCGGTTTGGCCCGAGGAGTTGGAGGCGGTGGCCGCGGGCGAATCGGCGGGTGTGCAACGCTGAGGGCGGAGCTGCCAAGGCGGACCGCCCTGGTCACCGGGGCGAGCACGGGCATCGGGCGGGCGGCGGCCCTCGAACTCGCGAAGCTGGGGGCGCAGGTAGGTCTTCACTATAGCGCCTTGCAGGCCGAGGCCGAGTCGCTGGCCGGGGCGATACAGCGCAAGGGAGGGCGCTGCCACCTGCTGCGGGCGGATCTGACCTTACCGGAAGCGGCCGAGTCGCTGGCGCGCGAGGCGGTCGGCCGGGTGGGGCGTATGGACGTCGTGGTCAACGACGCCGGGGGCATGCTGCAGCGGGTCGATCCCGCCCGGGTGAGCCTGGAGTTCTGGCGGCAAGTTTTCGACCTGAACGTGACCAGCCGCTTTCTGTTGACGCGGGCGTTCCTGCCGGCCATGCGCGAGCGGGGGTGGGGCGGATCATCAACATCAGCTCCATTGCCGCGCACACGGGCGGCGGCCCCGGCCCCGGCGCCGGCCACTACGCGGCGGCCAAGGCGGCGGTGCACGCGCTGACCAAGGCCTTCGCCGCGAGGCGGCGGGCGGCGTCACCGTAAACGCCGTGGCGCCGGGTATCATCGACACACCCTTCCACCAGTGCTACTCCACCCCGGAGCAGTTCCGGGCGCTGGCCTCCGGCATCCCGGCCGGCCGGGCACGCCCGAGGAGGTGGCTACGGTCATCGCCTTCCTGGCCATGCCGGCCGCTAGCCACATCGTGGGCGAGATGACCGAAGTGAACGGCGGGCGGCTGATGCTGTAGCCTCAAGATGCGGTAGCCCCAAGTGGATGGTATAGTATATGAGAAAGCGTGCATCCACGGGGGGGGAGCGTGTGGAGAGCCGATCCACCTCGCCAGCCGCCCTGGCCCGCCTGGCGGCGCCCGAGGGCCCGCCCTGGACCGACCGGCTCCGCCCTGTGAGCGACGACGATCCCCGGGAGCCCTACCACCGGGACCGGGACCGGATCATCCACGCCCAGGCCTTCCAAGCCCTGCAGCACAAGACCCAGGTCTACCTGATAAACGAGGGCGACTTCTACCGCACCCGCCTCACCCACACCCTGGAGGTGGCCCAGATCGCCCGGACCCTCGCCCGGCTCCTGGGGCTGCGGGAGCCGCTGGCGGAGGCGATCGCCCTGGGGCACGACGTGGGGCACACCCCCTTTGGCCACGCGGGCGAGCAGGCGCTCGACGCCGCGCTCAGGGCCACCGGCGACGGTCGGGGCTGGGATTCCAACCAGCACTCGCTGCGGGTGCTGGACGAGCTGGAGCTCATGTACCCCGACGGCCCCGGCCTCAACCTGACCTTCGCCACCCGGCAGGGCGTGGCCCGGCACGCGACGCCCTTCGACGTGCCCGTGCCCGGCTTCGACCCCCACCCACAGCCCACCCTGGAGGCGCAGGTGGTCAACCTCGCGGACGTGGTGGCCTACGCAGGCCACGACCTGCAGGACGCGCTGGAAGCGGGGCTCCTGGAGCCGGAGAGGCTCCGCCTGGAGCCCCAGCTCGAGCCCTGGCACGTCTGCTGGGAGCTGGCCGAGCAGGAGGTGGAGGCCCACGAGCTGACCCGCGGCTGGCCGTCTCGCCAGGTGGAGCGGCTCCTGGCACGCCGGGCCCGGAGGCACTTCATCGACCGGGTCCTGCGAGAGGCGGCGGCGGCCTCGGCGGGGCGGGCGGGGGCTGCAGGTGTCGGAAGCTTCGAGGAGGCGGTGGAGCTCGACGCGCCCCTGGTTGCCCTCACGGAGACCACCGGCCGTCAGGTGCAGGAGCTGGTACGCTTCCTGTTCAACCACGTCTACAGCCACCCGCTGGTGGTGCGGCAGAACGAGAAGGAGCGCTTCCTGGTCACCCAGCTCTTCGAGCGGATCCTGGCCAACGCCAGGATCATGCCGGCCTTTCACTTCGAGCGCTGGGAGCGGGCCGCCCAGGCCGATCGCCCCAGGGAGATCGCCTTCTTCCTGGCCTCGCTCACCGACCGGGGTGCCTTGGACCTTTACGCCGAGCTTTTCGACCCGCGTGAGCGGGCCATGGGGCATCACCTTACGTGACGGCCCCTTCCGTGAGACGCTCGACCCGATGGATGACGGATCACGAGCCGTAAAGCCAGCAGAGGAGAGGTTATGTGGATTCCGTTTCCGCCGTCGTCTTCGACCTGGATGGGACCCTCCTGGACTCGCAGGGGGGCATCGTCAAGGCGTTCCAAAGGACTTTCGAGGAGCTGGGGCTTGCGCCCGCGCCCGACGATGAGGAGATCGTCGCCCAGATCGGCCTTGCCTTCGACGCCATGCTCCAGGGGATGGGCCGCCCCTTGCCGCCGGACGAGCTGGCCCGCTTCGTCGCGACCTACCGCCGCCACTACTGGGAGATCGCACCCCGGATGAGCCCGCCCTTCGAGGGCGTGCCGGAGCTCCTGGCGGAGTTGGCCCGGATGAAGGAACGGCTTCCGGGCCTCGCAGTGGGTGTGGCCACCAACAAGCGCAGCCCCATGGCCCAGCACATCCTGGATCACCTGCGGCTCAGCCGGTACCTGGACGTGGTTCAAGGCCTCGAGGACGGCCTCGAGCCCAAGCCGGCGCCGGACCTGCTGCTGCGGGCGCTGGAGCGGGTGGGGGCGCGGCCCGGCCAGGCTCTTTTCGTGGGCGACACGGAGGGCGATCTTCGGGCGGCCCGAGCGGCCGGCACAAGGAGCTGCCTGGCCGCCTACGGGTACGGGGCGTCGGCCGTTCCTCCCGACCTGGTCCCGGACCTCCGCATCGGGCGGCCGCAGGATCTACTGCGCTGGCTGCAGGCCCACCTGGCGGCATGAGATGCGGGTCTCGCGGCTGCCGGTCAACGGGCCGATGGTCGAGAGCCTAGGAGGCGATCGCGTATGGAAAGGGACGGCGCACTGCGAGACCACGTGCTCTATCTTTTGCGCGGGGGCGGGGCGCACCTGAGCTTTGACGAGGCGGTGGCGGACCTCCCGCCCGAGCTTCGGGGCCGCAGGCCCGAGGGGGTTCCGCACACGCCCTGGCGGCTGCTCGAGCACATACGGATCGCGCAGCGGGACATCCTCGACTTCATCCGTGATCCGGCCTACGTCTCCCCCGACTGGCCCGAAGGCTACTGGCCCGAGGGCGACGCCCCGCCGGGCGGGGGGGCGTGGGATGCAAGCGTGGAAGCCTTCCGGCAGGACCTGAAGGCCGTCCAGGACCTGGTCTCGGACCCCGCCACGGACCTGTTCGCGCCCATCCCCCACGGCGACGGCCAGACGGTGCTCCGGGAAGCACTTCTCGTGGCGGACCACAACGCGTACCACCTGGGCCAGCTGGTGGTGGTGCGCCGGGCGCTGGGGGCGTGGCCCAGGGCATAGCCGACGTACGTTCCTGCAGCCAGCCGACCCGGACCGGATGGGACCCTGCTCCTGAAGGGAATGGTGGTTCGAGGGCGAAAGGCGTCACGTGGTGCCGCCTCGCCGGCGCCCGCCTCGGCCAGCGGCCCGAGACGAACCCGTGGGCCCACGCGGGTGGGCCATTCCGCGGGATCCTTGCCTGAAAGCGAGGCCTCGCCCCTCATGAGAGTAACCGTCGTCGGCACCGGCTACGTCGGGCTCACCACCGCGGTCGCCCTGGCTTACCTGGGCCACGAGGTGACCTGCGTCGACAAGAACCCTGCGGTGGTCGGGTCCCTCAGCGCCGGCCGCCCGCCCTTCCACGAGCCCGGGCTGGCGGAGCTGCTGGGTGAGACGTACCGGAGCATGCACTTCGACGTGGCGCTCACCCCCGAGACCGCCGGGGCCGACGTGCTCCTCATTTGTGTGGGGACGCCGCCCCAGGAGAACGGCGACGCGGACCTGCGCTACGTGGAGGAGGCGGCGGCAGCCATTGCCGAGGTCCTTCCTGCCGGCGCCGGCACGGTGGTGGTCAACAAGTCGACGGTCCCCGTGGGCTCCGCAAGACGGGTCGAGTCCATCATAAGGGACGGCCTGGAGCGGCGGGGGGTGGAGGCCAGGCCGAGCGTTGCCTCCAACCCCGAGTTCCTCCGGGAGGGTTCGGCCCTCTTCGACACCTTCTACCCGGATCGGATCGTGGTGGGGGCGGCCAGCGATCGGGCGGTCAACCGCATGCGGGCCCTTTACGAGCCGATCCTGGAGCAGACCTTCACCCCGCCCACAGGGCTTCCCCGGCCCGATGGCCAGGCGCTGCCCGTCTTCCTCACCACCACGCCTACCAGCGCCGAGCTTTGCAAGTATGCAGCCAACGCCTTCCTGGCCATGAAGATCTCCTTCGCCAACGAGATCGGCGGCATCGCTGAGCGGGTGGGGGCCGACGTCACCGAGGTCATGCGGGCGGTGGGGCTGGACCGGCGCATCGGCCTCCGCTACCTGGGGGCAGGCGCTGGCTGGGGTGGCTCCTGCTTCGGCAAGGACGTGCACGCCCTCCTGGCCCTGGGGGAGCAGTACGGCTACGAGCTGCCCCTGGCGGCCGGCACCCTGCGGGTGAACGAGCGCCAGCGCCGGGCGGTGGTGGAGAAGCTCCAGCAGGCCTTGAAGGTCGTGCGGGGGAGCACCGTCGCCCTCTGGGGGCTCACCTTCAAGCCCAACACCGACGACCTGCGGGACGCGCCCGCGCTGGACGTGGCCCGCCGGCTGGTGGAGCTGGGTGCCCGGGTGCGGGTGCACGATCCCGTCGGGATGGAGCGGGCCCGGCGGGAGAACCCGGACCTGGCGGTGGAGTATGCGGACTCGCCCCTGACCGCCGCCCGGGACGCGGACGCGGTGGTGCTCATGACCGAGTGGGAAGCCTTCCTCCACGTGGACTGGCAGGCCGTGGCCGGGCAGATGCGCGACCGCGTGGTGGTGGACGGGCGGAACGTGCTGGACCGAGATCTGCTCACCCGTCTGGGTTTCCGGTATTGGGGGATCGGGCGGTGAGCGAAAACGCGATGAGGGCTGCGGGCGGTCCGGGAAGTCCGCTCTCGGGACCTCGGAATCGTCCCCAGGAGGAGCCGGCCCGCTCCGGATCCACCGCGGCCCCACTGCCGTACTCCCGGTTCCTGGTCACGGGCGGGGCGGGCTTCATCGGGAGCCACCTGGTGGACCGCCTGCTGGCCGCGGGGGCGCAGGTGACGGTGGTGGACAGCTTCGATCCCTTCTACGATCCCGCCGTGAAGCGCCTGAATGTGGCTCCGCACCTCGTCAACCCCCGTTATCGGCTGGTGGAGGCTGACATCCGCGACGTGCAGGCGCTGGAGCAGGCCTTCGCCGAAGGCAGGCCCGAGGCGGTGGTCCACCTGGCGGCCCGGGCGGGTGTGCGCCCTTCGGTGGAGGACCCGGCCACCTACGCCGCGGTGAACGTGATGGGCACGGTAAACGTCCTCGAGGCCTCTCGCCGCTACGGCGTCTCCCGTTTCGCGTTCGGCTCGTCCAGCTCGGTCTACGGGGGGAACCGGAAGGTGCCTTTCTCCGAGGAGGATCCCGTCCTGGCGCCGGCCTCGCCCTACGGCGCCACCAAGGCGGCGGGCGAGGCGCTCTGCGAGAGCTTCAGTGCCTGCTACGGGCTGCCCGTGGTGGCGCTCCGCTTCTTCACGGTCTACGGGCCCCGCCAGCGCCCGGACTTGGCCATCCACAAGTTCGCCTGGCTGCTACGCCGGGGCGAGCCGCTGCCCGTCTTTGGTGACGGCTCCTCCGAGCGGGACTACACGTACGTGGACGACATCGTGGACGGCATCCTGGCCGCGCTGGCCTTCCGGGCCTTCCCCGGAGGCGAAGCTCCCTTCCGCCTCTTCAACCTGGGGAGCGACCGGCCCGTCCGTCTCGACGCGCTGGTGGACCTGCTGGCAAGGACCGTGGGGCGCGAGCCCCACCTGCAGCGGCTGCCCGAGCAGGTGGGCGACGTTCGCCGAACCTGGGCGGACCTAACCCGCTCCCGGCGGGAGTTGGGGTACGCGCCGCGGGTCTCCCTGGAGGAAGGCCTGGCCCGCTTTGCCCGGTGGCTCGACGATGAAAGGATGGAACGCTGAGGCGGACGGCCGTACTTGCCTGAGGGTGAGGTCCGGAGGGACCTCTTCGCTTGTCGTAAGCCCGGGCGACATGTCTGGCCGTAAGTCTCAGATTAGACGGACTAAAGAAGGATCGGATGGATCGAGGAGGGAAGTTTTGTCGGGCAACGAAGGAAGTAACACGGAACCCTGGCGCGGCTATCCGCCGGCGCGCCCGAAACAGGGCAAGGTTGCAGTGCGTGAGCTCCTGGACTGAGGGGCTGATGGTTGCCGATAATTCGGCGCCCAAAGTAACGGTTGCGGATGCTCTTCCTCCAACGCGAGATGGCGACCAACGACGGGGGCAGGAAGATCGTGATGACCGAGATTGGATTTCCGTGGCGCTTTGAGGGTAGCGAACTTCAGCTCCTTCGCCTGCTGCACCGCAAAGATGGTTGGACTCGAAGTGCCCTGGCACGACGATCCGGCCTCTCGTCCGCGACCATCTCGGTAACGGTGCAGCGCCTCATGGAACACGGCTTGCTTCGCGAGTCTGGAGCCTGGACCGAGGGGGTCGGCCGTCCGGCGGCTGTTCTGGAGCTGTCGTCCGAGGCTTGGTCGGTGCTCACCTACGAGTTGGCACCCCAAAGCATACGCGTGGGCCTCTTGACGGCAACGGGCCAGGTGCTGGAAACCCGCCACCACCCCTTCAACGCGGAATCCTCGCGGTTGAACGCTGGTGATCTGGTGGGCGCCATGGCACGTATGGGTAGGCAGCTGGTGGACGACTGGTCTGATGGCCACACCTCGCAGGTGGGAGGGGGAACCAGGCGCGCTGGAGCGGTCATTGGGGCGGCTGTATCGGTGAGCGGTGTCGTTCACTCTGGGACACTGGTCCATTCGGCGGGCCTGCGATTACGGGATGTGCCGATAGCAGAACCCCTGAGCCAAGAGCTGCAGCTCCCTGTGTGGGTCATGAACGACATGGACGCTCGCGCACTGGCCGAGTTCCGGTATGGAGCCGGATCGCAACGCGATCACATGCTCATGGTGGCCATAGAGCCGGCGGGTATCGGGGCAGGTCTCATTAAGAAAGGAGAGCCCCTTCAAGGGTCCCAGGGAAGCGCGCTCGAACTGGGGCACATGACCGTCGAGCGACACGGGTTGGCTTGCCCTTGCGGCAAACGTGGCTGCCTTGAGGTCTACTCAAGCGAGGCTGCGATCGTGTCTCGAGCCGGGGTCCTCCAGCAGCGAAGGGCGGGCCGGGATGCCGGCCCAGCGGCTACCGCATGCGAGACGGCGCAGGTTGAGTCTCTATGGCGTTTGGCGACTTCGGATTCCAACATCCGCCGCGTCTTCGAAGACGCGCTGGACTACTTTGGGATCGCGGTCTCGAACCTCGTCACGCTGCTCGATCCCGACCTCGTCGTGGTCGGCGGGCACCTCATGCGACTCCTCCACCCATGGGGCATGGAGAAACTGGTTTCCGATGTGCGATCCAATGTCTTCCAACCCGGAGAGAAAGAAGTCCGCTTCGTTCCCGCGGCCCTTGGACCGGACGCGGGACTGGCCGGAGCGAGCTTCTTTGCAGTGCAGAGGCTGTTGGGCCATGTGTGAAGGCGCGCGCCAACCAGCGAGGGTGGCTCGATGCTGGAGCGACCGCTGAAGGGGAGTATGGGCACGCACCTGTAACGATGCCCGCAAGATCAAGTGTGCACGTCACACCATCCATCAAAGGGGAGGTTGGACAATGGCACGGCCAAGTGGTCGATGGACCTTCCTCGGCGCGATCGTCCTCGTAGGCGCTCTGGCGGTGTCCCTGCTGGTGCCTGGGGCGTCTGCTGCGCAGACGACCATCACGTGGCTCTATCCGGGTGGCGAACAACCGGTCTCACGGCAGACCTGGCAGGCGCAGTTGGAACGGTTCAGCAAGGTTCATCCGGAGATCCGCGTGGAAGTGATCGACGTTCCCTGGGACCTCGCTCATGATCGTATCGTCAACATGGTCTTGGCCGACGATGCCCCCGACCTGATCCAGATGGGCTCGCGTTGGATCCCGGAATTCGCTGAGATGGGCGCATTGCTCCCGTTGGACGAGTATTTCGGGACGACGAAGGGGCAGATCTACTACCCGGCACTGCTGAAGACCGTCACGTACAAGGGGAAGCTATACGCCCTACCCAGGGCATATAGCACGCAGGCTCTCATCTACCGTACCGACCTCGTCGGAGCGCCTCCGAAGACGTGGGACGAACTGGTCGCGACCGCTCTAGAGATCCAGAAGGAGCATCCCGGTATGTATGGCTTCGGGATCGGTGGAGCGAACCACGTCAGCACCCTGTCCCAGTACTTTACCATCCTCTTCAGCTACGGCGGAAGGGTGTTTGACGAGGCGGGTAACGTGGTCCTCGACAGCCCCGAAGCGGTTGCAGCACTCAAGGAGTACGTCGACCTCTACAGGACGCACAAGGTCGTGCCGAATCCGCTGGAGTACAACCGCGAGCAGCTACCGGACCTCTTCCGCTCGGGGAGAATCGCGATGTTCATCAGTGGGCCGTGGGGCGGAAGGGCTACGGGTCTGCCTCCGGAAAACGACCAGGTCCCTTATGCATCCGCGAAGGTTCCAGCCGGCCCCGCGGGAACGGCCACCGAAGTGGTCTCGGACAGCACAGGCATCTGGGCCGGAACGGACAACCTGGACGCGGCGGTGACCTTCCTCGACTTCATCACCACGGAGGAAGAGCAGGTGCAGCGCGACCTGATCGGCGGGCTCGTACCTCAGGGACCCGACATGGCGGCACGCCCTGAGTTCAAGGGCAATCCGTACTTCGCGACGTTTGTGGACATGGCTCAGTACGGATCGTCGCAGCCGCAACCGGCGCTGTGGGAGCCGTTCCAGGACGTCATCGTCGACATGGTCCAGTCGGTCCTTCTTGGGTTGCGAACACCCGAGGAGGCAGTGAAGAACGCAGTGACCGAACTCCGTCGCCAGAATCTGGTGCCTGCAGAACTCTGAAAAAGGGCGGGCCGGTGCGTACGTCGCACCGGCCCCACCGCACGGCGGGACGATGAGACGACATGATGACACGACGCAACGGCTTGCCTGGGGAGGTGTGGCGTAATGAAGTCCTCCGCGAACGTCGACCAAGTAAGGGTTCCCCCGTTCCCCTGGCGGCTCGGATCGGAGCAGCGGACCTTGATCCTCTTCCTCGCTCCGGCTCTGGTTTTCCTGTTCGCGGTCGTCATCTACCCGTTGGCGACAACCCTTTGGGGTTCCCTGTTCGAGGAATCGCTTGTCCGGCCCGCGGCGGGTGGTCGTTTCGTCGGCCTGAGCAACTACGGTTTGGTGTTGGGGGACGCCTCGTTTTGGGCGACCCTTGGGCGAACGGTTGTGTGGACCGTTGGCTCTGTGCTCGGGAAGACGCTGATCGGCCTTGCTCTGGCTCTATTGCTGAATGGCTCCTTCCGGGGGAACGGGATCTACAGGGTCCTTCTGCTCATTCCTTGGGCGACCCCTCAAGTCATCGGAGCGATCGTGTGGAAGTGGCTTTACAACAGCGAGAACGGGTATCTGAATTACCTCCTGCTCATGCTCGGGGTGGTCGATGAACGCGTCTCCTTCCTAGGCTCACCATCGACGGCCCTTCTGTCCACCATGATCGTGGACATGTGGTTCGGGATACCCTTCATGGCCATCGTGATGCTGGCAGGCCTGCAGTCCATTCCTAGGGAACTGTACGAGGCGGTCGCCGTCGACGGAGCCACGTCGTGGCGCCGGTTCCGGGACATCACGCTGCCGCTCTTGACCCCGGTGTTGGGGGTTGCCACGAACCTATCCGTCGTCTGGACGTTCAACTCCTTCAACATCATCCAGACGTTGACGCGGGGCGGTCCGGTGCGTGCCACGGAGATTCTCGTTATCCACGCGTACAAGGAAGCCTTCGGCCGATACGATGTCGGGGTCTCCTCGACCTATTCGGCCATCATCTTCCTCATCCTCATGGCCTTCAGCCTGGTCTACTGGCGGGTGCTGCGGAAGGGAGGAGAGGTCTGATGAGATGGAGATCCGTGGCGTTGGCGGGGCGGCACTTGGCATTGATCGTCCTGCTCGGTGCGATGCTGCTTCCCGTGGTTGTCATGATTGGCACGAGCCTCAAGAGTTTCGACGAGGTTTTCGCCTGGCCACCGGACCTCTTTCCAGTGAGGCCTCAATGGCAGAACTACGCCAACGTCTGGAGCGGTGACTACAGGTTCGCCGGTGCCTTCCGCAACAGCGTGGTGATCGCCGTCTCTACCAGCCTGTTGGCCGTGGGGCTGGGCGCGCCTGCCGCATACGGGGCAAGTCGTTTCCGTTTCCGGTGGAAGGACGCTTTCCTCTTCGGCGTGTTGGCCACCCAGATGATCTCTCCGGTGGTGTTCGTCGTTCCGCTCTACCGGGCGATGCGCGCCTATCACCTCCTGAACACGCTCACGGCCGTCATCGTGGCCAGTGCAGCTTTCGCCATGCCCATGGTGATCTGGCTGATGCACGGTTACTTCCGGACGATCCCCAGAGAACTGGAAGAAGCCGCTATGGTGGATGGGTGCAGCCGCTTCAGTGCCATGGCCCGAGTGATTCTCCCGCTGGCCGCACCGGGTCTCGCCGCGGCGGGGATCTACGCCTTCATCCTCGGGTGGGATCAACTGCTCTTCCCACTGACGTTCCTTACGAAGGGCGAGCTGCGCCCCATTCCTCTGGCCCTCTACGATTTCTCCGGTTACAATATCGTCTTCTGGCATGAGATGATGGCCGCCTCGACCATCGCCGTCGTCCCGGCAGCGCTGGCCTTCGGGGCCGTGCAGCGGTATCTGGTAGGCGGCCTGACGGCCGGAGCGGTGAAGACCTGAGAGCATGGCTCTCTTCCTGTGAGTGGGCGCACGAGAAGGACCGACATTCATGCAGAGAAGGTGGTTCGCGTGGAGACACCCGTCACGGTGGCCGTCATCGGCGCGGGGAACCGGGGAAGGGATGCGTACGCCGGCTGGTGCCTGGAACACCCGGACCTCGCGCGGGTCGTGGCCGTGGCGGACCCCAGCGAGGAGCGCCGGAACGAGCTGGGCGAGCGGCACGGGATTCCGGCGGAACGGCGGTACGCCTCGTGGGAGGCGGTCCTGGCCCAGCCCCGCCTGGCCGACGGGGTGGTCATCGCCACACCGGACCGGCTGCACGTGGAGCCGGCCCTGCGGGCCATGGAGCTGGGCTACGACATCCTGCTGGAGAAGCCCATCGCCCCCACCCGGGAGGAGGTGCTCCGGGTAGCCGAGGCCGCGGACCGCCTTCGCGCCGAGAAGGGCGGCAGCGTGACCGTGGCCCACGTGCTCCGCTACACGCCCTTCTTCTCGACGCTGAAGCGGCTTCTGGACCAGGGCCGCATCGGGCGGCTGGTGTCGGTTCAGTACGCGGAGAACGTGGGCTACTGGCACTTCGCCCACAGCTACGTGCGGGGCAACTGGCGGCAGGCCGCCACCTCGAGCCCCATGATCCTGGCCAAGTCCTGCCACGACATGGACATGCTCCGCTGGCTGGTCGGGAGCTCGTGGCGAAGCCTCGCCTCCTTCGGGTCGCTGGTCCACTTCCGGGCCGAGAACGCGCCCGAAGGCGCACCGGCCCGCTGCACCGACGGCTGCCCCGCCTCCGAGCGCTGCCCCTTCGATGCGGTCCGTTTCTACGTGGAGAACCTGGAGGACTGGACGGGCTGGCCCGTCTCGGTGATCACCCGGGACTTCAGCCGGGAAGGACGGCTGCGGGCGCTGCGGGTTGGCCCCTACGGGCGGTGCGTCTACCGCTGCGACAACGACGTGGTGGACCACCAGGTGGCCAGCATCGAGTTCGAGGGCGGGGTGACTGCCGCCTTCACCGTCTGTGGCTTCACCGAGGAGAACACCCGCACGCTGAAGCTCATGGGCACCGAGGGCGAGATCCGGGGCCACCTCGAGAAGGGCGAGATCGAAGTGCGGAGCTTCCTACCGCGAAGGGATCCGGGCTCGGGGCACGAGACGGTGCAGGTGGGGCCTGGTGCCGGTCACGCGGGGGGCGATGAGGGCCTCATGGAGGCGTTCGTTCGGCGGCTCGAGGCCCGGCGCGCGGGGCGAGCGCCCGAGGAGGCGCTCACCTCGCTGGCGGAGTCGCTGGAGAGCCACATGATGGCCTTCGCGGCGGAGGAGGCGCGGGTGCGGGGCGCCGTGGTTCGCAACGCTTCGTCCGCGGGCAGCAGCGACTAAGGATCGCCGAACCACGTGACCGATGGGATGAAGGGCAGCCAGGGACGGGCGGGAAACCTGGTTGCCCTTTTCCATGTCCAATGATACGCTTTTCGTGGACCTGCTCGACGGGTCGCTCACCACCATCCTTTCAAGGAGGGCGAGAAGGTTGCTGGGCAGGCTATCCAGGCTGGTTGCGGTCGTGGCCGTGGTCGCCATGTTCGGCCCGTTCCTCACCGTCCAGGCATCCGCACAGGCAGGCGCGACCCTGGAGATCGCAGCGTTCCAGGGCGGCTACGGGATCGAGTGGCTGAAGGAGATCGCCGCCCGCTTCGAGCAGGAGCACCCGGGCGTGAAGGTAGAGGTCTGGGGTAACCCGCGGGTATGGGAGCAGCTCCGTCCCCGCTTCATCTCCGGCAATCCCCCGGATCTGGTGGCTCCCGGCTGGGGCTTCGACGTTTGGTCGGCCATCTACGAGGGACAGGTGCAGCCGCTGGATGATCTGCTGGGGAGCCCGGCGGTCGGCCAGGAGGGCCGCTGGATGGACACCTTCATTCAGGACCTCTGGGCGCCCATGGCGTGGGAAGGCCACTACTACATCATGCCGCTGTTCATGAACATCTTCTCCTGGTGGTACGATGAGGCCCTCTGGCAGAAAGAAGGCTGGCAGGTCCCCGAGACCTGGGAGCAGTTCGTGGCCGTGGCGGACGCCATCAAGCAGGCTGGCTACTACCCGATCAGCGTGCAGGGCGTGGACTTCCAGTACCTGAACTACGGGCTCCTGCTGCCCACCGTGGCCCGGTTGGGCGGCATGCAGGTGCTGGAGGACGCGTTCAACCTGAAGCCGGGCGCTTGGCAGCACCCCGCCTTCGTGCAGGCGGCCCGCATCTGGCAGGACGCGGCGCGGGAGTACTTCCCGCCCGGATGGGAGGGCGCGAACCACACCGAGTCCCAGATGCTCCTGGTGCTGGACCAGACGGCCATGCTTCCCGTGGGGAGCTGGCTGCCCAGCGAGATGGCCAACGTGACGCCACCAACCACCCGGCTGCGGGCCATGACCCTCCCGTCCTTCGGGCGGCCGGACGGCGTGATGGCCCTGCCGGTGGAGAGCGATCAGCCCACCAACTTCCTGATCCCGTCCAAGGCGAAGAACCCGGAGCTGGCCGGCGAGTTCCTCAAGTTCATGACCTCGCCCGAGATGGCCCGCATCATCGTAGAGGCCACGGGAGCCCCGCTGGCCGTGCGCGGCAGCGAGGAGGCGCTCCCCTCCGAGGCCGTGCGGAGCGCGGTGGCGCTGCTGGCGAAGACCGAGGCCACCTACGACTTCCGCAACACGGTGGAGATCTGGTACCCACAGATCTGGCAGGCCATGGTGGACGCGGGCGCCGCGCTGCTGCAGGGCCAGATCAGCCCTGAGGAGTGGGCTCGCCGCCTCGAGCAGGCGGCCACCTCCGTGCGCAACGACGCCAAGATCCCCAAGCACCACCTGGCGCTGGGCACGTAGGGGACCGAGCACTCAGGAAGCGCCGTACATGAGGAAACGGCTGGCGGGCGGCCACGACGAGGCTGCCCGCCGGCCGCAGATCCGGGGGATTGCCATGCGCCCATCCCAACGGTACCTGTCCGCGGCCCTCTTCGTCCTGCCGGCCCTGACCCTGTACGTCCTCTTCGTGATCTACCCCACCCTGGACGCTTTGCGCATCAGCCTCTACCACTGGCGGGGCTTCTCCTCGCAGCGCACCTTCGCTGGCCTGGAGAACTTCGCCCGGCTCCTGGGCGACCCCATTTACTGGAAGGCACTGCTCAACAACGCCGAGATCGTCGCCCTCACCATCGCCGTCGCCCTGCCCGCTGCGCTTCTCCTTGCGGTCGCCATCAGCCGCTCGGGCGCCGGGACCCGCTTCTACAGGGTGGTGCTGCCCTTTCCCAACGCCATGGGCGACGTGGCCATCGCAACCTTGTGGATCTTCATCTACTCGCCCATCTTCGGCCTGCTGAACGGCATCCTGCGGGGAACCGGCCTGGGAGGCTGGGCCCGGGGCTGGCTGGGTTCGCCGAGCACGGCCCTCGTGGCCGTGACGGTGCCCATGATCTGGAAGTGGGTGGGCTTCTACACCCTGCTGCTCCTGGGGGGGATCTACGCGATCGACCGGGAGATCGACGACGCGGCGCGCATCGACGGGGCCAGCGAGTGGCAGCGCTTCTGGTCCATCACCTTGCCCCTGATTCGCCAGAACGTGGTGGTGGCCGTGGTGTTCATGCTCGTCCTGAGCTTCAACAGCGTCTTCGCCTTCACGGAGGTGATGACCCACGGCGGCAACCCCAACCGGGCCACGGAGACGGTGCCCTCGTATCTGGTGGAACAGGCCTTCCAGTACTCGCAGTTCGGTTATGGGAGCGCCATCGGGGTCTCCATGCTGGTGCTGATGCTGGTGGTCTCGGTCTTCGCCATTCGCCAGCTCCTGGGGGAGGGGAGGCGCGCGTGAACCCCCGCCCCACGAGCCAGGCGGGATCCGACCGTCCGGGTGAGGCCGTCGCCGCGCGCGCCGGGTCTTCCCCGGCCGGGCCCATCCTTCGGCGGCCCGCCCGCCTGCGGGTCCCGTTGGCCTTCCTCCTGGCCCAGGCCGGGTTGCTGGTGTACACGACCCTGGTGGTGGGGCCGCTCCTCTGGACCGCGCTCACGTCGCTCAAGTCGAGCCTGGAGCTCTTCCGCAACATCTGGGGGCTGCCGCAGAGCTGGCTCTGGAGCAACTACGCCAGCGCCTGGACCAACGCCCGCATCGGCTCGGGGTTCGTCAACAGCCTGCTCGTCTCAGGCGTGGCGGTTCCCGTGATCCTGCTGCTGGCCGCCATGGCCGCCTTCGCCATCACCCGCATCGACTTCCGGGGACGCCGGGCGCTCCTCACCCTGTTCGTGAGCGGGCTCATGATCCCCCAGGCGCTGGTGCTGGTGCCGCTCTTCATCCTGCTGGGGCACCTCGGCCTCCTGAACACCCGCACCGGGCTGATCCTGGTGTACGTGGCCTTCGCGTTTCCCTTCAACATCTTCCTCATGGTGCCGTTCTTCAACGCGGTGCCCCGGGCGCTGGAAGAGGCGGCGCTGGCCGACGGGGCGAGCCACGCCCAGGTCTTCTGGCGGGTGGACCTGCCCCTGGCCCGCACGGGGCTCGTCATCGCCGGCGTTTTCCAGTTCTTCGCCGACTGGGGCGAGTACGTGCTGGCCTACACCGTCCTCTCCAGCGACCGGCTGCGGACGCTGCCCCTGGCCGTCGCGGACATGGTGCTCCGCCAGCAGTACCAAACCGATTGGGGAGCCCTCTTCGCAGGCCTGATCATTGCCCTGGTCCCGGTGATCCTCATCTACGCCCTCTTCCAGCGCTGGATCAGCGAGGGGATTCTGTCGGGGTCCATCAAGGGGTAGCCCGAGGGACGGCGGGCCTTCTGCCTCGGGAGCTTTCCGACGGTTCGGCAAAAACACTCGGTGCGCGGCAGGAAAACACAGAACAGCGGAGAAATGGACAATCCATCCGTATGATATCTCGGATATCATATGCGTCTACCCGCCGCGGCGGACCGGGCGGGGACAAGCCGGCGGTCATCGACCGCCGCGAGAGCCCGGCCAAGGCCGGTGAGATGGCGGGAATCACCATGGGAACGGCAGAGGAGGCAGCAGCATGTGGCCAATAGTCCGGTGGGGGAGGGCCGTGGCAGCTTTGTCGGCTGTCATGATCCTGGTGACGGTTCTCGGCGCGTCGGCGCAGGCAGGCTACCCTGAGCGGGCCGTGACGTACATCATCGCCTTCAATCCAGGCGGGCAGTCCGACGTGGAGGCCAGGCGGCAGCAACCGTACCTGGAGAAGACGCTGGGGGTCAGCGTACAGGTCCAGTACAAGGTGGGGGGCGGCGGCTCCGTCGGTTGGGCGGAGCTAGCCCACGCCCGTCCGGACGGGTACACCATCGCCGGCATCAACATGCCCCACATCGTGCTGCAGCCCCTGCAACGGGGCGACGCCGGCTACGAGACGGACCAGCTCCGTCCCGTGGCGTGGTTCCAGAACACACCCATCGGGCTGGCGGTCTTGCGGAGCAGCCCCTTCCAGACGCTAGAGGACGTCATCGCGTATGCGAAGGAGAACCCGGGCGCCCTCACCGTAGGCGGCTCTGGGACCTTCAGCGGGCATCACCTGGCCACGACCCAGTTGGAGAAGCTCGCGGGGATCCACGTCACCTACGTTCCCTTCACCGGCGCGGCACCCCAGGTGGCGGCGTTCCTGGGTGGGCACGTGGCGGCTGCCATGGGGAACTCGGACGACCTTGTACAGCATCGCGACCGCATCCGGGTGCTGGCCATCGGATCCGAGCAGCGGTTCGAGGCGTTGCCGGACGTCCCGACCTTCCGGGAGTTGGGCTTCGAGATGACCCCCAGCATCGATCGCGGGGTGGCGGTGCCGGCTGGGACCCCGGACGAGGTGGTGCGCACCCTCGAAGAAGCGTTCCTGGAGATCGTCCGCACGCCCGAGGTGAGGAGGCAGATGGTGGAGCAGGGCTTCGCCCCGCTTGAGATGGGGGCCGACGAAGCCCAGGCGTACGTGGACCGTAGAAAGCAGGAGTACATGGAGCTGCTGCGCAACCTGGGCCAACTCTGAGCGGGTGGCGGGGGCGAGACGATGGATGCGGTGCTGGCCGGTCTGGCTAACAACTTCGCGCCGCTCAACGCGCTCCTCTTGGGGCTGGGTGTGTTGGGCGGAATCGTGGTGGGTTCTTTGCCGGGACTCACGGCCACCATGGGGCTGGCGCTCCTGGTCCCATTCACCTTCGCCATGCGGCCTGAAACAGGCCTGGTGATGCTCGGCGGGCTCTACGTGGGGGCGATGTACGGCGACGCCATCCCTGCAAGCCTCATCAACACACCCGGAACGCCTTCAGCCATCGCAACTTCCTTCGATGGCTACCCGCTCACCCGCCAGGGGAAGGCGCAGCACGCCCTGGTGGCGGCGGCCTTCAGTTCAATGGTGGGCGCGGTGGTGGGCGGGGTGGTGCTCCTCACGCTCTCGCCGCCGCTGGCCGAAGCATCACTTCGCTTTGGGCCGCCGGAGTACTTCTGGATGGCGGTCTTCGGTCTCACGATCATCGGAACGCTCGCCTCGGGCTCGATGTGGAAGGGGCTGGCGGGAGGGGCCCTGGGGCTGCTGATCAGCACGGTGGGCATCGCGCCCATCGGAGGCGACGTGCGCTTCACCTTCGGCCTGGCCTCCTTGCAGGCAGGGATCGACCTGATCGTAGCCCTCATCGGGTTCTTCTGCCTGCCGCAGGTCTTCCGCATGGTGGAAGAGCGGCACCAGCGCTACCAGGTGGCGGAGTACCGGGAGCGCCCGGGGGTAGTGGCCGAGGTGGTGGCGGAGCTGGTTGGCAAGCCTTTCCTCCTGATTCGCTCGAGCATCATCGGAACGGTGGTGGGCATCGTCCCGGGGGCCGGGGGAAACATCGCCTCGCTCATCTCGTACAACGAGGCGGCCCGATGGTCCGGGCGGCCCGAGCAGTTCGGAAAGGGGATCATCGACGGCGTGGCGGCCTCCGAGTCGGCCAACAACGCGGTGGCCCCCGGCGCCATGGTCCCGCTCCTCACCCTCGGGATTCCGGGGTCGCCCGCCTCGGCGGTGATCCTGGGTGCCCTGCTGCTGCACGGAATGCGGCCGGGGGCGGACCTCTACTCGGTCCATGCTTCGGTCACCTACACGTTCATCTGGGCCATGATCCTGGCCGGCTTCGTCACCTTCGGCCTGGGGATGGTCCTTTCTCGATACATCGCGCGGATCATCAACGTGCCCATCAACCTCCTGGTTCCCTTCATCGTCTTCCTCAGTGTAATCGGCTCCTTTGCGGTCCGGAACAACCTGCTGGACGTGGCCGTCATGCTGGGATTCGGCATCCTGGGTTACGTCACGGAGAAACTGGGCCTTCAGCCCGGTCCCATTGTCCTGGGTTTGATCCTGGGGCCCATCGCGGAGCAGGGGCTGGTCCAGTCGCTCCTCATGGGCCGGGCCACGGGATCGCTCGCGGCGGTCTTCTTCACCCGGCCGATCTCCATCGCGCTGATCCTCCTGTCGCTGGTTTCCGCAGCGTGGCCGGTGGCATCGCGCTGGGTGGCCCGAAGCCGGGGCGGCGCGGGCGAGCGGGTTGGGTCCGGGGGACCAGGGCCTGCGGGGCCTCAGAGGACCTCGGTCGCGGGCCTGGCGGTCGGGGGCTCGACTCCATCTCAAAGGGAGGAGGTTGGGCGCCAGGATGGTTGAGACAGAGCGCTGGTCAGGTTTTCTCCTCCTGGTCGTGGCTGCCGCCGCCTGGGCCGGGTCTCGAAGCTTCAGCTACCTCGGGGGCATCTTCTGCTGGGTGGCCGCCGGAACCGTTGCCTTCTTCGGGCTGGGGTTGGTCGGGAAGGGCAGCCTGAGGCCGCGGCGGGTGCCTCTTTCTGAAACGCCTGGGGGCACGTGGGGGGTGGCGACCCTGGCGGCGGGGGCGATCGCCTACGTCTGGCTCATTCCGCGCTTGGGCTTCCTCCCCGCCAGCATCCTCTTCTATGGGGTCACGGCGTGGATGCTCAGCCGGGACCGGAACGCCCGAGAGGGAGCTCTCTCCCTGGGTGCGGCGATGCTGGTCGCCGGCGTCTTCTACGCAGCTTTCCGCTATGGGTTCGAGGTCCCCCTTCCCGAGGGCGCGTGGTGGGCGGGGATGAGGCCGTGAGCGAATCCGTCGCGAAGGGGCGGCGTGAATGGGGGCCCGAGTGCGCCGGGCAACAGGCTTCGCGTCCACGCGCGCGGGAGACCGGTACGGTGTGGGTGATGCCCGATGACCTGCGGGCCTTCGTGGAACGGATGAGCGCGGGTTTCGGCGTACCGGAGGAGGGTTGCCAGGTTCTTGCCGACGTGCTGGTGTCCGCCGACGAGGCCGGCGTCCCCAGCCACGGCGTGGCGAGGCTCCCCTTCTACCTGGGACGCGTCCGCCAGGGACTCATCAACCCGAGCTCGGTGGGC
The DNA here is from genome assembly GCF_001544015.1 of Limnochorda pilosa. Lineage (GTDB taxonomy): Bacteria > Bacillota > Limnochordia > Limnochordales > Limnochordaceae > Limnochorda > Limnochorda pilosa. The sequence continues at coordinate 2,098,680 of NZ_AP014924.1, read as the reverse complement.
ATCGTGGTGGCCCGCAGCGGGGCTACGGCCCTCCTGGACGGCCTGAACGGCCTTGGGCCCGTCGTGGCAGCCCACGCCGCAGATCGGGCCTGCACCCTGGCCGAAGAGCACGGCGTCGGATGGGTGGGGGTGCGCGGCAGCAACCACTTTGGCATCGCGGCTTGGTACGCGGAGAAGATGGCGAGGCGACGTTTGATTGGGATCGCCTCCACCAACTCACCGCCGGCCATCGCTCCATGGGGCGGAAACCAGCCGATGTATGGAACCAATCCCGTCGCCTTCGCCTTCCCCACCCGAGGCGAGCCTGTGGTGGTGGACCTCTCGTCCAGCGTGACCGCGCGAGGCCGCATCCTGCAGGCGGCGCGAGACGGCCGAGCGATTCCCGAAGGCTGGGCGCTCGACCGCGAGGGGAACCAGACCACGGACCCGGCCGCAGCCCTAACGGGCTCGCTACTCCCCATGGGTGGTCCCAAGGGCGCTGCACTGGCCCTGGTCGTGGAGGTCTTCACGGCGGTCCTCACGGGCGCGACGTTCGGCGAGCCCAGCCCGCCCAACGACCCCACCTGGCCCCAGCCCTACGATACCGGCCACCTACTGATCGCCCTTGATCCTGACACGTTCGTCGGCCGGGAGAGCTTCCTGGATCGCATGGACCGTCTCCTGCAAGGGGCGCGCACGAACCTCCGCGTGAGCAAGGGCCACGACCCCGAGGTGCACGCGGGCGAGCCGCACCTTCCCGGCGAGGGTCGACGGGCTCGGCGAGAGCAGGCCCGCCGGCTGGGGATCGTGCTGGAGGGGTCCACGGTGGACGCACTCGACCACCTGGCTCAGGAGGCTGGGGTGGATCGCCTCCAGGCCTTGGCGGTGCAGGAAACGCAAGACTGTTAGCGTATGATATCTCGTATACCCAGACTCCGATGAAGGGAGGTCTTCACATGGGCAACCGGTTCCTCGTGCACGACTCCGGCGACGCGGTGGGCGTGGCCGTTGAGGCGATCGAGCCCGGGCAGCGGGCTTACGGAGTGGTCCAGGACGGCGGGCAGCGGATGGAGGTGGAGGTGGTCGAAGCGATCCCTCTGGGCCACAAGCTTGCCCTGCGGGACGTGGAGGCAGGCGCCCGGGTGGTGGAGTACGGCGTCCCCATCGGCGTGGCGACGCAGGCCATCCGGGCAGGGCAGCACGTGCACACCCACAACCTGAAGAGCGCCCGGTGGGCGTGAATACCGGACAGGGAGAAGCGCGGGCCGGTGCCCCGTACGCGGGACCGGACCTGACAGGAGGTTGTTCGAATGGCTGAGGCGTTCCTGGGCTACCGCAGGGAGAACGGCGCCGTGGGCGTCCGCAACTACGTGGCCATCATCCCCGTGGACGACATCTCCAACGCGGCGGCCGAGGGGGTGAGCCGGATCATCCAGGGCACCCTCGCCCTCCCGCACCCCTACGGGCGGCTCCAGTTCGGGGCGGACCTGGAGCTCTTCTTCCGCACCCTCATCGGCACGGGGGCCAACCCCAACGTCGCGGCGGCGGTGGTCATCGGCATCGAGCCCAACTGGACCGAGCGGGTGGCCGACGGCATCGCCCGCACGGGCAAGCCCGTGGCGGCCTTCCACATCGAGCGGTCGGGAGACCTGAAGATCGTCGAGCAGGCGGCCCGAGCGGCCAAGGAGTTCGTGCACCAGGCGTCCGAGCTGCGGCGCGAGGAGGCGCCCGTGGCGGAGCTGGTGATGAGCATCAAGTGCGGCGAGTCGGACACCACCTCGGGGCTCGCCTCCAACCCCACGGTGGGGAAGGCGGTCGAGCGCGTGGTGGCGGCGGGCGGGACCGTCCTCTTCGGCGAGACCTCGGAGCTGACGGGCGGCGAGCCGATCGTGGCCGAGCGGATCAAGGACCCCGCCGAGCGCGAGAAGTTCCAACGGATCTTCGACGAGTACCAGCGGGCGATCCTGGACCAGGACGCGGACCTCCTGGGCTCCCAGCCCACCCAGGGCAACATCGCGGGGGGACTCACCACCATCGAGGAGAAGGCGCTGGGGAACATCCAGAAGATCGGGAAGGCCCAGGTGGACGGTGTGCTGGAGATGGCCGAGGAGCCCCGGGGGCGTGGCCTCTACTTCATGAACACCTCGTCGGCGGCCGCCGAGGCCATCACCCTCTTCGCGGCCGGCGGTGCGGTGCTGCACCTCTTCCCCACGGGACAGGGGAACATCGTGGGGAACCCCATCGTCCCCGTGATCAAGCTGAGCGCCAACCCGGTCACGGTGCGCACCATGAGCGAGCACATCGACCTGGACGTCTCGGGGATCCTCACCTTGGAGGAGAGCCTGGAGCAGGCGGGCGACCGGCTGATGGACCTCGTGCTGCGGACGGCCTCGGGCCGCAGGACGGCCGCCGAGGTCCTGGGCCACCGGGAATTCGTTCTCACCAAGCTCTACCGGAGTGCGTGAATCGGGGAGGGGGACCTGACGACGGAGAGATCGCTGACGGTGCAGCGGGCTCCCAGCCTGACGGAGCAGGCGTACCATCTCCTCAGGCAGGAGATCCTGGCCCGGCGCCTGCGGGCGGGAGACCGGCTGGTGGAGCGCACGCTGGCGGAGCGGCTCCGCTTGAGCAAGACGCCGATCCGGGAGGCCATCGCCCGCCTCGAGCGGGACGGCCTGGTCGTGATCGTCCCCTCGCAGGGGGCCGTGGTGCGGCGGTTGACGCTCGCGGAGGTGAAGGACGTCCTGGAGTGCCGCCAAGCCTTGGACAGCTTCGCGGCCCGGCGGGCGGCCGAGCGGATCCAGCCTCTGGACGCGGCCGAGCTGGAACGGATCCTCGCGGAGGCCGAGCGGGAGAGGGTAGGCGGCTCGCCGGCGCAGTACCGCGAACATGACATCGGCTTTCACGCCCGGATCCGGGAGATGGCCGGCAACAGCACCCTCCTCAAGGTCATGGAGGGGCTCGAATCACAGGTCCGTCTGGTCATGAGCAGCACCACCGGCCTGCCGGGTAGGATGGAGGCATCGATGCGGGAGCACCGGGAGATCCTGAAAGCCCTGCGGGCCAGGGACCCGGAAGCAGCCGCCCGGGCAGCCTCCGACCATGTCGCCCGGATGCTCGAAGCCGTGGAGCGGTACTGGCCCGCGATCGAGCGGGGCGAGGTGTAGGGCAGCGGCCTGGGGTAGGTGGCGGACCCGTCACCAGACGACCCCTGATGAGGGGGCGGACGTGCATGCGTATCCGCAAGGTGGAAACCCGTCTGCTGGAGGCACCTTTGGCCGAACCCATGGGCGGTAGCGCCCGGCGCCCGCCCATTCGGTCGCGGCGGTTGCTGGTGGTCCGGCTCGAGACCGACGAGGGCGTGACCGGCTACGGCGAAAGCTACGGGACGCCCCGGTCGGTGAAGGCCATGGTGGAGGAGCTCTATGCCCCCTTCCTGCTGGGGGCAGATCCTCTGTCAGGAGATCCCCTGGCCCGGATGCAGCGGGAGGGGGTGGGCTACCATGGGCCCAAGGGCATGGTCTACGAGGCGCTCAGCGCGGTGGACACGGCACTCTGGGACCTGAAGGGGAAGGCCCTGAATGCAGCCCTGGCCTCGCTCCTGGGCGGCGCCATCACCGATACGGTCGACTGCTACGCTGCCAGCGTCTACCTGGGGAGCGTGGAGGAGGCCGAAAGCCAGGCGGCCCGCTTCGCCGAGACCGGCTTCCGGGCCATGAAGGTGAAGGTGGGGCAGGGACTGGAGCGCGATCGGGCGGTCTTCCGGGCGGTGCGCCGGCTCGTGGGCGAAGGGACCACCCTCATGGCCGACGTGAACGGGGTCTACGACGTGAAGACGTCGATCCGCCTCGGGCGGAGCCTGGAAGAAGACGGCCTCTACTGGCTGGAGGAGCCCGTCCCCGTGGAGGACGTGGAGGGCTACGCTCAGGTGGCCCGGGCCCTCTCCTGCTACGTGGCGGGAAGCGAGGGCGAGTACACCCGCCACGGCTTCCGGGAGCTGATCGAGCGGGGCGGGGTGGACGTGGTGCAGCCCGACGTGACCCGCTGCGGCGGGGTCACCGAGACCTGGGCCGCCGCGACCCTTGCCTCGGCCTACCACCGCCGCTTCTCGCCCCATTGCTGGAGCTCGGTCTTCGGCTTGGCCGCCTCCACCCACCTGACCGCCGCCGCCCCCACCGGCCTCACCGTGGAGTACGACGCCCACCCGAACCCCCTGAAGGACGCCCTCGTAGGCGCCCAGTTGACCCCGGTGGGCGGCCGGCTGCCGGTGCCCGCAGGACCGGGGCTGGGGGTTCAGGTGGACGAGGAGGCCTTCGAGCGGCTGACGGTCTGGGCGTCGGAGGTGTCGTGACGGGCAGGGCCTGCTGCGTTCGCTTGCTCCGCCCGCTTTCGTGGCCCCGCACGTCGGAACGGTCCCTACGCCTGCTCCCGCAGCCCCACGCCCACGTACGTCTCCGCGTTCAACTGCCTGGTGAGCCGGCTCGTCAGCACCCCAGCGGTCATGGCGCCGCTGACGTTGACCGCCGTCCGCCCCATGTCGATCAGGGGCTCGATGGAGATCAGCAGCCCGGCCAGGCCGACGGGGAGCCCCAGCACCGACAGCACCAGGATCGCCGCGAAGGTGGCCCCGCCGCCGACGCCGGCTACGCCGAAGGAGCTGATGGCCACCACGGCGATCACGGTCGCGAGGAACGAGGGCGTGAACGGGTCGATCCCCACCGTGGGGGCGATCATGACGGCCAGCATGGCCGGGTAGATGCCCGCGCACCCGTTCTGGCCGATGGAGAGCCCCAAGGATCCCGCGAAGTTGGCGATCCCCTGCGGGACGCCGAGCTCCTCGGTCTGGGCCCGCACGTTCAGCGGCAGGGTCGCGGCGCTGGACCGGGACGTGAACGCGAAGCCCAGGACCGGCAGCACCTTCCTCACGTAGGCCGCCGGGTTCAAGCCGGCCAGGGTGAGCAGGAGCAGGTGAATGCCGAACATCACCAGGAGCGCCGCGTACGAGGCCACCACGAACTTCCCGAGCTGCCAGATGGCCGCGTAGTCGCTGGTGGCTGCCACCCGGGTCATGAGGGCCAGCACGCCGTAAGGCGTCAGGCGGATGACGATCCGGACCATCCCCATGACCACGCCGTTGAGCGCCTGCACCAGCCGTTCGAAGGTCTCGGCCGCCTGGGGGTCGCGCCGTCTCACGCCCAGGTAGGCGAGCCCAACGAAGGCGGCGAAGATCACCACCGCGAGGGTGGAGCTCCGCCTGGCCCCGGTGAAGTCCAGGAACGGGTTCGCCGGGATGAGCTCGAGGATCTGCTGGGGTAGCGTCCTTCCCTCGATGGTGGCGAAGGTCTGCTCCAGGCGTGCCGCCTGAGCCAGCTCCGCGTTGCCCTGCGGGATCTGGACCGCCTGGAGGTCGAACGCCCCCGCCGAGGCGATGCCCACCGCGGCCGCGATGGCCGTGGTGCCCACCAGGACCAGGAGAATCAGCCCGCTGACCTTCCCGACGTTCTGCGTGAGCTCCATCTTGGTGAACGCTGCCACGATCGAGATGAAGACGAGCGGGATCACGATCATCTGCAGGAGCTTCACGTACCCGACCCCGACCAGGTTGAACCAGTCGATGGAGCTCTTGAGGACCTCGGATCCGGGCCCGTACACCTGGTGCAGGACGATCCCGAAGAGGATCCCGAGCCCGAGCCCCGAGAAGACGCGCGCCGAGAAGGACAGCCGCCGCACCTGCATCCAGGCAAGCCCAGCGATCAAGAGCAGAAGGATGACGACATGAACCGCCGTCGTCAGCACGGACGTGACCACCTCCCAGAGGATCTCATGCCCAATGTAAGTCATACATTCCTATCAGTCAACTACGTTTTTGGTGTGCCGGGGCTCACCGCCGACGCCAACGCCAGAGCCGGCGATGGGCCGGGCCCAGGGGCCGGACGAGGTGCCAATACCGCATGGACGGCCTGGTGCACGCTCGCTTTCCAGGAGCGGTCCGGCCGCGCACGTCGTCAGAACCTCTCGCCAGCGGGCACCTGCTCCTCCCCTCGCTCCAAGGCCCGCAGGATCTCCAAAAAGCGCTCTGCTTCCCGCAGCACGTGGTCGGCCAGAAGCGGGTCGATCACGCTCAGCACCTGGCCAGGGGCAGCCTGCCCGATGCCGGCTCCACATGGACGACCACGTCCGTCACGCCGGGGAAGGAGGCACGGACGCGCGCTTCCACCGCGTCGGCGATGGCATGGGCCCGGTCTACGTCCAGGGCGGGGTCGACCCGGATGACGGCGTCCACCTTGATGTCGTCGGGACGCCCTCGGCTGCGGATCTGGTCGCATGCGAGAACGCCCTCCACCTCCAGGACCACCTGCCGCAGCGACGCCTCGGGGAGGGCGACCGTATCGCCCAGGACGGCGAAGGCGTGGCGCAGGATCTGCCAGGCGGCGCGGCCGATGAAGCCCGCAACCACGAAGGTCATGAAGGTGTCCAGCCGGGGGTAGCCGAGGCGCGCCGCCACCAGGGTTCCCAGAACCGAAACCGAGACCAGCACGTCGCTCGCGGTGTGGGCGCTGTCGGAGATGAGGACGTCGGAACCCAGCCGCCGGCCCGCCCGGCGCTCGTAGGTGGAGACGCCGGCGTTCACCACCATCGTGACGGCCATGACGACCAGGCTGGCCACGCTCACTTCGGGGTGGAGGGGGTGCAGCACCCGCACCGCCGCCGAGCGCACGATCTCGATGAGGACGAAGACGAGCATGAAGCCGATGACCAGCGAGGCGAAGGTCTCGAACTTCTTGTGACCGTAGGGGTGCTCGGGGTCGCTGGGCTGGGCCGCCATGCTCACGCCCACCAGGCCCACCACGTTGGAGGCGCCGTCGGAGAAGGAGTGGAAGCCGTCGGCCACCATGCTGGCGCTGCGGATCCAGGAGCCTACCAGGAGCTTGGCGGACGCCACCGCCCAGTTGAGGAGAAGCACCACCCAGAGCACCCTGCGGATCGCCCGCATCTGCGCCTGGGCGCCTGTATCCCGTGCGCCGTCCATGGATCGAGCCTCCAACCTCTTCCGTACGCGGAGTAGCATGCTTCAGCAGGGCGACCGCCTGCCGCAGCACGCGCCACAGGGTCGCCGGCTCCGGTCCCTTTCGCCGGGCGGAACGGGCGACCCTGTGAAAACCGTGGTTTCGGCGCCCCTCACGCTGAGGCTCCTTCTCAGCGGAACCCCCGCTCGCCCAATCCCCGCTCGATGGCCCCGTAGGTGGCGGCGGCCGCGGCGCTCAGGAGGCGGGTGTCGCTGCCGGCCGAGACGAAGGTGAAGCCTTCCTCGATCTTGGCCAGGACGGAGGCCGAGTCGGACGCCATGTAGCCGGCGGCCACGCCGTGGGCCCGGGTCGCCCGCAGGACGCGCGCCACCGCCTCCGCGAAGGCAGGGTGGTCGTACTGCTGGAAGACCCCCAGGTTGGCGGAGAGGTCGTTGGGGCCGATGAAGACCACGTCCACGCCGGGCACCGCCGCGATGGCCTCCACCTGCTCCAGCGCCTGACGGGTCTCCACCTGGACGGCCACCAGCACGTCCTGATTCCAGCTTGCGAAGTAGGCCCGCAGGTCCGCGCCGTACCGGCTGGCCCGGGTTCCGGCCACCCCCCGGATCCCTTCGGGCGGGTACTTGGCGGCCGCGACCGCGGCGGCCGCCTCCTCCGCGGAGTTCACCAGGGGCACCAGGACCCCCAGGGCGCCCCGGTCCAACGCCTTCTTGATCAGCACCGGGTCGTTGCCTGCCACCCGCACCAGCGGCACCACCTCGGTGCCGCGCATCGCCCGCAGGAGGTTCTCGATCGTCTCGTAGTCCGTGGGGCAGTGCTCGGTGTCGACCAGGAGCCAGTCCATACCGTGGCCTGCCAGGAGCTCCGCCACCGCCGGCGAGGGGATGTTGATCCAGTTCCCCACGCTCGGGAGCCCCTGCTTCAGCCGTTCCTTCACTCGATTGCCCACGTGCGTGCGCTCCCTTCCTGGAGGACGCGACGGCCCCGGAGGCTCGGCTCGGCCGCCTCTCCGAAGCTCTCCCGTGCCTCGTGCGTGCGTTGGCCCAACACCAGGCGTCTTACGCCGTATTCGCCGCAACTCCTGCGCCGCCCGGGAGAGGCAGCCCTGCACGCTGGCTCACCGCCGCCCCAGCAGCCGGGTCGCTTCGTCCAGGAGGTCCTTTCGCCCCACAAGGGCGATGCGGTCGCCCAGGAGCAGGCGGGTGTCTCCGTTGGGCACGAGGTGCTCGCCATCGCGGGCCACCGCCAGCAGCAGCACGCCGTGGGGGATGGGGATGTGGCGGATAGGCGTCTCGTGCCATGCGGGCTCGGCCAGGCGAACCTCGGCCGCCCCCACCTCGCCGTCCGTTCCGGTGAAGAGGTGGAAAAGCTCAGGCTGGGCCACCAGGTTCTCAGCCAGCATCAGGGTCGAGAGGGCCGGCGTCACCGCCTGGATCTGATGCTCCGCCAGGCGGGCGGCCACGGCCGGGTCGCCGGCGAAGGCCACGATGGGCTCGTCGGTCCGCTCCCGCAGGTCGAGGGCCAGGCGGGCGTTCAGCTCGTCGGAATCCGACGGGAGCACCCAGGTGAGTGGCGCCCCGGCTTCGGCCCAGCTGCGGCCCTGGGCGATGAGCTCGCCGGCGGTGAGCGGGTGCTCGCCGGACTCGATGCCTTGGGCGCGTGCCTCGGCAAGCTGCACGGGCCGGGTGTCCACCACCCGCACCCGGAGCCCTCGCGCGCCCAGCCGCTGAGCCAGCACCTGGCATGCCCGGCCGGCGCCCGCGATCACCACGTGCCGGGGCACGTCACGGGCCCGGGGTGCCCAGTGGTCGAAGAGGAGGGGCGAGATGAGGCTCGAGATCACGGCCACCAGGATCAGGGCGGCGTGGAGCGCGATGCCGATCTGCCCGATGCTCAGCGCCACGTCGGCCACGGCCACCACCAGGCTGAGCCCGGGGGCCAGGAGGAAGCCGCTGGCCAGGCGGTGGGGCACAGGTCCCGCCAGGCTCAGCTGCGCCGCCAGGAGCTTGATGCCGTAGAGGCCCAGCAACATGAGCCCCGCCAGCACCAGCGTGTCGGGCCGGCCCAGCACCGCGCCCACCTCCAGACGAACCCCGACCATGATGAAGAAAAGAGGGATGAAGAAGCCGAAGCCGATCGCGTCCAGCTTGGAGCGCAGATCCTCCGCCTCGCCCCTCTCCAGCAGGGAGACGAGCGCGCCGGCCAGGAAGGCCCCCAGGATCACCTCGGCCCCCAGCCCCTCGGCCAGGGCCACGAAAACGAAGATGATCATGAAGCTGCCCCGCACCCCGAGCTGGGACGTGGCATGGCCCAGCTCCCCGAGCCAGCCGCCGCGCGGCACCACGGCGCGGGCGAGGCGGTAGAGGAGGAAGAAGGCCAGGAAGAGGACGGAGATCAGGAGGACATGGGCCACGTTCCCGCCGGTGAGGAGGGCCACCACGCCTGCCAGGAGGAGCATGGTGCCGAAGTCGGCCACAAGGGCCGCGAGCAGCAGCTGCTGCCCGAAGTCCGACCCCGACAGGCCCCGTTCCTTCAAGATCGGCAGCACCACGCCCAGCGAGGTGGTGGCCATGGCCAGCGCGGCCACCCACGGATTGCGGACGAGCCCCATGGCGGCGAAGCCGAGCGCGGCCCCGGCCGAGAGGAGCAGGGTGAGGCCGTAGAAACATAGAGGCGCCCGGAAGCTGCGGGTCGCGCGCCCGGCCTCCCGCGCGCGCATCAGCGCACCGAAGTCGACCTCGAGCCCCGAGAGGAACATGAGGTAGGTGAGGCCCAGGGTGGCCAGGAAGTCGAGCCAGCGGTCCGGCGTGACCCACCCCAGCACCGACGGGCCCGCCAGCACGCCCGCCAGGATCTCGCCCACCACCAGCGGGATCTTCAGCCGGCGGGACCGGGCCGTGAGCAGGGGTACCACGAACGCGATCAGCGTGACCAGGAGCAGGTTCGTGAAGGGGAAGGGCGTCTCGATGGCGGGGACCTCCCCGGAGCGTCTCTTGAGGAAAGGATGCGCTCGCTAGGATACACTGCCGCGCGGTTCGGGGCAAGGGATTCCACCCGGGAGATCGGGCCCGGCCGCCGGCTCGCCGGCATCAGGACCCGACCCGTAAGCGAGATCGAAACCACTTTCACAGTCATAGTAGCGCAAAGACTCAACCTTGACGCCTTTTGCGACCGAGTGCTACCATAGAACGCAGGAAATGTACGTTCATCCGGTACACTCCAACCACCACGCCACGGGGGGGTCCAGGTGAGCAGCACACGTCTTGGCTTGGGCGACGGGTTTCACGACGGCAACGTGTCCGCAGGTACGACGCCTTCACCGGCTGGCAAGGGACTCATGAACCGCGACCCGGACGTGACCCGGCGCACCGTCCTCAAGTGGGCGGGCTCGGGGGCCTTGGCGGTCGCGGCGGCTCCGTACGTCTTCGTGCCCCGGGTTCGCGCCCAGGGCCGGCAGACCCTGCGCATCATCCAGTGGAGCCACTTCGTTCCCGCCTACGACGTCTGGTTCGACCAGTACGCCCAGGAGTGGGGCAAGCAGAACAACGTCCAGGTCACCGTGGACCATATCGCGTTCTCAGACCTGGTGCCCCGGGCCAACGCAGAGGTTGCGGCCCAGGAGGGCCACGACCTCTTCATGTTCATCTCGCCACCGGCGGCCTTCGAGCCCCACGTGCTCGACATGGCCGACGTGGTCCAGGAGGTGGAGCGCCGGCACGGGCCCATCCTGGACCTGGCCAAGCGGAGCACCTACAACCCCGTCACGGAGAAGTGGTTCGGCTTCTCCGACAACTACGTGCCTGACCCCGGCGACTACCTGAAGAGCATCTGGAGCGGCATCGGCATGCCCGACGGCCCCAAGACGTGGGAGGACCTCTTGAACGGCGGCAAGGCCATCCGGCAGAAATACCCGCAGGTCCAGATCCCGGTGGGCATCGGCCTCTCCCAGGACATCGACTCCAACATGGCGAGCCGGGCGCTGCTCTGGTCGTACGGGGCCTCGGTGCAGGACGAGAACGAGCGGGTGGTGCTCAACTCCGATGCCACCCTCCAGGCCGTGGAGTTCATGGCCACGCTTTACAGGGAGGCCATGAGCCCGGCGGTGCTCAGCTGGAACGCGTCGTCCAACAACCAGGCGTTCAACGCTAGCCAGACCGCCTACATCGTCAACTCCATCTCGGCCTACCGCACCGCGCAGGACAACGGCCTGCCTGTGGCGGACGATACCTTCTTCGTCGAGCCCCTCAAGGGCCCGACCGGCCTCCAGTGGGCCAGCGAGCACGTGATGGGCGCCTACTTCATCTGGCAGTTCGCCAAGAGCCCCGACCTGGCCAAGAAGTTCCTCGTGGACCTGGTGGACAACTACCGGGACGCGGTGATGGCGAGCAAGCTCTACAACTTCCCGTCCTTCCCGGGCTCGGTGGCCGAGAAGGGCGTGCCGCTCGCAGAACGGCAGGCGGCGGGCCAGGAATGGATGGTCCAGGTCACCGGGAACGACCCCTTCGGCTCCAATCCTCCGAACAAGCTGGCCGCCCTCAAGAACGCCCTCCAGTGGTCCACCAACGTGGGGCATCCCGGGCCGGCCAACCCCGCCATCGGCGAGGTCTTCGACAGCTTCGTCCTACCCGACATGTTCGCCAAGGTGGCCACGGGGGCGTTGACCGCGAAAGAGGCCGTGGCCGAAGCGGAAGCCCGGGTGAAGGAGATCTTCGCCAGGTGGCGTGAGCGGGGCCTGGTGGCCTGACGGCCGCACGGATCGCGGGGCCCGGGCCGGGAGACGGCTCGGGCCCCGATTCCGATCGCAGTCCGTAAGGGCAGGAGGCGCAGCGGTGGCACGGGTCGAGACGAAGAACCTGAAGAAGCACTTCGACGGAGTCCGGGCCGTGGACGGGGTCGATCTCTCCATCGAGGACGGGGAGCTGCTGGTGCTCTTGGGCCCGTCGGGTTGCGGCAAGACCACGCTCATGCGCATGGTGGCAGGGCTCGAGCACCCCACCGAGGGCGAGATCTACATCGGCGGCCTTCTGGCCGATGCGAGCGTGCCGCCCCGGGAGCGGGGCGTGGCCATGGTCTTCCAGAGCTACGCCCTCTACCCGCACAAGCGGGCCTTCGACAACATCGCCTTCCCGCTCCAGTCGGTGCGGATGGCGGCCGAGCGGATCCAGCAGAAGGTGGTCGAAGGGGCCAGGATGTTCGGCATCGGGCACCTCCTGCAGCGCTTCCCCCGGGAGCTCTCGGGCGGCGAGCGGCAGCGGGTGGCCCTCTCGCGGGCGGTGGTGCGCGACCCCGAGGTCTTCCTCCTCGACGAGCCGCTCTCCAACCTGGACGCCAAGCTGCGGGCCACGGCCCGGGACGAGCTGAAGCAGTTCCAGCGCCAGCTGGGCACCACCACCATCTACGTAACCCACGACCAGGTGGAGGCTATGGGGCTGGGCGACCGCATCGCCGTCATGAACCAAGGCCAGGTGCGGCAGGTAGGCACGCCCAGGGAGGTCTACTCGGACCCGGCCGACACCTTCGTGGCTACCTTCGTGGGCTCACCGCCCATGAACCTGCTGGACCTGGACGCGGGAACGATCCTGGGCTTCCGGCCTGAGAGCTTCCTGCCCGTGGACGCGTACGGCGAGGGGCGGGCGCTGCGCCGCTTCGGTTTCCGGGTACGCCGCGTGGAGTATCTTGGCTCAGACCGGCTCATCTACGGCCACCTGGAAGAGGGGGCTCCCCGGGCCGCCCGGGAGGCGTCCATCATCGCCAAGCTCCCCTTCACTGTGCCGGCGGCCTTGCGGGAAGGCGAGCGGTACGACTTCGGCGTGCCCGAGGAGGAGCTGCGCTTCTTCGACCGGGCCACGGGACTGAGGCGATCTCATGGGCGTCAGTAGGGAGCTGCCAGGGGAGGCCGTCGGCGGGGTAGCCCGGCGCGGAGGCCTGCGCCTGGCCGATCGGGCCGAGTGGCTGGGAACCCTCATGCTCACCCCGGCCTTGCTTTATGTCATCGTGCTGGTGGGGATACCCTTCGTGCTGGCGCTGGTGCTCTCCCTGAGCCAGGCCAGCGCGGGAAGCCTTTCCTTCTCGTTCGTGGGGCTGAAGAACTTCGCCCGGGTTATCCACGACCCCATCTTCCGCCGGGCGCTCAGCAACACGTTGCTTTTCACGGTGGTGTCGCAGCTCCTGGTGGTGATCCTGGCCACCACCCTGGCCCTGGTGCTGAACAGCGAGTTCCGAGGGAAGCGCCTGGTGCGCTTCCTCATCCTCATGCCGTGGGCGGCGCCCATCGCCCTGGCCTCCATGGCGTGGACCTGGATCTTCGACTCCACCTTCAGTGTCATCAACTGGACCTTGCGGGCGGTGGGGCTCATGGGCCCCGGCCAGTGGTTCTACTGGTTCGGCGACCCTACCCTGGCCACGATCGCCATCGTCACCGTCCACGTCTGGCGCATGCTCCCCTTCGCCACGGTGGTGCTCCTCGCAGGGATGACCTCGCTTCCCAAGGACGTGGAGGAGGCGGCGGTGGTGGACGGAGCCGGCTTCTGGCGGCGCCTCTTCCACGTGGATGTGCCCCTCCTGCTGCCAGTGGTGACGGTGGCCGTGCTCTTCGGCGTGGTCTTCACCGCCACGGACCTGGGCGTGGTCTACCTGCTCACCCGAGGCGGGCCCTACAACACCACCCACGTGCTGGCAAGCTACGCCTTCCAGCAGGGCATCCTGGGGGCGGACCTGGGGCAGGGGGCGGCCATCGCCGTCTTCCTCTTCCCGCTGCTGGTGCTGGTGGCCATCGGTATGCTCCGCGTGGCCCGGGGATCGGAGGTGGGGCAGTCGTGATGGGGGTAGCGACGCAGGCGGTCCGCCCGCTGTCTCGCCGGCGAAGCCGCCAGGCGAAGCGGGTCGCACAGCGGGTGGGGATCTACGCCCTGGTGGTGGGCTTCACCCTGTTCGCGGTGATGCCCTTCTACTGGATGCTCCTCACCGCCTTCAAGCAGAACCGGGACCTCTACGTGGGCGCCACGGTCCCCGACCACATCCCATGGATCTTCAACGCCCCGCCGACCCTGGAGCACCTGCGCCTGCTCTTCCAGAACACGCCGTACCTCCAGTGGCTCGGGAACACCTTCCTGGTGGGAGGCGTGGTGGTGGCTATCACCCTCCTGGCGGCGGTGCCCGCCGGCTACAGCCTGGCGCGGCTCGTGGGGCGGTGGGGCGAGCGGTTGGGCATCGGGGTCTTCCTGACCTACCTGATCCCGCCCACGCTGCTCTTCATCCCCTTCGCCCGCCTCATCTCCGTGCTGGGGCTGCAGAACTCGCTCTGGGCGCTGATCCTCATCTACCCGACCTTCACCATCCCCTTCACCACCTGGCTGATGATGGGCTTCTTCCGCTCCATTCCCCGGGACATCGAGGAGCAGGCCATGATCGACGGGCAGAGCCGGCTGGGCGCCATCGTGAGGGTGGTCATGCCCCTTTCGGTGCCGGGCGTCCTCACGGTGGTGATCTTCGCCTTCACCCTGGTGATGCAGGAGTTCGTCTACGCCCTCACCTTCATCAGCTCGGTGGGGAAGATGACCGTGAGCCTGGGCGTGCCGGTGGCCCTGGTACGGGGGGACGTCTACTACTGGGGGTCGCTCATGGCGGCCGCCCTCATCACCAGCCTCCCCCTGACCTTCCTGTACAACGCCTTCCTGGACCGCTTCGTGGTGGGCTTCACGGCCGGGGCGGTGAAGGGCTGATCGCGGCGATTCACCTTGCCGCACCCCTCTGCGGGTGGTAGGCTGGCCTCAGAGCTTTCGTCACCTTGAGCGGATCCCGGGGTACGGGATCCCCAGCAGAGGAGGGTCGCCCGTGCGCATGCAGGAGAAGGTCGTGCTGGTCGCAGGGGCGGGCGACAACATGGGACGGGCCATTCCGGTCCTCCTGGCCCAGGAGGGTGCTCACCTCGTCCTCGTCTCACGGAACCGCCCCGAGCTGGAGCAGACGGCACACCTTTGCGCTGAGGCCGGGGGCCAGGTGGAGAGCCTGCAGGGAGACGTCACCGTGGAGGTCGTCGCACGGGAGGCCGTGGATCGGGCCGTCGTCGCCTTCGGCCGCCTGGACGGGCTGGTGACGGCCGCGGGCGGCTTCTACCAGCCCCAGAGCCGAGCAGAGACGCTGCAACCGAATCAGTGGGATCAGGCCCTCACCAGTCTGATGCGGGCCCTCTTCCTCTTCTCGCGGGCGAGCATCCCGGCCATGGAAGAGCAAGGGGGCGGGTCCGTCGTCGCCCTGGGGGCGGCGCCCCAGACGCGCCTCGCGGGAGGGGTCGCCTACTCGGCGGGCAAGGAGGGGCTGACGGGCCTGGTGCGCCGCCTGGCGCGGGAGTCTTGGGCGCGCAACGTGCGGGTCAACCTGATCTCGCCCGGGCTCATCTGGGAGCCTCTGGGCGAGGGGCCCATCCGGCCCGTTCAGCGCAAGCACCTGGCCGGGTACGGGTCGGCCGCGGACATCGCGTACGCCGCCCTGTACCTCCTTTCCGACGAGGCCTCGTGGGTGACGGGCACGGAGCTGATCGTGGACGGGGGCGACGACGTGATGGCCACGCCGCCTGAGCGGGGGCGGTGAGCATGCCAGCGGGGGAGACGACCGGTGTTCCCGAGCGGCTCATCCTGGACTGCGATCCCGGCCACGACGACATGGCGGCCATCCTCCTGGCGCTCCGCCACCCACGGCTCCGCCCGGAGGCGGTGACCACCGTGGCCGGGAACGCCCCCCTGGAGAAGACGACGCGGAACGCCCTGAGGATCCTGCGGGCGGTGGGGAGCGACGTGCCCGTTCACGCCGGCGCGGCGCGGCCGCTGGTGCGCGATCCGGTGGACGCGCTCTCCTTCCACGGGGAGAGCGGGCTGGACACGGTGGGCGAGGGGCTGCCATCCACGGAGACGGGGCCGGACCCCGAGGGCGCGGCGGAAACCTTGCTCCGGCGGGCCTCGGGGGCACCAGGCGAGCTGACCCTGGTGGTGACGGGGCCCATGACCAATGTGGCCTTGGCCCTGCGCCTTCGCCCCGGGCTTGCCCAGCAGCTCAAACGGATCGTCTTCATGGGGGGATCCGCCGGGCCGGGGAACGTCACCGCCGCGGCCGAGTTCAACATCTGGGCCGACGCCGAGGCCGCCCGGATTGTGCTGGAATCGGGCGTGCCTCTGGTGATGATGGGGCTCCACCTAACCCACCAGGTGCGCCTCACCCGGCGGCACGTGGAGCGGGTGCGCCGGGGCAGGAGCCCGATCGCGGGCGCCCTGGCCGACCTCCTCTCCTTCTACCTGCAGACTACGGCCCGCCACTTCGGTGAGGAAGAGATAGGCGCACCTTTGCACGACCCCTGCGCGGTAGCCTTCGTGGCTGCCCCGGAGCTCTTTGAGCTGGAGCCCATGGAGGTGCGTGTGGAGACCCGGGGCGAGCAGACGTACGGGATGACGGTTTGCGACGGGCGAAGGATGCCCGCCGACCGGGAATCCCGC
Organism: Limnochorda pilosa; assembly: GCF_001544015.1. Classification (GTDB taxonomy): domain Bacteria; phylum Bacillota; class Limnochordia; order Limnochordales; family Limnochordaceae; genus Limnochorda; species Limnochorda pilosa. Next base: position 2,082,188 of record NZ_AP014924.1, on the reverse strand, counting down.
CGGCCCAACGTGCAGGTGGCGATGAGGGTGGACGCGGAGGCCGTGCTGGAGATGGTGGTCCGGGCGCTGGGTGGGTGAAGGTAACGCGGCGTCTACGAGCTCTTCGAGGCTGATTCGCTGGACGCCCTCAAGCAGATTGTGTTCAATGGCTGGGTCAAATCCATCGATCCAGCCACAGGCAAGCAGGTGAACGCCTGTATCCTTTCAGTACAGGTGAGCCGGACGGCCTTTCGTGCCGTCGATCTGTCCGGGACTTGTACGGAACCGTCATCAACGAGGGTGCAAACAAGGGAATCCTTGTCACGACGGCCGACTTCGGCCCCGATGCCTACGAGTTCACCAAGGGTAAGCCTCTGACGCTGCTGAATGGTGCGAACCTGTCGGCACTCCTGGAGAAGCACGGGCACAGGGCGAGGATCGATCTCCGGGAAGCGAGGCAGGTCCTGGCTCAAACGGAGTGATCCCCTCCACGAGGTGGGACGGCGCGACCGATGCGATGCATCCGGTCGTTTCCAGGATCTGCTCTTGCGCTGTCGAAGTACACCTGGGTTTCGCCTGTCACGACAGGGTGTCAGGTGTTGCTCCCGGGTGCGTTTCTGCGAGGGGCCACGCTGACCCAGGAGATGCTGAACGTGTATCGCATCGGATGTGAGCCTCTGCCCGTCCCGCGGGCAGGCGATTGAACGAGGAGGGAACGGCGTGAAGTTCTTCCTGGACACGGCCAAGATCGAAGAGATCCGCCGGGCGAAGGAGCTGGGCGTGCTCGACGGGGTCACCACCAACCCGAGCCACGTGGCGGCCACGGGCAAGACCTTCCGGCAGGTGGTGGACGAGATCCTCACGGAGTTGCAGGAGGAGCCGGTGAGCCTGGAGGTGGTGGCCACCGACAAGGAGGGCATCGTCAAGGAGGCCCGCGAGCTGGCCCGACTCGCCCCCAACGTGGTGGTGAAAGTCCCCACCATCGTGGAGGGCGTCAAGGCCATGAAGGTGCTGAGCCAGGAGGGCGTCAAAATCAACGCCACCCTCTGCTTCTCGAGCCTCCAGGCCCTGCTGGTGGCCAAGGCGGGAGCCACCTACGTGAGCCCCTTCGTGGGCCGGCTGGACGCGATCGGGCACGAGGGGATGGGGATCGTGGAGGAGATCCGCCAGATCTACGACAACTACGATTTCTCCACCGAAATCCTGGTGGCGGCGGTGCGGCACCCCCAGCACGTGCTGGAGGCGGCCCTGATCGGGGCCGACGTGATCACCCTCAGGCTTGAGACCCTGGAACAGCTCTTCCAGCACCCCCTCACCGACGTGGGGCTCGAGCGGTTCCTGAAGGACTGGCAGAAGGTCCCCCAGTGAGCGGCGCGGTCCCCGTCGCCGTGCTCGAACGGGCCGGCTCCGGGTGCCGGGCAGGAGAGCCTCTCCTGCCGCCGAATGAAGCTCGAAACCGGGCCGGCGCCGTGCCGGCCCTTCCAGTAGGGCCAATAGGGCCGGATCCGGCCCGACGCGGGAGGGAATGCTGTTGGCGGTCGCTGGGAACCTGGGGTTTCCACGGATCGGGGCCGGGCGGGAGCTGAAGCGGGCCACCGAGGCCTATTGGAAGGGTGAGCTGGGGGAGGACGCGCTCCTGGCGGTGGGAAGGGAGCTCCGGCTGCGCCACTGGGGCCTTCAGCGCGACGCTGGCCTGGGCGCCATCCCTTCGAACGACTTCTCCTTCTACGACCAGGTGCTGGACATGGCCTGCGTGGTAGGGGCGGTGCCCGAGCGGTTCGGTTGGGAGGGCGGGCCCGTACCCCTGGCGACCGCGTTCGCCATGGCGCGGGGCGTCTCGGGCCCGACCCGCGGCGCCGGCGGGGAGGTCCGGCCTGGGACGGAGGCCGGCGTGGCCCCATCGGGCGTGCCGGCCATGGAGATGACCAAGTGGTTCGACACCAACTACCACTACATCGTCCCCGAACTGCACCGCGGCCAGCGGTTCGAGCTGGCCTCCAAGAAACCTGTGGACGAGTTCCGGGAGGCCCGCGAGGCCGGCTTCGACACCCGGCCGGTCCTCATCGGTCCCGTCAGCTTGCTGCTGCTTGGAAAGGCCCGGGGCGGCGCCTTCGACCGCCTCTCCCTGCTGGACACCCTCCTGCCCGTCTACCAGCAGCTGCTGGCCGAGCTGCGCGAGGCCGGAGCGGCATGGGTGCAGGTGGACGAGCCCTTCCTGGCCCTGGATCCGCCGCCCGAGGGGTCCCTGCACGACGCTTACCGCCGGGCGTATGCGGCCCTCAGGGAAGCCGCCGGAAACCTGAAGCTCCTGGTGGCCACCTACTTCGAGGGTCTGCGCGAGAACCTGGAGACCGCGCTGGCCCTGCCCGTGAACGGCCTCCACCTGGACCTGGTGCGGGCACCGGAGCAGCTCGACCAGGTCCTGGCCCACGGGGTTCCCGAGGGCCTCACCCTCTCCCTGGGGGTGGTGGACGGCCGGAACGTCTGGAGGACCGACCTGGCCGCGGCGCTGGAACCCATGGAGCGGGCCCGGAAGGCCTTGGGTTCCCACCGGCTGCAGGTGGCGCCCTCCTGCTCGCTCCTGCACGTGCCCGTGGACCTGAGCCTGGAGACGGCCCTGGATCCTGAGCTGAAGGGCTGGCTCGCCTTCGCCCGCCAGAAGCTGGACGAGGTGGCGGTACTGGCTCGGGCCCTGAACGAGGGGCGGGACGCGGTGCGCACGGCCCTGGAGGCGAGCCGCTCCCAGGTGGAGGCGCGCCGGAGCTCTGCCCGGCGGGAGAACCCGCAGGTGCAGGCCCGCCTCGTCTCGCTCACCTCCGAGCAGGCCCGTCGCCGCAGCCCGCACACCGAGCGCCGGAGCGCCCAGCAAGCCCGTCTCGGCCTCCCGCCCTTCCCGACCACCACCATCGGCTCCTTCCCCCAGACGGGGGGGATCCGCCGGCTGCGCGCGCGCCTCCGGCGGGGGGAGCTGGACGAGGCGGCGTACGAGACAGCGATCAAGGCAGAGATCGAGCGGGTGGTGCGGCTCCAGGAGGGGCTGGGGCTCGACGTGCTGGTCCACGGGGAGCCCGAGCGGAACGACATGGTGGAGTACTTCGGCGAGCAGCTCGAGGGCTTCGCGTTCACCGAGCACGGGTGGGTGCAGAGCTATGGCTCCCGCTACGTGAAGCCTCCCATCATCTACGGGGACGTCTGGCGCCCAGCCCCCATGACCGTCCGCTGGATCACCTACGCCCAGTCCCTCACCGACCGCCCGGTGAAGGGGATGCTGACCGGCCCCGTCACCATCCTGCAGTGGTCTTTCGTGCGCGACGACCAGCCCCGCTCGGAGACGTGCCGGCAGATCGCCCTCGCCATCCGCGACGAGGTGCTGGACCTGGAGGCCGCCGGCATCGGCGTGATCCAGATCGACGAGCCCGCCTTCCGGGAGGGCCTCCCCCTGCGGCGCGCCGATTGGGCCGGCTACCTCCGCTGGGCCAGCGAGTCTTTCCGCCTGGCCACGGCCGGCGTGCGGGACGAGACCCAGATCCACACCCACATGTGCTACTCGGAGTTCAACGACATCATCGACGCCATCGCCGGCCTGGACGCGGACGTGATCTCCATCGAGGCCTCCCGCTCGGGCATGGAGCTCCTGGACGCCTTCGTCGCCTTCCGCTACCCCAACGAGATCGGCCCGGGGGTCTACGACATCCACTCGCCCCGGGTGCCCGGCCGGGAGGAGATGGAGCACCTCCTCCGCCGGGCCGCCCAGGTCCTGGACCCAGCCCAGCTCTGGGTGAACCCCGACTGCGGCCTCAAGACCCGCTCCTACGACGAGGTGACCCCGTCCCTCCGCAACCTGGTGGCTGCAGCCCGGGTGCTGCGGGAGGAGGTCGGGGCGGAGGGCTGAGACCGTGCACCCCCTGTCATCAATGGGATGGACGTCCCGTGCCGGAGCCTGGATGGGCGCGTATCCTGCCAGCAAGGAGCCGTCGAACGTGGCGGCCTCCTATGGCAGGCGCGCAGGGCGCCCCGGATCCGGGCGCCCGCGGCCCGGGAGGAAGGTGATCCCATGGTGTGGAGGTCCTGGCAGCTCAAGCCGTCCCCGGGCACGGGAACCTTTGCGGCGCACATGGCGGGGCTGGTGAACCGGGAGGTGGAGGTGGCCACCACCTGCGGCCGCCTCGCCGGGACGGTGGCGGCGGCCTTTCGCGACCACTTGGTCTTGCTGGACGGCCGCCGGGTCCGGCACCACGTGCGCTACGAGGAGATCTGCTGGGTGAGGGAGGGGCGGAGCGGCGCGATGGAGGCGGACCGCCCCGCCGAGAGCCGCCCCGCCTGACGCCCCGGTGCCCAGTGTTTCGCCAGCAAGATCCGCATCACGGCGCGGCCACGAGGATGCCCGCCTGGTCCAGGGTGGCCCGGACCGTCTCGAGGATGGCCAGTGCTGCGGGGTTGTCGCCATGGACACAGAGGGTGCGGGCAGGCAAGGGGACCACCTCACCCGAGCGGGCGCGCACCGCGCGGTCGATCGCGATCGCCCAGGCCTGGGCGGCCGCCTCCTCGGGGGCGTGGATCACCGCCCCGGGCTCCCTGCGGCTCAGGAGCGTTCCATCGGGCTGGTAGCGCCGGTCCACGAAGCCCTCCAGCGCCACGCGCAGCCGTACCGTCTCGGCCGCCCGGGCCAGGGCGGAGCCGGGTGGGGCGTAGAGGAGGAGCGATGCATCCACGGACCGCACGGCGCGGGCCACGGCCATGGCGGTCTCCTCATCCCGGGCCGCGACATTGTAGAGGGCGCCGTGGGGTTTCACGTGGTGGAGCGGCACCCCCTCGGCCCGGCAGAAGGCCAGGAGGGCACCGACCTGGTAGACCACGTCGGTCTCCACCTCGTCGGGGGTGGCCCAGAGCACCCGGCGGCCGAAGCCTACCCGGTCCGGGTAGCTGGGGTGGGCGCCCACGGCCACGCCTCGCTCGCGGCAGAGGGCAACGGTTTTCCGCATCACCCGGGGGTCGCCCCCGTGGAAACCGCACGCGACGTTGGCCGAGGTGATCCAGCGGAGGATGTCGGCATCGTTCCCCAGGGTGTAGGGGCCAAAGCTCTCGCCCAGGTCCGCGTTCAGGTCGACGACGGCGGATTCGGGCTGGGTGGACCCGCGTCCAGGCCCTCTCCGCTCCCGCGCCGCCATCGACCTCACCTCCTATGACGGAGACGCCGAGGGCCGCATGCGATCGGCCCGCTGACAGCGCACCCCGCCCTACCGCCGGGCCGGCTCGGCCTTCCTGCCGAAGCGAGTCTCCACGTACTCGTTCAGGAGCTCGATGAAGCGGGGGACGATGTCGTCGCCCTGAAGGGTGGTGCGCAGCCTCCCGTCCACGTACACCGGTGCCTTGGGCTCCTCGGCGCTTCCGGGCAGGGAGATGCCGACGTCCGCGTGGCGGCTCTCGCCGGGTCCGTTCACCACGCACCCCATCACCGCCACCTTCAGCTCCTCCACGCCCGAGTACCGCTCCCTCCAGGCGGGAAGCTGCTCCTGCAGGTACGCCTGGATGTCGCGGGCCATCTCCTGGAAGAAGCTGTTCGTCGTACGCCCGCAGCCCGGACAGGCGGTCACCTGGGGGGTGAAGGTGCGCAGGCCCAGGGCCTGGAGGATCTGCTGGGCCACCCGCACCTCCTCGGTGCGATCGCCCCCCGGCTCGGGGGTGATGGAGACCCGGATGGTGTCGCCGATGCCGGCGGTCAGGAGCGGGGCCAGGGCCGCGGCACTGGCCACGATCCCCGGCAGGCCCATGCCGGCCTCAGTGAGGCCCAGGTGGAGTGGGTAGTCTGAGAGCTCGGCCAGCCGTCTGTAGACGGCGATGAGGTCCGGCGCGGCAGAAACCTTGGCGCTGAGCACGATCTGGTCGTGGGGCAGCCCCAGCTCCTCCGCCAGCCGGGCCGAGCGGAGGGCGCTTTGCACCATGGCCTCCAGGGTGACGGCCCGGGCGCTCCATGGACGCTCCCGGCGGGCGTTGTCCTCCATGAGGGAGGTAAGGAGCTGCTGGTCCAGGGAGCCCCAGTTGACCCCGATGCGGACGGGCTTGCCCCGATCCCTGGCCACCTGGATGATCCGGGCGAAGTTCTCGTCCCGGTGCTTGGTGCCCACGTTGCCGGGGTTGATGCGGTACTTGTCCAGCGCCTCGGCGCAAGCCGGGAAGCGGGTGAGGAGGAGGTGGCCGTTGTAGTGGAAGTCCCCCACCACGGGAACCCGCACGCCCTCGGCCCGTACCCGCTGAACGATCCTGGGCACGGCCTGGGCCGCCTCGTCGGTGTTGACCGTGATCCGCACCAGCTCGCTCCCGGCGCGGGACAGCTCCACCACCTGGCGAGCGGTGGCCTCCGCGTCGGCCGTCTCGGTGTTGGTCATGGACTGGACGACCACGGGGTGGCTGCCGCCGATCACCACGTCACCGACACGCACGGGCGGGGTGGGCCGGCGCCGGGGCCGCTCCAGGTGGGCCCAGGGGTTGGTCTCGGGCGCGGGCTCGGGGAGGTCCGCGGCGGCCTCCTCGGCTCCCGGGGCGGCCTCGGGGTTTCGGCGGGCCGGGGGGGCCAACGGCGGCCAGATGGCGCCGGGCCGGCTCCAGCGGTCGTTGCGGGTCACTCGGGTCCCTCCTCGGGGCGACGCGCATCGGGCGCCCAGTAGCCAGTCTATCACAAAGGAGCGGGGGCGGAGAACGGGGGACTGCGGCAGGCGGCCGCCCTCTCGCGGCGAATGATGCCAGGAGGATCCTCGGACCACGCAGGAATCGGAACGGGAGCGATGGGCTTGGCTACCTGGGTGCTGCTCGCGATCAGCTTCGGCCATTTCGCGGTGGACGTGGTCTCGGGCGCGATTCCGGTCCTTCTGCCGCATTGGCAGGCGCTCTACGGTCTTTCGTACACCACCACGGGGCTCCTCCTGCTGGCGGCCACCTTGGGGTCGGCGGCGCTCCAACCGGTGGTGGGTGCGGTGGGAGACCGGGTGCGCACCACCTGGCTCCTGCTCGGGGGTCTTGCGCTCTCCACCGTGGCCCTGGCGGCCGCGCTGCTCGCACCGAGCCTCTGGGTCGTGGTGGTCGCGGTGCTCCTCCAGGGGATCGGGGCCGCCGTCTACCACCCCGAGGCGTCGAAGATGACCTACCTCTTCGGGGGCGAGCGACGGGGCGTGGCCATGAGCATCTTCCAGGTGGGGGGCAACGCGGGGTTCGGGGTGAGCCCGGTGCTCACCACCCTGCTCTTGGGGGCGGGGGTGCTGGCCACGGCGGCGGGGTACGGCCTCCTCGGTGCGGTGGCCCTGGGGGTCCTCCTCTACTCGTACGGGCGCATCCGAAGGCGGGAGTCGGCGCACCGGCACGCGGTGCGAACGGAGGCCAAAGCAAGGGACGGGGACTTGTGGGGCCCGCTCCTGCTGCTCCTTGGGGCGGTGGTCCTGCGCACGTGGGTCCACACGGGCACCAACGCCTTCGTGCCGCTCTACTTCGTCACCCACCTGGGGCGCTCGGCGGCCTTCTCGGGGGCGCTCCTCTCCACCTACCTGCTCTCTGGCGCCGCCGGGAGCATCGTGGGCGGTGCCCTGGCCGACCGGCTCGGCCGTAAGCCGGTGATCGTGACGAGCCTGGCCGTGCCGCCGCTCCTCTTCTACCTGCTGCCCCGTACGCCGGACGCGCTCCTCTTTCCGCTGGTGGCGGTGGCGGGCTTCTTCCTTACCTCCAGCTTCCCGGTGACCATCGTCTTCGGCCAGGAGCTCTTGCCGAGCCGCCTGGGGACGGCCACAGGGCTCATGCTGGGCGCCGCGGTGGGGACGGGGGGCTTCGGCGTCACCCTCCTGGGCATGGTGGCCGACCGGTGGGGCGCCCCGGCGGTCTGGCCGGTGATGGCCGTTCTACCGCTGCTGGCCCTGGCCCTGGTGGCCCTGGTGCCGCGCCCGGCCGCGGGCCACAGCGAGGCGGTCCAGGGCGCCGCCGGACGGTAGGCGCGATCGCGTTTACAAGGCGGGATGAGGAGGCAGAGCCGTGCCGGCTCCTCAGGCGGGAAGCCTCAGCGGGCTGGGGGTGCTTCGGGCCAAGCGGGACTTCGCCCGGATCTGGGCAGGGCAGGTGGTCTCGCGTTTCGGCGACGCGCTGGACGTGATCGCCTTCATGTGGATCATCCTGGAGCTCACAGGCTCCACGCTCATGATGGGGACGCTGGTGGTGGTCAACACCCTGCCGTCCATCTTCCTGGGCCCCTTCGCAGGGGTGCTGGTGGACCGCTGGTCCCGGCGGCGGGTGATGATCGCCTGCGACGTGGGCCGGGGTCTGGTGACGCTGAGCGTGGCCGCCCTCTGGGCCCTGGGCAGCCTTCCGGTCTGGATGCTCTTCGTGGTCACCTTTGTCAACTCGATCTTCGAGGTCTTCGAGCTGCCCGCTCGGGGCGCGGTGGTGCCGCTGATGGTGGGCAGGGAGAACCTGGTGGCGGCCAACGCCATCTACGGGTTCGCGAGCAGCCTTGCCCAGTTGTTCGGCCTCGGCGCCGCAGGCGTGGTGGTGGCCTCTCTGGGGGTCACGGCGGCCGTGGTGACCGACGCGGTCACCTTCTTCCTCTCCGCCCTGAGCGTGGTGGTGTCCGCCGTGCCCGAGCTGGAGCGGGAGCGGTTGCCGCTGAAGATCCGGCCGTTCCTGAGGGAGCTGGGCGAAGGGCTCGCCTTCGTCCGATCGGAGAAGGTGGTCCTCTTCGCCATCGTTCTGGCCGGGGTGGTCAACTTCGCCCTGGGACCGTTGAACGCCCTGATGCCGGTCTTCGCCAGGGGAGCTCTGGGTCTGGGGCCCGAGGCCCTTTCCCTCATCTTCATGGGGTTCACCGCTGGCGCGCTGGTGGGTGCGGCGCTGGTGGGGCAGATCTTCAAGGGGACGGCCGAGGTCATCCTCCTGCGGTGGGGTATGGTGGGGGTCGGCCTCGCCTACGGTCTCCTCGGCCTGGTTCCGTCCGCGTGGGCCGCGGTCGCGGTCGCCGCCGGTATGGGGCTCGCGATTCCCTTCGCTCAGGCTGGCTTCAGCTCGCTGGTCCAGCGGCGGACCCCTGAGGATCGGATGGGACGGGTGAGCTCGCTCATGGGCACCCTGGTGCTGGCGGCGATGCCGCTCTCGGCCGGGGTCGCCGGCGCCGTGGCCGAGAGGGTCTCCATTCCCATCGTCTTCGCCTCCCTGGGGGTGCTGGTGATGGCCACGTCCGCCGCGCTCCTCTGGACCTGGCCCTTCCGGGAATTGCGGCGGGAGGCGGCGGAGAAGGCGAGCGCGCCGCCGTCGTGAGGCGGGGAGAGAGGCAGGCAGGGCCGCGACGGAGGCGACGGTCGTCGAACAGCGGACCCCGGCCGATCCGGCAAGGTGCACTACCACGTGCGCCAGCTCGTCAAAGGCCAATTCCTCGAGGAGGTGGGCGAGCACCTGGTGAACGGCATCGTGGAGCGCTTCTACCAGGTGAGCGCCGAGACCATCGACGTGAGCCAGCAGCTCAAGGAGCTGCCAGGCTTCCAGGCGCTCAGCCGGGTTGTGGGCCAGGGCTTCTTCGACAACGTGCGCGACGTCTACGACGAGGCGGTGCGCGAGAAACGCGGCGTCCACTTCCAGTTTCACGACGTTCACATGACGCCCGAGGAGCTCGGTGCTTTCATGATCCGGGTGGCCCGGGAGCTGGAAGCCTACCAGGCGGAGCGGCCCGGAGCGTTCCCCGTACGCTGGGTGGCCATGACCAGCATCGCCAGGGTGCCAGCTTACGAGCCACGGGCGGAACCGGGGCAGAAATGAGGGACCGCCCGCCGGGATCCTCCGATCCTGGCATGGCGGCCCCCCCGGGGGCGCGTCGTGTGGCCTCCGAGCGAGGAGGCGGGTCAGAAGGGTCTCAGGAGCGGGGCAGCGACAGTCTGCATGTTGGTGAGCAACCGGACCAGGGTGGGCCCGTAGCCGATCAGCACCAGCAGGGCGCCGCTCACCACCCAGGGGGCGAAGCGGTCCAGGTACCGGGGCAAGAGTCCCCGCCCTTCCAGCGGCTCGGCCAGGGGCACCTCCACGTCGGCGGTGCGGCGCCGGCTCGCCAGGGTGGCGACCAGGTTCCAGTAGTAGAGGACGGCGGAGGTGGTGAGGATGGCGCCGCCGATGGCCACAAGCTGGAGCGGCACATCCCAGGTGGGCTGGAGGTAGGGTGAGGCTCCGAGCATGGTCCGGCGGGGAGCGCCCAGAATCCCAGCCCAGCTCATGCCCCGGGACATGAAGGTCATGCCCACGAACCAGAGGACCACCTGCACCAGGCCCAACCGGCGGCTCCAGAGATCCCGGCCCGTCAGGTGAGGGATGAGCCAGTAGCTCATGGCCATGAAGGTGAGCGCCACTGCCGTGCCCACCGTCAGGTGGAAGTGCCCGGGGATGAAGAGGGTGTTGTGGACCTCCAGGTTCAGGGTGTAGGAGGCGTTGATGAGCCCGCTCGCCCCGCCCAGGGCGAAGAGCACCATGGCCAGCGCCTGGCCGGTGAACGAGGGATCACCCCAGGGAAGCGTGCGGATCCAGCCGAAGAGGCCCTGCCCGCCCCGGGCCCGGCCGCCCGTCTCCACCGAGGCCAGCACCGTGAAGGCCGTCATCATGCTGGGGATGAAAACGCCGAAGGTGAGGACGGCGTGGATGGCCTTCCATCCCTGGGAGACCCCGGGGTCCAAGAACTGGTGGTGGAAGCCGACGGGCAGCGAGAGCGGGATGAAGAGCAGGAAGGCCAGGCGCGCCAGCGGCTCGCTGAAGAGCTTCCCGCCCGCCTGCCGGGGCAGCAGGAAGTACCACGACATGTAGGCCGGCAGGAGCCAGAAGTAGACGATGGGGTGGCCGCTCTCCCAGAAGAAGGTGCGGGTGAGGAGCGGGTCCACCTCCGCAATCCACCCCAGCGACCAGGGGATGAGGAAGAAGACGAACTCCACCACCACCCCGACGCTCGCCATGCCCCACATGATCATGGTCACCAGGGCGCCGAAGGGGAGCAGGGGGATCCGCTCGCCCGGCCGTTCCCGGCGCCAGGCCAGGTAGGTGAGCACCAGGTTGAGAAGGAGCAGGAGGGTGCCCACCACCACGATGGCCAGGCCGATGTAGTAGGTCGGGTGCGCCTTCATGGGCGCGTACGAGGTGAAGAGCACCGACGCCTGGTTGGTGAGGAGCGCCCAGTCGGTGAGGAGAGCGCCCGCCAGCATGAGCCAGAAGTTGACCCAGGCGAGCTTCACGCTGGCCAGCGGCCGCTCGAAGCCGTGGCTCGCCGCGAAGCCCAGGAAGCCCACGATGAAGAACGTGGTGAAGAGCAGCACGTTGAAGACGCCGTGGATGGAGAGCGCCTGGTAGTAGCTTTTCAGCGCCGGGATGAAGGGGAAGAGGTCGAGGCCCGCGTGCTCGAGCCCCTGGAGGAGACCCATGACGACGCCGATCAACAGGTGCGCGAACCCGACGAGGATGAAGAGCAGTGCCAGCTTCTTCTCGCCGGGACTCACCTGGTAGTTGGTTACCGCCTTCTCTGCCATGAACCGTGCCCCCCTTACCGCGAAGCTCGCACGTCTTCGACGATGACCCGGGCGAACATGGCCTGATGGCCCACCCCGCAGTACTCGGTGCAGACGATCAGGTGCTCGCCGGGTTGCCGGAAGGTGTAGGAGACCTTGTTCACCTGGCCCGGGATGGCCATGAGGCTCACGTTGGTCCCCACGATCTTGAAGCCGTGGACCAGGTCCCGGCTGTGCAGGAAGAAGGTCACCGTGGACCCCGTTGGCACCCGGATCTCGTTGGGCTGGAAGGTCCACATCTGGGCGAAGACGTTGGCCTCGTAGCGGCCCGGCCCCAGCTCCCGCACCCACGGCTGGTCGTAGGAGACGCCGCCCGCCGTGACCGGAGCAAGCCGGGCGCTCAACCCTGGGATCTCAACGCCCAGGGAGAGGCTGCTGACGACGATGGCCACGCCGAAGACCATGAGCAGGGCCACCGAGATGACGATCCACGTCCGCTCGTACGGGTGTACGTGCATGGCTCTAGCTCCTCAGGATCAGGCTGACGTACGTGTATCCCCACAGTCCGATGATGACCAGCATGTAGACGAGAAGGATGGCGAGGGTCCCGCGTGGTGCCGCTAGCTCCGGCTCCACCTGGGTGGACGGAACCTCGCTCCTCCTTGCTCGCAGCGCGTCCTCAGGCTGCACGACTCTTCACCTCCGTTGGGTTGGTAAGGCCCTGCCCCGAAGGGCCGCTCCCCGCCGGGCGACTCATCGGGCGTAGCAGAGGAAGAGGTGGGCGCCTGCGAAGAGAAGCCTGGAAGCGCCCGCTGCATCCGCCTCTTCCACCAGCAGGCCCACGTCCCGCACCAGGATCTCGGGGTCGATGGCCGCGGCCGGGTAGCGGCCCCGTACGGTGCCCCCGCCGTCCACGACGATCACCGTCGGCTCATAGACGAAGCGGAGCCCTTTCCCCACCTGCACCGGTGGCTCGTAGTAGAGGCCGAAGCCGCTGCCCACGGCCAGCTTCACCGCCACCGGCGATCCGCTGAGGAAGTGAAGGCCGCGGCCGGCAGGTCCAGGACTCTCCTGCGCCTCCGTCATCTCCGGTGCGCCCACGACCTGGGACAGGTCCGCGAGGACCGTCGGGTCGTCGTGGTCGGGGTCGAGGGTGACGAAGGCCAGCTCGGCCCGCCTTCCGAGCCAGCCCCGGGAGGCCAGCTCCTGGGCGCCGTCGCGCATCAGAGCGAAGAGCTCCTCGATCCGGCCGGTGTCCCGGGAAGCGCCGAAGAAGTAGATCTCGATGCGCCCGTCCCGCTCGTGGGAGCGGAAGGGGGCGCCCGTGGCATCCACCAGCTCGAAGACCGGTGCGGGCTCCATCAGCGGCAGGACCTTCACGGGCTGGGCCAGGGCGAAGTAGAAGAGGCCCGCCGCGGAGAGCACCCCCGCCCCCAGGGCGATGAGGCTCCAGCGGGGCCTCACCCTCTGCCGCACGCCCGGCTTCACGGCGCCTGCCCCCCTCCCGGCGCGGGATCGCTCACATGCCGCCCGACGCTTCCATGCCCATCCCCATGCCGGCGCCCGTCTCGGTAGGCGGCAGCACGGGGACCTCCAGCTCCACCGGCGCGAGGTCGTCGAAGAAGAGGGCGAGCCGGATCGTGTCGCCCTCCGCAAGGGCCCGCTTCAGGCCCAGGAGCATCACATGAAGCCCGCCGGGCTTGAAGACCACCTGCTCACCGGGGTCGAGCTCGATGTCTCCGGCCAGCACCATCCGCATCACCTGCTGAACCGAGCCGTCGGGCGCGGTCCGTTCCTCCAGGAGCGTGCGGTGGATCTGGGTATCGGTGGCCACGTCGGCCCGGGCGCCCTTCAGCTCCAGCTCCCGGTCGCCCCGGTTGCCCAGGGTGAAGTACGCGGCCGAATGGCCGCCCTCCATGCCGGGACGGGCCCACGCTCCCTCGATCTCCACGGGGCCCGCCGCCACCGAGGCCGGGCTGGGCGGGTCCGCGGTGCGGGCAGGGATGGGAAAGACGGCCAGGAAGAGCGCGGCGCCCACGGCCACGAGAATCAGGGCCGCGGCGCCGACCCTGCGGGTGGCGGTACGGTCAGCGGGCATCGGCTTGCCTCCCTTCGAATGACTCCTGCACCAGCCGGCGCACGTCCGCCGCCACCTTCTCTGCCTCGCTCCCGAAGGGCTCCTGGAGCCGCAACCGTCCTTGCCGGTCGATCACGTAGGAGGAGGCGGTGTGGGTGATCCAGTAGCCCACGGGTGACTCGGAGGCCGGCTCCTTCTCCACGAAGACCCCGTAGGCGCTCAGGACGGGCTGGAGCTCTTCGGGCGAGGCCCACAACCCGAGGAAGTCCGCATCCACGACGCCCACGTAGCCCGCCAAGCGTTCGGGCGAGTCGTACCCGGGGTCCACGGTGACGAAGAGGAACTGGACATCGCGGGCATCGTCGCCCAGCAGGATCTTGACCCGCTTGAACTGGCCCAAGGTGGTGGGGCAGACGTCGGGGCAGTTGGTGTAGCCGAAGAAGAGGACGACCACCCGGCCGCGCAGCCCGCTCAGGGTGAAGGGGCGGCGGTGGTGGTCGATCATGGCGAAGTCGGGGGCGGGAAGCGGGGGGTCGATCGCCCGCCCGGAGAAGCCGGACGTGGCCCCTGGGGAGGTGGTGCGAGCGGTTTCGCCCGGGAGCAGACCGAGCCTCCCCGCCCCGAGCCAGAGCGCTGCTGCGGCCAGGAGGACGACCGAAGTCGATACGAGCAGACGGCGCTTCGAAATCGCGAGCACCCCCGACGGGCGCATCCCCCCGGGCGGCTGCTTGCCCCGGAAGAGCAGGCCGCCCGCAGGATGGCCGGTCCTGAATAGCGACCATTATCATTCTCTGGTGGAAGACCTGACCGTGTAAGGGAGAGATGTCCTGAAAGGGGCAGGGCAAACGTCCCCCGCGGAGAGCCCGTAAGGATGGGCACGAACGGGCGGTACCGCCGTGGGTATGGCCCGTTCGTGCCAATCCCGTTCAGACGAGGGAAGCCCCGCCCACGGGTTCCGCCACGCGCCGGCTGGCGTCGCGACGGAACCGCGTGACCGGTGACGACCCGTTCACCGCCCACGTCCTTGGATGGGGCGGCGCGCTCTCGCCGGCCACCAGGAAGGTGAGCCAGCTCTGGCGCAGCGTGTGGAGTGAGGCGGGCATCGCAATCCCGGCCTCGATCCGGGCCCGACGGAAGAGGCGCTCGACGCTGCTCGCGCTCAGGCCGGCGCCCTGGGCGTTGAGGAAGAGCTGCCCGTGGGGCGCGTCGTGGGGCAGGGGCCCGGCCGCCGCGAGCTGGGGGCGCTCCACCTGCAGGTACCGGCGGAGACAGGCCTCGGTGGAGGGCGGGATCGGCACCCGCCGGACGCGGTCGTCCGCGCCGCGCAGGGTGGCGACCCGGCGGTCCAGGGCCACGTCGTGCAGCTCCATGCGCACCAGCTCGCTCACCCGGCAGTCTGTCTGAGCCAGGAGACGGAGAGCGCACAGATCCCTCAGCGGGTAGGGGGAGAGCCGTTCACAGGCGGCCAGGATCCGCCCCACTTCCAGGGCCGAGAGGAGGGGCGGGCCCTCCCTCACCACCCTGGGGTGGGGGATGCCGGCGGTGGGATCGTGGGCAAGGCGCCACGCAGGGTCCTGGTTGAGGAACCGGAAGAAGGAACGCAGGCACGCCAGGTGGCGGCTCACCGACGAGGAGCGGAGCGCCCGGCCGCACGACAGGTGCGCCAGGTAGGCACGGACGTCGGGCCGCATGATGGCGTCGGGCGGGGTGACGTGGGGATCGGCCCCCCGTTCCGAGAGAAACCGGCAGAAGCTGTGCAGGTCGCGCCGGTAGGCCCGCAGGGTATTGGGGCTGGACGCGCGCTCCAGCCGCAAGTGGATGAGGAAGTCCGTGATCGCCTCGACCACGGGGCGGCGCCGCACACGGCGTCCGGGACGGGGATGCATCATCGGTCGAGCCAGGGGAATCGCCTCCTTGAGGCTCCCCATGGGGCCCGGCCTGTGGGACGGTAATGACTCGAATTCGCCATGAGAGGCGCGGTTCCTGCCGAGCAGGGATCACCGGCGGGCGGCTCGAAGCGTATCATCGACTGTGTGCAAACGTTACAGGGGTGTTCCCATGGACGCACGGCCCAAGGTTGCCTACTTCTGCATGGAGTACGGCCTGCACGAGGACTTCCCGCTCTACGCCGGCGGGCTCGGGATCCTGGCAGGCGACCACCTGAAGGCTGCCGGCGACGCCGGCCTGCCTCTGGTGGGGCTGGGGCTCCTCTGGCGCCAAGGATACACCCGGCAGATCATCGAGGGCGGCCGCCCAGTGGACGCCTACCCGCTGAACGACCACATGTACCGGCGGCTGCAGGACACGGGGCTCACCGTGACCGTGCCCATCCGGAGGCGAGAGGTGAAGGCCCGAGCGTGGCTCCTGGACGCCTTCGGCAACGCGCCCCTCTACCTCCTGGACACCAACCTCCCTGAGAACGAGGACCGGTGGATCACGGGGCAGCTCTACGGGTGGTTCGGTGAGGAGCGAGTGGCCCAGGAGATGATCTTAGGGATCGGCGGCGTGCGGCTCCTGCGGGCCATGGGCTTCGAGCCCGACGTCTACCACTTCAACGAGGGGCACGCGGTGCTGGCGGGCATCGAGTTGATCCGGGAGAAGATGGAGGCGGGCAGCACCTTCGACGAGGCCTGGCAGGCCACCCGTGGCCAGATCGTCTTCACCACCCACACACCCGTGGAGGCGGGGAACGAGTCCCACCGGCTGGAGCTGCTGGAGTACTTGGGCGCCTTCAACGGCCTTTCCCGCGAGCAGATGGAGCAGATCGGGGGGAACCCCTTCAACATGACCGTGGCGGGCCTGCGGCTGGCCCGGGCGGCGAACGGCGTCTCCCAGCTCCACGCCCGCACCGCCCGCCGCATGTGGGCCCAGGTGACCGATGCCCCCGAGATCACCGGCATCACCAACGGCGTCCACGTGCCCACCTGGCAGGACCGGCGCATGGTCTCTGCGGCCAGCGGCTCCGACGAGGCGCTGTGGCAGGCCCACCAGTCGCTGAAGGCAGAAACCCTCGCCTTCATCCACGAACGCACGGGGATTCGCCTGGCAGCCGACAAGCTCCTGATCGGCTTCGCCCGGCGGGCCGCCCCCTACAAGCGGAGCGACCTGATCTTCCGTCGGCCCCAGGTGATCGAGCCCTACCTGCGGGACGGCCGTATCCAGATCGTCTTCGCCGGCAAGGGGCACCCCCTGGACGACACGGGGAAGGAGATCGTCGCCCGCCTGGTCGACGCGAGCCGCCGCTTCCCCGAGAGCGTCGTCTTCGTGCCCGAC
The DNA here is from genome assembly GCF_001544015.1 of Limnochorda pilosa. Taxonomy (GTDB): domain Bacteria; phylum Bacillota; class Limnochordia; order Limnochordales; family Limnochordaceae; genus Limnochorda; species Limnochorda pilosa. Next base: position 2,065,355 of record NZ_AP014924.1, on the reverse strand, counting down.
TACGACATGGCCGTGGGCCGGGCCCTCACCCGGGGCACCGATCTCTGGCTGAACAACCCCATCCGGCCGCTGGAGGCGTGCGGCACGTCGGGGATGAAGGCGGCCATGAACGGCGTGCTCAACCTGAGCGTCCTCGACGGCTGGTGGCCCGAGGCCTGCCGTCACGGGGAGAACGGGTGGCAGCTCGGTGACGGCTACGAGGGCCCCGACCCCGACGCCCACGACCTGGAGGCGCTCTACCGAGTGCTGCTGCGGGAAGTCGTGCCCACGTACTACCAGGACCGCCCACGCTGGATCCGCATGATGCGGGAGAGCATCCGATCCACCGTGGACGCGTTCTCCGCCGCTACCATGATGAGGGCGTACGTGGACAGGCTCTACGCACCTGAAGCGGGGTCCGTATGATCATCGAGCGGGCTTCCGTCGATCGGACGGTGCTGCAGGGCAAGGTGGCCATCGTCACCGGGGCAGGGAGGGGGATCGGGAGGGAGACGGCCCGGATCCTGGCCCGGCTGGGTGCCGCCACGGTGCTGGCCGAGCTGAGCGACGAAGGCCTGGAAGTCGAGCGCCTCATCCGCTCCGGCGGCGGCGAGGCCCTCTTCGTTCGCACGGACGTGTCGGACTCCGAGAGCGTGGAGCACCTGCGCGACCAGGCACTCCGCGCTTTCGGCCGAGCGGACGTCCTGGTGAACAACGCAGCCTTCGTCACTACCAAGCCGGTTTTGGAGCACCGGCTGGAGGAGTGGGACCGGGTCTTCGCCGTGAACCTGCGGGGTGCCTTCCTGGGCGTGAAGGCTTTCCTGCCGGGCATGCTCGAGCGGGGCGAGGGCGTGGTGGTCTTCATGGAGTCGGCTGAAGGCATGCCGTACCTGGCCCCGTACCTGGCCTCCAAGACCGGGTTGCGATCGCTGGCGAGCTCCCTGGCACAGGAGATTGGGGAGGGGTGTGGGGTCGCCGTCTACGGCTTTGCTCCCGGCATGGTGGAGACGCCGGGACTGATGGACGCCATGCGCCACCTGGCGCCTCTGTACGGGCTCAGCCTCGACGGCTTCATCCGGCAGAGCGGGGGGCAGGTGATCCCGGCCGAGCTCTGCGCCACGGGCCTGGTGGGGACCCTTCTGCATGCAGCTGAGTTTCACGGCCAGGAGGCGGACTACGTCGCCGGCCTGGCTGCCCTGGGCCTGGATTCAGACGGGAAACCCCACGCTCGCCTCGCATCCCCCGAGGCTGTTGCCGCGGAGGTGCGTACAGGCACGGTGGAGCCCACATCGCACGCTTCAGCCCGCGTACCCCGCCCACCGGCTGACCTGGGCGACCTTCTTCATGAGGCCCTGGCCCTGAACGAGCGAATGGAGGCGATCATTGAGGAGAACGTCCGCGAGTACGCCGAGCTGACCGCTTTCCAGCGGCCCATCGTCCGGCGCATGTTCCTGCAGGGCACGGGGCTGAAGGTGGAGGAGTGGCTGGCCCGCGCCCAGGAGATGACACAGCGGTTGAGGGCGGCCCTGGCGCAAGAGGCGGGGACCGGCTCGCCGCAGCTGCCTGGCCTCGCTCCCAGGAACCTGGCCGCCTATGCGGACCAGCTTCGCCGCATGTGCGAGTATGTGGGGAAACAGGAGTCCCAGGCCCGCGGTTGGATCCGGGATCCACAGGTGCTGGAGACGGCCCTCAGGGCGCTGGAGGAGCGGAAGGTTACGTCGGCCACGCTCGCGGCCCTGATCCAGAGGCTGGCCGACGGTCCGGCCGATGATGGTTCATAGGAGGTCGGGTTGCCAGAAACGGTGCCAGCGACCTGGGAACCTATTCCGTAGCTTCGGCCCTAGCTAGCCCGCTCAACCTGTGCTTGAAGAGCCCTAACCGCTCGACGTAGGCTCTCCGAGGCTTCCTGTGCCACATCGATGCGCCAGTGGGACGAAGCATACTCTATGAGTCGGGACGTGCACGCGGGACCGATTGCGCGACCGCTCCCTGGCCGCGGGACCATGTCGTCGCGTCCGGCGCTGCTGGTGGAACGACGGGCCGGGTCAATCAACGAGCGCTTGGCATCGGCCTCGTGGTCCGGTGATGTCGGCACCTGGCCAAGCCGGACACGGAGGAAGCGGGGACCAGCAGCAAGACCTCGTCGAAACCGATCCCGTCATCGCGAAGCAAATCCGGCGAATGGGTGCTGATGAAGACCTGTCGGCCTGTGCGGCGCTGCATTCTCGCGAACATCTGCGGAATGTGCCGGACGACTTCAGGGTGAAGGGAAAGCTCCGGCTCCTCCAGCAGAAGAGGGCCCTGGCCGTCGAGTGCAGCCCAGAGTAGACCGAGGAGTCGGAGAGTACCGTCGGACAGATGCTTTTCGGTCTGCCACGCACCTTGCGGTCGCCAATGCTCGTACCGGCCCCGAAGGTGCCAGGCGCCTCGAGCATCCTGCGACAGCTGCAGTTCGCTCAGTTGTGGCACGGCGATGCGAAGCGCACGTTGAATCCGGCTCAGTCGGGCCTGCCTGGTGTTCTTGGCGGTCCTGGCCACCTGTTCCAGGAAGTCGCCCCCGTACGGGTCATTCGTCCGCCCAACAGATCGGTCCAGTTCGCGGACCACGGAAACCACATCGTGCAGGAAGCGCAGGGCGTGAGGAAGTTCGACTTACCGGAAGCGTTGGGGCCGACCAGGAAGACACGCCTCTGCAGGTCCACTCTTGGCCGGAAGGGGCCGCCGAGGGAAACGCCGGCGAGGAAGCAGCCGGGAGCTGGCGCGAATTCGGGATCTCCGCCCCACGGCTCACCCGTACCGGTACGCGATCCCCGCACCGCCCGTGGGGTAGCGCCAGTCGATGTTTCCCTGGCGGCAGGCGATGCGGCAGGTGCCGCACTCGAGGCAGTTCTCGAAGGCCACCTGCATGCGGCCCTCCTCGGCCTTCCACTCCCACACCCGGGCGGGGCAGACGCTCTCGCATGGGCGGGAACACGCGGCGCAGACCGCGTGATCGCGGATGGCCAGGTGGGAGGCCCGGTCAGCCCGGTAGCGGATGGTGAAGAGCTTCTCTTCCAGGGCCACCGGAGGCGCCGGGGCCGCCTCAGGGGTCCGTGATGCCGCCGCCGGTGCCGCGGCCGTGCGCGTGCGGGAGCTCATGCGTTCATCGCCCTCCATCCTCGCCAGGCGAGCCTCAGCGCGCCCGAAGGCCCGCCGGCCGCCTGCATCAGCTTCCGGAGCATCTGGCGCTGGGCCTGGGCCTTGGAGAGCCCGTCCACCAGGAAGTAGCGATACGCCGCCTCGTTCATCGCACCGATCAGACCGTCGAAGAGGCGGGCCGGATCCTGGCCGTGGAGGAACGCGGGCATCCGCTGGATCTTCTTCAGGTCGGCCCGGATGAAGGAGGCGTGCACCCTGCGGTCGTAGCCGGCCAGGGAGGCGGCGCTGAAGTCGCCCCGCTGCTTCGCCTCCACCACGGCCTCACCCGCCAGGTGCCCCGAGGCCATGGCCAGGTTGGTGCCCTCCCGGTGGACGAAGTCCACCATCTGGGCGGCGTCGCCGCAGATCACCCAACCGTCGCCCGAGAGCGGGGGGACCGAACACCACGCCCCCTCGGGGATGAGGTGGGCCGAGTACTCCTTGGTCTCCCCTCCGGCGATGAGCCGCCGGATCATCGGGTGCCGCTTCACCGATTCCAGCAACTCGTAGGGCTTCACGCCCGTGCGCTGCAGGTCGCTGACCATGACACCGATGCCGAGGGAGAAGCTCTCCCGGTTGGTGTACAGGAAGCCGAGGCCGGTCATGCCCTGCGAGGTCGCCCCCAGGAACTCGATGGTGGTTCCCTCGTCCCCCTCGAGGTTGAAGCGGTCCTCGATCTTCTCCCGGGGAAGGGCGATCACTTCCTTCACCGCCAGGCTCACCTCGTCGGGGCGCCAGGGGCGGTGGACGCCGATCTGCTCCGCCAGGAGGCCGTTGACCCCGTCGGCGATGACGACCACGCCGGCGTGCAGGTCACCGTCGGGCCGGTCCGTGTGGACCCCCACCACCCGACCGGATCCGTCGCGGATCAGACCGGTGGCCGCGGTCTGGTAGATGGGCAGCGCGCCGGCCTCCTCCGCCTTGCCGGCGAGCCATGGGTCGAACTTGACCCGGAAGGCGCTCCAGGCGTTATGGGGCGACCTGTTGAAGCGCTCGTGCTTGTGGCCGATGGAGACCACCGACTCAGGCCCCAGGAGCCAGTAGCGCTGCTCGGTGATGTGGCGCTCCACCGGGAAGCCGGGCTCCTGGGTGCAGCCGGGGATCAGCTCCTCCAGCTGCTGGCGGTAGATGATCCCCCCGAACATGTTCTTGGCGCCGGGGAACTCGCCCCGGTCCAGCAGCACCACCGAGAGGCCGGCCTTGGCCATGGTGTAGGCCGCTGCAGTACCCGCCGGCCCGGCCCCGACCACCACCGCATCGAACCGCTCGTCAGCCACGATCCTGGACCCCCTCTCGGGTGCCGTGCACGGGCGATGCGCCGGAGGTGCGGACGGCGCTCTGGTTCCCCGGCGCGTCGCCTTCATCCAGCGGCCCCAGGCGCCGGCGCGCCTCGGCGATCAGGGCGGGCACCACCTGGTGGAGGTCCCCCACGATGCGGTAGTCCGCCACGCGGAAGATGGGGGCGTCGGGTTCCCGGTTCACGGCCACGATCACCTGACTGCCCTCCATGCCCACCAGGTGCTGCACCGCACCGCTGATGCCGCAGGCGATGTAGAGCTTGGGGCGGACGGTCTGGCCCGTCTGCCCCACCTGATGGGCCCGGTCGATCCAGCCCGCCTCCACCGCAGGCCGCGAGGCGCCCACCTCGCCACCCAGCACCTGGGCCAGCTGGCGAAGGAGCTGGAACCCTTGCGGGCCGCCCACCCCCCGGCCGCCGGCGACGATCACGGTGGCGTCCTCCAGGTTCACCCGGTCGGGGTCCTGGATGAAGTCCAGGACCCGGGCTGCCACGTCCTCCTCGCGCAGGGTCGATCCCACCCGCACGACGCGTCCCGAACGGTTCGGGTCCGGGGGGAGCGCCTCGAAGACACCGGGCCGGGCGCTGGCCATCTGGGGGCGCCGCTTCTTGCAGAGGATGGTGGCCATCAGCTTCTCGCTGAAGGCCGGGCGGCTGGCCTGCAGCAGGCGGGTGGGGGGCGGCTCCACGTCGAGGAGGGTGCAGTCGGCGGTGAGGCCCGTCTCGAGCCGCGTGGCGACGGCCCCCGCCAGATCGCGGCCGGTGTAGGTGGCGCCCACCAGGACGATCTCGGGTTTTTCGGCTCGGATCACGTGGACGGCCGCCTCGCTGTAGGGCCGCGTGCGGTAACGCTCGAGAACGGGGTCGTCCCAGAGGTAGGCCACGTCCGCGCCGTACGCGATCGCCTCCCGGGCCACCGGCTCAACCCGGTATCCCAGGACCAGCGCCATGAGCTTGGTGCCCAGCTTGTCGGCCAGACGCCGTCCCTGGCCCAGGAGCTGCCAGCTCACGCTCCGGGCCTGGCCCAGCCGCTGCTCCACGATGACCAGGATCCCCTCGTGCTCCGAAAGGACCTGGGCCTCGGCTGGGGTCTCCGGCGGGACGGGCTCTGAAGCCCGCTTCGGCACACGTGCCATCGTCAACGCCCCCTCCCGTCCGCTGCGACGCCGTTGCCTTCTTCGACGGCGTGATCATGTGGGGAGGGGTCGCGGGTGCCGCTTCCGGTGCTCCCCTCCATCGGACCGACCCCGGTCCACCCCAGCCGGGCGGGCAGGTCCGTGGCCAGGAGGCGGTCGAAGAGCTGCGCCGCGGCGACCTGGGCCGCTGAGTCGTTTCCGTTGCCATCCCCATCGGGTCCGCCCAGCGCCTCGCCGGAGCGGGTGATGGGCTCGGGGACCCAGGCCTTCCCCACCACGGTGGGCGATCCTTTCAGCCCGAGGCGCGAGCGGTCGATCTCGGGGAAGTCGGCCACGGTCCAGACCAGGGGCTCGTACCGAACCGCCCGCAGCATGCCGGGCATGCTGGCCCGGCGGACCTCGTTGATTCCCTCCACCACCGTCACCAGCGCGGGCAGGGAGGTTTCCACCACCTCCACGCCGTCCTCCAGGTGGCGCTCGACCGTGATGCGCCCCGCGTCAGGGTCCACGGACCGGATGCGCTCCACGTAGGTGAGCTGCTCCAGGTCCAGCCGGGCGGCGATGCCGGGCCCCACCTGGCCTGTGTCCCCATCGAGGGTCTGCTTGCCGCAGATCACCAGGTCCACGGGGCCCCACACCTGGGCGGCCATGCGGATCGCCTCGGCCAGGACGTAGGATGTGGCCAGGGTGTCGGCCCCGGCGAACGCCCGGTCCGACACCAGAACGCCCTCGTCCGCCCCCAGCGAGATGCACTCCTGCAGGGCGGAGCGGGCCGACTTCGGGCCCATGGTGAGCACGGTGACGCGGGTGCACGCGATCCGTTCCTTGATGCGCACGGCCTCCTCGACCCCGTGGAGGTCGAAGATGTTGACGATGGCCGGCACGCCCTCCCGAATGAGGGTGTTGCTGACGGGGTCGATGCGGATCTCCCGGCTGTCCGGCACCTGCTTGATGCAGACGACCACGTGCAAGGGGCGACCATCCTTTCCGGACCGGGGCTGCAGCGGCGTCGACTGGAGTGGGATATTGTGCTCGCGATCACAACCACACCTCTCTTCGTTTCCCTGGGACCGAATCCTCCCCGGCGGGACCGCGTTCGACCGAGCGCCACCCAAAGGTGCACCGTCTGGCGGAGCCGTCACGCGAGGAGCTCGGGGTGGAAACGAGGAGGCGCCTGGATGGGCGTCGACGTCTTCCGGGCGAGGGCCGGCCACGCGCTCGTGGGCGGCTATCGGCCCGGACCGGCCGGGTCGGGGGACGGAACTCGGGACGCCTCTGCAGGGATGGAGGATTCCCCGTCTCCGTGGCGCTCGTGGAAGTCGCGGTCCAGGATGGCCATCAGGAGGTCGTCGTGGTAGCGCCCGTCCCGGAAGATGGACTCGCGGCGGCGTCCCTCCTCCTGGAAGCCGATCTCCCGGTACATGCGGATGGCCCGCTCGTTGTAGGCGAAGACCCAGAGTTGGATCCGGTGGAGGTTGAGCTCCCGGAAGCCGAAGCGGAGGATCAGCTCGGTGGCCTCCCGGCCGTAGCCCTGGCCGCGGGCGGCTGGGTCCGCGATGGCGATCCCGTACGTTGCCGAGCGGTTCTTGGCGTCCACGTTCGCCAGGCTGACGTTGCCGATGAGCCGGTCGCCCTCCCGCAGCCGGATCGCGAAAGTGTAGCCCCGGCCTTCGGCCCGGGGCCGGCGCACCGCCTCCTCGTACCACTTCTCCTCGTCCTCCTCGGTGTAGGGGAAGACGACGCCGGGGTTGACCAGCGCCTGGAGTCCGGGGTCGCTGAACCACCGGGCGTAGACGGGCAGGTCCGCACGTTGCACAGCGTCGAGGTAGACCCGGTAGGTGGACGTGGCAGGCCCCCCTCTCGTCCGGCACCGGCTCCCGGCCGGTCGCCGTACCCCGAGATCTTCGCCCCGGTGAGCCCATCTCCTGGTGGGGCCCGGCCCGCTGCCGGCGCTTGCCGCGCGCGCCGGCCCAGGCTATACTTGGAACCAGGACAACAAGCGCATAGCGTCGTTCCACTAGGGGTGCCGAGAGGCTGAGAGGGGAGCGATCCCCAACCCTTAGGACCTGATCCGGGTCATACCGGCGGAGAGCAACGTGGAACAGGAACCTGGCCGCCTGTCCACGGGCGGCTTTTCCGCTTCGAGGGCCCATCCCCCGGGTCGTGGAGCGACCATGCGGGAGGTGCGGCCCTTGGCGTTGCCTGCTCCCTCGACACCCGGTCGAGTCAGGGCCTCGACGGACGTGCCGGCCGTTTCGCTCCGGGGTGTCGTGAAGCGCTTCCGGGTCGGATCCGGCGGGCTTACGGTGCTGGACGGGCTGGACCTCCAGGTCCGGCAGGGCGAGTTCGTGGGCCTGGTAGGGCCCAGCGGGTGCGGCAAGAGTACCCTCCTCCACGTGGTGGCAGGTCTGGAGGAGCCGTCGGCTGGCAGCATCGAGGTGGACGGGTCCTGCGAACGCCTGGGCCGGGTGGCTCTCATGCCGCAGAAGGATCTGCTGCTGCCCTGGAAGAGGGCCGTCGACAACGCGGCGCTGGGGCTCCGCTCCGCGGGGCTGGACGGGCGTCAAGCCGCCCGGGAAGCCGCCGGCTACTTCCCCCTCTTCGGCCTGGCCGGCTTCGAACGTTCCTACCCGTCGACCCTGTCGGGCGGGGAGCGGCAGCGCGTGGCTCTCCTCCGCACCTTCCTGGCGGGCCGCCGGGTAGTGGCGCTCGACGAGCCCCTGGGCGCGCTGGACTGGATCACTCGCCGTTCCCTGCACCGGTGGCTCCTCCATGCCTGGCAGCGGTTCGATGCGGCCATCCTCCTGGTGACGCACGACGTGGACGAGGCCCTCCTCCTGTCGGATCGCGTGTACGTGCTCACTCCGCGTCCGGCCCGGGTGGCGGACGAGGTAGGCATCGAGGCGCCCCAATCCGAGCGCGAGGGATACCTGGCCAGCCAGGAGGGGGTCACCCTTCGGAACCGGATCTTGCGGGCGCTGGGGCTGCGTGACGGGCAGGGGGTGCCTTCGTGATCCGCTGGCGGATCCATGCCTCCCGGTGGGCTGCACCCGGACTGGGCCTGGCGGCGGGCCTCCTGGCCTGGGAGGGAGGGGTGCGGCTCTGGCAGGTACCCCCGTGGCTCCTGCCCACCCCATCGGAAATCGGGCGAGAGCTGGCCGCGTCGGCTGCGCTGATGCTGCCCCACCTCCAGGTCACGCTGGTCGAGGCTCTCCTGGGGCTGGTCCTGGCGGTGGTGGTGGGCCTGACCCTCGCGATCGGCATCCACGTCTCGCCCCTGCTGGCCCGGGTGCTGGAGCCCTGGCTGGTGGCGTCTCAGACGGTGCCAGTTGTGGCGCTGGCGCCGGTGCTCACCGTCTGGTTCGGCTACACCCTGCTTCCCAAGGTCCTGGTGGTGGCCATTCTCTGCTTCTTCCCGGTGGTGGTGAACACGGTGGACGGGCTCCGCGGGACCGATCCGGATTACCTGCGCCTGATGCGCACCCTCCGCCTGGGCCACTGGGTCACCTTCCGGGAAGTCGAGCTTCCGAACGCCCTGCCCTATTTCTTCTCAGGCCTCCGACTGGCCGCAGCCTGGAGCGTGGTGGGGGCCATCTTTGGTGAGTGGGTGGGAACCGACGAAGGGATGGGATACCTGATGATCCGTGCGATCTCCCAGTTCCAGACCAGCCGGCTCTTCGGGGCCATCGCGCTCCTCTCGGCGGCCGGGTTCGCCTTATTCGCCCTTACCCGCCTGGTGGAGTATCTGAGCCTCCCATGGCTCCGGAGCCATGAGGAGGCGTCGCGGCACGGCAGCCGTCCGTCGGGCCGCCATGCGCTTCTGGCGGTAGGGGTGGCAGGGCTCCTGACGGTCGGGTTCCCTGGGCCTCTGGACCTGCCACACGCCGAGGCGGCCTCGCCCAGCGGCGCGCCGGAGAAGGTGGACGTGATCCTGGACTGGCAGCCCAACGCGGACCACGTGGGCATCTACGCCGCACGGGCCATGGGAGCCTTCGAGGACGAAGGCCTGCAGGTGGCCCTGCGGGTCCCCGCAGACCCTTCGGCCGCCCTCACCCAGGTGGCCGCGGGCCGGAGCGACCTGGCCATCACCTACGCCCCCGAACTCCTGCAGGCCCGCAGTCAGGGGATCCCTGTGGTCTCGGTGATGGAGCTGGTGCAACGGCCGCTCAACTCGGTGATCAGCCTGGTCGAGGCGGGCATCCGGCGCCCGGCGGACCTGGCGGGCCGGACCGTCGGAGTGCCTGGAACGGTCGACACCGATGCCATCCTGAGATCGATCCTGGTCCACGATGGAGTGGATCCCGGCCAGGTGCGTGCCATCAACGTGGGCTACGACCTGATCCCGGCCTTGCTGAGCCGCCGGGTGGATGCCATCGTGGGCGGTTTCTGGAACGTGGAGGGAGTGGAGGTGGAGCTGCTCGGCTTCGACCCCCGGGTGATCCACGTGGAGGAGTGGGGCGTGCCCAACAACCCGGCGCTGATCCTGGCCACCAGCGAGCAGACCCTCGCCCGGCGCGGTGACGTGCTGCGCCGCTTCCTGCGGGCCCTCTCCCGGGGATACGAGACGGTGGTCGCCGATCCCGCCCAGGGTGCGCGCCATCTCCTGGACCAGAACCCCGACCTGGACCGGGAGCTGGCCCGCAGGGGGATTGAGCTCCTGGCCCCGGTGCTCCTCGACCCGGCCACGGGACGGCCCGGCCTCCACGACCTGGAGGAGTGGCGGGCCTTCGCCGCCTGGATGGTGGAGATGGGGCTCCTGCCGGGCCTGGTGAACGTGGATGAGGCGGTCACCAACCGGCTGCTCGACCCGGAAGGCTGACGACGGGCGCGAAGAGGGCTGCGGACGATGTCGGGATGGCGTCCGCGGCCCCTCATGACGGACGGGAGCAACGAGAGGCTCGGACCTCAGGGGACGTTGCCCGCGACCTCCACCCAGCGCCCGCCCTCCCCGGCGCTGGCCAGCACGGCGGCCACGAGCTCCAGGGACCGGAGACCGTCGGCGAAGGTGGGGTAGGAGGGTGATCGGGAGGGATCCCGCACCCGGTCGTACACGGCGGCGAAGAGGTTCTTCAGGGCGTCGGGGTAGCCCTCGGGATGGCCGGCCGGGTAGTGGGTCAGGGCGGCGGCCTCAGCGCCCAGCTGGGCCGCCTCCTTGGTGAGCGCGGCGTTGGGTGCGTCGCGCCTGCCCAGCCAGAGGCGCTCGGGGGTCTCCTGGGCCCAGGCCAGGGAGGCCCGGGCGCCGTTCAGCTCGAAGCGCAGGTCGTTCTTGTGCCCTGCGCTCACCTGGGAGACCACCAGGGAGCCGGCCGTACCCCGGTCGGTCTCGAAGTGCACGAGCGCCAGGTCCTCGGTGGAGACGGCCACGGAGCGCCCTGCGTCATCCATTCGGCCCGCCCCGGCGGGCGGCGCGACGGTGCCCTCGAACGCGCCCGCCTCACGGGGGACTCGGTGGGGAATCACCGTCCGGAGCCTGGCCGAGAGCCGCACGATGTGTTCGCCTGTCACGTGCTCCACCAGATCGCACCAGTGGGAGCCGATGTCGGCGAAGGCCCGCGATGGGCCCGAGCGGGCCGGGTCGACCCGCCAGTTGTAGTCCGCCGGCCACAGGAGCCAGTCCTGGACGTAGCGGCCGTGGATGAGGTAGAGGGGGCCCAGCTCGCCGGCGCGTACCCGCGTGCGGGCCTCCGCCACCATGGGGTAGTGGCGGTACTGGTAGTTCACCGCATGGACCCGGCCGGGTGCCCTGGCCGCGAGGCCCGCCAGGGTCCTGCCCTCCTCCAGGGTGGCAGCCAGGGGCTTCTCGCAGACCACGTGCTTGCCCGCCTCCATGGCCCGGCGCGCCAGGGCGAAGTGCTCCCGGTTGCCCGTGCAGATGTGGACGGCGTCGATCTCGGGGTCGTTGATCAGCGCCTCGTGGGAGGTGTGCACCCGGGGGATCCGGTAGCGGCGGGCCACCTCGCGCAGCCGGCCGACCCGGTGGGAGGAGACGGCCGCCACCTCCACGCCAGCCACCCGGCCGAGCGCCTCCACGTGGGCCGGGCCGATGAAGCCCAACCCGCAAACGCCCACCCGCACCGGCCGGTCCCCGGCCACCTCACCACGCTCCATCCTCATCGCCCTCCCACCACGTCGCTCCGGTTCCCGGCGGGGACCGCCAGGCGCATCACCGCTTCCTGGGTGGCCTGGGCGGCGGGCAGCTCCCCGGCGAGCTCACCTTCCCGCAGGACCAGGATCCGGTCGGCCAGGCCAAGGACCTCCGGCAGCTCAGAGCTGATGATGATCACACCCAGACCCTGCTCCACCAGCTCGACGATGAGCCGGTAGATCTCCCAGCGGGCCCCCACGTCCACGCCCCGGGTGGGCTCGTCCATGACGATCACCCGGCTCCGGCCCGCGAGCCAGCGAGCCAGGACCACCTTCTGCTGGTTGCCCCCCGAGAGGCTTGCCACGGGCTGCAGGTCGTCGTGGAGCCGCACGTTCATCCGCTCGATGAGCCGGCCTGCCACGCGGCGCTCCTCGCCGCCGCGCACGACGCCCAGTCGGTTCACCAGGTGGTGCAGGACGGCCAGGGTGATGTTGTGGCGCACCGGGTGGCCCAGGATCAACCCCTGGGCCTTCCGGTCCTCGGGTACGAAGCCGAGGCCGGCCCGAATCGCGTCGCCGGGCCGGCGGATCCTGACGGGCCGGCCGTCCACCCAGACACGCCCCTCGGCCATGGGATCCGCACCGAAGAGAGCCCGCACCAGCTCGGTTCGCCCGCTGCCCACCAGCCCGGCGAGCCCCAGGATCTCGCCCTCACGGAGGCTGAAGCCGATGGCATGGCGGGCGCCGGGGAGCCGGAGATCTTCCACCCGGAGCACCTCGGGCCCTGGGTGCGCCCGGTGGCGGGGGTACTGGGTGGCCACCTCCCGGCCGACCATGGCCTTGATGAGCTCCGCCTCGTCGATCTCCCGAAGCGCGTAGGTGCCCACCTTGCGCCCGTCGCGCAGCACCGTGACCCGCTCGCCCACCGCGTACACGTCCGCCAGGCGGTGGGAGATGAAGACCACGGCCACGCCGGTGTCGGCGAGCTGGCGCATCACCCGGAAGAGGGTCTGGGCCTCCTCGTCGCTCAGGCTGGAGGTGGGCTCGTCCAGGATCAGGAGCCGGGAGCGGAAGCGGAGGGCCCGGGCGATCTCCACCAGTTGGCGCTGCGCCACCGAGAGCTCGCCCACGGGCGCGTCAGGCGGCACGTGGGCGCCGAGCCGGTCCAGGAGCGCCTGGGCCTGGAGCCGGGCGGCGCGCCAGTCGATGACGGGGGAGAGGCGCCTCGAACGGGGCAGCGCCCCCAGGAAGATGTTCTCCGTCGCAGTCAGGTGGGGCACCAGGGCGAGCTCCTGGTGGACGGTGGAGATCCCGGCCTGCTGGGCCTCGAAGGGGCTGGCGAACGCCACCTGCCGGCCCTCCAGGGAAAGGGTCCCCGCGTCCGGCCGGTGGACGCCCGAGAGCAGCTTCACCAGCGTGGACTTGCCGGCGCCGTTCTCGCCCAGCAGCACGTGGATCTCCCCGCGGCGCACGTCGAAGTCGACGCCGTCCAGGGCCACCACGCCGGGGAAGCGCTTGGTGACCTTCCGGCAGACCAGGAGCTCGTCCGGTGCCTTCACCGTCATCGACTCCTCAGAAGCCCAGGTTCATCCACTGGTCCACGTTCTCGGGACCGACCAGGGTCGCGTCCAGGATGATCTCCTTGGGCATGGTGGGCTCCCAGAGCTCCTCGAGCCCCCGGCCCTTGGCGATCCGGTAGGCCAGCTCCACGCCGCTCGCGGCCATGACGGGGCTGTAGTTGAAGGTGGCGGCGTAGGGCGCCACGCCGTTCTTTACCATCTCCATGGCCCGCTTGAGCGGACCCACCCCCGTGAGGAACATCTCGTCCTGGCGGCCGGCGTTGCGGATGGCCTGGACCACGCCCATGGCCATGTCGTCGTCGTGGGTGTAGACAGCGTCGATCTTGGGCTGCGCCTGCAGGATGTTCTCCATCACCCGCAGGCCGCGGTCCGGGAGGAAGTCGGCGTTCTGTGAAGCGACCACCTTGATGCCCGGGTACTGCTTGATCACGTCGTAGAAGCCCCGGGAGCGGTCCTCGGTCACCGAGATGCCGGGAAGCCCCTGGATCTCCACCACGGTGCCCTTGCCGTTCAGGCGCTGGGCGATGTACTCGCCGGCCGCCCGGCCGATGCCGTAGTTGTCGCCGCCGATGTAGACGTCGTAAACGGGCTCGGAGAGCTTCCGGTCCAGGTTCACCAGCGGGATCCCGGCCTGCCTCACCTTGCGGGCCACGGGCGTGAGCGCCGCCCCGTCCATGGGAAGCAGCACGATGACGTCCACCTTGCGGGCTATGAGCGTCTCCACGTCGGAGATCTGCTTCTGAACGCTGTTGAGTCCGTCGGTGAGCACCAGCTGGACGTCGGCGTGGCGGCCGGCCGCCTCCCGGGCGTAGTGCTGGATGGCCGCGAGCCACCCGTGGTCCGCGCCCGGCGACGAGAAGCCGATGACGACCCGATCCGAAGCGGCCGAGGCGACGCCTGCGCTAAGGGCGATCAGGAGCGCCAGGACCAGGGCTGCCAGGACCCGCATCCGTACCTTCACGATGATGTCCTCCCCGTGATGCCTGTTCTGAACCTCCGTGCCGGCCTGCCAGGCCTGACGGGCCTCCATCCCCCCCAAGGGGTGCAGGGTGCGTGCTCTTGCCCTTACGGCTTCGCTTCCCTCCAAGCCTGGCGCGCAGGGCCTCACGTCGTGCCCTGACGCCTCTGGAGCAGGACCGCCGCCACGATGATGAGGCCGCGGGCCAGGTACTGGAAGTAGGGCGAGACGTTGAGCAGGTTCAGGACGTTGGCGATGGTGCCCAGGATCAGCAGGCCGAAGAAGGTCCCCACGAAGGAACCCCGCCCCCCGCTCAGCGAGGCGCCGCCCACCACCACCGCGGCGATGGCGTCCAGCTCGTAGAAGCTGCCGGCGATGGGGGAGCCCGTGTTCATGCGGGAGGTGATGAGCAGCGAGCCCACCGCGGCGGTGAGGCCGCTGAGGGTGTAGGCGGCGAGCTTCACCCGGTCCACCCGGACGCCTGCGAGCCGGGCCGCCTCCTCGTTGCCGCCCACGGCCAGCAGGTTGCGCCCGAAGGCGGTGTACCGCAGCACGAAATGGCCCAGCCCGTAGGTCAGGAGCAGCAGGACGATGGGGGTCGAGAGCCCCAGCAGGTGCCCGTTCCCCAGCCAGTAGAAGAAGGTTTCCGCGTAGGGCCCGTAGACGGGCTGACCGCTGGTGGCGATCAGCGCCACCCCCTTGGCCATGGCCATCATGGCCAGGGTGGCCACGAAGGGCGCCACCCGGCCCCGGGTGACCAGGAGCCCGTTGATCCATCCGGCGGCCACGCCCGCGGCCAGGCCCGCCCCGAACATGGCGGCGACCCCGCTGCCCTGCACCATCATGGAGAGCACGCTGGCCATGGCCACCACGGACCCCACCGAGAGGTCGATGCCGCCCGTGACGATCACCAGCATCTCGCCCGCGGCGACGATGCCGATGTCGGAGACCTGGCGAAGCACGTTGGCCAGGTTGGAGCGGGTGAAGAAGTAGGGGGAGAGGAACGAGGCGACCCCCGCGAAGAGAAGGAAGACCAGCGCCACGCTGTACTCCCGCCAGATGGAGCGGGCCCAGCCGGCCAGGGTGGAACCCAGGGGCCGCTCCGCCCGGCCCTGCTCCCGGGGGCTGCCCGCCAGTCCCGCCTCTTGGCAGCTCACGGGGGGATCTCCGGCTTCGCGCTTCACGCTCGCAGGCTCCTTTCCAGACCCTCGGCCGACAGGACCTCGTCCAGGGCCATCACGGCCGCTCCCAGCACGCCCGCCCGGGGCTCGACGGCGGAGCGCTCGATCCGCAGGTGGCGGGTGGCCAGCGGCAGCGACCGCCGGTAGACCGCCTCCCGGATGGAGGCCAGGAGCACGTCGCCGATCTGGGCGACGCCGCCGCCGATGACGACCAGCGAGGGGTTGAGCACGTTCACCAAAGAGGCCATGACCCGGCCCACCAGGCGCCCCGTCTCCCGGATGACCTCCACGGCTCCGGGATCGCCCTGTGCGGCCAGGTGCCCCACATCCACCGACGTGAGCTCGTCGTGCTCCTGCAGGAACGAGGCCACCCGAGGCGCCCGCCCTGCCTCGGCCGCCAGCCGCGCCCGCCGGGCGATGCCCGGCCCGCCGGCCAGGGCCTCCAGGCAGCCCACGTTCCCGCAGCGGCAGAGGACGTCGGAGCCGTCCACGGCCATGTGGCCGATGTCGCCCGCACAACCGTCGGACCCTCGGTAGATGCGGCCTCCCAGCACGATGCCGGCGCCGATGCCCGTTCCCAGCTTGACGAAGATGAAGCTCTCGGCGCCGCGGCCCAGGCCGGCGAACTGCTCGCCGAGGGCCATGATGTTCACGTCGTTGTCCACGTAGGCAGGGCAGCCGAAGGCTTCCGCCAGGTGGTCCTTGATGGGGAACTGGTTCCACCCGGGCATGATGGGGGGCGAGACGGTCCGGCCCAGCCGGTAGTCGACCGGACCCGGCACGCCCATACCCACGCCCAGCAGGCGGTCGGGGGTGAGGCCCAGATCGGCCAGGAGCGCCCGGACCATCTGGGTGGCCCGCTCCAGCATCAGGGTGGGGCCCTGGGCCACGTCCACGGGCTCGCTGCGCTCGGCCAGGATGTGAAGCTGAAGGTCGGTCACAGCGGCGTCGAGGCTGGTGGCCCCCAGGTCGACGGCGGCGATGAAGCCGGCCCGGGCGTTCAACTCCACGAGACGGGCCTTCCGTCCCCCTGTGGAGGCCGCCAGGTTGGG
This sequence comes from Limnochorda pilosa, assembly GCF_001544015.1. GTDB lineage: Bacteria > Bacillota > Limnochordia > Limnochordales > Limnochordaceae > Limnochorda > Limnochorda pilosa. The sequence continues at coordinate 2,048,911 of NZ_AP014924.1, read as the reverse complement.
CTCGTGAACGAAGCCCGCGGCCGTCAGGGCCGCCAGGGGATCGGCCAGGTTGTTCCGGTTGACGCCCAGCCGCCGCGCCAGGTCCGCCCGGCTCTGGGGACCTTCGCGCCGGAGGGTCTGGATGATGGCGTGTTGGAGGCCGGTTGCAGCCCGGTCGTGGGCGGCCACGAGCCCATCCGCTCCGTTCGTGCCCCCGAGGACGGCCCGCCTGATTCCCCATGGCCGGACCGTCCGCAGGAGGTTCTCACCCATCAGTTCGAGGTTCTGCACCCAATTCCTCCAGATCTGAACGAATCCAGGCAGATAATGGCTGCCAGGAGTTCCATGTTGCAGGAACCTGGGATACGTTGAGCGAAACGCGGATCAAAAGAGAGCGCCATGCTCGCGCAGGGAGGGGTGGGGAAGGTGAAACTCGGGGTCCTGACCGTCCTCTTCGGCAACCGGCCGTTGGAGGAGACCCTGGAGTACGTCAAAGCGCAGGGGCTGGACGCGGTGGAAATCGGCTGCGGCGGGTACCCGGGCAAGGCGCACTGCGACCCGGATCGCCTGCTCCAGGACGAGGGCGCGCTCCGGGCCTTCCGGGCGGCGGTGGACTCGCGGGGGCTGGCGATCAGCGCCCTGAGCGTCCACGGCAACCCGCTGCACCCCCAGGCGGCCGAGCGGGAGCGCTATCGCCGGGAGTTCCGCCAGGCGGTGACCCTGGCCTCCCGCCTGGGCGTGGAGCGGGTCAACACCTTCTCGGGCTGCCCTGGTGACCACCCCGGCGCCCGCTGGCCCAACTGGGTGACGTGCGCCTGGCCGCCGGATTACCAGGAGGTGCTCCGCTACCAGTGGGAGGAGGAGGCGATCCCCTACTGGCGTGAGGAGATGGCCTTCTGCCGGCAGCAGGGCGTGCGCATGATCGGTCTTGAGATGCATCCGGGCTTCCTCGTCTACAACCCCGAGACGGCCCTGCGGCTGCGGGAGGCGGTGGGACCCGAGCTCGGAGTCAACTTCGACCCCAGCCACCTCTGGTGGCAGGGCGTCGAGCCCGTGCACGCGATACGGGCGCTGGGCGAGGCCATCTTCCACGTGCATGCCAAGGACACGGCGCTGGATCCGATCAACTTCCCCGTCAACGGCGGCCTGGACACTACGCCCTATGGCCGGGAGGCCCAGCGCTCGTGGATCTTCCGGAGCGTGGGCTACGGCCACGACCTCTCGGTTTGGCGCGACCTGGTGAGCGCCCTCCGCCTGGTGGGCTACGACTGGGTGCTGAGCATCGAGCACGAGGACAGCCTCATGTCGGGCCAGGAAGGTTTCGAGAAGGCGGTGGCCACCCTGAAGGAGGCCGTCATCCGGGAAGCGCCCGGGGCCATGTGGTGGGCGTAGGCGGCGCGAGGCCGGGCTTCGTCGCTCCTACCGCCGGCCCCCCCGGGGGAAGGCCTGGAAGATCCCGAAGGTGAGGTAGCGGGTCTCGGGGGCGCCGGGGAGGACGGGGTGGTCGGCGGCCTGGCCCTGGAGGGCTACCTGCCGGAGGATCACGTGCGCGTCCACGGCGGCCTCCTGCAGCATGGCCAGGAAGACGTCGGGCTCCACCGCACCCGAGCAGGAGGCCGTGGCCAGGAAGCCCCCGGGCTCCAGCAGCCGCATGGCCCGCAGGTTGATCTCTTTGTAGCCCCGCAGGGCGTTGGGCAGCGCGTGCCGGGTCCTGGCGAAGGCCGGTGGGTCCAGGACCACCAAGTCGTACCGCTCTCCGGCCCGATCCAGGTCGCGCAGGACGTCGAAGGCGTTGGCCTCCCGCAGCTCCATCCGGTGGGCGAAGCCGTTGCGTTCGGAGTTCTCCCGGGCGAGGGCGAGGGCTTCGGGCGAGACTTCCACCACCGTCACGTGCCGGGCGCCGCCGGCGAGGGCGTTGAGGGCAAAGCCGCCCGTGTGGGCGAAGCAGTCGAGGACCCGGGCTTCCCGGGCGAAGGGCCGGATGGCCAGGCGGTTCTGCCGCTGGTCCAGGAAGAAGCCGGTCTTTTGGCCCGAGACCACGTCCACCTTCAGCTCAAGGCCGTGCTCGCGGATCCAGACCGCGTCGGGCAGGCGGCCCCGAAGCAGCCCCACCCTGGGCTTCAGCCCCTCCAGCTCCCGCACGGGCGCGTCGCTCCGCTCGTGGACGGCCGCAGGCCCGAAGAGTTCCTGTACCGCCTCCAGGACTGCCTCTGTCCAGGGCTCCATGGCCTGCGAGAGCACCTGCACCACCACGACGTCGCCGAAGCGGTCCACGACCAGGCCGGGAAGGAAGTCCGCCTCGCTGTAGACCACCCGGCAGGCCCGCAGGGCTTCCGCGTCCAGGATGCGCTCGCGGAGGGCCCACGCCTGGGCGATCCGCCGCCGGATGAGGCCGGCGTCCACCGCCTCGGAGGGGTCCCAGGTCAGGAGCCGGACCCGGATGCGCGAGCGCGCGCTGAACGCGCCCCGGGCCAGGAAGCGGCCCCGGTGGTCCACCACCTCCACCACGGCTCCGGATCCCGGCTCGCCCTCGACACGGGCCACCTCGTTGTCGAAGACCCAGGGGTGGCCGGCCTCCACCCGGCGGCGGCGGCATTGCTTCAGAACGACGCGGATCACCGCCGACCTCCTTCGGAAACGGATGGGGCGGGCTGCGGGGCGCTGGCGGCGCGCCGGGGCTCCGTCACGAACAGGATGCTCAGAAGGATGAGCGTCAGGCCCAGGACCGTCGCAGCCCCCACCGCCTCGTCCAGGAAGAGGGCACCCCACAGCGTCCCGAAGACCGGCACCAGGAAGGTGACGGTGAGGGTCCGGGTGGGCCCCACCCGCTTCAGCAGCGGGAAGTAGATCAGGTAGGCGAGGGAGGTGCAGAGAACGGCCAGGGCCAGCAGCGAGGCCACTGCCGGGCCGGGGGGTGGGGCCGGCGGCAAGCTGAAGCCGGCAAGGGGGAGCAGGACCACGGCCCCTCCCAGGAGCTGCCCCGTGGCCAGGGTGAAGACGCCCGATCCCTCGAAGGTCCGGGAGCTCGCGTAGGCGGCGCCGAACGCGTAGGCCACTGCCGCTCCCAGGGAGGCCGCAACCGAGAGGACCACCCAGGGCGTCAGGGGCAGCGGGTTCCAGCCCACCAGCACCACCACCCCCAGAAAGCCCAGCCCGAGGCCGAACGCCTTCCGTGCGCTCATTGGCTCGTGCAAGCGCCAGGCGGCCGCGGCCGCCCCGAAGAGCGGCGTGGTCGCGTTCAGGATGGCGGCCATGGACGCCGTCAGCCGCAGTTCCGCGAAGGCGATGAGCGTGAAGGGCAGGGCCACGTTCAGGGCTCCCAGGGCCAGGAAGCTTCCCGGCGTCCGGGCGACGGCGCGCAGATCCTCCCTCCGGCCCGCCAGGGCCAGCGGAATCCCCAGGGCGAGGGCCGCCACCAGCAGGCGCGCGGCCATGAGGGCGACGGGCCCGAAGGGTGGCGCGGCCACCCGGATGAAGAGGAAGGAGGCACCCCAGAGAGCGGCAAGAAGGATCAAACCTGCCAGGTGAAGGAAGGTCATGGCCATTCCCATTCGCCCAGGCCGGGCCGATCCCTGCCGGGCAGGCGACGCGGGCCGGCCCCACGACGACCACCGGATCGTCGTGGGGCCGGCCGTCTTCGACGACGTCAGCGGGTCACGAGCTTCAGCGGCACGGGAACGAACGCGTCCACCGCCTCACCCTTCAGGTGGGCGATCGCGGTCTTGACCGCTAGCTCGCCCATCAGCACGGGCTGCTGGGCCACCGTGGCGGCCAGGCGGCCTTCCTTCACGGCCTGCACCGCGTCGGCGGTGGCGTCGAAGCCGACCACGATCATCTCCTTCTGGCGGCCTGCGGCCTCGATGGCCGTCAGGGCCCCCAGCGCCATCTCGTCGTTGTGGGCGAAGACCGCGTCGATGCGGGGCTGGGCCTGCAGGATGTTCTCCATCACCGAGAGGCCCTTGGCCCGGTCGAAGCCGGCCTCCTGGCGGGCCACCACCCGGATGCCGGGGTTCTTGCCGATCACCTCGTTGAAGCCCTGACCCCGGTCGCGGGCGGCGGAGGTGCCAGGGATGCCCACCAGCTCCACCGCGTTACCCTTGCCGCCCAGGCGCTCGACGATGAGCTCGCCGGCCATGCGGCCGCCCGCCACGTTGTCCGAGGCGATGTGGGAGACCACCCGCCCGTCGTCCGCGCCCCGGTCCACGGTGATGACAGGGATCCCGGCCTCATTGGCCTGGAGGATGGCCGGCACCACGGCGGCCGAGTCCGTGGGGTTGACGATGATCGCGTCCACGCCTTGGACGATGAAGTTCTCTATGTCCGAGAGCTGCCGGTTGGGGTCGTTCTGGGCGTCGGAGACCAGCAGGCGCACGCCCGCCTCCCGGGCCGCCGCCTGGGCTCCGTCGCGCAGGTCGACGAAGAAGGGGTTGTTCAGGGTGGAAACGGCGATGCCGACGGTCTGGGCGGTCGCGGTCCCGGCGAAGGCCAGGAGCGTGCCCACCAGCAGGGCGGTGACGATCCAGCCTCTTCTCACGTGCAGGACCTCCTCATGGTGTGGTCGGATACGGTCGAGCGATGCCTCGAGTCGACAGCCTCCCCATGCCAGTCCGTGCGATGCCCTCTGGCTTCCATCACCTCCAATCCCTCGGGCCGGTCGTCTCTCCGGCCCGGGGTGGCCCCGAGGCGTGGAACCTCCGGCCTCAGCCGGGGAAGACGCCCCGGGTGCCCGAGAAAAGGATCACGTTGGCGTACGGCGTGCACTCGCCCGTGCGCACCACCGCCCGGGCCGAGGCCACCCGTTCCTTGAAGGCCTCGTGGGGCACGTAGGTCACCGGCGCCTCAAGGCGCGCCAGCACCTCGCGGAGGACCTCCGGATTGGCAGATTGGATCTCTTCGGCCAAGATCGCACCCTCCACGCTCAGCTCGGCCAGCACCGCCTCCACGACGGCCAGGAAGGGGGGCTGGCCGGGCAGGAAGCCCAGGTCCACCCGCTCCACGCCCCGGGGGATGGGGAGGCCGGCGTCCGCGACCACCAGCCCATCGGTGTGGCCCATCTCGCTCAGGATCCGGGCGAGCTGAGGGTGCAGGATGCCCCGGCGTCTCATGGGGTGGGTCCCCTCCTCGAAAGCGCTTCCTCGTTCGGCGGGGCGATGGCGGCAGCTTCGCCCGCCCGCGAGCGGAGCCCCAGGCTGCCCGCCCGGTGGAGGGCCCAGTCGAGCAGGACGGCGGTGAGGATCACCAGCCCCTTGGCCACCTCCTGGTAGAAGGGCGAGACGTTCATCAGGTTGAGGCCGTTGTCCAGCACGCCCATGATCAGGGCGCCCACCAGGGTTCCCAGGATGGTCCCCCGGCCGCCCTGGAGGCTGGTGCCGCCCAGGATGACGGCGGCAATGGCGTTCAGCTCGTAGGCCACGCCCGCCGTCGGCTGCGCCGAGACCAGCCGGGCCGTCAGCACCAGACCCGTGAGGCCTGCGAACAACCCCGAAACGGTGTAGACGAAGGTCTTCACCCGGTTGACGGGGATGCCCGCCAGGCGGCAGGCCTGCTCGTTGCCGCCGATGGCGTAGACCAGCCGGCCCCAGCGGGTGCGGGTGAGGAAGACCAGGAGCAGGGCGTAGGTCACCAGGAGGATGACGACGGGCATGGGCATCGGGCCCAGGTACCCGCCGCCGATGAAGCGGTAGGCGGCCTCCCGGACCAGGATCGGCCGGCCGTCGGTGTAGACCAGGGTGAGCCCCCGGGCCCAGGCCATGCTCGCCAGGGTGACGATGAAGGGCGGCAGGTTGGGGTAGGCGCTGAGGAGGCCGTTGGCCAGGCCCACCAGTGCCCCCACGCCCAGAGCGGCCAGCACGGCCAGGGTCACGTCTCCGGTGGAGGCGAGGGTGCCCGCCGAGATGGCCCCGGCCAGCGCCAGCACCGAGCCCACCGAGAGGTCGATGCCGCCGGTGAGGATCACCAGGGTCATGCCGGCGGCCAGGAGTCCGTTGATGGTGGCCTGCCGGGTGACCACCAGCAGGTTCGAAGGCGTGAAGAAGCGCTCGTTCATCAAGCCCAGTGCCAGGCAGAGGAGCACCAGGATGGCCAGCATTCCGTAGCGCTGCATCCAACCGAGCCAGCGGTTCTCGGTCATGGGCGTCCACCTCCAGCAGGGGCCCCCGAACCTGGACCCCCGTGTGCGGCCACCCCGACGCCCGTGGCCAGGGCCATGATCTCCTCCTGGGAGGTGCGTGCCGGGTCGAGCTCGGCCCGGATCCGGCCTTCGGCCATGACCAGGATCCGGTCGGAGAGCCCCAGGATCTCGGGCAGCTCGGGCGAGACGAAGAGGAGGGCCCGCCCCTGGGCGGCCAGCTCGTTCATGATCTGGTAGATCTCTGCCTTCGCGCCCACGTCGATGCCCCGGGTGGGCTCGACCAGGATGAGGACCCGGGGCTCCGTGGCCAGCCACTTGGCCAGGACCACCTTCTGCTGGTTGCCGCCGGAGAGGTGGCCCACCTCCTGGGAAAGGGAGGGCGTGCGGATCCGCAGGCGCTCCACGAAGCGACCCGTCACCTCCCGCTGCCGCCGGCGCTGCAGGAAGCCGCCGGGGGAAAAGCGCCGGAGGGCGGCCAGCGTGGTGTTGCCCACCACGTCGTCGATGAGGACCAGGCCTTCCTGCTTCCGGTCCTCGGTGACCAGGGCCAGGTGATGGGAGATGGCCGCCGCGGGGCTCGCCAGGCGGACGGGCCGGCCGTCGAGGAGAATCTGGCCCTGGGTGCCCGGAACGGCTCCGAAGAGGGCTCGGGCCAAGAGCTCCTGCCCAGCCCCCATGAGCCCGAAGACGCCCAGGATCTCGCCCTGCCGGAGGGTCAGGCTCACGTCGAAAAGCTTGCCGGGAACCGAGAGGTCCCGGACCTCCAGGAGGGGCGGACCCGGCTGGCGCTGGCGGGCCGGGAAGTAGCCCGAGAGCTCGCGCCCCACCATGCGGGCGATGACCTCTTCCCGGGTCCAGGAGGCGGCAGGGCCGCTCCCCACCTGGCGGCCGTCGCGCAGGACGGTGACCCGGTCGGCGAGGGCGAAGACCTCCTCCAGCTTGTGGGAGATGTAGACCAAGGCCACCCCCCGGGAGCGCAGGCCGCGCAGCACGTCGAAGAGCCGCTCCACCTCGGCCCGGGTGAGGGCGGCGGTGGGCTCGTCCAGGATCAGCACCCGGCAGTCGCTCGCCAGGGCGCGGGCGATCTCCACCAGCTGCATCTCGGCCACGCTGAGGCTCTCCACCGGCCGCGTCACGTCCAGGGCGAGATCCAGGCGGGCCAGGAGGTCCCGGGCCCGCTTGCGCATCTCGCCCACCCGCAGCAGCCCGCCGGAGCTGGGCAGATCGGTGAGGAAGAGGTTCTCGGCCACGGAGAGGGGGCCTACCAGGTTGAACTCCTGGTGGACGATGCTGAGCCCCAGCCGCCGCGCTTCACCGGGGGAGTGGGCGACGACGGGCGCACCGTCCCAGAGGACCTGGCCGGCATCGGGCCTGTAGATGCCGCTGAGCACCTTCATGAGGGTGGACTTGCCCGCCCCGTTCTCGCCCACCAGCGCGTGGACCTCTCCTGGGTACAGGTCCAGGTCCACGCCGTCCAGGGCCACCACGCCTGGAAAGACCTTGCCCATGCCGCGCACCGACAGGATGGGCCGTTGGGTTTCGTCTCGGGCAGCGCCGGGAAGGGTCCTCATGGGCCGGCCACCCCCTGCTCGGAGAGGAACCGGAGCACCTGCTGGCGGTCGGGAAGGCTTTCCTGCGCGCCGGGGCGCGTTGCGGCCAGGGCGCCGCACGCCGAGGCAAAGCGCAGGGCCATGGCGAGCTCCGTCCCCCGCACGAGCTCCGCCGCCAGGCCGCCCACGAAGGCGTCGCCGGCGGCGGTGGCGTCCACGGCCTGCACGGAGAAGGCGGGCACCCAGAGCTCCTGGCCGCCCGTCCGGGCGAAGGCGCCCCGAGCACCCAGGGTGATCACCACCGTCGGGGCACCCTGGCCCTCCAGCCGCCGCCCCGCCTCGCGGACAGCCTCCTCGCCCTCCAGGGACGGCAGCCCAGCCATGGCTGCCGCCTCGGTCTCGTTGGGGACCAGGTAGGCAACCTGCTCCAGGAGGGAGCGGGGGAGGGGGAAGGGCCTCGCCGGGGCGGGGTTGAGCAGCACGGGGAGCCGCAGGGCCGCTGCCTGGGCAACCGCTTTCTCAACGGTCTCGACGGGGATCTCCTGCTGGAGGACGACGATCCCTGCCTGGTCGAACCAAGGGCGGGCCGCTTCGACGTCCCGCGGGGCGAGCCGGGCGTTCGCGCCCGGGGCGACCACGATGGTGTTCTGGCCCGAGGCCTCCACGGTGATCAGGGCAACCCCGGTGGGGGTGCTCGGATCCTCCAGGAGCGCCTCAGTCCGGACGTCGCGGTCTGAGAGGGCGCGCCGGAGCGCCTGGCCGTACGCGTCCTGGCCCAGGCAGCCCAAGATCCGCGTGGGGGCGCCGGCCAGGGCGGCTGCCACGGCCTGGTTGGCCCCCTTGCCGCCGGGGGTGGTGCGGAAGCCATGCCCCAGCACCGTGGCGCCCGGGGCAGGGAGATGCTCGACGCCCACCGTCAGGTCCATGTTGAGGCTGCCGATCACCAGGACCTCGAAACCGGTTTCACGAGGGCCGCTGGGAGGACGCCTGGTTGCGCGGGTCATCGACCTCCTCCTTTCGTACCACAGTGGTCCGGCGGAGAACGAGGCGGGGCTGGAGGACCAGCCGGCGGGGCAGGCTCTTCCGGCTGGCCAGGCGCTGCACCAGGAGCTCGGCGGCCAGGCGACCCATCTCGTACTTGGGCTGGGCCACGGTGGTGAGGGCGGGCCGGCTCAGGGCGGCAAAGGCGATGTCGTCGAACCCGCACACGGCCACGTCGTCGGGCACCCGCAGCCCCGCCTCCTCCAGGTAGCGGAGGATGCCGAGCGCCATCATGTCGTTCTGGGCGAAGACGGCCGTGGGCGGGTCCGGTCGCGAGAAGAGGACGCGGGCTGCCTCGTAACCGCCGGGCTCCTTGAAGTCGGCCTCGACGACGCGGTCTGCGGGAAGGGTCACACCCCGCTCTGCAGCGGCCCGCCGGGCGCCCTCCAGGCGATCCGCGGCCGTGCGGACGTGCAGAGGACCGGTGACCACGGCCAGCCGGTCGTGGCCGAGGCTCACCAGGTGCCGCACGGCCAGGGCGCCGCCCCGGACGTTGTCGGTGAGGACGGCGTCCACCGGAACGTCCTCGCGCACGTCCACCAGGCGGTCCACCAGGCCGACGGCCACACCCCGTTCGAGCCATCCCTCGAGGAGGGGCGCCCCCAGGTGCGCCCCGGCGAAGAGGACGCCGTCCACCCGTCCCGCCTGGAAGCTCGCCACGTAGTGCTCCTCGCGCAGGGGGTCGCCGTCGGTGCTGCCGATGAGCAGGGTGTAGCCGGCCTCGGCCGAGGCGTCCTCCACGCCCCGGGCGATTTCGGCGAAGAAGGGGTTGGCGACGTCGGGAAGGAGCAGGCCGAGGGTGGCGGTGCGGCGCCGGCTGAGGCTGCGGGCCGAGTAGTCGGGCGTGTAGTGGAGGTCCCGGGCCGCGTCCAGCACCTTCCGGCGCAGCTCCGGGTGGACGTGGTTGTTCCCGTTCAGCACCCGGGAGACGGTGGCGGGAGAGACGCCCGCCTTGCTTGCCACGTCGTAGATGGTGACCGCTGCCAGCGCGGATCCCCCCGGTCGAGAAACCGCTTTCCGGACCTGCCATTCTCTTCACCACCCGGCGGAAGATTCCTGCCGGCGGGCGCGACTCCCAGGGAACGGGCCCCCCGCGCCGAAACCCTTCCACGAAGTCGGACGCCCGGCCGGGCCTGCAGGCCGGGTGCCGTTCCTCTCTCGGGGGGTGGGCCGCATGCCGGCCTGGGACCATCTGCGCGAGCTGACCACCCGTTTCGACCACCGCACCTCCACCAGCGGGAACGAGCGCGCCGCCAGCGTCTGGATCGAGGAGCGATTGAGAGGATGGGGCTACGAGGTGCTCCGGCACCCCTTCCGGGCGCCCAGGGAGACCCTTTACACTGGGCCGCCGGTGGTGGGCCTGGCCGTCTTCGTGCTGGCGCTTGCGGCGGAGCGGGTGCCGGCGGCGTGGGGATGGGCGGCGTTCGCCGGAAGCCTGGTCGCCCTGGTCCCGCTCATGGGTGAGCTCCTGGGGAGCGGCCCCAACCTGGATCGGGTGCTCCCGCTCCGCCCCTCCCAGAGCGTGGAGGCGATCCGCCCCGCCCTGGGAGAGGCCCGGCGGACGCTGGTGATCACGGCCCACTACGACACGCAGCGGGCCTCCCTCCTCTTTGCGCCGGGCTTCGCTCCCTTCGTGAGGCCCTTCCTCACCCTGGGATACGCCGCCCTCCTGGGCACGCCCTTGGCCATGCTCCTGAGGCTGCTGCTGCCGGGCGCAGGCTGGGTCCGGGTGGTGCTCGGGGTCCTGCTGGCGCTGCTGGCGATCACCATGGGCTTCCTTCTCATCTGCAAGGCGACGGCCCGGGACATCAACGGCGCCAACGACAACGGATCCGGAACGGCGGTGGCCCTGGCCCTGGCGGAGCGGATGGCGGGCGCCGGTCGTCCAGAGGGTGCGAAGGCCGGGAAAGCCGGCGCCTCCGGCGCCGAGGAGGAGCGGGATGCGGCCATCCCGGTGCCGGCCGAGGTCGAGGTCCGCTTCCTCTTCACCGGGTGCGAGGAGGTGGGGCTGCGGGGCATGGCTGCCTGGATGGACGGTCGCGGGCGCAGCCTGCCGCCCGGGAGCCCGTTCGTCAACCTGGACAACCTGGGAGGCGGGATCCTCCGCTACCAGATGGCCGAGGGGATGCTCGTCCCCTTCCCGTCGGACCGGACCCTGGTGGAGCAGGCGGCGGAGGTCGCCCGGGAGATGGAGGCGGAGCGGGGCCGGACGGTCCTCACCGCCTGGAGCCCGCTCCACTACCTTCCCACCGACGGGCTCATCCCGCTCCGGCGGGGCTTTCCCACCCTCACCTTCATCGGGCGGGACGAGGCGGGGCAGATCCCCAACTACCACTGGACCAGCGACACCCTGTCGGGCCTCGGCCCTGACCACCTGGACGAGGTGGAGGAGGCAGTGGCCCGCTTCGTGGGGCGGCTGCTGGCCCGGGCCGTCACCGGGCCACGCTCGTCGCCTGGGCCTCTTCCGCCTCCAGGCCGGGCTCGGTCGCGGCCACGAGCTGGGTCCCCACCAGGTCGCCGGTGACGTTGCACATGGTGCGCACCATGTCCAGGATGGCGTCGATGCCGGCCACCAGCGCCACGGGGCCCATGGGAAGCCCCGCCTGGGTGATGGCCAGCGAGAGCATGATCAGCCCTGCTCCGGGCACCCCCGCGGTTCCGATGGAGGCTAGGGTGCCGGTGACGATGACGCCCACCAGCTGCGCGGGCGTCAGGCTCACCCCTGCCACGTTGGCCACGAAGATGACCGAGGCGCCGATGTAGAGGGCAGTGCCGTCCATGTTCACCGTGGCGCCCAGGGGCAGCGAGAACCCGTATATCGACTCGCTGATCCCCAGACGCTCCGCCGCCCGCATGGTGACGGGTAAGGTGCCGCTGGAGGAGCGGGTGACGAAGGCCGTGAGCATCGGGTCCTGGGCGGCGCTGAAGAAGCGGCGGATGCCCTGGCGGAAGAGCTTGAGGAGTACGACGTAGAAGACGATCTGCAGGGCCACGCCCCCGTACACCACGCCCGTCAGCTTGCCCAGGGGGACCAGCGCCCGCACGCCCACGGTGCCCAGGGTGACCGCGATGAGGGCGAAGACGCCGAAGGGCGCGTACTCCAGCACCCCCCGCACGATCCGGAACATCACCTCGGTCGCGCCCTGGGACAGGCGGAAGAGGAGCCCGGCCTGCTCCTTCACCCGCCGGTCGCCCGCGTGCTCCATCGCCGAAATGGAGAGCCCCACGATCAGCGCGAAGAAGATGACGGCCAGAACGTCGCCCCGGGAGAGGGCTTGGAACGGGTTGGTCGGCACGATCTCCAGCAGCACCTGGCTGAGGGCCGGGGGCGTGCGGGCCTCGGGGGCTTCGGCCGGCATCAGCAGGCCGGCGCCCGGCTGCACCGCCAGGGCGATGAGCACGCCCAGGGTGATGGCGACGGCCGAGGTGACCAGGTAGTAGACGATCACCTTGCCGCCCACCCGTCCCAGCCGGCTGGGGCTCACCGAGGCCGCCCCCACCACCAGGGTGAAGAAGATGAGGGGAACCACCAGCATCTGCAGGAGCCGGAGGAAGAGGGTCCCGAGGGGCCGGATCACGGCGATGGACGGTCCCACCAGGAGCCCCACGATCGCCCCGAGCACGAAGCCGATGGCGATCTTCCAGATCAGGGGGAAGCGGAAATACGATGAGATCCAGGACACGGTCGCAACCTCCCCTGCTGCCGTTGTGGCAGGTTTTCCCACGCGTTCCCGTCGAGGCGGAGTCTCTCCTTGAGTACAGATGCCCCAATCAGCTCCCGCGGCCATGGCCCGAAGGAGGCACGCCGGGAGAGGAGGGAGAGTGACGGGCTAGGTGCCTGGGTCCGCCGGCCCTCAGGCGCCCGCCGGCAGGGGGCTCGAAGGCGCCAGCACCCTCCCGCTGCGCACGTGCACGACGCCCCGGGCGGTGAGGCGGGCCTCGGGCAGGTGGGTGGAGCTGAGGAAGAGGAGGGTGTAGACGGGGTCCTCGAAGGTGTGGCCGGCGACGCGCAGCCGGGCGACCACCTCCTCGGCGCGCTCGATGAGGATCTCCACGGGGAGGTCGCTCACCGTTCCCAGGATCGGCAGGGGAAGCTCGTAGACGGGGAGGCCCTCCTGGGACCAGGCGATGCCTCCGCCCATCTCACGCACGCGCCGGGCGGCCTCGGCCATGGCCTCCGGAGAGGCGCCCAGGACCAACAGGTCCCCCGAGCCGGTGAAGGTGGTGGCGAAACCCTGCAGGTTCCGGGCGAAGCCTGAGAGCCAGGTGCGGGTGATCCAGCGTCCGGCCCGGTCCACCAGACAGGCCAGGAGCCAGCCGTCCGCGGGGCGGCCCGGGGGTTCGGCGACGACCCGGGTGATCACCGCGTTCTCCAGGCGCAGGGCGGGCAGGCCCGGGCCGGGGCGGAAGTGGTCCGCATGGGGCACCGGGCCGGAGAACCGGTAGGGCGGGCACCGGTCCCACCCGGGCTGGGTGAAGGGCTCCAACAGGGTTCCGTCGCGAGCCGCCACCCGGCCCCGGGCCACCACCACCTCGGGGGTGGGCTCCGACAGGTCCCGCAGGAGATTGACGTCGGCCTGGCGGCCCGGCGCGAGCCCCCCCAGGTGCTCGTCCAGGCGGTAGTAGGCGGCGGCGTTCACGGTCGCCATCGCGTACGCCCGAGCCGGCTCCACGCCGTGATCCATGGCGATGCGGAGCAGGTGGTCCGTGAAGCCCTGGCGGAGGTAGGGCGGGGTGGGCCCGTCGGTGGTGAGCGTCAGCCGGTGCCAGGGGAGTGTCTCCCACGCCCCCGACGCCCGCAGGCCGTCCAGGAGCGCGGGAAGGTCCGGCCGGATGGAGCTGTGGCGGAGGGTCGCGTGGTAGCCCAGGGCCAGCCGGTCCAGCACCTCGGCGGCGGCGATGGCCTCGTGGTCCGCGGTGGCGCCTGCTGCCGCAAGGCGGGCGAGAGTGCGGTAGGAGGCGCCGGGGAGGTGGCCCTCCACCCGCTTGCCCAGGGCGCGGGCCGCGGCCACCCCGCTGACCATGGCGGGCTCGCCCGCCAGGAGGCGGGGCCAGGCGGTGAGCTCACCCGCCTGGACCACGTCGTCCCGTGCCAGGAAGCGCTCCACCCGCTGGGGCGCGTAGAGAGCCTCCTGGTCGGAATCCAGGAGGGTCTCGGAGTCCAGCCGGGCCCACCAGAGGAAGCGGACGGGCAACCCGGCCAGCGCCTCGAGCAGGCGGTGGAGCTCCGGGTCCGGCAGCCCGTTGAAGAAGGTGAGGCTGTCGCTGATCAGGGTGGTGGTCCCGCGGGGGAGCACCGCCGCCGCCAGGGTGGCGGGGTTGTACAGAAGGAAGGGGTGGGCGTGGGGCTCGATGTAGCCCGGCACCAAGACCCGTCCCGAGGCGTCGAGCACAGGGACGTCCGCAGGCAGGGACAGCCCGGATCCCTCGAGCGCCCCCACGTAGGCGATGCGCTCGCCCGCCAGGGCCACGGACTTCTCCTCCAGGCGGCCGGTGTACACGTTCAGCACCCGTCCCCCGGTGATCAGGAGGGTGGGCGGGGTGCGGCCCGTGGCCACGTCGATCACCCGGGCCAGGTGACGGGCCTCGGACTCTGGGGTGTCGGCCGGGTGCATCGTCGCTCTGCTCTCCTTTCCACCAGCAGTGCCTTGTCGCCTCGTCCCGAAAGGTTCCCGCTCCGTCCACCGGACGGGATCGGGCGGCGTCCGCTCGCATGCAGCCGAGCCCCGGACCTCATAAGTCGCCGCCGGGCCCTCGGGGGCGGGTAGGATCCCGGCCGAGCCAGGCCTCCCACCCCAGCCAGAAGGTAAAGACCACGAGCACAGCCGAGGCGATCCATCCCGCCTCGGGGCCGAAGGCGCCGCCAGTGGCCGCCGCCGGCCCTGTGAGCCGGGCCTGAAGGAGGCTGGGGGTGGCGAGCCCGCTCAGGGGGAAGCCCAGAACGACCCCCTCCGTCAGGTTCCAGGCCGTGTGGGCGCCCGTGGGCAGCCAGAGCCGGCCTGTGCGGGCGTATCCGGCCGCCAGGAAGAGCCCGGCCGCGAAGATTCCTGCCGTGGAGGCCAGCCCTGCGTGCGGGTTGGCCAGGTGGAGGAGCGCGAAGGCGGCGGCCTGAACCCCCGTGGCTGCGGGGAAGCCCCAGGCGTGGGCCAGGCTCTGCAGCAGGAAGCCACGGGCCACCAGCTCCTCCTGCGCGGCCAGGAAGGTGAGGCCCAGCGTGAGGCCAAGGAGGGTGCCACCGCTGGCGGCACGGGAAGGCGCTGCCGGCTGCAGCCTGGTGGCCCAGCCGGCCGCCAGGAGCAGCAGGTAGACCAGGAGCATGGCCGCGGCGCCGATGAGAAAGCCCTTTCCCAGCTCCCACCCGGCCCTGTGCCCGGCCAGCCCCAGGTGGGCCAGGCGCCGCCGGCCCCGCCAGAGCCCCCACTGGAAGAGGGCCGTCACCGCCAGCACCAGCCCCAGGGTCACGAGCCCCCGCAGCACGAAGAGACCTGGGTTCCCACCGACAAGGCCACCCATGCCCTCGGGCATGGTGGTGCCCGGCCACGGCTCGACCCCCATGAGGCCCGCCAGGCGGGGCCAGAGCCCCATGGCCAGCTCCTCGCCGGCGAAGGTGGCCGCGGTGACGGTCGCCAAGTAGAGGACAACGAAGAGCGCGACCCGGGCGCGACCGGGACCCGTATCAGGAAGCATGGCGGCTCCTCACGTGGGCCACCAGCGCCTCCAGGGCCAGCTCGTAGCCCAGGGGTCCCAGGCCCGCCACCACCCCCAGGCAGACGGGCGCGGTGAGGAGCCGGTGCCGGAAGGGCTCCCGTGCGTGGATGTTGGTGAGGTGCACCTCCACCGCGGGCAGGGGTGAGCCGGCCAGGCAGTCGCGCAGGGCGATGCTGGTGTGGCCGTAGGCGCCCGGGTTGAGGATGATGCCTTCGTGGGTCTCCTCGGCGGCCTGAATCGCATCGATCAGGGCGCCCTCGTGGTTGGATTGGACGAAGGTCACCTGGCAATTCAGGGCCTGGGCCCGCCGTTCCAGGCGGCGCTGCACGTCCTCCAGGCTTTCCCGGCCGTAGAGGTCCGGTTCCCTCCGGCCCAGGCGGCTCAGGTTGGGTCCGTTCACCACCAGGATCCGCTCGTTCATGTCTCGTGCCTCCCTTCGGCCCACGGCCGGCGCAAGGGACGGAAAACGGCCAGAAGCTCCGGCTGCAGCCGCCGGGGTGCCAGGTAGGGTGTCACGTCCTCGGGGCGGCCGCCGAGACCGACGAGGTGGCCGGCGCACCCGCAGTCGCCCGATCCGAACCGGGGGATACGCCTGCCGGCCCCGGGCGTCCGGGCCAGCCGCTCTGCGAGGCGGCACTCCGTCTCCCGGGGCGCCTCGGACCAGACGTCGGCCCCTACCACCAGAGCCTGGGCCCGCAGGTGGTCCACGTGCCAGTGGCGGACGCTGCCGCCGGCCACGTGGCGTTCGAGCCTCGCCGGCAGGGCCCGCTGGGCCGAGCCCACATAGGCGTAGAGGCCCGGTTCCAGGGCGCTCCCGCCGGGGGCCGGTACAGGCAGGTGGATCCGCCGGGGCAGCCAGAGCCAGAGCACGTAGACACCCCGGGCCGGAAGGGCCGCCTCGGCCTCCCAGGGGCCAGGGTACGGGACGGCCGGTGGGGTCAGGTCCCGCTCCATGGCCACCACGGTCAGGGCCTTCTCGGCGTGGGCCCAGCGCTTCACCACCCGGTAGCCCAGGTGGGCGTACACTTCCGGGAGGAGCCGCTCCACCACACAGTGCAGCCGCACGGTCGGGGCTCCCGCCGCCCGGGCCGCGGCCTCGACGGTGCGCACCAAGAGCCCGGCCACACCGCCGCGGCGGTGCTCGGGCACCACGCCCAGCCGCTTCAGCTCCCAGCTCCCGTCCGGTTGAGGCACCCCCCGCACCGTGCCGGCCACGTCTCCGGCGGGTGTGCGGGCGACCCAGATGCGGGCGCTCCGCTCGCGGTCCGCCAGGACCTGCGCGACCGTCTCCGTGGCGCCGCCGGGTCCCTCCAGGCCCTCAGCCCAGCCCGCCGGCCGAGCGAAGGCCCGGCGCGTCACCCGGGCCACCGCCTCCGCCCACGCCCCCAGGGTGGGGAAAGCCTCTTCCTCCAACAGCTCCACGTGAAGCTCACCTGCGGCAGCCCCCGGCGCCGCCTCCGCCCTCGTGGGCGCCTCCGCCGCCGGCTGGCCGCCGACCCCCGCCATCTCCTGGCTCGCTTCCAGCGTTCCCACCTCCGGGTCGATTCGGCTCCCGTGGGTTTCGGGATTCGCCCCCCGGTCCCCAACTCCTGGGGCGTGGGCGCAGGCCGTGCAGCCGCTGGCGGACCCGCGGTGAAAGGGCGAGGACCGGTGGGAGCGCGGGCCTGACGGGGCCTGCGGCGCTGACGGTCCGCCAGTCCCGGTCCCATCGGACTTCTGGCCACGTAGGATGGGAGCAGCCGACCGGGACGGGCCCGGCGACGGGTCGGAGCTCGTCCCCGGTCGCGGCAGAGCAGCGATTCACGAGAGGGTGATGAACGTGTCAGACCTGGGTCAGACCAGCTGGATGAAGGAGCGGCTGGCCTGGGGCCTTGGTGGGATCTCGGGGCGGCAGGTGCCCGCCTGCCCCGGTGGTCGTATCTACACGGTGCGGTCGGGGGACACTCTGTTTCGTATCGCCCAGCGCTTCGGCGTCTCCCTTGACGCCCTGATCCGGGCCAACCCCCAGATCACCAACCCGGACGTCCTCCGGGTCGGCCAACAGATCTGCATCCCGGGCGTGGCGCCTCCCGAGCCTCCATGCCCCGGCGGCTTCCTCTACACCATTCGCGCGGGCGATACTTTCTTCTCGCTCGCCCGGCGGTTCAACGTCACCGTGGACGCGCTCCTCGCGGCCAACCCCGGCGTCGATCCCGACCGTCTCATGATCGGGCAACGGATCTGCATCCCGACCGCGCCCCCCGCGCCGGGGTGCCCAGGCGGCTTCCTGTACACCATCCGCGCCGGAGACACCTACTTCTCCCTCGCCCAGAGGTTCAACGTCACCGTGGCCGCGTTGATCGCGGCCAACCCCGGCGTCGATCCCGACCGTCTCATGATCGGGCAGCAGATCTGCATCCCGACCGCACCCCCCGGACCCACGTGCCCCGGCGGAACCCTGTACACCATCCGCGCGGGCGATACCCTGTTCGCCCTCGCCCAGCGGTTCAATGTCACCGTCGAGGCCATCCTCCGGGCCAACCCCCTGATCACCGACCCCGAGTTGCTCCGGGTGGGGCAGATCATCTGCATCCCTGGCCCGACCACCTTGCCGGCCCCGGCGGCGGCCACGTAGCCGGTCCTGCCGGCCCCAAGCGGCTCGATCCGGTTCAGGGCCGCCGCATGAACGTCCGGTCCTACTCCGGTGGGGCCGCCGGAGGCGTAGGATGGTCCCAGCCGACGGGGACGGGCTCCACGACTGCATGAGGCCCGTCCCTCGCCATGGCTGGAGATCGATCTTGAGAGGGTGATGAACGTGCCAGACCTTGGCCAAACAAGCTGGATGAAGGAGCGGCTGGGCTCGGGCCTCAGCGGGTCGGTAGGACAGCAGGCGCCCGTCTGCCCCGGCGGCCGGATCTACCGGGTGCGTGCGGGCGACACGCTCTTCCGCATCGCCCAGCGGTTCGGCGTCTCCGTCGACGCCATCCTCCAAGCCAACCCCCAGATCACCAACCCGGACGTCCTCCGGGTCGGGCAGAGCATCTGCATCCCGGGGGTGACGCCCCCTGGTCCTCCGTGCCCCGGCGGCCGGATCTACATCATCCGCCCCGGCGACACCTTCTTCGCCATCGCCCAGCGCTTCGGCGTCAGCGTGGCGGACCTCATCGCGGCCAACCCCGGGGTCGACCCTGATCGGCTCGTCGTGGGCCAGCGGATCTGCATTCCCGGCAGGCCGCCGGTTCCGCCTCCGCCGCCTCCCCCACCTCGCGGGCGAGGATGCACCCCGCTCAGCCCCACCGATCTGGTTCCCCGGTCGCTGGGGGTCGTCGGGCTCGACTTCAACCGCAACCGGGTGGTGGTCGCGGTGGACGGCCTGCCGGCGCCCGGGCAGATCGCGCCGGGGGCCGACCTCTGGCGGGCGTGGTTTCGGCTTCGCACCACCGCCGACTGGGTCCCCGTGGACCTGGCCAACTGCAACGGCGTCTGGGCGGGGGCCGGCGACATCGTAGACCTCTTCCTCTACGGCCCTGTGCGGGTGACAGCGGAACCTGCCGGCCAGGTGGCACGGCCCATGGGACCCGCCGGGGCTGAAGGCACCATCCAGGCCGTGAGGACGTTCGACGCCGAGGAGTGACCTCTGGAAGACCTCGCGGGCAGACACCCGCGGGGTCTCCGGCCGGGTTCGCGTCTCCGCACGCCCGGTCCCAGGCAGGGATCGACCCGTTCCTGGCAAAGACGCATTCAGGCGTCCGGTGAGGCATGATTCGGTTGCCACCGGGCGCCAGGATGCCAGGGGAGGGAGATCCCGTGGAACCGGTTGCGATCGTTGCCGCGTGTCGCACGCCCGTGGGCCGTGCTCGGGGCTCAAGGCGGTGGTCCTCGCAGCCGGCTCCATCCTGCTTGGGGAGAACCGGATGGTGGTGGCCGGCGGCATGGAGAGCATGAGCCAGGCGCCGTACCTCCTCACCCAGGCCCGGTACGGCTACCGAATGGGTCACGGTGAGCTGCTGGACAGCATGGTACTCGACGGGCTCACCTGCCCCATGGAGCACGTCCACATGGGGATCACCGCCGAGAACGTCGCCGCCGAGTTCCACGTGGGCCGGGAGGAACAGGACCGCTTCGCCTACGAGAGTCACCGGCGAGCGGTCGCCGCCCAGGCCGAAGGATTCTTCGACGCAGAGATCGTGCCCGTGGAGGTGCCCCAGCGGAAGGGCCCGGCGGTGGTGGTGCGGCAGGACGAGGACCCCCGCCCCGACACCTCCCTGGAAGCGCTGAGCCGGCTGCGCCCGGCCTTCAAGCCCGACGGCACCGTCACCGCCGGGAACGCCTCCAGCATCAACGACGGGGCGGGCGCGCCTTGGTCTGGACGAGATCGACCTCTTCGAGCTGAACGAGGCCTTTGCGGCCCAGTCCGTCGGGGTCCTGAAGGAGCTGGACGTGGGGACCGATCGGGTCAACGTCCACGGCGGCGCCGTCGCCCTGGGTCATCCCATCGGCGCGAGCGGTGCCCGCATCCTGGTGACCCTGCTGCACGCCATGGCCCGCCTGCTTCAGGCAGCGGCGGCCACTTCGAGGCGACGGGCTGTCACGCCACGTCGGTCGGTGCGCTGCTGGTCGCCATGGCCCTCTTCCTGCCGTGTGGGCTCGTCAGCGCGCCGGGTCGGGTGAGACGTCGCGCCTCTTCATGAGCTGAGGACAGGAAGCCGGCCCGTCCCTACCCCTCCCCCAGGTACGCCCGCCGGACCTGCTCGTTCTCGGCCAGCTCCGCGGCAGGGCCCTCCAGCACCACCCGCCCTGTCTCGAGCACGTAGGCGTACTCCGCCAGGCGAAGGGCGGCCCGGGCGTTCTGTTCCACCAGCAGGATCGTGCGTCCCTGGCCGTGGAGCGCCTCCAGCGCCCGGAAGACCTCCTGGCGGAGCGACGGGGCGAGACCCAGCGAGGGCTCGTCCAGGCAGAGGATGCGGGGATGGCTCATGAGCGCCCGTCCCACGGCCAGCATCTGCTGCTCGCCGCCCGAGAGGGTGCCGCCGCTCTGGTCGCGCCGCTCGTGCAGGCGGGGGAAGAGCTGGTAGACCCGCTCCAGGTCCGCCTGGACGCCGTCCGCGTCGGAGCGGTGGTAGGCGCCCATCATCAGGTTCTCCCGCACGCTCAGGTTGGGGAAGATGCGGCGGCCCTCGGGCGCCATGGCCACGCCCTGCTGGACGATGCGGTGCGCCTTGAGGCCCAGGATCTC
Organism: Limnochorda pilosa; assembly: GCF_001544015.1. Classification (GTDB taxonomy): domain Bacteria; phylum Bacillota; class Limnochordia; order Limnochordales; family Limnochordaceae; genus Limnochorda; species Limnochorda pilosa. The sequence goes on along the minus strand of NZ_AP014924.1, from coordinate 2,028,288 downwards.
CCGGCCGTCCAGGCGGATCGATCCCTTGCGCGCCCGCACCAGGCCCGTGATCGCCCGCAGGGTGGTGGACTTGCCGGCGCCGTTGGCCCCGATGAGGGTGACGATCTGCCCCTGGGCCACCCGGAGGGAGATTCCCTTGAGGGCATGGATGCCGCCGTAGAAGACGTTGAGGTCCTCCAGGACCAGGACGGGCAGGCCGCTCATGCCTCTTCCTCCCCCAGGTAGGCCTCGATCACCTTGGGATGCGCCTGGATCGCGGCGGGGTCGCCCTCGGCGATGGACTGCCCGTGGTCCAGCACCCGGATGCGCTCGCAGATGCCCATCACCAGCTTCATGTCGTGCTCGATGAGGAGGATGGTGAGCCCGAACTGCTCGCGGATGCGGCGGATGAAGGCCATCAGGTTCCGGGTCTCCTCGGGGTTCATGCCGGCAGCGGGCTCGTCCAGCAGGAGGAGGCGGGGCCGGGTGGCCAGGGCCCGGGCGATCTCCAGGCGCCGCTGCTGGCCGTAGGGCAGGCTGGACGCTTCGGCGTGGGCCAGGCCGCCGAGGCCCACCTGCCGGAGGAGCTCCATGCCCTCCTCCCGCATGGCCTCTTCCTCCCGGTTGTATCCGGGGAGGCGGAGGAAGGCGCCCCACACCGAGGAGCGCAGCCGCACGTGATAGGAGACCAGCACGTTCTCCAACACGGTCATGCCACCGAAGAGGCGGACGTTCTGGAAGGTGCGGGCGATGCCCAAGGCGGTCACCCGGTCGGGGGGGGAGCCGGTGATCTCCTGGCCCTCGAAGAGGATCCTCCCTGCGGTGGGCTCGTAGTGCCCCGTGATCATGTTGAAGACCGTGGTCTTGCCCGCGCCGTTGGGCCCGATGAGCCCCACCAGTTCGCCCGGCTGGAGGGTGAGGTCGAAGCGGTCCACGGCCACCAAGCCGCCGAAGGTCATGGTCACGCCCTCCAGGTGGAGGATGGGTGCCACGGGTCCGTCGGGGCTGGTGGCGCGAGCCGCGGGCGATCCTTGCCGCGGATCCGGGGGTGCCTGGAGCGCGGGCTGCCCGTCGGGTTCAGGCGTTGGGCGCATGGGCGCGCCTCCTTCCCGGAAGCCGGCGGAGGAGGGGCTCCCACGAGAGCTCGCCCCGGCCGAAGAGGCCCCGGCGGTAGAAGATCATGAGCACGATGAGCAGGAGCGAGAAGACCACCATCCGCATGCCGGGGATGCCCGGGATCGTCCAGGACCCCAGCCGCATGGGCGCCTCCAGGGAGCGGAGGACCTCCTGCAGCACCGCAAAGAGGACGGCGGTGACGACGGACCCCGTCATGGACCCCAGCCCGCCCAGCACGATGATGATCAGCAGGTTGAAGGTCATGGTGAAGGTGAAGAGGGTGGGGGAGATGGTGGTGATGAGCGTGGTGAGCAGCGCCCCGGCGATGCCGCCCAGGAAGGCGCTGACCATGAAGGCCAGGAGTTTGGTGCGGAAGACGTTGACCCCCATCGCCTCCGCTGCCACCTCGTCCTCCCGCACAGCCCGCATGGCCCGTCCGAAGCTCGAGAGGGCCAGGTTGCGCACCAGCACGATGCTGGCCACGGCAAAGCCTCCGGACCACCAAAGGTGGGTGTACTGGGGGATCGCCTTGATCCCCAGGGCCCCGTTGGTGAGGGGGATCACGTTGTTGGCCAGCACGAAGACGATCTCGCCGAAGCCGAAGGTGGCGATGGCCAGGTAGTCGCCCCGCAGGCGTAGGGAGGGGTAGCCCACCACCAGCCCACCCACGGAGGCCACGACCCCGGCCGCCAGGAGCGCGACCACGAAGAGGCTCCCCGGCAGGCTGAAGGCGTTGAAGGGCCACATGAGCGGCTCGAGGAACCAGACCATCTCCTTCTGGGCCACCGGCAGCACCAGCAGCGCCGCGGTGTAGCCGCCCAGGGCCATGAAGGCGTTGGGGCCCAGGGAGAACTGGCCGGTGACGCCGTTGATGAGGTTGTAGCCGACCGCGGCCACCACGTAGACGAAGGCGGTGTTGAGGATCCGCTGGTAGTAGGGGTTCAGGCCGGTCTCCGCCCACCGGATGAAGAGGGCGAAGAGAGCGATGGCCAGCAAGGTCAGCCAGGTTTCGGTGCGCACGCGCATGGTCTACACCTTCTCCTTCAGGGGGGCGCCCAGCAGACCCGTGGGACGCACCAGCAGGAAGAGGATGAGGAGCGCGAAGATCACCGCGTCCCGGAACCCCGACTGCATGGGGAAGAAGGCGACGAAGAGGATCTCCACCATGCCGATGACGAAGCCGCCCACGGTGGCGCCGGCGATGCTGCCGATGCCGCCCACCACAGCGGCGGTGAAGGCCTTCCACCCGGGGTAGAGGCCCATGAGGGGCTGGATCTGCGGGTACTTGAAGGCCCACATGATCCCCCCGGCTGCCGCCAGGGCGGAGCCCACCGCGAAGGTGTAGGAGATCACCCGGTCCACGTCCACGCCCATGAGCCGCGTCACCTCCATGTCGGTGGAGACGGCCCGCATGGCCATGCCGATCTTGGTCCGGTAGATCAGGAAGAGGAGCAGCCCCAGGAGCAGGAGCGCCAGGACCGGAACCCAGAAGGTGACCCCCAGGATCTTGGCCCCGCTTACCTGGTACACCTCGCTCATCACCTCGGGACGGGGGAACGCCTTGGGGCGCGCGCCCAGGACCACGATGCCGCCGTTCTCCAGCAGGAAGGAGACACCCACGGCGGTGATGAGGGCCGAGATACGGGGCGCCTCCCGCACGGGCCGGTAGGCGGTGCGGTCGATGAGCATGCCCACCCCGGCGGTGAGGGCCATCGCGAGCACGATGGCCAGGTACCACGGCAGCCGGAAGAGGCCCACGATGAAGAAGAAGACGTAGGCGCCCACCATGAAGACGTCGCCGTGGGCGAAGTTGATCAACCGGAGGATGCCGTAGACCATCGTGTAGCCGATGGCGATGAGGGCGTACAGGCTTCCCAGGGAGATGCCGTTGAAGAACTGCTGCACGAACGTCTGAACGTCCATTCCCTACCCGCTTTCCCGGCGCGCACCGTCGGGCCGCCCGCGCCCAGGGGGCACCCGGGCTGCTGGAGTGGTGCGGGCGACCGGGTCGCACGGGACCCCGGCCGCCCGGCACAGGGTGCTACTTGTTCGCGTAGGCCTTCAGCTCGGGCGGGAAGACGGTGGCCATGTAGCGGAAGTCGCCGTCCGCCACCCGCCGGATCACCACGGGCTTGATGGCGTCCCCGTTTTCGACGATGACGGGCCCCGTGACCACCTCGAGGCCGTCGATGGCCTCCAGCTGCTCCCGGATCAGCTTGGGATCGGGCTTGCCCGCCTTCTCGATGGCGTGCAGCAGCATCAGGTAGGCGTCGGCCGTCAGGCCTCCGAAGGAGTTGGGCGCCCTGTTGTACTTGGCCCGGTAGGCGTCGATGTACTGGCGGCCCAGATCGGTCACCGCGGCCTCCTCGTGCCAGAAGGCGGTGTGCATCAGGCCCTCCACCGCCTTGCCTCCGATCTCGAGAAGCTCGGGCGCGTCGGCGCCGTCACCGGAGAGGATGGGCTGGGTGAGCCCCAGCTCCCGGGCCTGGCGGGCGATGAGGGCGTCCTCGGTGTAGTAGTTGGGTACGTAGAGCAGGTCCGGGTTGGCGTTGGCCACCGCCGTGAGCTGGGCGGTGAAGTCCTGGTCGCCCGTGCGTACGTAGGTGGTGGCCACCACCTTGCCGCCCAGCTTCTCGAACTGCTGGGTGAAGTACTTGCCGAGGGCCACCGTGTAGTCCTGGGCGATGTCGGAGATCACCGCGGCCCGGCGGGCGCCCAGGTTCTCGTAGGCGAACTGGGCGGCGATCACCGCCTGGTAGGTGTCGGTGAAGCAGGCGCGGAAGACGTAGCTTCGGCCCTGGGTGACCAGCGGGTTGGTCGTGGACGGGCCGATGATGGGAATCCCCGCTTCCTCCGCGATGGGGCCGGCGGCCAGGAGGTTGCCGCTGATCATGGTGCCGACGATGGCCACCACGCCCTGGTTGATGAGACGGGTGGTCGCGTTGGCGGCCTCCACCTTGTCGCTCTTGTTGTCGACGAGGACCAGTTCGACCGGCCGCCCAAGCACCTTGTCGTAGCCCAGGCTGCGGATGACCTGGAGACCCTCCCAGCCCATCTGCCCGTAGGCGGCGACGGAGCCGGTCATCTCGAGGTTGACCCCGATCCTGATGGGCTCCTGGGCCGCAGCGGGGGCTGCCAGGAGACCGGCTAGCACGACGAGGACGAGAAGCCTGGTCCAGCTGCGCACGACGTTCCCTCCCCGGTATGGGTATGTGATGGGTGCAAGACCACCCTCCGGCGGGTGCAGGCATTGCGCACCATGATTGCGATCTCAGCACCGGATCCCCCGGTAAGCGCCGCTCCTCGGCGCAAGACCGGTGTCTGACAGCGAATGACAACCAATGCTGATAGGTGAAAAGCGCGCCGAAAGGGTCCGATTCCCCCAATGGAGCGATGTGGTAACACGTTCGTGGTCAGGAGACGGATTCCTTCTTCGTTCCCCTATTCCCCCGCCAAATGCTCACCGCATCTGCACAGTGCGCCCCGGTTGTGACATGATGCACAGACTCGCGGCGACGAAAATCGTACGGAGGTCCCAGCGCGTCGGGCGGCCGGCGCGTCGCTTCCCCTTCAGGGAACCTTCAGCGAGAACCGTTATCATGAGGGCCGCAATCGGTGCCGCGACCCCGGCCGGCGTGGGGGTCGCGCATCGGAAACGGAGGCGGAGACCTTGGTCAGGAAGGCCGGCCGGAAAGGTCGCGGGCTTGGCAAGCGGTTGGCGAGGTGGGTCGTCGGGCTGGCGAGCGTGGCGGCCATGGTGCTGCTGGTGGGGATCTTCAGCTGTCAGGAGGGGAATGCGGTTGGCGGCGCCCGTCCCTCGGCAGCGGAGGGAGGCGCAACCGCGACGCCCCCGGTAGCAGGCGGCGGCTTCGGGTCCGGCGGTTCCTCCTCGGAGACGTGGGTACGCACGGGTGAAGGGTGGTTCGACGATGACGACCGGTACGAGCACGACGACCACGAATGGGACGACGACCTCCGGTGGTACGGCGGCTACGGCGGGTACGACGGCGGCAAGGGGGAGAGCGGCGAAGAGCACATCGTCCAAGCGATCCCTGGGGTTGGGGTCCCGGCCGCGGCCGGTCGTCGCGTCTTCCGCACCAGGGCCTCTTGATTCCGGGCTCCGTGACCCTGAGCCCCGTGACCGCGTGCCTCCCGTCGCCGGGCGGCGCAAGGCGCGGCGGCTCCGGCCCTACACGGCCAGCTTCCGGGCGATGGGGACCACGGTGGACCTGTTGGTGGTCTCCGGGGAAGCGGAGGCGCGGGTCCGGGAGGGCCTGAGGCAGGCGGTGGAGCTTTTCGCCCGGGTGGAGCGGTGCTGCTCGCGCTTTCGCCCCGAGAGCGAGCTCTCCGCGCTCAACGCCCGTCCGGGCCGGTGGGTGCTGGTGAGCAAGGGGCTCTGGGAGCTGATCCGGCGGGCGGAGGACCATCGTGGGCGAAGCCGGGGGCTCTTCGACGCCGGCATCCTGCCCGCTTTGGAGGCGGCCGGCTACGACCGGGACTTCTCCCGCCTGGACGTGGCGCCTCTGGACGTGGGGGCCCCGGATGCGTCGACCCTGGACCCGCAGGGCACCGGCGCGCGCTCTGGCCCCTGGTTCACCCGGACCAGGGCGGCCCGCCTGCAGTTGGATCCCGCGATTCGGGCCGTTCGCCTCGAACCCGGTACCCGCCTGGACCTGGGCGGGGTGGCCAAGGGTTGGACCGTGGATCGGGCCCTGGAGCGGGTCGCGCCGCTGGGCCCCGCCCTGGTCAACGCCGGCGGCGACCTGGCCGCCCGAGGCTGGCAGGGGCACCCCTGGCGTCTCACCGTGGAAGATCCCTGGCACCCCGAGCGACTCCTGGCCCGGTTGCCCATGGGGGACGGGGCCGTGGCCACCACCTCTCTGGGAAGGCGGCGCTGGTGGAAGGACGGCGTCGTGCGCCATCACGTGATCGACCCCCGGACGGGTGAGCCCGCTCGGACCGACGCGCTGGCCGTGACGGCCTGGGCCGATACCGCGGAGGCCGCCGACGTCGGCGCCAAGGTGCTCCTCGTGCTCTCGCCCGGGGAGCGGGAGGATTGGCTGGGGCGCCTGGGTCTCATGGGAGCCCTGGTGGTGGGGAGCGACGGGCGCGCGGCCACGCTGGGACGGCTGCCCGACGCCGGGGTGCCGCACCAGGTGAAGGCCCCCGCCCGAACTCGGACGTGAGTCTGGCAGGAGGAGGTCAGGCGTGTGACGGGCGGGATTCTCCGCTTCTTTGCAGAAGGCTCGCTCACCTGGAGCGTGATCCGGGCCGGGGGGCTGACCGCCTACGCGCTGCTGGTGCTGTCGGTGGCTGCGGGAATGGCCGCGGAGTACCGGAGGGGAAGGCGCGCGGCACCGGGACCCTGGCTCGCCGTGCACGACTTCGCAGGCTTCCTGGGGCTTCTCTTTGGGCTCGTCCACGCCCTCGCCTTGCTCGTGGACCCGGTGGTGCCGTATGCTCTACGCGAGGTCCTGGTCCCAGGCCTGGCGACGTACGAGCCGGTGGCCAGCGCCCTGGGAAGTCTGGCCCTGTGGGGGGTCGCCGCCCTGTTGCTCGCCGTCGACCTACGCGAGTGGCTTCCGGACGGTACCTGGCGGGCCCTCCACGCGGGGGTACCGGTGGCGCTCCTCCTGGCGAGCCTCCACGGGTTCTGGATCGGAACCGACGCGGGGTCGACCTGGGTGCGGCTCCTGCTCGGGGTGGGAGCGCTGCTGAGCCTGGGAGCGCTGCCGGCGTCGCTCCGGGTGGCCTTTCGGCTCACCGAGGGCGGAACCGGCGAGAAGGCGGGGCGGGCCCAGGCCCTGGGAAGGGATGCCGGTGCGGCTCCTCTTGGTAGAAGACGATCCGGCCCTGAGTGAGCTGATCGTTCAGGGTCTCAGCGAAGAAGGCTACCGCGTGGACCACGCGGCCGACGGTGAGGAGGCCGAGCTCTTCCTGGCGGACCGGACCTACGCGGTCGTCCTCCTGGACCGCCTGCTCCCGGACCGGCGGGGCGAGGACCTGCTCGCCCAGTGGCGGGCCCGCGGCCTGGGCACGCCCGTGCTCTTCCTGACCGCGCTGGACGCGGTGGAAGAGCGGGTGAAGGGTCTCCGGCTGGGTGCCGACGACTACCTGACCAAGCCCTTTGCCTTCGAAGAGCTCCTGGCGCGCATCGAGGCGCTGGCCCGCCGGAGCTCGCTGGTCGGGCCCGGGGGGCGGCTCCGCTCGTCGGATCTGGCCCTGGACCCACAGCAGGCTCGCCTGGAGGGACCTGGGGGGGCGTGGGTGACCCTCACGCCGCGGGAGGCCGCACTGCTGGAGCTCTTCCTCCGCCATCCCGGGCAGGTGCTGCAGCGCCAGACCCTTCTGGAGCAGGTGTGGTCCGAGCCGTGGGAGGTTTCGGAGAACGCGCTGGAGGCCCACGTGAAGAACCTCCGCCAGAAGATCCGGCAGGTGGGCTCCTCGGCCCGGCTGCGGGCCGTGCGGGGGGTCGGGTACACCCTGGAGGAGGGTGCGGCATGAGCCGCTGGCGGCGTTCCCGGCCGGGAGGCATGCTCGTCCGCAGGCTTGCCGCCGCCTGGGGTGAGAACCTGCCGCTCCGCCTGGGTGTGACCATGGCCGTCGTCTTCGGCGCGCTGGTGGCCGTGGTCCTGGCCGCGGCCCTCTTCACCGCTCGCCACGTGATGCTGGAGACGGTCGATGCCTCCCTGGACTCCCTGGCCGCCTTCCTCCGCACTCAGGCGGTCGGCTTCGCCTCGCCGGGTGCGGCGGACCCCCGGGGAACCTGGGACGTCGCCGCCGGCGATCCCCCTGCCGATCGCGGCACCCAATGCGATGGAGACGCCCACGACGAGGATCACGAGGGCGACGAGCCTTATGAGGACGATCACGACAAGGACGGCCTCTGGGAGCGGCTGGAGCATCGGGAGCGGCTGGCGCCCGACGAGGTGGCCCGCCTGAGCGGCGAGGTGCTCCTGGGGGTGCGGGAGCAGCTTTACGAGGCGGAGGCGGGCGAGCCGGTGCGAGCCGCCCTGGACCGGGTTCCGCAGATCGCGGAGGGCTTCCTCCGCCTGGCCGGCGCCCGGGGCGACTGGCTCTCCCTCCCGCAGCCGCTGGGCACCGTGGGAGCCCCCGCGGCCCAAACGACCGGAGGCGCCCCGGCCCCCCGGCCGGCAGGCGCGGCCGCAGGGCCGCCGGCCCTGCCTTCAACCTGGGTGGGGAAAGCGGCTCACGAGGGCATCGCCTTCGGCACCTGGGGCCGCTCCCGCGCAGGGCTTCCGGGAAGGGAGAGCTACCGGCTCGCGGTGGTCCCGGTGAGGCCGCTTCAGAGTGGGGGCCTCCCGGGTTCCACCTACTACTTGGCGCTGGCCGTGCCCCTGGGGGCGGTAGGTCGCCAGCTCGAGCAGATGGCGCGCTGGCTGGGGCTCCTGGGATTGCTCGCGCTGGGGCCCGTGGCCGTCTTCAGCGCGCTGACCGTCCAGCGGGCCTTCCGGCCCGTGGAGACCATCGCCCGGGTCGCAGGGTCCATCGACGATCGCACCCTCAGTGCCCGCATCGAGGAGCGACCCCAGGACCGGACGCTCCAGAAGCTGGTGGATGTGCTCAATGCCATGCTGGATCGCTTGGAGAAGGCCTTCGGAGCTCAGGCCCGCTTCGTCCAGGACGCCTCCCACGAGCTCCGCACGCCCCTGGCCCGGCTGCGCACGGGGCTGGACCTCGCCCTGCGCCGCCGCCGGACCGACGAGGAATACCGCCGTAGCCTGGAGGCAGCCCGGCGGGAGGTGGACCGCCTGACCCGCCTCAGCAACCACCTCCTGTGGCTCGCCCGTCACGATCAGGGTGAGGTCGCCGCGCGGGATCCTGTCGACCTCGCGGCCGTGGCGGCGCCGGTCCTCGACACCTTCCGCCCGGGGGCGGCCGAGGCGGGGGTCGCATTGGAAAGCGAGATCCCCGCCGGCCTCTCTTGGCCCGTGGAGCGGGTGGGCCTCGAGCAGATCCTGACTAACCTGGTGGAGAATGCGCTTCGAGCCACGGGACACGGGGGGCGGGTCTGGGTCCGGGCCTGGGCCGGCGATCCGCCCGCAGAGAAGGAGCGCACGGGAGAGGGTTCGCCGCCAGGGCCCCCGGCCGCCTCTGCCCCCGGCCCCACCGGTTCCCATGCGCCCGAAGCCCCCGGCGCACCGCTCCCGGTTCCCTCGGGGCCGTGGCTCTGGCTCGAGGTGGGCGACACGGGCAAGGGCATCCCGCCTGGGGAGTTGGAGAGGGTCTTCGAGCGCTTCGTCCGGCTGGAGCCGGGCCGGGACCCCCGCGGTGGAGCCGGGCTCGGGCTCTCCATCTGCCGCGCGATCGCGCAGGAACACGGGGGCGTCATTCGAGTCGAGAGCGAGCCGGGCTACGGCAGCCGCTTCCAGGTTGCCTTCCCGCCCCGGCGCGCGTGACTCGCTCGCCTCGCCCGGTCCGTCTGCCCCGTGAGCGTCCCGCCCGCCTGGTAGCAGCCCGCAGGTACCCGCCGGATCATGCCCATCCCGAACGGCGCCCGAAGGCCCGCTTGGCACCGGATCTTCCCTGAAGGGGAACGCAATCGAACGTCGAAGATCATGTACGAACCCATTCGAACATAAATGAACGGCGTGCCGAGCGCGCGGGGAAGGGAGGGGAAAGGGGTGCTGGCAGCTGAACGGCGCAACCGGGTGCTCGTGCAGGTACGTAGCCGGGGCAAGGTGCAAGTGAACGAGCTCTCGCGCGAGCTGGGCGTGTCGGCCATGACCGTGCGGCGCGATCTGGCCTGGCTGGAACGGTCCGGGCTGGTTCAGCGGACCCATGGTGGGGCCCTGGACCCCCGCCTGCTGGCGGAGGAGGTGCCCCTCCGACGCAAGTCCACCCGGCATCCGGACGAGAAACGAGCCATAGGCCGGGTGGCGGCCTCGCTGGTGGAGGCAGGCCAGACCCTGGTCCTCGACGCGGGGTCGACGGTACTGGAGGCGGCCAGGGCCCTGGAGGCGCGCCCACTGACGGTGGTCACCAACGACCTGGTCACCGCGCTGGAGCTGGCGGACCGACCCGGGGTGACCCTCTACTGCACCGGAGGGCAGGTGCGGCCACAGGTGTACAGCCTGCAGGGGTCCCACGCGGAGGCGTTCCTTACCGGGATCCAAGTACACGTGGCCTTTCTGGGAGCCGACGGAGTCGACCCCGACCTGGGTCTCTTCACCACCAACCTGGAGAAGGTGGCCGTCAAGCGAGCCATGATCCGGGCGGCGACCCGCAGCTACGTCCTGGTGGATGCAGCCAAGCTGGGAACCAAGGGCTTCGCCCGGGTAGCGGCCGTGACCGAGGTGATGGGCGTCATCACCACCGACCGGGCCCCGGCCCCGGTGGTGGAGGCGCTGCGCGAGAAGGGCCTCGAGGTGCTGCTGGCTCGAGCCAGCCAGGTGAGGGAGGGGGAGGCGGGATGAGCCAGCGACCGATCCGCCTGGGCGTGGTGGCGGACGACCTCACGGGAGCCAACGCCACCGGCGTGCGCCTGGCGGGCTGGGGGATGGAGGTCTGGTCCGCCCTGACGGCCGAGGAGGCCCCTCGGTTGGAAGGGCACGTTCAGGCGCTGGCGCTGGTCACCGAGAGCCGCGCCCTGCCGGCCCAGGAAGCGGCCCACCGGGTACGGCGAGCGACGGCGGTGCTGGTGGAGGCGGGCGCCAACCTTTTCGGCAAGCGGATCGACAGCACCCTCCGGGGGAACCTGGGGACGGAGCTCGAGGCCATGATGGGCGCGCTGGACGCCGCCGGCCGGCCCCACCTGGCGCTGGTGGTTCCCGCGTACCCGGCGTCGGGCCGGGTGGTGGCCGGCGGCTTCCTGCTGGTCCACGGCGTCCCGGTGCAAGAGACGGCGGCTGGCACCGACCCCGGCGCCCCGGTTCGGAGCAGCCGGGTACAGGAGGTCCTGCGCGAGCAGACCGGCCTGGCCATGGAGAGTCTGGAGCTGGACCAGGTCCTGCGGGGCCCCGGAACGGCCCGGGCCGCGCTGGAGGGCGCGATCCGCCGGGGGACGCGGGTGGTGGTGGCCGACGCCACCACCGATGCCCACATCGACACCCTGGTGGCAGCCACCGTGCTCCTGGAGACGCCGGTGCTCAGCGTGGATCCAGGACCCTTCACGGGTGCCCTGGCCCGTGCACGCCTGATCGAGGCGGGGTGGGCGGTCCCCGCGCCTACCCTGCGCCAGCCCGCCGCAGGATCGGGCGCCACCCGCCGGGAAGGCCCAGCCCCTGGTGGCGAGACCCCCGAGCACTCGAAGAAGCCGCACTACCTGGCCGGGGTCGTGGGAAGCGTGACCCCTCTCAGCCTTCGGCAGGTGGAGCGGGCGGCACGTGCGGGGGCGGCCTGCCCGGTCCCCGTGCCGGTGGACGCCCTGGTCGCCGCGACGTCTTCGGCAGAGGCCGATCCGGCGACCGTGCGGCATGCCGCGAGGGAGGCGCTGGACGCCGCCCTGGCCTGCCTGCGGCGGGCGGAGGTGCCGCTCTTGGTGACGGCACGCTCCGGGCAGCCCCTGCTGCCGGCCCAGACGGCGGGTGCCGTGGCCGGAGCGGTGGGGGAGCTGGTGGCGGCGCTGGCGGACGAGGCTGCGAGCCAGGGCACGCCCCTGGACGGCCTCTACCTCAGCGGCGGTGACATCACCGTGGCAAGCTGCCGGGCCTTGACGTCGCCGGTGCTCCGCCTGGAGGTGGAGGTGGAGCCGCTGGTAGCCTTCGCCCGCCTCACCGGAGGGCCCTGGGCGGGCCTGCCCGTGGTGACCAAGGGCGGCCTGGTGGGAGACGAGGAGGCCTTGGTCCGGTGCCTGCGGTACCTGTCGGATGGACCCTGAAGGGGAGTGACGTTCGTGGACCCACGTGAGACACGACCTGTCCTGGCCATCACCGCCGGTGATCCCGCCGGCATCGGCCCCGAGATCACGCTGGCCGCCCTGGGAGAGCCGGAGGTGTACCGGCGGTGCCGGCCCCTGGTCCTGGCCGAGCCCGCGGTGCTGGAACGGGTGAAGCCGCTGGTGGCGAAGGACCTGCGGCTGAAGGTGGTGGCAGGACCCGCAGAGGCCCGGTTCAAGCCGGGCACGGTGGAGGTCCTGCCCGCGCACCCGGTGGATACCTCAGACCTGGAGCGGCATGTGCCCTTTGGCCGGGTGAGCCGCCTGGCGGGCGAGTTGGCCTTCGCCTCGATCCGCCGCTCCATCGATCTGGCCCTGGCCGGTGAGGTGGATGGGGTGGTCACGGGCCCGATCCACAAGGAGGCCATCAAGGCGGCGGGGGTCCCGTTCATCGGCCACACGGAGATGTTCCAGGAGCTCACGGGCTCCCGCACCAGCCTCACCATGTTCCGCACCGGAAGGCTCAAGATCTTCTTCCTCACCCGGCACGTGTCCCTGCGGGTGGCGTGCGAGATGATCCGGCGGGACCTGCTCCTCGAGACGCTCCGAGAGGTCCGGCGGAACCTGGAGGTCCTGGGTGTCCGCGACCCCGAGATCGGCGTGGCTGCGCTCAACCCCCACGCGGGAGAGGGCGGGCTCCTGGGGGAGGAGGAGCGGCAGGAGATGGTGCCTGCGATCGCGGCCGCGCAAGCCGAGGGCATCCGGGCCGTGGGACCGGTGCCCGCCGACTCCATCTTCGTCTTCGCTGCCCGGGGCGCCTACGACGCGGTGCTCTCGCTCTACCACGACCAGGGGCACATCGCCTCCAAGGTGCTGGACTTCGAGCGGACCATCAGCGTCACCCTGGGGCTGCCCTTCGTCCGCAGCTCGGTGGACCACGGCACGGCCTTCGACATCGCGGGCAAGGGCCAGGCCCAGCACCGGAGCATGGTGGAGGCGATCCTGGCCGCCGCCGAGTACGCCCCCCGCATCCGGGCGGCAAACGCGCCCGCGGCGGACCGGGCGGGAGGCGCCTGACCCTCCAGGGGATCCGGGGGCTGCGGCCTCCGCCCCCGGCCTGGGAGCGCCTTTCAAGGGGAGGTGATGGGGCCGGAGCGCCCCGGCCCGGCAGCGCTGGGCAGACGGCTGCGAACGAAGGAACGCGAGGGGAGGAACGTGCGTTGGAAAACGTCTCTGGGCTTCAGCTGATCCTGGGCCTGGTGATCGGGGTTGGGGTTCTGGTCTGGCTGATCCTGGCCACCAAGGTCCACGTCTTCCTGGCACTCATTCTCAGCGCGGCGCTGACGGGCCTCATCGCGGGCCTGGACCCCGCGCAGATCGCCACGACCATCGCCAACGGCTTCGGCAGCACCTTGGGTGGCATCGGGGCCGTCATCGGCTTCGGCGTCATGATGGGGAAGCTCCTGGAGGTCTCGGGCGCGGCGGAGCGGATGGCCCTCTCCTTCCTCCGGCTCTTCGGCAAGGGCCGGGAGGACTGGGCCATGGCCTCCACGGGCTACGTGGTCTCCATCCCCATCTTCTGCGACTCAGGCTTCGTCATCCTCTCGCCTCTGGCCAAGGCGCTGGCGCGCCGGACGGGCCGCTCGGTGGTGGCCCTGGGCGTCGCCCTGGCGGCCGGCTTGGTGGTGACCCACCACGCGGTGCCGCCCACGCCTGGGCCGCTCGCGGTGGCAGGGCTCTTCGGTGTCGACCTGGGTCTCATGATCCTCTACGGCGCGCTGCTCTCCATCCCGCCGCTGGTGGCGGTGGTGTTCTACGCCCGCCGGCTGGCGAAGCAGGTGACGCCTGACGACCTGGTGGCCGCGGGGCAGACCGCTGCGGAGTCGGGGTCGGACGAGGTGGCGGCGGCCCGGGAGGAACGGGAGCTGCCCTCGGCCACGGCCGCCTTCGCCCCCATCGTGCTGCCGGTGATCCTCATCTTCGCCAACACCCTGGTGACGGCCCTGAAGCCCGCCGGAGCGTGGGTGGGCTACGTCACCTTCCTGGGCAACCCCATCGTGGCCGTGGGTCTGGGTCTCTTGGTGGCCATCTACGGTCTGATGCGGGAGACGCCCCGGGAGAAGGTGGTGGGCTGGATGGAGCAGGGCATCTCCTCGGCCGGCATCATCCTCCTGGTGACGGGCGGCGGCGGCGCGCTGGGCGCGGTCCTGCGGGCCAGCGGCATCGGCGACTACCTGGCCGGCCAGATCGCGGCCACGGCGCTGCCGGCAGTGCTCCTTCCCTTCGCGGTGGCCAGCATCGTGCGACTCGTTCAGGGAAGCGGTACGGTGGCCATGATCACCGCCGCCTCCATCACGGCGCCGGTGCTGGCGGGCACGGGGGCGAACATGGCCCTGGCGGCGGTGGCCGCCACGCAGGGAGCCATGGTCTTCTCCTACTTCAACGACTCGTATTTCTGGGTGGTGAATCGGCTGCTCGGCATCACCCAGGTGAAGAAGCAGGTCCAGACCTGGTCGGTTCCGTCGACCCTGGCCTGGGCCGCGTCGCTGGTGGTGCTACTGGTGGTCAGCCTCTTCGCATAGCGCTCTCGACGACGAGGCTGCCGCAGGGCGCAGGGCGGGGCGGGCAAGGCGCCCCGCCCTTCAGCTTGCGAGCCCCCGCAGGAAGTAGCCCACCCCGTACGCGGCCACGGCCGCCAACCCGCCGACCGCGAGCATCTCCAGGCCCGCTCGGTGCCACGGCTTGTGGATGACGATGGAGCGCATGGAGCCCACGGTGAACATGGCCAGAGCCGTGATGACCACCGACGCCCAGAACCCGTGCGCGGCCAGGGCAGGGAAGAGACCGGCCAGGATGTACGCCACCAGCGGGATCGCCCCACCCACCAGGAAGGAGACGAAGGTGGTGAGGCCAGCCCGGAGCGGGTCCTTCCGCTCCTCGATGATCTCCAGCTCCTCGCGCATCATCGTCTCGACCCACCGCTCCTCGTCGGCGGTGATGGCCTCCACCACCTGCTCGAGGACCTCACCCGAGAGTCCCTTCTTCCGATAGATCTCGCGCACCTCGGCCCGCTCGCCCTCGGGGAAGTGGCGCACCTCCCAGAGCTCCCGCTCCCGCTCCTTCTGCTGGTAGTCCACCTCCGAACGCTCGCCCAGGTAGGTGCCCGCCGCCATGGAGAGCCCGTCCCCCAGCAGGTTGGCCAAGCCCAGGATCAGGACGATGGTGGGCGAGAGCGCCGCACCCGTCACCCCCGCCACCACGGCGAAGGTGGTGACGATGCCGTCCGAGGCGCCCAACACCGCATCGCTCAGGTACTTGCCCCGCTCCTGCTCGTGGGGCTCCTCCGCGGCGATCCGGTTCATCTCATGGGCACGGGCCGCCGCGTCGGGATCACCCTGCCGGTAGGCCCTCCGTGCTTCATCCACCCGCTTCATGGCCGTCGCCTCCCTCCCGGACAAGCCTTCGGGCCGGGCGAACCCCTTCCTCCTCGGCTAGCCTTTCCTGCACGGTCCCGCCGGGAGACCGTGCGGCCGGGAACTTCTGCCCCGGACCCGAAGAGACCCGAAGAGGCGGTGTCACGAAAGGGAGACCAAGAAAGGCGGAGGCGGTCTCCGCTGGGAGACCGCCTCGCGCCGGCCCGTGACCGTGGTGTCTTGAGGAGGCGAAGCCGAGACACAAGAGGACAATCCTTCGACCCTACAGGAACTATCGGCAGCCGGGCGGGCGGAATGAAGGGGGGTCGGTCGTTTCTTCAACGCGTGACCGCGGCCCCTCAACGAACGCCGCCCAAATGCCGAGCCCCTACCCAGGAGTGCATGAAGACAACTCGAACGGTTTCAAGCAGGGCGGGGCAAGGGTGAGGTGCGGCTGGGTGAGACCGAGGAGCCTCCTGGGCCGGGTTCAGGGCCTCGGAGGGATGGTGGCAGGAGCGGGGCAGGCCCTCCGGAGCCTTCGGGTCCGGCCCCCCGCGCGCTCCAACCGTCCGGGCCCGGACCGGAGCTATCTGGAGGTCCACCGGGCCATCTCCGACGCCTCGCTCACCCTGGACCGGGAAGCGCTCCTCGATCGCGTGCTGCACGGCCTCCGGACCCTCTTCAGGGATGACTTCGTCTGGATCTTCCTGGTGGAGGGCGGCCGACTCCGCCTGCACCGGTTCTTGCCTGTCGGCTCCCGGGAGCCCGAGCGCCGGCCCCCGTTCTCTCGCAGGCCCATCGAACCCGGCGACCTCCGGGAGCTGGCCCTGGACGGCCCGGGCCTCGTGGCCCACGCGGCCCGATCGGGCGCCAGCGTGCGGGTGGACGACGTGCGGGCCGAGCCCCGTTACCTGCCCTTCACCCAGGGGGAGCGGATCCGCTCGGAGCTGGCCGTGCCCATCCAGTCGGCGGAAGAGGTCCTGGGCGCGGTGAACCTGGAGAGCACGCGCCCCGCCCGCTACACCACCCAGGACGAGGTCGGGCTCGCCTACGTCTGCCGGCACCTGGGGACGGCGCTGGCCAACCTGCGGCACCG
This sequence comes from Limnochorda pilosa, assembly GCF_001544015.1. GTDB lineage: Bacteria > Bacillota > Limnochordia > Limnochordales > Limnochordaceae > Limnochorda > Limnochorda pilosa. The sequence continues at coordinate 2,011,847 of NZ_AP014924.1, read as the reverse complement.
GGTGCGCGAGCGCCAGACGCTCCTGGACACCATCACGGCCCTCTCGTCGTTGGTGGACGAACCCGGTCGGGCACTGCGGGCGATCCGCGCCTTCACCCGGCTCAAGGACGCGGTGGCCGGGCGGGCAGGGGAGGTCTACGCCGCCCGGCGGGCGGAGGAGGTGGAGGAGGAGCAGCGCCGCATCATCCGGGAGCTCTCCACGCCCGTCATCGAGGTGTGGGAGGGGATCCTGGTGATGCCCATCGTGGGCATCATCGACAGCGGCCGGGCCAAGCAGATGATGGAGCAGCTCCTGAACCGGATCGTCGAGCTCGGCAGCCGTATCGTGATCCTGGACGTGACGGGCGTTCCCTCCATCGACACGGGGGTGGCGGACCACCTGCTGCGGACCACCCGGGCCGCGCGGCTGGTGGGGGCCCGGAGCATCCTGGTGGGCATCAGCCCTCAGGTGGCGGTCACCCTGGTGCGGCTGGGCGTCTCCTTCGGGGACCTGGAGACCGTGGGCGACCTCCGCTCGGGCCTGGCCCTGGCCCTGGAGCTCCTGGGTCACCGGGTGGTGGGCCCGGGGTCATGAGCATCCCCATCCTGCACGTGGAGGGTTTTCTCATCGTGGAGCTCCAGGGCGAGCTGAAGGACGCGGACATCGCCGCAGTGCAGCAATCCCTCCTGGAGCAGCTCCACCGGGAGCGGGCCCGGGGCGTCCTCATCGACCTGAGCGGCCTGGAGGTGGTGGACTCGTATACGGGGAGGGTGATCCGGGACACGGCCGGCATGGTCCGGCTGATGGGCGCCCGTACGGCCGTGGTGGGTCTGCGGCCGGCGGTGGCGATCACCTTGGTGGAGATGGGTCTCGAGCTGCCCGGGGTCCACATGGACCTGAACCTGGAGCGGGGCTTGGAATGGCTGCGCGCGCCGGAAAGGTAGACGTCCGCAAGCGGGTCATCGAGATCCGCATCGAGGGCCAGGACCAGGTGGTGATCGTCACCGCCCGGGGAGCGGTCCGGGAGCTCGCACGCGAGTTGGGTTTCGGCGTGGTGGACCAGACCCGCATCGCCACCGCCGTCTCTGAGATCGTGAGAAATGCGGTCCAGTACGCCGGCGAGGGCCACATTGAGTTCCGGGTGCTGGAGGGGGAGGCTCGCCTGGGACTGGAGATCGTGGTGTCGGATCGCGGCCCCGGGATCCCCGATGTCGGCCGGGTCCTGGAAGGCGGTTTCTCCACCGCCGACGGCTTCGGCCGGGGCGTGAGCGGCGCCCGGGCCCTCGTGGACGATTTCACCCTCGACAGCCTCCCCGGCCAGGGAACTCGGGTACGGATGCGCAAGTGGCTGCCATGAGCGTCGCGTTGCCCGCGGGTGTCAGCGAGAGCCGCCTGGTGCCCATCCGGAGGGAGCTGGACGTCTACCTAGCCATCGCCCAGGCGCGGGACCTGGCCCGCGCCATGGGCTTCGATGCCTACGCGACCACCGAGATCGAGACGGCCGTCTCGGAGCTCGCGAGCAACGTGCTCCACCACGGGGTGGAGGGCGAGGCCTGGCTGCGCCGCTCGGGCGACCGGTTCGAGGTGGCCTGCACCGACCGGGGTCCGGGCTTCGCCGGTACCGCGGGCCGCCCGACCGCCGGCCTAGGGGTCGGCCTTCCGGGAGCCCGGCGGCTGATGGACGGTCTCACCCTGGAGGACGCTCCCGCCGGAGGCGCGCGGGTGACCGCCTGGCGGCGCCTGCCCCCGGCGAAGCCACGGCCCGGCTCGCCCGTGCCCGCCGGCCGGACGGGGCGGGAACCTCTCGTCCCCGGCCCGGTCGGGGCCCTGGAAGCGGCGGTAGCCCTGCGCTCCGCCGAGGGGGAGTCCGCCTGCGGCGATGCCTATGCGATCCTCCCGCTGGCGGATGGGGTGCTGGTGGCGGTGATCGATGGGGTAGGGCACGGGCCGGCCGCGGCCGAAGCGGCCGCCCAGGTGGTGACCGCGCTGGCGGAGCTGGCCGCGGCCAAGCCCGGCGCGGCCCTGCCCGAGTTCCTCCAGGCGGGCCATGCAGCCTCCAGCTCCGGGCGCGGTGCGGTGGCGGGATTGCTCCGCGTCCGCCCCGCGGAAGCCTCCTGGGCCGGGGTGGGGAACGTGCGGTTCCACTGGGTGGCGGATACCGCGCAGCACGGCCCCGAGGCCGGCGAGGGAGCCCACGGACAGCCTGGCGGCTTCCGCATGGGCGCGCCCGGGTGCCTGGGCGTCCGCTGGCCCGACCCGGCTCCCCGGGAGGAGGCCATCCCCGGCGGGGGCATCGTCCTCATGGCCACCGACGGGGTGCCCTTCGACGTTCTCCCGGAAGCCATCGCCCTGCCCTCCGCGGGCGCCGATCCGTCCATCCCGGAGCCGTCCGGTTCCGCTCTCCGCGAACCGGTGGAGGCGATGGTGGCCGGGGCGGGGGGCCGGGACGACGCGCTCGTCCTGGCCGTGCGCCTCCGCACGCCCCCGATCGCGCCCGCTCACGCTCTTGATACGAAAGCGCTACACCCCCCGCGTTGAACCGGCTCTGGGAGCGGGTTACCCTGGAGTGGTGGAGTTCGTGCGGGGCGAGGCGCCGCGGTACGAGTGGGATCAGGGGACGTTGAGACCGACCAGCACGCTCACCGGTATCTGATAAAGGCCGGCCGGCGTCCCCTCCGGAACGCTCACCCGCACGTCCCACCGGTAGGCGTGACGGCCTGCCCCACCGGTGATCGCCGCGGATGCGGGAGCAGGCCCGGAAGTACGGGAGCCCACCGCGCTCGCCGGGGCCAGGTGGATCGCGAACGGTCCGGCCGCCTGCACCTGGGCCTCCCACGGTGCGTTGGCCATGACCTCGAGGGCGAGGGCGTCCGAGAGCTGGACGGTGGGCGAGGATCCGTCGTACGCGAAGGAGAGGGCGGAACCGCGGATCACGTGCACGGCAGCCAGCGGTGGGATGTGGACGGTGACCCGGACTTCGTCGCGGTCCAGGACCCGAGGAGCCGCTCCCGCCCGCGGGATGGAAAGCACCCACGGAGCCACGACCAGGACGATGAAGCCGCCGAGCAGTACCGCCCAGCGAACGAGACGAGACATCAAGCCCACCCTCTTCGGCGGCCCGGCCGTCTCCCGCAGGAGACCCGTGGCTTTGCGCCCCCGCCTCGCGACGGGTTGGCCTTTGTCGGAGGTGCGCGCGGGGCACACATCCTTCGCTCTGCCTATCGGCACGCACCCGGACGAACTGGAGGACAATGCGCCGGGTTCGCGAGAGGAAGGGTGTGCCTTCCCGCGCGTCCGTCCGGGTACCGTGCGTGCCGCCGTTGACTCGCCATTGACACCGTGCCGGTAGAGTCGACCCGGCAGCCCAGCGGGGAGCCGGCCTCCCCCAGCAGGCGGTGACCGCGGTGGTGGCGACAGGAAGACGTGAAGCCCGGAAGCGAAGCCAGAGCACAGGCGTCCTCTCCCCATCGGGAAAGGCGCGTCGCTCCGGTCTTCATGCGGTCGGAGCCCATCCGACCCCTCGTCGCGCGTCGGGGTGCCCCACAGCCCACGCTCTCCTCGACGCCCGTCCCAGGGCAGGTCGACTCCTCGTGACGGCTGCCTGTATCCTCATGGCCTGGGCCGCGGTCGCCGGGCCGGCGGCGGCGCAGGGAACGGTGCTGGCAACGGTCTACGTGACCGTCGTCGCGCGCATCCCCGACCTCGCTCGGCTCACGGCGCGGACCCCCGAGGTCGTCTTCACCGAGGAGGACATCCTGGAGGGCGAGCACCTGGGCGACCAGATCAGGATCACCCGGCCGGGCGGCCTTCAGCTGGACTTCGTGGGGAACCGGAATGCCGAGATCCTCGTGTCGAACCCCCAGGGCCTGGTCCAGGTGGAGACGGGGACGGTACTCCCTTCCGAGCGTCTCGAGTGGAGGCTGCAACCCGGGAGCCGGTGGCGGCCCTTCGGTGCGCACATGGTCCGCCTCACCACGCAAGGGCCCGGCCGGTCCACCTTGGCCCTGGACCTCCGGCTGAGTCTGCAGTACACAGACCCCATGGGGACCTACGAGACCACCCTGGTCTTTACGGTGCTGGTGCCCCCAGAACCCTGATCCGCCCGCGTTGCGTCGCGGAACCCCGCGCATGTCGTCTGCTGTCGTCTACTCCCACGTGCGGAACCGCAGGCCCAGCCGGTACTCGAGCTCCTCCACGGGCCAGCGGTAGCGAACGCCGGCCTCCAGGCCGGGTGCGAGCCCGGGCTTCTCGCCGGAAACCAGCTGGCGCGCCAGCCGGAGTTCCACTTGGTCCACGTCCCCCGGTGGGCGGGAGAGGGTGAGGTCGAGCCGCCAGGGGCCCGGATGCCATCCCGCCGCCACCTCCCAGGCGGGGTCGAGGGCACCGAGGCTCAGGAGCCGGCCCGATGTCACCTCAGCGAAAGCACCGCCGCTCACCTGGAGGAGGTAGGCCGCGCGGAGTTCCAGCGAGGACGAGGGGGCGGTGGTCTCCGAGAGCCCCACGTACCAGCGGGTCGGGCGCGGGCCGAGAAAGGCCCCTCCTACCAGCTCGAGTCGTCGTGCCAGGGTGCCGTGTAGGCCGATCCATCCCTCCGCGACGCCCTCCTTGGTCCCGGCCGCCGGGTTCCAAGACTCGAGGCTCAGGGTGAGCCGGGCCGAGTCCGCCCAACGCCACGACGTATCGAGGGTCAGGAGTTGCTGCTCTGCCGTGCGTGCCAGCACGAGCCCGAGGGTGTCGTCAGCGGAAGAGGGTTCGGAGGCGTCGGGCAGCGGCCCGAACCAGGCGACCACCTCAGCCACGAAGGGAGCAAGGGAGGCGGTCGCAGTGATGCGGCCAGCTGCAGGCCGGACCGCCGGCGCGCGAGAGAGGGGTGGGAGGATGGCGTCTTCGGCGGAAAGGGCGTCGGCCTCCTCCCCGGAAGGGGCCGGTCCGAGGGCGACAGGTTCCGCGGTGACAGCCAGAGCCGCCAGGCGAGGGTGGGTGTTGCGATCGATCACGAAGGGACCCACCGAGAGCTCCTCCGTTCGCTGGATCAGCAGACCCGCGATGGGGGTGGGGGTCCGGTCGAGGGGAAGGGTGGCGTCGAAGACCAAGCGGCGTCCCAAGTGCTCCGCCTCGAACCGAACGCGGCTCGTCACGCGGCCGTCAAGACCGGTGGTCTGGGGTTCCACTTCCAGGGTGAGGGTCGACTGGATCGGGAAGGCCGTGGCCGACCCGGACGCATGGAGCGGGAACGGAACCTCGTCAGGGGTGAGGAAGGGGACGGCGCGCCGCATGGTGAGGGTGGTGGGATGCCCGGGATAGGTGGCCAGCGACCCCAGGCTGGTCACCTGGCCCTTCTGTACCCCCTCGCGCAGGCCGCCGCTCGCCTCCTCCCGGGAGAAGGTGAGGATCGCTTCGGCCGCCTGGGCGGCCAGGACCTGGAACTCGTCCACGGGCAGGAGGAGGTAGCCGGCCGAAAGGAGCAACCCCCGCACCAGGAGCTGCGAAGGCTCGGCGGCTGCCTCCGAGGTCGGGGAAGCGAAGACCGCGCTGGTACGGAAGGGAGCGAAGCCCACGTCCAGCAGCCAGAGACGGAACAGGACAGGCCCAGCAGACCGCGCCGCATCAACCGGCGCGCGCAGGGGAGCCGGAGAGGCCGCCGACGAGGGATCCGGCTGCGGCGGCGCGACGGCCTGGGCGCTCGGGAAAGGGAGTAAACCGAGGAAAACCTGAAGGAACGCCCACGCGGCCAGGGCCCCGACGAGGCTCGCGCGCCGCATGAGGCCAGAGCGGCGGGTGCGCCCACCAGAGACTGTGCTCGGAGACGGGCTGAAGAATACGGCGCGTGTCACGTCTCCCACCCCCTAGGGGACCAGGTACTGGACCCGCAGGAGGCGGTGTCTGGGAATGGGTAGGAGAAGGCTCCCCACCCAGACGGTGGCCGCGCCGGCGGCCAGCCCCGGAGCCCCCTGAGACGTGGGCCCCGTGACCGATCCCGTCGCTCCGGAGACGGCTCCCTTCACGGGGGGCGAGGCCTGGGTGCCGCCGGGGTTGGGCGCCATGGTCTCATCGGCGCCCAGGGGCTTGGCGGTCACGAAGATGGTGAGCTGCCGGCTGCCCTCCTGGCTCGAGCGGGTGCCGAAGAGCCAGCCGATCAGCGGGATGTCGCTCAAGAGCGGCGTTCCACGGCGGGTCGCGAGGTCCTGGGCCATATCCAGCGAGGCGAGCACGGCCGTCTCCCCCGGGGCAAGCCGGACGGTGGTGGAGAGCTCGCTGCTCTGCAGCACCGGCACGCCGTCCATGTGGGAGACCACCTGACTCGTCGAGGGGGCTATGCTCAGGATCACCTCACCGTTCCGCACCCGGGAGACGGTCAGCTCCAACCGGAGGCCTGCCTCGATCTCCTCGAGCCGGGTGGTCTGCTCTGAGGCGATCAGGAAGAACTGCCGCTGGCCGGCGAAGAGGGTGGTCGAGCGCCCTTCCTGGACGCGCAGCCTGGGGTTGCCCCGCACCGTGGCCTCTTCCTTCTGGGCGAGGGCACGGATGTGGGCCTCCACCTGACCGTAACTCAGGGAGACGGCGTCGGGCGAGGTCTCGACCCCCAGGGCCAGGTCGCCCAGGCTGTCGAAGGAGAGCCTGTCGAGGCCCAGTTCACGGACCGCGTTCCCACTCAGCTCGGTGACGAGCACCTGCAGCTCGACCTCGGCTGGCGGCCGGTCCAGAAGAGCCACGTCGTGGCGGACCCGTGCCACCACCTCGGGTGGGCCGGTGACCAGGAGGCGGTTCACCTGGGGATCGGCCTTGACGTAGGGATCGAAGAAATCGGAGAGGAGGGCCGCGGCCCGGTCGGCCGGGATGTAGTAGAGCGGGATGGCCACTGTCTCGGAGAGCATGCCGAAGGCCAGGTTGCGCGGATCGGGGATGCCCACCAGGTAGAAACTGCCCGCCCACCGAAACGTGTAGCCGAACGGGGCCAGGAGCGTCTCCAGGGCCTCACGGACGGTGACGTCCTGAAGCTCGGCGGTCACCACGCCCTGGATGTCGGGCGTCATCAGGATGTTCACCCGGGACTGGTAGGCCAGCTCGTTGAGCGCCTCGCGCAGGTCGGTCTCGAAGAGGCTGAGCTGGATGCGGGCGGCCGGCTCGGGCGACGCCGACGGGCCGGCCGCATCGCCAGGCGACTGGGCGCCGGCGGGGACGGCCCAGAGGAGAACCAGGGCGAGTGCGGCGGCCATGCCCAGGCGTGTCCAAGAACGCCGGGCGATCATGATCCTTCCTCCTCTCCCACCACGAGTTCCGTGGCCTGGTCAAGCAGGGTGGCATCGGGTGAGCGCAGGACGATCTGAAGAGTGTAGCTGCCTGGGTCGAGCGGGGGAACGCCCTCGGCCTCGAGCTGCGCCCAGGCTCCGGGCAGCAGCCAGGGCGGGTCGGCGGGGAGGCTGAGCGTGAGGCCTGAGGCCACCACATCGCCTTCCGCGTCCTCGATGCTCACCGTGCTCCCCTCCAGGACCTGATGACGCAGGCCGCCGTTGTGCACGGCCAGGTAGAGCGTTCCGCCCGGAGCCTCGCCGGCGGGAGCCTCGGCCGATCCCGCCGGTCCTCCGGAATCCGTCGCCGCGCCCGGGCTCACCGCGTCCACGGATCCGGGCGGAGAGGCCGGCACGTACTGAGCCTGACCCAACTCCAGGACGGGATCCGGCACCTGACCCAGGACGAGAGCCACCGGAAGGCGAACCTGCTGGGGTTGTGCGCCCTCCTGACCCACCTCCGCCTCGGGCAGCGCCTGGAGGGCGAGCGTGCCATAGTATCCCTGGGGCTCCTGCTCTCGGGGGGACTGGACGGTGAGGCTGATCCGCCGGCTCTGGCCAGGACGCAGGGTCATGGGGAAGGAGGAGCGCAACCGGGCCAGAGGCCAGACGTCGGCCGCGCCGCCGCCCGCGGACACGGTTCCCGCCGCCACCACCACGGGCTCCTGGGTCCGGTTCCCCACCGAGAACGAGACGGTCCGCAGGGCCCCCGGGTTGGCCTCCAACTGGAGACTCGGAGGATCGACCTGGACCAGCAGGCGACCTTCGGGCAAGGCGAACTCGCCCTCGTGCACGAGGACCGTCTCCCGAGCCACCGCCTGCCGGCCTTCCGCGTACCGGGCGAAGGCCTGGAGCTCGTAGCTGCCGGGGACGAGCGGGGACTGCACCCGGCCGGCGAAGTCCAGGCGGCTGCCGGGATAGATGCGGGCCGCCGTCTGGCCGCTGCGGCGGCCCTGCTCGGTCTGGAGCGGAATCCGCTCGATGAGGCGGCGGTTGGCGTCGCGCACGGTCGCCTCCATCTCCACCCGGTAGTCCAGGGGAGAAGGATTGTTCAGCCTGACCCGGACGAAGGGCCGCCTGGCCTCGTTGGCGACCAGGCCCAGACCGGCCAGCGCCGCCCTGGCCTGGACCCCCACTCCGGGCACGCGCACGTTCAGCCGCACCGCATAGCGAACCTGAATGGCCACGCCACCCCCCTGGGTGGGTGTCTCCGGCTCCACCATGAGTACCACCGTGTGGGACCCGGAGACGCCGAAGGGAACCTCCACCCGCCCGGGGATACGGACCTCCTGCGCGCCCGGGACCTCCACGGTGTCCCGGTCCAGCTTGACCCACGCCGCGGTGGGGAAGGTGTCGGGATCCGCCTGCTCGTAGGTGAGGTCACCCGTGGGAAGCTGGGTGGGCTGGAAGAGGCGGACGTGCACACGCTCCCGCTGCCCTGAAGGGCTGAGGATCAGCTCGAAGGGTGCCGTCTCACCGGCTCGGACCTCCAGGTCGATGACCAACGGGCGGACGCCCACGGCCGCAGCGGGCTCGGATCGCGCGAAGAAGAGCGCCAACGCAACCAAGGGGACGAGCCACCTCGTCCACCCGGAGCCACCATTCCGTCGCACAGGTTCATCCCCTCGCCGACCCAAGCTGCATCCCCACCCCCTCGCCGTGTGACACGCCGGCGTTGCGTCTTGCTCGAGGTCCGGCCCTGCGGCGACGACTCAGTCCGAAGCGGCCATGACCGTGACGGTGAGCGTTGTCTTTCCCAGACGACCGGCCGGCACCTCACTCAACGACGGGGCGAGGATCTCGGCCTCCGTCAGCGTGAAGACCACCCCCGCGTCGCCAGTGGGCCCAGCGATGTCGGCCAGCAGGTACGGAAGGCCTTCGCCTGGAGGACCGCTGGCGTAGGCACGCGGGCCCTGCCCCACACCCGCGAACGTGTAGACAGGGCTGACCCCGTATTTGCCGACGCCGCCCCCGCCGCTCAAGGTCACCTGAACGTCGGTGTTGGCGTGCACCACGAAGGTCGGCTGCGGGGCCGGACGGGCCACGAAACGCCAGCCGTCCTCGAGGCGTCCCGCGCCGGTGAAGGAGAGGAGCCACTTCGCCGGAGATGGCGTCACCTCGGCGTACGGCTCGATGAAGACCGTAATGGGGATCTCCTTCGACCAGGTCTCCTTCGCGTGGGATGGACCCTGCTTGGCTCCCGCGGGGACGATCATCCCCCAGACGAGGGCGGTGAGGGCCAGCGCGAGCCGTAGAGTGGCAAAGCAACGCGTGGCGTGACGCCACTGTGACCGTGCACCCATGGGCGAAACACCTCTCTTCTCTCCTCGACCCGAACACCCGCGACGTGGGTCAGCCCATTGAACCACTGGCGGGTCAACGGAGAGTCAAGGAGAGGTGGTGTTTCTCGGGCGAGGTCCCGGCCTGCAGCACATAGAGCGCGATCTCGGGGCTCGTGGAGGGCTTTGCCAGCTCGATGGCGGGACGGAGGCGTTCCAGCACCCTCTGGACGCCGTCCGGCCCCGTCCAGGGCAGGAGCAGCGCCAGGGTGAGACGATTGGGGGCCGTGGCCACGTCCGCGTGGCGGAGGCGCTCCACCACCGACTGCTGCCACGTGGCGAGGGAGCCCGGCGGGGTCGTGGAGCCGTCCTTGCCGGCGGCCTCCGGTCGACGGCCGGTGGCCGCTCCGTCCCGATCCGGCGGCGGCGCGTGGGGCAGGCGAATCACCACCACCGTCGAGACCCGGCCTTCCCGCTCGACCTTCCGTCGCTCCCACGCAGCCATCTGGCGAAAGGTGGCCGAGTCGACCAGGTACGCGAAGGAGGACGCGGGATACCCCTGGGCGAGCCCGGCCGATCCGGCCTTGCCCTGGTCGGCGGCGACGCGGCTCCCGGCCTCCTTGGGGCCAGCGGCCTGCGCGCGCAGGGAGCCTGCCAGCTGGGTGATCGCTTTCCCAGGGCGGGTCCCCAGGTTCTCGCGCACCGCCTTCTCATAGCGGTGGAAGTGGCTCAACGCCTCCTGGACCCGTCCCGACGCCACCAGGTGCTGCATCAGCAGGAGGTTGAGCGATTCCCGTTCCTCGCCGGCCCGCAGGGCCCGCCGCAGGATCTGGACGGCCTCGTGGTGGGTGGTGGCGTCGGCGTCTTGGAGCGTGAGGCGCGCGAAGCCCGCGACCACGTCCAAGTACTCCTGCCGGAGCAGCTCCCGGTAGGCCATGATCCAGTCCTCGTAGGGATCTTCGGGGTAGAGGTCGCCCGCATACAGGTCTACCGCCTCGCGGGCCGCCTCGAGCGCATCGGCGGTGTCGCCCTTCCGCTGGGCCTCCCGGAAGCGCCGGACGGCGCCCTCGAACACTTGGACATCGAACCAGCGGATCGACTCCGGGCACAGCCGGTATCGGCCGTCGCGCTGCTCCAGGTAATAGGATGTGGCGTAGCGCGGGAGGTTCGGTTCGAGCACTTTCCTCAAGACGTGGACCGTGGTGCGGAAGGCATGCTCGGCCCTGTCGGGGGCCAGCTCACCCCAAAACGTGTCGAGGAGCTCGTCGCGAGGCACCCACGCGGGCTGCTTGACCGCGAGGTACTTGAAGAGGGAGGCGGACTTCTTCAGACGCCATCCGTCCAGCCCGATGCGGCGCGAGCGCGCGTGAACCTCGAAGGCCCCCAGCCCACGGATGGCGACGCCTTCCTCTACAGGGAGAGGCTCGCTCATCCCGATCCCCCTTACCCAACGGCAGGCGCACTGACATGGCTGTGCCACGACCGAAAGGTCGCCACGACGTTCGGGTTCCCCAGCCCGCCTACACGATTCGTGAAAACCCTGCATGATCCTGCCAATCTGCCAGTCTCCTCCTACGACAGTGTAGCCCGGGACTCGCCGGAATGCGTCTCAAGACTGTCTCAACCTTGGCCCCAGCCGCTGTCCTCCCCCCCACGGGTGTTCCGCCATGATGCGGGGAGCCTGTAGCGGCTCGTTGACTCTCGATTGACTCGTCGCGCGTAAGGTGCCTTCGGGCTCGTTCGGAGCCTCGAGCGAACCGGCGGGGCGCGTGTGTTCGGGCCGGCCGGCCTGCCGGGGTGGGAGGTGGGGGCGCGTGCGGTGCGGTGACCTGCCCGGTTCCTTGAAGCGAGGGGGCGGGTCCTGCCATGCAAGCAGGCCCCGCGCGCGTGCGCGCGGCAAGGGGCGCCCCCTCCCATGGCAACACCTGATCGGCATCGCGGCAGCCCTGCTGGTCGGAGGGGCCCTGGCGGGGGCCGCGCCGGCCGAGGCCGGCTCGACGGATCTGGTGGAGGCGCTGCTCAAGGAGTTGCCCCAGCGACCCCCCGAGTTCTCGCAGGTCACTCTCGATGCCGCAGGGAAGGGCAAGCAAGGAAGCCTCACGCTGTCGAAGACCGCCATCTTCTCACTTGCCGAGCCGGAGGCCCTCGTAAAACAAGGCCTGGTTCCCGCGAGCCTCCAGGAACGGAGTGCGCCGTTCTGGGTGCTGGGGCCGCACCTGGAGCGGACCGCGGTCTACCCAGCCCCTCCCGACCGGGATGACGTCCAGTTTCTCCTCCCTCTGCTGGCGGCGCGCCCCTGGTATACGTCCAAGGACGAGATCCTGTCCTATTCTGTCCTGGGCGACCTGGAGGGGCCCGGGCGAGAGAGCATTCCCGCCTCTGCCGTGGTGATCTACACGTGGGATGGCGCTCAGGTACGGGAGTGGAACTGGCAGACAGGCGCGGTGGTCTTGCCAAAGGGCGTGCAGGTTGCGGTCTTCTGGATCGGGGTGAAGGCTACGGCGTGGGGCGATGGGAATGCGTGGAGGAAAGCCGGAACGTACCGGGGGGTACTGGCGGCGGCGACGCAGGGAAAGCTCCCAGACGTCGACTTCGCGGTCCGTCTGGACCCTCACCTGGCCCTTCAGGCCTCTGATGAGCTAACCTTTCACGCCGCCGCTCCAAACACGTACCAGGCGGAGGCGCAGCTCGAGGTTACCTACCAGGCGAACTTCGCGGGCTGGGCGCTGGACGTCGAGGTGATCCCACCGAAGGCTCTTGCAGGCGACGAGCCATCCATTCCCCCGGAGCGCCTCCGGTATCGGATGGGTCCCACGTGCGGGGAGGACGACGCGTGGAAACCCGTGCCGACGGGGTCCTTCACGCTCCTGACCGGTCCGTCCGCGCTGTCTGCGGAGACCAGGGTCGTCTGCTTTCAGGTGGCGACCACTTGGGCCGACGCCGCCGGGAAATACGAGGGAAGCGTGAGGCTGACCGTCCGGCCGGAGTGAGGCCTGTCGAGCCGGCGGCAGCGCCGGCTCGGGCCTCGAGGGTCACCGGAGGAGGTCCGGCGGATCGGCCTTGCAAGACCTTGACTCGGCGTTGACTTGGCGGGCCTATCAGCCCGGCTCGCAAGGCAGGGGAGCCGGTACGGCGATGAAGCGGAAGGGAGGTCGACCCATACGACACGTCGTGTCCTTCCCGTCCTGGCGCTCCTGGCCCTGACGTTCGTCAGGACGTCGGCCACGTTCGCCGAGGATCCCCTCGCTGCGGGGACGATCCAGTTGCAGGCGAGCGTGCAGCCCTACGCCCAGGTGATGGTCCAACCCAGCTCATGGAGCGTGACGTACGAGGTCGTTGACTGGCACAGCGGGTTGCCTGACCCATTCAGTTCGGTGACGCCGCCAGGTGATCTCCCGTGGATCTACGGATGGTTGGGCGGATGGCCGTGGGACTCGGATCTGCAGCGCTTCACCGTCCAGGCGAACACGCCGGTCTCGCTCCACATGAGCGGTGGGGCGTACCAAGAAGGCCAGGTGGATGCGCTCTACGTGCTCTGGCGTCCGGCGGAGTCCCTGGGTGAGGTCATCTCCCATCGGTCAGCCGCCCCTGGCTTCTTCGACAGAATCAGTGGCCCCAGCAATGGGACTGATATCGTTTCTTCGCCAGTGCCTTCGGGGTTGAGGACCTGTCGACGGTCGAGGCCGGAGCCATGTCGACCACGCTGACGCTCACGGTCTCGGCAGGGTCGTGAAGCCGGTAGGTGATCGCTCGCGTGCGGAGCGGCCCGGTTCCAGGTCAGGTAGCAAGCCAGTACAGGAGAACGGAACCATCCCAAGGAGGAACGAATCGTGAAGAAGTGGCTGACGGGTCTCACCGGGTTGGCCATGGCGCTGTTCCTGCTCAGCGGATCGGCTGCAGCAGAGTCACCGGAACTCAGGGAAGACGACATCGTGATCCATGCAAACGTCGCGGCCTACGCCGCGCTGACGCTGCCCGAGTCGGTTGACCTCAACTTCACCGTCAACGATGCTTACACGGGTGGGGGCTGGGAGTACATCGCTACGGCTAGCGGGGTGACCGTTGGCCTGCACACCAACACTAGCGTGGACGTCACCCTGACTGGCGGTCAGATTGCAGGGCAGCAGCCCACCTACACGTTCTCGTCCACGGGGTTCGGCTTTACTTGGGACTCCTCCAGGGGCTCGCTGTCCCTCTCGTCGGGACCCCATGATGCCACCTACCTTGGCACCGTCGACGTATCCTTCGTGGTGAAGGACCTCGCCTCTGTTGCGGCCGGTGGCTACGAGGGCACGGTAACTGTCACGGTTTCTGCTCCGTCGACGTAGGACGCCCGAGAAGGGTGAAGCCCACGGCGGGGCGCTCAGGCGCCCCGCCTCGCTAATTGTGGCTTCGCCAGTCCTGCGGGTGCCATGGGTGCTATGATGGATCCGGGCTGGCTCGGACATGGTACGAGTCTGCGGCCACTTGGGAACAGGAGGCGCACCACCCCATGTCACCCCAGACGACCCGACCAGGGGCGCACCGGACATCTTTCAACTGGCGGGGGGACCTGGCCCTCGTCCTTCTGCTCTTCGTGATAGGGCTGGTCATCGCCTACTTCGCCGTCATCCGGTAACCCGCCGCGGGGCGGTCCCCCGGACCCCGGCTTTCCTTTCTCCCGCGAGACGGGTGAGATCGCCCGGCCGCCCGAGCGTGCCCACCCTGGCAGGATCTGGTCCGGTCGGGCCGAATCCTGGGCTGAGGGCATCCTTGCGGGCATCCTAAAGGAGGGGCCGGGCGCGGCCGGGCGGTACCTGCAAGCACCGCGCGGCGCGAGCGCCCGGGCCCCAGGACCTTTGCAGGCGAGGTGACGGGCTTGGCGGACGTGGAGAGGTACGTGACCGGGGAACGGGAGCGGTACCTGGAGGAGCTGCAGGAGTTTCTGCGCATCCCCAGCATCAGCGCCCTGCCGGAGCACCGGCCGGACGTGGATCGGGCCGCGCAGTGGGTGGCGGAGGCGCTTCGCCGGGCGGGCGTGCCCAGGGTGGAGGTCTTCCCCCTGGAGGGAGGAAAGGGCCACCCGGTGGTCTACGGCGAGTGGACCGCGGACCCGGCGAAGCCCACCTACCTCATCTACGGCCACTACGACGTGCAGCCGGTGGATCCCGTGGAGCTCTGGACCTCGCCCCCCTTCGAGCCCCAGGAGCGCGAGGGCAGGCTCTACGCCCGGGGCGCCACTGACGACAAGGGGTGCCTCTTCGAGGCCATCAAGGGCGTGGAGGCCCTGGGCAGGCTCCGGGGCGCGCCGCCCGTCAACGTCACGTTCCTCGTGGAGGGCGAGGAGGAGATAGGAAGCCCCAACCTGGCCGCCTTCATGAGGGAGCACCAGGATCTCCTCCGCTGTGACCTGGCCCTGAGCGCCGACGGCGAGATGCTGAGCCCGGACCAGGGCTGCCTCACCATTGCGAGCCGGGGCCTGGCCGCCTGCCAGATCGACGTTTACGGGGCGAACCGCGACCTGCACTCGGGCTCCTTCGGCGGGGCGGTGGCCAACCCGCTCCACGCGCTGGCCCAGATCGTGGCCGGCCTCCACACGCCCGACGGGAAGGTGGCCGTGCCGGGATTCTACGAAGCGGTGCGCCCCCTGAGCCCCGAGGAACGGCGCGACCTCGCCTCCACCCCCTTCGACGAGAAGGCCTGGCTCGCGGCCATCGGCGTGGCCGAGCCCTTCGGCGAGCCTGGCTACTCCACCCTGGAGCGGCTGGGCGCCCGGCCCACCCTGGAGATCAACGGGATGTGGGGCGGCTTCCAGGGCGAGGGGACCAAGACCGTACTGCCCGCCGAGGCCCACACCAAGATCACCTGCCGCCTGGTGCCCGATCAGGATCCGGACCGGATCCTGGACCAGGTCGAGGCCCACGTGCGGGCCCAGCGGGTGCCGGGCGTGCGGGTGGAAGTACGGCGCTTCGCCGGTTCGGCCAGGCCGTACGCGATGCCGGTGGACCACCCGGCCCTCGCCGCCGCGGCCCGGGTGCTGGAGCGCCTCTACGGGAAGCCCGCCCCCACCGCCCGCATGGGCGGCACGGTGCCCGTGGCCGAGTTCTTTCGGTCCATCCTGGGCACCTGGTTCCTCTACTACAGCTTCGGCGACCCCGACACGCGGGTGCACGCGCCGGACGAGTTCATCCGGATCGACTCGATCCCGCGGGCGGTGAAGGGCTACTACCTCCTGCTGGAGGCGCTGGCCGGGTCGGCGGGTGCCCGATAGGCAGGGCCAAGGAGTGGTCGGGAAGATGGCTCCGGAAGGGCTGGGGCCTTCCGGGGCGAGGGTGAGAGAGCGGCGAAGGCCCGAGGGGGATCTCGCATGCAGGGTAGGCGGTTGGGCGCACGGATCGTTCTCATGGCCTGGGTCCTGCTGCTGGTGCTGGTCGCGACCGCGACCACCACGGCAGCCCAGGAGTGGAGGGCAGGGACGGCGGCGGTGAGCTTCTCGCCCCGTCCCCAGGATCTGGAGGACGGCATCTACCTGGGAGGCTACGGAGCGTACCAGGAACGGGGCAAGGCGGTGGGGACGTACGCGCCCATCTACGTCCGTTCCCTGGCCCTCACCGACGGGAAGGAGCGGTTGCTCCTGCTCACCCTGGATGCAGTGGGCATCGACAACCAGCTCCTGGCCCGCATCCGGGACGGGGCGTCGAAGGCCACGGGATGGCCCGAAGATCGGATCTGGGTGGCCGCGACCCACACCCACTCGGCCCCGGACCTGCAGGGTCTCTGGGGCGGCACCGCGCCGGCCTACCGGGCGTACGTGGTCTTGCGGACCACCCAGGCGGCCCGCCAGGCGGTGGATGCTCTCGAACCCGTCGAGCTCGCGGCCACCTCTCTCCGGGCGTCCGGTCTCGGCCTGAATCGCCGGAGCTGGGCCTTCACCGACGAGACCCTCTCCCTGCTGGTGGCCCGCCGGCCCTCGGGCGACACGGTGGCCATGGTGGTCAACGTCGGCATGCACCCCACGCTGCTGGGCGCCGGGAACCTGCTCATCTCACCCGACTGGGTGGGCCCCATGCTCTCGGCCCTGGAGGAGTGGTACGGCGGCACGGTGCTCTTCGTCAACGGGGCGGAGGGCGACGTGGTTCCTGCGGATACCCTCCCGGGTCTCACCGGCGCCACCGAGTACGGCCTGAGGGTGGCCCTGCAGGCGGATCAGGCGCTGCGCCGGCTACCCTCACCCGCTGGGGCGTCGCGCGCCGCCGCGACCAGAGCGGCCGGGGCGCCAGGACCGGCTCCGTCCGCCCCCGGGGGGACCGTCTCTCCGGCAGCCCGCTGGGTCACCCTGGAGCCGGAGCTCGCTGTCTCCGTGGGAGAGGTGAGCCTCCCGGTGCAGAACCAGGCCTTCATTCAGGCGATCCAGCGCGGCATCCTCCAGTACGACGTGCAGCAGACCGAGGGCGGCCTGAGCATCACCACCCGGGTGGGCCACGCGGTGCTGGGCCGGGCGCCCCAGCAGGCCGAGATGCTCACCGTTCCCGGCGAGGCGGTGACCCGGCTGGGCATCCAGCTCCGCGGGCTCATGCAGAGCCCCACCTCCTTCCTGCTGGGCCTCACGCAGGACACGCTGGGGTATTTCATCCCCTGGGACGAGTGGATGACCGGCCGGAACGGCAACTACGAGGAGTCGGTCTCCTTGGGGGTCACCCCCGCGGTGCTGCTCCACCAGGCGCTGAGCGGGTTGCCGTGACCGATCGGGAAAGCGGGACCAACCTGGGACCTTTCCTGGCCGACCCCCACGCGGGTCCGGGCCTCGACCGGAAGGCCCAGCTCCACGTCCACACAGCCCGCT
The DNA here is from genome assembly GCF_001544015.1 of Limnochorda pilosa. Classification (GTDB taxonomy): domain Bacteria; phylum Bacillota; class Limnochordia; order Limnochordales; family Limnochordaceae; genus Limnochorda; species Limnochorda pilosa. The sequence continues at coordinate 1,994,477 of NZ_AP014924.1, read as the reverse complement.
CCCGGGACGCCCGCACCCCCGCCCTGGAGATGCTGGCCGCGTACCGATCCCAGGGCTTCTCCTTCGTGGTCATCACCGACCACGACCGGCCCGGGCTCCCGCCCGGGCTCCCGCCGGGGCCCGACGGCGGCCACCTGGCGGGGGAGTGCCTCGTGCTTCCGGGCGAGGAGGCCACCATCCCGAACCCCTTCTGGCCCCTGGGGCCCCACCTGCTCCGGATCCTGGCGACGCGGCCCCTGCGGCGGCGCCGCCTGCGGCGACGGGATGCCCGGCGCGACCTCGAGCAGGCGCTGGCCGCCACCGCCGCCGAGGGCGGCCTCTGCGGCCTGGCCCACCCAGGCTGGCGGGGGAACCTGGAGACGGGTCTCTGGCGGCCCGAGGTGGTGGACGGCCTGCCTGGCATCCGCCTCATCGAGGTATGGAATCCCCACTCGGACACGGGGAAGGACGAGGCCTTCTGGCACCGGGAGGCGTTGCTCAGGGGTCCCGAGGCTCCTGTCTGGGCCTCCGCTGGGGACGACAGCCACGAGCCCGGCCACGTGGGGCGTGCGTGGCTTGCGGTGAAGACTCCCGAGGTGAGCGTGGGGGCGTTCAGGGAAGCGCTCCTGGCCGGCCGCTTCTACCCCACCACCGGAGCCGAGGCGGCCTTCGCCGTGGCCGACGGCTCCCTCCGGGTGGAAACCTCTCCCGAAGCCACCATCCGCTTCGTGGCCGGGCAGGGCGGGGTGGTCGCGGAGGCGAAGGGGCCCGTGGCCTTCTACCGTCCCGCGGGCTCCGAGCGCTTCGTTCGGGTGGTGGTGGAAGATGCCGCGGGGAAGGCGTGGTCCCAGCCCTTCTGGCTCCGGTGAGGACGGGCTGGGCGCGGACCGCCGCCGTGCTGGGGCCGGGTGGATGAACGAGGAGGTACCCATGTGACCACACGTGCCGGACGGGCCATCCTGCTGCTGGGGGTTCTCGTCTTCCTGGGGTGGGCCGTGCTCGGGGCGGGGCAGCCCGCGCGGGCCGGATCCTACAGCTTTCGGTGGGCGCCGGGGCTCGCGGGCTACGGGGGCTACCTCGCGGAGGCCGCAGACCTGGACGGCGACGGCCACGCGGAACTGGTGGTGCAGGCGGTGGCCGGCGAGGCCGAGGGGCAGGAGCCACCACCACCCCGGATCACGGCCGTGTACGCCTGTGCAGCGCCGGCCGAGGCGTGCCGGGAGCTTGGCCGTAGCAGGAACGTCGGGCCACTGGCCGCCGTGGCGGACCTGGACGGCGACGGGCGGACGGAACTGGTTGCGAGGGACGAGAGCGGCCAAGGGCTGACCGCCTGGCGATGGGCGGTGGAGCGGGGGGAGCTCGTCCCCGAACCGGCAGACGTCCTCGACGCCTACCGGCAGCGGGGTGGCCTCCTGCCCGGGGACCTACCGGGCGAGGTGGAGGGATGGCCGCGAGATCTGGACGGCGACGGCCTTCTGGACGGGATCGCCCTTGTCGAGGGTGAAACAGGGGCCGAGCTGGTCCTGCGGACGGCCACGGCCGAGCGGCGTTTGCCGCTAGCGGGGCACCCCGAGGAGGCCGGCGTCCCGCGGGGGCATGAACCCGCTGCAAGCCGGCCTGGCTCCGCGGACGCCGAGACCTCCGGCCCGCCGGATCTGGGTGACGTGCAGGTCGAGGCCTGGCTGCCGGCGAGTACGCCGGGCTGGCCGGTGGTGGTGGTTGGGTGGCAGCGGGCGGGTAGCCGCACCGTGGAGCTCAGCGCCTCGCGACCCGACGGAGACAGGTACCAGCCGGTCTGGCAGGACGCGGTGGCCGGAGGTGCCGGGCCCTACGCCCTGTCGCCTGCGTGGGCGCTCCTGGACCTGACGGGGGACGGGACCCCGGAGCTGGTGCGGGGCAGGGGAGGGGTGGTGGAGGTCCTGGCGTGGGACGGCCGGGGATTCCAGGTCGTGGCCCGCACCCCGGAGAACGGCGGGCTGGGGTGGGCGGGCTTCCACGCGGCGGACCTGAACGGGAACGGTGTGCCCGAGCTGGTGGCCCGGCACGTGAGCCCCAACCTCTACACCCACCACCTGAAGGTGTACGAGCTGCGCGGCGGCCGGCTGGTGGGGCTCGCGGACCTGAGAGACATCGGATGGTGGGCGGCTCCCCGGGCCCTCACGTGGCGCGCGGGGAGCACGGAGGTGCTCCTCCTCCCGCGGGCGTCCGACCTCGCCCGGCCGGAGGCACTGGCCTTTGATCCGTGAGGCCACTCCACGTCCGTGTCGCCCTCGCTGCCCGAATCGAAGAGAGAGGCCCAGCGGTCCGGCCCAGCGTGTACGAGTGGATCTGGGGCGGAAGCTGGGAGGCCAGGTTCTCGGCCGCCCCGCCAGCCAGGCGTTCGGCCAGGGTCTGAAGGGTCGCCTGGGTGGCCCGCTCCGCCTCGCCCCGGGAGGAAAGGCCTGCCCGATCTTGCACGTGCCCGATGGACTCGTCGTGACGCATCCTTCTCCCCCGCCCACGCGGCTCATCCGCGAGATGACGCGGTCCGTGGGTTGACCCACCGTCCTGAGGGTGCCGTGGAGCGGAGGGGCGTATGTCTGGGAGAAGCTGGCGCCGTTCCTCTATGGTTTAGGTCCATCTTGAGCGAGGAACTGCTCCAGCGCCTCCAGCGCGAGAGACCCGTAGACCACAGAAGGCCCGCCGCCCATCATCACTGCCACGCCTACGGTCTCGGCGACCTCTTCACGCGAGGCGCCGTGGTCCAGAGCGTCATGCACGTGACAGGCGATGCACCCCTCGCAATGGACCACGATGGCGATGGCGAGGGACATGAGCTCTGCGCGTTGAGGGCTTTCCTTTGTTCTGCCGGAGTCTTCCAGCCCCACCCCAACTTCCCACGAGGAGACCGCTGGTGCTGCGCCAGGCCCGCGCCTCGCTGGCTGCTGCCCCGGTGAGCCAGCAGTCGTGGTACGGTGTGACGGTGCTCACCGACCTCGCTCAAGCCGCCTCCCTCTCCGAGCTGGACGACGGACCGATGGTCTCGTTCCAGTCGATGCCCGACGCAGACCGCCGGATCTCGTCCAGGACGTCCGGCGGAATGGGCGTACCAACCACCTCGCCATTGACCTGGGCGAGGACGTGCCAGCTCCCGTCGTCGAACTGGGCGACGGCCAGGAGCACCAGGTCTCCGCGGCGGGTCATCCCCGCGACCAGCACCTGCACGAACCGGATCCGTGGCCCGTCTTCCTGAGGTTCCTCTTGCGCCAGGGATATCCCGAGGGAGAGCCACCAGAGGATCGCAGCCAACGCGCACGCGAGCGCCCTACGCATGCAGACCATCTCCTCGCCGCAGCCGCGCAGCGCCGGCTCCTCTGGGAACCCGGAAGGTCTTGAATCCCCCGAGGCTGCCCGGAGCGAGCCCGTCGAGCCCGGCCGGGTCAGGCCGGTGGCAGACGGCGTGGGTTTGGCGACAGGACGTGGGCCCTACCCGCGACGTGGGTCGATCTCCTCCTGGAGACGTCGTAGCCGGTCCTTGTCCATGATGCTCATGGCTCGCCCGGTTGCCGGCCTGTTGTGCATCTGTATGGGTGGGCCTGGCGTTTGGTGCATCCTTCCTTGCCTGGCGAGCGCCGTGACTCGCTCATCCGCGACCTGCAGAACGGAGCCCCGTCCTTGTGGGCGGGGCTCCTCGCATGGGTGGGGAGTTGGGTGGGGATCGAGCTCCCGCTTACCCCACCACCAACCTCTGACGTCCTTCCAATCGTGGTGGCCCCGAGAGGAATCGAACCTCCGGCACGCGGTTTAGGAAACCGCTGCTCTATCCACTGAGCTACGGGGCCACGAGGCCTGGTGCAACCGGGCGAACACCCGGAACACCTCTCGGCCCGAAGGCGCACGCTCATGGTAGCACAGGACGTCCGGGCATGGCAAGGTCGCCCCAGACTCCCCTCGGGCACCCACCTTTCACCCATCCTTCCGGTTTCTGGGAGTGAGTGCCCTCTCCCGAACAGGGCCGGCCCGCGATAGAATGGAGCCGTCGGTGGGGAAGGAGGGAGCGTGCATGGCCTCGGCAGGTCTGCCCGAACGGAGTGGGACGGATGGGACGCCAGCGGGGCGGAAGGCTGGGGGGAATGCCGAGCTTCAGGCCCGGGTCGACTGGCTCCTGAGCGAAGAAGACCCCTGGTCCGATCTGGAGGAGGAGCCTCCGTGCTTCTGCACCGCACGCCTGGCCCACCGGGACTTCGCTGCGATAAGGACCCATCTGGCGCACAGGCACCCCGAGATGCGAACGGTACACGAGGAAGACGGCCCCGCCTACGTGGAGCTGGAGTGGCCTGAAGAGAGCCTTGTCTGGCCGGACTGGCTCGACCGGCCCGATGGGTACCGGGGTGCCGGGGAAGTCCGGGTGGGTGAGAGGTTCGTCGAGATCTGGACCCCCACCCGTAGCCGCATGCGCCGCCTCCTCGCCTCGCTCCTGCAGATCACCCAGGCCGGAGTGGAGGTCCGAGAACTCACGGTGGAGGATCCCCTGGAGGAGCTGGCGGGAAGGCTGGAGATGGCCGGCAGCGACGACCTCAACCCCGACCTGGATTCAGGCGCCCTCGACCCCCTTGTGGGCTTCGACCTCAGCGACGCCGACCACGACGCTGAGGGACCCGACCTGGACCTCCGGGACCTGGGGCTCGATCCGGGGGCCTTTCCCCCGGCGTGAGCCACCTGCGGGCGGTTGGCCCCCGGGGGAACTCGGGCGGCTCTCGAAGCGTCCTCAGCCCCGACGAGGTTCGGCGGTGGGATCGGAAACCGGGTCCCGGGTCGGCACGGACGCCGGGGACCGCAGGAGGCTCGTGAGCAGGACGCCCGCGACCACAAGGAGGCCGCCGGTCATCTGGAACCAGGCCAGCGGCTCGCCCAGGCCGGCCACCGTCAGGACGGCGGTGAAGAGTGGGATGGCGTGGAGGAAGACGGATGCCCGGCTCGCCCCGACCTGCACCAGCCCATAGTTCCACAGGGTCGTGGCCGATGCCGCCGGACCGAGCCCCAGGAAGAGGAGCCCAGCTACCTGCCACGAGGTCCATTCCATCTCATGTCCCCAGCCGATCCGCTCCACCAGGAGGAGGGGGGCCAGGAGCAGGCACGCCATCAGGCTCCCGTGGGCGGCGACCCGAAGGGCCGGCACCGAGAGACCCACCTGCCGCACCAGGATCGAGTAGGCGGCCCAGAAGAAAACGTTCACCGTCATGATCAGGTCCCCGGCGTTGAACTGCAAGGCCGCCAGGCGATCCCACCGTCCCCGGCTGAGGATGACCAGTACGCCCGCGAGCGAGATCCAGAAGCCGCCCCACTGGGCCCTGCTCAGCCGCTCACCCAGCCAGACGAAGGCCATCACGCTGATCACGGCCGGGGTAAGGGAGTTGAAGAGCGACCCGGTGACAGCCCCCGTGTACTGGAGCGCCTCGTAGATCAACGTGCTGTAGACGGCCATGCCTGTCAGCCCGATCCAGAACCAACGGCGCCACCCGTCGCGGAACTCGACCCCGAACTGGCGCAGAGCCGCGCCGGTGGAAGGGGCGTCGAAGGTGCGCAGGCTCAGGGCGAGGAGGACAGGGAATCCCAGGGCCCACCGGGCGAGCCCGAGCACGAGCGGGGAGATGTTCGTCACCAGCGCCCGAGAGACCGTGTAGTTACCGGCCCACAGCAGTGCTGCACCCGCTAGGGCGAGAAAGGGCAGGGCGCGAGACAGGACGCTCACCCTTCCCGTAGGAGCTCTTCCACCCGGGTGACCTTACCATCCAGCGTGGTGGGCCGGTCGCGGCGGTCGTCGATCTTGATCACCGTGGAGACGCGCTGGGCGCCTGCTTCCACCACCGCCTCCTCAGCCTTGCGGATGGCTCGGAAGATGGCGTCCAGGTCGCCCTCCAGCAGGGTGAACATGGCGTTCAGCTCCACCCGCAGGCCCGGCTCGCTCCTGAGCACTCGCTCGGCGGCGGCCACGTAGGGCGCCACCCCCGTCTCTCCCGTTCCGATGGGCGTGATGCTTACCGCTGCAATGGCCATGACCGTGCTCCTCTCTCCATGCAGGTGTGGCCGGCGCGGACGGGCAGGCGGCTGGGACGCCGAGGGGTGGGTCCGACACGCCACGCGCCGCTCGTGACGTTGGAGTGGTTCGAAAGACCACCCGCCCGCTCCTGTCGTGCAGCCGCCATCGTCCCGGTCCCTTGCCCGACGTCGCTGGTTCCCGGGAAGGCGGAGATCCCGAGAAGGACGGACCCGGGAAGGGAACGCCGCCGGGCTCTCGAAACCCCCGGGGTAGGGGGGACGACCCGTGACCCGCACGCTCCTGGTCCTCTTCCTGACCCTGCTGGCCCTGCTCGGGGCCTTGCTCCTGCGCACCTTTCCGCCGCCTTGGCCGTGGCCCTGGCTCGGCGTGGCGGGGGCGGGTCTTGCCGCCCTGGGGCTCAGCCTGGTTCCCCTCGAGTCCAGGCGGTGGCTGCGGCTGGGAGCGGGGGTGGCGGGTCTGGCCGTGGCGGGGCTCGCCCTGGGCACCTTCGGCGGGGTGTGGATGCTGGAGGTTGCCCTGCCGGGGGAGGGGAGCGCGGTGGCGCTGCCTCGTGGGGCCAGCGGGTACATGCAGGGAGAGGCCGAAGTCGCCGTGGGGGTGGAGGTGCCTCCCAACATGGAGGATCTCTTCCCCCGCGGCCGCACCCTGCTGGCGCCCCGTGGTACGAGGGTGAACCTCTATGCCGCCGGCCTCTCGGGCACCAGGATGATGGCCTGGGACCGCGACGGCGCCCTCTTCGTCAGCAGCCCATCGACGGGCTGGGTGCTGCGCGTTCGGGACCGCGACGGCGACGGCGCCGCCGACGAGGTTCTCACCTTCGCCGACGGGCTGAACCGCCCCCACGGCCTGGCCGTGCACCGGGGCACGCTCCTGGTCGCCGAGACGGGCCGGATCGTGCGGCTGGCGGATCCGGACGGAGACGGCCGGGCCGAACGCGTTGAGACCGTCTCCGACGATCTGCCCGCCGGAGGGATGCACTGGACCCGAACCCTCGGCGTCGGCCCCGACGGCGCCCTGTACGCCAGCGCCGGATCCTCGTGCAACGCCTGCCAGGAGGAGGATCCGAGGCGGGCCGCCATCCTCCGGTTCGCGCCTCAAGGGGAGGCCTTCTCGCCCACGGCCGAGCGGTATGCCTGGGGGCTTCGCAATGCGGTGGGCTTCACCTGGCACCCGGCCAGTGGCGACCTGTGGGCCACCGAGAATGGCCGCGACCTGCTGGGCGACGACCTGCCGCCCGACGAGCTCAACCGGATCGTGAAGGGAGCCGATTACGGCTGGCCCTACTGCTTCGGCGACCGGCAACCGGACCCGTCCCTGGGCGACGCCGCCCGGTGTGAGGCGACGGAACCGGCGGCCATGCCCTTCCAGGCCCACTCGGCGCCCTTGGGGCTCGCCTTCGGGGCGGGTCTGCGGGCCGAGGAGCGGTTCACGACGTCGCTTTTCGTAGCGTTCCACGGGTCGTGGAACCGGACGACCCCCACGGGCTACAAGGTGGTTCGGGTTCCCTTCGACGGACCGCGGCCGCGGGGAGGCTACGAGGACCTGCTTGCGGGATGGCTGCAGTCCAGCCAGGCGTGGGGGCGCCCCGTGGGGGTGAGCGTGGGCCCCGACGGAGCGCTCTACGTCTCGGACGACCGGGCTGGCGTCATCTACCGGGTGCGGCTGCCCGGCTGGTCGCCACCTGAGGCGCCCACCTCTTCGGGCACCGAACCGTCCGAGGCCCAGTAGTTGCTGGGAGCCGCCTCGGGACCGCGCGCCGCGTCGGCCGGAATCCGGGTGCGCACCACGGCCCGCCGGACCTCCCGGGCATCCGGCGCCGGCTCGGCCGAGCGCGCGGCCCGGCGCAAGGCGATGGCTTGCTGGTCTCTTGACCGCCGTGCGGGCTCCAGGATCCGCAGGGCTTCGAAGGAGCCGCGGAGGTCCGGCAGGCGACCCGTCAGGCGCAGTCCCAGGTTGATGGCCAGCGGCGGCGCGGAGAGCTCGGTCCGGTGACTGACCACCGCGCCGATCTTGTCTGGCAGGATGGGCGTGACCTCCACCAGCGCGTTGGGCCTGCTGGTTCCACAGAAGGCCAGCTTCACCCGGCGTTCGCCATCCAACCTCTCGGCCAGGCGCAGCGCGGCCTCACCACAGAGCCGCTCTTCGGGGATCTGGATCCAGCCCAGAGGGTCCAGGGGGTCGAAGGCGACGACCACCTCGGGCTCGACCTCGTTCCACACCTCTTCCAGCCGATCTTCCACGTCCTGCTGCTGGAAGGGCGCCGGTACCTTCAAGAGCTGCAGGCGGTGGTATCCGATCCGGTGGGCGGCCTCCAGGGCCTCTTCATCCTGGGCGTCGAAGCGCTCGGAGAGCTCGTCGTTCGGAGTCACCACCGCCACCACCACGGGAATGCCGGCCAGCACCATGCGGCGGAGGGTTCCGCCCGCGAACCGCTCGAGCTCCACGGGACGCGTGGTGACCGCCAGGCAGGGACCGCTTGCCTCCATCAAGTGCTTGCCGAGAAAGAGCGCAAGCCGGCGGTTGGCCGGGCGAAAAGGTCTTGCGACGACCCGGTACACCGCGTAGGCGCCGGACGCGGCCACGGTGGTCCAGAAGGCCACCCCGCGCGCCCGGCGCGCGAGGTGCACAAAGGAGCCCAGGACCGTGGGCCGGCGCCGGTCTCGGACCTCGCGACGGGACGGCATGACGACGCACCTCCGAAAGGCAGTCTTTCCCCGGCCGGTTCACCTGGGGCCTGCGGACCTCGACCGGCGGACACCAGCCTGCGACGCCGAGCGGGGAGATGCCTGGTGGAGCTAGTCTTCCACAGTCCAGGGGCACCATGCAGCGGCCCGGGGACCAGGTGCTGGAAGGCCGGGCCGCCCACCGCCGGGCGGCGGAGCCGGCGAGGGGGTGGGCCGGGCGCGGGAGGCCGGCCGCCGAGCGAGGTCCGAGGCAGGAGAGCGGTCAGGCCTGGATCGGCCCGGCGCCGTCGCCCACCCATTGCTCGAGCTCGCCGGATTCGATCAGGCGCAGGAGATCCCGGAGGCTGCCCTCCGCCCGAGGGGGCGGGGCAGGGTGGTCTGCCCGGAGGACGAAGTCCCTGGCCAGGAAGGTGGGCATCCCCAGGTGGGCGGCGGGGAGGTCGTCGTGGACGTCGTTGCCTACCATCACGCAGCGCTCGGGAGCCACCCGGATCTCGCGGCAGAGTTCCTCGAAGAAGAGGGCGTGCGGCTTGCACGCGTGGAAGGCGTCCATGTGGGCGATGAAATCGAAGCCGCCGGGGTCCAGGCCACCCCAGCGCATCCGCTCCACGATGGCCCTCCGAGGGAAGAGAGGTTGCGTCGCCAGCACCACGACCCAGCCCCGCTCCCGCGCCCGGGCGACTACCTCGGGAGCCACCTCCAGGGGCTGAACCATGGATCGCAGCGACGGGTACGCTTCGTCGTAGAACCGCTCCGCCCGCTCGTGGGCCCATGCGGGATCCACTCCGGCGGCGGCGCAGAAGCGGTCGTAGAAACGCTCGCCGTTGGAGCGGTCCGAGTGGCCCTCGCTGAGCATGAACATGGCCGCCTCCATGAAGGCGGGGCCGAAGCGCTCGGGCGGGACCTCGGGGACGAAGTAGCCCGCGAGGAGCCGGGCGTACTGTTCAAGGAAGCGGTCCAGATCCAGGTCGATGAGGGTGCCGTCGAGGTCCAGAAGAAGCGCCCGGCTCTTCTCGGCTGGGCGGCCGGGCGTGGCTGCGCGATCCAAGGGCTGCACCTCCGGGAGGGTGGGTGGGGGCGCTCTGCGCCCCGGAAAACCAGGCTCTGGGAGGATTATACCGCCCGGACCCGGCGCGCGTCAGGGCCGTTCGGGTAAGGCCTTGCAGGGTCGCCTGTACACGTAGCTCTCTTGGCGCTCAGTCTCCATAGGACGGGCGCTTGAGCGATCGTTAGTACCAGGATCCATACGTAGTGACAAGGAGACACACTATTTCAAGGCAAGAGTTTGAACGCCACGGGCTCCCTGCGGGTCCCGCCACCGGGAAGGCGACGGCCTGAAGCCAGGGGGGCCGCCCTACCGTCGCGCGCAGCAGTCCCCACAGGACCAAGCCCGGGGTGAAGAGGGTGGGAAGAAACCACATGGGCAGGATGAGAATCAGCCAGTCCCCCATGCCGTAGCCGTAGACGAGCCCACCCAGCTGAAGGCGTAGCCTGAGACAAGGAAGAAGAGCGGTAGGCGGAACGTGGTCAAGGGCCCGTTCAGCCACGCCGGGAGCGGCGTATGCCCCAGCACCACCAAAGCGATGCGGATGCCCCGGGCCAGGTCGATGGCACGAACGCGGTCCATGGGGGAGGTCGGTTCCACGCCGGGTTCCGGACTCCTGCCGGAACCGAGGGGTGTCTCCCGCCCTCCACCGTTCACCCGGGAACGAGGGCGGCCGCGACGCCGTTGAGCCCGACGGACCCCCACCCGCCCGCGCCGCCCTCCGGTTGACGCCCGAACCTCCCGCGGCTACAATGGAGTGGCGGTTCGGCTGAACTGCTGTTGCCGTCACCGCCCGCTCTCTGGCCCCCATCGTCTAGTGGCCTAGGACGCCGCCCTTTCAAGGCGGTGGCACGGGTTCGAATCCCGTTGGGGGTACCACGTCTACGCGATAGCGCTTGGCCTGGTCCAGCCCCACCAGTAGGGCGACGGGGTGGAGGCCGGACCTCGGATCGGGTAGGAAGGTCGCCGAGATGGTGTAGCGGTCCGGGTTGAGGATAGGCTGGCGAACGAAGGTCGCCACCAGCTGGCGCAGCTTCACCGGATCGCCCTCGTCCAGATCGGAAAGCAGGCTCTGCAGGATGTCTGCCGCCTGGCCCTCATCGATTCGTCGGGGTCGGGCGGCCTTTCTCTGCTCCTGGTCCATCAGCTCGCGGAGCGCCCTGGCCTCGGCGCCGAGCCGGTTCAGCTCACCCGCCAGGATGGCCGGGTCTGCGCCGGCCAGGAGCACCTTCTTCGCTTGCTCGAGCTGCCGTTCTACCTCCCGCAGCCTCTCCCGGCGCCGGTCCAATGCCCGCGCCCGTTCGTCAAGGCGCCCGCGGGCGTCCTTTTCGCCGGTGGCGACCCTCACGGCCCGGTAGCGTAGGTTGGCTGGCCGGCGTTCTTCTAGCACCAGCCCGTCTGGGGGTCCCGGCGCCGCACGTTCCCGGCCATGCCCCTCATGGTCCACTCCCGCTTCTTGAGGCTCCCGGCGTGGGCCAGGACCTCCTCGATTTCAGTCCCCGTATTACGTCAGCTTCATGGATACGTCACCGGCGCTATGATTCGGTGAACATCTCCGCCGCTACCTTCTCTAGCGTTTCCCGCGCGGTTGCCTCGATGAACCCGATAACGTAGACTCGGCGTTGGTTGGAGAGGAAGAAGGAAGGGGGGACGAGATTTGCAGAAACCTGCGAGGGCTGCCGCCCTCGTTCTCGCCCTTCTCCTCATATGGGTGTCTCCAGCCTACGCTGGCTCGCCTGACGAGGTGGTGACCGAATGGGTGCGCTCGTGGGACGCACCCTGGCTGCATGCGGTGGGCCGTATGGGCGAGGCCCCTATGTACCTGGCAACTCTGACACTGCTGGCGACGTCGGGCGAGGGCGAGACCGCAGTACAGGTTCTCGAAGCCATTGGCGGGGCGGCAGCTGTCACATGGACCGGCAAGGTGCTGCTAGGGCGAGCATTGCCATATGCCGGTGAGGGTTCGTCGAGTTGGGCTGGACCTTCTCTCGACAGCGCGCATCACAGCTTTCCCTCCGGCCACGCCTCCAGCGCCTTCGCCCTGGCCACGGTGCTGGCAGGGCAGTACCCAAAGTGGGCCGCAGCCTGGTACGTGATCGCGTCAGGTGTGGCTGTCTCGCTGGTCTACGAGGGATACCATTGGCCTACCGACGTTATCGCGGGGGCAGTTGTGGGACACCTGGCGGGCAGAGCGGTAGTCGAAGGGCGTCCGTGGTTGAGCTTCCGCTGGGACTTTTGACTCTGATGGCGCCGCCGGAGGAGATGGTTCGGCTCCGCATAGAGGAGGACCGGCTGGCGAGGATCAGGCACGAAGCGATGTTCGAGAGGTGGAGCCCGCCCGGGTGGCCCCGGCGTTCCTGGCGGCGTTGGTGCAGAGGTTCCTGACCCGGGTGGCCCAGGAGCTGTGGGACCAGCTCTGGGCCCAGGTATTCCAGGCGGTGGCCGAGGCCGAACAGCGGTGGACGGAGGCCGGCGCCGGGGCGGAGGAGCGGAAGTGGGCTGAAGTGAGGGCAGGGCCCGGCCGCGCGCCGGGCCCTGCCCCTCGCTACTTGTCATCCAGCCGCTTGTCACTCAGCAAGAGGAGGATGAGGATCAGGAAGATCAAGAACGCGTTGTCCTCCCTGAAGTCGAACTTCATCGCACCGGCCCCCCTTCCCGTCCGAGTAGGTGCTACATCCTACATGCCTGACCATCGGCGTGTCCTAGCCACGGAGGCCTATTCGCCGGTGATCGCCGGGCGCGCCTGGAGGTCCTGGCCGCCCCGCTGCCGATCCCCGCGCCGAGCGAGGAGCGACGCGATGCGCCGGTCGGGTTGGACGGCCTGATCGGACCCATCGGGTGGGCCGTGCAGCTCCTGGATGCTCTTCAGGGCTACGAGGCGACGAGCCGGGAGCGCGTCCGCCAGTGGGCGTCGGACCCGAGGTACGAGTTCCCCGAGAGCCACCGCCGGTACGGATCGGCGAAGCTGTGGTACTGGTACGAGGTCGCGTGCTGGGATGAGGAGAAGCGGGGGCAGATGGCCGGCCGGGAGAGTACCGCACCGCGGTAAGGCAGCCCATGGCGGCAGTCCGTTCACCCCGCCGTCGCGCTTCTCCAAGCCGGCGGCTTCGCGTGGATAACGAGCCCCGTTGGGGGTATCAACTTGTCGCCATACGTCGCGGGCGATGCTCGAGCTCGCGGATGCAGAGCTGGCGAAACATGAATCCATGAGATCGATCTGGGGCCCGGCTGGGTGGCGGGTCTCGGCGCGTCAGGACAGATACGGCCCGGCCACGGACCGGGCCGTGCCCTCCTCGCTACTTGTCACCCAGCAAGAGGAGGATGAGGATCAGGAAAATCACGAACACGTTGTCGTCTCCGAACTTCACCGCATTTCCCCCCCTTCCGGTCCAAGCCGTATGCTGCAGCCTACGGGCCTGATGGGTGGTGCGTCCTGGCCGCCGAGAACGATTCACGAGTGATCGCCAGGGGCGTGTAAACGGACCTGGGCCCGGCACGGAGCCGGACCGGATCGGGATGGACGAGCACCTCATGGTGCGGCCCTGGCAGGAGGCCCGGCGCTGAGGGGCCCACACGTGTCAGCGCCCTCCGCTTGGCCCAACCTGATATCATCGAGGCGCGCGACGGGGCGCGTCCGCACCGGCTGTCCGCAGGTGCGGCGGGCGCCCCCAGCATGATCCCGAAGTCATTCCACGGCCCTGGGAGCACAGGTTGCGCGCATGAGGAGGACCTCCAAGCAGTAACGGCATAGCGTGGCGGCTGTGGCCGCGAGGGGTCGCCTTGCGTTCCGCGGCGTCGCACCGGTTGGGCCGGTCCCGTTTCCGGCGAGCTTCTCTCCCGCTGCGGGCTGAATCGGTCGGTGCTGGAGCGGCCCGCCATAACCCTCAGCACGGTGCTGGCCGAGGCGTCGGGCGGCAACATGGTCCTGGATCAGATGGAGGTCCGCACCCTTCTGGGCTGCCTCTTCTGGGGGGCGATGCGGTCCTGAAGCGGGTGGCGGACCTCTCGGGCGGCGAGAAGGTCCGCCTCGCCCTGGCCAAGATCTTGCTGGCCCGGCCGGACCTCCTGGTGCTGGACGAGCCCACCAACGGCCTGGATCTCCCTTCCCGGGAGCCGCTGGGCCTGCAACCAGGCCCCCACGGGGGTGAAGCCGAGGCGGTGGTAGAGGCGGGCGGGCCCGCCGGGACGGTAGAGGAGGTAGACCGCGAGTCCCCAGGTCTGGAGGGAGCGGGTGAGAGCGGCCACCAGCGCGGAGGCGATGCCGCGTCCCCGGTGCTCGGGGTGGGTGAAGACCGCACCCACCCAGGCTGCGAGCGCGGTGCGGACCGGGGCCATGGCCGCTCCCAGCAGGGCCCCGTCGGCAGACGCAGCCACCCAGAGGGAGGCTGCCGAGGCGGCGTCCACCAGCGTAGCCCGATCCGCCGCCTCCCCGTGACCGCGGTAGAGCCGCTCCACCGCAGGCACGTCGGCGACCGTGGCCGGCCGCACCCGGACACCCGGCGTGCCCGGCCCGGCCGGCCTCAAATGGGAGGGCTCCGGCGGCGCGCTCGCGGAGGGCGGCGCAGCTGGCGAGGGCTCCGGCCGGGGAGGCGGCGGCCCGGCGACGGCCACGACGTGCGACTCCAGGGCGGGCAGCAGCGTGCCCAGGGCGGGGTGGCGGAGCAGGGTGCGACTGAGGTTTTCCTCTCCCTCCAGGAGGGCCACGCCAGCCGCGGCCAGGAGCGGGGCCAGCTCCGGGGCCGAGGGCGGAGGCGTGCTGGCGAAGGGGTCCCCGAACAGGTACCACCGGTCCCCAAGCCCGGCGGCGCCGCACACGGGGAGGCCGGATGGGTCGTGCTGGACGGCGAAACGAGCCGAACCTGCCAGCCCATGCTGCTCGAAGAGGTGGAGGGCCGGCAGGTTGAAGCCGGGCTCGCGCACCAGCAGCTCCCACAGGAGCCGTTCGTCTCCGGGACGTAGCCACGCGGCTGCCATGGGGCCGCCTCCTCTCGGTGCACGGCCAGTCTACACCGGCAGCCGGGCGGAGCCAAGTCCGGCGATCGCGGCCAAGATAGGAGGTACGTGCTGCGGCACCTTCAACCCCTGCGGGAACGATCCGCTGCCGCAGGGGCGGGGAGGGGTGCAGGGGGAGGCGTCGAAAGCTCCTGCATCGAAGAGGCTAGGGCGTTGGACATCGAGCCCGAGGGATGTGGGGACCGTGCGGACGACGGAGAACCTGTACCGCTTGCAGGCGATCGACCTGGAGCTCGACCGGATCCGGGCCGTAACGGAGCACTCCGACCTCGAGAGCCGGGCCCAGGAAGCCGAGGGGCGGGTGGAGACGTTGCGGGGCACCCTGGAGGAGACGGCCCAGGCCTTGCGAGATCTCGCCCGTCAGATCCGTCGGCTCGAGCTGGATGCGCAGGCCGCCCGAGAGGAGCAGCACCGCTCGGAGAACGAGCTCTACAGCGGATCGGCCCGCAGCGGGAAGGAGCTGGGGCACCTGCAGCAGCGGGCCGAGCGGGCGGCGCGGCAGGCCGAAGCCATGGAGGTCGAAAGCCTGGAAAGGATGGAGCAGGCCGAAGCCCTGGAGGCGCAGCAGAAGGAGCTGGAGCGTGCCGTGAGCGAGGCCGAGGAAGAGGCCGGCCGTTGCAGGCTGGAGCGGCAGATGGAGGTGGAGGAGCTCCGAGCCCGCCAGAAGGAGCTGGAGGTGGAGCGTGACGCCGTCGCAACCCGGGAGCCTGCCGATAGGCTGGCGCGTTACGAGCGCATGCGGCGGCAGATGCCCAACCCCATCGCCGGCGTCAGCAAAGGCCAGTGCGGGGCGTGTCACGTGAGCCTCTCGCCGCGGACCCTGGAGCGTGTACGCGCCGATGACGGGCTGGTGCAGTGCGAACAGTGTGGGCGGGTTCTCCATCTCCTGTGACGGCCCGCAGCCGGGTACGACCCTGCAGCGGACCGTAGGGTCGCGTGTGGGTGTCGCGCGCGGCTTGCAAAGATCGCAAGAGTGTGGCATAATGCCTCAGGAACCGGCGTAGCGGCGCCGTCCTTTTCTGCCTTTGGGCAGGTGGCGAGCCGGCTGGGCGGTCGCGGGTGCAGTGCCGAAAGGCCGCATCCGAGGAAAGTCCGAGCTCCGCAGGGCAGGGTGCTGGGTAACACCCAGTGGGGGCGACCCCAAGGAAAGTGCCACAGAAAAGAAACCGCCCGTCGCAAGGCGGGTAAGGCTGAAACGGTGAGGTAAGAGCTCACCAGCGGCCAGGTGACTGGTCGGCTTGGTAAACCCCACCCGGAGCAAGACCGAGCAGGAGGGAACGTGAGGTGGCCCGCCTCTCCCTCGGGTAGGTCGCTGGAGGTGCCAGGCGACTGGCATCCTAGATAGATGATCGCCTTCGACAGAACTCGGATTACAGGCCGACTCGCCGCCTCCCCTTCGTTTCCGCTTCGGCAGCGCCCTCGCCCCTGAGGAACCGCGCCGGAGCAGCGAGCGTCAGCCACCGGCACGCCATGCGCCGGTGGCTTCTCGCGCGCGGGCCGTGCCCCGCTGTCCACCCGCCTCCACTTGTCTCGAACCCGCCCGTGCCCCGTGTCCCACCGCCCCCACCCACTTTTTTCCGCTCGAAGGAGGAACCCGGTGGGGAGCGGCGAATACCCTGGGGCACAGGGTGGGGTAAAGTGGGGGATTGTGGGAGACGGGGGAGCGACGGCTGTGTTTCTCGGGGAGTACGAGCACAGCCTCGACGAGAAAGGGAGACTCACCGTCCCTTCTCGTTTCCGTGAGGACCTGGCCGGGCGGCTGGTGGTCACCCGGGGGCTCGACCACTGTCTCTTCCTCTATCCCTACAGCGAGTGGCAGGTGCTGGAGCAGAAGCTGAAGAGCCTGCCCATGACCCAGCGGGACGCCCGGGCCTTTGTGCGGCTCCTCTTCTCGGGAGCGAGCGAGCAGGACCTGGACCGCCAGGGGCGGCTCCTTCTGCCTGCCAACCTCAGGGAGTACGCCGCCATCGACCGAGACGTGGTGATCATCGGCGTCTCGAACCGGGTGGAGCTCTGGAGCAAGGAACGCTGGAATGCCTACGAAGCGGAGGCGTCCCAAGCCTACGAGGATCTGGCCGAGAAGATCGTCGACCTGGGAATCTAGTCGGCGAGGGGGGGAAGCTGGTGGCGATGCAACGAAAGAGCCCGTACCTGCAGCTTCTGCCGGCTCCCCGCCGGCAGGCGGGCGGGGGGATGACCTTGGCCGGTCACGTGCCGGTCTTGCTGGACGAGGTGCTCCGGTACCTGGAGCCTGCTCCCCGAGGCCGCTACCTGGACGCTACCGTGGGCGGCGGCGGCCACGCTCGGGCGATCCTCGCGGCGGCGGGGGAAGACGCCTTCCTGGTAGGATTGGACCGCGATCCCGAGGCGCGCCGCAGGGCGGAGCGGGCGCTCCAGGGGGCGGGGGGGCGCGTCCGGATCCTGGCCGGCCGCTACGAGGAGTTGGACGCGATCCTGGAGGCGGCCGGTTTGGGCGACACGCGCTTCGACGGCATCCTCTTCGACCTGGGTGTCTCTTCCTTTCAGGTGGACGAGGCGCGCCGGGGCTTCACCTATCAGGACCCGAGCGCGCCGCTGGACATGCGCATGGACCCGTCCCAGCCAACTACGGCGGCGGACCTGGTGAACGGCCTCTCCCTTCACGACCTCGCCCGGGTCTTCAAGGAGTACGGCGAGGAGCGCTGGGCCGCCCGGATCGCCCGCTTCGTGGTGGAGCGACGCCGGCGCAGGCCGCTGGCCACCGCGGGCGACCTGGTGGAGGTGGTGAAGGCGGCGGTGCCCGCCGCGGCCCGGCGCGAGGCGGGCCACCCGGCGCGCAGGGTCTTCCAGGCGCTCCGCATTGCCGTCAACGGCGAGCTGGAGCGGTTGGATGGCGCCCTGCGGGCGGCCGTGCGACGCTTGCGCCCCGGGGGACGCCTCGTGGTGATCAGCTTCCATTCGCTGGAGGACCGCATCGTCAAGGAGACCTTTCGTGAGCTGGCGCTGGGGTGCATCTGCCCGCCGGAGCTGCCCGTTTGCTCGTGCGGGAGGAACCCCGAGGTCCGCCTCCTCACACGCACCCCGGTGGTGCCCGCGGCCGAGGAGCGGGAGCGGAACCCGCGGGCGCGCAGCGCCCGGTTGCGGGCCGCGGCCCGGGTTCTCGGACCGCAGGAGGCGGAATAGCCATGATAGCAGCACGGGTCGAACGGGTCGACGAGAGACCGGGTGGGGTCGCGCAGGCCCCCGAGCCGCGCCCGCCCATCCGAAGGGCGTTCCGCTTGCGGCTCCGGCTGGCGCCTCGGGCCCGCCTCACCGGCCTGGCCGCCTGCGTGCTCTTCCTGGCTTGGCAGTGCGTCGCCCAGCAGGCGGCCATCGTGGACCTGAGCTACCGGGTGGACCGCCTGAGGGCGGAGCAGCATGCGGTGGAGCAGCAGATCCTCCGCCTGAGTGTGGAGAAGGCCCGGCTCGCCTCCCTGGCCCGGGTGGAACGGGTCGCCCGGCAGGAGCTGGGCATGGTGGAGCCGGGGCAGGTCCGGGTGGTGCGGCTCTCGCCGGCCGGCCCGGAGGGCACCCGGGCTCCGGTGATGGCCAGGATCCCGCCGGAGGAGCGCCCGTGGTGGGAACGGGTCCTGGCCCGCCTCCTTCCCGCAGGCCGGGCCGCGCAGGCGCTGGGCGAGGAACGACCCTAGACGTCGGGGAGAGGGGCACCGTTGAGGGCCGCCTACACGCGCGCGCAGGTTCGGCGCAGGATCGCCGTGCTTTTCCTGGTCACGCTGGCGGGAGCGCTGCTCCTGGCGGCGCGGCTCGTCTACCTGCAGCTCATCCGCAGCGACGCGTTCCGGGAGCTTGCCCTCGACCAGCGCCTGCGCCCCGTACCGGTCCTGGCCCAGCGGGGGAAGATCGTGGACCGGCACGGGAGCCCACTGGCCGTCTCCGTCGCAGCCGATTCGGTGTACGCGGTCCCGGTGGAAGTGCGGGACGTCCCGGCGACCACCCGGCAACTCGCCGCACTGCTCAACCTGGACGCGGCCCGGGTGGAGGGGTTGCTCCGCCAGCGGTCGGCCAGTGTCTGGATCGCCCGCAAGGTTCCGCCCGAGCAGGCCGAGGCCGTTCGCCGGGCCAGGTTGCCCGGCATCTACCTGGTGGAGCGGCCTCAGCGCTACTACCCCCACGGTTCACTGGCGGCGCAGGTCCTGGGCATCGCCGGCATCGACAACCAGGGACTCGAAGGGATCGAGTTCGCCTACGACGAGGTGCTGCGGGGGGTACCGGGTCGGGATCTAGCCGAGCGCGACGCGGCCGGCCGGGTCATTCCCCACGGCGAGCGGGTCTACCTCCCCCCGGAGCCGGGCAAGGACGTGGTCCTTGCCATCGACCAGGTCATTCAGTATATCGCCGAACGGGAGATCCAGGCGGCGGTGGAGCGGACCAAGAGCGACTTCGGCCTCTTCGTGGCCATGAAGCCTGACACGGGCGAAGTGGTCGCCCTGGCCCTCAGCCCCTCCTTCGACCCGAACGCGTACGGCGGGGCCTCCGCCGAGCTCCGCCGGAACCGGGTGGTAACCGACCAGTTCGAACCCGGCTCCATCTTCAAGGTCGTCACGGCCACCGCCGCCTTGGATCAGGGCGTGGTCAAGCCCGACGACCGCTTCTTCGACCCGGGCTACGTGGAGATCGGCGGCGGCATGGTCCGCTCGTGGCGCCCCGGCGGCCACGGGAGCCTCACCTTCGCGGAGGCGGTCTACGTCTCCAGCAACCCGGTCTTCGCCCTGGTTGGGGCGGAGCGCCTGGGTCCCGAGCCCTTCTACCGGTACATCCGGGCCTACGGCTTCGGGCAGCCGACGGGCATCGACTTCCCCGGCGAGGCCTCGGGCTACGTGCCCGTGCCGGGCAAGGTCCAGCACGGCGAGGTGCTCCGGTGGGCCAACGTGGGCTTCGGGCAGGGCGTCGCCGTCACGCCCATCCAGATGGTCTCCGCCGCCGCTGCCATCGCGAACGGCGGGCAGCTCCTGCGGCCGCAGATGGTGCGGGAGGTGCGGGGGCCGGACGGGAGCCTGGAGCGGGCCTTTGAACCGGAGCCGGTGCGCCGGGTGATCAGCCCCGAGACGGCGCAGACGTTCGTGGACATCATGCGGGGCGTGGTCACCGAGGGTTCGGGCGCGCCGGCCGAGATGGCAGGGTACCCTGTGGCCGGCAAGACCGGTACGGCCCAGATTCCCGAGGGCGGGCGGTACAGCGACAAGGCCGTCGCCTCCTTCCTGGGCATCGTGCCCTACGACCGGCCAGAGCTCGTGGGCCTGGTGATGCTCTACAATCTGAAGGTCTACCCCCGCTGGGGCGGCACCAACGCGGCGCCCGTCTTCAAGGCGATCATGGAGCCGGCCCTCGAGTACCTGGGGGTACCGCGCCGCTTCCCGCCCGATCAGCGCCCGGCCGACAACCTGGTGACCGTCCCCAACCTGCGCATGAGCGATGGCCGCGCGGCCGTGGAGGAGCTGCGGCAAGCGGGCCTTCTGGTCCGGGCCGAGGGCGAAGGGGTGTACGTCATGGACCAGACCCCCAAGCCGGGATCCCGGGTGCCCCGGGGCTCCACGGTCATCCTCCACCTGATCAGCGAGCCGCAGCCGGGGCAGAGCCTCCCCGTGCCTGACGTGCGAGGCATGGGCATGCGGGACGCGGTGGCCACCCTGGCCGGGGTGGGGTTCGACATCGACCCCTCCGGCAGCGGCGTGGCCGTCTCCCAGGCTCCGGCAGCCGGCACGGCCGCTCCGTACGGGAGCGTGGTGAAGGTCCGTTTCGAGGCGGACCGGCCGTGACCCCCGCCTGAAGGAGAGAGCCGACTGAGGGAAGAATAGGGAGAGCCGGCAAGCGGAGCCGCCCCGAGACGAGGGGCCGCGCGAAAGGATGGTGGCGGTGAAGCTCTCCGCACTGGTCGAGGGGTTGCCCGGCGCCCAGCGCATCGGCGCAGGCGACCCGGAGGTACGCCGCGTCCGCTACCACTCGCAGCAGGTGGCTGCGGGCGACCTTTTCGTGTGCGTGCGGGGATTTCGGCACGACGGCCACCGCTTCGCGGGCGAGGCGGTGGAGCGGGGGGCGGTGGCCCTTCTGGTGGAGGAGCCGCTGGCCCTGCCGGTGCCCCAGGTGAAGGTGCCCGGTACCCGTGAGGCCATGGGGCGGGTAGCCGCCCGCTTGCTGGGGGATCCGTCCCGGAAGCTGCGGGTGGTGGGGGTGACGGGGACCAACGGCAAGACGACCACCACCCACCTGATCAAGGCCTGCCTGGAGGCAGGAGGCGTGCGGACGGGGCTCATCGGGACCATTCACCACCTGGTGGGGGAGAGCGAGCTCCTGGCCCAACGGACCACCCCCGAAGCGCCGGACCTCCTCGAACTCATGGGTGAGATGCTTCGGCGGGGGGCGGGGGCGGTGGTGATGGAGGTCTCCTCCCACGCGCTCACCCTCCACCGGACCGAGGGTTGCGAAATCGACGTCGGCGTGCTCACCAACGTGACCCAGGATCACCTGGACTTCCATCC
Source organism: Limnochorda pilosa (assembly GCF_001544015.1). Taxonomy (GTDB): domain Bacteria; phylum Bacillota; class Limnochordia; order Limnochordales; family Limnochordaceae; genus Limnochorda; species Limnochorda pilosa. Next base: position 1,973,201 of record NZ_AP014924.1, on the reverse strand, counting down.
CACCTTCGACGAGTACGTGCAGGCGAAGGCACGCCTCTTCCGCCTGCTCACCGAGGATGCGGTCAAGTCCGGCAAGCTGGCCGTGCTCAACCGGGAGGATCCCCACTGGGAGGTCATGCGTGACGCAACCCGGGCCCCCGTGACCCTCTACGGCTTGGGAGCACCCGCCGATGTCCGGGCCGAGGACGTGCGCCTGCTGCCCGACGGCTCCACCTTCACCCTGGTGACGCCCCTGGGGCAGGCGCCGGTCCGGCTGCGGCTGCCCGCGCGCTACAACGTGGCCAACGCCCTGGCCGCGGCCGCCGCGTGCCTGGGCAGCGGGGTGGCCCTGCAGGCGGTGGTGCGGGGGCTCGAGTCGGTGCCGGGGGTGCCGGGCAGGCTCGAGCGGGTGGACGAGGGGCAGCCCTTCGGCGTCCTGGTGGACTACGCCCACACCCCCGACAGCCTGGAAAACGTGCTCACGGCCGTGCGCGCGTTCACGCCCGGCCGGGTCATCGTGGTCTTCGGCTGCGGCGGGGACCGCGATCGGGGAAAGCGGCCCCTGATGGGCGAGGCGGCGGCGCGCCTCGCGGACCATGTGGTGATCACCTCCGACAACCCCCGCAGCGAGGATCCGGAAGCCATCTGCCGGGAGGTCGCGGCCGGGGCGGACGAGGCGCGCCGGGATGGAGGGCGGGCGGGCTACGAGGTGCTGGTCGACCGGCGGGCCGCCATCCGGCGGGCGGTGGAGATGGCCCGGCAGGGGGACCAGGTGGTGATTGCGGGGAAGGGCCACGAGACGTATCAGATCTTCGCCGACCGGACCCTTCCCTTCGACGACCGGGAGGAGGCCCGCAAGGCCTTGCGGGACCTGGAGTCTGAGCACCGTGCTTGAGCTGACGGCCGCCGAGCTGGCCCGCCTCGTGGGCGGGAGGGTGCTGGCCGGCCCCTCCGAAGGGCGGGTCCGGGGCGTCTCCACCGACAGCCGGAGCGTCGCCGCCGGGCAGCTTTTCATCCCGCTGAAGGGCGAGCGGCTGGACGGGCACCGCTTCATCGAGGAGGCGGTGGAGGAGGGGGCGGGCGGAGCCCTCACCGAGGAGGGTTCGCACGAGCGGGCCGAAGCCGTGAGGCGTCTGGTGGCCCGGCACGATCTCTGGCGTGGGGCGTTCCTGGTGGGCGTTCCCGGGAGCTCGTGGGAGGCGTTCCACCGCCTGGCGGAGGCCCACCGGGCCCGGCATCGCGTCCCGGTGGTAGCGGTCACGGGCAGCAACGGGAAAACCACCACCAAGGAGCTGGTGGCCCGGATCCTGGGCAGCCGCTGGCGGACGCTACGCTCGCCCGGCAACTTCAACAACGACGTGGGGCTGCCCCTCACGCTGCTGGAGCTGGGGCCCGAGTTCGAGGCGCTGGTGGTGGAGATGGGGATGCGGGGCGCGGGTGAAATCGCGCGCCTCTGCCGGATGGCCCGGCCCAGCGTGGGCATCGTCACCAACGTGGGGCCGGTGCACCTGGAGCTCCTGGGCTCCATGGAGGCCATCACCGCCGCCAAGGCCGAGCTGGTCGAGGCACTGCCCCAGGAAGGCGTGGCGGTGCTCAACGCGGAGGACTCGCGGGTTCTGGGCATGCGCCGCCGGACGGCCGCGCGGGTGGTCACCTTCGGCCTGGAGCAAGGGGATGCTTCGGCCCGGGACGTGCGCCCCCACGGGCAAGGGATGGACTTCCGGCTGGTCTGGCGGGGCGCCGGGGTCGAGGCGAGCACATCCGTTCGCTTGCCCTTGCTGGGGCGCCACAATGTGGTGAACGCCGTCGCGGCCGCGGCGGCCGGGCTGGCCCTGGGGTTCGAGCTCGACGAGGTGGCCGGGGCCCTGGCCGAGGCCCAGGCGCCCAAGCTGCGGCTGGAGACCACCGAGGCCCAGGGGCGGCGGGTGATCAACGACGCCTACAACGCGAGCCCGGCCTCCATGGCCGCCGCCCTGGAGGTGCTCCAGCAGGTGGCGCAGGGGAGGAAGGGCGCGGTGCTGGGCGACATGCTGGAGCTGGGGGCCGTCGCCCGCGACGAGCACGTGCGGTTGGGGGAGAGAGCCGCGGCCGCCGGCCTGGACTTCCTGGTGGTGACGGGGGAGCGGGCAGGCGACGTGGCCGCCGGGGCCCGCGGGGCCGGCATGGACCCTGCGCGCATCCACACCGCCGCCGGCTGGGAGGAGGCGGCGGAGCTGGCCCTGGCCCTGTCGCGGCCGGGCGACACGGTCTTGGTGAAAGCCTCCCGCGGTCTGGGGCTCGAGCGGGTGGTGGCCCGTCTGGCGGAGGAGGAGACGAGGCGGCATGAGCCCTGAGCTGCGGGTGTTGGTGGGGGCGGGGGCCTCGCTGGGGCTGGTGCTCCTTTTCGAAAGGCCCCTCATCGGCTACCTGCGACGCCACCAGGTGGGCCAGAGGATCCGCTCCGAGGGACCCCGGCGCCACCAGGAGAAGGCGGGGATCCCCACCATGGGTGGCCTGGTGGTCCTCCTCGCGGCCGCGGCGGTGAGCCTGCTGGTGGGGCCGGTGACCGAGCCGCTCCTCATGGCGCTGCTGGTCACGCTGGGGTACGGTGCCATCGGCTTTCTGGACGACTACCGCAAGGTCGCGCTCCGCCGGAGCCTGGGGCTTCGCGCCCGGGAGAAGCTTGTGGGACAAGCCTTCTTCGCTTTGCTGGTGGCGCTCTTCCATCTCACCCGGGTGGGGGAATCCGCCAGCATCCTGGTACCCTTTTCACGGGAGCCCTGGCTCGTACCTGCCGGGCTCCTCCTGACGCTGGACTTTGTCGCGGTGGTGGGCAGCGCCAACGCGGTCAACCTCACCGACGGGCTGGACGGCCTCGCGGCGGGCAGCACCGCCGTCGCCTCGGCGATCCTCGCGGGCGTGATGCTCCACCAGGGCGCTCCGGACCTGGCGATCCTGGCGGCCGCGGTGGGCGCGGCCGCCCTGGGCTTTCTCTGGTTCAACGCCCACCCCGCTCAGATCTTCATGGGCGACACGGGCAGTCTGGGCCTGGGGGCGGCGCTGGCGGCGGTAACGGTGCTGAGCGGCACGGTGCTCCTCTTGCCCCTGGTGGGCGTTCTCTTCGTGGCCGAAGCGCTGTCGGTGATCGCACAGGTGGTCTACTTCCGGCTCACGCGAGGCCGGCGGCTCCTGCGCATGAGCCCGCTGCACCACCACTTCGAGCTCCTGGGCTGGCAGGAGGATCAGGTGGTGGCCCGGTTCTGGATCGCTGCCCTGGTCGGGGGGGTCCTGGGGCTGGCGGCGGTTCCGGGGATCCTCTGGTAGCCGGCATGAGAGCAGCCCCGGGCTCGTACACCGTAACCGGGGGTGAGACGCGGATGAACAGGGAGGAGAGCGCCCCACTGGACCTGCCCCTGCTGGCGGTCTCCCTGGTGCTGCTGGGCGTGGGCCTGGTGGCCGTGTTCAGCGCGTCCAGCGTCAGCAGCCTGGTGGAGCGGCACGACGCGACCTACTACTTCAAGCGGCAGCTCCTCTGGACCGTGGCCGGTCTGGCCGCCATGTGGGTGATGAGCCGGGTGGACTACCACCGGCTGCGCGGGCTGGCGCTTCCCGCCCTGGCCGTTTCGGTCGCGGGGCTGGTGCTGGTCTTGCTGGTGGGGCACGAGATCGGCGGCTCACGCCGCTGGATCGACCTGGGGCTGCTGAATGTCCAGCCGTCGGAGCTCTTCAAGCTCTCGGTCATCCTCTTCCTGGCGGCGTACCTCTCGGCCGCCGGGCCGCGGGTGCAGGAGTTCGTGCGGGGGCTCGTCCCAGGCCTGGCGGTGACGGGGCTGGGCTTCCTCCTGATCCTGGCCGAGCCGGACTTCGGCACCGCAGTGGCCATGGCGGCCACCGCGGCGGTCCTCTTCTTCGCCGGGGGCGCCCGGCTCGCGCACCTGGCTGCCCTGGGCGCGGCCGCCCTCCCCGGTCTGGCCTACCTGATCTGGGCCGAGCCGTACCGCATGCGCCGGCTCCTCGCCTTCGTGGATCCCTGGGCGGACCCGCTCGACTCGGGTTGGAACGTCATCCAGTCGCTCTTGGCCATCGGCTCCGGGGGCGTCTTCGGCGTGGGGCTGGGTCAGAGCCGCCAGAAGTTCGCCTACCTTCCCGAGCAGCACACCGACTTCATCTTCGCCATTCTGAGCGAGGAGTTCGGGCTCCTGGGGAGCCTGCTGGTGGTGGGCCTCTTCTTCGTCCTGGCCTGGCGGGGCTACCGCCTGGCCCTGAAGGCACCGGACCTCTACGGCTCCCTCCTCGCCGTGGGCATCACCACCATGATCGTTTTCCAGGCGCTGCTGAACGTGGGCGTGGTGACGGCGGTACTGCCCGTGACCGGTATCACCCTGCCTTTCATCAGCTTCGGCGGCTCGTCGCTGCTGATCACCCTCACCGGGGTGGGGATCCTCCTGAACATCTCCCGGCAGGTGCGGGGATGAAGGGCTCGGGGCGGACGGCGCAGCGCCAAGGAACGGGGCGGCGACTGGGTCACGGCCGCGATGGGGCGGCGCGCCCGGCAGGCGGCGAGCTGCGGGTGCTCATCGTGGCCGGGGGGACGGGCGGCCACATCTACCCGGGCCTCTCCCTGGCCGACGCCTTGAGGGAGAGGGCTTCCCGGGAAGGCTGGCGGGCTCGGGTCGTCTTCGCCGGCACCCGGCGGGGCCTGGAGGAGCGTGTGATCCCGCCGGCCGGCTATCCTCTGGTGACCTTGCCCTCCAGCGGCTTTCCCCGCGGCAGGGGTCCCCGCCAGTGGCCCGCCTGGGCGTGCGCCCTCGCAGTGAACGGGTACGCGCTGGCGAGGGCCCTGCTCCTCGTGGCCGGGCTCCGGCCGCACGTGGCCGTGGGGATGGGGGGCTACCTGACGGGGCCCGTCCTGCTGGGCGCACACCTGCTGCGGGTGCCGACCCTGGCGCACGAGGCCAACGCCCGGCCGGGGGTGGCCAACCGGATGGCCGCCCGCTTCGTGGACCGCGTGGCGGTCGGCTTCACGGCGGCTGCGGCGCGCTTTCCCCGGCCGGAACGGGTGACGGTGACGGGCAACCCCATCCGCGCCGGGGTCCTGAGGGCGGAGGCGTCCCGGGCGCGGCGCCGCTTCGGCCTGGAGGCGGGACGCCCGACGCTCCTGGTGCTGGGGGGCAGCCAGGGGGCCAGGGCCTTGAACGAGGCGTTGCTGGACGCCCGCGAGCGCCTGGAGGCGGCTGTGCCCGGCCTCCAGGTGATCCACCAGACGGGAGCCGGCGAGTTCGACCGGGTCGCCGAGGCCTGGCGGCAGGTCCGCATGGTCCAAACGGGCCCGCGGGAGATTAGGTGGAAGGGCTGGCGGGTGGTGCCCTACCTGGAAGAGGTGGCCGACGCCATGGCCGCGGCCGACCTGGTTTGCTCCCGGGCGGGCGGCAGCACCGCCGCCGAGCTGACGGCCCTGGGGGTCCCGGCCCTGCTGGTGCCCTTCGCGGCCGCCACCGAAGCCCATCAGGCCGAAAACGCGGCGGAGCTGGCGCGGGCGGGCGCGGCCCGGGTGCTTCCCCAGGCCGAGCTTTCGGGGGAGCGCCTGGCGCGTGAGCTGACCAGCCTCCTGAACGACGCCGGACGCCTCCAGGAGATGCGGCGGGCCAGCCGTCGACTGGGTCGCCCTGAGGCGGCCCGCACCCTGGCCGAGCTCGTGCGCGACCTGGCCGGGGGCCGCGGGGCGGCCGGCCCGCCGGGGTAACGAGCCGGACCCTCTACCCGGGCTGGCCGGGTCCGGGAACAGGAGAAGCTCCGCTGGTCCGGAACCACCATACGATGAAGGGTTCGGGGGGCCTCGGGGGAGGCGCGAAGGAGCGGTAGGGGTGTGGCCGTCTACCATCTGATCGGAATCGGCGGGTCGGGGATGAGCGGGCTGGCGCGGCTCCTGGCCGAGGCGGGCCACCGGGTGCAGGGCTCCGACCGGAGGGCTTCGTCCAGGCTGGAGAGCCTGCGCCGCATGGGCGTGCGCGTCTACGTGGGGCACGCCGCCGAGCACCTGACCGGGGCCGAGCGGGTGGTGGTCTCCACGGCCATCGCTGCCGACAACCCGGAGCTCCAGGCGGCCCGGCGAAGGGGCCTGCCCGTGGAGCACCGGGCCCAGGTGCTGGCCCAGGTGCTGGAAGGTCGGAGCCTCATCGCGGTCTCGGGCACCCACGGCAAGACCACCACCACGGCCATGACGGCGCTGGTGCTGGCCGAGGCGGGGCTGGACCCGGGGTACGCGGTGGGGGCGGAGGTCCCCCAGCTCGGGGGCAGCGCCCGACTCGGCCGAGGGCCGGTGGTGGCCGAGGTGGACGAGAGCGACCGGTCGTTCCTGCTCTTCCACCCCGACGTGGCCGTGGTGACCAACGTGGAGCCGGACCATCTGGAGCACTACGGTTCCTTTGAGGCCATCGTGGACGCCTTTCGCTCCTTCGTGGGACAGGTGCGGCCCGGCGGGAGCGCCGTCCTGTGCGCGGACGATGCCACCGCGGCCTCCCTGGCCGGAGAGGCGCCGGCTGCCGCCACCTACGGCCTGGCCCCCGGCGCGGGGCTGCGAGCGGAAGACGTGACCTTCGAGAACGGCGGGGGCCGCTTCACCGTCGTGGACCGGGCGGCGGGCCGCCTGGGGGTCGTAACACTCCGGGTGCCGGGCAGGCATAACATAGCCAATGCCCTTGCGGCCGTCGCCGTGGCCCGACTCCTGGATCTGCCCTTCGAGCGGGTTGCGAGCGCCCTGGCCGTGTACCGAGGCGCCGAGAGGCGCTTCCAGCTGGTGGCGGAGGTAGGGGGCGTTCGGGTGATCGACGACTACGCGCACCACCCGACCGAGGTCGCGGCCACGCTCGCGGCCGCGCGAACCCACCCGGGGCGATTGGTGGTGGTCTTCCAGCCTCACCGGTACACCCGGACCCAGAGGCTGGAGGCGGCTTTCGCCGGAGCCTTCGCCGATGCGGACCTCCTCTTCCTGACCGAGATCTATGCCGCCGACGAGGATCCCATACCGGGCGTGACGGGTGCGCGTCTGGCCCGCACCGTGGGAGCGGTTCGGAAGGGACCTCTGGTCTTCGAACCGGACCCGGGCCGCCTGGTGGAGCGGGTGGTGGAAGCTCTACGCCCGGGCGACCTTCTCCTCACCGTGGGGGCCGGCGACGTGGACGCGATCGGCCGGGCGGTGGTTCGTCGGTTGAGTGAAGGACGCGCGCCCGACCCAGTGCCCGCCCCGCGGGCTCAGGACGACGGATCCGGGCGGGAGGTGCCTGGCCCATGAGCCGCGAGAGGGGGGAGGCCGCAGGATCCTGGCAGGCCGCGCTCGAGGACCTGGCCGAACAGGCCGGCCCCAGCGGTGCTCGGGCCCGGCCGCTCGCACCCTACACCAGCTTTCACATCGGCGGCCCGGCGGATCTGCTGGTGGAGCCCGACACCCCCGACCTGCTCCAGAGCCTGCTCCGCGCCGCCGCGGCGGCCGGCGTGCCATGCACGGTGATGGGAGGCGGGACCAACCTGCTCGTGTCCGACGACGGTGTGCCGGGGATAGTGGTGCGCATCGCCCGCCCGCTGGGACGGATCGCGTTCCACGGGGCCCTGGTGCGGGTCGAGGCGGGCGCGTCGCTGCCGGGACTCGCCGGGCGCTGTGCCCGGTTGGGCCTTTCGGGGCTCGAGTTCGCCGGCGGCATCCCGGGCACCGTGGGCGGTGCCGTGGTGATGAACGCAGGGGCTCACGAGTCGAACATCGGCCAGACCCTTCGTTGGGTGGACGCCTTCTCACTTGCGGGCGAGCCGCGCCGCTTCGACGTGACCGAACTGGGGCTCGGATACCGGCGGAGCCGGTTCCAGCATGAGCCCTGGGTGGTCGCGGGGGCGATGCTCGAGCTCCAGCCTGACGATCCCGAGGCGATCCGCACCCGGATGCAGGCGTACGTGGAGCGGCGGAGACGCACCCAGCCGTTGGGCACCCACAACGCCGGCAGCATCTTCAAGAACCCGCCCGGGGAGTACGCGGGCAGGCTGCTGGAGGCGGTGGGGGCCAAGGGCTGGGAGGAAGGCCAGGCTCAGGTATCGACCCTTCATGCCAACTTCATCGTCAACCGCGGCGGGGCCAGGGCGGCCGACGTCTTGCGCCTCATCGAGCGCATGCGGGACGCGGTGGAGGAGCGGTTCGGGGTGCGGCTGGAGCTGGAGGTCCGCCTGGTGGGCTGGCCGGCGCCTGAGGGAGTGAGCTCCGGTGTCGGTCTACCGGATCGAGGGAGGACGCCGTCTTGAAGGGCACCTGCCCGTGTCGGGCGCCAAGAACGCGAGCCTGAAGCTCATGGCCGCGGCCTTGATGGCCGACGGCCCCACGGTGCTGGAGCGGGTGCCGCGTATCACCGACATCGAGACCATGACCCAGGTGCTGGACGCCCTGGGGGCCCGGTGCCGCTGGTTGGGGGAGCACGTGCTGGAGATCGACCCTCGGGGGATCTCCCGGTGGGAGCCCCCGGACCGCCTGGTCCGCCGGATGCGGGCATCGCTCCAGGTGATGGGCCCGCTTCTGGCCAAGCTGGGCCGGGCCAGGCTCACCTATCCGGGGGGGTGCTCCATCGGCGCCCGGCCCATCGACCTGCACCTGGAAGGCTTCCGGGAGATGGGAGCCCAGGTGGTGGACGAAGGCGGGTACGTGGAGGCGTCGATGACGACCCCCCGGGACGCCTGCATTCACCTGGACTACCCGAGCGTGGGGGCCACGGAGAACCTCATCTGCGCGGCGGCCCTGGGCGGCCGGAGCGTGCGGATCCTCAATGCGGCCCGGGAACCCGAAGTGGAGGAGCTGGGTCGTTTTCTCAACCGGATGGGAGCCCGGGTGAGGGGCGCAGGGCAGGGTACGGTGGAGGTGGAGGGCGTGCGGCGCCTCATGGGGATCCGGCACGCGGTGATCCCCGATCGCATCGAGGCGGGCACCTACCTTCTGGCGGGTGCCATCACCCTCGGCCACGTGGAGGTGGGGCCGGTGGTGCCCGAGCATGTGGAGGCGGTGGTGGCCAGGCTGCGGGCGGCCGGGTGCCGGGTCACCTGGGAGGAGCCCTCGGTCCGGAACGGCACACCGGGGAACGGAGCCCCCGCCGAGGAGGGCCGGCCCCGGGAGGCGCGGGTGGTCCTGCGGGCGGCGCAGCGGCCCCGGGCCCTCCAGATTCGGACCCAGCCCCACCCAGGCTTCCCCACGGACCTGCAGCCCCAGGTGATGGCCTACCTCTGCCTGGCCCAGGGCACGAGCCTGGTGACGGAGACGGTGCATACGGCGCGCTTCAATCACGTCGACGAGTTCAACCGGCTGGGGGCGAGCATCCAGGTGGAGGGCCGCACCGCCGTGATCCGGGGTGTTCCCCGGCTGACAGGGAGCATCGTGGAGGCCGGCGATCTGCGGGCGGGGGCCGGGCTGGTGCTGGCTGGGCTGGCGGCCGAGGGAACCACCCGCGTGGAAGGCATCGAGCACGTCCGCCGGGGCTACGAAGACCTGGCGGGCCGGTTGCGGGCGGCCGGTGCGGAGGTGTACGAGGAAGACGGCCAGCTGGCCGAGGTCTGGGCGTAGGGTCGCCGGAGCCTCCGGCGCGGGCCCGGCGGAAGGGGTGGAGACGACGGCCTCTCGATCGACGTACCTCCTGGTCTTCCTCTTTTTCGCCGCGGTCCTCGCGAGCTACAGTCTGGTGGAGTCCAGCCTGTTCACCCTCACCGAGGTGGAGGTCCGGGGGGCGGAGACCCTGGACCCCGAGCGGATCCGCCAGATGAGCGGGCTCGTGCCGGGTGAGAGCCTCTTCACCCTGGACCTGGGTGCGGTTGAGGAGCGCCTGCGCGAGGAGCCCCGCGTGGCCAGCGTGCGCGCGCGCCGGCGCTGGCCCGACGGGGTGATCCTGAGCGTGGTGGAACGCCGGCCCCTGGCGCTCCTCTCCAACGAGGGTACCTGGCTCGCCGTGGACCCGAGCGCGGTGCTCTTCCCGGCGGACCCCGGGTGGAAGGGGGCGCTTCCCATCCTCACCGGGGTCGACGCAGGAACGGGCGCGCCCGGGAGCGCGCTCGGCGAGCAAGGACGGCGGCTTCTCGGGCTTCTCTCGGGGCCGGCCGCGCCCATCTCCCAGCGGGCCTCGGAGCTCCACCTGGACGAGCAGGGTGAGGTGATCCTCTACCTGCGGGACCCGGTCCGGGTCCAGCTGGGACGTCTGGACCTGGCCCCATCCAGGCTCCCGGTGCTCCTGGCCGTCCTGCGCGACCTGGACGCCCGGGGGGCCCGCCCCACCGAGATCGACCTTCGCTTCGACTCGCCCGTGATCCGCTCCCGCTGAACCCCGCGAAGAGCCGTGCCGCTCCTCGCCCGGCCACCGCGGCCGCCCCGCGCGGCGATGGGGTTCCGGCGGGGTGCCGGGCGGGTTCCCTTCCCCGGAAGGCGCGCGCGCCTGGAGGGAAGTCCCTGGAGGCTGTGGAATAAGGCGAAGCGAGATCGGGCGCTGCGAGTGTGTGGCTGCTCTCAGAGGGGGGGAAGCCCCTGTGTTCGAGTTGGAACGTGCGAATGGATCCTATGCCAGCATCAAGGTGGTGGGGGTGGGGGGAGGCGGTGGCAACGCCATCAACCGGATGATCGATGCCGGTCTCCAGGGCGTGGAGTTCATCAGCCTCAACACCGACGCCCAGGCTCTCAGCGTCTCCAAGGCATCGCACCAGGTCCGCCTGGGCGAGAAGCTCACCAAGGGGCTCGGGGCAGGATCCAACCCCGAGATCGGCGAGAAGGCGGCGGAGGAGAGCCGGGACCAGATCCGCCAGATCCTCCAGGGGGCGGACATGGTCTTCATCACCGCCGGCATGGGGGGCGGCACCGGAACGGGGGGCGCGCCGGTGGTGGCCGAGATCGCCCGTGAGGTGGACGCGCTCACGGTGGCGGTGGTCACCCGGCCGTTCACCTTCGAGGGCCGGAGGCGCGGCCAGCAGGCCGAGACGGGCATCGAGAAGCTCGAAGGCCAGGTGGACACGCTCATCACCATCCCCAACGACCGGCTCCTGCAGGTGGTGGAGAAGAAGACCTCCATGCAGGACGCCTTCCGGGTGGCCGACGACGTGCTCCGCCAGGGCGTCCAGGGGATCTCGGACCTCATCATCGTCCCGGGGCTGATCAACCTCGACTTCGCGGACGTGAAGGCGATCATGAGCTCCGCTGGCTCGGCCCTGATGGGCATCGGCACGGGCACCGGCGAGGAGCGCTCGGTGGAGGCCGCCCGCAAGGCCATCTCGAGCCCGCTCCTGGAGGCGTCCATCGAGGGTGCCAAGGGCATCCTGTTCAACATCACCGGCAGTGACAACCTGGGCCTCTTCGAGGTCAACGCGGCGGCGGAGATCATTGCCGAGGCCGCCGACCCCGACGCCAACATCATCTTCGGGGCCGTGATCGACGAGACGCTCAAGGACGAGGTGCGGGTGACGGTGATCGCCACGGGCTTCGACCGTCACAAGGCCCGGGGCGACCACCGGTCCGACCGGGTCCTGGACATCCGCCCCCTGGCCTCGGGGGATCGCACGGACAAGCTGGACATCCCGGCGTTCCTGAGGCGGCGCTAGGAGCCCGCTCGCCACCGGCGCCGCGAGGACGCTGCCCGCGCACGCGGCGCGGGACGCTCATTCGAGCCGCTGGATCTCGACGCGCAGCTTCTTCAGGATCCGCTTCTCCAGCCGGGAGATGTACGACTGGGAGATGCCCAGCAGGTCCGCCACCTCCTTCTGGGTCTTCTGCTCGCCGTTGGCCAGGCCGAAGCGGAGCTGCATGATGGTCTTCTCCCGGCTGGAGAGCTGGGCGAGGGCGCAGGCCAGGAGGGAGCGGTCCACCTCCTCCTCGATGTGCTTCACCACGTCGGACTCTTGCCCCAGCACGTCCGAGAGCAGGAGCTCGTTCCCGTCCCAATCAGTGTTGAGGGGCTCGTCGAAGGAAACCTCGGCCCGGGTCTTGCTGGTGCGCCTGAGGTGCATGAGAATCTCGTTCTCGATGCACCGGGAAGCGTAGGTGGCCAGCTTGATGCGTTTGGAGGGGTCGAAGGTGTTGACCGCCTTGATGAGCCCGATGGTGCCGATGGAGACCAGGTCCTCGATCATGACGCCGGTGTTGTCGAACTTGCGGGCGATGTAGACGACGAGCCGCAGGTTCCGCTCGATCAGGGTGTTCCGCACCTCGCCGTCACCGTGCTCCAGGCGGTCCAGCAGGTCCAGCTCCTCGGCGGCCGTGAGCGGCGGAGGGAGCACCTCCGACGAGCCCACGTACCCGAGCCGGTGTCTGCCCCGAACCCACATGAGCACCTGGGCCCACGCGAGCCTCAGCAACCAGCCAAGCCTACGTGCCCGTGGAGAGACGGTCATCCTCTACCTCTCCTTTCCGTGACGTCTGAAGCGAAGCCGCGGCTCCGCCGGGCGAAGCGGTCTCGGCCAGGACATGGGGAAGGAGTGCCCGGTAGCGCCCCGCCCCGTCGAGCAGCTGGACGCTGAGCCCCACCACCGCGTGCACCCGCTCCACGCGCCGGCCGGCGACCACCATGAGCCGGTCGGGCCGAAAGCCCAGCATCATCCCGTGCCGGGTGCCCAGAGAAGCGAATGGGATCATCCGCCAGCGCCCGGCCCACTCCGGATCCCGGTGGAGCCCCTCCGCCACCCCCAGCTCGCCCGCAGCGGCCCGTTGCACCAGGGGGCCGAGGTCCTGGGGGAAGAGGGGGGCAGCCGCCTCGACCTCCATGACCACCACGGGCCACCCGGAAAGGGGCTCCCGCAGGTGGTTGCCCGTGTCCAGGAGGGCCACCGCCTCCACCCGCCGGCCGGCCGCCTCCACCCGCACCAGGAGCTCCGAAGACCGCTGCAGCGTCTCCCGCCGAAGCCAGCGGGGACCCCAGAGCCCCAGCGCGGCCAGGGTGACGGCCGCGCCGCCCATGGCCACCGCCAGGTCGGGCTGCCGGCCGTCTCCCAGGAGGAAGCCGGCGGCGAAACCGGCTCCGGCCGCCGCGGCCACGGCCCCGTAGAAGGGGGTCCAGAGCGGAAACAGGCTCCGGGGGCGCGAAAGGTCGAAGGAGACCGCCAGCATCAACCAGGAGACCAGCACCACCAGGGCGATGCGGGCCGGAAGGGCGGGGAGGCGCGCGACGCCTGCCGCCGCGAGGGTCTCCCACGCCGCGTAGGCGGCCCCCAGGAGCGCGGCGAGGGCGAGGCGCGCCCACCGGGCCGGCCGGGCGGCCAGGCGCGCGGTGGTCCAGAGGAGCAACGTGTTGAAGGCTGCGTCCGACAGGAACCGCAGCACCAGCAGGTCCACGTAGACGACCCTCACCAGCTCCACGTCCATCCCCCCAACCTCGCGCCGGGCATTCTACCGGAGGGTGCCTACCGCTTCCTACCAAACCCTCGTGCCCGGATCACCCGTGCCCCCAGGTGGCCGGAGTGCATAGGGTCCGGTGCCCGCGTCCATACTCACAGCATGTGGACGCATCGGGCCCTCACGGAGGGGGTGGTGCCATGGTCAACAAGGTGGAGATCTGCGGGGTCAACACCTCCCGGCTTCCGGTCCTGACCAACGCGGAGATGCGCGAGCTCCTGAAGCGCATGCACGGCGGCGACCGGTCCGCCCGGGAGCAGCTGATCCAGGGGAACCTCCGCCTGGTGCTCTCGGTCATCCAGCGCTTCAACAACCGGGGCGAGAACGTGGACGACCTCTTCCAGGTGGGCTGCATCGGACTCATGAAGGCCATCGACAACTTCGACCTCTCCCAGAACGTCCGCTTCTCGACCTACGCGGTGCCGATGATCATCGGGGAGATCCGCCGGTACCTCCGGGACAACAACCCCATCCGCGTCAGCCGCTCGTTGCGGGACGTGGCCTACAAGGCGCTGCAGGTGCGCGATGCTCTCGTCCATAGGTATGCGCGTGAACCCAGCGTTAGGCAGATCGCCGACGAGCTGAACCTGCCGCGCGAAGACGTGGTCTTCGCCCTCGATGCGATCCAAGAGCCGATCTCGCTCTTTGAGCCCATCTACCACGACGGGGGCGACCCCATCTACGTCATGGACCAGATCTCCGACGAGCGGAGCGAGGACGCGTCGTGGCTGGAGGGCATCTCCATCCGGGAGGCCATGTCGCGGCTGAACGAGCGGGAGCAGGCGATCCTCACCAAGCGCTTCTTCCAGGGCCGCACCCAGATGGAGGTGGCCGAGGAGATCGGCATCTCCCAGGCGCAGGTGTCGAGGCTCGAAAAGGCCGCCCTGAAACACCTGAAGCGGCACATCAGCGAATGATCCAGGAGAGCGCCGGGCGACGGGGGACCGTGGGCATGATCGCATGGACGAAAGCACCCTGGACGACTAGAAGCCAGACGATTCCGTCACGTGACGGCGCAGGTTCGGGCCCTGCAGGGCCCCAGACGCTCGCGCGCTCGGCACGGTCCACCTGGCTGCCAGCCGCGCTGGTGGTGGCCGCCCTGCTGGTGGTGGCCGCGCCCCCGGCTCAGGCGGTCGGTCCTCGGGGAACGGAGGCGCGCCCGGCTCCGCTCGCCTCGACAGCGACACGCGTCGACGGCCTGGTGCGGTTTCACGTGGTGGCGCACAGCGACCGCGCTGCGGACCAGGCCCTGAAGCGGTCGGTGCGCGACACCCTCCTGGCCCGCTATGGCGAGGAGATGGCCAGCCTCCGGGACGAGGCTGCCCTCGAGGCGTGGATCGCCTCCCACGGGAAAGCCGTGCAGGATCTGGCCGACGGGGTTCTGGCGGAGGCCGGCGCCCCCTACGGTTCGCGCCTGGTGCTGGGGTGGGCCGATTTCCCCGAGACCCGTTTCGGGCCCATGGTCTTCCCGGCGGGCCGCTACCGGGCGCTGCAGCTCATCCTCGGTGACGGCGCCGGCCACAACTGGTGGTGCGTGGTCTTTCCCCCCCTCTGCGTGGTGGACGAGACCGCGGTGAGCCGCCTGGAGGCCCGGCCCGCCGACGCGGCGCTTCCGGCCTTCAGCACCGTGGGTGCGGCCGCCGTCTCCACCTCCACGGGTCACCCGGCCGAACCGGACCGCGTCGAGTGGCGGTGGCGCTTCCTCGAGGGCACCGAACCGGGCGGAACGCCGGCACGGCTGGCGCGCTGGTGGGAAGACGCCCGCCGCCTGGTGGCCCAGGGCGCAGCCCGCCTCCTCTGGCAGCCCGCCCACGCAGGAGCACCCGGCGACGCCGGCGCGCCCGACCCGTAGCGAGCCCTGGGGGCTGGCCAGGGCCAACCTAGCCCGAGAGGTGGCCGCGCTGCCCGGTAGGTGTCATCGATCTCGCCTCGAGACCCCAGCCAGCCCTCGGCAGGCTCCCCTACACGACCGGCGGCGCCCCCGGCTGCGTGCTGACCCCCTGGCCCAGTTCCGGCATCTCCACCAGGATCACGTCCACTCCGATCCGCCGCACGCGATTCCAAGGGATCTCGATCTCGCTCCCGCGCGCGACCCCGAGCAGCCCGCTCTCGCCCGGCACGATGAGGGAGCGGACCCGGCCCGTGGTCATGTCGATGTCCAGGTCGTAGAGGGAGCCGAGCCTGCGCCCGTCGGTCAGGTTGATGATGTCGAGCATGCGGAGCTCGGAGGCCTTGGCCAGCACGGGGGTTCCTCCCGACACCGCTTCCAGGCATGATATGCCTGGACCGAACCATGTATAATGGAGGTCAGACGAGCCAGCTCAGGGAGGATTTCCCGTCGTGAGGTGCCCCTACTGCGGCAAGCCGGACAGCCGGGTGCTGGACTCGCGCGGCACCGACGAAGGCCACTCCATCCGCCGGCGCCGGGAGTGCGAGGCGTGCGGACGCCGCTTCACCACCTACGAGCGATGGGAGGAAGGGCCCCTGGTGGTGGTCAAGAAGGACGGGCGCCGGGAGCGGTTCCAGCGCGGGAAGATCCTCACGGGCCTCCTGAAGGCGTGCGAGAAACGTCCTCTTACGGCCGAGCAGCTCGACGGGGTGGCGAGCGAGATCGAGCGTGAGCTCCGTACCCAGTACGATCGGGAGATCCCGTCGCAGGTCATCGGGGAGATGGTCATGGACCGGCTGCGCAAGCTCGACGCCGTGGCCTACGTCCGGTTCGCCTCGGTCTACCGGGAGTTCGCCGACGTGGGCCGATTCCGCGAGGCGCTGGACCAGCTCCTGGGGGAGGGGTAAAGTGGGGCCTGGAGGAGCCGCGATGGGCGAAGGCCAGGCCCCGGTGGAATGGGACACGCTCCTGCGGGAGGGGGGCGTGGCCCACGCCTTCACCGGCCGCCCGGGCGGGGTGAGCCGGGGGCCTTACGCTTCCTTGAACCTCGGGCTGCACGTGGGAGACGATCCCGAAGCGGTGCGGGAGAATCGCCGGCGCGCCCTGGAGGCGGCCGGGACCGAGCGGGCCTGGCTCACCCTGGGCCAGCAGGTCCACGGCGACCGGGTCCTCCGGGTGGGAAGGGCGGAGCGCGGCGCGGGAGCCTCGGACGCCGGGACCGCTCTGCCGGCCACCGACGGCCTGGTAACCCGGGAGCCGGGCGTGGTGCTGGGCGTGCTGGTGGCCGACTGCATCCCGCTGTTGCTGGCGGATCCCGAAGCGGGCGTGGTGGCCGCGGCCCACGCGGGATGGCGAGGCACCCTGGATGGGATCGCGGAGCGGGCGGTGGAGGTCATGGTGGAGGCGGGTGCGCGACCGTCGCGGATTCTGGCGGCGATGGGACCCAGCATCGGACTGTGTTGCTACCGGGTCTCCGAGGATCTGGCCGAGAGGTTCGTGAATGCCTTCGGCGACAGCGTGGTGCGGCCGGCACCGGAGGGTCCCCACCTGGACCTGAGGCTGGCCAACCGCAGCCGGCTCCTGGCCGCAGGCGTGCCTGAGGCGAACCTCTCGTGGCAGCCGGCCTGCACCGCGTGCGAGAACCACCGCCTCTTCTCCCACCGGGCCCAGGGCGGGCAGGCAGGGCGCCAGGGAGGTTTCATCTGGTTACCCGAGTGAACGGGGCGCATGCGGGTGAGCGGGGCCGGTTCCGGGCCACCCCGCGCTGCATCGCCCCTTCCGGCGGCACTGAGGCGGGTCCGGCAGGGATCGTTCCGCCGGAGACGAAAGCTGAGGACGGGAAGGAGGGAGCCGATGTCCCTGGGCTTCGAGCCGAGTGACGGGTCTCCCGGTCGGGGGCGGGCCATCCTGGCCATCCTGCTCATCACGGCAGCCACCCTGGCCTGGGTGAGTCTTCACGCGCGCGCCGGCACGCTGGGCGCGTGGTTGGCCCTTGAGCTCCGGGAGCTCTTCGGGCGCACGGCCGACCTGCCTCCCTTCTTCCTGCTGTGGGCGGGGTTGAGGCTTGCCGCCGGCAGCCTGGACGCGCGGTGGTGGCGCCGGAGCTTCGGCGCGGCGCTGCTCCTGGCCGTGATCCTCCTGGGTTTCGAGATGTTCGCAGTGCTGCCGCTGCCCGCGGCCAACCGGGCGGAGCTGGCCCTGGGCTTCTGGTCCTCCCAGGCGGGGCGGGTGGGAGGCTGGCTGGCCCGCCAGGTGGTAGACCTCTTCGGATTCGCCGGGGGTGTCGTGGTGGGCGTGGCCGTGGCGGTCACGGGGCTGGTCCTGGCCCTGGAGCCGGCTGCCTGGCGACGGGCCGGGCACGGTGCGGCCCGGGGGGCCGGAGCGGTGGTGGGTCTGGGGGTTGCCGTAGTCCAGCGGGTGGCGGAGGGGGTGGACGCCGTCCGCCGCCTCTTCCGCTGGCGGCAGGTGCGGCCCCGGGGTAAAGCGCATCGGGAGGCGGGCAGGCGCGCCCTCCCGGCGCCCGCGCGGCCGGCCGCTCCCCCGGAGGCCAGGCGGCCGGAACGGCCCGGACCCGCCGGGCCGCGGGCGGGGGAAGCCGCCGGGAACGTCACCGAGCGCCAGTCCCTGCTGCCTTCGGCGGCGGCGGCGCGCGAGGAGGCGGAGGCCGACGATGGGTACGGGGCCGAGACACCCACCCGGATCGCACCGCGGCCGGGCGGTACGCGCTCCCAGGCGCGATCGGCGGTACGGGGCGCCCAGCCCGGGTACCGGCTTCCCGACACGTCCCTCCTCCGGCGTAACCGGGGGCGGAGGCCGGCCGCTGACGAACCGGACCGTACCTCCGTCCTGGAGGAGACCCTGAAGAGCTTCGGCATCGAGGGGCGGGTGGTGGAGGTCACCCGGGGGCCGGTGATCACCCGCTACGAGGTGCAGCCGCCCCCAGGCATAAAGGTGAGCCGCATCGTCGGCCTGGCCGACGACATCGCCTTGGCCCTGGCGGCCGTGGACGTCCGGATCGAGGCCCCCGTGCCCGGCAAGTCGGTGGTGGGTATCGAGGTGCCCAACCGCACCGTGCAGCCTGTCGTCCTGAGGGACGTGATCGAGTCGGACGCGTTCCGCCAAAGCCGCTCGCCCCTGGCGGTGGCGCTGGGTCTGGACATCACGGGCAAGCCCGTGGTCACCGAGCTGCCCAAGCTCGTCCACCTACTCATCGCGGGGGCCACCGGCTCGGGCAAGAGCGTCTGCCTCAACGCGCTGCTGGTGAGCCTCCTCTTCCGGACCCAGCCCGACGAGGTGCGCCTGCTCCTCATCGACCCCAAGCGGGTGGAGCTCTCGGTGTACGAAGGCATCCCGCACCTGGCTGCGCCGGTGGTCACCGACGCCCGCGAGGCCGCCAAGGCCCTGCGCTGGGCCGTGAAGGAGATGGAGCGGCGGTACCAGCTCTTCGCCCAGATGGGCACCCGGAACATCGATGGCTACAACCGCCTCCTGCCCGACGAGGCGCTCCCCTACCTGGTGGTGGTGATCGACGAGCTGTCAGACCTGATGCTGGTGGCCGCGGCCGACGTGGAAGACGCCATCGCCCGCCTGGCCCAGATGGCCCGGGCCGCCGGGATCTTCCTGGTGATCGCCACCCAGCGGCCGTCGGTGGATGTCATCACGGGTCTCATCAAGGCCAACGTTCCCTCGCGCCTCTCCTTCGCGGTCTCGTCCCAGGTGGACTCGCGCACGATCCTGGACATGGCGGGGGCGGAGCGGCTCCTGGGCAAGGGGGACATGCTCTTCCACCCGGTGGGGGCGGCCAAGCCCATCCGTGCCCAGGGAGCGCTTATCACCGAGCGCGAAGTGAACGAGATCGTCCACTTCTGGACGAGCCAGGTGGAGGGCGAGCCCGAATACCTGGCCGAGGGCTTCGGGGACGAGGCCGGGGGCGACGAGTGGGACGCGGATGCGGACGATGAACTCTTCGAGGACGCCGTCCAGCTGGTTCTCGATACGGGACAGGCCTCCATCTCCATGCTGCAGCGGCGGTTCCGCGTCGGGTACAGTCGGGCGGCCCGCCTCATCGACCTGATGGAGCGCAGGGGGATCGTGGGCCCGTCCCAGGGGAGCAAGCCCCGGGAGGTGCACGCAGGGCGGGCGCGGGAGTTCATGGGCGACTCGCAGCCCGCACCCTGAAACGGCCCGCTGGGGGCGGGGCATCACCTGTACGCACGTTCTTGGGTGGATGGTTCGTCGCGACGGGGGAGGTGACGCGCGTGAGCATGGAATCCATCGGGCAGAAGCTGCGCGAGGCGCGGATGCAGGCCGGGATCCCGCTGGAACAGGCCTCCAGCCGGACGAAGATACGCGTCCACATCCTGGAGGCGCTGGAGTCTGGCGAGATGGAACGGATTCCGGGGGGCGACGTCTACACTCGGAACTTCCTGCTCTCCTACGCCCGTTTCCTGGGAATGGACGTGCACGCGATCCTGGCCGAGTTCGATCAGGCGCGCCCGGCTGTCAAGGAGCGCGCCAAGATCCTCGAGAGCGGGTCGGCGCCCGTTCGCTGGACCGACACGCCGCCCGCCTTCGGGCTGCGGCGCCGCGACGGGGCGCGCCTTTGGGGCGCCGGGCTGGCGGCGCTGCTGCTGGTCGCGATCGCGGTGGTGCTGGTGGCGTGGCTGGGAGGCTCCCAGGGTTCAGGGGAGACGACCCGGCTGCCGGCGGTGCTGGAAGGGACGCCGGCGGCCACCGGGCAGCCGCGCGACCAGGAACCGGAGCCGGGGGTGGGCCCGCCGGGCCAGGGGCCATCGGACCGGGCCGAAGGACAGGCCCCGGTGTCCGGCCTCCCCGCGGCCTCCCCGCGGGGTGAGCCACCGGTCGCGAGCCCGCCGGCGCGCTCAGATGCGACGGTTCCCTCCACCCTGGCCTTCGAGCCCCTGGTCCTGCGGGCGGTGGTGGAGCAACGTTCCTGGATGCGCGTGGACGTGGACGGGCGGACCGAATACACGGGCATCCTCCAGGCAGGGCAGGAGCGGAGCTGGACCGCGAACGACGAGATCCGGGTCCGCTTCGGCTACGCCCAGGGCGTGCGCCTCTACCTGAACGGCCACGACCTGGGGCTGGCAGGAGAGGACGTGGTCACCCGGAGCTTCACCCGGGAGATGCTCGGCCGCCTGGAGGGCTCGCGCTGAGCCCTCCCGACTTCGTCGCGCACGGCGTGGCGGCCGGGGGAGAGGTACGGGTCCTGGCGGCCGAGTCCACCGTCACCGTGAACGAGGCCCAGCGCCGGCACGGCCTGCTGCCTACCGCCACGGCCGCCCTGGGCCGGCTCATGACGGGCGCCGCCCTCCTGGGCGCCATGCTCAAGGGGCAGGAGAGCGTCACGGTGCAGGTCGTGGCAGGTGGTCCCTTGGGCTCCCTGGTGGCGGTGGCCGGATCCGACGGGACCGTCCGCGGCTACGTGGGCAACCCGGCCGTCCACCTGCCCCTGAACGCCCACCACCACCTGGACGTGGGGGGCGCGGTGGGGCGCGGCGACCTCTACGTCATTCGCGACCTGGGCCTGAAGGAACCTTATCGGGGAAGCGTCCCCCTCGTCTCGGGTGAGATCGGCGAGGACCTGGCCTACTATCTGGCCCACTCGGAGCAGGTCCCGTCCGCGGTGGCCCTCGGCGTGCTGGTGGAGGTCGATGCGTCGGTGCGGGCGGCGGGCGGGCTGATCGTGCAGGTCCTGCCGGGGCACGGCGAGGAAACGGTCGCAACGGTGGAGAAGGCATTGAAGGATCTTCCCGCCATCAGCCGCAGCATCGACCGGGGGAAGGGCCCCGTGCTTCTGGCCGAAGAGCGCCTGGGCTCGCTGGGGCTGCGGTGGCTCGAGCGGCGCCCGCTTCGGTTCGCCTGCCCGTGCTCGCGCGAGCGCTTCGAGGAGGGCCTGGTGGCTCTGGGGCGGGAGGAGTTGGAGCGCCTGGCCGCCGAGCAGGGGGAGGCCGAGACCGTCTGTCGCTTCTGTGGGACCGTCTACCGGTTCGATGCAACGGACCTTCGCCGCCTGATCGGGGAGGCGACCGAGCGGGCGCCCTCGTGACGGCGTGCGAGAAGGGGTGAACGCATGCGCAGCTTGGCCCGCAACACGGGCCTCGTAGTTCTGGTGGGGCTCGTTTTCTTCGGCATCGTCCTGAGCTTGTCGGCCCGCTTTCTCACCGACTGGTGGTGGTTCGAGAACGTGGGCCACCTGCCCGTCCTGCTCACGCGGCTGGGGTGGGAGTGGGGGGTCCGGCTAGGGCTGGGGCTTGCCCTCACCCTGCTGATCTACGTCAACCTGGCGGCCACCCGGGGCCAGGTAGGGCGGGCCCTCTTCCGCTACCAGGAACGCCTGCCCCAGGGGCTGAGCTTCAAGGCGCTGGGCGGGCTCTTCTGGGTGGCCTCGCTGGTACTGGGCTTCCTGTACGCGAGCGGGGTCGCGCCCGCCTGGGAGACCATCGCCCGGTACCTTCAGGCGGTGCCCACGGGCACCGTGGACCCGGCTTTCGGAAAGGACCTGGCCTTCTACCTCTTCACCATGCCCTTCTTCAGGCTGATCTACACCAGCCTCTTCGGTATGCTGGTACTGGTCTTGCTGATCGTGGGGGCCATCTACGTCCTCTCAGGCGCCCTCCACTTCCACGGGTGGCGCCCGGAGATGGAGACGGGCGCGAAGGTCCACCTCACGCTGCTGCTGGTGGTGCTGGTACTCCTCAAGGCCGGCGACTACTGGCTCTCCATCTACGAGCTGGTCTACTCGCCCCGGGGGGCGGCCTTCGGTGCAGGCTACACGGACCTGGTGGTGCAGGCCAACGCCAACCGGCTGCTGGTGGCCTTGAGCGGGCTGGTGGCCTTGGGGCTTCTCATCAACCTGTTCCGTAAGGGCACCCTCTGGATCGTGGCGGGGCTGGTGGGGCTCATCGGGGTCTCGCTGCTGGCGGGCTCGGTGGCGCCAGGGTTGGTCCAGCAGTTCCTGGTGGCCCCCAACGAGCTGGTGCGGGAGCGGCCCTACATCGAGAACCACATCCAGATGACCCGGCTCGCCTACGACCTCGATGGCATCGAGGAGCGCCGCTTCGACTACCAGCCCGCCCTGCCTGAGGAAGCGCTGGCCCGGAACCAGAGCATCATCCAGAACATCCGCCTCTGGGATTGGCGGCCGCTCCTGCAGACCTACCAGCAGATCCAGGCCTTCCGCCTCTACTACACCTTCCCCGACATGAACGTGGACCGGTACGAGGTGGACGGGACCTACCAGCAGGTGATGCTGGCCGCCCGGGAGATCGATCCCACGCGCCTTCAGAACCCCACCTGGATCAACCAGCACCTTCAGTACACCCATGGCTACGGCGTGGTGATGAGCCCGGTCAACCGGGTGACGGCCCGGGGCCTGCCCGAGTTCCTGCTGTCGGATATCCCGCCCCGTGGTGCCCTGCCGGTGGACCGTCCCGAGATCTACTACGGCCGGCAGACGTCGGACTACGTGGTGGTCAACACCGACATCGAGGAGTTCGACTACCCCCGGGGCGACCAGAACGCGTGGGCGCGCTACGAGGGTCACGGCGGGGTGCGGCTCAGCAACGTCCTGGTGCGGGCCGCCTTCGCGCTGCGCACGGGGGACCTGCAGCTCCTCCTCTCGGGGGACATCCACTCGGACAGCCGCCTGATGTTCGACCGGGAGGTGGGCGCCCGGGTCCGCAAGATCGCCCCCTTCCTGGCGTACGACCAGGAGCCCTACCTGGTCGTGGCTGCTGGCAGGCTCTACTGGATCGTGGACGCTTACACCACCAGCGACCGGTATCCGTACAGCCAGCCGATGCAGGGCGTGGGCAACTACATCCGTAACCCGGTGAAGGTGGTGGTGGACGCCTACCAGGGCGACGTCACCTTCTACCTGGTGGATCCCGAGGAGCCCATCGCGCGCACCTACGCGGGCATCTACCCAACCATCTTCAAGCCCCTGGACGCGATGCCCGAGGCCCTCCGCCGCCACATCCGGGTGCCGGAGACCTACTTCCGCATCCAGGCCCAGATCCTGGCCACCTACCACATGCAGGACCCGGTGGTCTTCTACAACCGGGAGGACGCCTGGAGCCTGCCCCAGGAGATCTACGGCGACCGGGCCCAGGCCATGGAGCCCTACTACCTCATCACCCAGCTCCCGGACTCGGATCGACCCGAGTTCATCCTGCTGCTGCCCTTCACGCCCGTGCGCCGCGACAACATGGTGGGCTGGCTCGCGGTGCGCAACGACGGCGAGCACTACGGCAAGGGGCTGCTCTACCTCTTCCCCAAGGACCGGCTCACCTTCGGACCCATGCAGGTGGAGGCCCGCATCGACCAGAATCCGCTCATCTCCCAGCAGCTCACGCTCTGGAGCCAGCGCGGCTCGCGGGTGATCCGGGGGAACCTGCTGGTGATCCCCGTCGAGAACTCGGTGCTCTACGTGGAGCCCATCTTCCTCCAGGCGGAGCAGAGCGACCTGCCCGAGCTGACCCGGATCATCGTGGCCCACGGCGAGCAGGTGACGATGCAGCCCACTCTGGAGACGGCGCTGGCCGACATCTTCGGGACCCAAGCGGTGGCCCGGACCTTCCCCGAGGTCTCCCCCGACCAGGCGGCGCCCGAGACCCAGCCCCTGGGCCCGCCCGCCGTGGCCGATCTGGCCCGGCAGGCGCAAGACCTCTACCAGCAGGCGCAGGACCGGCTCCGCAGCGGCGATTGGACCGGGTACGGCGAGGCCATCGACCGCCTCGGGCAGGTGCTCCGGCAGCTCGAGGAGGAGAGCGCCGCAGCCGGTCCGCCCCCGCAGGCCGCCCCCGCGCTGCCCTCTTCGGAGACGGCGCCGCCTGCCGAACCGCCCACCTCGTAGGCTGACGCGAACGCTCCGCACGTGACGGGGGCGGGCCGGCCGGGGACATACTCCGGGCGGCCCGCCCATATCATTCGGCTGGAAGGGGGGACGGCCCATGGCCACCTCAGTCCGGTCGGTGTTGCGGCGCGGGCCCAGCCTGCTCGCGGTCTTGGTGATCCTGGTGGCGGCCGCCGTAGTCACCGCGCGCCTGGTGGGCTTCGGTCCCGGCAGCCCGGCGCGGCCGGCCCCGCCGGCCGCCGAACGCGAGGGTGGCACGGGGGGCGCCGAGCCCGGGGCACCCGGCGAGGGGACCCGCGGGGCGCCGGAAGCACCGGGCCGGTCGCGCTTGCCGGAGGTCCTGGTCTACCACAGTCACGCCACGGAGAACTACGCGCCCAAGTCCGCCCACGCGCAGGGTACGCCCGGCGACGTGACCGAGGTGGGGCGGGTGCTGGCCGAGGCGCTCAACGCCGCGGGGATCCGCACCCTCCACGCCACCCAGGTGCACGACTACCCGGATTGGGAGCAGTCGTACGCGAACAGCCGTGAAACGGTACGCCAGGTGCTGGCGGCCAACGAAGCGATCAAGACCGTGATCGACGTCCACCGCGACGCCCTGCCCGAGGTTCAGGGCGAGCGGTACGCCACGGTCGACATCGGCGGCAAGCCCGCGGCCCGGATTCTCTTCGTGGTGGGTGACCTCTCGAACGCCAACACCGAGGAGAACCTGGCCTTCGCCGAGGCGGTGCGGGCCAAGATGGACCAGCTCTACCCGGGGCTCTCCCGGGGCGTGAAGATCCAGCACGACGACTACAACGGCAACCTGCACCCGAACGCCCTTCAGGTCTTCATCGGCGAGTACCGGCAGAGCACCCTCGAGGAGGCGACGCGCTCGGCCCAGCTCCTGGCCGACGTGGTCCGAAGCGTCCTCAACGAGACCCAGGCGACCCTGAACCGTTCCTTCCTGGGGATCGCCGGCCCCTGAGCCGCGTGGCCGGGCCGCCCTCCTGGGGCAGACTCTCAGGGGGAGAGGCGGGCTTGGGACCCTGGACCCACCTGGGGGAGGGCGGCGTGGTTCTTTCGTCGGAAGAGGTTACGGTGTGTGGGGACGGGCGGGCCCTCATCGAGGCCCTGGCCGCAGGGCGGGATGCAGGCGCATCCGCCCTGCGGCGGCTGGTGGAGGCCGGGGCCTCGGAGAGGGCACCGCTCCTGTGCGAGGGACGTCTGCCCGTCACGCTCCTTCCGCACCAGCGAGCGGCTGTGGTGGAGGTCCTGGAGCGGATGAAGGGCCGGGCGATCCTGGCCGACGAGGTGGGGCTGGGCAAGACGTTGGAGGCCGTGCTCATCACCCTGGAGCTGATGGAGCGGAGTCTGGCCGGGAGCGTGCTGGCGCTGGTACCGGCAGGCCTGGTGCACCAGTGGATCGGGGAGGCCGACCGGGCCGGGCTGCACCTGGAACGCCCCGGCGGGACGCGCTCCTGGAGCCGGACCCCCCGCCTCATCACGACCCTGGAGCGGGCCCGCCGCCCGGGGGTGCGGGAGCTCCTGGTCCGGAGGCCCTGGGACGTGGTGATCGTGGACGAAGCCCACCGGCTCCAGAATCCGGCCACCTTGAGCTTCCGGCTCGTGGACGACCTGCAGAAGAAGTACCTCCTCCTCCTCACGGCGACGCCCATCCAGAACGAGCTCCGGGAGCTCTACCACCTGGTGACGCTGCTGAAGCCGGGGCACTTCCACACCTTCGGCTCTTTCCGGCGGCACTTCGTGCTGGACCGGCGCCAGCCCCGAAACGTCGAGCTGCTCCGTGAGCGCCTGGCCGATGTCATGATCCGCACCACCCGGCGCGAGGCGGCCCTGGAGCTGCCCCCGCGGCGGGTGGAGGTGGACGTGCTCGATCCGGATCCAGCCGAGGCCCGTCTCCAGGCGGAGGCCCTCGACCTCGTGCGGCAGGCGGCGGCCTCGGTGCGGCAGGGGAAGGGTTGGCTGGCCCTGGTGACCCTTCTGAAGCAGGCCTCCAGCTCCCCCGCCAGCCTGGCCGAGAGCCTGGAGCGGCTCGCGCGCCGCGGGGGCGGGGTATTGGGGCGCGACCGGGCGGCCCGGCTGCTCGCCCTCTGCCGGGCGGCGCCCCGGAGCATCAAGGAGGAAGCGGTCGCGGAACGGCTGGGGCGGTGGAACGAGCCGGTCCTGGTCTTCACCGAGTTCCGAGGGACCCAGCGGGCCCTGGCCCGGCGCCTGCGGGCGGCTGGGGAACGACCGGTGCTCCTCCACGGGGGCCTGGGACCTTCCGAGCGCGAGGCCGCCCTGGACGCCTTCGCACGTGGGCGCGGCCGCGTCCTGCTCTCCACCGACGCGGGCGCCCTGGGCCACAACCTGCAGTTCTGCCGGCGGGTGCTGAACGTGGACCTGCCCTGGAACCCCATGCGGCTCGAGCAACGGATCGGCCGGGTGCACCGCTTCGGGCAGCTCCGGCCCGTGAAGGTGGTCCACCTGGTCCTGCGGGGGAGCCTGGAAGAGCACGTGCTCCGCCTCCTGGAGGAGAAGCTCCGCCTCTTCGAGCGGGTGGTGGGGGAGCTGGAGCTGATCCTGGGGGACGCGGACCTGCACCTGGAGGGGGAGATCGCGCAGGCCCTGGCCGGAGGGGACCCGCCCGAAGTGGCGCTGGAGCAGGTGGGCGAGCGGATCGCCGAGGCCGCCCGGCGGTACGAGGAGGCCCGCGAAGGCCTGGCCTGGCTCGAGCGAGGCCGGGAGGGGGGAACCGCCGATGCCCTTTGATCCCGGCCCCACCGATGCGGCAGCCGGCGGGACAGGGACCACCTGCCAACTCTTCGTGCCTCCCCCCTCGGAACGGTGGCTGGAGACCCTGGCGGACCTCCCCCGCTGGACGGCCGGCCGGCTGCCTCTGCAGGCGTGGCGTGTGCCCCCGTTCCCCCCGCCGGCGCCGCGTCTGCCCGGGGTGCGCGTGCGCCTGGACCGGATACGCCTCGAATACCGCGAGAATCCGCTCTTCGTCTTCCGCCTGCGGTGGAGGGCCGACCTCGCCCGGGAGGAGACCCTCGTCCTGATGGCCGACGCCGAGGGGCAGTGGGTGGAACCCGCGGTTCCGGTGCCTGCCGCGGCCGGGCCGTCG
The DNA here is from genome assembly GCF_001544015.1 of Limnochorda pilosa. Lineage (GTDB taxonomy): Bacteria > Bacillota > Limnochordia > Limnochordales > Limnochordaceae > Limnochorda > Limnochorda pilosa. The sequence continues at coordinate 1,945,984 of NZ_AP014924.1, read as the reverse complement.
CCGGCCCCGGGGGCGCGCGGGCAGACGTACGGGCTTCACCGCCTCCTGGAGCGGGCGCTGGAGGCGCTGCCCCGCTGGGCCGAGGAGCCCGGAAGGTCCTTTCGGCGGGGCGTGCACGAGCGGCGCCAGCTGGAGGAGCAACGCCTGGAGGCGTACTACCGCGGTCTCGAGGACGAGGCGGCGGAACCGCTGAGGGCGATGCTCCTCCAGCTCGAAGGACTGCGGGCCCGCCTCCTGCTGCCGGGGGCGTCCACCCGCGGGGTCCCGGCCGAGGTGGAGGAGCGTCTGCGGGCCCTGCGCGAGGACCTGGCCGAAGCCCGGGCCCGCCTTGTGCGCGAGCGACGGCGCCGCATGGCCGAGGTGGCGGAGCGGTACCGGGTCCGCCTGGAGGCGGAGCCGGTTGGCGCCGCGCTCCTCTGGACGCCCCACCTGGTGCTGCAGCTCACCGTGCGGCCGGAGCGGGGCAGGGGCGAGGCTGAGCCGCTGGAGCTGGAGGCCGCCTGGAACCTGGCCCAGAGGCGGTGGTCCGGCCTGGCCTGTCAGGAGTGCGGGCGCGAGGTCGATCGCCTGCTCCTCTGTCGCTGCCCGAGGCTCCTCTGCCCGGGCTGCGCGTCCCCCTGCGCGTGCGGGACCGCCTTCTGTCCCCGATGCGCTGCGGGATCCTGCGCCGCGTGCGGTCGTCCCACCTGCGCCGCGTGCGGCAGCGCCATGCCCGCCGGCCCTTCCGACAGCGCTGCGCCGGGCCGCGCGGTGCCTGCCCGCGCCTGTCCGGACTGCGCGGCCCTCTCGGACGAACTGCTCCCGTCCCTGGACCCGATCGTGCCGGCCTCGGGTCTCACCAGGCCGCGCGCCACCCCGGGCGGCAGGTAAAGAAGCAGGGCCAGAAGCGGCCGAGCCCGCAGGCGGGGGGCCAGGCTTCGCTCCAGCTCCTCCAGGTGACGCTCCAGGGCCGCCGGGCCATCTCCGTCGGGGTCCTCCCGCAGGAGGGCCTGGTGGTACGCGGCCACCTGGCGCCGCTCCGCCTCCCAGCGGGTCCGCTGCTCGCGGGCCCAACCGGCGGCCTCGGGGGCCAGGCGGTTCGCCAGCGCCCGCAGGGTCGCCTCCACGGCTTCTCGCAGGCGGGGCCTGGGGGCACCCGGCGGCGAGCCGGCCCCCAGGCGGCCGGTTCGGAGCCAGTCCAGCCAGGGGGGCTCCTCCTCGGGCACCCGCACGTCCACGGGCCCTCCCGGCAGCAGGGCGCGGCTCGCCAGGGTCCAGGCCAGCCGGCCCGACCCGTTGCTCTCCACCCGCCAGAGGAGCTCCAGGACCGGAACCCACGTCGGGTCTCCGTCCAGCCACCGGGCCACGGCCGCGGGCGCGCGCCGCCGCCCGAGCTCCACCCACTGCCGGAAGCGGGCGCTGCCCGGGGCCACCCACTCGGCCTCCGGGTGGCGGCGCGCCCCCTCGTCGTCCAGCGCCCACACCCGGGGCGGGGAGGGGGGCGACGGGACGAAGGGTGAAAGGACGATCTCTTCCAGCTCGGCCAGACCTTCGGGCGGGAGCGTCACCTCGACCAGACCCGGTTCCAGGAGGCGCAGCGCTCCGCCAAGAAGAGGCAGACCCTCTTGGAGCCAGGTGGGGATCACAGCCACGGGACCCGCTCCCGGCTCTCGTCCAGCCGGCGGCGCTCCTGCAGGATGCGGCCGGCCAGCTCGTCCAGGCGCGTGAGCAGGTCCGCCTCGTCCCGGGACTCGAGCAACGCCCGGGTGAACGCTGCCTCCACCGTGGTCTGAAGCGCGGCGCCGGAGAGGATCGCGTCCAGCTCCCCGATGACCGATTCGAAGAGGCGGATCTTCTGCTGGAGCAGGTAGAGCATGTACGACTCCACGCTTCCCCGGACGGCCAGGGTCCGCACCAGCACCGGCTGGGTCTGGCCCAGGCGGTGCACCCGGCCGATCCGTTGCTCGAGCCGCATCGGGTTCCAGGGCAGGTCGTAGTGGATCAGATGGTGGCAGAACTGGAAGTTCAGGCCCTCGGCGCCCGAATCGGTGCTCACCAGCACCTGACCCCGCCGGCGGAAGAGCTCCCGCACGAAGGCCTTGCGCGAGGCCGAGAGGCTGCCGTCGAAGGCGAGGGCGACGATCCCTTCCGCCTGCAGGCGCCCCAGCAGCACTCCCTGGGTGGCGCGGTACTCGGTGAAGAGCAGCACCTGTCCCTCCGTCGCCCGCACCAGCTCCAGGCAGCGTTCGAGCTTGGCCTGCCGGCTCACCGAGCGGGCCTGCTCCAGGAGCCGGCCGGCCAGCTCAGGTTCCAGGTCGCCCTGGTCCAGCAGGTGCTCCAGGGTGGCGCACGCCGCCTCGACGCTGGAGGCCAGCTCGCGCTGCAAGGTGATCAGGGGGAGCATCCCGGCCAGGGTGCCGAGCCGCCGGTACTCCCGGCGCACCAGGTCCGTGACCGCGTCGTAGAAGGCCCGCTCCTCCCGGGTGGGGTCCACCAGGAGGGTCTCCACCCGGCGCTCGGGCAGGTCCTTGGCCACCTCGCGGTGGCGATGGCGGATGAGGACCCGTCCCAGGAGACGGCGCAGCTCCTCGGGAGCCCGCGGGGTGTGCCGGTCGATCATGAACGCGGCCTGGAAGGTGCGGTAGGTGCCGAGTTGGCCGGGGCGCAGGAGGCTTGTCAGGTGGTAGAGCTCCTCCAGCCCGTTCTGGACGGGTGTGGCCGTGACGAGCAGCGTGTAGGTGCGGGGGATGGCCTGCACCAGCTTGTGGTTCTGGGTCCGGGGGTTCTTCAGCTTGTGGGCCTCGTCCACGATGAGGAGGTCGAAACGCTGGCCTGCCAGGATCTCCCGGTGGGGGGAGCGCTTGGCCAGGTCCAGCGAGCCGATGATCACCCCCGGGCGCTCCCAGTCCGAGGGGTCCCGCTGCATGATGGCTTGGACGTCCAGCTTCTCCCGCAGCTCCTGGTACCACTGGTAGACCAGGGCGGCGGGGCAAAGGACCAGGGCCCGCTCCACCTGGCCCCGCAGGAGGTACTCCTTCAGGACGAGCCCCGCCTCCAGCGTCTTGCCGAGGCCCACTTCATCGGCCAGGATGGCCCGCCCGTCCAGATCCTCCACCACCCGCCGGGCCGTCTCCAGCTGGTGGGGGTAGGGGATCACCCCCACCTCCCGCCAGCGCTGGGCCAGGAGCCGGGGTGCGAGCAGGTCGCCACGGTCCACCGGCTCCAGGACGTGCAGCCGCCAGGCCAGCCCGAACCAGGCCAGCCTCTCCGGATCCGGCCCCTGCCGGCGCGCCCGCCCCAGGGCCCGGAGGATCCGGGCTGCGCCCGTCAGGGAAGCCTGGAGGTCCAGCTCGCCTCCTCGGATGGGCTCGCTCCAGCGTTCCGCGCGGGCCCTGGGCGGTGCCCAAACCCAGGACCCGTGCAGGATGGGTACGGTCACCTTCAGCTCCAACGGCACGGTCGTCCCCCCGCCCTAGGATGCGCCGCGGCGACTGCGAGCCGCGCTGTGTTCGAGATTTGGAGCATGGTCGGCAAAACAAGGAGGAATGCAACACAGTTCGACTGTGGAGGAAGAGAAAGGCTGTGGAGGAGGATTGAGCCTGAAAGCGCCGAAGAAAAGGGTTAGTCCGCGGGACGTCCGACGCGAGGCCAGGGGGATCAGGTACCACCGTATGACCGGCCGCTGACGCTGACGCCAGGACGTCCGACATCCGCACCGTGGGGTGCGTCACCCGAGAATGGGAGGCGAAGCTTGTTGAAGCGATGGTTCGCGCTCGTCCTGTCCGCGGCCCTGTTCGGCGCGCTTTCCGCCGGAGCCTGGGCGCAGGCCGTGGCGCCCGTGGTGGAGCAGGTGCCCGAGATCGGCCGCTACGGCGGAACCTTGAGGACCGGGCAGATCTCGGACCCGAAGACCTTCAACTACTACCTGTACAAGGAGAGCTCCTCGGACGACGTGCTCCAGCACGTCTTCGAAGGCCTGGTCTCCGTTGACGGCGTCACCACCGAGGTTGTTCCCAGCCTCGCGTACAAGTGGGACGTGAGCGACGACGGCCTCACCTACACCTTCTACCTGCGCAAGGGGATCAAGTGGCACGACGGCCAGGAGCTGACCGCGGACGACGTCATCTTCTCCTACGACCTCACCTACGACGAGGACATTCCCAACAACTTCCGCGACGGGCTCCTGGTGGCGGGCGAGCCGCTCACCTACGAGAAGGTGGACGACTACACCGTCCGCTTCCACCTTCCCGACGTCTTCGTGCCCATTCTGCGCCAGATCGGCGTGCCCATCGTGCCCAAGCACATCCTGGGTCCGGCCTACGAGAACGGCACCTTCAGCGAGACCTGGTCCGTGGCCACCCCGGCCAGCGAGATCATCGGCACCGGCCCCTACCGCATGGTGGACTACCGCCAGGGCGAGTACGTCCTCTTCCAGAGGAACCCCAACTACTGGCAGGTGGACCAGGATGGGAACCAGCTCCCCTACCTGACCCGGCTCGTCATCCGCTCGTTCGACACCCTGGAGTCCATGGACCTGGCCTTCCGCAACGGCGACCTGGACGTGATGGCGCTTCCGGCCAGCAAGGCGCCCGAGTACCAGGAGCTGATCTCGAGCGGCCGGCTCCACGCGGTCCTCAACGACGCCGGGCCCACCTTCGACAGCCAGTTCGTGGTCTTCAACCAGAATCCGAACAGCGTGCCCCAGCCCAAGGTGGACTGGTTCCGGAACGTGAAGTTCCGCCAGGCGGTCTCCTACGCCATGGACCGCCAGTCCATCGCCGACGCCATCTACAACGGCATGGCGACGCCCGCGTATGGTCCTGAATCCCCGGCCAACGCGCTCTTCTACACCCCCAACGTGGCCCAGTACCCCTACGACCTGGAGAAGGCCGCCGCGGTCCTGGCCGAGGCCGGCTTCGTCAAGGGGAACGACGGGGTCCTGCGGGATGCCCAGGGTAACGCGGTGGAGTTCAGCCTGCTGACCAACGCGGGCAACACCCAGCGTGAAGCCATCGGCAACCTGCTCAGCGAGGACCTGGGCAAGCTCGGGATCAAGGTGAACTTCCAGCCCATCGACTTCAACGTGCTGGTGGACCACCTGCTCTCGGGCGAGGGATGGGACGCCATCATCATCGGCCTCACCGGCGGCGGCATTGATCCCAACGGCGGCCGGAACACCTGGCACTCCTCCGGCGGGCTCCACATGTGGTGGCCCAATCAGGAGAAGCCGGCCACCGAGTGGGAGGCCGAGATCGACCGCATCTTCGACGAGGGCGTGAAGATCCTCGACGAGCAGGAGCGGGTCGAGTTCTACTACCGCTACCAGGAGATCGCGGGCGAGCAGCAGCCGCTCATCTACACGGTGGTGCCCAACAGCTTCCAGGTGTACGTGCCGGAGCTGAAGAACTACCGGCCCACCGCGTACGCGGCCAACGGCTTCTTCGAGGCCATGTGGAACCTGGAGCAGCTCTGGCTCGACCGGTGATCTGAAAGACCCGAGGCAAGGACGATGTAAGACGTGCGGGGTTCGGGGGGGAAGGCCTGGCGCCTTCCCCTCCGGCCGGTGGGCGGGGCGTGCGCCCCAGCCGCCCCCGGGGAGGCTGAGCCATGTTCCAGTACATCACGCGGCGGTTGCTCTACATCATTCCCATGCTGATCGGCATCAGCATCCTGAGCTTCTTCATCATGCAGCTCGCCCCGGGCAGCTTCCTGGACCAGTTCCGCATGAGCCCCCAGATCCGGCCCGAGACCCTGGAGGCCATGGCCCGCCAGTTCGGGCTCGACAAGCCCCCCTTGGTCCAGTACTTCGTCTGGCTGAAGAACGCCGTCTTTCACGGCGACATGGGGCGCTCCTTCTCGTACAACGCGCCGGTGACCTTCCTCATCGGTGCCCGTGCCCTGAACACCATCGTGCTCACCATGAGCGCCAGCCTCTTCGCCTGGCTGCTGGCGCTGCCCATCGGCATCTACTCGGCCGTCCGGCAGTACTCGCCCGGCGACCGGGCCTTCAGCTTCCTGTCGTACATCGGGCTTTCGATCCCCAACTTCTTCCTGGCGCTGATCCTGCTCTACCTGGTGGTGGTCTACCGGCTCCCCTTCCCGGTGGGCGGCGCCACCAGCATCGAGTACGCGTGGATGTCGTGGTCCGAGCGGCTGGCGGACCGCTTGCACCACCTGATCATCCCGGTGGTGGTGCTGGGCACCTCCCAGATGGCCGCGGTCTCCCGCTACATGCGGGCCCAGCTCCTGGACCAACTCCACCAGGACTTCGTCCGCACCGCCCGGTCCAAGGGCCTGAGCGAGCGGGCGGTGATCTACAAGCACGCGGTGCGCAACGCCCTCAACCCGCTGATCACCCTCTTCGGCTTCGACCTGGGGACGATCCTGAGCGGCGCGGCCCTCACCGAGCAGGTGACCAACTACCCCGGGCTCGGCAAGCTGATCCTGAGCGCGGTGCTGAGCCGGGACTACTGGCTGGTCATGGGGAGCCTCATGATCGGCGGGGCGCTGTTGGTCCTGGGCAACCTGGTGGCCGACGTGCTCCTGGCCCTGGCGGACCCGAGGATCCGCTATGACTGAGCCCCGTTCCGGAGGAGGAGCCGCCATGCCGTCGTCGCCCAGCGCCCAACCCCAGGCCGCGCCTGCGGTCGCCTCGCAGGTCGCGATCGCCGAGGCGCCGCCGTCCCGCTCGCCCATGGAGATCGCCTGGGCCCGGCTTCGCCGAAACCGGGCGGCCATGGTGGCGGGTGCGCTCCTTGTGGTGCTGCACGTGCTCGCCGTCTTCGCGGAGTTCGTCGCACCCTACCCGGAGGCCACCACCGTTCGCAACCGCCTCTACCTGCCCCCCACCAAGATCCACTTCCGGGACGAGAGCGGGCGGCTGACGCGGCCCTACGTCTACGCGTACAAGGAGGTCAACCGGGCGCTCCACCGCTACGAGCCCGATCCCTCCCAGGGCCGTTTCCCCATCCGCTTCTTCGTGGAGGGGGCGCCGTACAGGCTCCTGGGGATCCTCCCAACCAACATCCACCTCTACGGGGTGGAGGCGCCGGCGGCCATCTACCCGTTGGGGGCGGACCTCTACGGGCGCGACATCCTCTCCCGCATCTGGTACGGGGGCCGGCGCACCCTCTTCGTGGGCGTCATCGGCATCCTGATCAGCACGGGGATCGGGCTCGTCTACGGTGCCGCCTCGGGGTACTTCGGCGGCAAGATCGATAACGTGATGATGCGCATCGCGGAGATCATCATCAGCATCCCCCAGTTCTACCTCCTGGTAGCCCTCTCGGCCATCCTGCCGCTGGGGATGTCGTCCACCCATCGCTTCTTCCTGGTGACGGTCATCATCGGCTTCATCGGCTGGGCCGGCCTCTCCCGGGTGATCCGCGGCATGGTCCTCTCCCTGCGGTCGCAGGAGTTCGTGGAGGGCGCCCGGGCTTCGGGGGCGGGCACCTGGCGTATCATCCGCAAGCACATCATCCCCAACACCCTCTCGTACCTGATCGTCTCCATGACCATCCAGCTTCCCGGCTTCATCCTGGCCGAGGCGAGCCTCTCCTTCATCGGCCTGGGGATCCAGGAGCCGCTCTCGAGCTGGGGCCTGATGCTGAGCGACGGCCAGAACCTGGCCGCCCTGAGCCGGTACCCCTGGATCCTGGCGCCCGGCTTCTTCATCGCCTTCTCGGTGCTGGCCTGGAGCTTCCTGGGCGACGGGGTGCGGGACGCGTTTGACCCCAGGCACGTGGACTGAGGGAACGCGCGTCGGGATGCAGGAAACCCTGGCGGTGGTTATGCTACTATGGACCTGGAGCGTCTGCGCCGGCAGATTGAGTCCGGTGAGAAGCGACTGCGCATCACGACTCATGCCCAGGTAGAAGCAGCCAAAGACGGGCTGCTTCTGAGGAGGATGCCGCCAAAGAGGGCGTCATCGTTACAGCGTACGTACCAGATACGTTGACCTGGGAGAAGAACTCGAAACGCCGCCGCCGGCGAGGTGAGAAGACATCGCCTGCGAACTGTGCGGAGCGGATATGATCGGAGCGGGATCGGCAACGCAAGTGTACCGCAAAGGAAGGATGACGGTGACCGTTACTGGGATTCCAGCGGTCGCTGTCTGCTCGCGGTGCGAGAACGCCGTTCTCGAGTGGGATGTTGCACAGGCGGTGGAAGATCTGGTGCAGCCCCTCCTGAGATGGGCCGAGAGCCACACCCTCGTTGAACCGGTGGTGAACGTGGTCTTTCCGGTCCCTGCATGAGCGGGGCGCCCTGCGGAAGGCGCTCCAGGATGGGAACGACCTCCGGAAGGAAGGGCGCCAACCGCTTGCCCGCGGGGAAGCTCAAGATGGCCCACACGCGTTGCAGGGCTTCCTTCACCGGCATGTCGTAGACGACGCACCGCCCAGGCCGTCGGCTCCCTTGCCGCCGGGGACTCCTGGTGTGGTGCAACGAGTGAGATACGTTCCTCAGGACTCTGGCAGCGTACGAACGGTTGTAGTCGAGCACGTGCTGGGCATGGTCCAGGAGCCGCATTTTCTCGCCATTGCGGGCCCGCTGGTACTTCTCGGCCAGTTCACGGACCACCGCCCGACGTTCGCTCAACGTGAGCGGCACTCCCCCCGCCTCCTTCAGGCTCATCGCTGCTCCTCCTTTCTCGGCGCGGGGAGTCGACCCATTTCGGGTACCTCTTTCTTCCGAGGCAACGAACCTCTTTCGGGTACCTCTTTTGTGAGGCAAGGCGGCACCTTGCGCACGACCAGCCGCCGTTGTATACTTAGGGTTGCTCGTGGGCCTGTAGCTCAGCTGGGAGAGCGCTGCGTTCGCATCGCAGAGGTCGTGGGTTCGAATCCCATCAGGTCCACCAGAGGAAACGCCCGCCAGGAGCCGATCTCCGGCGGGCGTTCGCTTTGGCTGAGGCACTGCCGGGGGACCAAGTACTGCCGACAGGTTCCGACAACACCGTTCCGGCGCGCCGCGCGAAGACCGAAGAGTCAGTTCAGCACGGCGGCTTCAGCCCGCAGGATGGGGTGCCGATCCCTGTATCCTGGAGTCTCCGTGTGCAGGTTTGACGCGTGCCCGGGGCTCCGGTAGAATGGCCTTGTGCGTCTGGCTTCCACATTTCGCCACGAGAAGAGGATCGCATGCTTCCGGCGGCTTTGACGCTCCCGTTTCTCGCTGCTGGCCTGCTGCCGCTGATTGGACGCCGCGCTGGGTCGAAGCTCCCGTGGCTCGTCCTTCCCGTTCCGCTGGCGCTCTTTGCATGGTTCCTCGGCCGCATCGGCCGGCTCTCCGGTGAAGGTCTGGTCTGGAGCCGCCCATGGGTCGACCGGCTCGGCATCGAGGCGGCCCTGCGGCTGGACGGCTGGTCGCTTCTCTTCGCGCTGCTCATCACGGGCATCGGCGCGCTGGTGGTGCTCTACAGCCGGTACTACCTGGGGCCGGAGGAGGACCGCCCCAAGTTCTACCTCTACATCCTCCTCTTCATGGGGTCGATGCTGGGCGTCGTCCTCTCGGACAACCTTCTCCTGCTCTACGTCTTCTGGGAGCTGACCAGCGTCAGCTCCTTCCTCCTCATCGGGTTCTGGCACCACCGGGAAGCGTCCCGGGACGGGGCGCTCAAGGCCCTGCTCATCACGGTGGTCGGCGGCTTCGCGATGCTGGTGGGCTTCCTGCTGCTCTACCTGGCCACGGGCACCCTCTCGGTGCGGGAGCTGGCGGCGCTGGCGCCGGCGGTGACGGCGCATCCCTTCTACCCGTGGATCGTAGGCCTGGTGCTGGCGGGGGCCTTCACCAAATCGGCCCAGGTGCCGTTCCACATCTGGCTGCCGGCGGCCATGGAGGCGCCTACCCCGGTGAGCGCCTACCTCCACTCGGCCACCATGGTGAAGGCGGGCCTTTATCTGGTGGGGCGTCTGAGCCTGGTCCTGGGCGGTACGGCCGCCTGGTTCTATCCGGTGGCGGGGGTCGGGATGCTCACCATGCTGGTGGGCTCCTACACGGCCCTCCGCCAGCGGGACCTGAAGGCCCTCCTGGCCTACTCCACCGTCTCCCAGCTCGGCTTCATCATGGCCGCCCTGGGCCTGGGGAGCGCGGAGGCGCTGGCGGCAGGCGCGTTCCACCTCTTCAACCACGCCACCTTCAAGGGCGCCCTCTTCCTGCTGGTGGGCATCGTGGACCACGAGGCGGGCACCCGCGACCTGGCGAACCTGGGCGGCCTCCGCCGGGCCATGCCCTGGACCGCCACCCTCATGACCCTGAGCGCCCTCTCCCTGGCCGGGGCGCCGCTTCTGAGCGGCTTCATCAGCAAGGAGATGATCTTCGCCAGCCTGGCGGAAGGTTCGGCGGGCGTGCGATGGTTCGCGGCGGCTCTTCCGGTGGTGGCCACGGTGGCCAGCCTCTTCACCGCGCTCTACTCCTTCGTGCTCTTCCACGAGGTCTTCTTCGCCCCCGCCCGGGGCCAGGCACCCCACCACCCGCACGAGGCGCCCTTCGGGATGCGGCTGAGCCCGCTGCTCCTCACCGGGGTGGCGGCGGCCGTGGGGATCGCCCCGGGGCTGGTGACGGGAGGCCTCATCGAGCCGGCCGCGCGCGCGCTGGCGGGGGAGGAGGTCCACGTGCACGCGGCCCTCTGGCACGGGGTGAACCTGCCGCTCCTCATGAGCGCAGCCGCCCTGCTGGGAGCCCTGGCCCTCTATCCCGCCCGGCAGGGGGTGCGGGGGATGCTGCAGCGGCTCACCACCCGCTGGACCGCCGACCGGGCGTACCAGTGGGGGCTCGACGGCCTCCTCCACTTCGCCCACTGGGTGACCGACGGCTACATGACCGGCCGGCTTTCGGACTACCTCTCGTACATCGTGGGCGGCTTCGTGCTCCTGGTGGGCGGCACCGCCCTCGGGGCGGGGGTGCTGGAACTGCGGCCCCTGGACCTGGCCGCCCCCAGCGTGACGGAAGGGGTGCTCCTGGCCGCCATCGTGGTCGCGTCCTTCTTCACGGTGCGCACCCGCAAGGGGCTGGCCGCTATCCTGGCCCTGGGTGTGGTGGGCTTCTCGGTGGTCCTCCTCTGGGTGATCTGGCAGGCGCCCGACCTGGCGCTCACCCAGCTTGTGGTGGAGTCGGTCTCGGTGGTGCTGCTCCTCCTGGCCTTCGTCCACCTGCCGCCGCTGCGCCGGCGGGTGATCTCGGCTGGCCGGCGGGCGGCCAACCTGACGGTGGGCGTGCTGAGCGGCGTCGTCGTTACGTGGCTCTCGCTCCGGGCCAACGGCACCCAGCTCTTCCAGCCCATCTCCACCTACTTTGTGGAGCAGAGCCTGGACCTGGGCGGGGGGCGGAACATCGTCAACGTGATCCTGGTGGACTTCCGGGGCCTGGACACCATGGGCGAGATCACGGTCCTTTCCATGGCGGCCCTGGGCGTCTACATGCTGATCTCGGCACGGGCCCAGAGGGCGGCCGCCCGGACCCAGCGCAGCGGCGAGAAGGGGGACGGAGCCTGATGGATGCCTTGATCCCCCGCCTGGTCTCCCGGATCGCGACCCCGCTCATCCTGGCCCTGGCCCTCTACCTCTTCCTGCGGGGGCACAACAACCCCGGGGGTGGCTTCATCGCCGGGCTGGTGGCCGCTTCGGCCATCGTCCTCCAGGCGGTGGTGTGGAGCAGGGAAGAGGCCGGGCGGTACGTGCCGGTTCCGGGTTGGCTCTTCATCGGGTTGGGGCTCCTCTTCGCGGCGGGCACCGGCATCGGCGGGATCCTGCTGGGCTACCCCTTCCTCACCCACGCCTTCGGGCCCGTCCACCTGGGGCGTTTCGAGGTGGAACTGGCCACCGCCCAGCTCTTCGACCTGGGCGTCTTCCTGGTGGTGGTGGGCACGACCCAGTCGGTCATCCTCAACATTTCGGGCGATCCGGTGATCCGGCCGGAGGCTCCGGCCGGGCCCATGGGCAACGGGGCGGGGGCGGGTGTCTCCGTGGAAGACGGGGGCAAGCGCGGGGTGGACCGAGCGCCGGCAGCGGCCGACGGAGGAGTGGCCCCGCCCGCGGGCGAGGAGACGGGAGCCATCCGGCACGAGGGGGAGGGGAGCCGCCCATGGAGCTCCTGACCTCACTGGCCATCGGGGTGCTCGTCGGGTGTGGCATCTACCTGCTGCTGCAGCGCGAGCTGTTGCGGGTGGTGCTGGGCACGGTGCTCATCTCCCACGGGGCGAACCTGATGCTCTTCATCTCGGGGGGCGTCAAGCGGGGCGGGCCGCCGATCCTTGGGGACGCGGTGACCGCCGCCGCGGGCACGCCGGCCTACACCGATCCGCTGCCGCAGGCGCTCATCCTGACCGCGATCGTCATCGGCTTCGCCACCACCGCCTTCGTGCTGGTCCTGGCCTACCGGGCATACCAGGCCCATGGCACCGACGACACCGAAGGCCTGAGGAGCCTGGAGGATCCCCATGAGTAGCCTCGAGCTGGCGCCGTTCAGCAACCTGCCCGTCCTGCCGGTGGTGGTGAGCCTGGGCTTCGGCATCCTCCTGGTGCTGGGTCACGGACACCTGCGCTACCAGCGGGCGGCGGGGGCCCTGGGGGTGGTCGCCGCCCTCGCGGTGGACCTGTGGCTCTTCGTCTTGGTCCTGCAGGGCGGACCCCTGGTCTACCGGGCGGGGGACTGGCCGGCACCCTACGGCATCCTCTTCGTGGCGGACCGGCTGAACGTCCTCATGGCGCTGGCCGCGGGCGTGGTGGCCTTCTTCGCGTTCGCCTTCGCCCTCCGGTCCGTGGACGAGGAGCGGCAGCGGGCCTTCTTCTTCCCGCTTTTCCAGTTCCAGATGGCGGGCGTCTACGGGGCGTTCCTCACTGGCGACCTCTTCAACCTCTTCGTCTTTTTCGAGGTGACGCTCCTGGCCTCGTACGTGCTCCTCACCCTGGGGGGCGGCCGGCTACAGCTGCAGGAGGGCCTCAAGTACATCGCCATCAACATCGTCGCCTCCACCCTCTTCCTGGTGGGCGTGGCTGTCCTCTACCGCACCCTGGGTACGGTCAACATGGCCGACCTGGCGGTGAAGGTGGCCGCTGCCACCGACCGGGGCTGGATCCTGGTGATCGCGGTGGTCTTCATGGCGGTCTTCGGCATCAAGGCAGCTATCTTCCCCCTCTACTTCTGGCTGCCCTACAGCTACTTCACGCCGCCCACGGCCATCGTCGGCCTCTTCGCGGGCCTCCTGAGCAAGGTGGGGATCTACGCGCTCTACCGGGTCTTCACCTTGATCTTCGTGGGGAACGTGGCCGTCACCCACCAGGTCCTCTTCCTGGTGCTGGCCTCCTTCACCATGTTCCTGGGCGTGGTGGGCCCCGTGGCCCAGATGGACTTCAAGCGGATCCTGGCCTTCCACATCGTGAGCCAGATCGGCTACATGCTCATGGGGCTGGGCTTCTACACGCCGCTGGCGCTCGCGGGCGGGATCTTCCACATCGTGCACAACATGATGATCAAGAGCGGCCTCTTCCTCACCGCCGGGGCCACCGAGCTGGTGACCGGCACCACCCACCTGGAGAAGATGAGCGGGGTGCTGAAGAGCCACCCCTTCCTCGCGTCGATCTTCTTCCTGAGCGGCCTCTCCCTGGCGGGGATCCCACCCTTCTCGGGCTTCTTCAGCAAGGTCGCGCTGATGCTGGGGGGGCTCCGGGCGGGGGGCTACCTGGTGGTGGCGGTGAGCGTGGTGGTGAGCTTCCTCACCCTCTTCTCCATGATCAAGATCTGGCGCTACGCGTACTGGGGGCCTTCCACGGGCGAGCGGCAGGTGGGCTCCGAGGCGACCGCGGGGCTGGTCTGGCCGGCGGTGGGGATGCTCCTGATCTCGGTGGCCATGGGCGTGGGGGCCGCCTACGTCCTGGACTACACGTATGCGACGGCGCTGGAACTGATGCAGCCCGCCCGCTACGTGGGCGCGGTGCTGGGGCCCCAGGCGGCCGGGGTGCTGGTGAGCGGCCGGTTCTGAAGGGGGCAAGGGGCGATCGGGTCGAGTCCGGCGCCTACACGGGGGTGAAAGGATGGGCCAGCTTCTCATCAACCTGACCGTGGCCGTGGCGTGGGCCTTCTTCTTCGAGCCCTTCTCGTGGATCAACCTCCTCCTGGGCTATGGGGTGGGGGCGGGGCTCACATGGCTCGCGGTGCGGGGGCAGGGGCGGCGCTTCTACCTGGTGCCGGTCTGGGGCGCGCTCCGCCTCCTGGGGCGCCTCGTGTGGGAGCAGCTCAAGTCCGCGGTCTGGGTGACCCGGCTCATCCTGGACCCGGGCGGGCGCCGCCAGCCGGGGATCATGGGGGTTCCCGTGGCGGTGCAGGAGGACTGGCACCGGGTGGCGGTGGCCAACATGATCACCCTCACCCCGGGGACCGTCTCGGTCCAGTTCTCGCCGGACCGCTCACAGCTCTTCATCCACGTGGTGGACCTGAAGGCGCCCGACGACGTCGCGGCCTCCGAGCGGCTCTTCGAACGCCTGGTGCGGGGGGTGTGGGAGCGATGACGCCTTCGATCCTGGATCTGGCCCTGGCGCTCCTGGGGCTCTCCCTGGGCCTGGCCGCGGCCCGGGTGCTGCTGGGCCCGACCACCGCCGACCGGGCCATGGCCCTGGAGGTGGTGGGGCTGCACCTCATCGCGGTCATGGGGGTCTGGAGCGTGCGGGGCGGGAACACCGACTTCTTCGATGCGATGCTGGCGCTCGCGGTGGTCTCCTTCGTGGGCACCCTGGCCATCGCCAACTACCTGGTGAAGGGGATCCCCATCGATGCAGACCGCCGCTGAGGTGCTCATCCTGCTGGCCGCCGTCTGGATGCTGATCGGCTCCGTGGGCCTTCTGCGCTTCCGCGACGTCTACAGCCGCTTCCACGCGGCCGGGATCGCCGGAACCGGGGGGATCCTGCTGATGGGCATCGGCCTCTCATGGCTGGCCACCCTCCAGCAGGGGGTCCTCATGCTGCGGCCCATCCTGGCGGTGCTGCTCATCTTTCTCATCTCCCCGGTGACCACCCACATGATCGCCCAGGCCGCACACCGGAGCGGCGTACCGCTAGCGTCGGAGAGCATCCGGGACGACCTGGCGGAAGCCGCGCCCTCGTTCGGGCGCGGGGTGGGGGAGACGGTGCCGGGCCCGGACGCGGGCGGGGTGGAAGCGGAACGGTGAGCCCGCGGGTTTGAGCCCGGAGAACGAGCTTGCACGATCCCGGCAAGGCGAATCATTACCGACAAGGATACGCGCGGTTTCTGTCGAACCCAGAGACGAACATGGGTGCGGAGGTGGACCGCGCGTGCACGCGATCGAGGGCAGGGTGTGGGTCGACGCTCCCTGGACGGGCGGCGTCCTCTACGTGGGAGCCTTCGCCGGTCACCGCATCGGCGGGGATCCGGTAGCGTGGCAGCTCCTGCCCGCCCCGGGCTCCTTCCTGTTGGAGCAGGTTCCTCCCGGACGCTGGTACCTCCACGCGGTGGCCTGTCCCTCGTGGCGGCCGGAGGAGCAGCGCTTCCCGGAGGCGACGGCCTGGGGGAGCTTCGGGGGGCCCTACGGGCACGGGCGTCCGGTGGACCCGGACCGGGGAGGGGCGCACCCGATCGACGCGAGCCCTCTCTGGGCCGACCTCACCTACATGCCCGCCCAGCAGCCGCTGCTCACGGAGGAGCAGTGGGAGGTCGTGCGCCACGTCCAGCGGCGGCTGTCCGCGCCGGGTGAAGCTGTCACCCTGGACGGGCTCTGCCGCGAGGTCCACCTCACCCGCCACTACCTCGCGACCCTCTTCAAGCGGGCGACGGGTTTCAGCCCCCAGGAGTACCGGGCGCGCTTCCGAACCGAACGGGCCAAGGAGCTCTTGATCGAAACGGAGCGGAGCGTGCTGGAGGTTGCCCTGGAGGTGGGGTACGACTCGCCCTCGCACCTCCACCGGCTCTTCGCGCGTTACCTCGGGATCGCCCCCGCCCCCTTTCGCCGGCGGGCCCGTGCCCTCCAGGGTGCGGAGCCGGTACAGCTTCCGATGGGGGTGGTTGTGGGCGGCGCACCGGTAGCCAGCACCCTCCTTCGGGGAAGCGTGGTCTACGAAGGGCGTCGCCGGGGACTGGTGATCTACGTGGGCGCCTTCCCCCGGCCCTTCCCGGACACCTATCCGGCAGCCTGGGCGGCGCTGCCGCGGCCTGGTCCCTTCACCCTGCAGGTGCCGCCCGGCGAGCACTACATCCTGGCCTGCTACTGCTCTGAGCGGATGCGCTACCCTGGCGACATGGCCACCGCTTTCGCGGACGGCGGATTCGGGCCCGTCTCGGTCCGGGACGGCGCGGAGTTGGAGTCCCTGGCCATCACCCTCCGCGACGACGACACGGCCGCCCGGTTCACAGGGCGCTGGTTCGAGGTCTTCCTGCCCGATGGGCGGCAGCGGGGCTCCCAGATCATTCCAGAACGTGGGGCGGCGCCTGTGCGCGGGGAAGCTCGGTAGCATGGAAGAGACGAAGACGTCGGGCCGCCAAGGCACTGGTCGGGGCATGGCCCCCGCCGGTCCGGTTTCCTCGCACCACTCAAGCTGCGTCCCCGGCCCGGGGTCGAACCCTGATCCGGCCACGTCGTGCACGGAGCTCAACCAGCCACTGATTCGCCAGGGTCGAAGGCCAGGGAAAGGAGACGTGCCATGGAGGTCGCACTTCTGCTCGGGACGTACAAGGGCGGATTCCTGCTGCGCTCGGACGAACGACGCAGGGAGTGGAAGCTGGAAGGTCCCGTCCTTCCGGGGTGGGAGTTCTATCACACCGTCCAGGACCCGCGGGACGGAAGCCTGTACGCGGCCGTCAACACCTGGGACTTCGGGGGGATGGTGGCCTGGAGCCGGGACCGGGGGACCACCTGGGAGCACTCGAGCCGTGGGCTGGCCTACCCCGACGGGCAGGCGGGGAACGAGTCGCCCGGCGCGAAGTCCTCCAAGCTGAGCCGGGTCTGGCACGTGGAGCCAGGCCCTGAGGGAGAACCGAGCGTCCTCTACGCAGGGGTCGAGGCGGCGGGTCTCTTCCGGAGCCAGGACCAGGGCGTCACCTGGCAGGAGGTGCCGGCGCTTCGAGCGCACCCGACGGCGGCCCAGTGGGAGCCGGGCGGCGGGGGTCTCTGCCTCCACAGCATCACCTTCGAGCCGTTCGACCCGAGCCGCGTCTACGTCGGCATCTCCGCCGGCGGCGCCTACCGGACGGTGGACGGCGGGGCCCACTGGGAGCCGATCAATGGGGGCGTGCAGTCCGCGTATCCCGACGTCACCGGGGCGACGGGGCAGTGCGTCCACAAGATCCTGGCGCACCCCGCCAGGCCCCGCAGGGTCTACCAGCAGAACCACACGGGGGTCTACCGGAGCGACGACGGCGGCGAGACGTGGTGGGTCATCCAGGAGGGGCTTCCATCCAAGTACGGTTTTCCCCTGGCCCTTCACCCCAGGGACCCGGAGACGGCCTACGTCTTCCCCCTGACCGCCGACACCCAGCGTTTCGCCCCGGAGGGCCGGCCGGCCGTCTGGCGCACCCGCGACGGGGGCGGCACCTGGGAGCGTCGCGACAACGGCTTTCCCCAGGATGCCTACGTGGTCGTGCGCCGGGAGGGCATGGCCACCGACCGCCTCGATCCCGTGGGCGTCTACGTGGGGACCACCACGGGCCAGCTCTTCGCGAGCACCGATGAGGGAGATCACTGGCAGTTGATCGCGGACCTCCTGCCGCCCATCAATTCGGTCGGGGTGGCGGTCTGGTCGTGATCCGGGTCCACCTGCCGCGGGGGCTCGTGGAGCTCTACGGGCGGCCCGCGACCGTGGACGTGGAGGCTTCCACCCCCATGGAGGCCCTCGAGGGCCTGGAGCGCGAGCAGCCGGGCATCATGGACAGGCTCTGCGAGCGACCGGGCGTGCTCCGGCCCTACGTCCTCCTCTTCGTGGACGGCGAGCGGTGGACGGATCTTGACGCCCACCTGCCGGACGAGGGCGAGATGCACATCGTGGGGGCGCTGGCGGGGGGATAGCGTCCAGCCCCCATCACCATGCGAATCCCGACCTGGAGGTATCCATATGGAGCCCATTGAACGGGAGCTCACGATCGCCGCCCCGCTGGAGTGGGTGTGGTGGGCGTGGACCGGCCCCGAGCGGATCACCCGCTGGTTTGCGCCGGAGGCCCGCATCGAGCCCCACGTGGACGGGGCTTTCGAGCTCTTCTGGAACCCTACGGACCACGACCACGACTCCACTAAGGGCTGCACGGTGACGGCCCTGGAGCCCATGCGGATGCTGGGGTTCACCTGGCGGGGTCCAGACCATCTGGCGGAGGTGATGAACCACGGCGATGCGCTGACCCAGGTCCTGGTTCGCCTGGAGGCGGAGCCTTCGGGAACGCGAGTGCACGTAACGCACGGGGGATGGGGGGACGGAGAGGGCTGGAGCCGCGCTCGGCAATGGCACGAGGCGGCGTGGGACCAGGTGCTCGGCAGCCTCAAGACCTCCCTGGAAGGCGGCGAAGGTGAGCTGTGCTGCGCGCCCGAGGCGGAGGGGAAAGACTGACGCTGTGGAACGCACCTGGGACGGACAGCCGGTCAGCCAGGCTCCCCCCTGCGGAGCCACGGTGGTCGTCTCGACCTGGGGCTTCATGGAAGGAGGGTGCTCTGGAGCCACGATGCCCTCCACCGTCAGGCCAGCAATACGGTCCCGTCACCGTTCGGAACCCGTTCGCCGCGTGAGGCGGGGGACCGTACAGCACCGAGCCCCCGGCAGCTCGCGCCGACGGGGGCCGTGGCCTTGCGATTCCGCGTTCGGAGGGAGGCGGTCCCTGAGAGGCCAACTCCCCTCAGAGACTCCCCGCCACCGTCTGCACCCAGGCGTAGACCTGCTCGGGCAGGAGCCCCAGGGCCAGGGTGACCAGCACGGTGATCCCCATGGCCCAGGTGAGGCTGGCCGGCGCCCGAAGCGGCCTTGCCTCCTCGGCCTCCTCCAGGAACATGGACCGGATCACGCCGAAGTAGTAAGGTGCTGAGAGGACGCTGTTGATCACCATTACCACCGCGAGCCAGGTCATGTCGGCCGCGATGGCCGCGTTGAAGAGGCCCAGCTTGCCGAAGAAGCCGGCAGTGGGCGGGATGCCGATGAGGGAGAGGAAGTAGATCACCAGCGCCCAGGCGAAGACGGGCGAGCGTTGCCCAAGGCCCCGGAAGTCGGCGATCTCCTCCCCCTCGCCGTTGTTGGTGAGCAGGATGATGACGCCGAAGGCGCCCACGGTCATGAAGGCGTAGACCAGCAGGTAGTAGAGCATGGCCGCCGCGCCCTGGCCGGTGGCCACCGCCAGCCCCACCAGCACGTAGCCCGCCTGGGCGATGGCCGAGTAGGCCATGAGGCGCTTGATCTTGGTCTGGACGATGGCGGTCACGTTCCCGTAGGTCATGGTGAGGACCGCCAGCACCGCGAAGATCCAGGCCCACTGGTCCGAGAGACCCGGCAGCCCCACGGTGAAGATCCGCAACAGCGCCGCGAACCCCGCCGCCTCGCTGCCGGTGATGAGGAAGGCGGAGATGGGGGTGGGGGAGCCGTCGTAGGTGTCGGGCGCCCACATGTGGAAGGGGAAGGCCGCCACCTTGAAGGCGAAACCCACCAGCAAGAAGAGCATCCCGGCCAGCAGGACGGGCTGCGTGCCTGTCCCCGCCGCCAGCACCTCGGCCACCCGGGGCAGGTAGGTGCTCCCCGTCACCCCGTAGACCAGGGAGATGCCGAAGAGGAGCACCGACGAGGTGATGGCCCCGATGAGGAAGTACTTGATCGAGGCCTCCACCGAGCGCGGGTCCCGTTTCAGCGTTCCGGCCAGCACGTAGCTGGAGATGGAGAGGAGCTCGAGCCCCAGGTAGATGGTGAGCAGGTTGAGGGAGCCGGCCATGAAGAACATGCCCAGGGTTGCGAAGAGCACCAGCGCGTAGAACTCGCCCGCCTGGATCCGCTCCCGCTCCACGTACTCCAGGGAGACCAGCAGCACCAGCGCCGCCACCGAGAGGAAGACGACCTTGAAGAAGGTGGCGAAGCCGTCCACCTGGATCATGTCGGACCAGATGGACCTGCTCTCCCCCAAGCCCGGCACCAGGGCGGCCAGGGTGGCGAGCACCCCGACCAGCCCCACGTGGGCCAGCACCCTCTTCTGCTCGGTGAAGAGGTCGATGAGCACCAGGGCGATCCCGGTGGCCACCAGCACCAGCTCAGGCAGCAGGAGCGGAAGGTTCATGGACGCGGGCATCGATCAAAGCCCCCCCAGCGCGAGCTGGACCTGGTTCACCAGCGAGACCACCGCCGGGTTGAGCACGTTCAGCAGCATCGGCGGGAAGATGCCCAGGGCCGCGGTGGCGAGCATCAGGGGCACGCTCACCGCCAGCTCCCGCCCGGTGATGTCGGGCATGGGGTGGTGGCTTCCCTTGGGCTCGCCCAGGAGCACCCGCTGCATCATCCAGAGGTGGTAGCCGGCGGTGAGGATCAGTCCCAGGCTGCCGACGATCACCAGGGTGGTGAAGATGGGGAAGCTCCCCACGAAGGTGAAGAACTCGCCGGCGAAGCCCGAGAGCCCGGGCAGGCCCAGGTTGGCGAAGGCGCCGAAGGCCAGGATGGTGCCGATGATCGGAAGCTGGGTCCACATGCCGCCCATCTCGGGCATCATCCGGGTGTGGGCGCGGTCGTAGAGCGCCGAGCCCACCAGGAAGAACATGAGCGGCGAGATGATCCCGTGGGAGACCATGACGAAGAGCGCCCCGTTCATGGCCATCTCGCTGCCGCCCGCCACCCCCGCCGCGACGCCCAGGATCACGAAGCCCATGTGGCTGACGGAGGAGTAGGCGACCATCTTCTTCATGTCCGGCTGTGCCATGGCCGCGAGCGCCCCGTAGACGATGTTGATCACGCCCAGCACCGCGAGGGGCAGGGCGAACTGGGCCGCCGCATCGGGCAGGGTGGGCACCGCGATCCGGAAGAAGCCGTAGGTCCCCATCTTCAGCAGCACGCCCGCCAGCACCATGGAGCCTCCCGTGGGCGCCTCCACGTGGGCGTCAGGCAGCCAGGTGTGGAAGGGGAAGATCGGCACCTTCACGGCGAAGCCGAAGAAGAGGGCCAGGAAGACCCACACCTGGAAGGTGGGGTCGAAGCCGCCCCGCTCGGCGATGGCCAGCATGTCGAAGGTCCCCAGCCCGCTGGAGAAGTAGAGGGCCAGGATCCCCACCAGCATCACCACGCTGCCCGCCAGCGTGTAGATGAAGAACTTGATCGAGGCGTACTGCCGGTTCGGGCCACCCCAGATGCCGATGAGGAAGTACATGGGCACCAGCACCACTTCCCAGAAGATGTAGAACAGGAAGTAGTCCAGCGCCACGAAGACCCCCAGCATGCCCGTCTCGAGCAGGAGGAAGAGGGCGAAGAACTCCTTCACCCGCTGCTCGATGGTGAACGAGGTGAGGATGGCCAGGGTGGAGACCAGGGCGGTCACCGCGAGCATGGGGAAGCTGATCCCGTCGGTGCCCAGGTAGTAGCTCACCCCGATGCTCGGGATCCACTCGTAGCGCTCCACGAACTGCATCCCCGTGGCCCCGTACTGGTACCTGAGCGCCATGAGGGCCACGAGGACCAGCGGGATCAAGGAGAAGAGCAGGGCCGTCCGGCGGATCTGCTGCTTGTTCTCCTTGTTCAGGAACAGGATGACCAGGGCGCCCAGCAGGGGCGCGAAGACCAGGGCAGTGAGCATCGACGGTTATCCCCCTATCACGAAGATCGCCAGGCCGATGACGACGGTGACGAAGATGGCCAGCACGTACGATTGCAGGAGGCCGGTCTGGGCCCTCCGGAACGTTCGGGAACCGACGGAGACCGTCTCGGCCACGCCGTTGACGGCGCCGTCCACCACTTCCTGGTCGAAGAGGCCCGTCGCACCCGCGAACCACCGGGTGAGCGCCGCCACGCCGTTGACGATGCCGTCCACGATCGTGCGGTCGATCCAACCCACCAGGTAGGCGACGAGGATGGTCCCCTTGACGAAGAGGTAGTCGTACGCCTCGTCGACGTAGTACCGGTGCTTGAGCAGGGCGTAGACCGGCTGGATCAGGGCGATGATCCGCTCCCGGGAGACCAGCCGCCCGGCGTAGATCGCCAGGGCCACCAGGAGCCCCAGGAGCCAGGCGCCCGTGACGCTCCAGGTGACCAGGCTCGACGCCTCCAGGTGGTGGGCCTCTCCGAAGTGGATGAACCGGGCGAAGGGCGCCCCCAGCTGGGGCGCGCCCAGGAGCCCCGAGGTGGCCGCGAGCACCGCCAGGACCACCAGCGGCACCGTCATCACCGCGGGCGACTCGTGCGCGTGCTCGAAGCGGTGGGCATCCCTGGGGGCTCCGAAGAAGGTGAGCCAGGTGGCGCGGGTGATGTAGAAGGCGGTCATGGCCGCGGCCGCCACCCCGATCCAGAAGAGGGTGGGGTGGGCGTAGAAGGCGGTGAGCAGGATCTCGTCCTTGCTCCAGAAGCCCGCCAGGGGCGGGATTCCGGCCAGGGCCGCGGAGCCGATGATCCAGGTCCACGCGGTCACCGGCAGCTTCTTCATCAGGCCGCCCATCTGGTGCATGTCCTGGGTCTCCACCGCGTGGATCACCGAGCCTGAGGCCAGGAAGAGAAGCGCCTTGAAGAAGGCGTGGGTGGTCAGGTGGAAGAGGCCGGCGGTGTAGCCGCCCAGGCCGAGCCCCAACATCATGTACCCCAGCTGGCTCACGGTGGAGTAGGCGAGCACCTTCTTGATGTCCGCCTGCACCAGGGCGATGGTGGCCGCGAAGATGGCGGTGAAGCCGCCGATCCAGGCCACCGTGAGCATGGCCGTGGCCGAGGGCTCGAAGATGGGGAAGGCCCGGCCCACCAGGTAGACGCCGGCCGCCACCATGGTGGCCGCGTGAATCAGGGCGCTGACGGGCGTGGGGCCCGCCATCGCGTCGGGCAGCCAGACGTGGAGCGGGAACTGGGCCGACTTGCCCACGGCGCCCGCGAAGAGGAGGACGGCGCCCAGGGTGAGCACGCCGGTGGGGATCAGCCCTGCCTGGGCCATCTCGCCCAGCTCCGTGAACTGGAAGGTGCCCGCCTGGGTGAAGAGGAGCATGATGCCGATGAACATGCCCACATCGCCGGCCCGGGTGGTGAGGAAGGCCTTGTTGGCGGCCCGGGCGTTGTTCGGGTCCTCATACCAGTGCCCGATGAGCAGGTACGACGAGAGGCCCACCAGCTCCCAGAAGATGTAGAGGAGCAGCAGGTTGTCCGCCATCACCAGGCCGAGCATGGCGAAGGTGAAGAGGGAGAGGACCGCATAGTACCGCTTGTACCGCCGGTCGCCGTGCATGTACCCCAGGGAGTAGAGCTGGACCATGAGGCTGACCAGGGTGACCACCACCAGCATCAGCGCGGTGAGCGGGTCGACCTGGTAGCCCACCCGCACCACCGTGGAGCCGTGGACCGCCCACGTCAGCGAAGCGGCCGCCCTACCCCCCTGGGCCACGTCCCAGAGGACCCCCAGGCTCAGAAGGAACGCGACCCCCACCGCCCCGATCCCCACCCGGTCGTAGCGGGAAGGGTCGCGGTGGTTCGGCAGGCCGACGTAGAGCCAGGCCAGCAGGGGCAGGAGCGGGACCAGCCACGCCAGATGAACCATCTGCGTCACCTACCACTTCAAGAGGTTGATCTTGTCGATGTCGATGTCGTCCCGCTGGTTGGCGATGACCAGGATGATCGCCAACCCCACCGCCGCCTCAGCGGCCGCCACCGTCATTACGAAGATGGCGAAGAGCTGGCCGCCAGGCCTCTCGGGTTCCAGGTGGCGCGCGAACCCCACCAGGTTCAGGTTCACCGAGTTGAGCATGATCTCGATCGACATGAGGATCCGCACCGCGTTCCGCTGGGTGAGCGCGCCGTAAAGGCCCAGCGAGAAGAGGAGCGCGCCGAGGCCGAGCACGTAGGGCAGGGGAACCATCAGGCATCCTCCTTTCGGGCGGATGCCGGTGAGCCGTCGTGGGGCGCCGGCACGGGGGGGGTCTCGGCCTCGTCACGGCGAGAGAGGGCCACCGCACCGATGAGGGCCACCAGGAGCACCACCGAGGCGATCTCGAAGGGAATCGCGTACTCGCTGAAGAGGAGATTCCCCACGGTGCCGAGGTTAGCCCCGGAGGCGGCCGGAGGCTCCGCCGGCCAGGCACCCTGCCGGTAGACCAGCAGCATCAGGATCGCAAACCCGGCGCTCACC
This sequence comes from Limnochorda pilosa, assembly GCF_001544015.1. Lineage (GTDB taxonomy): Bacteria > Bacillota > Limnochordia > Limnochordales > Limnochordaceae > Limnochorda > Limnochorda pilosa. The sequence goes on along the minus strand of NZ_AP014924.1, from coordinate 1,921,749 downwards.
AGCAGCGGCAGCGCGCCCCGGCGGAAGGAGACCAGGTTCTGCCAGACGCGCGCCCAGACCCGTCGCTCGCCGCCCCGGATGTCCCGCAGGTCCGAGAGCATGATGCCGAAGACGATCAGGGTGGTGATGGCGCCCACGTAGATGAGGATCTGGGCCGCAGCCAGGAACTCGGCCCCCAGGATCAGGTAGATGCCCGCGACCCCCACGAAGCTGAGCCCCAGGAAGAGTGCGGCATGCATCAGGTTGTCGCTCGCCACGACCAGGTAGGCCGCGATCAGTGTCACGAGCCCGAGCGCGATGAAGGCCAGGAGGTCCAGGCTCACGGGGCGACCGCCGTCCTTTCAGCGGCTGGCTGCGGGGTGGTGCCCCGCTCCAGCGTCTCGTCGAGCGGAACGGTCCTGCCGCGGGGAGCGGTGCCGGCGTACGTGGTCTTGACGCCGAAGTGGGTGATGGGCGTGGTCTGCTTGCGCCCCAGCTCACCCAGGCGCACCTTGTCGTAGATGAAGCGGGTCGGGTCGTCGGTGGCCATCTCGTAGACGTCCGACATCGCGATGGCCTCGAAGGGGCAGACCTCGGCACAGAGCCCGCAAAGCATGCACCGGCTTGCGTCCAGGTTGAACTCGTCCAGCACCTTCTTGCCCTTCTCGCCCTCGCCCCGGTGGTAGACGATCTCGATGATCTGCACCGGGCAGATCTTGGCGCACAGCTCACAGGCCACGCACTTCAGGTTGGCCTCCTCGTCCGAGAGCAGCACGGGGATGCCGCGGGCGCCCGAAGGCAGGTTGGGCCGCTCGTAAGGATAGTACTCGGTGACGGTGGGGCGCACCATCTCCTTCAGGGTGACCCCCATCCCCTTCAGGATGCTCCAGGCCGAGTCGAAGAAGGCTCCTGCCGAAGCCATGCTCTCACGCTCCCTTCCAGACCCGTACGGAACACCGGCGGATTCCGGGTTCCCCATCAGGTCAATATCACATAGACACCGGTCAGCGCAATGTTCGCGAGCCCCACCGGGATCAGGAACTTCCAGCCCAGCTCCATGAGCTGGTCCACCCGGATCCGGGGCACCGTCCAGCCCACCCACATGATGATGAAGACGAAGAGGTACGTCTTCAGGAGCCACCAGACGAAGGGGGGGAGGAAGGCCGGCCCCGACCAGCCGCCCAGGAAGAGGGTGGCGGCGATCCCGGAGGTGGCCAGCAGGTTGGCGTACTCGGCCACGAAGAAGACGCCCCAGCGGAAGCCGCTGTACTCGGTGTTGAACCCGGCCACCAGCTCGGACTCGGCCTCGGGCAGGTTGAAGGGGGACCGGTTGATCTCCGCCGTGGCCGCCACGATGAAGACGAGGAAACCCAGCGGTTGCAGGATCAAGAACCAGGTGCTGCTTCGCTGAGCCTCCACGATCCCTTCCAGGCTCAGGGTCCCCGCCACCATGCCGATGGCCACCAGAGCCAGGCCCAGGGGGATCTCGTAGCTGATCATCTGGGCCGCGGAGCGCATGGCCCCCAGGGTGGACCACTTGTTGTTCGACGACCAACCCGCCATCATCAGTGCGAGGATCGCGAAGCTGCTCACAGCGCTCACGTAAAGGATGCCGATGTTCAGGTCCCTGCCGATGATCTGGGGCCCGAAGGGCATCACCACCCAGATCATCAGGGCCGGCGCGATCATGACGAAGGGTGCCATGATGAAGACCCACTTGTCGGCCCCCGAGGGGATGATGTCCTCTTTGATGATGAGCTTCACGGCGTCGGCCAGGGTCTGGAGCGCCCCGTGGGGCCCGTTGTGCATGGGCCCCGGCCTCCGCTGGATGTGTCCGGCGACCTTCCGCTCGAGCCAGATGAGGAAGAGGACGTTGAGGAGGATGAAGACCAGCACTCCGGCCGCCTTCAGGATCGCCATGAGCGCGACCCAGACCCACCCGGGGATCCCAAGGCCCGTCCACCAGCCGAGACCGGCCGCGTACAACCCGGCGACCCATTGGACCAACGATTGCTCGATCTGCACGCGTCTCCCTCTTTCCCGAGGTTTTGGGCCCGCCTCAGCGGTCGACCTCGCCGAAGACCGGGTCGAGGCTGCCGATGACCGCGACCAGGTCGGCGATGAGGTGGTTCCTGCTGATCAATGGAATGAGCTGCAGGTGGACGAAGGAGGGCGCCCGCCACCGGAGCCGGTACGGCTTGTCGCTGCCGTCGGCGATGAGGTAGCAGCCCACCTCACCCTTGGGGCCCTCGGTGCGCACGTAGGTCTCGCCCTGCACCTTCCAGCGCCGGGGCAGGGTGGCCATGACCTCGCCCGCCTCGATGCCGTCCAGGGCCTGGCGGATGATCTTGGCGCTCTCGTCCATCTCGATCATCCGGATCATGTACCGGTCGAAGACGTCGCCGGTCTCGCCCACGGGCACCTGGAAGTCGTAGCGCTCGATGCCGTTGTAGGGCTCGGCCTTCCTCAGGTCGAAAGGCACCTTCGACGCCCGAAGCACCGGGCCCGCCGCGCCCCAGGCGATCGCGTCCTCCGGGCTCAGGACGGCGATGCCCTTGGTCCGGTGGACGAAGATCCGGTTTCCCGTGATGAGCTGGTGGTACTCGGGCAGCTTGTCGCGCTGGAAGTCGTCGATGAAGGCCCGCACCCGGCGGAGCCAGTCGTCCGAGACGTCGTTGCGCACGCCGCCGATGCGCACGTAGTGGAAGAGCATGCGGGCGCCCGAGATCTCCTCGAGCAGGTCGATGATGGTCTCCCGCTCGCGCCAGCAGTAGAGGAAGGCGGTGGTCGCCCCCAGGTCCATGCTGAAGGTGCCGAAGGCGATCAGGTGGCTTGCGATCCGCTGGAGCTCGGAGGTGATCACCCGGATGTACTGGGCCCGGGGCGGGATCTCCAGCCCCAGGAGCTTCTCCACCGCCAGCGCGTAGGTGAGCTCGTTGTTGATCCCCGCCAGGTAGTCGCACCGGTCGGTGTAGGGCACCACCATGGGGTAGGTGAGCTCCTCCGAGTGCTTCTCGAAGCACCGGTGGAGGTAGCCGACGTCGGGGTCGACGTCGACGATGCGCTCGCCGTCGATGCGGGCCTTCAAGCGGAGCACCCCGTGGGTGCTGGGGTGCTGCGGGCCCATGCTCACCAGGAGCTCGGATCGCGAGCGATCCGTCCGGTCGGGCACCACCTGGATGCTGGGTGCCTGGGCCGGCGGGCTGATGGTCGCCAAGACCGATTCCTCCCCCAGACAAACGTCGTGCGTAACGGGCCGCGCCCTACGCTTTCCGCTGCCAGTCCGCCTTCACCTGGATCCGCCGCGGAGGCCGGCGGTCCACGTAATCCTTGCGCAGAGGGTGGCCCTCCCAGTCCTCCCGCAGCAGGATACGCCGCAGGTCCGGGTGACCCTCGAAACGGACCCCCATGAGATCGTAGGTCTCGCGCTCATGCCAGTCGGCCCCGGGCCAGACCCCCGTCACGCTGGGGCAGACCGGCTCACTGCGGGGGACGCGGGTGCGCAGGATCAGGCGCAGCCCCTTCTCCAGCGAGGTGAGGTGGTCCACCACCTCAAAGCCCTCTTCCAGCCGATCCACGCCGCTCAGCATGGCCAGGTAGTCGAAGCGGAGCTCTGGATCGTCCCGCAGGTAGGTGGCTACCTCCACCAGCCGGCCGGGCTCCACCTCGACCTCGAGCCAGAGGTCGCGCCGCCCCCGGGCCTTCAGGTCCGGAAAGCGGGCCTGGATCCGCGCCAGCGCCCGGGCCAGGGGCTCCGGGAGCTCGGGGGCGTCGTCCTGGGGCCCCGGGGCCTCCTCCTTGCGCGCCGGCCGAGCATGGCCGTGCTCGACCGCCCCGTCCCGGGCCGGGCGGGCGGGCCCTTCGGCCTTGGGGGCCTCGGCGCCGGCAGCGTCTCCGGGCGTTCCCTGGGCCCGTGCCGGACGGGTGCCCTCGGGCCGCGCCCGGCGGCCGCCCCGCCGTCCGGGCTCCGGCTGCTCTGGCTTGCCGTCCTTTGCCTGCTGGTCCTTCTCCTCGTCGGCCACGTCGTCTCCGCCCCTCGTTCGTGTCTGGTGTTCCCGTGCCGTCCGCTCCTCCGGACCTTCAGGAGACCCGGGCAGCGGGCAGCCCTTCGTGCAGGATCTTCTCCTGGAGCTGGAGCAGCCCGTGGATCAGGGCCTCCGGGCGCGGGGGGCAACCGGGCACGTAGACGTCCACGGGAACGATCTCGTGGACGCCGTTCACCACGTTGTAGAGGTCGTGGTACGGCCCGCCGTTGGTCGCGCAGGCGCCCATGGCGATCACGTAGCGCGGCTCGGCCATCTGGTCGTACAGGTTCACGATGCGGTCCGCCAGTTTCTCGTTGACGGTGCCGGAGACGATCATCAGGTCCGACTGGCGCGGCGACGCCCGGAAGATCATGCCGAAGCGGTCGAGGTCATACCGGGAGGCGCCGGTGGCCATCATCTCGATGGCGCAGCAGGCGATGCCGAAGGTCATGTACCAGAGGGAGGACTTCCGGCTCCAGTTGAGGATCTTGCGAAGGCTGGTGGTGAGCACGCCGGTGTTGCCCGGCTGGTTGATGTCGGGGTCCTCCGGGTGGACCAGAGGGCTCATACCCAACGGAGCACCTTCTTTCTCCAGGCGTAGACCAGGCCCACGACGAGGAGGGCGATGAAGACCAGCATCTCCACCAGCGCGAAGAGGCCCAGGTCCGCGAAGACCACGGCCCAGGGATAGAGGAAGATGATCTCCACGTCGAAGACCAGGAAGACCAGGGCGAAGACGTAGTAGCGGATGTGGAACCGGATCTGCCCCTCGCCGACGGGCTCCTCGCCGCACTCATACGTGGAGAGCTTGTTGGCGTAAGGATGCTTCGGCCGGAGCAGGGAACCGATGCCCAGCGTGATGGCGACGAAGGCCACCGCGACCAGTGCGAAGATGCCTACCTCCAGGTAGCTCTGCGCCATCCTCTTGCGACCGCCTCCTCGGGGTCCTGCACGCCAAGGGTATGAAAAGTGAAGATCGTAACGACCTGCTTCATTATAGAACCGGCCCTGGGGGGTGTCAACCCGCGGTGCGCCCGTGAAAGCCCATGGCTAGCGGGTTTGTCATTCGATCCTGTCGCCGCCCGCAGCCCTGTGCTAGAATAGGTCCTGGGTGCAACACGACCCCGTCCGACCGGATCGGCCCCACGTCTGTTCGCTTCATGGGCTTCATTCTCCTGCCCGGGGTAGCGGTCGTCGTGCCGCGTCGCGCCCAGCGGCTGCCAGGGGTGGCAGGCCTCGCCCCTTGGGAAGCTCTGGGGTCGCGTGGTATCATGACGGCGTGCTCTGAACCGGAGGCGCGCAAGAGCCGCTCCGAGCGCCCGGGCGGGTCGAGGGGACGTTGCCGGTGAAGCTGTTTGGAATGCGACTCCACGTGGTCCTGGTGGTCTTCGGTCTGGCTCTGGCAGCCGCCTTCGGCGGTCAGTACCTCTACGTCCACCGGCAGGTGGAGGCGCCTCTGGCCTCGGAGATCGCCTCGCTGGACGGCGTGGAGGACGTGGCCCTGGAGGCGGCCGCCGACGGCGCCTACCAGGTGAAGGTGCGGCTCGCGCCGGGGGTCCGGCTGCCGGACCTCTACGAGGCGATCCGCGAGCGGGTGGAGCTGAGGCTGGGCGTGCGGACGGTGGTGGAGCTGGAGGACCGCCGGACCGCGGAGCTGGTCTCGGCGCTGGATTCGATGCAGTTCGCCCTCCAGGAGGGCGCGGCCACCGGCCGGCTCGAGGCCATGCGCCAGCGGGTGGAGGAGCTGGCGGCGGCCAGCGGGGTGGAGGCCAGGCTCTTCGTGGATGCCTCCCGCATCTACGTGACCCTGGAGAAGGGTGACGGGTATCTGTATGAGGTGATCGGCCGCCGGGTCGCGAACCCGGCGGGCGCGGACGGGAACGCCGGAGCGGGGAGGGGTGGAGCATGAAGAAGGAGATCGGGGCCGGGCTCGGCCTGGCAGCGGTGGTCTTCCTGGGCCTGCAAGGGGTGAGCCAGGTCGTTCCTTTCCTTATTCTCGCGGCCATCCTGACCATGCTCTACCTCATGGCCCAGGGCCGCCTGATGGGAGGGCGCTCCTTCGCAACCACGGGGTCGGGGAGCGCAGGAAGCCTGAGGCCCATCGACTTCGATGCGATCGGCGGCCAGCAGGTGGCCAAGCGGGAGCTCAAGGAGGCGCTGGATTTCCTGCGCAAGAGCGACGAGGCGGCCCATCTGGGCATCCGGCCCTTGAAGGGCATCCTGCTGGTGGGCCCGCCCGGCACGGGAAAGACGCTGATGGCCAGGGCCGCGGCCAGCTACACGCAATCGGTCTTCCTGGCCGCGTCCGGGAGCCAGTTCGTCGAGATGTACGCCGGGGTGGGCGCCCAGCGGATCCGGCACATCTTCAACCAGGCCCGCCGGCAGGCCGAGCAGGAGGGGCGCTCCAGCGCGATCATCTTCATCGACGAGATGGAGGTCCTGGGGGGCAAGCGGGGCAAGCACGCGAGCCACCTGGAGTACGATCAGACCCTGAACGAGCTCCTGGTGCAGATGGACGGCATCGCTCCCTCCGAGCGCGTGCGCCTCCTGGTCATCGGCGCCACCAACCGGCCGGACCTGCTGGACAGCGCCCTCCTCCGCCCCGGCCGCTTCGACCGCACGGTGCGGGTGGACCTGCCCGACAAGGAGGGGCGCCGGCACATCCTCGAGATCCATGCCCAGGGGAAGCCTCTGGCGCCCGACGTGGACCTGGACGAGCTGGCACGGGAGACCTACGGGTTCTCGGGCGCGCACCTGGAGAGCCTGCTGAACGAGGCAGCCATCCTGGCCATGCGTCAGGGCGACCGCCAGATCGGCGGGCGACACCTGAGGGAAGCGGTCGACAAGGTGCTCATGGGTGAGAAGCTCGATCGCCGCCCGAGCGAGGCGGAGCGCCGGCGGGTGGCCTACCACGAGACGGGCCACGCCTTCGTGAGCGAGCTGGGCCGCCCCGGATCGGTGAGCACCGTCACCCTCTCCCCGCGCGGGCAGGCCCTGGGCTACATGCGCCAGACCCCCGAGGACGATCCCTACCTGTACACCCAGGAGGAGCTGGAGCACCAGATCGACGTCTGTCTCGGGGGCGCGGTGGCCGAGGAGCTCTTCTTCGGCAGCCGGAGCACGGGAGCCATGGGGGACTTCGAGCAGGCCGTGGGGCTGGCCCGGCGGATGATCCTGGCAGGCATGTCGTCGCTGGGCATCGTCAGCGAGGAGACGTTGCCTGAGGACCACCTGCACCAGGAGACCGTGCGGATCCTCAAGGGGAGAGAAGGGTACGTGCGCGAGGTGCTCACCGCCCACCGTCCTCTCATGGACCGGGCCGCGGTCGAGCTCCTGCGGGAAGAGAAGCTGCCGGGGGCCCGAGTGCGCGACCTGCTCCGCCCTCCGGCCGCCGAGCCGCTGGGCGCATGACCCGCGGGGGCGGGCAGACGATGCCTGGGTCCGGTGAGGGGCTGTCCACGCCGTACGGAGCGTTCGCCCAGGTCTACGACCGGGCGGGCTTCTCCGATTTCAGCCGCCAGATGCTGCCCTACGCGCTCCGGCTCCTGGAGCACCTGGGGTGGGAACCCCCCGAACCGTCCGCACTGGATCTCGCCTGCGGCACCGGCACCGCCGCCCTGGAGCTGGCCCGGCGCGGCTGGCGGGTGACGGGCGTCGACGGCTCGGCGGCCATGCTGGAGGCTGCCCGGGACAAGGCGACCGCGTCCTCCAGTGCCGGGGGAGCCGTCGACTGGATCCTGGCCGACATGCGCACCTTCCGGTCTCCACGGCCCCATGGGCTCGTGACCTGCTTCTTCGACGCGCTCAACTACCTCCTCGAACCTAGCGACCTCATCGAGACCTTCCGAAGGGTGCGGGAGGCCCTCCTGCCCGGCGGCGTCCTCGTCTTCGACATGAACACCGTTTGGGGGCTCCAGTCTGGGTGGGGCGGGGAAGAGGTGGTGGAGGTCTACCCGGATCTGGTGAGCTTCATGCGGGAGACCTACGAGCCGGGGCGGCGGCTGGCCCGGGTGCGGCTCTCCTTCTACGTGGAGGATGCGGGGGGCTACCGGCGGATCGAGGAGGTCCACCTGGAGCGGGGCTATACCCTGGAGGAGATCGAGGAGGCCCTGGTCCGGGCGGGCCTCGGCGAGGCCCGCTTCTTCGACTGCCTCACGCTGGATCCCGCTCACGCTGCCACCCGCCGGGTGGCCGTGGCGGCCCGGAGCCCCGCCTGAACTCCGTTGCCTGTCCAGCGCGGGGCTCGGGCACCGGAACCGATCCCCCGCGCGCCTTGCGCCGCACGCCGGCGTGCAGCCACCTTTTCCTTGACACGTGCCTGATGATTCGATACTATGCATAGTCAGAAATGGCTACGTTCTCCCAGGCCCGTGCTCCGCTGGTGACGGCGCGGTCGGCGGGCGCCTCAGTCTCGGAAGCCCACAGAACCCTTGGGGGGGTGACGGTTCCATGGAGGTAACCCGGCGCGGCTTCATGAAGCTGGCGGCGGGTGCGGCCGCGGCAACGGCGGTCGGCTTCGACGTGACGCCGGCTCAGGCATCCATTCGTGAGCTGAAGATCGCCCGCACCACCGAGGTGCGAAGCATCTGCCCCTACTGTGCGGTGGGTTGCGGCATGATCGCCCACGTCCTCGGCTCCGGCGCCCGCAACACCATGGCCCGGGTGACGCACATCGAGGGCGATGCCGATTCGCCCATCAACGCGGGCACCTTGTGCCCCAAGGGCGCGAGCGCCATGCAGCTCGCGGTGAGCCGGGACCGGGTCGCGAACCCCCGCTACCGGGCGCCCGGCTCGGACCGCTGGGAGGAACTCGACTGGGACGAGGCCATGGACCGGATCGCGCGGCGGGTGAAGGAATCGCGTGACCGGACCTTCGTGGAGCGGAACGCCCGCGGCCAGGTGGTCAACCGGACCGACGGCATCGCCGCCCTGGGCAGCGCCACCACCGCCAACGAGGACTGCTACCTGCTGGTGAAGGCCGTCCGTTCCCTGGGCGTCATCTACCTGGATCACCAGGCCCGTATCTGACACTCGCCCACGGTGGCCAGTTTGGCCGCTACGTTCGGGCGAGGCGCCATGACCAACCACTGGCGGGACATCAAGAACGCCGACGTCATCCTGGTGATGGGCGCCAATCCGGCGGAGAACCACCCCTGCGGCTTCAAGTGGGCGGTGGAGGCGCAGCAGGGGGGCGCCAAGCTGGTGGTGGTCGATCCCCGCTTCAACCGCACCGCGGCGGTGGCCGACCTCTACGCCCCCATCCGGGCCGGGAGCGACATCGCCTTCCTGGGAGGACTCATCAACCATACCCTCCAGAACAACCTCCACCACCAGGAGTACGTGCGGCTGCACACCAACGCCTCCTTCCTGGTGCAGGAGGGCTTCTCGTTCACCGACGGGCTCTTCTCCGGCTTCGACGACGCGACGGCGACGTACGACAAGGCGAGCTGGCGCTACGAGACCGACGAGCAGGGCTTCGCCCGCCGGGATCCCACCCTGCAGGACCCGCGATCGGTCTTCCAGATCCTGAAGGCCCACTACGCCCGCTACACCCCCGAGGTGGTGGCCGACATCTGCGGCTGCAGCCGGGAGGAGTTCCTCAAGGTCGCGGACGTCGTCTGCTCCACGGGCCGGGCCGACCGGGTGGGTACCATCATGTACGCGGTGGGCTGGACCCAGCACACCTACGGGGCCCAGATCATCCGAACGGCGGCCATCCTTCAGCTGCTCCTGGGGAACATCGGGCGGCCCGGCGGCGGCATCAACGCGCTGCGGGGGCACGCCAACGTGCAGGGCGCCACCGACCACGCGGTGGTGGCCAACAGCCTGCCCGGATACCTGAAGATGCCCACCGCAAGCCAGACGAGCCTGGAGGCGCACCTCGCGGCCTCGACGCCGAAGCCGCTCGCGCCCAATGCGGTCAACTACTGGTCCAACTACCCCAAGTTCTTCGTGAGCCAGCTCAAGACGTGGTGGGGCCAGGCGGCCACGCCGGAGAACGACTTCGCCTACGCCTACCTGCCCAAGATGGACGAGGGCACCAACACCACCTACCTGGGCATGTTCGACCGCATGTACGAGGGCAAGATGGAAGGGCTCCTCTGCTTCGGCTTCAACCCGGTGCTGGCCGGGCCCAACACCGCCAAACTCATCCAGGCCCTGGGCCGGCTCAAGTGGCTGGTGGTGGTGGACCCCTTCGACAACGAGACCGCCTCCTTCTGGCAGGCTCCAGGCGTGAACGCGGCCGACATCCAGACCGAGGTCTTCGTCCTGCCCTCCACCCACTGGATCGACCGGAGCGGCTCCTTCACCAACTCGGGCCGCTTGGCCCAGTGGAAGCACCAGGCCATGCCGATCCACCCGGGCATCCGCTCGGACACCTGGATCCTGGCCAACCTGATGCTGAAGCTGAAGGAGCTGTACCGAAAGGAGGGTGGGGCGTTTCCCGACCCCATCGTGGATCTCACCTTCGACTACCTGCGGCCGGAGGACCCCTCCCTGGAGGAGCTGGCCCGGGAGATCAACGGCTACGACCTCACCACGGGCAGGCTGCTCGATTCCTTCGCCCAGATGCGCGACGACGGCACCACCACGAGCGGGAACTGGCTCTACTGCGGGAGCTGGACCGAGGCGGGCAACATGATGGCCCGGCGAGGCCAGAGCGATCCCACAGGGATGGGCTTCTTCCACGAGTGGGCCTGGAACTGGCCGCTCAACCGGCGGGTCCTCTACAACCGGGCATCGGCAGACGCCGGCGGGCGGCCCTGGGATCCCCGGCGGCCGGGCATCGTGTGGAACGGCAGCCGCTGGGTGGGCGACGTGCCGGACTTCGGCCCCACCTCGCCGCCCTCCCAGGGCTTGGGAGCCTTCATCATGACCGAGGAGGGCGTGGGGCGCCTCTACTCGCCGGGTCTGGCCGACGGTCCCCTCTCGGAGCACTACGAGCCCTTCGAGTCGCCCACCGAGAACCTCCTCCATCCCAACGTGAAGACCAACCCAGTCACCCCGGTCTTCAAGAGCGACCTGGACCGATGGGGCAACCTGGACGAGTACCCCATCGTCTGCACCACCTACCGGCTCACCGAGCACGAGCACTTCGTCACCGCGTGGGTCCCCTACCTTGTGGAGGCCATGCCCGACTTCTTCGTGGAGATCCCGGAAGGTCTCGCTCAGGAGAAGGGGATCGTCAACGGGGGGCGGGTCCGGGTGCGCTCGATCCGCGGCGAGGTGGAGGGCGTGGCCATGGTCACCAAGCGGTTGCGCCCCCTGAACCTGAAGGGCCGGCGGGTTTGGCAGGTAGGCATGCCGCTCCACTGGGGCTTCCGGGGCTTGATGAAGGGGCCCATGGCCAACAGCCTGACGCCCTTCGTGGGCGATCCCAACACCCAGTGCCCCGAGTTCAAGGGGTTCCTGGTGAACGTCGAGAAGGCGTGAGGAGGCGGCGTCATGGCGAACACCCTCTCGGTGCAGCAGATCTCCGCCACCCCCACGCCCGCCCCGAACCAGCGCCGGCTGGACCAGGTCGCGAAGCTGGTCGACGTCTCCCGCTGCATCGGCTGCAAGGGCTGCGAGGTGGCGTGCAAGGAGTGGAACGACCTCCCACCCGAGGAGACCCACAACTTCGGCAGCTACCAGAGTCACCAGGACCTGAGCGCCGACACGTGGATGCTCATGCGCTTCAACGAGGTCGAGGTCGACGGCGACCTGCGGTGGCTCATCCTCAAGGACCAGTGCATGCACTGCCAGGAGCCGGGCTGCCTCATGGCCTGTCCGGCCCCGGGGGCCATCGTGCAGTACGCCAACGGCATCGTCGACTTCAACCAGGACGCCTGCATCGGGTGCGGCTACTGCATCACCGGCTGCCCCTTTGACATCCCGCGCCTCAGCCAGCGGAACGGCCGGGTCTACAAGTGCAACCTCTGCGTGGACCGGGTGAGCAACGGCCTGGAACCCGCATGCGCCAAGACCTGCCCCACCGGGGCGATCCAGTTCGGCTCGCTGGATGACATGGTCCAGGTAGGGACCGGGCAGGTGGAGCGGCTGCACGACCGGGGCTTCCGGAACGCCGCCCTCTACAACCCCGAGGGGGTGGGCGGCACCCACGTGCTCTACGTGCTTCCCCACGGCGACCAGGTGGAGGCATACGGCCTGCCCGCAAACCCCACCGTGGGCGGCTCGCTCCAGGTGTGGAAGGGGCTGCTCAAGCGGATCGGAGGGTTGCTCATGGGCTTCTCCGTGGTGGGCACGGTGCTGCACTACCTGGCCTTTGGGCCCCACTGGGCCGAGGCCGAGGAGCGGAAGGAGGAGGACGGCTCATGAGCGCTCGGCGTGCCGGCGAGAAGACCCCCCTCCCGCCCGCGGGCGGGAGGATGATCCGCTTCAGCCTCTTCGAGCGAGTGATCCATTGGGTGGTGGCGCTCTCCTTCGTCGTGCTGGCCCTTACCGGGCTGGGGCTCTACTATCCGTCGCTCTTCTGGCTGACCTCCCTCTTCGGGGGAGGTCCCGCGAGCCGGGCCCTGCACCCGTGGGCCGGGGTGGTCTTCACCGCGTCGCTGCTGGTCATGGGGCTGATGTGGGTTCGGTCCATGCTCCTGAACCGGGAGGATGGGGCGTGGCTCAAGCGGGTCTCCGCCTACGTGGCCCACCGGCCGGGAGAGTTGCCGCCCGTGGGGCGGTTCAACGCAGGGCAGAAGCTCCTCTTCTGGATCGTGCTCTTCCTGGGCGCGGTGGAGTTCGCGACCGGCTGGTTCATGTGGGACCCCGCCACCTACGGGGGCAGCGCGCTCATGCGCTGGGCCTACCCGCTCCACAGCCTGGCCGCGGCCGGCTACCTGGCCCTCATCGTCCTGCACATCTACATGGGCACCTTGATGCTGCCGGGCACCTTCCAGACCATGACCCACGGGCGGATCCCCCGCACCTGGGCCCAGGTGCACCACGCACGCTGGCTGCAGGAGGTGGAGGCCCGTGAGACTCCGGTGGGCGTGGGAGCAACGCCGCCGGCGCGCCACTGAGCTCGCGGCGCGGCACCCGGAAGCGGCGGCGGTCCTGACCTTCTACCAGGAGGTGGCGGGCTTCCAGCAGATCCTGGCCACCCGGCCCGAGGCCCCGGCAGGGGTGGTGGAGGCCCGCCGCCACCGCCGCACGGTCGCTCTCGACGGGGCCGCTCGGCGGCTGGAGGGGCTCTTGGACGTGGTGAGCCGGGCGGCCCCGGCACCGATGGCGGAGGTGGCCTGGCTCCTCAGGACGGGACCCGCCGAGGTGCGGGAGGCCCTGCTCGCCCAGTACCTGACGGGAGAGACGCCGGGGGGCGATGAGGAGGTACGGCGCTGGTTGCTGGCCCGGAGCTTCCTCCAACCCTACGCGGCGCGCGAGGTGGACGGGCGCGGGGGAACCCCTGGGGCGACCGCCGGGGCGGAGGCGGGCGACCTTCATCCCGCCCGGGTTTGCCCCCGGTGCGGCAGCGCACCGCTGGTCGGGGTGCTCTCGGACACGGGGCGCGAGGAGGGGGCCTTCCACCTGATCTGCTCCCTCTGCGGCGAGCCATGGCGGTATCCCCGGCTGGTCTGCACGCTCTGCGGGGAGGAGCGGGCCGGCGCGCGCACCTACTTCCAGGCCGACGCCTTCCCGCACCTGCGGCTTGACTGCTGTGGGACGTGCGGAGGGTACCTGAAGGTCACGGACCTGCGTCGCCAGGCCCTGGCCGTTCCGGACGCGGACGACCTCGCGTCCCTAACCCTGGACCTCTGGGCACAGGGTCAGGGCTACACCAAGGTGGAACCGAACCTGGCCGGCCTCTGAGCCGGCGCAGGGGCAGCCGCGGAGCGCTCCTCACCCCAGCTGCTTCGCCAGGAAGTCGGCGGCCGTCCGGCAGAGCTTCACCTCGAGGTCCGTCATGGGGTTCTCCCTGGAGAACAAGAAGACCGCCCCCACCACATCGCCCTCGTGGATGATGGGAACCATGACCTGGTGGGCGGACTCGAACCCCTCGACGGGCAGGTGCTGGTCGTCGGCGGAGCGATAGACCTGGCGCTCCTCCATCCGCTGGACGATCTCATCCGGCAGCGAGCGGCCCACGAGCTGCCGCTTGGAGGCGCCGGAGACGGCGATGTAGGCGTCACGATCGGCGATGACCGCCACGTGCCCGGTCGACTCGAAGAGCGAGTCGGTGTACTCCTGGGCGAAGTCCTCCAGGTCGGCGATGGGAGAGTACTTCTTCAGGATCACCTCACCGTCGCGGTCGGTGAAGATCTCCAGCGCGTCCTTCTCCCGGATACGGAGGGTGCGGCGGATCTCCTTGGGGATGACGATGCGTCCGAGGTCGTCGATGCGCCGAACCATTCCCGTGGCCTTCAAGCACCTTCCACCTCCCGCGCAAAAGTCTTCACCTGGGCTGGACCTTTGATGAGTGGGAGTCAAAGGCAACGGCCACAGGAGTTGGCCCCCGGCAGGGCGAAGACCAGAACCTCGAGCGAGCGGAGGCGATGCACGCGTGCGGGCAGAGCTGGTGATGGTGGGGACGGAGCTCCTTCTGGGCCAGATCGTGGACACCAACTCGGCCACCCTCGCGGCCCGCCTCACCCAGGTGGGGGTCGACTGCTACTACGTCTCCACCGTGGGCGACAACTGGATGCGGATGGCGGAGGTCCTCTCCCATGCCCTCGGGCGCTCCGAGGTGGTGATCACCTCCGGGGGCCTCGGACCCACCCAGGACGACCTGACCCGCGAGGTCGCCGCCGCGGTGATGGGCATGCCCCTGGAGGAGCGGCCCGAGCTCTGGGCAGGTATCGAGCGGTATTTCCGGGAGTCGGGGCGGGTGGCCCCGGCGGCCAACCGGAAGCAGGCCCTTGTCCCCCGTGGGGGGGAGCCCATTCCCAACCCGGTGGGTACCGCCCCGGGGCTCTGGCTGGAGCGGAACGGGAGAACCTTGATCTGCCTGCCCGGCGTGCCGTGGGAGCTCGAACGGATGCTGGACGAGACGGTGATCCCCCGCTTGGCGCGACGGGCCCCCCAAGGGCTCCACTCGCGGGTGCTCCGCTTCGTCGGGATCGGGGAGTCCCATCTGGAGGCGGCGCTGGAGGATCTCATCCGGGAACAGGGGAGGGTGACCCTGGCACCCTACGCGGGGCCCGGTGAGGTGAAGCTCCGTCTCAGCGTCAGGGCCCCGTCGAAGGAGGAGGCGGAGGGACTCCTCACCCCCGTGGTGGGCGAGATCCTGCGGCGGGTGGGGGTGTACTGCACCAGCCGGGACGACGAGCCCCTGGAGGTGGTGGTGGGGCGGCTGCTGCGGGAGCGCGAGCTCACCTTGGCCGTGGCCGAGTCATGCACGGGGGGGCTCATCGGCGACCGCCTCACCGATGTGCCGGGAAGCTCTGCCTACTTCCTGGGGAGCCTCGTGACCTACTCCAATGCCGCCAAGGAGCGGGAGCTGGGGGTGCCGGCGGCGGTGCTGGAGCGCCACGGTGCGGTGAGCCGCGAGACCGCCGAAGCCATGGCCCGGGGCGTTCGCGAGCGCCTGGCCGCCGACTGCGGTCTCGCGGTGACGGGGATCGCCGGCCCCGGAGGCGAGACGCCCACCAAGCCCGTGGGCCTCGTCTACGTGGGGGCGGCGGTGGGGGAGAAGGTCGTGGTGGAAGAGCACCGGTTCCGGGGGGAGCGGCGGGCGGTGAAGGAGCGGAGCGCCCGGGCGGCGCTGGATCTCTTGCGGCGAAGCCTCCCGGGTCACGAAGGGTTTCCGCCGGGAGGTGTCGAACGAACCGGTGACCAGGTCTGACGATGCCGATGGGAGCGTGTCGCCGCCGGTCGAGCGCGCCCTCAGGGTCTTCGTGGCCGTCTCTCTTTCCCCTCCCCTGCGGCAGGCCGTGCGAACGCTGCAGCACTCCTGGAGCGCGACGGGTGCCCAGCCGCGCTGGGTGGATCCCGAGAACCTGCACGTCACCCTGCGGTTCCTGGGCTTGCTACCCGAGGGTCGCGTCGGCGACGTGACCGGCGCCGCGGAGGAGGCCTCACGTGACGTGGGGCCCTTTCTTCTGGGGCTCGGCTCGTGCGGGCGCTTTCCACCGCGGGGGTCTCCCCGGGTGCTCTGGGTGGGGATCACCGACGGCGCCCGCGAGCTGGCTGCCCTGGCGTCGGCGCTGGATGCCGCGCTGCGGCGCAGGCGGTTCCCTCGGGAAGAGCGGGCCTTTCGGCCCCACGTCACCGTCGCCCGGATACGGGAGGGCGACCGGCTTCCCGGGCTGGAGGCCTGGCTTGAGGGGTGCGGCGACCATGAGCTGGGGCAGATGCGGGTGGAGGCGATCCACGTGATGGAGAGCCAGCTCCGGCCCCAGGGGCCGCTCTACCGGCCGCTGGCCGTGGTCCCTCTCGGCCGCGCGGGCCGCTAGGGCAGGGGGAGAAGGGAGGCGACTCCGTTGGAAAAGGAAAAGGCGTTGGAGGTCGCGCTCAGCCAGATCGAGCGCCAGTTCGGAAAAGGCTCCATCATGCGGCTGGGGAAGGCGGAGATCAAGCAGGTCCCGGTCATCCCCACCGGCTCCCTCGCCCTCGACGTCGCCCTCGGCGTGGGAGGCGTGCCCCGCGGGCGGGTCGTGGAGATCTTCGGGCCCGAGTCGTCAGGCAAGACGACGCTCACCCTGCACGTGATGGCCGAGGCCCAGCGGCGAGGGGGTATCGCCGCCTTCATCGACGCCGAGCACGCCCAGGACCCGCTCTACGCCCAGGCCCTGGGGGTTGACATCGAGAACCTCCTGATCTCCCAGCCGGACAACGCGGAGCAGGCGCTGGAGATCGCCGAGGCACTGGTGCGCAGCAACGCGGTGGACGTGGTGGTCATCGACTCGGTGGCCGCGCTGGTGCCCAAGGCGGAGATCGAGGGCGAGATGGGCGACTCCCACGTGGGTTTGCAGGCCCGCCTCATGAGCCAGGCGCTGCGCAAGCTGACGGGGGCCATCTCCAAGTCCATGACCACCGTGCTCTTCACCAACCAGATCCGCGAGAAGGTCGGGGTCATGTTCGGGAGCCCCGAGACCACGCCCGGGGGGCGGGCCCTGAAGTTCTACGCGTCGGTCCGTATGGACATCCGCAAGATCGAGACCCTCAAGCAGGGGACCAACGCCATCGGCAGCCGCACCCGGGTGAAGGTGGTCAAGAACAAGCTGGCCCCGCCCTTCCGAGAGGCGGAGTTCGACATCCTCTACGGTGAGGGGATCTCCCGGGAAGGCGACATCCTCGATGTCGCTGCCGGGATGGGCCTGGTGGAGAAGACGGGCGCCTGGTACTCGGTGGGCGACCAGCGCATCGGCCAGGGCAAGGAGAACGCCCGCCAGTATCTCAAGGAACATCGCGAGCTCACCGAGGAGCTGGACCGGAAGGTCCGGGAGACGCTGGGTTGGGCCGAGCGGCCGCCGGCCGAGGCGGCGGAGAAGGCTTCCGGGTAGTGGTCCACCGTGGCTGACGCAGCCCTTTCCATTGCGGCCCTGGAGCCGCTGGCAGGGAGGGGGGCCGCAGGCCGTCGGGTGCGGGTCTCCTTCGAGAGCGGCGAGGTTCTGGATCTGCCGGTGGAGCTGGTGGCCGGCCTGGGGTGGCGGCCGGGGGACCGGATCGCGTCCAGGGAGATGGAGCGCGCGCGCCGCCGGGGGGAAGCCCTTGAGGCCCGGGAGCACGCGCTCCGCCTCCTCGACCACCAGGCACGGACGCGGCGGGAGCTCGAGCACCGCCTCCGCCAGGCAGGCCACGGCGAGGGCGCGGTCCGCTTCGCCCTCGCCTGGTGCAGCGCGCGCGGCTTCCTGGACGACCGGCGTTTCGCGGAAAGCTGGGTGGCGTCCCGGAAGCTCCGCCCGGAGCACGGGAGCTTTCGCATCCGGCAGGAGCTGGCGCAGCGCGGGGTGGACGCGTCGCTGGCCCGCGAGGTGGTGGAGGCAGCCCTTCCTTCTGAGGAGGAGCTGGACCGGGCGGTGGCCGCAGCCCACCGGCGCCTGGCGGGACGGAACGTGACCCGAGGCCCGGGAGGACGGCTGGAGCAGGCTGAGGCCGCCCGGCTGGGCCGGTACCTGGCCGGGCGGGGATTCCCCTACGAGATCGTGCGGGGGGCGCTGCAGCGCCTCGGCGCCGAGGCCTTTGTCGAGGAAGACCCGGACCCGTCCCCGTGAACACAGGTGACCCCACCCCGGGGCACGACGCAGCGATCTGGAACGATCTCGTCGCCTTGACAGCAGAGGTTGAGCCTGGCTACAATGTTTTTTAGTCCCTGGTGGACCAGGGGTCGCCGGAGAAAGCTGGGACTTCCCGGCTTTTCTGGCATTGGACGCTCTCACTGCCGCAACGTGGATCAGGGCAAGCCGAACAGCTTCATTCGGGCGGGGAAGGAGGGAGCCTCATTCCCTCGTACCTGCCGAGCCTCGTGGCCGTGGCTTCCCTGGCGCTCATGGCCGGATACGCGGGCCGCCGCTACTTCGTGGAGGGGCGCATCGCCCGAGCGGAGAGCGCAGCGGCGGAGATCATGCGGGCCGCGGAGCGGGAGGCGGACAGCCGGCGCCGCGAGGCGTTGCTGGAACTGAGGAACGAGCTCCAGGAGCGGCGCCAATCCGCGGAGCATGAGCTCCGGGAACGGCGCCGGGAGCTTCAGGCGATCGAAGGTCGATTGCTGCAACGGGAACAGAGCCTGGACCGCCGGCAGGGGGATCTCAGCCAGCGGGAGGAGCGTCTCCAGGCGGCCCGATCTCGGGTGGAGGAGATCCACAGGGAGATCGAAGGCGTCCTGGAGGAGCAACGGAAGGAACTGGAGCGCATCGCGGGTCTCACCCGCGAGGAGGCCCGGCGCCAACTCTTCGAGCAGGTGGAGCGGGACTCCCAGCACGAGCTGGCCGTGCGGCTGAACCAGCTGGAGGCGCAGGCCAGGCAGGAGGCGGATCGCCGGGCGCGGTCGATTATCGCCCTCAGCATCGAGCGGCTCGCATCGGAGTACGTGAGCGAGAGCACGGTTTCGGTGGTGCCGCTGCCGAGTGACGACATGAAGGGACGCATCATCGGGCGAGAGGGCCGCAACATCCGAACGCTCGAGACGCTGACGGGGGTCGACCTGATCGTGGACGATACCCCCGAGGCCGTGATCGTCTCCTCTTTCGACCCGGTCCGGCGGGAAGTCGCCCGGATCGCGCTGGAGAGGCTGGTAGCCGACGGCCGGATCCATCCGGCCCGCATCGAGGAGCAGGTGGGCAAGGCGTGGCAGGCGCTGGACGCCGTCATCCAAGAGGCGGGTGAGCGTGCCGCCTTCGAGGTGGGCGTCTCCGGGCTGGCACCCGAGCTGGTGGGCATCCTCGGGCGTCTCCGGTTTCGAACGAGCTACGGACAGAACGTGTTGCAGCACTCCATCGAGGTGGCCCATCTGGCCGGCATGATGGCGGCGGAGCTGAAGGCCAACGCAGAGGTGGCGCGACGAGCCGGGCTGCTCCATGACGTCGGCAAGGCAGTCGACCATGAGATGGACGGCACGCACGTGCAGATCGGGATGGAGTTGCTGAGGAGGTATCACGAGTCGCCCGAAGTGATCCATGCGATGGCTTGCCATCACGGCGACTACGAGCCACAGACGCTGGAGGCATCGATCGTGACCGCGGCGGACGCGCTCTCGGCCGCACGGCCGGGCGCCCGCAGGGAGTCGCTGGACCAGTACATCCGGCGCCTGGAAAACCTGGAAGCCCTGGCGGACAGCTTCGACGGGGTGGAGAAGGCGTACGCGATCCAGGCGGGCCGGGAGATCCGGATCATGGTGAGACCCGACGCCGTGGACGACCTCGCGGCAGCTCGCCTGGCTCGGGAGCTGGCGCGAAGGATCGAGACCGAGCTCCATTACCCGGGGCAGATCAAGGTCACGGTCATCCGGGAGACCCGGGCCGTGGCGGTGGCCCGCTAGTCGGCAAGCGACAGGGAGAGGGGGAGGCGGCCGCGGCCGCCTCCCGCCTTCTAGGCGGCCGGGGCGGCACCGGGCGCGACGGGGATCCGGGTCGACGGGCAGGGGACAAGGCGTTCAAATGGCGAAAGAGGATTCCCACAACGCGAGCGGCAATGATTAGCATCAGGGTGCCTTCGTCACGTTCCGGACGCGAAAGGAGGAGGCCCCAGTGGAAGTCCTGAAGGTCTCAGCCAAGTCGAACCCCAACTCCGTTGCAGGGGCCCTGGCCGGGGTGATCCGCGAGCGAGGCGGTGCGGAGATGCAGGCGATCGGAGCTGGGGCGCTCAACCAGGCGGTGAAGGCCGTGGCCATCGCTCGGGGGTTCGTGGCGCCGAGCGGCGTGGACCTCATCTGCATCCCGGCCTTCACGGACATCGAGATCGACGGCCAGGAACGGACGGCCATCAAGCTGATCGTACAACCGAGGTGAGCTCGCCGCTGTGACTGGAACCGGCACACCGGCGGCGGAGGCAGCAGGCCTCGCCGCACGGCTCCATCGCGAAGCTTTCATCGCCGACGCCCACACGGATGCGCTCTTGGCCGCGATCGAGGGGCGCGACCTCCTTGAGCGCGGCTCGGAGGGCCACGTCGACCTCCCGCGGCTTCTCGAGGCCGGGGTGACCCTTCAGGTCTTCGCCCTCTGGGCTCCGGACCGAGGGGGGCCCGCCGGCTATCTGCCCCATGCCCTCCGGCAGGTGGCGCACTTCTGGCGGACGGTCGAAGGGTCGAAAGGGCGCCTTCGCCCCGTCCTCTCCCGGCGTGACCTGGATGCCCTGCAGCCGGCCCAGGGGGTGGTGGGGGGCTTGCTCTCCATCGAGGGGGGCGAGATCCTCCAGGGCCAGCTGGAGATGCTGGAGGTCCTTCACCGGTTGGGCGTGCGCGCCTTGGGCCTCACCTGGAACAACCGGAACGCGCTGGCCGATGGGTGCCGGGACGCGGAATCGGGCGGAGGCCTCACCCGGTTCGGGCGGGCCGTGGTCGCGGCCTGCGGGAAGCTGGGTGTGACGCTGGACGTCTCACACCTCTCCGAGCGGGGCTTCTGGGATCTGCTGGAACTCAGCGAGGGCCCGGTGATCGCCTCCCACTCCAACGCCCAGGCCGTGCACGACCACCCCCGGAACCTGACGGACGGGCAGCTGGTCGCGCTCGCGCAGAGGGGTGGGGTGGTGGGACTCAACTTCCACCCGGGCTTCCTCACGGATTCCGAACGCTGCACCAGTAGCGATCTGATCCGCCACGCCCTCCACATCGCCGACGTGGCGGGGCCCGAACACCTCGGGCTGGGGTCGGACTTCGACGGCATCAGCCGGACCCCCGAGGACCTGCCGGACGTGACCGCCCTGCCGCGTCTCACCGAGGCCCTGCTGGCGGCGGGCTTCACCGAGGACCAGCTTCGAGGCATCTTGGGAGGCAACTTCCGGCGCGTCTTCCAGACCACCCTTCCGCAGGAATGAGAACCCGCCTGCCGGGCGCCCCGTACCGGCAAGGACCGCCGCCGCGCCGGGCAGACTACCCTCTGCACCAAGTTCCACGGGGTGGAGGGTGACAGCGTGGCTGTCGTCAAGGTGATCGAGCTCGTGGGCGATTCCCCCAACAGCTGGGAGGACGCCGTTCAGAACGCCTGCCGCGAAGCGGCCAGGACCGTCCGCAACATCACCGGGGTCGAGGTGCTCAACTGGACGGGTAACGTGGGGCCCGACGGGCGCATCGACGAGTACAAGGCGAACGTGCAGGTGGCCTTCCGGGTCGACGAACACCGCTCCTGAACGTCCGGCGCGGGGAGGATCGGAACGGCTCGGGAGGGATCGTGGTGTCGGACGCCCGCCAGGCCCAGTCGACCGCCCATCGGTACCGGTCCGAGGCTCAGGCGTTCCAGCCGCGGCCCGCCTACCTCAGGAACGCGCTGAGCGCGTACCTGGTGGGTGGGCTCATCGCGGTGGTGGGCCAGCTCTTCACCGAGTACTTCCTGGCCGCGGGCCTGCCCACGCCCGCGGCCGGGGCCCGGGCGGCGGTGGTGCTGGTCGTTCTGGGCGCGCTCCTGACCGGCCTGGGCTGGTACGACAAGATCGCCCGCTTCGGCGGGGCGGGGGCGGCCATCCCCGTCACGGGCTTCGCCAACTCGGTGGTGGCGCCGGCCATGGAGGCGGTGCGGGAGGGGACGGTCATGGGCACCGGCGCCCAGCTCTTCACGGTGGCCGGGCCCGTGCTCACCTATGGTGTCCTGGCCGGCGTGGTGGTGGCGCTCCTGCGATGGTGGCTCCTGGGAGGGTAAGAGCGTGGCGAAGCGGCTCGGCCGGCGGAGTGTCACCTTCGACCAGGCTCCCGCCATCCGCGAGACGGCCAACCTGGCCGGCCGGATGGAGTTCGAGGGGCCCCTGGGCGAGTACCTGCAGACGCGCATCGACGACCCCTACTTCGGCGAGAGCTCCTGGGAGAAGGCCGAAACCCGCATGCAGGAGGAGGCCCTGCGGGCGGTGCTCCGCCAGGCCGGCCTCCAGGAGACCGACGTGGACCTCTGCATCACCAGCGACATGCTCAACCAGTGCACCTCGTGCAGCATGGCGGTACGCCACCTGGACGTACCCCACCTGGGGGTCTTCTCAGCCTGCGCGAGCCTCACCGAGGGGCTCTACCTGGCGGCGACCGCCCTCGACGCGGGCACGGCCGGGCGAGTGCTGGTCGACGTTTGCAGCCACCACGAGGCGGCCGAGCGGACCTACCGCTTTCCCACCGAGCTGGGCGTGCAGCGGCCGCCAACGGCCCAGTGGACGGTCACGGGTGCCGCAGCCTTCATCCTGGAGGCCGGCGTGCCCGGTCTCAAGCTGGCAGGAGCGACCGTGGGGCGGGTCCTCGATCACGGGATCAAGGATCCCTACGACATGGGGAGCGCGATGGCTCCCGCCGCCGCCGACACCCTGATCACCCATTTCCGGGAGTTCGGCCGCACCCCCGAGGAGTACGACCTGATCCTGACGGGCGATCTGGCCAGGGTGGGGAGCGCCATCGCCCGCAAGCTCCTGCGGGACGCCGGTTTCGAGCTGGGGGACCGCTACAGCGACTGCGGCGTGCTGATCTACGACGCCGAACGCCAGGACGTCCACTCGGGCGGCAGCGGAATGGCCTGCTCCGGCCTGGTGCTCAGCGGCTACCTGATGCACCAGCTGCAGGAGGGGCGGTACCGGAGGGTCCTGCTGGCCTCCACCGGCGCCCTCCACAGCCCGGTGACCTACAAGCAGGGCGAGAGCATCCCGGCCATCTGCCACGCGGTGGTGTTGGAGGCCCCATGAAGCGAGATCGCAAGGAGGAGGACGATCGGTGACCTACCTGCTCGCGTTCCTGGTGGGCGGCGGTTTGACCGCCCTGGGGCAGGTGATCGTGGACGCCACCAGCCTCACCAACGCGCACATGATGGTCCTTTTCGTGGTGGGGGGCGCCGTGCTGACCGGTCTGGGCCTCTACCAGCCTCTCCTCGAGATCGGCGGGGCAGGGGCTGCGGTGCCCGTTTCCAACTTCGGGTACGTGATCACCCAGGGGGTGCTGGAGCGGCTGCGTTCGGAGGGCCTCTTCGGGCTCTTCAGCGGCATCTTCCAACTCGCCGGCGGGGTCATCGGCGCCTCGATCCTCTTCGGCTTCCTGGCGGCGGTGCTCTTCAAGCCCCGGGGCTGAGGCGCGCGGCGAGGATGGCGCGGGATGTATCAACGGGCCCCGGCGGGAGAGACTAGCCTGCGTAACGCCAATGGAAGGAGTGTGGTTTGCGTGGATTGGGTGGGTGCGGCGGTCCGCTTCGTGGTCTCCGCCCTGGTCCTGATGTTCGTGGGGGCTGTGCTGCCCGGGTTCTCGGCCATCGGTTTCGGCACGGCGCTCCTGGCGGCGGCGGTCATCGCCGGAATCGGCTGGGTGATCGAGGCCACCCTGGGGAGGCGGGTCTCGCCGTACGGTCGGGGGATCGTCGGCTTCCTGGTGTCGGCCATCGTGATCTGGGCCTCCCAGTTCGTGGTGCCCGGCCTGAGCGTGACCTTCCTGGGAGCGCTTCTGGCGGCCTTCGTCATCGGCATCATCGACCTCTTCGTGCCGGTCAACCTGCGCTAGGGGCGGCGGAAGGCGATGGCCCGGCAACCGGCGAAGGTGCAGCGGTCCCTTCAGGCCAACCTGAAGGAGCTGGGGGCGAGGCTGGGCTTCGAGACCAACTTCGACGTGGTCGTCCGGGAGATCGAGATCGGCGGGCGCAAGGCCGCCCTGGTCTTCGTGGACGGCTTCGTCAAGGACGTCTTCACCCGGATCCTGGGCCAGCTCCAGAGCATGACCCCTCGGGAGCTGGCCCCGGATCCGCTGGCGGCCGTGCTCGAGCGTGGGCTACCCTACGTGGAGGTGGAGACCACCGACCTGCTGGACCAGGTGGTCGACTCGGTCCTTGCGGGCCCCACCGCCATCCTCATCGATGGGGTCTCCACCGCCATCCTCGTCGACGCCCGCACCTATCCGTCCCGGGCGGTGGACGAGCCCGACCTGGAGCGGGTCACCCGGGGCGCCCGGGACGGCTTCACCGAGACGGTCGTCCAGAACACGGCGCTCATCCGGCGCCGGATCCGGGACCCCCGGCTCCGCTTCGAAATCTTGCGGGCGGGCACCCGCTCGCAGACCGACGTGGTGGTGGGCTACATCAACGATTTGGCCGACCCCCGGCTGGTTCAGGAGGTGAAGGGGCGGATCCAGGCGATCGAGACCGACTCGGTGGTGAGCGGGGCCCGGAGCATCGAGGAGTTCATCCTGGGCCGCAGCCTCAACCCGCTCCCCCGGGCGCGCTACACGGAGCGGCCCGACGTGGCGGCCGCGCACCTCTGGGAGGGTCACGTGGTGGTTCTGACCGATACGGGTCCCACCGCCCTCATCCTGCCCGCCAACCTCTGGCACTTCACCCAGCACGCCGAGGAGTACTTCCAGAACCCGGTGGTGGGGACGTATCTGCGCTGGATCCGCATGGTGGGGATCGTCCTCTCGCTGTTCCTCCTGCCCGTCTGGCTCATCCTCGCGCAGTGGAAGGGGCCCCTCCCGGGGTTCCTGGACCTCCTGGGCCCGAAGGAGTCCGCGGCGCTGCCGTTGCTGGTCCAGTTCCTGCTCCTGGAGCTGGGCGTGGACCTGATCCGCATGGCGCTGATCCACGTGCCCAACGCCCTGGCCACCTCCCTGGGCATCGTGGGGGCCGTGCTGTTGGGGCAGCTGGCGGTGGAGGTGGGGCTCTTCGTGCCCGAGACCATCCTCTACACCGCCATCGCGCTTCTGGGCTTCTTTGCTACGCCCAGCCAGGAGCTGGCGCTGGCCTTTCGCCTGTTCCGGTACGTCCTGCTCCTCGCGGCAGGGCTCGCCGGCTGGCAGGGGCTGGTGGCGGCCAGCATCCTGTTCTTCATCTTCCTGGCCAGCTCCGAGTCGCTCACGATCCCCTACCTCTGGCCCCTGATCCCCTTCGACTGGGAGGCCTTGAGAGGCATCCTCTTCCGGTCGCCGGTGCCCAGCGTCCGCCGGCGAACCGCCCCAGCCCCCGAGGGTCGTTCGCCCGAGCCGTCGCCCGCCTGAGCTGACGCCCGCTGGGAGGTGGGGACGGCAGGGTCCTCAAGGCGGCCTCTCGGGCCGGGCGTAGCCAGGAGGGCGGAGCGAGCGCCTGCCTTCAGGACCCTGCCGCGCCCGGGCGTTGACCCCTTCTTCCTGCTGCAGTACCATGAGCAAGAGATACGCGGCAGGGGGTCCAATATGCGATTTCATGGCACCATGCGGGTGAACGAGGCCGGGCATCTGGAGATCGGCGGCTGCGACGCGGTGGATCTGGCCGAGCGCTTCGGCACGCCCCTGTACGTGATGGATGAGGAGGCGTTCACCCGGCGGGCCCGGGAGGTGACAGAGGCCTTCCAGGCGGCCTATCCGGGCGAGGCGCACGTGGTGTACGCGGGAAAGGCCTTCCTCACCGTGGGGTTCGCCCGTCTGGTGGAGGCGGAGGGTCTCTTCCTGGACGTGGCCTCGGGCGGCGAACTCTACACGGCGCGCGTCGCCG
The DNA here is from genome assembly GCF_001544015.1 of Limnochorda pilosa. GTDB lineage: Bacteria > Bacillota > Limnochordia > Limnochordales > Limnochordaceae > Limnochorda > Limnochorda pilosa. The sequence goes on along the minus strand of NZ_AP014924.1, from coordinate 1,895,756 downwards.
GGTTTCCCCCCGAGCGGCTGGTGGTCCACGGGAACAACAAGTCCCACGAGGAGCTGGAGATGGCCCTGGCGGCCGGTGCGGGCCGGTTGGTGGTGGACAACCTCTCGGAGGTGGAGCGGATCGCCCGGCTGGTGGGAGGCCGCGGGGCTGCGACGCGCCTCCTCCTGCGGGTGCGCCCCGGCATCGGGGTCCACACCCACGACCACATGCGGACCGGACAGGAGGATTCCAAGTTCGGATTCTCGCCCGACGAGGCCCGGGAGGCGGCGGCTCGGCTGCGGGCCGTGCCGGGCGTGGAGCTGGTGGGGCTGCACGCGCACCTGGGATCCCAGATCGCCGAGCCGGGTCCGTACGAGCTCCTCGGCGCCCGGATGGTGGAGTGGCTCCGGGACGTCGCGGGGGTCTACGGGCGACCGCTCACGGAGCTGGACCTGGGCGGCGGGTGGGCGGTGCCGTACACCGAGCAGGACCCTGCCCCGCCCGTCCGGCTGTGGGCTGAGGCCGTCTCCCGGGGTGTCCTCGCCGCGGCTGGCCGCCTGGGCATGCGGGCGCCGCGGCTCCTGGTGGAGCCGGGTCGACTGCTGGCGTCCGAGGCGGGGACGACCCTGTACCGCGTCGGCGCGGTGAAGGAGATCCCCGGCACCCGAACCTACGCGGTGACCGACGGAGGCCTCTACGAGAGCCTGCGGGTCGCCCTGTACGGCGCGGCCTACGAAGGGATCCTGGCCAATCGGGCCAACGAACCCGTGCACCCGATGCCGTCCGGGAGCGGGCACCCGGCGGCGCGCCTGCCCGTGCGGGTCGTGGGGAAGAACTGCGAGTCGGGCGACATCCTCGTCGACGGGCTGGAGCTGCCACCGATCGCTCCGGGCGATCTCCTGGCCGTGCCCGTGACGGGGGCGTACCACTACGCCATGGCCAGCAACTACAACCGCCTGCCGAGGCCGGCGGTGGTGCTGGTGCGGGACGGAGCGGCCGACCTCCTGGTGGGACGGGAGACGTACGAGGATCTCGTGCGGCACGATCGCATCCCCGCCTGGTTGGCGGCGCCGGCTGCAGTGGCCCCCGGTGAAGGTGTGAGCTCGCCGCCGTGAGCGAGCCCCGCCTGGAACTTCGGGGCTCCGACTATCGGGTGCGGCTCGCCCTCTTCGAGGGCTCCCTGGGCGCCCTGCTGGAGATGCTGCGCGCCGGTGAGATCTCGCCCGAGGAGGTTCCGCTGGCCTTCATCGGGCGCGAGTACGTAACCTACCTGCGCGCGGCGGCCGCGCCCGAGCCGGACCGGGAAGGCGAAGCCCTCCTGGCCTTCGCCATGCTCATATGGGTGAAGCTCCACCGGCTCCTTCCCGGCGAGCCGGAACCCGCCGAGGAGTTGGACGAGGCGATGGTGCGGGAGCTCCTGGAAGAGCATCAGAACCTGTACCGGCGGTTCCAGCAGCTCAGTGAGTGGTTGGCCCTCCAAGGGGCGTCCGCGGCTCGTGCCTGGCCGCGCCCGCCCGTGGCCGCACCGCCCGCGGCCGAGGATGGCGCGGCTCCCGAGTCGGACCTGGAGGGACCCTTGGATCCCCAGCTCCTGGCCGAGGGCCTTCGCCGGGTCCTGGCGCGCCTGCCCCGTCACGTGGACCCTCCGCTGCAGGAGATCGACTGGGAAGGCATCCTTCGCCGGGTACGCCGGCATCTCGCACCGGGCCGACGGCTGCGGTTCGAGGAGCTGATCGGCGGGGCGGGCCGGCGGGAGGTGATCGCCTCGTTCCTGGCCGTACTGGAGCTGGTGAGGCTGGGCGAGGCCCGCGTCTGGCAGGAGGAGCTCTTCGGGCCCATCTTCGTCGCGGGTGTGGCCGGCCCGGGGGTCCGTCCATGACCCCCGAGCCCGAGGCGGTCCTGGAAGCCGTCCTCTTTGCGGCGGCAGAGCCCATCCCCCTCGGTCGCCTGGCCGAGCTGCTGGAGATGGCACCGGCGGTGGCCCGGGGCCTGGTGGAGGCGTACGCGGCCCGCCTGGAGCAGGACGTACGCCGGGGTGTTCGCCTGGTGGAGGTGGCGGGGGGTTACCGGCTCGAGACCCGGCCGGACTTGGCCCCGTGGGTCCACCAGCTCGAGCGCCCCGACCGGAAGCTCCGCCTGAGCCGGGCCGCCTTGGAGTGCCTCGCCATCGTCGCGTACCGCCAGCCGGTGACGCGTGCGGAGATCGAGGCGGTGCGGGGCGTGCAGTCCGACGGGGTCCTCCGCGGGCTCGAGGAGCACGGGCTGGTGGAGGAGGCAGGGCGGAAGGAGGCGCCGGGCCGGCCGGCCCTCTACCGCACCACGCCCCGTTTCCTCGACCTCTTTGCGCTCAAGAGCCTGGGCGAGCTGCCGCGTCCCGAGGCGCCACCCGCCGGCGCGGCCGAGCGGACGTCCGCCACGGGCTGAAGCAAAGGGGGGAGCGGAGGAAGACTAAGGGGGTCCAGGGAGGGCCTGCAGGTCCTCCCGGCGGGGCGGGGTCGTCGCCTCGAAAGACGGCGGGGAGGGTGAGACCGTGCGCTGGGACGCCGCCTGGCCCCTTCTGGCCCTGACTGCGTGGCTCGTCCTTCTCTTCTGGCCCCTCCGCTTCAGGCTGGACCTGGACTGGCCGTCACCGCCCGGCGCTCACACCGTCCGTCTCTGGTTCCTCCTGGGGCCGATCCGTCTCCGGCTGCCCTCGCGGCTGCCCGGGCGCCCGCGGGCAGGCCCTGTCCCCCGGGCGTGGGCCCGGCGATGGAGCGCGGGCAGCCGCCTCTGGAAGCTGGTGGAGGAGGTGGGGGCCGTCGAGGGCGAGGTGGAGGTGGGGACGGGGGATGCGGCCGAGAGTGCCTTCCTGAGCGGCGTCGCGTGGAGCGTCTGGGGTACGGCCCTGGCCCTGCTCCAGCGCCGGGTGGCGATCCGGCAGCCGCCCCGGGTGGCGATCCGGCCCCGATACGGGCAGGGAGGAGTTGCCGTACGGCTGCGCTGCATACTGCGGACGCGGCTCGTTCATGCTATGGGTGTGGCTCCAACCCTCAATGCGTTCGGAGGCAGGCAACATGGCCGAAGCGACCCACCCCATGGACAGCGTGATGCGCCACACCATGGAGAACCTCAAGGAGATGGTGGCGGTCAACACCATCCTGGGGGATCCCGTGGAAACCCCTGATGGGAGCGTGATCCTTCCCGTCTCCCGGGTCTCCTTCGGCTTCGCCGCGGGCGGAAGCGAGTTCCAGACCGCGGGAGCAGGCCGCCGGGACGAAGGCCACGCTGCACCCTTCGGGGGAGGCAGCGGAGCGGGGATGTCGGTGAGCCCCGTCGCCTTCCTGGTGGTGGGGCAGGGCGACGTGCGCCTCCTGCCCGTGGAGGCGAACCCGGTGTACGATCGCCTGATCGACCTGGCGCCCAAGCTGGCCGACCGCCTCATCGGCATCTGGCGACCGGACCTGACGCTGAGCGAGGAGCCGGCGGGGGATGGCTACCGCCGGCTGGATCGGGAGAGTACGACCCGCCTCTGAACGAGGCGCGCCGAGCGATCCGCGCTTTACCCCCGGAGCGAAGGGGTGTATACTCACGGACTAGTGAAGTGAGAGCCTGACCTGCGGGTCGCGATGGGTGGTTCGCCGTGTCTCTCACCGAAGGGCCTCGTGAGCTGGAACGGCAGCTCGCGCGGGCGCCGAGGCTGAGCTCGCCCCAGCTCCTGGTGCTCTTCTACCTGATCGTCGTCTTCGTCGGGAGCATGCTCCTTTCGCTGCCCCCTGCGGTCGTTCCGGAACGAGCGCCCCTGGCATGGCACGAGGCGCTGTTCACCGCGGCCTCGGCCCTGTGTGTGACGGGTCTCACCGTGGTCTCCACCGCCCAGGACCTCTCGGTCTTCGGCCAGGTGGTGGTCCTGGTGCTGATCCAGATCGGCGGCCTGGGCGTGATGACCTTCGGAAGCCTCTTCGCCATCCTCCTGGGCCAGCGCATCGGCCTCAGGAACCGTATCTTCCTGCAGCAGGAGCGGAATCGGTCCTACCTCTCGGGGGTCGTGCGCCTGGTACGGCTGGTGGCGGGGTTCAGCCTCACCGCCGAGTTGGTGGGAGGGCTCGCCCTCTTCGCGCTCCTCCTCCCGCGCCTGCCGGCGGGACAGGCTGCCTACTTCGCCCTCTTCCACGCGGTCTCGGCCTTCAACAACGCCGGCTTCGACCTCTTCGGCGACAGCCTGGCGGGCTTCCGCACCGATCCCCTGGTGCCCCTGGTGGTGGCGATCCTCTTCGTCGCCGGGGGGTTGGGCTTCGGGGTGGTGCAGGAGCTGATCCGCCGGCCCCGGCACGAGCGCCCAGGCCCCCTGAGCCTCGAGACGCGCGTGGTCCTGGCCTTCACGGCCGTCCTGCTGGTGGGAGGCACCGCAGCGGTCTGGCTCATGGAACGGGAGAACCCGTCCACCCTCGGCGGCCTCTCACCGGTGAACCAGGTGGTCAACGCCTTCTTCACCGCCGCCACGCCCCGCACCGCGGGGTTCAACACCCTGAACACCGGCGCGCTCCATCCGGCGACCCTGATCCTGATCATGGGTTTGATGTTCACGGGTGTGGGACCGGGCGGCACCGGGGGCGGTGTCAAAGTGACCACCATGGGCACCATCTTCGCAGGGGTGATCGCCGCCGTCCGGGGTCAGACGGAGCCGGTGCTCTACGAGCGCCGCCTGGGGGCCCAGGCGGTGCAGCGGGCGCTTGCTATCGCGGTCCTGGCCGCCCTGACGGTCATCGGGGTGAGCGCGGCCCTCATGGTCCTGGAACCCGCCGATCCCCTGAGCCTCCTCTTCGAAAGCTTTTCCGCCTTCGGCACCGTGGGTCTTTCCATGGGGGTCACGTCGAGCCTGGGACCCGCCTCCCGGGTACTCCTGGTGATGGAGATGCTGGTGGGACGCCTGGGCCCCATGACCTTGGCCACGGCGCTCATCCTCCGGTCGCGCCGCAACGGTCATACCCGTTATCCGGAAGAGAGCGTGAGCCTGGGATGATCGAGGGCGAGCGCCTCCAGAAGGTCCTCGCCCGGGCGGGCTACGGATCCCGCCGGGCCTGCGAGGAGATCGTCCGCCAGGGCCGCGTGCGGGTCAACGGGCGGGTGGCGGCGCTGGGGGAACGGGTGGATCCCGGAAGGGACCGCATCGAGGTGGGCGGCGCGCCCCTCTCGAAGCCCGAGCGGCTGGTCTACCTGCTCCTGCACAAGCCCAGAGGGGTGGTCTCCACCGTGCGGGACCGCCATGCCGGGCGGACGGTGCTGGACCTGGTTCCCCACCGGGAGACCCGTCTCTACCCGGTGGGCCGCCTGGACCGGGAAAGCGAAGGCCTGATCCTCCTGACCAACGACGGGGCCCTGGCGGAACGGCTCCTCCATCCCCGCCACCAGGTACCGCGCCGCTACCACGTGTGGGTGAAGGGGCGGGTGGGGGAGGCGGCGCTACGGCAGCTCCGGGAGGGGGTTCCTCTGGAGGACGGGACGACCGCCCCGGCGCAGGTCAAGCTCGTTCGGGCCGCCGAGGGATCGAGCCGGCTCGAGATCGTCCTGCGGGAGGGCAGGAAGCGGCAGGTTCGGCGCATGGCCATGGCAGTGGGCCATCCGGTCACTCGCCTGGTGCGGGTGGCCATGGGCCCTCTCCGCCTGGGCTCGCTCCAGCCGGGAGCGGTTCGCCCCCTGACCCGCTCCGAGCTGGACGAGCTCCGGCGGGCAGCGGGAATCCCCGGCCGGTGACGGTTTCCCCTTTCCTGGCCAGGCCTTGTGAGGTAGGGGCCTTTGTGCTAAAGTCATAGGAAATTCCACCCCTCCGGAGGTCGACGGGCGGGTGGATCGGGCCGGGAGGGGTTCGCATGCGCCTGAGGGGGATCCGAGGCGCCACCACCGCAACGGACGGCTCACGGGAGGCGATCCTGGAGGCGACCGAGGAGCTCTTGCGGGAGATCCTCCTGCGCAACCGGATCGACCCCCATGATCTGGCCGCGATCTTCTTCACCGCCACGGATGACCTCACGGAGACTTTCCCGGCCGAGGCGGCGCGCCGCCTGGGGCTCGACGCGGCCCCCCTCCTCTGTGCCCGGGAGATCCCGGTTCCGGGCTCGGTGGCGCGCTGCATCCGGGTCCTGGTCCAGGTGAACACCGAACGTTCCGCGGATCAGGTGGAGCACGTCTACCTGAGGGAGGCCGTCACCCTCCGCCCCGACCGGGCGGCGCCGCAGCCGGCGGCAGGGTCCGAGGGCACCGGGGCGCCCCCCCTCCGCCCCGAGGCGGAACGGATCACCCCTTACCAGCCTGGGCGGAGCCTGGAGGAGGTCCGCCGCGAGCTGGGCCTCTCCCAGGTGGTGAAGCTCGCCTCCAACGAGAACCCGCTCGGCCCCTCGCCCAGGGCACTGGAGGTCCTGGCTCGCCCGGGCTTCCTGGAGGGGTTGCACCGCTACCCCGACGGGTCCTTCCGCCTCCTGCGGGAGGCGCTCGGACGCCGTCACGGCGTGGACCCCGAGCAGGTGGTGGTGGGGAACGGCTCCGACGAGCTGCTCAAGCTCCTGGGAGAGGCCTACCTGCAACCGGGGGACGAGGTGGTGATGGGCTCGCCCTCCTTCAGCGAGTACAGCTACGTGGCCCGGCTCTTGGGCGCCCGGGAGGTGCCGGTGCCCGTGAGCGGAGGCCAGGTACGGGCGGAGGACGTGCTGGCCGCGGTTACGCCCCGCACCCGGCTGCTCTTCCTGGCCACGCCCAACAACCCCACCGGCACGGCCCTGGAGCCCGCGGAGCTGGAGCGTCTGGAGGAAAGGCTACCCGGCGGCGTGGTGGTGGCGCTGGATGAGGCGTACCGAGAGTACGTGCGGCCCGAGCGGCTCTTCGACAGCCTGGGTCCCGTCCGGCGGGGAAGGCCCTGGATCTCGTTGCGGACCTTCTCCAAGATCTACGGGCTGGCGGGGCTGCGGGTCGGTTACGGCCTGGCGGCGGCGCCGGTAGCCCAGGCGATCATGCGGGTGAAGGAGCCCTTCAACGTCAACCAGGCGGCCCAGGCGGCGGCGCTCGCCGCGCTGGAAGACGAGGAGCACGTGCGCCGAAGCCGCGAGCTTGTCTGGAACCAGCGGGCGTGGCTGGTCCGGGAGCTGGAACGGCGGGGCCTGAGGTGTGATCCCAGCGACGCCAACTTCGTGCTGGTGCGCCTGGGGCGGGCCGACGGGCCCGTGGCGGAGAACCTGCTGCACCAGGGGGTCATCGTGCGGCCGGGGGTGCCCCTGGGGGTTCCTGGGGCCATAAGGGTGACGGTGGGCCTGCCCAGGGAGAACCTCCTCTTCCTGGAGGCCCTGGATCGCGCGCTCGCGGTGGAGCCCGTCCCTGCCGAGCGCTCGGGAGGCGGTACGTCGTGATCGTGGTGATGAAGGCCGGTGCGGGGGAGCCGGAGGTGAACGCGGTCCTCGACCGGATCGAGGAGATGGGCCTTCAGGCCCACCTCTCCCGCGGCGAGCAGCGGACGGTGGTGGGCGTGATCGGTCGGAAGCCCGACGGCTTGGCGGACCGGCTCATGGCCATGGACGGGGTGGAGCGGGTCGTCCCCATTCTCCAGCCGTACAAGCTGGCGAGCCGCGAGTTCCGGCCCGAGTCGAGCCGGGTGCGGGTGGGAGCGGTGGAGATCGGCGGCCCCGAGATCGTGGTGATCGCGGGCCCGTGCTCGGTGGAGAGCCTCGAACAGCTTCTGGAGACGGCGCAGGCCGTGGGAGAGGCGGGCGCCGCGTTGCTGCGGGGCGGCGCCTTCAAGCCCCGCACGTCACCCTACGCGTTCCAGGGTCTGGCCGAGCAGGGGCTGAAGCTCCTGGCCCAGACGCGAGCACAGACCGGGCTGGGCGTGGTCACCGAGGTCCTCTCCCCGGCGGAGGTGGAGCTGGTGGCCGCCCACGCGGACATGCTCCAGGTGGGTGCGCGCAACATGCAGAACTTCCCGCTGCTGCGGGAGGTGGGGCGCAGCCGGCGCCCGGTGCTCCTCAAGCGGGGGCTCTCGGCCACCATCGAGGAGTGGCTGATGGCAGCCGAGTACGTCATGTCCGAGGGGAATCACCAGGTGGTCCTCTGCGAGAGGGGGATCCGCACCTTCGAGACGGCCACCCGCAACACCCTGGACCTGAGCGCCGTGCCGGTGGTGAAGGAGCGCTCCCACCTGCCGGTGGTGGTCGATCCGAGCCATGGAACCGGCTACTGGAGCCTGGTGGCGCCCATGGCCCTGGCTGCGGTCGCCGCGGGGGCCGACGGGCTGCTGGTTGAGGTTCATCCCCGTCCGGACCAGGCCCTTTCCGACGGTCCCCAGTCCCTCAAGCCGGACCGCTTCGCCCAAATGATGGAGGGGGTCCGGGCCGTCGCCCGGTCCGTGGGACGCTCCGTGGCGACGGCGCCCGGGCGGGGGAGCGGGGCGGAGCAGCGAGCGTTCGGAGCGTGACGCCGGTGCGCGTGGGCGTCGTGGGCGTCGGGCTCATGGGGGGGTCCCTCGGCATGGCCCTCCGCCGCTTCGGCGGCGCCGCCGAGGTGGTGGGGGTCGTCCGGACCCCGGACGAGGCGGCGCGGGCGGTGGAAGCCGGCGCGATCGATCGCGGGTCGCCGTCCCCCGAGATCCTGGCCGGGTGCGAGGTGGTCGTCCTGGCCACGCCCGTAGAGGCGATCCTGCCCGTTCTGGAGCGGTGCCTGCCCTTCATCCCTCCGTCCGCCGCGGTGACCGACGTGGGCAGCGTGAAGACCGAGATCTGCCGGGGGGCCTGGGCCCGGCTGGGACGCCAGGGCCCCGCCTTCGTGGGCGGCCACCCCATGACCGGCTCCGAGCGAACCGGGGTGGACCAGGCCGACCCCTACCTCTTCCAGCATGCGGTCTACGTCCTCTGCCCGCCGCCCGCGGGCACGCCCGGCGGCCCGGAGGCGACGGCGCGCGTCCGGAGCCTGGTGGCGTCGGTGGGCGCCGAGCCCGTGGTGCTGGAGCCCGAGGAGCATGACGGGCTCGTGGCCGCGGTGAGCCACCTCCCGCACGTGGCCGCGGCCGCGCTGGTGCTGAGCCTGGAGGGGACGAGCTCCCCCTGGGTCGACCGGCTGGCGGCCGGAGGCTTTCGCGACACGACCCGGATTGCCTCGGGGGACCCCGCCCTCTGGCGGCAGATCTTGCTGGCCAACCGCGAGGCCATCCTGCAGCAGGCGGGCGCCTTCCGTTCCGCCCTGGACCGGCTCGTGCAGGCGCTGGCACACGCCGACGGCGAGGAACTGGGAAGGCTCCTGGAGGAGGCGGTCCAGCGCCGGCGGCAGGTGACCCGAAACGCCCGGGGTCTCTTGGCGCCCCACCCAGAGCTGATCGTTCGGGTGCCGGACGAGGTGGGGGCCATCCACCAGGTCACGGGGGTCCTGGCGGGTGCGGGGGTGAACCTGGCCGACATCGAGATCCTACGGGTTCGGGAGGGCGAAGGCGGCAGCGTGCGCATCGCCCTGGAAAGCGAGTCGGAGCGGGATCGGGCGCGGGAGGTGCTGGAGAGGGCGGGGTACTGGGCCCGGGTCCGCTAGGGGGCGCGGACGCGGCAGGGTGAGGATCCGGGGCTGCAGGAAGCCGTAGGAAGGTGAAGGGCCCCGGGCGTGCGAACCATGGGTGGGGAGGAGGGGACGGCCTTAAGCGATCGCTTCCGGATCGCCATCGACGGCCCCGCCGGGGCTGGGAAGAGCACGGTCGCGCGGCGGGTGGCCGAGCGGCTGGGCTTCCTGTACGTGGACACGGGCGCGATGTACCGGGCGCTCACCCTGAAGGTCCTGGAGTGGGGGGCCGCGTGGGAGGATCGGTCCCAGCTCGCCCGGATCGCCCGGGAAAGCCGGGTGGAACTCGTTCCCGCCCCCGAGACCCCGCGCGGCAACCAGGTCTTCCTGGACGGCCGGGAGGTCACCGAAGCCGTACGGAGCCCGCAGGTGGGCCGGTACGTCTCGAGGCTGGCCGCGGTGGCTGCCGTTCGTGACGTGCTGGTGGAGCAGCAGCGCGCGCTGGCGGCCCGGGGGGGAGTGGTGATGGACGGTCGCGACGTGGGCAGCGTCATCCTTCCCGACGCGGAGCTGAAGATCTTCCTCACCGCGACGCCTGAGGAGCGGGTCCGGCGCCGGTGGGCCGAGCTCAGGGCACAGGGGTTCGACGTGACGTGGGACGACGTGGCCCGCGACGTCTCCGAGCGGGATCGACTCGACCAGGCACGGTCCGCCTCGCCCTTGCGTAGGATGCCGGACGCCGTGGAGGTCGAGACCACCGGCAGGGACGTGGACGCCGTGGTGGACGAGATCCTACGGCTGGTGGAGAGGAGGCGCGCCTCGTGCTCTACGGGATCCTGAAACCCGTGGTGAAGGCGTTCCTCTGGAGGCTCTTCCGGATCCAGGTGGAGGGGGTGGAGCGCATCCCATCCCAGGGTCCTGCCATCTTGGCCGCCAATCACGTGAGCTGGGTCGACGCGATCCTGGTGGCCGCCCTGGCCGACCGGCCTGTCTACTTCGTAGCGAAGCAGGAGCTCTTCCGGATCCCCGTCCTCGGCTTCATCCTGCGACGCGTCTACCTGCTGGAGGCGCGCCGCGACGGGCGGGACCAGGCCGTGCTGCGGCGGGCCCTGCAGGCCCTGCGGGAGGGCAACCTGGTGGGTCTCTTCCCCGAGGGCCACCGGAGCCGGACGGGCCGGCTGCAGGAGGCCCGGGGTGGGGCCGCCCTGCTGGCCCTCCATGCCGCGGCCCCGGTGGTGCCCGTGGGGGTCTCGGGGGCCGATCAGGTCTACGAGAAGGGGTGGTTCTGGCACCGGCGTCCCGTACGGGTGCTGGTGGGTCACCCCGTCGACCTGGGCGGGCGGCGGATCGGCCGGGTGGGGCGGGAGGAGATCGCCGAGGCCAGCGGGCGGATCATGGGGGCCATCTCCTCGCTCCTGGAGGCGATGTAGCAGGCGTTGACGATCGGCCGGGGGAGCCTTCGGGAGGAATCCATTGATCGGGGACGAATACTACCGCGCGTGTGCGCGCGGGAGGGTGAGAGCCTCAGGCCGGGCCGCACGGGTACGCGTCCGGTGCTGGCGGGTGAAAGGCGGGTCCCGCGGGGCGTGGGCGCACGGTTTCGGTCGTAACCGAGGGTGGATACGGGAGTCGCTGCGGCGGGCGGACCGGGCTGCGGTTCCGCCGTGTGTGTCGCGAAGCTAGGGGGACGAGTCCGATGGTCGAGTCGGAAGAGAAGCGCGAACGGGAGGAGCTGACCTCCGAAGGCCGTCCGTCTGAATCCGAGGGGGCGCCCGGCGGCGTGGACGTCGAGGCGGCACGGGCCCGGGCGGCGGCCGAGGGTGCGGCGGGTGAAGCCTCCCGGGGGGTGGACCCGGACGCTTCGGGAGAGGAAGAGGCGCGCGGGGAGGAGTCCCAGGCGGTCGACGGGTACCCGGAGTCGCTGCCTCAGGCTTCCGGCGAGGCCACGCTGGCAGCCGCCCCACCGCCCGAAGAGGCGCGTGAGGAGGCTGCCGCTCGAGAGGCGCACGCGGTGAACGGTGCCGTGGCCGAGGCCACGGCGTCGGAGGCCCCACGGCCGGCGGACGCGACGCCGGCGTGGATCAACGAGCCCGGATTCGAGCCTCTGAGTGCCGGGCAGATCGTGCGCGGCCACGTGGCCCAGGTGAACGACGACGAGGTCTTGGTCGACGTGGGCTACAAGACCGAAGGCCGCATTCCCCTCCACGAGCTGAACATCCCAAGGGACACGAAGCCTTCGGATCTCTTCAAGCGGGGCGACGAGATCGACGTCTTCGTCATCAAGGTGGAGGATGCCGAGGGCACGGTGCTCCTCTCCAAGCGCCGCGCGGACTACCGGCTGGTGTGGGAGCGCCTCGAGCGGCACTTCAAGGAAGGCGAGCCGCTGGAGGCCCGGGTCACCGAGCGGGTGAAGGGCGGCCTGCTGGTGGACGTGGGCGTGCGGGGCTTCCTGCCCGCCTCCCACGTGGACATCCGCTACGTGGAGGACTTGAGCCAGTTTGTGGGGCAGACCCTGCGGCTCAAGGTGATCGAGATCGACCGGCAGCGGAACAACGTCGTCCTCTCCCGCAAGGAAGTCCTGGAGAAGGAGATGGAGTCCTCCAAGGTCGAGCTGCTGGCCAGCCTCAAGCCGGGTACGGCGGTGGACGGCGTGGTGCGCCGGCTGACCGACTTCGGCGCCTTCGTGGAGCTGGAAGGCGGGGTCGAGGGCCTGTTGCACGTTTCGGAGATGGCCTGGAGCCGGGTGCGCCACCCTCGCGACGTGGTGAAGGAAGGCCAGAAGGTGAAAGTCAAGGTCCTCTCGGTGGATCCCGCGAAAGGCCGGATCTCCCTGAGCCTGAAGGGTGCCCAGCCGGACCCCTGGAGGAACATCCACGAGCGGTACCAGATCGGCGAGCTGGTCACGGGCGAGGTCACCCGGACCGTGGAGTTCGGGGCGTTCGTCAAGCTCGAGGACGGGGTGGAGGGGCTGGTGCACATCTCCCAGCTGGCCAGCCACCACGTGAACGACGCCTCCGAAGTGGTCCAGACGGGCGACCAGGTCACCGTGAAGGTGATCAGCCTCGATCCCAAGGCTCGTCGCATCGGCCTCTCCCTCAAGGAGGCTCGGGAGGACGAGGAACGGCTTCGCACCTCCCAGTTCAACCAGAGCCGCGAGCGCGACAGCGTCAAGCTGGGCGACGTCTTCGGAGAGCTGCAGGAGCTCCTGGACGAACGGCACGCGGCCGAGGACCAAGAGGTCCAGAGCAGCTCGGAAAACGGCTGAGCGGAACCGCAGGTTTCACTTCCTGGGGGCGTGCCGTGGCACGCCCCTTTTCCATCTCTCCGCCGGGCACGAGGGAAGCCTCGCCCCATTGCCAGTTCCCCCCACCCCTTCCGGGACCGTATAGGCCCCCGCACGCCGACCTAACCTAACGGGTGTTGACTCCAGTCCGCCCTCGGGCGGCATCCGAACGTGCGGCCCGGCGGGTGCCGACGCCGTGGAAGGAGATGGAGCAATGCCTCTGGGGTTGATCGTGCTCCTGGCCGTGGCCGCCCTCATCTTCTTCGGTGCCGCGCATCGGGTGCTGGACCGTCTTCACCTGAACGACGTCCAGGCCCTGGTGGTGGTGGCCCTCCTGGCCGCAGGGAGCTTCGTGGAGATCCCCTTCCGGCGCCCTCCCGTGGAGCTGACGGTGAACGTGGGGGGCGCGCTGGTGCCACTGGCGCTGGTCGTCTACCTACTGGCCCGGGCCGATACGGGGTGGGAGCGCGTTCGGGCCATCCTCGGCGCCGCGGTGACCGGGGGTGCCCTCTGGGGCATCACCCAGCTCACCGACTTCGAGCCCGGGTTTGCCGACGTCTTGGACCCCCTGTGGCTGGTGGGGCTGGTGGGGGGCGGGGTCGGGTACCTGGCGGGCCGCTCCCGCCGGGCCTCCTTCGTCTCGGCGACCCTGGGGGTGCTGGCGCTGGACGTGATCCACCTGATCCGGGGGCTGTCGGCCCCCGGACCCGTGCGCGTGGCCGTGGGCGGTGCCGGTGCCTTTGACGCGATCGTGGTGGCGGGCATCCTGGCCGTGGGGTTGGCCGAGGTGGTGGGCGAGGGCCTGGAGCGCCTGCAGGGAGGCCCGGACACCCGCCACCGGCGGGCGCCGGCCCTCTTCAACGACCGTGGCCAGCCAGAGGATCCCGGGGCGGCGGGCTCGCCGCGCCCTGGAGACCGGCGCGAAGGGGAGGAGCACCCGTGAGCCCTGTGGACAGCCAGGGGAGACGGATCCGGTGGCGGTGGCTGCTGCTCCTGGCCGTGATCGTGGCGGCTCCCGCGTGGTGGGCGTCGGGGCGGTGGCCCCTGGGTGACGCCGTCGCTGTGCCGCCGCTGCCCGAGGGGGTCCGGGAGGAGCTGGGCGAGCGAACCGACGGCGGCTTCTTCCGGCTGGTGGACGAGGAGGGCCGGGAGGTGACGCGGACCGCCTGGATCCTCTCCCCAGGCGACAGCTACATTGACGAGGACAACCGCCTGTACCGGGTCACCGCGGTGGAGGGGGACGAAGTGCGGGTGGAGGACCGGGGGCTGGCCGAGATGCCCGACCCCGAAGAGATCCTCGCTGAGGCCGCCAGGCCCCCCTCCCGCTGGGGTGCCCTGGCGCAGTGGCTCGGCCTCGCGTCGCGCCCGAACCGCCTGGTGGGCATCTACCACACCCACAGCGATGAATCGTACGTTCCCACCAGCGGCTCGCCGACCGAGTGGACCGGGGACATCTACCAGGTGGGCCGCATGCTGAAGGACGCCCTGGAAGGGGAAGGATACGAGGTCGTCTGGTCCCAGAACAACCACAACCCCCACGATGGCCAGGCGTACCTGCGTTCGCGGCGGACGGCGATGGAGCTGCTGCGACGGCGGCCGGGGACCCTCATCGATGTGCACCGGGATGCCATTCCCCAGGCGAGCGAGTACCTGACCCGGGTCGGCGAGAGCGAGGTGGCCCGGATACGGCTGGTGGTGGGCCGGCAGAACGCCAACCAGGGCGCCAACCTGGAGTACGCGAAGCGCATGAAGGCCCTGTCCGACCGGGAGCACGCGGGACTGATCAAGGGGATCTTCATGGCCCAGGGCAACTACAACCAAGACCTGGGGCCGAACACGATCCTGCTCGAGTTTGGAACCCACACCGTCAGCCTGGCGGACGCCCAGAAGGCCGCGCAGCTCTTCTCCAAGGTCATTCCCGCGGCGGCGGGCATGGCGCCGGGCACCGCGGCACCGGCCGCCGGTCGATCGGGACCGGCCGCGTGGCGCTGGGTGGGCTGGCTGCTCCTCCTGGGGGTCGTGGGGGTGGTGGGGTACCTGCTCGTCAACGGGGGCGCCTGGCGCCGCTGGAGCCAGCGCCTGGGACTCTCGAGCCCGGCCGGGGCAGGAGCCGAGGCGTCGGAGGAGCTGGCGCCGCCACCCCGCGACCCGGAACACCGCGACGACGAACCGAAGCCGTGATCCCATGGCACTCCCGCTGCTCCTGGGCACCCTCTTCGGGGCCCTGGCCCGGCTCTCCATGCTGCGGGTGGACTACCGCCAGTATCCCAGCTACCCCCAGGGATTCGTCATCCACCTGAGCCTGGGGACCCTGGGCGCCTTCCTGGGCACGGCCGGCCCGCTGGCCCTGGCCCGGGGCGACTTCACCGCGGCTTCCTTCCTGGCTCTGGCGGCCACCCAGTTCCGTGAGGTGCGCGACACCGAGCGGCGGACCCTTCAGGCGCTGGAGGCCACCGAGATGATCCCCCGCGGCACCGGGTACATCGAGGGCATCGCCCGGGTCTTCGAGGCGCGGAACTACCTGGCCATGGGGGTGGGCCTCCTCTTCAGTCTGGGGTACCTGGCGGGCCTGGCGCTGGGCGTGGCCGTTTGGCCGGGGGCCGCTGCCGCGCAGGCGGCCCTGGTGACGGGCGGGGCGGTGGCGCTGGCGGGGTGGGTGCTCCTGGAGCGCTACACCACGGGGCCGCGCCTTGAGAGCCTGGCGGAGGCTCGCCCGGCGGAGATCCGCTTCGAGGGCCCGGTGCTCACCGTGTCGGGGGTAGCCATCATGAACGTGGGCTGGGGGCCGTCGCGCGAGCGGTTCCTCAAGGAGGGTCTGGCCGCTGAGATCCGTCCCCGGAACCTGGCTGCCAAGGCGACCCTGGCCAACCTGGGGCAGCGGCAGGCCATCGCCCACGACGTGGCGGCCCTGGTGGGCTTCCAGCACGACGTCGACCAACCTGAGTTCACCCCTCTGGTGCGGCGGAAGCCTGACGGGGCACTGGTGCTCGCGGTGCTGCCGGCGGAGCGGAGCATGGAGGCGCTGCTTCTGGCCATCCGCCAGGTGCCCGTGCTGGAGGGTTCGGTCCGCAAGCCCCTGCAATCGCCGGTGGGACGCCTTCTGGAGGGGGAGACGCCGGAGTGAGCGAGGTGAGCCCCACCAACCAGGTCCTCGCCGTGGTGACCACGGACGCCTCCCGTGCCGCCGGGGGCGGCGCGCCGGTCTTCGTGGCCCGCAGCCGGGAGGAGATGGTGCACATGGCCAACACCCTGGCCAAGGTCACCGTCGGCATGGTGCACGAGCTGGCCGAGGACCTGCTCATCGTTGTGCGCCACTGACGGATGGGTGATCTACAGCTGCTTTGGGGGCACCCATACCTCCCCCATGGCCGCCGGGATCCACCTGGGGTTGCTCCCTCGCGGGCGCCCTCCGACCCTCGAAGAGCTGGACGCGCTTCCGCCCTTCGACCGGCTCAGCCTGCAGGATCTCGGACGTCTCCACCTGTGGGGGCACGATCGCCACGGCAACCGGGTGGCCACCGTCGGACACGGGGGGCGGCTGGAGCCCATTCGCACCGCGGTCGTCTCCGCCCTGAGCACCGGGGGCGGCACACCACCCGAGCGGATCCGCTGGGTGGACACCCACGACCTGCTGACGCCCGCCCTGCGCGCGGGCGGCTTCCTCTCCCGCCGGCTGGGCCTGGCCGGCCCCGGAAGGCTGCTGGTCCTCCGGGGCCTGACCCAGATCCACGCGGCCCTCGAGCAGCGGGTCCAGCAGGTGCTAGACGACCTGGCCGCCGGGAGGTGTGGCTGAGGACCTCGCGGACGCTGCACGGTGCCGGCGCGTGCCGAGCCAGCGTTGTGCTATACTCGTCATCAGACACCCGGCCCGGGCGGTGAGGGCCGGCGAGGGGGGAGCGCGGTGAAGGGTCTGCCCCGCGTGGCGATCGTCGGGCGCCCGAACGTGGGCAAGTCCACGCTGTTCAACCGGATGGCCCGGCGTAGGGCCGCCCTGGTCCACGACGAGCCAGGGGTCACCCGCGATCCCCTGGAGGCAGAAGTGGAGTGGGCCGGCCGCCGTTTCGTGGTTGTGGACACCGGCGGGTACGACCCCCGGGGGGAGGCGCCCGTGGCCGTCCAGGTGGTAGGCAAGGTCCACGAGGCCATCGCTCGGGCGGACGTACTGGTGCTGGTGGTGGATGCCCAGCAGGGCCTCACGGGCCTGGACGCGGAGGCGGCCGAGCAGGCTCGCCGGGCGGGCCGGCGGGTACTGGTCGCGGCCAACAAGGTGGACGACCCGGCCCGGTCGGACCTGGCGGCGGAGTTCTACCGGCTGGGGCTGGGCGATCCGGTCGCCCTCTCGGCCGAGCACGGGCGCGGCGTGGGGGATCTCCTGGACGCCATCGTCGCCCGACTGCCCGAAGGCGTCGAACCGCCCCCCGACCAGGGGCTGGAGCCCGTTCGGGTGGCGGTGATCGGCCGGCCCAACGTGGGCAAGTCGTCGCTCATCAACCGGCTCCTGGGGTACGAACGGCTCATCACCAGCCCCGAGGCGGGGACCACCCGAGACGTGGTCGACAGCCGCTGCCGCCACGAGGGAAGGGACTTCGTGCTGCTGGACACCGCCGGCATCCGGCGGAGGAGCCGCGTCCTTGCGGGGACGGGCGGGGACCTGGAGCGGGTGAGCGTCTCCAAGGCGCTGGCCTCCCTGAAGCGGGCGCACGTGGCGCTGCTGCTCATCGACGCGATGGAGGGGTTCACCGACCAGGACCGCCGCCTGGTCCGCCAGGTGGAGCAGGTGGGCTGCGGGCTGGTCCTGGTGGTGAACAAGTGGGACCTGGTCGAGAAACAGACGGGTACCCTGGAGCGGTACGAGAAGGGGGTCCGCTCCGCCTACCCGCTCCTGGAGTGGGTGCCCATGGTCTTCGCCTCGGCCGCGACGGGCCAGAGGGTCCGCCAGGCGCTCACCGCCGCCGGGTACGTCTACGAGCAGGCGGGGATGCGGGTCCCCACCGCCACGCTGAACGCCAGTCTCCAGGCGGCGGCCGCCCTCCGCCAGCCCCCTTCCCACAAGGGGCGGCGCCTGAAGATCCTCTACGGGACCCAGGTGGCCATCCGGCCGCCCCAGATCGTCCTCTTCGTGAACGATCCGGATCTGGTCCACTTCTCGTACCAGCGGTTCCTGGAGCGCCACCTCCGGGCCCAGTTCGGCTTCGCGGGCAGCCCCATGCGGCTGATCGTCCGGGCCCGAGAGGGATGGGATCGGAGGGGGGCCCCCGCCGGGCCCGCAGCGCCTCCAAGGCCCACTAGACCACAGGGGGGGATCACAATGGCCGAGAGCCCGGGGCGTTCTCGCTGGACCGTGGCCGTCATCGGCGCCGGCAGCTGGGGGACGGCGCTGGCCATGCACCTGGCCGACCGGGGTACCGCACCGCTCCTCTGGGCGCGCCGGCCCGAGCGCGCCGGGGAGATCGCCCGCCTGCGGGAGAACACGCCCTACCTGCCCGGCATCACCCTGTCGCCCCTGATCCACGTCACCTCCGACCTGGAGGAAGCCCTGGAGCCTCCCATACTGCTTCTGGCCCTCCCCGCGCAGACGGTGCGCGCCTGGGCCGAGCGGGCGCGGGGCTGGATCCGCCCCGAGCACGTGGTGGTCCACGGAAGCAAGGGGCTGGAGGTGGGAACGCTCCTCCGGGTGAGCCAGGTCCTGCGTCAGGTGCTTCCCGATCACCCTGAAGGCAGGATTCTGACCCTTTCGGGCCCCAACCACGCCGAGGAGGTGGTGCGGGGGGTGCCCTCCACCTCGGTGCTGGCCGGGGGCGATCCGGACGTCCAGGCTCGGGTGCAGCAGCTCTTGATGGACCGGCGGCTCCGCGTCTACACCAGCGACGACCTGGTGGGGGTGGAGCTGGGCGGCGCGCTGAAGAACGTGATCGCCCTGGGCTGCGGCATCAGCGACGGTCTGGGATACGGTGACAACACCCGGGCCGCGCTCATCACCCGGGGACTCGCGGAGATCCGCCGCCTGGGCGCTCAGATGGGCGCCCACCCCTTCACCTTCAGCGGGCTTTCGGGGCTCGGGGACCTGGTGGCCACCGCCACCAGCCTCCACTCCCGCAACCTGCGGGCGGGAAGGGCCATCGGGGCGGGGCGCCGCCCCTCCGAGGTGCTCCGCGAGGGGCCGATGGTGGTGGAAGGGGCACCTACCGCCCATGCGGCCGTGCGGTTGGGCGAGCAACGGGGCGTGGAGCTCCCCATCGCCACGGCGGTTCACCGGGTGCTCTCGGAGGAGATCACCCCCCGTGAAGCGGTCGACTCCCTCATGGGCCGCGATCCCCGGGGCGAGTTGGAGGCCCTGGACCTGGCGGGCCCGAAGGACGACCTCTAGCCCCTGCCGTCTCCCTCCTCACATCCTCACGAGTTGCACGGCGCCGGTCTATGCCGGGACCCTGCTCCCATAGACTTGTACTGCATGGCGCGCCGGTACCTGCGGCGAGGGGCGCGCGCCCGCCGGGGCGCGGGCGCGGCCGCCCCGGCACCCGAAGGAGGGCGAGGGATGGAGCGCTTCGACATCTTTCAGGACATCTCCCGGCGGACCCATGGGAGTGTCTACCTGGGCGTGGTGGGGCCCGTGCGGACAGGCAAGTCCACCTTCATCAAGCGGTTCATGGATCTGCTGGTGATGCCGGGCATCCACGACCCGCACGACCGCAACCGGACCCTGGACGCCCTCCCGCAGAGTGGCTCGGGCCGGGCCATCATGACCACGCAGCCCCAGTTCGTTCCCGAGCGCCCGGTGGAGGTGGAGCTCGAGGAGGGGCTGCGCTTCCGCATCCGGCTGGTGGACTGCGTGGGGTACACGGTGGAGGGGGCCCAGGGCTACCTCACCGAGCAGGGGCCGCGGATGGTGCGGACCCCATGGTTCGACCGGGAGATCACCTTCGAAGAGGCCGCGGAGCTGGGCACCCGCAAGGTGATCCAGGATCACTCGACCATCGGCCTGGTGGTGACCACCGACGGCTCCATCACCGACCTGCCGCGTGCGGCCTACGTACCCGCCGAGGAGAGGGTCGTACGGGAGCTCCAGGAGTTGGGCAAGCCCTTCGTGGTCCTCCTCAACTCGGCCCAGCCCGAGGCGTCGGCCAGCCGGGAGCTGGCCCAGGAGCTGGCGGAGCGGTACGGGGTGCCCGTGGTTCCCACCGACTGCCTCCACCTCACCGAGGCCGAGATCCTGGACCTGATGCGGGCCATCCTGTACGAGTTTCCCGTCCGGGAAGTCGCCGTTCAGCTCCCTGGCTGGGTGGAGGAGCTCGACGCAGGCCACTGGCTGGCCGAACAGTTCCGCGAGGCCGTCTGGGCGGCCGTGGAGCCTGTCGAGAAGGTGCGCGACGTGGACGCGGCCTCTCGGAGGCTGGCCGAGGCGGAGCCCGTGGCCGAGGCCAGGGTGCGCGACGTGGACCTGGGTGAAGGCCGGGCGCTCATCCGGGTCGCGGCGTCCGAGGCGCTCTTCTACCAGGTGGTGAAGGAGATCACCGGCCTGGAGATCGAGGACGACCGGGCGTTGGTGCGGAACCTGCGCGAGCTCTCCCACGCCAAGCGGGCCTACGACAAGGTGGCCGAAGCGCTGGATCAGGTGCGGCGCACCGGGTACGGCGTGGTGGCGCCGCTCCTGGAGGAGATCCGCTTCGAAGAGCCCGAGATCATCCGCCACGGCGGCCGCTTCGGCGTGAAGCTCACCGCCTCCGCTCCCTCCATTCACATGGTGCAGGCCAACATCCTCACGGAGGTCACGCCCTTCGTGGGCACCGAGCAGCAGGGGGAGGAGCTCGCCCGGTACTTCACCGAGGAGTTCGAAAAGGAGCCCGCCCGCCTGTGGAACTCCGAGTTCCTGGGGCGCTCCCTGCAGGACCTGATCCGGGATGGCATCGAGAGCAAGATCCACCGCATCCCCGAGCACGCCCAGCACAAGCTCCAGGAGACGCTGACGCGGATCGTCAACGAAGGGTCCGGGGGGCTGATCTGCATCATCCTGTGAGGCCCAACCGTGCATAGAAGTGGCAGCCGGGGGAGACCTTAAGCCCGCCGATCCCGAACGGGGAGCCCCGCGGGGCGGTGAGGAGGGGTGACCATGACCAAGTCCGACCTGGCCGACCGGGTGGCCGAGCTGGCCCGCATCACCAAGTCCGAGGCCCATACGGCGGTGGACGCCCTCCTGGAGTCGATCCAGGAGGCGCTGGCCCAGGGCGATCGTGTCCAGCTGGTGGGCTTCGGGAGCTTCGAAGTGCGCAGCCGTTCGGCCCGAACGGGACGCAACCCCCAGACGGGCGAGCCCATCTCCATCGGGCCCTCGCACCTGCCCGTCTTCCGGCCGGGGCGCGCGCTCAAGGACGCGGTCCAGGCCCGCTGACGCGAGGCCACGAGAACCCCTTCCGGGGCCCCTGACGCTCTGCTATACTGTCCCCATCCGGAGCGGAAGAAGGGAGCCCCAAGCATGACCCGACCCGTAGGCGTCGCCCTCCTGGGCGCCGGCACCGTGGGCACCGGAGTGCTCCGCATCCTGGAGCGCCACCGCGAGCGCATCGCCGCCCGCGCCGGGGGCCCGCTGGAAGTGCGACGCATCCTGGTGCGCTCGCTGGACCGGCACCGGCCCGAGGTGCCGGCGTCGGCGCGGCTCACCACCGACTCGCAGGCGGCCCTGGACGACCCCGGCGTCGACCTGGTGGTGGAGGTGATGGGGGGCGAAGAGCCGGCCCAGAGCCTGATCCGCGCTGCCCTGGAGCGGGGCAAGCACGTGGTGACCGCCAACAAGTCCGTGCTCGCCCGCGCCGGCGGCGAGCTCCTGGAGCGGTACCCTCAGCGCCTCTACTTCGAGGCGAGCGTGGCCGGCGGCATCCCCATCATCAAACCCCTGCAGGAGTGCCTCATCGCCAACCGCCTGGAACGGGTGCTCGGCATCGTCAACGGCACCACCAACTACGTCCTCACCCGCATGGACCGGGCGGGCCTCACCTTCGAGCAGGCCCTGGCCGAGGCCCAGGCGGCCGGCTACGCCGAAGCCGACCCCACGTACGACGTGGACGGGCTCGACGCCGCGCACAAGCTGGTGATCCTGGCCATGCTCGCGTTCGAGGCGCCCTTCGGCCTGGACGACGTCCACGTGGAAGGCATCGGAAGGGTCCACCCCACCGACCTGGCGTACGCCCGGGAGTTTGGCTACACGGTGAAGCTCCTGGCGGTCGCCCGGCGTCACGACGCGGTGGAGCTCAGGGTCCACCCGGCCCTGGTGCCCCGCGACCACCCCCTGGCCTCGGTGGAGGGCGTGACCAACGCCGTCTTCGTGGAGGGGGACGCGGTGGGCCCGCTCATGTTCTACGGTGCCGGCGCCGGAAGCCTTCCCACGGCCTCCTCGGTGGTGGCCGACATGGTGGAGGCCGCGCGGCGCATCCGGGCCACGGGGCAGGAGCCCAACGGCCGGATCTTCCGCGACGACCGCCCGCCCATCCGGCCCCCGTCGGAGATGGTGAGCCGCTTCTACCTACGTTTTCGCGTGGTGGACAGGCCCGGCGTGCTGGCCGAGATCGCCGGCGCCTTCGGGCGGCACCGGGTGAGCATCGAGTCCATGATCCAGAAGGGGCGGGGGAGCGAGCCGGTGGACCTGGTCTTCGTGACCCACCCGGCCCGGGAGGCCGACCTGCGCCTGGCCCTGGACCAGATCCGGGGGCTCGACTCGGTGCACGACCTGGCCAGCTGCATGCGGGTGGAGAGGGGACAGGAGGATGCATGAGCCCAACCCCGGCGTGATCGAGCGCTACCGGGCCTACCTGCCGGTCACCGACCGGACGCCGGTGGTCACCCTGGCCGAGGGCTGGACGCCCCTGATGCCGGCCCCGCGCCTGGCCCGGGCCCTGGAGGCGCCGGTGGACCTCTACCTGAAGGTGGAGGGTGCGAACCCCACGGGCTCCTTCAAGGACCGGGGGATGACGGTCGCGGTCAGCCTGGCCCTGGAGTCGGGGGCGAGGATCGTGGCCTGCGCCTCCACGGGGAACACTTCGGCCTCGGCCGCAGCCTACGCCGCACGGGCCGGCATGCGGGCCGTGGTCCTGGTGCCCAAGGGCGCCGTGGCCCGGGGGAAGCTCGCCCAGGCGGTCCACCTGGGCGCCCGGGTGCTGGAGGTGGAGGGAAACTTCGACGCCGCGCTCCGCCTGGTGCGCGAGCTCACGGCGGCCCTTCCCATCCGGCTGGTCAACTCGGTCAACCCGCACCGGCTCGAGGGCCAGAAGACCGCGGCCTTCGAGGTCTGCGACCAGCTGGGCTGCGTGCCCGAGTTCGTTGCCTTGCCCGTAGGCAACGCGGGCAACATCACCGCGTACTGGATGGGCTTCCGCGAGTACCAGGCCCGAGGCCAGATCGACCGCCTGCCCCGCATGCTGGGCTTCCAGGCCGAGGGGGCGGCACCGATCGTGCGGGGAGCCCCCGTCCCCGACCCCGAGACGGTGGCCACCGCCATCCGCATCGGGAACCCCGCCTCGTGGCAGCGGGCGGTGGAGGCCCGCGACGCCTCGGGCGGACGGATCGAGGCCGTGAGCGACGGGGAGATCCTATCCGCCTACCACCGGGTTGCGGCCCTGGAAGGGGTCTTCTGCGAGCCCGCGTCGGCCGCCTCGGTGGCGGGGGTGGCTCGGCTGGCCCGGGAGGGGTTCTTCCGGGGCGGCGAGCGGGTGGTCTGCGTGCTCACAGGCCACGGCCTGAAGGACCCGGACCGGGCCGTGGGCGAAGCCCCGCCGCCCCAGGTGGTGCCCGACGAGCTGGGCGCTGTGACGGGTGCGCTGGAGGACCTCCTGGCATGACGGCCGCCGGACCCGTTCACGTGCGCGTGCCGGCTACGGTGGCCAACCTGGGGCCCGGCTTCGACGCGCTGGGCTTGGCCCTGGACCTGGTCAACGAGGTGGAGATGGAGGTCCTGGGCGAAGAGGAGGACCCCGCCAGCGCCACGGCGGAGGTGGAGGTCCAAGGGGAAGGCGAGCAGGAGTTGCCCGGGGACGCATCGAACCGGGTGGCTCAAGCCGCTTGCCTGCTCTGGCGGCAGGTGCGGGGCCGGGCGCCCCGCCTGCGGCTGAGGTGCACGAACCACATCCCCCTGCGGAGCGGCTTGGGAAGCAGTGCGGCCGCGGCGGTGGGCGGCCTGGTGGCGGCGCAGCGGCTCCTGGGCGGGCCCCTGCCGCCGGACGAGCTCCTGGCCCTGGCGTGGGAACTGGAGGGCCACGGGGATAATGCGGCGCCTGCCCTCGCGGGCGGACTCACCGTCCTCTTGCCCGGGGCGCGCCGGTTCCTCCGCCTGGACCCACCGCCCCTGGACGTGGCCTTGGCCCTACCGGATCGGCGGTGGAGCACCGAAGCCTCCCGGGGCGTACTGCCCGACCAGGTCCCGCGGCAGGATGCCGTCTTCAACCTGACGGCCTCGGCGGCGCTGGTGGCCAGCCTGGCCCTGGGTCGTCACGACCTGCTGGCCATCGCCATGCAGGACCGGTTGCACCAGCCCCACCGCCTGCCCCACGTCCCAGGCGCGCCCGAGGCCCTGGAGGCGGCCATGGGAGCCGGCGCCCTGGGCGCAGCCCTCGCCGGAGCGGGGCCCGCCGTGGTGGCCCTGGCGCCGCCGGGCCTGGGGGAGGCCGTGGCCGGTGCGATGGCGGCCGCCTTCGAGGCTGCTGGCGAGCCGGCCCGGCCCCTGGCATGCCGTCCGGCGGGCGAGGGCGCGCTGGGCCAAGCGTAGGATAAGGAGCAGGGGCGGGGTGCGCCCGGCTTCCCGGTCCGCTGGGGTGGCCCGCGGGAGCCGGCTTCGTGCGCCGGACGGAGGAGGGGCATCGTGAACGGCATCGTGGTGCAGAAGTACGGCGGCAGCTCCGTATCCGACCCGGAGCGGATCCGGAACGTGGCGGCAAGGATCGTGGACGCGCACCGGTCAGGGCGCCCGGTGGTGGCCGTGGTCTCGGCCATGGGCGACACCACGGACCACCTGATCGAGCTGGCGCACCAGATCAGCCCCCGCCCGCCCCGGCGGGAGATGGACATGCTCCTGGCCACGGGCGAGCAGGTCTCCATCGCCCTCCTGGCCATGGCCATCCAGGAGCTGGGCGAGGAGGCCATCAGCCTCACCGGCGCCCAGGTCGGGATCCTCACCGACGGCATCCACATGAAAGCCCGCATCCAGGAGGTCCGGACCGACCGGATCCTGCGGGAGCTGGAGCAGGGCCGGATTGTCATCGTCGCCGGCTTCCAGGGGATCACGCCCGGAGACGACATCACCACCCTGGGGCGGGGCGGGTCCGACACCACGGCCGTGGCACTCGCGGCGGCGGTGCAGGCGGACCGGTGCGAGATCTACACCGACGTGGACGGGGTCTACACCGCGGATCCTCGACTGGTTCCCGACGCCTCCCGCCTCGAGTGGATCTCGTACGGCGAGATGCTGGAGATGGCCAGCCTGGGGGCGGTGGTGCTGCAGCCGCGGGCGGTGGAGTACGCCGCGCAGTACGGGGTGGTCCTGCGGGTGCGGTCCAGCTTCGGGGATGGCCCGGGTACCGAGGTGAGGGGGGTTTCGACCATGGAGAACGCGCGCGTGGTGGTAGGCGTCACCCACGACCGGAACGTGGCCAAGCTGGTGGTGGTGGACGTGCCCGACCGGCCGGGGGTGGCCCACCGGCTCTTCGCCGCGCTGGCGGCCGAGGAGATCAACGTGGACATGATCGTTCAGACCACCAAGGCACGGCAGGTGACCGACCTGCTCTTCACCGTGACCCGCGACGATTTGGCCCGCAGCCGGGAGATCGTGGACCAGGTGGCGCGTGAGCTGGGCGCCACCACCGTTCAGGACGATGCCTCGGTGGCCAAGGTCTCCATCGTGGGCGCGGGGATGATGAGCCACCCGGGGGTAGCGGCCCGCATGTTCGGGGCGCTGGCTGAGGCGGGCATCAACATCCAGGTGATCAGCACCTCGGAGATCAAGGTGAGCTGCCTCATCGACGCAACCCAGGCGGAGGAGGCCGTGCGCCGGGTCCACAAGGCCTTCCACCTGGAGGAGCTGGCGCCCGAGGGCGCCCGCGACCCCCTGCTTCCCTGATCCCCCTCGTTCAGCCCGACAACCGGAGCTGAGGCGTACGCTGCCCAAGAGGGTCCGGCCGGCGCCCGTGCAGCACCCTCTTGCGCCGTACCCTTCCAGGATGTAGAATGGGCGGGCGGAGCACACTTTTGTGCACAGGTCCCGGGGACGGGAGGCGATGAGGGTGGATCTGGTCCGGGTGGGGGAGAAGGTGATCGACCGGACGCGCCTCCACCGCCTGGTGGATCAGGCCCTGGAGATGCGGGCCGGCGGCGCTTCCCAGCAGGAGGTGGCCGACCGGCTCGGCACGGATCGCACCTTCGTCTCGCGGCTGGAGGCCATGGGGGAGCTCCGGCGGGGCAGGAGGATCGCCTTGGTGGGCTTCCCCGTCGCGAACAAGGCCGACCTGGAGCGGGTCGCGGCCGAAGAAGGGCTGGACCTGGTCTTGCTCATGACCGACGCGGAGCGCTGGTCCTTCGTGCGCGATCGCTCGGGGCTCGACCTGGTGAACGAGATCATGGCCCTCATCTCCCAGGCCCGGGAGCTGGACGCAGTGGTCTTCCTCGGATCGGACATGCGGGTGAAGCTGATGGAGGCGGTCCTGGGCCGGAAGGTGGTGGGGGTCGTGATCGGGACCTCGCCCATCCAGGGCGACCGGCTCGTGGACCCCGAGGAAGTACGGCGGCTGATCCGCGCCCTGAAGGCGGACCAGGCCGCGAGGGGGGAGGAACGGTGAAGCGGATCGTCAGCGTCAGCCTGGGATCGTCCAGCAGGAACTCCAGGGCCACCTTCCAGGCGGCGGGTGAGGAGGTGACGGTGGAGCGCATCGGCACCGACGGCGACCGGGCCCGGGCGGTGGCGCTCATCCGGGATCTCGACGGCACGGTGGACGCTTTCGGCATGGGCGGGATCGACCTCTACCTGGTGGCCGGCGAGCGCCGCTACATGATCCGTGAAGCCCGGCCCCTGCTCGAGGCGGCCCGGCGCACGCCCATCGTGGACGGCTCGGGCCTCAAGAACACCCTGGAGCGGCGGGTGGTGGAGCGCCTGGCGGCGCGGGGGGTGCTCCCGCTCAGGGGCCGCCGGGTCCTGCTGGTCTCGGGGGTGGACCGCTTCGGCATGGCGGAGGCCCTGGAGGCCGCCGGCAGCGAGACGATCTACGGCGATCTGATCTTCGCCCTGGGTGTGCCCATCCCCATAAGGAGCCTTCGGGGCCTGCGGATCCTGGCCCGCATCCTGCTGCCCGTCCTGACCCAACTGCCCTTCCAGATGCTCTACCCCACGGGCGGCAAGCAGGAGAAGATCACGCCCCGCCATGCCCGGATCTTCCGGTGGGCGGACGTGATCGCCGGTGACTTCCACTTCATCCGGCGGTACATGCCCGACGCCCTGTCGGGCAAGGTGATCCTCACCAACACGGTCACGAGCCAGAACGTGGAGGAACTCCGCCAGCGGGGCGTGCGGACCCTGGTGACCACCACGCCCAACCTCCAGGGGCGCTCCTTCGGCACCAACGTCATGGAGGCGTTGATCGTGGCCCTGGCGGGCAAGCGGTGGGAGGAGATGACCCCCGCCGACTACCTCCAGTGGCTGGATCGCCTGGGCTTCGAGCCCAGGGTGGAGGGCCTGGACGGGACGGCCCCCCAACCCGGGGAAGCCGGCAGCCCAGAGACGCTGGCCCCGGCCAACTGAGAGCAGTCCTTGTGAGGGAGAGAGGACATTCCATGGACCGTTTCAGTCAGTTCGTCAACCCCCACCTGGGGAAGCTCCTGAACCGCCTGGAGATGGACAAGAGGTTCGTCCGGGGGGAAGGCTGCACCCTGTGGGACGAGGCCGGCCGGCGCTACGTGGACTTCCTGGCCGCGTACGGAGCGCTCCCCTTCGGGTTCAACCCGCCCGAGATCTGGCGGGCCCTGCACCAGGCGGAAGCGGAAGGCGTCCCGAGCTTCGTCCAGCCCTCGTCGCTGGACGCGGCAGGCGAGCTGGCCGAGCGGCTTCTGGCCGTGGCACCCCCGGGCTTCCGCACGGTGACCTTCACCAGCAGCGGGGCCGAGTCCACCGAGGCAGCCATCAAGGCGTGCCGGGCGGCGACGGGCCGGATGGGCGTCTTGTCGTGCGGCAACGCCTTTCACGGCAAGACCCTGGGGGCCCTCTCGGCCACCCACCGAGAAGCGTACCAGAAGGTCTTCGGCGCCCCGCTGCCCGGCTTCGACCGCATCCCGTACGGCGACCTGGAGGCCCTGGAGGCCGCGCTCCGGTCGAACCCGGAGCAGTATGCCTGCTTCCTGGTGGAGCCGATCCAGGGAGAGGGGGGCATCGTGGAGCCCCCGCCAGGCTACCTGGCCGGCGCCCAGCGCCTCTGCCGGGAGCACGGCGTGCTGCTGGTGGTGGACGAGGTCCAGACGGGCCTGGGGCGGACGGGCCGCCTCTTCGCCTGCGAGGCGGAGGGTGTCACCCCCGACGTGCTCACCCTGGCCAAGGCCCTGGGCGGCGGCTTGATGCCCATCGGGGCGGTCCTCCTCACCGATGCGGCCTACACCGACGCTTTTGCCGAGAAGCACTCGTCCACCTTCGCGGGCGGCGGGCTCGCCTGCCGGGCGGGCCTCGCCTCCCTGGACCTCCTGACCCGCAACGACCAGGAGTTGGTGCGCGAGGTGGCCCGCAAGGGAGCCCGCCTCAAGGCGAAGCTCGAGGCGATGCGGGAGCGTTACCCGAGGGCCCTGCGGGCGGTGAGGGGACGGGGCTTCATGCTCGGCATCGAGCTCGCGGCCAGCCGCGACACCCATCCCCAGAGCCTCCTGGGCATCCTGGGAGAGCAAGGCGCCCTGGCCCCCGTGGTGGCGAGCCACCTCTTGAACGTGGAGGGGATCCGGATCGCGCCCACCCTGAACGGGGCCAGCGTCCTCCGGATCGAGCCGCCCCTGATCGCCTCGGACGAGGTGTGCGACCAGGTGGCCGACGGGCTGGACCGCACCTTGAGCCTCCTGCAGCAGGGCGACACCGCCCGCCTTGTGGCCCACCTCGCGGGGGTGCCGCCCGCGACCCTCACGGCCCGCGGGACTTGGGGGAGCCCGGAAGCGCTCCGGGTCGCCGCGCCGCGGCCGGTCCGTCCCTCGGGTGATCCCGGCGAAGGGCGCTTCGCCTTCCTGGTCCACCCGCTCAGCCTGGCCAACTACCCGGACTACGACCGCTCCCTGGCCGCCTTCGACGAGTCGGCCCTTGCCCGACTTGCCGACCGCTGGAGCGATCTCCTGGAGCCGATGGTGGTGGGCGAGACCCGCATCGTCTCCGCGGCAGGACGCACCGCGCACGGCGAGTTCATCGCCGTGCCCCGCACCACCTCCGAGCTCCTGGCCATGCCGCGGGATGAGGCGGAGACCGAGGTTCGCAGGGCGGTGGAGCTGGCCAGGGACCGGGGGGCCCGCATCGTGGGCCTGGGGGCCTACACGGCGGTGGTCACCCGGGGCGGTCTACACCTGAGGAAACTCGGGGTTGCGATCACCACGGGGAACAGCTACACAGTGGTCTCGGCCCGGGAAGCCGTCAGCCTTGCGACGGCCCGCCTAGGCTTCTCCCTCCGGCAGGCCACCGTGGCCGTGGTGGGCGCCACGGGCTCCATCGGGCGAGCTCTGGCCATCCTCCTGGCCGAAGAGGCGGGCCGGATGGTGCTGGTGGGTAACCCGCAGCGGGCGGAGGCGAGCCTCCGCCGGCTGCGGCAGGTGGCTGCGGAGGCGAGCGTGCGCAGCCCGCACCCTTCCTTCGAGCTCACCGTGGACGTGGACCGGGCCCTGGCCCAGGCGGACGTGGTGGTGACCGCGACCTCCAGCACCCTGGAGCTCGTGCGGCCGGAGAACGCGAAGCCGGGCGCCGTCGTCTGCGACATGTCCCGGCCACCCAACGTGGCCCGCAGGATCCAGGCCGAGCGGCCGGACGTCCTGGTGATCGACGGCGGCGTGGTCGAGGTTCCGGGTCGCCCCTACCTGGGGTTCGATTTCGGCTTCGAGCGGGGGCTGGCCTACGCGTGCATGTCCGAGACGATGATGCTGGCCCTGGAACAGCGCTACGAGCACGTGAGCCTGGGTTCGGACCTGGCCATGCCCACGCTCGAGGAGATGCGCGCTCTGGCCGCTCGCCATGGCTTCCGCCTCGCCTGGCTGCGGAGCTTCGACCGTCCCCTGGCCCCGGAGGACTGGCAGCGCCTCCAGGAAGAGCGGGCCCGGGTGATGGGGCTTCAGCCGAGCGCGGCCCGGACAGGCGGCGCCGCCCGCGGGGCGGCGCGATGAGACAGGCCAGAGCAGAGGACTCGCCCCGAGAAGGGTGAAGTACTGCCACACGCTACCGAGGGTCCGGGGCAGTGATACGGGGCTGGGCAAGACTTGGGGAGGCCCCTTTCAAGGGCCTCCCCATTGGTCGGGCTGCGGGGATTTGAACCCCGGACCTCCAGACCCCCAGTCTGGCGCGCTAACCAAGCTGCGCTACAGCCCGTCGGACCCACTTTACCACCGAACCCCGCAGGCGTCAACCGCCGGGCGGTCGGCGAGCCCCGTGAGGAGGCTCTCGCTCGGGAAGGCGGGCCGCGGTGTCACAGGAGAGAGCGAAGCATGAATCGGATCACCCTGGATGAGGCCCTGGCCATGGGACGGGCCGATGCCCGGGAGCTGCACCGCCAGTACGGCAACGCCGCGCTGGTGCAGCTCATGGGACTGGTGGGCTTCGACCGCGTCTACACGCGGGCCGAAGGCTGCCTTCTGTGGGACGAGCACGGCCAGGAGTACCTGGACTTCACCGCTCACTTCGGCGCCCTGAACCTAGGGCACAACCCGCCTGAGGTGCTGGACGCCGTACGTCGGGTGGAGGAACGGCCCAACCTGCTCCAGACCGGGCTCTCGCCGCTGACCGCGGCTCTGGCGCAGAACCTCGCCCTGCTCACCCCGGGTGAGCTCAGCCACACCTTCTTCTGCAACAGCGGCGCCGAGGCGGTGGAGGCGGCTCTGAAGCTGGCCCGCATCGCGACGGGCCGGAAGCGCTTCGTCTACTGCCGCAACGCGTTTCACGGGAAGACCTTCGGCGCCCTCTCGGTCACCGGCCGGGCCGCGTACCAGGAGCCCTTCGAGCCGCTTCTCCCCGACCGCACGGCGGTTCCCTTCGGCGATGCCGCGGCGCTGGAGGAGGCCCTGGCCCCCCGGGACGCCGCAGCCTTCATCATCGAGCCGATCCAGGGCGAGGGCGGCGTGATCCTGGCGCCCAGCGGCTACCTGAAGACGGCGGAGGAGCTCTGCCGGCGCACGGGGACCCTGCTCATCGTGGACGAGGTCCAGACCGGCCTGGGGCGTACGGGGACCCTCTTTGCGTGCGAGGCCGAGGACGTCCGCCCGGACCTCCTTTGCCTTTCCAAGTCGTTGGGCGGGGGCGTCGAGCCCATCGGGGCCACGGTGGCCACCGAGCGCGTCTGGCAGAAGGGTTTCGGCAGCCTGGAGCGAAGCCGGATCCACACCAGCACCTTCGGCGGGAACAGCCGGGCGGCCGCGGCGGCCCTGGCGGCCCTGGACATCATCGTGCGCGAGGACCTTCACCAGCGGGCGGCCGAGCTGGGCGCCTACCTGCTGGCGCGCCTGGGCGCGCTGCGGGACCGGCACCCCGAAACGGTGCGGGCGGTACGCGGTCGGGGATTGCTGATCGGGCTCGAGTTCCAGGAGCCCCAGGGGTGGGTGAACCGGCTCTCCTTCGGGGGCGCGGCCCGGCTCTCCCAGGAGTACCTGGCCAGCCTGGTCGCGGGAGAGCTGCTCCGGCGCCACCACGTCATGACCGTCTTCACCCTGAACAACCCGAACGTGTTACGTCTGGAGCCCCCGCTCATCGTCACGCGGGAGCAGATCGACCACGTGGTGGACGCCCTGGACGACGTGCTCTCCGGCGCCCGCAGCTCGCTGGGTCTGGCCGTCCGGTCGGCACGGGCGGCGCTCTCGGGGATGTGGGGCCGGCGGGAGGCGGACGGTCCCCACGAGCCATCGGCCTGAACGCCGCCCGTGTGCGGGGGCCCGGGCTGAAGGCATGGAGGGCGACGGCCCGTCTTGGGCGGATCCCCCGCGGCGGAAGGCGTCGGGGAGGTGCCACCGGGTGGAGAGGATTCCCGCGTCCGGGTCTCGAAGGGTGGGCTCGGGCCCCAGGCGCCTGCGGTTGGAGGTCACCGTGCGGGGCCGGGTGCAGGGTGTCGGCTTTCGTCACTTCGCCGCCAGGCAGGCGCGGGCCCTGGGGCTCGACGGGTGGGTGCGCAACGCCGCGGACGGAACGGTGCGTCTGGCTGCTGAGGGCCCCGAGGATGCCCTTCACCGGTTCCTGGAGGTGCTCCGCCAAGGCCCGCCCTGGGCGGAAGTGGAGGCCGTGGAGCCCGGCTACCGGCAGGCGGAAGGCGAACCGCCGGGGTGGTTCCGCATCCGCTGAGCCGCGGGGCACCCCTCTGGAGGCGGATCCCATGCACGACGACGTCCAGCAGCTCTCCCTGTTCGGCGCTCCGGCCTCGTCCCGGTCTCCCGGGGAGGCACCGCCGGAGGCGCCCGCGCCCGCCCCTTCCCCCCGCCATCAAGCCACCCTCTTCGGGGAGCCCCTGCCCTTGGCCGTGGCCGAAGCCTCACCGGGCCCCGTGCAACCCAAGCCCGGGGTGCCCGTGGCCCCTCGCGCCGCGGTGCCGCCCGCGGGTCGAGGTGCGGCCCTATCCCCCCAGGAACGGGAGCTGGCGTTGACCCGCCTGGCCGAGGAGGCCGCGGGCTGCCGCCGGTGCCCGCTGCGAGCGGGGTGCCGGCAGGTGGTCTTCGGGGAGGGCAACCCCCATGCCACGCTCATGCTGGTGGGGGAGGGCCCGGGGGCCCAGGAAGACCTGGAAGGCCGCCCCTTCGTGGGGCGGGCCGGGCAGCTTCTGGACAAGATGCTGGAGGCCATCGGTATCGGCCGATCGGAGGTCTACATCGCCAATGTGGTCAAGTGCCGCCCGCCCGGCAACCGGGTTCCTGCACCGGCCGAGCAGGAGGCGTGCGTCCCGTACCTCCGCGAGCAGATGGAGCTCATCCGCCCCGAACTCGTCCTCTGCCTGGGGGCCACCGCAGCCCGGCGGCTGATCGACCCGAGGTTCAGCGTGACCCGCGACCACGGCGTCTGGTACCAGCGGGACGGGCGGGAGGTCATGGCCACCTTCCACCCCGCGGCACTCTTGCGGGATCCGGGCAAGAAGCGGCTGGCGTGGGACGATCTGAGGAAACTGCAAGCGGCCTATCTCGGCAGGACAGGTTAAGGAGGGGATCGCTGGCAAGCCCCGCCAGGAGGAAAGCTGCCGGGCCGGACGAAGCAAGGAAGAGGAAGAAGGCTGGACGAGGGGCGGGCGGAGGGCGTTGAGACTCGGCACCGCGTAGGGGCATCGTCGCTCGGAGGAGGGGGACCGACATTGGCTCGTGTGCAACCGGACCGGATTCGAAACGTGGCGTTCATCTCGCATCAGGGAGCGGGGAAGACCAGTCTGGTCGAGGCGCTCCTCTATCGGGCCGGGGTGACCAGCCGGAAGGGCTCGGTGGAGGAAGGCAACACCGTGAGCGACTACGACCCGGAGGAGCAACGCCGCAGGCTGAGCCTGAACACGACGGTGCTTCCCTGCCCCTGGGAATCGTACACGTTCAATTTTCTGGATACTCCCGGTTACTTTGACTTTGTTGGGGATGTCCTGGGAGCGCTCCGGGTCGCGGAAGGGGCCGTGGTCCTGGTGGAGGCGGCCTCGGGGGTGCAGGTGGGCACCGAGAAGGTCTGGCGCCTCGCGGACGAGGCGAAGCTGCCGCGGCTCTGCTTCGTGAGCAAGATGGACCGGGAGAACGCCGACTTCAACCGCTGCCTCACCGAGCTGCGGGAGCGCTTCGGAAACCGGGTGGCGCCCATCCAGGTGCCCGTGGGCCAGGCCGAGGACTTCCGGGGCGTGGTGGACGTCCTCGAGGGGCGCGCCTACCTGCAGGAGGGCGATGGATCCACGGCCGCCGACGTGCCGCCTGAGGTGGCGGCGGCGGTGACCCAGGCGCGGGAAGCTCTGGAGGAGGCGGTGGCCGCCACCGACGACGATCTCACCGCCAAGTACCTGGAGGAGGGGTCCCTGAGCGCCGACGCGTTGCGCCGGGGGCTGGCGGCGGCAGTGCGCCAGGGCGCGGTGGTCCCGGTCCTGTGCGGGTCCGCCGTCGGGGGCGGCGGCCTCGACCAGCTCCTGGAGGGCATCCGGACGCTCCTTCCTTCGCCCCAGGAGGTCGCGCCGCAGGCGAACCTGGTCGAGGGCGGGGAGGCCGTCGCACCGGGGGAGGGCCCGGCGGCGGCGTACGTCTTCAAGACCATGGCCGATCCTTACGTGGGCCGGCTCACCCTCTTCCGGGTCTACCGAGGGGTCCTCTCCTCCGATTCGACCCTGCGCAACTCCGTGCGCCAGAAAGACGAGCGGATCGGCCAGCTCTACGTCCTCCGGGGCAAGGAGCAAGAGGCGGTGGATGCCCTCGGCCCTGGAGAGATTGGCGCGGTGGCGAAACTCCAGCACACCCAGACCGGCGATACCCTCTGCGATGCCTCGGCTCAGGTCCGCCTGGAACCGGTCCGTTACCCTGAGCCCAAGCTGGCCCTGGCGGCGGAACCCGTGGCGCGGGGAGACGAGGAGAAGATCTTCTCCGGCTTGAGCCGCCTGGCTGAGGAGGACCCCACCTGCCGGGTGGAGCGGGACCCGGTGACCGGCGAGACGCTGCTCAAGGGCTTGGGGGAGATGCACCTGGACGTGGTGGTCTCCCGCCTGAAGGAGAAGTTCGGGGCGAACGTGGAGCTCAGGACCCCGACCGTGCCCTACCAGGAGACGATCCGGACCAAGGTCCAGTCCGAGGGCAAACACAAGAAGCAGACGGGCGGGCGCGGGCAGTACGGTCACGTCTTCCTGGAGCTCGAACCGTTGCCCACAGGGGGCGGCTTCGAGTTCGTAGACAAGATCTTCGGCGGTGCGGTGCCCAAGCAGTACATCCCGGCGGTGGAGAAGGGCGTCCGGGAGACCATGGCCGAGGGCGTACTGGCCGGGTACCCCGTGGTCGACGTGCGGACCACCCTCACCGACGGCTCGTACCACCCCGTGGACTCCTCGGAGATGGCGTTCAAGATCGCCGCCTCCCTCGCGTTCAAGAAGGCCTTCGAGCAGGCGGACCCCGTCCTCCTGGAGCCTGTGATGCGGGTGCGGGTGGAGGTTCCCGAAACCTTCATGGGCGACTGCATCGCGGACCTGAACAAGAAGCGCGGCAAGATCCTGGGCATGAACCCCGATGGCGGGATGCAGGTGATCGAGGCGCTGGTGCCCCAGGCGGAGATGTTCCGCTACGCGACGGACCTCCGATCCATGACCCAGGGACGGGGCGACTTCGAGATGACCTTCGATCACTACGAGGAAGTGCCCGCCGCCATCGCCGAGAAGATCATCGAGGCGTCGCGCGTGCGGGCGTCCTAGGCCAAGCCGTTCAGATCCGCGGCCCGTTCAAGGCCCTGGACCCACGAGGTCCGGGGCCTTCGCATGTCCTGGATGAAACGGGCATACCCATGTGGCAGGCCAGCTAGGCCGCAGTCTCTCCGGGGGGAGCGCCATGGCTAGGGGAGTTGCAGGCGGTGGAGGTGGGGCCGGGTTCGAGCCCGTCGCGGTCCTGGTGGGGCTGGCTCTCTCGCTGGTTCTCTTCGTTTCGGCGGCGTCGGTGATGGGCGTGGTCTACGGGCTGTGGAGCGCCGTTTCATACCCGCCCTGGGCCTACCTGGCCGTTCACGGACTCG
Organism: Limnochorda pilosa; assembly: GCF_001544015.1. GTDB lineage: Bacteria > Bacillota > Limnochordia > Limnochordales > Limnochordaceae > Limnochorda > Limnochorda pilosa. The sequence continues at coordinate 1,860,111 of NZ_AP014924.1, read as the reverse complement.
CCCTCCTGGCCGGCGGGGGGCTGGCGGGGGGGCGGGGCCGCAGCGGGGGGTGGCTGCACGGGCTCGCGGTGGGGGTGCTCTACGTGGCCGCGGCGCTCTGGGTGCTGCCCCATGGCCCGGGGATCGCCGCGGGAGACGCCCTCCGGGGGCTCATCCTGGCCGTTCCCCTGGCGATCCTGGGGGGCGCCCTGGGACGGAACGCGGCCGGGTCGGGGCGCTGAGGCCAGGGGCGCGGGGCGAGGCCGTGAGAGAAGGGCGGAGCCAGGCGGCCCCGGCCTTGACCCGCTCTCGGCCCCGATGGTATACTAGGTACGCCTTAGGGGAGTAGCTCAACTGGCAGAGCACCGGTCTCCAAAACCGGGGGTTGCAGGTTCGAGTCCTGTCTCCCCTGCCAACCTGGAAAGGCGTTCGGGGGACCCCGAGGCAGACCTCGGGGTCCCCGCGCGTCCGGCGGTCCCCGTCACGCGCCCTCCCTTGCAGGAGGATAGGGGCGCGGAGCCAGCATCCCGCAGGTAGAGCCCACCTCGCCCGCGAGGTGGGGCTGCTCTGGTGTCAAGCATCGGACGTGCTGCAGCTGCGGAGTTCAGCCGCGTCCCGCTCCTGACCCTCTCCCGCAGGGTGCCGCCGCCTTCCGGCACGGGACGGCGCCCGCGCGCCGCCCGGCGCGAATAGCGCGAGGATTTCCCACGCAAACGAAGAAAGCGGACAGGACACCGTCCATAGGCTGACACCGGGGGATCGCAGGTGGAAATCGGGATTCCCCCGGCCGACGGCGAGGGGGAGGCTGGGCGTGCGGGTCTGGGTGGTCAGTCCCGAGCCGCCGTACGTCGCATCCGAACCAGGGCGCCCCGTCAGCGGCGTGGGGCGTCACCTGGCCATGCTGTTGCCGGCTCTGGCGGCGGCCGGCGTGGAGAGCACCGTTCTGGGCGAGGGGCGCAGCGCGTCCCGGGGCGGGACCCGCTGGCCGAGCCCCTGGCACCAGCCCTACGGGCCCCTGGCAGCGTTTCACCCTCCAGGTCGTGTCCACCTTTCGGCCGCGGGATCCGCGAGGGGCATGGGGCCAGAAGCCGGCAGGGCGGGAGGCGAGCCGGGAGCCGGCGTGCCAGGGCCGGGGTTGGGACTCGCCCTCGAAAGCCCCGAGAGCGGCAGACCCGCGGGTGAGCCCGACGTGATCCACGTCCACGACCTGCGCCTGGTGCCGGGGGCGCTAGAGGTGCGGAGGCTCCTGGGCCTTCCCCAGGTCCCCGTGGTGTGGACCGCCCATCGCGTCCCGCCGCCGGGCCGGCCTCCGTTTCGAGCCTCGGACCTCGCGGCTGCCATCGCCCCGAGCCGGTGGATGGCCCATCGCCTCCGGACGTGCGCCTGGGCGGCCCCGGTTCCGATCCGCGTGGTGGAGGCGGGCCCGTACCCCGTCGCGGCGGCGCGCGATCGTATCGAGCCCCCAGCCGGGGTCACCCGCCTGCTGAGCTGGGGGCGGCTGGTGCCCGAGAAGGGCTGGGAGGAACTCCTGCAGGCTGCCTCTCTTCTGTCCGCCCTCGTGCCTGGGCCGGTGGAGTGGATCGTGGGCGGGGTGGGGCCTCTGGCCGAACCTCTGGCCCGGGCGGCGCGCCGGGCCGCTCCGAACCTCCGGGTGATGCTCCGCTCGCCCCTCCAGGAGCGCGAGCTCACCGCCTGGCTCCGAACGGCCGCCGCCGTGGTGGTGCCCTCCCGGGAAGAGGTGGCCGGCATGGTGGCCCTGGAGGCGATGCTCGCGGGCGTGCCTCTGGTGAGCAGCGCGGCCGGAGGCCTGGCGGAGATCGTGGGCGGCAACGGCACAGCGCGGGCATGGAGTTTCGCCGCCGGCGACGCCGCCGCCCTGGCGCGTGCCGTGGCCGAGTGCCTCTCCCGTCCCGACGAGGCGGCGCGGCGGGCCGAGCGAGCTCGGGGGTGGGTCCTCCACCGCCGCAGGTGGGACCATCTGGCCCGCAGGACTGCCTCCGTCTACGGAGAGGCGATCCTCCGGACCGCGGGCGCCCTTGGCACGGCGGATCAGGACCGGGGGCGGGGTCAGAGCTGGGCGGCCGGCAACGCCGAGGCAGCCCCTGCGCGCGTCGGGGGCATCATCCGCCGTTCCACCGCCCCGTCCAGCGCCTGCACGAAGTTCTCGTAGACCCGCTGCACCTCCATGACAATGCGGTCCGGCCCCAGGCGCCACCACTCGTGCGGCGTGAAGTAGGCCGAGACCTGCGCTTCGTCGCCCTGGGCGCCCCACCACTGGAGCAGGTGGAGGTGGTCCGACTGCATCAGCCAGAGGGCCAGGTCCACCAGGGCAGGATCGCCCGAGAGGAGGGCTTTGTTGTAGGCGTGGTGCATGAGCCGGAAGACGGCCTGCTGGACCTGGTTGCCCAGGAAGAACTCGATGCCTCCGGACCCCGCCCACGTGCAGACGTGAGCCGGCAGGGTCAGTTCGGCGGTGGCCGCGCCGTGCCGTCGCAGCGCCTCTCCGGGGGTGCAGGTCGCCACGCCCCGGCTCCGGAAGGACCCGGACAGAGAGGCGAGGAAATCGAAGATCCCCGTGGAGGCCGCGTGGTGCTCGCCGAAGGTCTCGAAGTCCCAGCCGAGGACCGTGACGGGGCCAGGCGTGTCGGCCACCCAGGCAGCGTAGGCGTCAGCCATGAGGGGCCAGCCGGGCCAGGTCCGGTCGGAGAAGCGGTAGCCCACGTCGTCGGAAAGAGCGTGGTGCCGCACCAGCAGCTTCAGATTCCCGGAACCGTGGCGGTAGAGGAAGCCGGGGCTCCGATCACCCAGCACCCAGTCCCGCCCGTCCATGAACATGGCCTGGAAGCCCGCCCGGGCCACCGCGTAGTAGATGTCGTTGGAGACCAGCATCTCGGTGGTGTCCGTGACCCGTACCTTCTGGCCGAAGCGCCGGGCGAGCTCCCGTCGCATGGCCCGCATGTTCCGGGCGAAGCGGGTCACGTCCAGGTAGGGTAGCAGGCTGTGGTACGGCTCGCACCCCACCAGCTCGACACCCGGGAGCCTGAAGAGGGCCGACAGCCTCTCAACCAGCCCGGGATCCCATCGCTCCGCCTGGCGCAGCCACGAGAGGCTGAGGCCGATGCTGAGCCGGAATCCCTCCTCCCGGACCTGCCGGTCCAAAAGCTCCAGGGTGGGGCGGTAACTCCGCTCGGCGACCCGCTCGAAGTAGGACCGGTCCAGATCCTCGTCAAAGAGAGAGCGGCCGATCTCCTCGGGTGAGGCGCCGCGCGGGATCGGCTGCGCCGGCAACCGCAGCCGGCGGGGCTGATGCAGCAGCAGATAAATGACCACCGACTCCGACATTCTGCACGTCCTCCTTTCGTAGGGCCGCGGGGTGACGGGGGGATCGGCGGAGACGAACATCCGATCGAACCGTGGGGGATGGGGCAGGGGAGGGGCAGGGGAGGCCCTCGCGCTCGGAGAGGTATGCGAGCCTGTGGAAGAGGTGCGCGACCGTCCGAGGCCACGTGAACCGCCGTGCGGTCTCGCGGGCCGATCGCCGGATGGCCGCCGCGAGCCGGGGCTCTCCGGCGAGCATCCTCGCGTAGGCGACGATCTCGGCCGGGTCGTCGGTCTCCAGGACCACGGCGTTCTCGAAGGGCCGGGCGTACTCCTCGCCGGTGGCCCCCGTGTAGGCGATCCCGCCCGAGGCCATGGCCTCCAGGCCCACGAGCCCGAAAGGCTCCATCCCGGAGTTGGCCAGCACCCCGTCGGCCGCAGCGTAAAGCGCCCGCAGGCGGTCCCGGTCCAGTACCGCGTCGATCTCCAGCACGTCCGACTCCCGCAGCACGTCTTCGGCCCATGGAGCCTCCGGGTGCCGGGCAAGCGGTTCGAAGGTCGCGACCCGCCTCCAGCGCATGCCCAGGGACTCGGCCAGGTTGCGCACCTGACCTCCGTAGGGTTCCAGGCCGCCGCGCACCACCAGCGTGGGCCGCCGGCCCTCCCGTCGGAGCTGGGCCATGGCCTGGATGGCCATCTCCCACCGCTTGTCGGGATCCCAGCGGGCGACCTTGACGAAGAGGTCGGTGTGCCCGGAAAGCAAGACTGCCTCCCGAAGGGCGCTGACCCCGCCGGGATCGGGCGCGTCGAGCCAGGCGGGCTCGATGCCGTTGCCGATCACCACCGGGTTGAAGCCCATCTGCCACATCTGATGCTTCATGTAGTGGCTCACCGTGGCCAGGTGGGCCACGTAGCCCAACCGCCCCCAGTTGATGCGCTCGAAGCCCATGGTGTTGTTGGCGTTCCAGACGAGGATGGAGCTCCGCCGCATTCCACGCTCGTGAAGCAGGTCCGAGAGGTTGCAGAGCGCCTCGGCCGTCTGCCAGTCCTCGGCCAGGATCACCGGGAGCTTGTCCTCGGCCAGCGCTGGACGGACGAGGCGCTCCACCACGAACTCCGGCACCGTGCGGCTGTAGTCGGCGACCTTCACCTCCTCGCCTGCGTAGACACCGTTGCGGTGATGGGCGCTGATCCACTGGCACCAGCGGTAGAGGTGGAGGTTCCCCTGGGGCCCGCGAGACTCTTGGGCCGGCGCGTCGGGGTCGCCCACGAAAAGCAGGTGCACCGGAACACCCGCTGCCGCCAGAGCGTCGTCGAGCCCCATCACCCGTGTGCCCAGCCCGCCCGCCCGGGCGTAGGGGTCCGGGCCCTCGAAGGAAAGGTGGACGACAACCACGGGACGGACAGACGACCCATGCCGCTCCAACGGATCGGCCTCCTCCGTCTGGTTTTGGGACCGTCGGAACGTCGTCGACCTTGGGGTGACGCGTCGGGGTGGCGATCGAATGCAGGACCTCCAGGCCATGCAGCGGCCGGGAGGGGCGGAAGCGACGGAGACAGGAGCGTCGTTCAGGAATCCTGGTCCAGGTCACCCGGGTCCACAGCACCCGGGACGATCTCCTCGACAGGCTCGCCCCACTCGAGCCGGACGGGGTGCGCTCCAGCCTCCCGGAGGATCGCGGCGGCACGCTCGGCGCCTTGGCCCCGCACCTGGATCAGCAGGCGGACCTGGGGCTGATCAGGGTCGGCAGGCTGGCGCTCCATGGCTGCCATCGTGGAGAGTAGGTCGCTGAGGGTGGTGATGGAGGTGTCGAGGGTCGTGCTGTTCCCAACCAGATTATACCCGGCGGCCGGCAGGCTGACCACTGGCGTCCCGAAAAAGCGCGCACCGCCCACGGGATCGTACGTCTCGGGGAAACCGGGCAACTCCTCCCGGGAGAGGAAGCGCATGGAGATCTGGGAGGGCCCGAAACCCTCCAGGCGCAGCTGCTCGAAGACCCTGCGGGCACGCACCTCACCGTGGATGACCCCGATGGCTACCGCCACCCGAACACCCCCCTCGTCAATCCTGCGGGCCCGAGCAGGCCCGGCGGCGAGCCGCCGGCCTCAGGGAACGGCCCGCCCGGAGCTAGTCTGGGGCGTGCGGGAGCAGGCCCATGCGGTAGCGCGGCCGGAACGCGCTTCCAGGAGCGGAATCTCCCGGCGCGAAGGCTTCCGTCCCTCAACAAAATTTGTCTTTTGTTGAGGAGGAACCGGGGGCGCCGCGGTGAAACCCCAGGGGCAGACAAGACCCGGGAGGCGATGCCCATGGCCGACCACCAGCCCCCCCCTCCGGCACCCGATGGAGACGACCCGGGCTCCCCGCTGGTGCGGCGCCGGCCGCGCAGTGGCCTCCACCCCTGGATCGAGGCCTTCCAGGAGCACCTGCTGGTCGAAGAGGGCCGCTCCGAGCGGACGGCGGACGGGTATACCCGCGATCTGACCCTTCTGGAGCAGTTTCTTCGCCGGGAGGGCTCGGACTTCGCGAGTGCCGACCCGCTGGTCCTGAGCTCCTTCCTCTACTACCTGCAGAAGGAGCGGCGAAACGGTGAGGCCGCCCGCGCCCGGAAGGTCAGCTGCATTCGGACCTTCTACAGCTTCCTGGTGCGCCAGGGCTACGTGCGGGAGAACCCGGCCGAGGAGCTGCGCGCCCCGCGGGTGCCCAGCCACGAACCCATTTTCCTCAGCCAGGAGGAAGCGACGGCGCTGCTGGAGGCGGCCCGGCGGGCTGGGACGTCGCCGGTGCGGGATCACGCGATGGTGGCCACCCTGTTGTACACGGGGTGCCGGGTGAGCGAGTTGACGGGGCTTCGTCTCAGGGACGTCAGCTTCGCCGGTGAGAGCGTGCGCCTCTTCGGCAAGGGCGCCAAGGAGCGAGTCGTCCCCTTGCACCCGGACCTCGCCCGGATCCTGCGCGGGTACCTCCGGGTGCGGCGGGTGCCCCGGGGCAGCCCGGCCCCCGACCGGCTCTTCAGGAACCTGCACGGGGGCCCGCTCACGCGGCACGGGGTCCACTACCTCATCAAGCGCATGGCCGCGGCGCTGCCCGAGAGCCTCCCCGGCCTCTCGGCGCACAAGCTGCGGCATACCATGGCAACGCTCCTCCTGGAGAAAGACGCCGACCTCCGCTCGATCCAAGAGCTCCTCGGCCATGCGTCGGTGGCCACCACCCAGCGCTACACCCACGTCGTGAACCGCCGCCTGCGGGAGCAGGTCCGGAAGCTCGAGTTCTGACTCCTGGCTCACCGGGCTTCCAGGCCCGGCGGCAGGCGGAGCGACTGGCCGATGCGCAGGACCGCGGTGTGAAGGCCGTTGAGCCTCCGGATTGCTTCCACCACCCGCCGCGGATCCTCCTGCGGCGCCACCCTTCGGGCGATGCTCCAGAGGGTCTCCCCCGGCCCGACGACCCATACAGCCTCCTCGCCCGACAGAGCGCTGGTATGGGCGGTCGCGGGCCCCCGGTCCTCCGATGGCTGGGCAGAAACGTCGCTCCGGCCTCCAGGGCTGAGGCCCTGAACGGCGCCCGCGAACCCTGCCTCCGCTGAAGGGCTGGGATCGCGCGCCTCCACGGCCTGCGGCAACGGATCAGCGCTCAACGCGTGGACGGCCACCAGGGACGCCGCTGCCATCAGGACGGCCAGCAGGGCCCCGCTGCGCCGGGAGCGGCCCGGGCCGGCTTCGGGACTCCGCCCGGCGGCGACGCGGCCGCGCCGTGGCGAGCCTGAAAGCGGTACGGGACGCGTTCCTGGGTGGATGGCCATCGCGTTCGCCTCCCTCGCACGTGTGAGCGTCACGAATACATGTTCGCAGCCCTCGCCCATACTTTACCACGACGGCGCGCCCGTGTCAACCCGTTTGCGAACTCGCGTTTGCAAGCAGCAAACGTGCGTGCTATAATGACGGCGCTGGATACCTTTGGAGGGGGGACGTCGCGTGCGGGACCTGAGCAAGCGGCAGCGGGAGATCCTCGAGTTCATCCGCAAGTGCGTCGAGGAGAAGGGCTACCCACCCTCGGTGCGGGAGATCGGCCAGGCGGTGGGCCTCAGCTCCAGCTCCACGGTGCACGGGCACCTGGGGCGTCTGGAGCAGAAGGGGTACCTGCGGCGAGACCCCACCAAGCCCAGGGCCATCGAGCTCCTCAGCCCCGAGCACCGGCGCGTCCCCTACCAGCAGGTGCCCGTCGTGGGGAGGGTCACCGCGGGCGCACCGATCCTGGCCGTGGAGAACGTGGAGACCTACGTCCCCATCTCCAAGGAGCTCTTCGGCGACGACGAGCTCTTCGTCCTCAAGGTGCGGGGCGACAGCATGATCCAGGCGGGCATCCTGGACGGGGACTGGGTCGTGGTACGCCGCCAGGCGACCGCCGAGAACGGCGACATCACCGTTGCCATGATCGAGGACGAAGCCACGGTGAAGCGCTTCTTCCGAGAAGACGGGCGTATCCGCCTGCAGCCTGAGAACCCGGCCATGGGACCCATCTATGCTGACCGCGTGGAGATCCTGGGGCGCGTGGTGGGGTTGATCCGGAAGCTCGGGTGAAAGGCGGGCGGCTGGGGGCCTGCGAAAACGAGGACGCGTGTGGGGGTGCAAAGGAAGCCTGCCTGGCCCGATCGTCGAGCGCTCCAGCTGGTGTGGCGCCCCCGCGTCGGCCGGCTCGGCCGGCGGCCGAGCCCGTGGCGCTCGGCTCCGCCGCCAGGGCCGACGCGCGGCGCTGGCGCGACCGCGGGCCCGCCCGCGCACGGCCGGATGCCCGCACACCAAGGGCACCCGGCGTGATGCAACCGACCTGCCTGCTCTGCTCAGCCCGCAGCGTCCCACCCGGCGACGGCCGGTGCAAGGACGCGATGGATCGAGGGCGGCGGCGTCAACTCCCCATCCGCTGGACGGAGAGCCCCTCCGTTTCGGAGTTGGCCTCAGGCTCCCTCAGGGCTGCCATCTGCTCCTGGTCCAGGCCCAGGAGGTGGAAGAACATCTCGAGGGCCTGTTGACGTCCCCCCACCTCCGGCGAGGGTTCCTCCGAAGACGACCGAAGGGGCAGGGCCTCGTACCGCTCCGCAGCTCTCCGGTACGCCGCCTCTACCCCTTCGTGTTCAACCCAGGCCATCAGGGCCGTGTACTCCTCTCGCCGAACCTCGGCCTGCCGATGCCAGAAGTCCGGACGAGAGGTTAGGGAGCTCGCAAGGATGTCCTGCTTGGCCAGGCGCTTGAAGCGCTTCAGGCCCGTCAGGACATCCTCTCGGCTAGGGAACACGGCGCATGCCCCCTTCCTGTGAAGCCGTTGTCGGCTGGCTCCTTGGTTTTACTTCCTCCCGGGTCACGAGGATTCCTGTCACCACGTCGAATTCCTTGGTTCTACCGTGCCACCGCGGCGAGCAGCGTATCCAGGAAGATCCAGAGCAGGGCGAGCCCCCACCCGATGGCCGCCCAGCCCGCCACCCGCCGCCACCTTCGGGCCCACCGGGCCGCGGTGGATCGCCCGTCCGCGTCGCGGCACCGGAGCCCGGCCGCCTGTCCCATGCCGCCGGCCGCGAGGACGAGCCAACCCAGGAGCACCGCCAGCCAGAGGAGCATGCGCCTCACCTCCCGAGGCGGTGCTCACCCTATTCGGGGTCCGGCCCCAATGCTCCAGGCCCCGGCGGCGCCCCCGAAGTTTCTGTGGGGGCACCCGCGCCTGGCTCCGGGGGAGCCATGGGGGCCGTTGCGATGCCCTCCCAGGTGCGCGCCTCCCAGCCCCGGAGCCGCGCCATCCGCGCGGCGTCGGTGAGATCGAAGCGCAACGGCGTGACGGAGACGTATCCCTCGCGGACGCTGCGGGCGTCGGTGTCGGGTCGCTCGTCAAGGTCGACGGCCTCTCCCGCCAGCCAGTAGTACACCCGCCCGCGGGGATCCTCACGGCGGTGGAAGACGTTCCGGTACCGCCGGACGCCCAACCGGGTGATCCGTACACCCCGGATGGCCTCCGGGGGCAGGCCGGGGACGTTGACGTTAAGGAGCGGCGGGCGCTCCCAGCGGCCGGACAGGAGCTCGCCCAGGAGCTCCCGCACCACCCGCGCCGCCGGCCGGTAGCTCTCCTCCCGGGCGGTGAAGCTGTCGAGGGAGGCGGCGATGGCGGGGACCCCCTGCAGGTGTCCCTCCAGCGCGCCGGAGACGGTGCCCGAGTAGATGACGTCGGTTCCCAGGTTGGGCCCCCGGTTGATCCCCGACACCACCGCCTGGCAGCCTCTGTCACCACAGCCTCCGTCCACGAGGGCTTCCATGCCCAGCTTGACGCAGTCGGTGGGGGTCCCGTCGACCGCGTAGGCGACGATCCCTTCCCCCCACTCCACCCGGCTCACCCGGAGCGGCGTGTGGACGGTGATCGCGTGGGCGGCCCCGCTCCGCTCCCGGTCGGGTGCGACCACCACCACCTCCCCCACCCGGGCCAGCTCCCCGGCCAGGGCCCGGAGCCCCGGGGCATGGACGCCGTCGTCGTTGGTCACCAGGATCCGCACCCGGCTGCCTCCCACCCCAAGCGTTGTTGCCTGCCTCGATCGCTCTTCCGCCCCCCTCAGCTGCGGAACTCGGTGCGCTCCACGCCCTCCAGGCGCTGCAGCTCTTCCAGGAGCTCGAGGCGGGGCACCCGGCCGTGGTTGTGTACCGTGAGGATGAGCCGCGCGTGCTGGTCATCCTCCTGCTCGATCTCGACGCCCCGGATGTTCAGGCCGTGCCGGGCCATCACCCCGCTCACCGCCGCCAGGCGGCCGGGGCTGTCGAGGATCCGGACCGCCACCACCGCGTGATCGGTACGGATGAACCGGAACTCCAGTCGGTTGAGCCAGAAGAGGGCGATCACCACCAGGGCCGTGGTGAGCAGCGCGCCCAGGTAGTATCCGGACCCCACCGCGAGGCCGATGCCGGCCACGACCCAGAGGCTCGCCGCGGTGGTGAGCCCCCGCACGTTGGCTCCCTCGCGCAGGATCGTACCCGCCCCCAGGAAGCCGATGCCGCTCACCACCTGGGCCGCAATGCGGGTGGGGTCCACCGAGAAGCCCAGGCCCCGGAACCGCTCGAAGGGATAGACGGAGACCAGCATGACCAGGGCCGACCCCAGGGCCACCAGCAGGTGGGTGCGGAAGCCGGCCGGGCGGCCGTGGCTCTCCCGCTCGAGTCCCACCAGCCCACCCAGGACGGCGGCCAGACCCAACCTCACCATGAGCTCCCACTCCGCGAGCACGGTACGCGAACCCCCTCTCCCCCGCCGGGTCGGGGTGCGGATCCACCCGAGGTCCAGGCGCCGGGCGCCCGGCCGCCCTGGTTAGAACTGCGCCTCGATCTTGTGCTTGATGCGGCAGAGGGCGTTGTCGATGGACTTGGTGTGCGTGTCGAGCCTCTCCGCCATCTCCTTATACGATAGTCCGTTGATGTAGAGGCGGAAGACCCGGTACTCGAAATCGCTGAGGGCTTCCTTGATGTGGCGTTGGGTGTAGTCGAGCCTCTCCCGGTCGATGATGAGGGTTTCGGGGTTGTCGGCCCGCTCGCTGGTGAGCACCTCCATCAGCGTCCGGTCGCCCTCGAGGTCGTAGATGGGCTTGTGCAACGAGGTGTACGAGTTGAGGGGGATGTGCTTCTGGCGGGTGGTGCCCTTGATGGCCGAGATGATGTTGCGGGTGATGCAGAGCTTCGCAAAGCTCCAGAAGGAAGAGGATCCCGGAGAGAAATCCCGGATCGCCTTGAAGAGGCCGATCATCCCCTCTTGGAGGAGGTCGTCGTCCTCGGCGCCCTGGAGGAAGTAGGGGCGTGTCCAGATATAGACCAGTTTTTCGTACTTCCGCAGGAGGTACTCGGTGGCCAGGTCCTCTCCCTGCTGAGCTCGTGCCACCACGTCCTCGTCGCTCATCCCCGTGTAGTCGGGTTTCGACGGGCGGGTCTCGCTCGGGTGACTCGCCGGTGGCTCCAGCGGTACGGAGGACCTGCTCATGGTCCACTATCACTCCTCGAAGCCCCTGGGAGGTCGCAGAAGGTCACAAGCCATGGGATTCGAGGTCAGCCAGCAAATTCCTGCTCCAGGCAAGGTCGCAAGGTCGACCCGGCGCACGCGAAAGCGTCCGGAACCCGCTCTTCCGGGCCCGGACGCGTCAGCCCGCGCTCGACGCCGCTGTGCGTCTAGAGGGTCTCATACACTCGTTGACTCGCCTCCTCCTGGGCCGGATTCTGGCGGATGATCCCACGCCGGACTTCGTTCGCCGTGGTCGTCTGCGCCTCGAATCGATCCACGATGTAGTTGCAGGCGTCCCACGGGTTCACATCCTCCCCGCAGGTGAAGACGTCGATCGCCGCATACCCGAGCTCGGGCCAGGTGTGGATGGCCAGGTGGGACTCGGAGATGACCACCACGCCGCTGACGCCCTGGGGCGAGAAGCGGTGGAAGGCCACCTCGCGTACTTCGGCTCCCGCCACGACCGCTGCTTCCACCATGATGCGCTGGACTGCGTCCAGGTCGTTGAGGACCTGGACGTCACACCCGTACGCCTCGCACAGGATGTGGCGCCCCAACGCCTGCTCCATCCAGTTCGTTGCCCCCCTCCGGACGGTGTACAATCACCTAGCATTGTAACAGAGGCACGCGCCAAGTCAAGCAATGCAGAGGTATTCGGGGGAAAACCCATGGATCCCCGGCGCCCATGACGGGCCACGGCGTACCATCCTGGCTCATGCCGATCCAGGCCGATCAATGCCGCTCCGTTGTCCCCACGTGCGCTGGCCGCCCCAGACGGTCCGAGACAGCCCGCCAGCGCTCCGCGGGCAGCATACCCCCAAGGGTGAGCTCGAACAAGGCCCGTTCCAGCCCGAGCGCCACATGCCCCAAGGAAAGTCCTCCCTGAACATAGACCGCATAGGGCGGCCGCATGGGGGCATCGGCGCTCAACTCGATGGACGAACCTTGAACGAAGGTGCCGGCTGCCATGACCACGGGATCCCGATACCCCGGGAGGTGTGCAGCCTCGGGGCGGGCCATGGCGTCCACGGGTGACGCTGCCTGGATGCCCCGGCAGAAGGCGAGGACCGCCGCGGGGTCCCCCAGGGTCACCTCCTGGACCAGCTCGTGCCGTGGCTCGTCCCACCGGGGTGCGACCGGAAACCCCAGGGCCTCCATCACCGCCGCGACGAGGACGGCGCCCTGGAGCGCCTCCGCCACCACGTGAGGTGCAAGGAAGAGCCCCTGGAAGTAGGGGCGGAGCAGGCCCAGGGTCGGTCCCACCTCCAGGCCGATCCCCGGGGCCGTGACCCGGGCGGCCACCTGCTCCACCGCCGCCGCCGGGCCCACGACGTAGCCCCCGCTGGGGGCGAGGCCGCCGCCCGGGTTCTTGATGAGCGAACCGGCCGCCAGGTCGAAACCGACCTGGGTGGGCTCCACCTCTTCGACAAACTCGCCGTAGCAGTTGTCCACGGCCAGGAGGAGCTGCGGCGCCTCCGCCTTCAACCGCTCGGCCAAGCGGCCGAGCTCGCCCACACCGTGCGAGGAGCCTCCCTCGTACCCGCGGGAGCGCTGCACCAGGAGCAACCGGGCGGTGGGACCTGCTTCCCGCAGGACCGCGTCCGCATCCACCACGCCGCGGGGCCCGGGGGGCACCACCCGCGCCTCCACGCCCCACTCGGCCAGGCAGCCGGCCGCTGGGCCCCAGATGACCCGCTGAAGCGTTTCGTAGGGGAGCCCCGCCGCCAGCAGAAGCCGGTCACCCGGGCGCAGGAGGCCGAAGAGGAGGGCGGCCAGCGCGTGGGTGCCCGAGGCGAGCTGGGGCCGTACCACGGCCGCCTCCGTGGAGAAGAGGGCAGCGTACGCCGCCTCGAGCTTCTCCCGCCCGGGATCGCCGTAGCCGTAGCCCGTGCTTCCGGCCAGGTCGGCTTCGGTGACGCCGGCCGCGTGCAACGCGTCCAGCACCCGCCGCTGGTGGGCGCGCTCACGGCCGCGGATCGCCCGGAAGACGGGCTCCAGGAACGCGAGGGCCTCCTCGATGAGGCGGGCCGGGTCGGTTTTACGGTCAGGCGTAGCTTACTCCTCCCCCTGCAAGCTCTCGCGACGAACGGCTGAGTGGGCGCTCACCCGCTTGCCGGGCAAGCTCTCGAGGGTGCTCTCCCGCAAGGGCTTCTCGGAGAAGACCGTGAGCCGCCAACGACCTTCACCCAGCGGCAGCATCTCCAGCTCGCCGCTCACCTCGTGGCGCTTCTGGAGCCGCTTCACCACCTGCTCCATCTCGGCCCGGCTCTCGAACTCCAGGGCAAACGACACGATCACACCCACTCCCTCCCGCCTGGGGGTTCAAGGGCCGCCCCTGAGACTCCTGCTGGCGGTCCCGTCACGGACCTCTCCGGATGGGGCTCGCCCGCATGCTGTGGCGGTCGCTCCGGGAGCTGGGGGTCTTCTTCGGGTATGAGGGCCTCCCGGAAGGAGCGGGCGAAGGTTTCGGCCAGGGCCCCCGGAGGCCGGTCCCCTGCCTCGCTCAACCGCCGGGCAAGGGCGCTCCCCACGATGACGCCGTCGCAGTGGCGGGCGGCCGCCCGGGCATCCTCCGGCCGGCCGATGCCGAAGCCGGCCGCGATGGGAAGGGGGCTCACGCTGCGAAGCCGCCGTGCGAGGGGGGCCAGCTCTTCCGAGAGCCCCTGCCGCTCGCCCGTGACGCCCGTCACTGAGACCGCGTAGAGGAACCCCTGGGAGGCCGCAGCCACCCGCGCGAGGCGGGATTCGGAGCTGACGGGGCTCACCAGGCCCACGTAGGCCAGCCCCGCCGCCTGGAGGGCTGCGAGAAGCCCGCCCGCCTCGTCGGGCGGCCAGTCGGGCAGGATGACACCGTCCGCCCCTGCCTCGGCCGCCTCCCGCGCGAAGCGCTCGCCGCCCCGGGCGCTCACGGTGTTCGCGTAGACCAGGAGGACCAGGGGCACGTCGGGGGCTTGGTCCCGCACCCGGGCCACCAGGTCCAGCGCCGTAGCCACCGTGGTGCCAGCGGCCAGGGCCTGCTGGGCTGCGGCCTGGAGGACGGGCCCGTCCGCCAGGGGATCGGAGAAGGGGATCCCCAGCTCCAGGAGGTCCGCCCCGCCCGCCAGCAGCCCGTTGATCACCTCCAGCGAAGCGGCCGGCCGGGGGTACCCCAGGGTCAGGTAGGGCATGAAGGCGGCCCGGCCAGCCGCCCGTGCCTGCTCGAAGCGACGCTCGATCCGCTCGCGGCTCATCCTTCCTCCCCCTCGCCCCGGGTCGGTCCCTGCAGGCGGGCCACCTCAGCCACGTCCTTGTCACCCCGTCCGGACAGGTTGACCAGCACCACGGCGTTGGGCCCCAGCGCCGCCGCGAGCCGGGTGGCGTAGGCGACCGCGTGGGCGCTCTCCAGGGCGGGAACGATCCCCTCCAGACGGGCCAGCCTGTGGAAGGCCGCGAGGGCTTCCTGGTCGTCCGCGGAGACATACCGGGCGCGACCCGCCTCCTTCAGGAGCGCGTGCTCGGGGCCGACACCCGGGTAGTCGAGGCCCGCCGAGATGGAGTACGCCTCGTGCACCTGGCCGTCCCCGTCCTGCAGCAGGTAGCTCCGGCTCCCGTGGAGCACCCCGGGCCGGCCGGCGCCGAGGCTGGCCGCGTGCTCCCCACTAGCGATCCCTCTCCCCGCTGCCTCCACCCCCACCAGCTCCACGCCCGGATCCTCCAGGAAGCCGCTGAAGATGCCGATCGCGTTGGAACCACCGCCCACGCAGGCCACCACCGCGTCGGGCAGCCGCCCGGCGGCCTCCAGGACCTGGCGCCGGGCTTCCACCCCGATGATCGCCTGGAAGCGCTGCACCATCCAAGGATAAGGATGGGGTCCCACCACGGATCCGATACAGTAGTGCGTGTCCCGCACCCGGGCCACCCAGTCGCGAATGGCCTCGTTCACCGCCTCTTTCAGGGTGGCCGAACCGCCCCTGACGGGCACCACCCTCGCTCCCAGGAGCTCCATGCGGAAGACGTTCAGCGCCTGGCGGGCCATGTCCCGCTCGCCCATGAAGACCTCGCACTCCAGGCCCAGAAGCGCCGCCGCGGTGGCGGTGGCTACCCCGTGCTGGCCCGCACCCGTCTCGGCGATGAGGCGCCGCTTCCCCATCCGCCGGGCGAGAAGGGCCTGGCCGACCGCGTTGTTGATCTTGTGGGCGCCCGTGTGGTTCAGGTCCTCCCGCTTGAGGAAGATCCGGGCGCCGCGCGAGGCCTGGCCGAGTCGGCGGGCCTCGGTGAGGGGGGTGGGGCGCCCCACGTACTCGCGCAGCAGCCCCGCCAGCTCTTCCTGGAACGCCCGGTCCGCCAGGGCGGCGCGGAAGGCTTCCTCCAGCTCTTCCAGGGCCGGCATGAGCGTCTCCGGAACGAATCGCCCCCCGAAAGGACCGTAGTGTCCCCCGGCATCGGGGGCTTCCCCCGTCCGAAGCGCCCGGCGTACCTCGTGCGCGAGGTCCTCCAGGTCATCCGCCACCGGCACGTCCAGCTCGCTGGGCATCGATCTCCGCCACCCTCTCCATGAAGGCTCGCATCCTGCCGGGATCCTTGAGGCCCGGCGCCTTCTCGATTCCGCTGGAAACGTCGACCCCCTCGGGCTCCAAGGCCTCCGCCGCTGCGGTCACGTTCTCGGGCGTCAGCCCACCGGCCAGAAGCATGGGCCTGGGAAACGCCGTGCCCACCATCCGCGCGGCCAGGGCGGCCCAGTCCCGCGCCACCCCTGTGCCTCCCATCCCGCCCGCCTCGGGCTCCACCAGCCAGAGGTCGGGCCGCGGCCCCTGGCACCAGGGGTCCCCACCCGGCACGGCGCCGGGCCGGACGAGCCCGATCACCTGCAGGCCCGCCCGCTGGAGGCGGGTGACCTCCTCCGGCCGCCACGGGCGGTGGAGCTGCACCGCGTCCAGGCCTACCCGGTCCGCGATCCACAGGATCGCCTCCACCTCCTGCCGGGCAAAGACCCCCACCCGTACAAGTCCTTCGGCCTCGCGGCTCAGCGACGCCGCCTCCCTCACCGACAGGTGGCGGGGACTGGGCGGGTGGAAGACGAAGCCGCACGCCCAGGCCCCAAGCTCGGCTGCCAGGCGGACCTCACCCGCCCGCTTGAGCCCGCAGAGCTTCACCCGCATCCTTCCCCACCTCCCGGAACGCGGCCAGGAGGCTCTCGGGCTCCCCGCTGCGGGAGAGGGCCTCGCCCACCAGAACGGCCCGGGCGCCCGCCCGCACCATGGCCGCCACGTCGGCGGGGGTCCGGAGGCCGCTCTCGGCCACGGCCAGGCACGGGGCCGGGACCTGGGGCAGCAAGCGCGCGCCTGCCTCCAGCGAGGTTTCCAGTCGGTCCAGGTCGCGGTTGTTCACCCCGAGGAGCCGGGCCCCCGCCGCGAGCGCCCGGCCGAGTTCCTCTTCCCGGTGGACCTCCACCAGCGCCTCCATCCCCAGGCGGCGGGTCACGGCGAGAAGCTCGCCCAGGGCGGCATCGGAGAGGAGCGCCACGATCACGAGCACCGCGTCGGCCCCGGCCGCCCGGGCCTGGACGAGCTGGTAGGGTTCCAGATGGAAGTCCTTGCGAAGCACGGGCAGCGTCGTGGCGGCGCGCACCGCCCGGAGCCGGGCCAGGCTCCCCCGGAAATGCCGGCGGTCCGTCAACACCGAGAGCGCGGCCGCACCGGCCCTCTGGTAGCGCCGGGCCAGGGCTGCGGGGTCTGCCTGGCGGCGGATCCAGCCCGTCGAAGGGGACGCCTGCTTCAGCTCGGCGATGACCGCCGGGACGCCCGCCGCCCGCAGGGCGCCCTCGAGCGAACGGGGGGCGGGCGACCGCCGGGCGAGCGCCTCCATGCGGCCCATGGGAAGCCTCGCCTGCCATCGGACCACCTCCTGCGCCTTCTCCCGCCGGATCTGCTCCAGGAAGCTCATGCCACCGCCTCCGGGGGGGCGCCCGTGAACCGCCGGAGGGCCTCCAGGCGCTCCCAGGCCGCCCCGGAGTCGATCGCGCCCGCCGCCTGGCCCACCCCGTCCCGCAGGCTGGCGGCCCGGCCGGCCACCACCAGGGCGGCCGCGGCGTTGAGGAGCACCACGTCCCGGACGGCTTCGTCGTCGCGGCTTCCCTCCAGCACCCGGCGGATCCGCCGGGCGTTCTCCTGGGGGCTGCCGCCCCGGACGGCCGCGGGAGGGTGCCGCGTGAGACCTGCATCCTCGGGCTCCAGGGTGTGGGCGTGGACGGCGCCCTCCCGCAGGTGGGCCACCCGGGTGGGCCCCGAGATGCTGAGCTCGTCGGTGCCGTCCAGGCCGTGGACCACCATCGCCTCCCGGCAGCCGAGGCGGGCCAGCACCCGGGCGACCGGCTCGACCCATGCCCCATCGAAGACGCCCATCACCTGGCGATCCGCTCCAGCCGGGTTGGCCAGGGGGCCCAGCAGGTTGAAGAGGGTCCGGATGCCCAGGGCCTTGCGGGTGGGGGCGGCGAAGCGCATGCCGGGGTGGTAGCGGGGGGCGAAGAGGAAGCCGATCCCCACCTCCTCGATGCAGCGGCGGGCCTCCTCGGGCTCCAGGTCCACCCGCACCCCCAGCGCTTCCAGGACGTCGGCGCTGCCCGACGGGCTGGAGACGCCCCGGTTCCCGTGCTTGGCCACCTTCACCCCCGCGCCCGCGGCCACCAGCGCGGCCGCGGTGGAGATGTTGATGGTCCCCGCCCCGTCGCCTCCGGTTCCGCAGGTGTCCACCAGAGGCTCCACCTTGGGCTGGATGCGCACCGCCTTCTCCCGCATGGCCCGGGCGGAGCCCGTGATCACCTCCACCGTCTCGCCCCGCAGCCGGAGCGCCGTGAGGTACCCTGCCACCTGGGCTTCCTGGGCGCCGCCCGTCATGATCTCCTCCATCACCTGGGCCGCCTCGTCCTCGGCCAGCCGCTCGCCGGCCACCAGACGGCCGATGGCCTCCCGGATCATCGCGCGTTCACCCTCTCTTCCGTGACCTGATGCGCCTCCTCCACCCCGGCGCCCGAGACGCTCCCCCTGCGGTGCCGGGTCTCCCCCACGTCCTCCAGGAAGTTGCGGAGCAGCCGCCTTCCCTGGCGGGTCAGGATCGACTCGGGGTGGAACTGGACCCCCTCCACCGGGTGCACCCGGTGCCGGAGGCCCATGATCAGCCCGTCCTCGGTCCAGGCCGTCACCTCCAGGGAGTCCGGCAACCCCTCGGGGCTCACCACCAGCGAGTGGTAGCGCCCCGCCTCCAGCGGATCGGGCAGGCCCCGGTAGAGACCCCCGCCGCGGTGGCGGATCCGGGAACCCTTGCCGTGCACGAGAGCCGCCGCCCGGACCACCTGCGCCCCGTAGGCCGCGCCGATCACCTGGTGGCCCAGGCAGACGCCGAGGATGGGCGTGGATGGGCCCAGGCGCGCCACCGTCTCCAGGGAGACACCGGCGTCCCCAGGCCCACCGGGGCCGGGCGAGAGGATGATCGCCGCCGGCCCCATGGCCTCCGCCTGGGCGGCCGTGATCCGGTCGTTCCGGACCACCGCCAGATCGGCCCCCATGCCTCCCAGGAGCTGCACCAGGTTGTAGGTGAAGGAGTCGTAGTTGTCGATGACCAGGATCATCCGAGCTCGCCTCCCCTTTCGGCCCGTGCCACCGCCTCGAAGAGGGCGCGGGCCTTGTTCACCGACTCCTGGTACTCCCGGGCCGGGTCCGAGTCGGCCACGATCCCCGCCCCTGCCTGCACCGTCGCCTGGCCCCGCCGCACATGGAGGGTGCGGATGGTGATGCAGCTGTCCATGTTCCCGGCAAAGTCCAGGTACCCCACGGCGCCGGCGTACGCGCCCCGCGGCTCGGGCTCCAGACCGTCGATGATCTGCATGGCCCGCACCTTGGGGGCGCCGCTGACGGTACCCGCCGGGAAGGTCGCCCGGAGCAGGTCCAGCGCGTCCAGGCCGGGGCGCATCCGGGCGGAGAGGTACGAGACCAGGTGCATCACGTGCGAGAAGCGCTCCACCGTCATGAGCCGGTCCACCCGCACGCTGCCGAAACGGGCCACCCGGCCCAGGTCGTTCCGCCCCAGGTCCACCAGCATCGCGTGCTCGGCCCGCTCCTTCGCGTCCGCCCGCAGCTCCCGTTCGAACCTCAGGTCTTCGGCCTCGGTTCCGCCCCGGGGCCGGGTCCCGGCGATGGGGCGGAGCTCGGCCCGCTCGCCCTGCAGGCGGGCCATCATCTCGGGCGAGGAACCGCAGAGGCTCTCCTCCCCCATCCGCAGGTAGAAGAGGTAGGGTGACGGGTTCAGGTGGCGGAGCACCCGGTAGACGGCCAGGGGCGGGACGCCGACGGGGCGCCGGAAAGCCTGGCTCAGGACGATCTGGAAGGCCTCGCCGGCTGCGATGGCCTCCTTGGCTTGCCGCACCGCCTCCTCGAAGGCCCCCCGGGAGACGTTGGGCCGCCAGCCGTCCGGGAGGCCCGAAGCCACGGGAGCATGGCCGCCCGGTCGGACCGGCGCCGCGGCGGCCCGCGGGGAGGCGCCGGAATGCGGGGGCTCCCCCGCCGCCGCGGCCGGAACCTGCCCCCTGGCCTGGGCGAAGAGCTCCTCCAGCGCGTCGACCCCGTCGCGGTACCGGGCGTTGGGATCCTCCCCGGGGCGCAGGTGGAGGTGGACCACGCCCTGCAGGGTGTGGCGGAGGTGGTCGAAGGCGAGGAGCCGGTCGACCACCAGCAACCGCAGCTCGGGGAGGTCGCTCTCCCGCCGGGCCCCAACCGGCTCCCAGCGGCGCACCAGGTCGTAGGCGAAACGGCCCACGAGGCCCCCCGCGAAGGGGGGCAGCCCCGGCACGGGCGCCGGCGAGAAGCGCCGGAGCCAGGCGCGCACGCCGTCCAGGGGGTCCCCTTCGTGCAGGATCTCCTCGCCGTCCTCCCGGCAGAGGAAGAGCCCGGGCCCCCGGGCCTCGAGCCAGGCCTCGCCGCCCGCTCCCAGGAAGGAGTGGCGGCCCACCCGCTCGTTCCCCTCGGCACTTTCCAGGAGGAAGGTGCGCGGGTGCTCCCCCAGGTGAAGAAGGGTGGAGACAGGGGTCTCGGTGTCGGCCAGCTCCATCCGGCAGAGGGGGATCAGGTTGTGCCGCAGCGCCAGGCTGCGGAAGGTGGAACGGTCGGGCCAGACCGCGGGCAGCACGCCCGCGCGGGGTGGGTGGGACACGTCGCGGCGCTCCCTTCGCGCCGGAGACCAGAGGAAGGGCCAACCTGCAGCCCGGATGAGACCACGGAAAAGGGGACGTGCGGGTCCGTCGGCCTCGGCTCTGGCTCTGCTCGGCTACACTAGGCTCTGCTCTCGCCGGCCCGATCGCCGCACCCCGGTGGGGCGCCGGCGGTTTCGAGCTCCGGCCGGGGTTGGGTCCCCGGCCTCCCCCGCGGCTCTTCGCGAGGGACGGCGTTGGTGGGTTCCTTTCTACGGGGGCGGCCGGATTCCTGCCCGCGATCAGCGGAACCGGATCCCCGCCCGGGCCCAGCGATCGAAGGCCTCGTCGATCCGCCCGGCCTCCAGGCAGAGGGAGAGGCGCACGTTCCCCTCCGCGGCGGGGCCGTACCCCGAGCCCGGCGTCACCACCACCCCCGTCTCTTCCAGCACCCGCTCGGCGAAAGCGGCCGAGGAGACACCGGGTGGCGTCGGGATCCAGAGGTAGAAGGTGGCCTTGGGCGGTTCCACGGGCCAGCCCAGCTCCCGCAGGCGGCGGCAGGCCAGGTCCCGCCGATCCTGGTAGACGGCACGCACCGGCTCGGCCAGCTCCTCCCACCGGTCCAGGGCCTCGGCCCCCGCCTCCTGGACGGCCAGGAAGGCGCCCGAGTCCAGGTTGCTCTTGAGCTGGGCCAGGGCTTCCACCGCCTGGGGAGCGCCGCACGCCCATCCCAGGCGCCAGCCGGTCATGTTGAAGGTCTTGGAGAGGGAGTGGATCTCGAGCGCCACGTCGCGGGCGCCCTCCACCTGCAGGATGCTGGGCGCCCGGTAGCCGTCGAAGGCCACCTCGCTGTACGCGGCGTCGTGGGCAACCAGGAAGTCGTACCGGCGTGCCAGGGCCACCGCCTCCGCGAAGAAGGCCGGGGATGCGGTGGCGCCGGTGGGGTTGTTGGGGTAGTTGAGCCAGAGGAGACGGGTGCGGGCCAGCACCTCCTGGGGGACCGAGGTCAGGTCGGGAAGGTAGCCCCGCTCCGCGTGCAGCGGCAGGGGGTAGGGTTCGCCGCCGGCCAGGATGGCGCCCGCGGCATAGACGGGATAGCCCGGTTCGGGCACCAGGACCACGCTGCCGGGATCCACCAGGGCCAGGGGGAGGTGGGCCACCCCCTCCTTGGAGCCGATGAGGGCCAGAACCTCCCGGTCCGGGTCGAGCCCGACGCCGAAGCGGCGCTCCATGAAGCGGGCGGCCGCCTGCCGGAGGCGGGCCGAACCCTCGTAGGGGGGATACCGGTGGAAGGCAGGCTCGGTGGCCGCCTCCTGCAGGCGCCGTACCACAGGCTCGGGGGTGGGCCGGTCCGGGTCGCCGATCCCGAAGCTGATCACGTCCACGCCCCGCTTCCGGGCCTCGGCCACCTTCCGGTCCAGCCGCGCGAACAGGTAGGGGGGAAGCTGCTTCAACCGCTCCGCCTGGTGCACCGCATGCGCCTCCGGTTCACCCCCACGCGTGTGGGGATAGGATCATGGACGAAGCAAGCCTCGCCGCCGGAGCCACTCGACGTCGAGCCGGCCCTGGCAGACCTCCTCGACGGGTCCCTCCAGCCAGACCACGTCGGAGTCGTCCCAACGCACGTTCAAGATGCCCCCGGGGAGGTGCACCGCCACCTCGCGCCCGGCCCGGCCCGTCAGGTGCGCGGCCACCGCCGCAGCGCACGCGCCCGTTCCGCAGGCCTGGGTTTCGCCGCTCCCCCGCTCCCATACCCGCATCTGCAGGGTGGCCGCATCCCGGACCGCCACGAACTCCACGTTGGTCCGGTTGGGAAAGGCCGGGTGGTGCTCGAGGCGCGGGCCCCATTCCTGAACCGGGGCCTTCGCCAGGTCGTCGACGAAGAGCACGGCGTGGGGGTTGCCCATGGAGACGGGCGTCACCACCGCCTCCTCGCCCTCGAGGCGGACCTCCAGAACGGGCGCCCGGCCGTCCCCCAGCCGGGCCGGGATGCGCGCCGGCTCCAGGATCGGGCGGCCCATCTGCACCCGGGCCCTCTGCACACGGCCATCCTCGGGAAAGAGCTCCAGCGCGAGGATGCCCGCGAGCGTCTCCACCCGCACGTGGCGGCTCCGAACCAGGCCCCGGTCGTAAAGGACCTTGCCCACGCCCCGGATGCCGTTCCCGCACATCTCGCCCTCGGAGCCGTCAGCGTTGAAGATCCGCATGCGGGCGTCGGCCACCTGCGAGGGGAGGATGAGGATGAGCCCGTCGGAGCCGATGCCCGTGCCCCGGTCGCTCACGGCCCGGGCCAGATGGGCCCAGTCGAGGGCGCCGGGTGGCACCGGGCGTTCGCCTCCGGACCCCTGCCCCCCTTCCCCGCGAGCAGATGGGCCCCCATCGCCCAGGAGGTTCAGGTAGACGTAGCTGTTTCCCAGGCCGTGCAGCTTGGCGAACTCCATGCTCCCCGCCTCCGATGTCCCTAGCATTCGCTCCCGGCAGGCCGCCTCCTCCCCAGGGCGGAGCGACCCCGGGGTGGACGGCGCCCGACTGCCCGCCGGGGCCGTCGAGGCCGGGCGGGTGCCGCACAGGAGGCAGTGCCCGGCGCTCAGGCTCTCCCTCCGGACCTCCAGGGCGCCCGCCGCCTGCCCCAGGCGGTAGCCGGCGCGGGCGCCGATCCGCTCGCCCCACCAGAGGCCCAGGGCCAGGCTCAGGACGACGATGCCCCCGGCCATCCAAGGTTCACCCACGAGCATGCGCCCGCACCCCTCCCTTGAAGGCGAGCTCCAGGGCGGCGGCCGCCACCAGCCCCGCCGCGGTGAGGCCCGGCGCGAGCCCGGCGGCCAGGAGGGCGAGACCCATGGCGAGGAGGGCCGGCGCAGGGCTGCGCGCCACCGGGGCCGATTCTCCGCCTTCCCGGCCCGCGGCCCGGGGGGCCTTCCCTCCCTGACCCGCCCGGAAGGCCCCGCGGTCCAGCCAGCGGTCCGCGGCCTGGAGCGCTCCCATCAGGAGCAGGGACCACGCCGCCGCCGCCGGCACCAGGAGGAAGAGCGCGAGAAGAGCGCCCGCGGCCTCAGCCCAGGCCGGCATCCTGGTGGGCAGCCGCTCCAGGAGGCCGCCGGCCATGCCCACGCCGTACGCGGCCAGCACCGTCGCCGGGGCGAGCCGGGGCAGCACCAGGGCGGCAAGGGCCAGGGCCGCCGCGGCGTAGGCGGCCGTGGCGGGGCCCAGCCTCTCCGCCAGGTTGGGCACCCCCGCCTCCCGGTCCTCCCCCTGGTCGAGGGCGTCGTCCAGCAGGCGGATGGCGAGCCCCGCCAGGAAGAGTCCTGCCGCAGCCTGGAGCCAGCCCAGGACCGATCCCGTGCCGAGGTCGAGGGGCCCCCACGGCCACGCCGCCGGCGGCCAGAAGCCGGGCGAGCCTGCCAGGCGGCTAGAGATGGCGCCGGACATGGCGCTTCACCTCCCCGAACCCCAACCCCGTCCGGGCCGAGAGGGGCACCACCGGGGCGCCTGCGAAGCGGCGGCGAACCTCCCCCAGACCCTCGGTCGCGCCGTCCAGATCCATCTTGTTGGCCAGGATCAGGTACGCTCCCCGGGTGCGCCCGAATCGGAAGAGCTGGGCGTCCACCTCCCCCGCCGCCTCCACCGCGCCCGGTGAGAGAATCCTCGAGGCGTCCACCATGTGCAGGATCACCCCGGCCTGGCGCAGGAGCCCCAGCGTCTCGGCCTGGGCCTCACGCACCGCCTGCGAGGCGGGGATCTCGTCGGTGAGCCCGCCCGTGTCCACCAGGTCGAAACGACGGCTCCCCTTGCGTGCCCGGATCTCCAGGGCCAGCCGCTGGACGGCCAGAGTCTGGTGGGGCTGGTCGCTCACCAGCTCCCGGGCGGCCATCTCCTCCGAGGCCCAGGTGCGCTCCTCGCCGGCCCGGGCCAAACGGACGACCCGGGCGCCCAGGAAGAACGCGAAGCGGAGGCTGAAGAGGGTCTTGCCCACGTTCGGCTTACCCAGCACCAGGCAGCTCGTCACGCCGGGCCGCCCTCCAGGAAGTCCTCGGCGCTCAGGAGCATCAGATCGTCGCGGGAGGTCCGTTCCTGCCGGACGAGCCGCACCGCCTGCCGGCGGATCGCTGCCTCGAGCAGGTTCCGCACCTCGCGGGCGTTTCCGAAGGTGGGCCCCCGCAGGAGCCTCCGTTCCCCCAGCATCCGGGCGAGCCTGCGCTGAACCGAGGGCGAAAGGCGATACTGGCGTTGGGCGGCCATGGAACGGGCGATCTGGAGCAGCTCCTCGCCGGTGTAGTCGGGGAAGTCCATGTGGATGGGGAAGCGGGAGCGGAGGCCCGGGTTCATCTGCAGGAAGAGCTCCATCTCCACCCGGTAGCCCGCCAGGATCAGGACGAACTGGTCCCGGTGGTCCTCCATGGCCTTCACCAGGGTGTCGACCGCCTCCTTGCCGAAGTCCTTCTCCCCTCCCCGGGCCAGGGCGTAGGCCTCGTCGACGAAGAGCACCCCGCCCATGGCCTTCTTCACCTGCTCCCGGGTCTTCTGAGCGGTGTGGCCGATGTACTCCCCCACCAGGTCCGCCCGCTCCACCTCCACCAGATGGCCCTGGGGGAGCACGCCCAGGCCCTTGAAAAGGCGCCCGAGGATGCGGGCCACGGTGGTCTTCCCCGTTCCGGGGTTGCCCTTGAAGACCATGTGGAAGACCAGGGGCTCCACCCGCAGGCCGTGTGCGGCCCGCCGGCGCTGGATCTCCACCAGGGCCGTGATCTCCCGCACCAGCGAGCCCACCTCGCGCAGCCCGATGAGCTGGTCCAGCTCGTGCAGGGAGGCCTCCACCAGCGAGGGATCGCCGCTGGCGTCGTCACCGCCCCGATCGTCGCCCCTGCCGGGTGCCGCCCGGGGCGAGGGGCGCTCGGGCGCCGTCTGGTTCCAGGAGGCCAGCACCTGGTGGGAGGCCACCTCGCCCCGGGCGAGGCGCGCCAGCAACTCCTCCCAGGGATCGGGGAGGCCGGACGGGGCCACACGGACACCTCCGCGCGTCGGGTCTCGGATGGTCTATCCTATGCGGCCGGCAGGACGGAAAGCCTGCCCCTCTGTGGTCCGTCCCGAAGGGTCGGGGGTCGGTCAACGGAAGCGGCTGGGGGGCAGGTTCCGGGCGGCGGCTCGGATACGGGCGGCGTCCTCCTCCAGCTCGGCGCGGGTGGGGGCCGGGCTCATCCGGTGCCAGCCCAGGCGGGGCCCCCCACCCTCCAGGCTGCGGGGGATCACGTGGATGTGGAGGTGGAAGACCACCTGG
Organism: Limnochorda pilosa; assembly: GCF_001544015.1. GTDB lineage: Bacteria > Bacillota > Limnochordia > Limnochordales > Limnochordaceae > Limnochorda > Limnochorda pilosa. The sequence goes on along the minus strand of NZ_AP014924.1, from coordinate 1,834,368 downwards.
CCGGCGGCCCGCCCGTTGGACTGGACCACGTTGATGCCGTCGGGGTGGTGGCTCTCCCGTAGGGCCAGGGCCAGCCGGCGGGTCACCACGAAGAGGTGCGCCGCCAGGGGGTCCGGCAGGGCGAACAGGTCCGCCGCGTGCAGTCGGGGCACCACCAGCAGGTGGCCCCGAGAGAGGGGCTGGATGTCCATGAAGGCCACGGCCCGATCGTCTTCGTAGGCCACGCTCGCCTGGGCCTCGCCGCGGACGATGCGGCAGAAGATGCAGGACGCCTCATGGGCGTCAGGCGTCTCGGAAGCCATCCGCTTCGCCTCCAGATCGGTGGTGGTGAGCCGCGAGGCCGAGCCGGTCGCGTGCCAGCCCCGCGAGGGCGGCGGCCGCGGCCCGGGGGTCCGGGAAGCGCTCCAGGTCCAGCCAGACGATCTCAGGGTCGCGCCGGAACCAGGTGAGCTGCCGCTTGGCGTAGCGCCGAGTGGCCCGCTTGAGGCGCTCGGTCGCCTCGGCCAGGTTCTCCCGTCCCTCCAGGTACGGGAAGAGCTCCTTGTAGCCCAGGGCCTGAAGAGCGGTCTTCGCCCCCGAGGCCCCTGCTCCTGTCTCCCGCCCCAGCTCCAGGAGCCGCCGAGCCTCGTCCACCAGGCCCCGGGCCAGCTGCTCCTCCACCCGGGCGTCGATGCGGGCGTAGAGGCGGGTGCGCGGGCGGGTCAGGCCCACCTTGAGCGTCCGGTACGCCGGAGGCGCTTCCCGGCGGGAGGACTCCTGTATCTGGGAGATGGGCCGGCCCGTCCGCTCGTACACCTCCAGGGCCCGCACCACCCGGCGCACGTCGCCGGGGGCCAGGCGGGCCGCGGCCTCGGGGTCCACCCGGGCCAGGCGGCGATGGAGGGCCTGGGGTCCCTGCTCCGCCGCCTCGCGGGCCAGCCGCTCCCGGAGCTCCAGGTCTTCCCCCGCGTCGGGGAAGAGGAGCGGCTCCAGGACCGCCTGCACGTACAGCCCCGTGCCCCCGCTCAGGATGGGCAGCCGGCCCCGGGCGTGGATGGCGGCGATGGCCTCCCGGGCCAGGACCTGGTAGCGGGCCGCGGTGAAGCGCTCACCGGGCTCGGCCACGTCGATGAGGTGGTGCGGCACGCACCGCCGCTCCTCGGGCGAGGGTTTGGCCGTGCCCACGTCCAGTCCCCGGTAGACCTGCATCGAGTCGGCCGAGACCACCTCGCCCCCCACCATGGGTGCGAGCTCGAGCACCACCGCTGTCTTTCCCACCGCGGTGGGGCCCACCACCACCAGGAGCGGGCGGGCGGTCACGCCTCCCACACCCCGTACGCGACGCGGCCGGACCGGCGGCCCTCTACCCGGTGGGCACCGAGCTCGCCGAAGACGGGGCTCCCCTTCCGCTCCTTCAGCACCACCCGCCGGCGGGCCACCCTCCGGGCGAGGGCGATCACCTCCGGGGAGACGGGGCGGGGGTCCGCCAGCAGCCGCCAGGGCGCCATGGCCGACGACTGCGCCACCGGTTCCCTGAACATGGGGTCGAAGTAGACCACGTCGAAGCTCGCCTGGGGGGTGGCGGCCAGGAAGGCAGCGTGGTCCGCGTGGACGACCTGGACCCGGCGCATGGACTCCTCCACGGGCCGGGTGGGCCCCGGGTAGCGTGCCATGCCCCAGCGCACCAGGACCGCGAGCTCCCGGACGGACTCGAGACCCACCACCCGCCCCTCGGGGCCCACGCTGAAGGCGGAGACGATGGCGTCGGAGCCCATGCCCAGCGTGGCGTCCAGCACCGTCATCCCCGGCCGGAGGTCCATGGCGGCCACCATGGGGTCCGTCCCCCCTTGCAGCAAGGCCTTGACCCGCTGCACCGAGGTGCTGGGGTGGAAAAAGAGCCGCTCGGGGCGAAGCTCCTCCCGCCCAGCCGGGCGGCCCACCCAGAGGACCAGGTTCTCCCGGTTCACCACCAGCACCGCTTCGAGGGCGCCCGTGGCGATCCACCGCTCGATGGAGCGGGCCCGGGGTTCGAACGGAACCCCCAGGGCGGCGGCGAGCTCCCGGGCCGTCGCCTCGTCCTCGGGCCTTGCCTGCCGGGAGGTGGTCACACAGCTCCGCCAGCTCGTCCTTCGGGTGCCCTCTGGGCGCGGCGGTCCTGCTGCAGGCATGGTCAGCGTCGTCGGCCGAACCTCCTCTCCAGGTCGCTCCAGGGGTGCGAAAGGGTGGTGGGGCGCCCGTGCGGGCAGGTGAAGGGCGCCTCCGTCTCCGCCAGCTCCTCCAGGAGCCGCTGCATCTGCTCCGGCCCCAGCCGGTCCCCCGCCTTCACCGCCGCCTTGCACGCCAGCACCGCCAGGGCCCGCTCGGGCCGGCGGCGACCCTCCTCGCGCCAGAGATCCAGCAGCTCCTCCACCGCCGCTTCCAGGAGGCCGCCCGTGCCCAGCCCCGAGAGCTCCGCGGGCATGCCCATCACCCGCAGGCTGTGGGACCCGAACCGCTCGACCTCGAATCCCAGACGGGCCAGCTCCTCCCGGCCCTCCCAGAGCAGGTCGAAGCGCTCCGGGCTCAGCTCCAGCTCCAGGGGCACCAGGAGCCCCTGCACCGCCGGGGCGGCCTCCCGGGCGCGGCGGAGGCGGTCGAAGAGCACCCGCTCGTGGGCGGCGTGCTGGTCCACGAGCCAGAGGCCGTCCGCCCCCTCGGCCACCACGTAGGTCCGGCCCAGCTGGGCCAGGGCCCGGCAGGCCCGCAGGGCCTCGCGGAAGCGCTCGGTTTCGTCTGCGGGTCCCTCATCCGCCGCGGGCGCCCGCTCCCCGCGTTCGATCGCCGGCTCCGGCCGGCTGACGTCCGGGGGCGGGGCGAGGGAGGCACCTGCCGGGCTCAAGCGGGCTTGGTCCCGGACCTCTCCCGCGAAGGGCGTTCCCGTCACGTAGGATCCCCCGATCCCGGACCCGGTGCGGCCCCCCCGGCTCGCGGGACCGGCGGGGACGGTGAGCCGACGCCCGAGCCCCGCACCCAGGAGGCGCTCGCCCACCGCCCGGACGACGGCGGCGAAGAGCTCCCGTTCCCGCCGCAGGCGCACCTCGGCCTTGGCCGGGTGGACGTTGACGTCCACCTCGGCCGGGTCCAGGGTCAGGTGGAGCACGAAGGAGGGGTGCTGGCGGGTCATCAGCAGCCCCTGGTAGCCCCGCTCCACCGCGGCGGCAAGCGTGGGCGACCGCACCCAGCGGCGGTTGATGAAGAGGTGCTGCCCGCCCCGGTCCATCCGGGCGGTCTCGGGCGGTCCCAGGAAGCCCGAGAGGGCCACCCCTTCCCCTTCCCGGGCCAGGGCGAGGAACCGGCGCGCCGTCTCCCGGCCGAAGACGGCGGCCAGGGCCTCACCCGGCTCGCCGTCGCCCGGGGTCCGCAGCGCCTCCCGTCCCTCGCTCCAGAGCTCGAAGGCCACCTCGGGGTAGGCCAGGGCCATCTGGGTCACCACCTCGGCCGCGTGGCGCCGCTCGGTGGCACTGGCCTTCAGGAAGCGGAGGCGGGCGGGGGTGTTGAAGAAGAGGTCCCGCACCTCCACGTCGGTCCCCTCGGGACCGCCGGCGGCCTGGACCCCCACCAGCCGGCCGCCTTCGAAACGGATGACGGCCCCTTCGGGGGCGCGCGGGGTACGCGAGCGGAAGCTCACGCGGGCGACGGCCGCGATGCTGGGGAGCGCCTCGCCCCGGAACCCCAGGCTGCGGATGGCCAGCAGGTCCGCGGGGCCGGTGAGCTTGCTGGTGGCGTGCCGTTCGAAGGCCAAAGGCAGCTCCTCGGGCGGGACGCCGTGACCGTCGTCCAGCACCCGGATCCGCTCCTTCCCGCCGTCCGCGAGCTCCACCCGGATCCGGCGGGCGCCGGCGTCGAGGGCGTTCTCCACCAGCTCCTTCACCACCGAGGCGGGGCGCTCCACCACCTCGCCCGCGGCGATGCGGTTCACCAGCGCATCGTCCAGCCGGCGGATGGGCGCGGGCGTCACGGCTTCCGCCCCCTGAGCGCCAGCCGCTTCAGCCGGTCCAGCTCCTGGAGGGCCTCCAGCGGGGTCATGGCCTCCACCTGGAGCTCCTCCAGCCGGCGGAGGGCGGCCAGGGCGTGCTCGTCCAGCTCGGCTGCCCCGCCCTGGCCGGCGGCCGCCTCGAAGAAGCCCAGCTGCTCCACCCGGGTGTCGGGGGCGTGGCTGGAGAGGTGCCGCAAGAGCTGCCGGGCCCGGTGGACGATCTCGGGCGGCAGGCCCGCCATACGGGCTACGTTGACGCCGTAGCTGCGGTCGGTGCCGCCCGGGCGCACCTGGCGCAGGAAGATGACGTTGCCCCGCTCTTCCCGCACCTCCACGTGCAGGTTGCGTGCGGCCGGAAGGCGGCCCTCCAGGTGGGTGAGCTCGTGGTAGTGGGTGGACATGAGCGTCCGGCACCGGATGTGGTCGTGCAGGTACTCGGCGAAGGCCTGGGCCAGCGCCAGCCCATCGTAGGTGCTGGTGCCCCGGCCCAGCTCGTCCACCACCACCAGGCTCTGCTCGGTGGCCAGCCGGGCGATGCGGGCCGCCTCGGTCATCTCCACCATGAAGGTGGATCGCCCGCCCGCCAGATCGTCGGACGCGCCCACCCGGGTGAAGATGCGATCCACCACCCCGATCTCCGCCGACCGGGCCGGGACGAAGCTGCCCATTTGGGCCATGAGGACGATGAGCGCCACCTGGCGAAGGTACGTGGATTTGCCGGCCATGTTGGGGCCGGTGATGATCAGGAGACGCCGGCCCGCGTCCAGCTCGCAATCGTTGGGCACGAAGGGCTCCTGGTCCGGCGTCGCCTCCACCACCGGGTGGCGCCCGGCCTCGATCCAGATGCGACCGCCGCCGGTGATGCGGGGCCGCACGTACCCCCGCTGCCGGGCCGCGCCGGCCAGCGCGCCCACCACGTCCAGCCAAGCCACCCGGCGGGCAGCCGCCTGGACGGCGGCCACCTCCTGCGCCACATGCTCCCTGAGCTCGGTGAAGAGCCGGTACTCCAGCTCCACCAGTCGCTCCTCGGCCCCCAGGACCTGGCTCTCCTGCTCCTTCAGCTCGGGCGTGACGAAGCGCTCGGCGCCGCTCAGGGTCTGCCGGCGCCGGTAGTCGGGTGGCACCTGGGCCAGGTTCGCCCGGGTGACCTCGATGTAGTAGCCGAAGACCTTGTTGAAGCCAACCTTGAGGGACTTGATCCCGGTCCGTTCCCGCTCGCGCTGCTCCAGGTCCTGGATGAAGCGGCGCCCGCCCGCCTTCAGCTCCCGCAGGCGGTCCACCTCGGCGGAGAAGCCGGGCCGGATCAACCCTCCCTCCCGCACCGTGACGGGCGGATCGTCCACCAGCTCCGCCTGGATCGCCTCCCGCAGCGCCTCGAGCCGGTCGCCCGGGCCTGGACCGGGCGCGCCGGAGGCCGCGGCAGGCGGCGGCCCGGGGAGGTGTGCAGCCAGGTCCCAGATGCGGGGCAGACGCTCCAGGGAACGGGCCAGGCCCACCAGGTCCCGCCCGTTGGCGGTTCCGTACGCGATCCGGCCGGCCAGCCGCTCCAGGTCCTGCACGCCGTCGAGCTGGGCGCGCAGGTCGTGGAGCAGGTCGGGCGCCTCCACCAACGCCTCCACCGCGGCCAGCCGGGCCTCGATGGCCTGGGGATCCCGCAGCGGCTCCAGCAGCCACTGGCGGAGGAGCCGGCCTCCCATGGCGGTCACGGTGCCGTCCAGAACCTCCAGGAGCGTGCCCCGCCGGCCGCCGTCCCGCAGGTTGTGGACCAGTTCGAGGGAGCGCCGGCTCTCCCGGTCCAGGATCAACCCCGCCCCGACCTGATACGTGACGAGCCCCGTCACGTGGGAGAGCTCCACCTTCTGGGTCTCCTGCGCGTACTGGAGCGCGGCCCCGGCGGCCGCCACCGCGGCGGGCCGGTCCTCGCAGCCGAAGGCGTCCAGCGATGGGATGCCGAAGTGCTCCAGCAGCCGGCGCCGGGCGGGCTCCGGCCGGAAGGCCCGCTCCTCCAGCACCGAGAGGACCCCCGGCCGGCCGTCGAAGAGGACCGCCAGAGCCGGGTGTCCCTCCAGGGAGGGGTGGATCAGGCACTCGGCGGGCTCCAGGCGGGCCAGCTCCTCCAGGAGCGCGGCCTCGGCCCCCTCCCCCTCCAACTCGGTGGTGCGGAAGTCGCCGGTGGAGACGTCCAGGCTGGCCAGCCCGAAGCGGGCGGCCCGCCCGCGGCCCTCCCGGTGGATCGCCGTCAGGAAGTGGCTTTCCTTCCGGCCCAGGGAGCCTTCCACCAGGGTGCCGGGGGTAACCACCCGGGTGACCTCCCGCCGCATGACGCCCCGGGCCTCGCCGTCGCCCTCGATCTGGTCGCAGACGGCCACCCGGTGGCCCGCCTCCACCAGCTTCTGGAGGTACCCCTCCAGGGCGTGGTAGGGTACGCCGCACATGGGGATCCGCTCGCCCTCTCCCTTCTCCCGGGAGGTGAGCACGATCTCCAGGACGCTTGAGGCCACCTCGGCGTCCTCGCCGAACATCTCGTAAAAGTCGCCCAGGCGGAACATGAGGATGCAACCGGGGTAGGCGGCCTTGATCGCCTCGTACTGGCGGAAGAGCGGCGTTGCTGCGGCCACGGGTGCGACCCTCCCGGTGGTGATGGGCGCGGCAGCCTCGGACGCGCGGGCCTGCCCCTCGGTCGCCGGCCGCGTCTAGACGGCGGCGGTGGCGAGCCCCCGGCGCACCGGCTCCCCTTCCAGGGTGAAGGTCTGGGCACCGGTCACCCGCACCCGGACGAGCCGGCCGACGAGCGAGGCGTCGCCCTCGAAGACGACGATCCTGTTGCTGCGGGTGCGCCCCGTGAGCTTGCCGGGCTCCTTCTCCGAGGCGCCCTCCACCAGCACCTCGAGCTCCTGGCCGACCAGCTCGCGGTTCTTCTCGAGGCTGATGCGGTTCTGGAGGTCGATGAGCCGGTAGATCCGGTCCTTGGCCACCTCGGCAGGCACCCACTGCTCGGCGGGGAAGCGGGTGGCCGCGGTGCCGATGCGGGGTGAGTAGATGAAGGTGAAGGCGCCGTCGAAGCGCACCTCTTCCACCAGGGAGAGGGTCTCCTGGAAGTCCTCCTCGGTCTCGCCCGGGAAGCCCACGATCAGGTCCGTGGTGAGGGCGATGCCCGGGACCCCGCGCCGGATGCGCTCCACCAGCTCCAGGTACCCCTCCCGGGTGTAGTGCCGGCCCATCCGCTTCAGGGTGCGGTTGCTGCCCGCCTGCACGGGGAGGTGGAGGTGCTCGCAGACCTTCTCGTTCTCGGCCAGGGCCCGGATCAGCCGGGGCGTGACGTGCTTGGGGTGCGAGGTGGTGAAACGGATGCGGCGGATGCCCCGGATCCGGTTCACCTGGTAGAGGAGGCCGGCCAGGTCCACGTCCCCCAGGTCCCGGCCATAGGCGTCCGCCGTCTGGCCCAGGAGGGTGACCTCCCGGTAGCCCTGATCCGCGAGGGTCTGGATCTCGTCCAGGATCGCCTCGGGCCGCCGGCTCCGCTCGCGCCCCCGGGTGGTGGGCACGATGCAGTAGGTGCAGTGCTCGTTGCATCCGTAGATGATGGTGACGAAGGCCTTGAAGCCGTTCAGGCGCTGGACGGGCAGCCCCTCGACCACGTCCCCCTCCTCGTGCCAGACCTCGATCACCCGCTCGCCCGTCTCCTCGACCCGCTGCAGCAGCTCTGGCAGGCGGTGGAGGTTCATGGTGCCGAAGACCAGGTCCACGTGGGGCAGGGTCTCCTCGATACGGCGCTGCTCGGCCCGCTGCTGGGGCATGCAGCCGCAGATGCCGATCTTGAGCCAGGGCTTCCTGGCCTTCAGCTCCCTCAGGAGGCCGACGCGGCCGTAGACCTTGCGCTCGGGGTTCTCCCGCACCGAGCAGGTGTTGAAGAGGATCAGGTCCGCCTCACCCGTCTCGTCGGTGAGGGCGTAGCCCATGCGGGTCAGGAGGCCCCGCATCGTTTCCGAGTCGCGCTCGTTCATCTGGCAGCCGAAGGTGACCACCTGGGCCTTCCGGCCGCGCCCGAGGAAGGTCGCGGGCGCGGCCTCGCGGCTCGTCGCGGCCGGGAGGGTCCCGAAGCCGTTGGCGGACGGCCCCTTCCCCGCTCCGTTCACCGCCTCCGCCAAGCCCATCACCTCCAAAGGAGCAGACGTCGCACCCGCCACGGCATACCGGACGCCCCCGCTCGTGGGTACTGCCCGGCCCGTGCCCCAAGAATACGGGAAACGCCACCGACGCTGGCGCCATTATAGCACAGGCGATCGGATCTCAGCCAGGGGTGGCGTCGTTCGTTCGGTGCGGCGCCCCGGCACGCGGTCGTCTCACGATGGGATGGATCGAGGAGGGCAAGGAGCTGGGCCTGGACGTGGTTCCCCTTGGCTCTACGTCAGGGTCAAGGTCCAGACCGCCAGCGCCAGAAGGATGCCGCCCGAGACGACCCCGGTGACCCGAAGGGCACGGGGGCTCAAAGCCCGTCCCGTGACTCCCGCCGCCCCGGACACCACCAGCCCCCACACCGTCGACCCCGTGAAGACGCCGAGGGGCAGCCCAAGGCTGAGTGCCGGCGCCTTGGCTCGGGCGGAGAGGGCCGCAAATCCCAGGATGGTCAGCGGGTTGCCCAGGGCCCCCGCGCCCACGCGCGCGCCCGTCACTCCGGCTCCAGCACCATCCGCTCCACCGTCGCCTCCTCCACCGACGCATCGTCGAAGGGGACCGGATGGTACCGGTTGGTGAGCCAGAGGGGCAGCAGGTCCCCGAAGTGCTCCTGGCCCGGCGAGCCTGCCTGCCCTCCGGGAAGGGCGTTCACCGCGCGCACCCCTGCCGGGTCCAGCTCCACCACCAGCCGCTGGGAGGGACCGGCCGAGAAGCGGTACGACTCAGGCGTCCTCGAGCGCAGGTCCACCCCCGATGCGTCGGGCACCTGGTACCCCCCGTCGGTGGGGATGCCGCCCGCGAAGGCCGGGTCCCCGAACCCGGCCCCCGGCGGGACGGAGAAGGGCCCACCCAGCGGGCTCTGGAAGGTCACCCGGTGGAGGAGGCCCCACCGCGCGTCGGAGAGCCGCGCGGAACCCAAGGCCTTCACGAAGGGCTCCGAAGCCAGCCGGTCCAGGGCGGCCTTCAGAGTCTCGAGGAGCACCAGGTCCCGCTCGTCGGCAGCCGGGAGGCTGTAGCGGGGGTGGTCGAAGAGGCGGATCCCCGAGGTGCCCCGGCCCCGGGTCCGGTCGAAGGCCTCCAGATGGTAGACCAGGGCGTTCACCGCCAGGTCCTGGGGCGGAAGGGGCAGGCCGGCGCCGAAGCGCTTCAGGCCCTGCGTCACCGTGGCCTCCAGGAGCTCGCCCGCCCACACGTGGAAGAGGGTGGCCGCCACGCTCGCGCGTCCCTCCGCCTCCGAAGGCTCGGGCAGGTCGGCGGAATCGTCGCCCGCGTCGAAGCCTTCCCGGATGCCCGTGGGGGACCAACCGTCCCACCCCCGCAGGTACCCCATCGCTTCCTTGATCCGGCCGTCCCGGCGCAGGACCTCCAGGGGCCCCGGCGCGCCCGGCCGTCCCGCCCGTTCCCACGCCGCGACCAGGTGGGGCACCAGCCGCTGGGCCAGCTCCACCCGCACGTCGGCCTGGAGGCGCTGCAGGTCGTCGGGGGAGATGGAGCCGTCCCGGGCCAGCTCCGCCTCGATGCCGGCGGTGAGCCGTCCGGCCCGGAAGCCGTTGGCGTAGCCCTGGGCAAGGTAGAGGATGCCACCCGACGGCTGGCGCTCGTTGAGCGGGTCGTTGTCCAGGGTGGTGCCCACGGGGTCGTTGTTGGCCGTCACCACGAAGCCCGAGGCGGGATTGACCACGTGCGGCATCCCATCCTCGGGCAGGATCCGGAAGGGGAGCGCCTGGTGCTCGGGCCGGTCTTCCTGGGGGATCCACCCGTGCGGCAGAGCGCCGGTGCCGTCCCGGACCACGAAGGGCGGCCGGCCGCCGGCCACCGTCCCCTGCTCCAGGTCTTGCCGCAAGGGGAGCTCGGCGCTGGTGAAGTAGGCGATGTTCCCCTCCACGTCCGCGTAGCCCCAGTTCTGGGAGGCGGAGTCGAAGAAGCGGAGCCCCTCCCGGAACTCCTCCAGGGTGCGGGCCCGGTTCCAGATCCGCCAGTTGAGCCCGTCGTGGGTAGCGTAGAGCCCTGTCCACTGGACGGAGACGGCGGTCCCCGCCTGGCGGTCCATGGTCAGGATGGGCCCGTGGCGGGGCACCTCCAGCACCGCCGCCGGCACCCCCCTGCCCGGCGGGACGTCCACCAGATCGTCCATCCGCCCGTTCCCAGTCCGGTTCACCCGGAAACGCTGGGGCAGGACCCGGACCGGCTCGAGGCCGTCCTTCCACCGGGTGAAGAGCCGGCCGTCCTGCTCCACCACCTGCTCCAGGTAGGTGTCGGTCAGATCGATGACGTTATTGGTGGCCGCCCAGGCCATGGACTGGTTGAAACCGATGATCACGTAGGGGAAGCCCGGGAACTGGACGCCTGCCACCCGGTACGCCGGCTCTGAAACGCCCGTCACCTCCTGGTCCATCTGGTACCAGATGGGCGGCGAGTCCAGGCCCAGGTGGGGGTCGCTGGCCAGCAGGGCGTGGCCCGTGGCCGAGATGGACGGGGCGATGATCATCCAGTTGCTCCCCAGGATCTCGGGGTTCGGAAGGGCCGAGCGCAGGAGGGCGAGCTCGCGGTGGATGTCGGGAATCTCCGCCAGGGGCGAGAGTCCCGTCGGCCCCCCCTCTGCCCGGGCGTGCGCGTCCAGCCAGCCCGGGATCGCGAGGGTGGGATCGGCCGGCGCCACCCGCCACACGTCCCGGAAGAGCGCCGCGCCCGCCTGGGGTCCCAAGGCTTTCTGGTAGCTTTCCGCGGCCGCGCTGGTCTCCAGGTCGGGGCTGAAGGAGAGGCCGAAGCCGATGAGCTTCAAGATCGCGATGCTCTCCTCGGGCTTCCAGGCCTCCACCCGGGACAGCTCCAGGGCCCGGTACTCCGGCGGAAAGGTCCCCTCCCGGGTCGCCTGCGCGATCCAGTCGTTGACCCCTTGAGCGTACGCCCGGAGCTCGGCCTGCATCGCCTCGGGCAGCACCGCCAGGGAGGCCTGGGCCGCGCGGGCCAACCCCACGGTGCGGAAGAGGACATCCCTCTCCAAGACCCTCTCGCCCAGGAGCTCGGCCAGGGTGCCGGCCGCGGTCCGGCGGTTGACGTCCATCTGGAAGAGCCGGTCGCGGGCGTGGAGGTAACCCGTCGCGTAGGCCAGGTCCAAGCTGGTCTGAGCCCGCACGTGCGGGATCCCGTGCCGGTCCACCCGGACGTCCACCGACGCCTGCACGCCGGCCGCACCGGCCGGGGCGAGGAGGAGCGCACCCAGGACGAGGACGGCTACCAAGCCCAACCCAACGAGACGCGCGCGCATCGCGGATCCCCCTCGAGGCCACAGGGTTTGATCCCAGCTTCATCCAGGATTCTCCAGACGCTGTGCCAATCCTCCCAACTCCCTGACACATCGCGGCAGGGCCATCTCCTGGAAGGACGGGCCGCTCGCGGCCGACGCGCGGCCCGTCGAGCGGGCCCGCCCCTCACCGCCGGGGGTTGAGCCAGTCGCTGATCCCCTCGCCCAGCATGCCGAAGCCCAGGGCGAGGAGCACCACCAGGAGCCCCGGGAAGGTGACCGGCCACCAGATGCCCGAGGGGAGGAAGGCGCGCCCGCTCTGGAGGTCCCAGCCCCAGTCGGGGGTCGGGGGGGCGATGCCCAGGCCCAGGAAGGAGAGGCCCGCGGCGGTGAGGATGGCGTCGGCCACGTTGAAGGAGGTGATGGCCAGCACCGCGTTGAGGGTGTTGGGGGCCACGTGCCGGAAGAGGACCGCCGCCGAGGAGGCGCCGATGGCCCGGGCCGCCTCCACGTGCTCCCGTTCCTTGATCTGGAGGACCTGCGCCCGGGCCACCCGGAAGTAGGTGGGCACGTAGACCACCGAAACGGCCAGGATCATGTTGGGAAGCCCCGGCCCCAGCATGGCGGCGATGATGATGGCCAGCACCAACGACGGGAAGGAGTAGATGGAATCCATCGCCAGCGAGAGCAGCCGGTCGGGGTAGCGGCCCACGAAACCCGAGATCCAGCCCAGGAAGGTGCCCACCGCCAGCGCGAAGGCTGCGGAGACGACGGAGACCTCGAGCGGGATGCGCCCACCGTAGATCAGCCGTGAGAGCACGTCGCGCCCGAGCTGGTCCGTGCCCAGCCAGTGCTCGGCGCTGGGGGGCTGGAGGCGGCCGCCGCCCCGGTACTCGGTGGGGTGGTACGGCGCGAGCCATGGGGCCAGGAGGCTGACCAGGAGGAAGAAGACGACCACGCCCGCGCCGATCCAGAGCAGAGGGCGGCGCCGGAAGCGCAGGCGCGCGGTGAGCCTGCGGACCGAGACGACGGGACCGGCGGCCGCATCGGAGGCGCCCATCAGTACCGCACCCTCGGGTCCAGGATGCCGTAGGCCAGGTCCACCAGCAGGTTGATGGTGGTCACGAAGAGGGCGATGAAGACCACGCTCCCCTGGATCGCGTTGAAGTCCCGGGCGGTGATGGAATCCAGCAGGTACCGGGCGAGGCCGGGCCAGGCGAAGGTCACCTCGGTGAGGATCGCCCCCGCCATCAGGAGGGCGAACTGGAGCCCCACCACGGTGACGATGGGGATCAGCGCGTTCCGCAGCGCGTGCCCGTAGACGACCCGCCGCTCCGAGAGCCCCTTGGCCCGGGCGGCGTTGATGTACTCCTGGTCCAGCACCTCCAGCATGCTGGAACGGCTCATGCGCCCAACCAGGCCCGAAAGGAGCAGGCCCAGGGTGAGGGCGGGAAGCACCAGGTGCCGCAGGGCGTCGGCCAGCACGGCCCCGTTGCCGGCCAGGAGCGCGTCGAGCACGTACAGCCCGGTCGCTCCCCGGAAGGTGTAGAGGTGGAGCACCTCCAGGCGCCCGCCCACGGGCAGCCACTTGAGGAAGACGCTGAAGACCAGCTGCAGCACCATGCCGAACCACGGGATGAAGATGGCGAAGGAGGCCACGTTCAGGACCCGAAGGGCATGGTCGCGGGGCTGGTCGTGGTGGGTGGAGGCGTGGATGCCGCTCCAGAGGCCGATGGGGACCGCCACCAGCATCGCGAAGACGGCCAGCTCCAGCGTGGCAGGGATTTTCCCCAGGATGTCCTCCCACACCTCGTTGCCCGTTCGGGCCGAGACGCCCAGGTCCCCCCGGGCCACGCTCCCCAGGTAGTGGACGTACTGGAGCGGGAGCGGCTCGTCGAGCCCCAGCCTCGCCCGCAGGGCCGCCGCGGTCTCGGGGGGGACGTTGCGGCCGCCCAGGATCGCCTGGGCCGGGTCGCCGGGCATCACCCGCAGCACCAGGAAGACCACCGTGAGCAACACCAGGAGCATCGGCACCGTCACCACCAGACGGCTGACCGCGTACCGGCCCAGACCGCTCAGTCTCCCCACCCCTTTCGGGCGGCACCGGGCGGCGCGAGGTGTCCCGCCGCCCGGTGCCGGTCGCACCGGACCCACCCGTGAGGCGGCGCCGCGCCCGCCCAAGGGCGAGCGGGCGCAGCCGGATCCGGGGGGTCCTTCAGATCACTCCTTCTCCACCAGCCAGAGCGGAAGCCGCATGTCGGCCGGAAGGAGCAGGTTCTTCACGTTCGGCTTGGCCACGGCGAAGTGCTCCAGGGTGTTGTACCAGAGCGGGATGGTCGCCGCGTCCCGGAACTGGATCCGCTGCAGCTGCCGGTAGATCTGGCCGCGGCGGGCGTCGTCCACGAAAGAGCGACCCAGGACCAGGAGCCGGTCCACCTCCTCGTTGCTGTAGAAGGTCCCTAGGCTCTTGCCGCCCGCAGTGGAGTACCAGGGGTCGATGTAGTTGTCGGGGTCCAGGTAGTCCGGATACCAGCCCAGGAGGAAGAAGCCCAGCTCGCCCGAGGTGAACTTGTCCACCATGGTCCCCCACTCCAGCGGCTGGAGCTGGACCTGGATCACGCCTGTCTCCTCCAGGCTCGCCTTGAGCACCGCGGCCACGTCGGCCTCGCGGTCGGTGTAGTGTCCCGACGCGTCGAACCACAGGTTGATGGAGAGCGGCTCGGCCTGAGTGTAGCCAGCCTGGGCCAGCAGCGTGCGGGCCTCCTCCAGGTTCCGGTGGGGATAGGTCTCCAGCCGGAAGGGAAGCCCGATAGGCACCATCGAGTAGGCGGGCCGGTTGAAACCGCCGAAGGCCTGCTGGATGATGGCATCGCGATCGACCGCGTGCGCGATGGCCTGCCGCACGCGAGCGTCGTCGAAGGGTTTGAAGGTGACGTCGAAGACGATGTAGCGCAGGCTCAGGCCGCCCTCACCCTCGATCACCTGGACCCTGGGGTCGCGCCGGAAGGCGGTGAGGTCCTCGGCGTTGAGGCTCCGCCACGCCACGTCCAACGAGCCCGACCGCATGGCCAGGGCCAGGCTGGAGGCGTCGGGGAAGTACTGGACGATCACCTGCTGGATGGGCGGCTTCGGGCCCCAGTACCCTTCGTAGGCCTCCAGGACCGCGATCTCGTCGGGCCGGTACTGGGCGAGCCGGTAGGGACCGGTGCCGATGGTCCCCTGGACTGCCGTCACCTTCTCGGTCTCATCCACCGTCTCGGCCGTGTAGGAGGTGGGACTCACGATGAAGGCCGGCGCGTCGAAGGCGAGCTTGCCCAGGAAGGTGGCGTCCGGATGCCCCAGGGTGATGCGGGCGGTGGTTTCATCCAAGGCCTCGACCTTCTGGATGTCGCCGATGAGGAAGACGGGGTCACCGTTCAGCTTCAGCGCCCGCTCGAAGGAGAACTTGACCGCCTCCGCGTTGAAGGGGGTCCCGTCGGTGAAGGTGACGCCCTCGCGCAGGTGGAAGGTGTAGACCAGGCCGTCGTCCGAGATCTCCCACGAGGTGGCCAGCGCCGGCTCCAGCGCTTCGGTATGGGGGTTCAACTGCAGAAGGCCGTCGTGGGTGTGGGCGATGATCCACCAGCCCGGAAAGTCGTAGGACTCGGTGGGCTCCAGGGTGGGCGGGTTGTCGGTGGTGCCCAGCACCAGCGGCTGCTGTGCACCCGCCGCGGCGCCGAAGAGGAGGACGAGGGCGAGCAGGGCGCCCAGCGTGCGGGGTCGGTGCATCGCGTTCGCTCCTTTCCCGTGATGAGGTTCGTACCCTGAATCCACGGACGGTCCGGCACCCGGCTTGCCCCCGTGCCCTCTCATGGGCTACCCTGGTACCGGAGCGGGCCGCCGAGCGACCGATGCCCCCGGCGGCTTGGCACGGTACTTCGCTGGATGGAACGCCATTCCCTTCCAGGTGCTGAGGCGGTGACGGATGGCCAAGATCCTGCTGGTCGAGGACGACCGGCCCCTGGCGCGTCTGGTGGAGGCCTACCTGGTCCGGGCGGGGCACACGGTGATTTCCGCGCTCGCGGGCGACGAGGCGCTGGCCCTATGGAAGAGCGAGCAGCCCGACCTGGTCGTGCTGGACCGGATGCTGCCGCGCGTCAGCGGCGAGGAGGTCTGCCGCCGGATCCGCGAGGCGTCCGAGGTGCCCATCCTCATGCTCACCGCGAAGGAGAGCGAGGAGGATCGGGTGGAGGGCTTCCGGCTGGGCGTCGACGATTACGTGGTCAAGCCCTTCTTGCCCCGGGAGCTGGTGGCCCGGGTGGAGGCGCTCCTCCGCCGGGCCCGCCGCGACTGGCTGGCGCCGCCCCGCTCCCCGGAGATCGGCGCCTTCCGCTTGGATCCCGCCGCCCGCCGGGCCTGGGTGGATGGGCGGGAGCTGGAGCTCACCCCCACCGAGTTTCGACTGCTGCAAGTCCTGCTGGAGCACGCGGGCGAGGCGGTGGGCCGGCGATCGTTGGAGCAGGCGCTCTTCAGCGGCTGGGCGGACGCGAGCGCGCTCTACGTCCACGTGCGCCACCTGCGCCAGAAGATCGAACCGGACCCCGCCCACCCCCGGTACCTGAAGACGGTCCACGGCACCGGCTATCGGCTGGATCCCTGAGGGCCCACCACCCGCCGGCAGCCCTTCCATACCCTTCCAGCCGACCTTCAGCTTTCCTTAAGCTCGCCCCCGGTATGCTGAAGGCGAGGAGAGCGGGCGGACGCCCGCCTCCAGACGCCCCCGAACGGGGCGACTCGAACGCCACCATTCACCGAGGAGGGGTAGACCGATGTCCCGTCGTCTCGTCGCCATCGGCGGCGCGCTCCTACTGGTGCTGGGTCTCGCCATCGGCGCCGCCCAGACCCTGAACGCCCAGCAGGCGGAAACGCCGCAGACTCAGCAGTCGCCCGCCTTCCCGGCGCCCTACGCCTGGGATCGCTGGAACAGCCTGAACGACGAGCAGAAGGCTGAGCTCCAGAATGCCCGGAACCAGATCCTGGACGCCCAACTCCAGCTCCTGGAGAAGCAGGCCGAGCTCGGGCTCGTGGACCCGCGGGTCGTGGAATACCAGAAGCAGCGGATCGAGTGGTTGAAGCAGGCGCCGGCCGGCCCCGGTCCCGGAGCCGCCTACGGCTGCCCCGGCTACGGCCCTCAGGGAGCCCGCGGCTTCGGTGCCCGCGGCCGCTCCTACGGGGCGGGCCGTGGACCGGGCATGGGCGGCTGGGGTATGATGGGTCCGGCGTGGTAGGTCCGGGCTCCGTAGAGCACGCCCCGGTGGGGTGATCCCATGCACCGCTTCTCGGGGAGGGCTGGCCTGCGCGGCCAGCTCCTCCTCTATTCCATCGTGATCGTCGTCCTGGCCCTGGGGCTCGTGTGGGGCGGCAGCCGGGTGGCCTTCGAGCGCGCCTTCCAGAGCTACCGCAGCCAGGCGGTGGAAGGGCAGGCCCAGGCTACGGCCGATGCCGTCGTCGCCCTCCTCACGCGCGAGCAAGGCGGCGCCTCCGAGATGAGCCTCCTGCATCTGGCCGGGGTCACCTCTACCCGCATCCGCTGGCTGGATGCGGCGGGCCGCGTGCGGCTCGACACGGGGGCGACCGTGGGCGAGATGGGCATGCGGGGCGGCATGGGCATGGGCATGGGCCGGTCCGGGCGGGCCGGGTGGCCCTGGTCCCGTGGGCTCCCCCTGGAACCGGTGGAAGGCGCCGCCGTGGCCCGCGCGTTGCCGGGCGGCCTCGGGCGAGTGGAGGTCCGCCCGGTGGGGATTCGGGGCGTGCTCCAGCCCCAGGACGTGGCCTTCAAGGAGGAGTTGGATCGGTCGATCCTGACCGCGGCCGTGGCCAGCCTGGCCCTGGCGTCGCTGGCGGCCCTGCTGGGGGCACGGGTGGTCGGGCGCCCCATCGAGCGCATGGGTGCCGCGGTCCACGCCCTGCCGGACCTGCTGCCCGAGCCCGTCCCCGAAGCGGGTCCCAGGGAGGTACGGGAGCTGGCCCGGGGGATCAACGCCATGAGCCGGCGCCTCCACCTGCTGGAGCACCTGCGCCGCAAGGGCCAGGGCGAGGTCGCCCACCAGCTTCGTACCCCGCTGGCCATCCTCCGGGGCTACCTGGAGGCGGTGCGGGATCGGGTGATGGCCCCGGATCAGGCCGTGGAGGAGATGGAGCGCGCCGTCTCCCGCCTCGACCGCCTGGCCGAGGAGCTCTCCCGCCTCAGCCGGGCGGACCGGATGGAGATGGGGCTCACGCCCGGCCAGGTCGCGTGGGAACCGTTCGTGGCCGATCTCGGCCGGGCGTGGGCACCGGCCGCGGCCCGGGCGGGGATCCACCTGGAGGTGGACGCACGGCCCTCGGGTCTGGTGGAGGCGGACCCTGAAGCCGTTTCCGAGGCCGCCGGGAACCTGCTCGAGAACGCCTTGCGCTACACGCCCGGGGGCGGCCGGGTGACCCTCCGGGGCGGAGGCGATGCCTCCTGGGTCTGGCTGGACGTGGTCGACACCGGTCCCGGTATCGAACCCGACGAGCAACCC
This sequence comes from Limnochorda pilosa, assembly GCF_001544015.1. Classification (GTDB taxonomy): domain Bacteria; phylum Bacillota; class Limnochordia; order Limnochordales; family Limnochordaceae; genus Limnochorda; species Limnochorda pilosa. The sequence continues at coordinate 1,816,412 of NZ_AP014924.1, read as the reverse complement.
TTCGTCTTCGAGCGCTTCTTCCGGGGACGGGGCGCCGAGGAAGGATCGACCGGGACAGGCCTGGGGCTGGCCATCGCGCGCCAGCTGGTGGCCGCCCACGGCGGGCGGATCGAGCTCGAGAGCACCCCGGGCCAGGGCAGCCGCTTCCGGCTCCGCCTGCCCCGCCGCTTCTCCCCGCCCATCCGGCCGCTGCCCGAGGCCGGGCGGAGCGGGCCCGTCACCGGAATCGGTCCCCAGGGCGGATCCCCACCCGGTTGAGGGACGCCGTCCGGGCCCCACCGCGGGGCCCGGGCGGGGCGGTGCCAGCGGTCAGGCCGGGCTCCGCCAGGCCAGGAGGCGCAGACCGTTCAGCGCCACCAGCACCGTGCTCCCCTCGTGTCCCAGCACGCCCAGGGCCAACGGCAGGCCGGCGCTGAGGGTGAGGAGCACCAGCCCCCCGATGACCCCAAAGGCGATGAAGAGGTTCTGACGCACCCGGGCGAGGGTGAAGCGGCTCAGCCGGAGGGCCTCGGGCAGGTGGAGGAGCCGGTCGCCCATGAGGACCAGGTCCGCCGACTCCAGGGCCACGTCGGTGCCGGCCGCGCCCATGGCGATGCCCAGGTCGGCCGAGGCCAGCGCAGGCGCATCGTTGACGCCGTCACCCACCATGGCCGTCCGCCCCCGGTCCTTGAGGGCCGCGATCACCTGCTGCTTCTGCTCGGGCAAGAGCTCGGCCCGCACCTCATCCACGCCCACCTGGGCCCCGATGGCCTCCGCCACCCGCCGGTTGTCGCCCGTGAGCATGACCACCTGCCGGACGCCGGCCTCTCTCAGGCGCCGGACCGCCTCGGCCGCCTCGGGCCTCACCTCGTCCACGACGGCCAGCAAGCCCAGGATGTCCACGCTCGACGCGGCCATATCCGGCGCGCGCCCCACGGCCATCACCGTCTTCCCCTGCCCCTCCAACCCGGAGAGCTCTTCCAGGGGCCTGCCCTGGAGGGGTGCCCCCAGCCGCTCGAAGAGCCTGGGCGAGCCGACCCACACCCAAAGGTCCCCCACCCGACCCCGGACCCCCAGGCCGGGCAGGGCCTCGACCTCCTGGGCCGTGGGCTCAAGGCCCTGATCGCGGGCCGCCCGGACCAGCGGCTCGGCCAGAGGGTGCTCGGAGCTCCGCTCCACCGCCGCGGCGAGACCTAGGAGCTCCCGGCGATCCACCGGCCCCGTGGGAACCACGTCCGTTACCCGGGGCTTGCCGGTGGTGAGGGTGCCGGTCTTGTCGAAGGCCACGATCTCCACGTCGCTGGCACGCTCCACCGAGACCCCGCCCTTGAACAGGAAGCCCAGGCGGGCCCCCCGGGCGATGGCGGAGAGGAAGGCCGGCGGCGAGGCCATCACCACCGCACAGGGTGAGGCGACCACCATCAGCACCATGGCCCGGTAGAAGGCCTCGTGGAAGGGGACGCCCAGCGCGAGGGGGAGGCCCGCGGCGACGGCGGTGACCCCCAGCACCGCCCACGCGTAGCGCTGCTCCAGGCGTTCCATGCGGCGCTGGGTTTGCGCCTTCTGGGCCTGAGCCCGGGCCACCAGCCGGACGATGCGGGCCAGGGCCGTCTCCGAGGCGCGCCGGGTCACCCGCACCCGGAGCGTGCCCATCTGGTTCAGGGTGGAGGCGAAGACCTCGTCGCCCGGACCCTTCTCCACCGGGATCGACTCGCCGGTGATGGTCGACTGGTCCACGCTGGAACGCCCCTCCACCACCTCACCGTCCACGGGCACCTGCTCGCCTGGACGGACGACCACCCACTGGCCCGGGAGCACGTGCTCCACGGGAACCTCGCGCTCGGTGCCGCGCTCGTCCACCACGCTAGCCTTCTCCGGGCGGAGGCGCATCAGCGACTCGACGGCCCGCCGGGTCCGATCCACGGCGTGCTCCTGCAGGGCGTTGCTGAGGGAGAAAAGGAAGAGAAGGCTCGCCCCCTCGGCCTGCTGGCCGATGGCCGCCGCCCCCAGCGCGGCCAGGACCATGAGCAGGTCCACGTCGATCACCCGCTGGCGCAGGGCGTCCACGGCCTGCCAGGTACTGCGCAGGCCGCCCGCCAGGTAGGCCGCGGCGTAGAGGGCGACGCGGGCTCCGGTCCACTCTGCCGGAATCCCCCAGGCCGCGAGCGCCAGGAGCAGGGTGAGCCCCGGCTCGGCGAAGAGGCGGTACCGGCGCCACAGCGCGAGCACCCGGTGGCTCGCCCGAATCGGGCGGGACGTGGGACTCCATTCCCCCTGCAGGCGTTCCTCCCGGACCGAATCGGGGATCATGCCGGCACCTCCGCGGGTCCTATCTATGGATAAGCTATCGCTACAAAGAATCAATCCTGGCTACGAGGTCAGTTTACCACCGTGGGGCATTCTGTCAAGGCTCCCTTGGCATCTTGCGGGGGAGATGGGCGGAACCGGGGCCCCGGCCCAAGGGCAGGGAGGCGCTCCCGGATGAGGAAGGCTCAGCGGGAAGGCAGCCGGGCGTCGCCGGGAGCGCGACGCTCCTCCACCTCGGTGCCCGCCACCGCTTCGCCCACCAGCGCTTGGACCGCGAGAGCGGCCTCGGCGGCCTCCGCCTGGAGGCGATCGGGATGGGTGGCCGGGTGGGCCGGGACGAAGAGGGTGCAGCAGTCCTCGTAGGGGCGGATCGAGATGGCATAGGTTCCGATGGCCTGGGCGCGGTCGATGATCTCGGACTTGTCCAGACCGATCAACGGCCGGAGAACGGGGAGGCGCACCACGTCGTTGATCGCGGCCAGGCTTTCGAGGGTCTGGGAGGCCACCTGTCCCAGGCTCTCCCCCGTCACCAGCGCGGCCAGCCCGTCGCGGGCCGCGAGCCGCTCGGCGATGCGGAACATCATGCGCCGCATGACGGTGATGCCCAGCTCCGGGGGAACGTGCTTGCGGATGGCGGTCTGAATCCGGGTGAAGGGCACCGTGTGGAGCCTCACCGGGCCGCCCCAGGCGGCCAGCACGTCGCAGAGATCCTGTACCTTCTGGAGCGCCCGGGGGCTGGTGAAGGGAGGACTCTGGAAGTGGACGGCCGACAGGGGCACGCCCCGCTTCATCGTGTACCATCCCGCCACAGGGCTGTCGATGCCGCCCGAGAGGAGCAGGAGCGCCGGCGAGGCCACCCCCACCGGGAGTCCACCGGGCCCTGGAACGTCGCGGACGTAGAGGTAGGCGTGCCTCTCCCGAATCTCCAGCCGCAGGCGGACCTCGGGGTGGCGCAGGTCCACGCTCAGCCCGTCCAGGTGTTCGAGCAGGTGCGCGCCCACCTTCCGATTGAGCTCGATGGAATCCAGCGGAAAGGCCTTGTTGGAGCGGCGGGCCTCTACCTTGAAGCGGGCCGGGCGCCGTTCGCCGCGCACCAGGCGGAGGGCGGCATCGAGGATGGCCTCCGTCTCCAGGGGGGTCTCCACCGAAGGGTGGAGCCCCACCACGCCGAAGACCCGTCGAAGCCGGGCCAGGGCCTCGTCGGTCCGGCAGGCAGGGTCCACGAAGAGCCGGCCGTAGCCCCGCTCCACCCGGGCGTCCGGAAGATCCTCGAGCGCGCGTCTCAGGTTGGCGGCCAGCCGGTGCTCGAAGTGGGGGCGGTTCTCCCCCTTCAGGCCGATCTCTCCGTAGCGCACCAGGATCAGCTCGCGCACCCTGCTCCCCCTCGGACGGCCGGCGGAGGCGTCACCCGATCATCGCCCGGAGCTCGGCGACGGTGCGTGCCACCGCGTCGATGGCCTGGTCCACCTCGGCCTCGGTGGTCAGGGGCGACAGGCTGAAGCGGATCGCTCCCTCGATCGCCTCCTGCGGCTCGCCCAGGGCCGCAAGCACGTGGCTCGGCCCGGTGTGGCGGGACGAGCAGGCCGAGCCCGTGGAGACGTAGACTTCCTCTGCCTCCAGCCCATGGACCAGGACCTCGCCCCGGAGCCCCGCAAAGGCCAGGTTGAGGATGTGGGGGGCTGCATGCTCCTCCTCGGGACCCAGCCGGCGGACGCCGGGGACGCGCGAGCGGATCCCTTCTTCCAGGCGTCGCCGCCTCTGGGCCACCCGGGGGGCCTCCCCCCGCCGGGAGAGGGCCAGCTCGGCGGCCCTGCCGAAGCCGACGATCCCGGGAACGTTCTCGGTACCGGGCCGGAGATCCCGTTCCTGTCCCCCTCCCCGTACCAGGGGGATCAGGCGGACCCCCGGGCGGATCCAGAGGGCCCCCACCCCCTTGGGGCCGTGCAGCTTGTGGGCGCTGACGCTGAGGAGGTCGCAGCCCCACGCGCGGGGGGTGACCCGGGTGAGCCCGGCCGCCTGGATGGCGTCCACGTGGAAGAGCGCCTCGGGGCAGCGCTCCTTGACGACCCGCACCAGCTCCTCCACCGGTTGCACGGTGCCCAGCTCGTTGTTCACGCGCATGACGCTCACCAGGACGGTGTCGTCCCGCAGCCGCTCGGCGAGCCGGTCCGGCAGCACCCTCCCCTCGCGGTCCACCGGGACCTCCTCCACCCGGAAGCCCTCGTCGGCCAGGCGGCCAGCCGCCTCCCTCACCGAGGGGTGCTCCACCGCGCTCACGAGCACGTGGCGGCCGCGCCGGGCCCGAGCCCGGGCGCCGCCCTGGGCGGCCAGGTTGTTCGCCTCCGTCCCGCCCGAGGTGAAGACGATCTCGTCGGGCGCGGCCTCGAGCAGCGCGGCGACCTGCTCCCGGGCCCTCCGTACCTTCCGTTCGGCCTCCACGCCCAGGCGGTGCAGCGACGACGGATTCCCGAACCCCTCGGGGCTCATGGCTTCCACCATGGCCCCGATCACCTCAGGGTCCGGGGGCGTCGTGGCGCTGTGGTCCAGGTAGGCTCGCACCGCTCCCGCCTCCCCTGCTCCATGCTAGGCTGCCCAGGTAGGCTACTTGATGACCAGGGCCGCCACCACCGCCACCAGCGCCGCCGCCACCCCCACGACGCTGGTGGTGCGCAGCGTGCGGGTCTCCTCCTCCGCCTTGCTGCGGTAGGCGTCGAAGTCGCGCTGGAGGGTGGCAAGCTGGCGCTCGAGCTGGAGCTGCCGGGTCTGGACGCCCGCCACCGTCCCCGGCGTGCTCTGGAGCACGTCCAGGCGGTTGGCCAGGTCCCGGATCTCGGCGAGGAGCTGGCGGTCCGCCCCCGTCATCTCCTGACGCTGCTGCTGCAGGCTCTTCTGGAGCTCGTCCACCTGGCCCTGGAGCTGGGTGGCCACGTCGGCCTGCTGGGCGAGGCGTTCGGAGGTCTGCTTGAGCCGGCTCGACAGGTCCGCCAGGTTCTGGCCCAGGTTGATGCCCTGAACCCCCAGGTCGCCCTCGATCTGGTTCTGGAACTCGGCCAAACGCTGGTCCAGGGTGCCCGTCTGGAGACCCAGGTCCTCCCGGAGCTTGGCCAGGTCCTGGGAGATCTGCCCGGCCTGGTCGGCCAGCCCCTTCAGGTTCGCGTCCCGTTGGGCCGCCGCCTGCTCCAGGGAGTCCACCTTGGCCAGGACCGACCCGACGGTGCCGTCCAGGGCCGCCACGGACTTCTCGGCCGCCTGGATCCGTTGGGTCAGGGTCTCCTCGGACTGGTACCAGTCCCGGAGCTCCTGGCGGAACTCGGTGGCCAGGTCCTTGAGGACCTGAACGTCCGAAGAGGAGGGTGTGGCGGCCCCGGAGCCGACCTGATCCAGGATCCGCGCGATGGCGGCCGCGAAGGTGTAGCGGTCGACGGGCTGGTCCCCCCGGAAGGTCCGGTCATCGTAGAGGGTGAGGTACCCCTCGTCGATGAGGCGGCGTACGGCCTCGTACGCCCAGTGCCCGCTGGGAACATCGCGGATCGTCTGTTCCTGGGCCCAGAGGGGAGCGGGCGCCAGGACCAGGAGGGTGAGAGCCAAGGCAACGGCCCTGCGGGCCCAGCCCCGGACCCGGGTCCGGCCATGGAGCGAATGCTGCTGCACCGTGTCCACTTCCTTTCGCAAGCAAAAAGCCAACTCAGGGCTCTTCGGTCTTCGGTTCCGCCAACCACACCTGCACGTCCTCTTGCACCGCCAGGCCCGCGGACGGGGTCACCCTCTGGGGGGGCTGGCCCGCCTCGGCCGAGAGCGCCACGCTCTCGAGGGCTAGCGTGGTGGGCCCGCTCCCGACGACTTTGAACTCAAGCCTGGCGAAGGTATCCGTGGCGAGAATCAGAGGGGACCATCCGGCCCTGTCTCCGGAGATGATCACTCGGCCGGGTTGCGAGATGTCCGGCTCACCCCAGTGACCCACGCTCCCCTCGATCAAGAGTCGCCCAGGTTCGACGCGCAGGAGCCGTAGGCGCTCAGGATCGTACCGAATCACCACGGAGCCGCCCCAGAAGCTCCTCAGATTCATGGCACGGACGTAGACATCCAGGTTCCCATCGCGGAAGGGCCGCTCCGCGTCTGAAGGAGCCTCGGGTTCCAGCCAGAGGCGCGCCTGCAGCCTCGGCACCTGGATGGACCGGGAAATCCGCTGGGGCTCTCCGGTGTTGCTCGCCCCCACCGCGACGTTGTAGTAGAAGTTGCCGTCATACTGGCCGGTGGGCCGGAGCTCCCATACGAGCTCCTGGCTCTCCCCCGGCCCCAGACGCCGCAGGAGCCTCTGTTCGGCGTCGCCGGGTACCAGGCGGAGCTGGCCCTGCACCGCGGGGGCGAGGCGCGCCAGCACCCACTCGGCCGAGGAGCCGCCCGCATTGTGGAGCGTCACCTTCACCTGGAACCGTCCGGGGTCGTAGCCCCCGCCGTCGGCCTGCCCGAGCCGCTGGAGGGCGTCCACCTGCACCTGCAGGCGAGCCGGGGCAAGCACCTCCACCCCGCGGCTCCCCTCGTTGGACTCGGCGTTGGTGGCGCTCACCCGAACCCGGTACGTAAAGGTCCCCACGGTGCCCGGCGGCACCTCCAGTTCCCACCGGACCTGCCCGGTGCCGCCCGATGGGAGGTTCCCCAGGCTGCGGCGGGCCTCGGCCTCGCCCCCCACCACCTGGAACTCCCTGGGCGGGATCAACTCCGCGACGACGTTGAGCGCGTCGCCCGCGCCCGTGTTCTGAACGTAAGCGACCACCGTGAACGGCCGGGGCTGATCCTGGGACCCCTCGATCTCCTTGGCCGAGGTCAGGCCCAGCGAGAGCTGCCCGGGCGCGATGTCGATGCCACCCAGCCCGTAGTAGGTCACGTAGTCACGGCCCTCGCCCGCGGCCAGCTCCTTCGGGTCCCAGAAGAGGGCGATGGCCGAGTCCAGGTCGAACTCGCCCTTGCGGGTGAAGTCACGACCCGCTTGGAAGTCGAAGCTCCACGCCCCGTCGGCCAGGCTTCCCCAGTTGCTCATGTAGACGCGCTCGGGCGGCGCCTCCCCCGGGTGTCGGAGGGTGCCCTGGGCCATCACCTGCGGGTTGCCCAGGTCGTCGAAGGCTTGCCAGAACTCGGGGATCTCGGCGCCCACCAGAGGGGTGTCGGTGGTGATGGCCCGCTCGGCCACCCGGAAGGGCGCCCCGTCGTTCTCGCCCAGCATGGTGTCCAGCATGATCCTGAGGCCCACTCGGTGCGGGCGGCTGTCGGTGTTCTCGACGTGGTAGGCGATCCGCACCGTGTCCATCAGGCCCGTGGTGAGGCTCCGGGCGAAGCTGAGGGTCTGGGTCACCTCCAGGGGTCCCAGGTTCCAGGCGGCCACCACCGCGTCGCCCTCTCGCTCGGGCAGGCGGACCGCGGTGCCGTAGTTGGCGCTCCGGCCGGCCCGCCGCTGGGCGGGCCCCCCGAAGACCCAACTCACCCCGTCGATCTGAACCGTGGTGTAGCTGGTCCAGGGACCCGGGTCCCGCGTCCCGTAGATGAGCGGCTTCTGATCGTCCTCGGGGCGGTCGGGGTCGCCGCCGGTCGTGTAGACGGCGAAGCGGCCCGTGTCGTTGCGGCCCGCGTTCACCAGGATCTCCACGTACTCGTTGGCCACGGTGACCAGCTCGGAGCTGCCGCCCCCGGCGGCCTTCTCCTGGCCGAGGGCGGCAGGCGCCGCCGCCAGGCACAGGCTCAGGGCCAGCACCAGCGGCGCCGCGAGGAGGCGGGTCTGCGATCGGCGCTGCATCAGCATCATCTCTCCTGGAGGTACTCCGCGGATCCTACGGGTTCCAACTGGCCCACGAACGCGCCGCCGTCTCGGCGGAAGGAAACCCGGATACGAACGGCGTACGGCGCCGCCTGGCGCGTGGCGTGAAGCTGGCCGGTCCGCACCCGGTACTCCACCCCTCGTACTGCGTAGTCATCCAGAACCTTGTGGCCAGAGGGCTCGAGCAATACCACCCGCTGGACCTGGCCGTTGGCGTCCAGCTCGAGGCGGAGCTGCACCTCTCCCTCCAGGCCCTGGTTCTCCGCGTTCTTCGGGTAGCCCAGGGCGGTGCCGCCCAGGGTGAGGAGCGATCCGGGCTCGCCCAGCGGCGGCAGGCGCGGGGGTCCCGGATCCTCGGGGACCGGCTCCGAGGCCGGCTCCGTACTGGCCGCCGCGCCGTCCTGCTCGGGGGCGGCCTGGTCCGCCGGCGGCTCCTTGGGCGAGGGCTGGGGGGCCGGTTTCGGCTCCGGCTTGGGGGCGGGCTGCGGCTTGCGCGCCTCGGGCGCGGGCTCCTGGCCCTGCGTGCTGGTGAGCGGCCGGTCGGCTGGCCTGGCCTGGGCCGGAGCCTGGATGGCTGGCTCCGGGGGCGCCTCCTGTTCGGCACGGTCGGCCGGCGTCGGCTTCGGTTCCGGCGCGGTGGCGGGCTTCGGTTCCGGCTTCGGGGGCGCAGGCGGGGGCTTCCGCTCGGGCTGGACGGGCTGCGGCGTGGTCCGCTGCGCGGCCGTGGGCTCGTCCACACGTACCACCTGGACCACGCCCCCGCTCAGCAGCGACGGGAGCTGGGCGCCCGCCCGGTTGGCCCACTGGGGCGCGAAGAGGAGCACCACCACGTGGAGCAACGCGGAGATGAGCAGGAAGGTGCCCATCGGCGAGCTGTCCGGTTCACGTCCCACGGTCGTCTCCCCCCTGCCCTGCCGAGCCGTGCCCGTGCAGCCGGCGGCGCCCTGTCTTCCGGGAACCGGCCAGCCTGTCCTACGTGTCGGTGCGAACGGCCAGCGCGAGGCGGTAGCCGCCCACCGAGCGGACGTCGTCGATGGCACGCACCACCTGCTCGTACCGGGCCCGGCGGTCACCCCGGATGATCACCAGCAGATCGGGCCGGTCCGCCAGGGCGCGGCGGATCTCCTGCTGGAGCTCGGCGGAGGTGACGGCGCGGCCGCCCAGGTAGAAGCGGCCGTCCTCGCGAACGGTCACCACCAGCTCCGAGGGTACGTTCTGGCGCGCCGTGGCCGCCCTCGGCAGCTGGACGTCCAGCCCCGCCGGTTCGGTGCGGAAGGTGGTGAAAAGCATGAAGAAGACCACCAGGAAGAACATCACGTCGATCAACGGGACGATGTTGACCGCCGTGCGGGGGCGGCGCCGCCGCGTGATCAATCAGGCCACCCCCCGGAGGTTGTGGATCTCGACGACCTCCGACGCCGCCCGGTTCATGTCCTGCACCCGGCGGTCCACGATGCTGCTCAACCAGTTGTGGGCGAAGAGAGTCGGGATCGCGATGATCAGCCCGGCTGCGGTGGTGATGAGGGCCTGCGCGATGCCGGAGCTGATGGCCGCCGGGTCGCCCACGCCCTGGGCCGCCGACAGGATCTGAAAGCTGTCGATGATGCCGAGGACGGTCCCCAGGAGCCCAAGCAGCGGGGCGATGGCCGCGATGGTCTCGAGCCAGACCAGCCGTCGCTCCATCTTGTACACCTCATCTTGCCCGGCCTGCTCGATGCGCTCCCTGAGCTCGCGCGAGGGGCGGTCGAAGTTGGCCACGGCCACCGACAGGACCGCCGCCACCGGACCCCGATGGCGCTTGGCGATCTGGACCGCCTCCAGGAGCCGCTCCTGTTCCAGCGCGACGTGGACCTCCTCGACAAGCTCGTCGGTGTTGGCGCGGTTCCGGCGGAGGTACCAGATGCGCTCGAGGAAGACCGCAAACCCGATGAGGGAAAGCAGCCCGAGAGGGATCATGACCGGTCCGCCCTGGATGAAGATGTCCACCATCGCACACAACCGCCTTTCCCGGGACCACGCGGTTCACCCGCACGCGTGAGGACGATGCAGGCCTGCCCTCCACCTGGGCTTCCGCTTCGGCACCTCAGCCAGCCGGGTACTTCGACGGCGCGCCGAGCCACTCCTTTCTAGATCCGCCAATTGTTGGCGGCAGCCCGTGGGCGGAAATGGGAGAAAGAGAGGGATGAGACCGGTCCAATCGCGGGGAACCGCGGCGGACGCCTCGAGGGGGGAGTCCCGTGACCCGGGCGAAGGAGACGCGGAAGGTCGTGGCCCGCTCCGGGAAAGAGCCGTCGCCTTGGGCGGCGGCGGTGGAGCGGGCCAAGTGGGAGGTCGCCCGATCGCTGGGCCTCGATGCCCGCGTGGAGGCGGCGGGCTGGGGCTCGCTTCCCGCCCGCGACGCGGGCCGGATCGGAGGGAAGCTCCGTGGCAGGCTGCGGCTGGGCCTGGCCCGGAGCGTCAGGACGTCTGCGGCAGGCGGTGCCCTCGGGAATCGGGGCGAGCCGTCATCAGCAGGATCTCCTTCGGCATCCCGTCGGAAGCCTTGCGGACCAAGCGCCCCTCGGGGAGGAAGCCGCTCTTGACGTAACACCGGATCGCGCGGCGGTTGGAGGTGAAGACGCGCAGGTAAACCCGGCGGAATCCGAGCTCCTCGAAGGCGTAGGCCAGGAGCGCCCGTACGGCCTCGGTGCCGTAGCCCTGGTCCCAGTAGGCTTTCTCGCCGATGCGGATGCGGAGCTCCCCTTCCCTGGCCCGCCAGCTGATCTCGCCCAGGGCGATGTCGCCGATGGCCGTGCCATCCTGGGCCTCGATGATGAACTGGCGGCTGCGGCGGTCGCTGCATGCACGCTGGTACCACAGGCGGCCCTCGTCGGGCTCCTCCGGGTACTCGCCCTCCAGGAGCTCGCGGATCTCGGGGTCGTTGGTCCAGCGAACGATGTGGTCCAGGTCCTGGGGTTGCAGGGGGCGCAAGCGGACCCGTTGCCCGCGGTCGGTCATGTTGAGCCACCCTTTCTGCGACGAAGGCTGCGTTGAGTGGTGCGTCGACGGCTGCAGCTGGGAGACGGGGCCCGCCGGGCCCCCCTCGGTCAGGTGGCTGTCGTCCCCTGAGAGTTCCGGGCGGAGCCCGGCAACCCTTCTGGCAATGGGTGTTAGACGTGGGAGCCGGGTGTCGGCACGCTCAGGCGTGCGGCGACGGGGCCGCCCTGGCCCGGAGGTCCTCGACCCAGCTCAGAGGAATGCGCACCCGTCCGGGCTGGTCGTGGGGGCCGGCGCTGCCGTGGGCGTCCGAGCCGCCCGTGGGCAGGAGCCCCAGGTGGCGGGCGAGGCGGAGGTAGCGCTCCTGCTCCGAGGGCCCGTGGGACGGGTGGGCGACCTCGAGCCCCACCAGGCCCTGCCCCCGCATGAGCGGGATCAGGCCGTCCACCTGGGCCAGGTAGGGGTGGGCCAGGACGGCCACCCCACCGGCGGCGCCGATGAGGCGGATGCCTTCGCGCACCGAGAGGCGCGCGTGGGGGACGTACGCCGGCCGCCCCTCGGCCAGGAACTGGTCGAAAGCCTGGTTCAAGCGGCCCACGTACCCTTTCTCCAGCAGCGCCCTGGCCACGTGGGGGCGCCCGACGCTTCCCGAGCCCGCCAGCTCCCGCACCCGGGCCCACTCCACCGGGTATCCCAGGGCCGCGAGCCGGCTGACCATGAGCCGCGCCCGGCGCCGCCGCTGGCGCTGGAAGAGGGCAACGTGCCGCGCGAGGGCCGGCGAGTGCACGTCCACGAAGTAGCCCAGCAGGTGAACCTCGTGCCCGGCCCAGGCGGCGGAGACCTCCAGCCCCGGGATCACCTCCACCCCCATGCGCCGGCCCGCCTCCTGGGCCGCGGCGATGCCGGCCACGGTGTCGTGGTCGGTGAGGGCGACCACCCGGAGCCCTGAGGCGCGGGCCTCCTCCACCACCTGGGCGGGCTCCCGGCGCCCGTCGGAGGCGTTGGAGTGCACGTGCAGGTCGGCCAGCAGCGCGTCCTGCAGCCCGGCCGGGTCCATCCGGTCGCCCCCTAGACGTGCCATTCGGCCCGCAACCTCTCCAGCGCGCGGCGCTCCAGGCGCGAGACCTGGGGTTGAGAGAGCCCCAGGTGGGCGGCCACTTCCTTCTGGCTCTGGCCTTCCCAGAAGCGAAAGCGGACGATGATCCGCTCCCGGGGGTCCAGGCGCTCCAGCGCCTCGGCCACCGCCAGGCGCTCGGCCCACTCCTCCTCGCTGGTGCTCGCGGCCAGGCGTTCCTCGAGCCTCCGCTCATCCTCGGGCGCGAGCGGCTGCTCCAGGGAGAGGGGTTCCCGGAGGGCCTCCAGCGCCTGAAAGGCCTCGTCAGTCTCCACCCCCGCCGCCTCGGCCAGCTCGGCCAGGGTGGGCGAGCGCTCCAGAAGCTGGGTGAGGCGGCTCCGTTCCGCACGGAGCCGGCGTCCCAGCTCCTCCAGGCGGCGGCCGGCGCGCAGGCCCTGGTTCTGGCGGATGAGGGCCCGTACCTCGCCGGCGATGACCGGTACCGCATAGGTCGAGAAGCGGAAGCCGCGATCGGGGTCGAAGCCGTGGAGGGCCTTGAGGAGCCCTACGGTGGCAGCCTGTACCAGCTCCTCCTGCTCGAAGGCACCCCGCCGGAAGCGGGAGGCCACCTCGCGCACCAGGGGCAGGTGACGGACCGCCAGCTCCTGGCGGGCCTCCGGGTCGCCCTCCCGGGCGCGCCGGTAGAGCGCCTGCTCCTCCGGCTCCACGGCGCCGGATCCCGGCGCGGGGGGGTTCATCCCTGGCTGACCGCCGCCGGCTGCGGTCGCTTGCGGAAAGTGACCACCGTGCCCTCCCCCGGCCGGGACGTCACCTCGAGCCGGTCGGCGTACTCCTTGATGAAGGTGAGCCCCAGCCCCAGCCGCTCGCCGGGCCGGGTGGTGAAGCTGGTTTGGCAGGCCTGCTCCACGTCCTCGATGCCCGTGCCCCGGTCCGCGACCTGGACGACCAGCTCCCCCGCTTCGGTGGCCGAGACGTCGACGACGACGGGGCCAGGACCCTGCGGGTAGCCGTGGACCACCGCGTTGCTCACCGCCTCCGAGACCGCGACCTTGATCTCGTCCAACTCGTCCAGGGTGAAGTCGAGCTGGGACGCGAAGAAGGCCACCGACGCCCGGGCGAAGCCCACGTTCTCGGGCAGGCTCGGGAACTCCATGTGCACGCTGTTCTTCACTCCGGGCGTCCCGGTGTCCATGGCCCATCCCCCTCCAGCGACCGTAGCGCCTCGTGCACTGAATCGGCCCGGCCCGCCAGCCTGAGGAAGCCGGCCAGGCGCAGCACCCGCTCCACCGGGGGCTGGGGGCCCGCCACCCGGGTCTGCCCGCCCCGGGCCGCGATGATCCGGTACAGCTCGAAGAAGACGCCCAGGCCCGAGCTGTCCATGAAGCGGAGCCGGCGGAGGTCCAGCACCAGGTGCCGCCGGCCGGCCCGGGCGGGCCCCTCCCCGGGCAGGGCGGCCCGCACCTTTGCGACGCTGGAGAGGTCCAGCTCGCCCTCGAGCCTGAGCACGTCGCAGCTTCCCCGGCCGTACCGGTGCACCTCCAGCCGCGATGAGGCTTCGCTCGGTATGCCCGCCACCCCCTGGCCTCCTGGTAAGCCAGGGGATTCGGAGCCTCCCCGCGCTTCTCCTGCCGGTCAATGGCCGAAAAGGGCGTTGACGGCCTTCTCGGTCACCCGCCAGACCAGGCGCCCCAGCCCCGCCCGCTCCACCGCCTCGGCGGCCACCACGGGGACACGGCCCACCTCCCGCCCCTCCAGGCTGACCCGGACCTCCCCCACGGGTGCGCCGGCTTCGAGCGGTGCGGGGCGCGGGTCCATGCGCACCTGCCGCTCGGGGGTCGCCGCGGTCCCCCGGGGTACGGTGACGAAGAGGTCCCGGGCGGCCACCGCCTCCACCGTCTCCAGGACGCCGCGGTCCACGGGGACGCGGCCGAGGACCTCCCCCTGCTTCACCGCCGCCACGGCCCGGTACTGGCTGAACCCGTAGTTCAAGAGCCGGGTGATGTCCGCCTGGCGCTCCGCGCGGGTCGAGGCGGCCAGAGTGACCGCGATGAGGCGCAAGCCGTCCCGCTGGGCCGTGGCCGCGAGGCAGTACCCCGCCGCGTTGGTGTGACCCGTCTTGATCCCGTCCATGCCCTGATACATTCGAAGGAGGTCGTTGAAGCTGTAGAGCTCCACCGCGGCCTCGGTTCCCTGGCGCACGGTGTAGGGCCCGTAGGTGGCGACCATCTCCAGGAAGTGGGGAAGGGTCACCGCGTAGCGGGAGAGCAAGGCGAGGTCGTAGGCGCTGGTCACGTGCGGGCCGCTCTTGCCCAGGACCTCAGGCGGCAGCCCGCTGGGGTTGGTGAAGCGGGTGTCCTTCATGCCGAGCTCCTGAGCCTTGGCGTTCATCTGGTCGACGAAGGCCGGCTCGCTCCCGGCCAGGTACTCGGCCAGCGCCACCGCGGCGTCGTTGGCCGAGCCGACGGCCACCGCGTACAAGAGGTCGCGGAAGGACATCTGCTCCCCGGGCTCCAGCCAGATCTGGGTGCCCCCCATGGACGCGGCGTATTCGCTGGTGGAGACCAGGTCGTCCCAGCCCACCCGCCCGTCGCGGAGCGCCTCCAGGGCCAGGACCATGGTCATCACCTTGGTGACGCTCGCGGGGGGGAGCGGCTCGTGCTCGTTCTTCCGGTAGAAGACGTCACCGCTCTGAGCGTCCATGAGGACGGCCGCCTTGGAGCGGATCTCCAGCTCCTGCGCCCCAACGGCCCCGGCACGCAGGACCACCACAGCCACCAGCACCGCCAGCGAAGCCCGCCAGGTACGGCCCAACGGCTCCACCTCCACGGGCTCCGAGCACGGTCATGCGCTCCCGGAACCCGCTTTACCCTATGCCCGGCGGGCCGGGGCCTATGTCTCGTCCATCGCCTCCTCGGCGAGCCTCCCACGGACCAGGGCGGGGGGCGCCGGTCGCTCCTGGCTCAGGCGGAAGGCGTCCCGCACCCTGGTTCGGACCGCCTGGGCCTGATCCGGGGTGTGGGCGTGGATCCAGGCCAGCGGCTCTCCGGCCTCCACCGCGTCGCCGACCGCGCACGCGACCTCGAGCCCCACGGCCAGGTCCACGGGGGCGCCCGGGCGGTCCCGCCCAGCCCCCAGGGCCATGGAGGCCAGACCCAGATCCCGGGTGGCGATGGCGCCCACGAATCCGAACGCCGGCGCCTCCACCGGCACCCGCACCTCCGCCTGGGGCAGGCGCCGGGGGTCGTCCACCACCCGCGGGTCGCCGCCCTGAGCCTCGATCATCCGCTGGAAGCGCTCGGCAGCCTCCCCCGAGGCCAGCAGCCGCTCCAGGTGGGCCCTGGCCGCGGCCGGATCCTCCTCCACCCGGCCCAGGCGGAGCATCTCCGCGCCCAGGACCAGGACCAGCTCCCGCAGGTCACGAGGCCCGCCGCCCTTCAGGGTCTCGATGGCCTCCCGCACCTCCAGCGCGTTGCCCACCGTCCTTCCCAGGGGCTGGTCCATGGAGGTGAGGTAGGCGACCGCCTTCCGCCCCGCCCGGCGGGCCACGGACACGCAGGTCCGGGCGAGCTCCGTCGCCTGCCGCTCGTCGGGCAGGAAGGCCCCGTTCCCCACCTTCACGTCCAGCACCAGCGCGTCGGCCCCGCCGGCCAGCTTCTTGCTCATGATCGACGCGGTGATGAGGGGCACGCTCTCCACGGTGGCCGTGGCGTCGCGCAGGGCGTAGAGCTTCTTGTCGGCCGGTGCCAGGTCCACCCCGGCGCTGGCCACGGCCACCCCCACCCGCTCCACCACGTCCAGGAAGGCGGCGAGATCCATCTCCACCCGCAGGCCCGGGATCGACTCGAGCTTGTCGAGGGTCCCCCCCGTGTGACCCAGGGCGCGGCCCGACAGCTTGGCCACCGTCACGCCGCCTGCGGCCGCGAGGGGGGCCAGGATGAGGGTGGTCTTGTCCCCCACCCCACCGCTCGAGTGCTTGTCCACCTTCACCCCGGGCAGGAGCGAGAGGTCCAGCTGGCGGCCCGAGTTCGCCATGGCCAGGGTGAGGGCGGTGGTCTCGCTCTCGGTCATGCCCCGGAAGAGGATGGCCATGAGCAGCGCCGCGCTCTGGGCGTCGCTCACGCTGCCGTCGGTGACGCCGCGGATCCAGCCGGCAATCTCGTCCTCCGAGAGCTCGCCGCCTTCGCGCTTCTTCAAGATCAGCTCGTACGGCCGCACGCTCAGCGCTCCTCTCCGGGCAGCTCAGGAAGGAAGCTGGTGCCCTCGTCCGACGGCCCGAGGCCGAAGCCGTCCGCGAGGGTGGCCCCCAGGTCGGCGAAGGTCTGCCGGGTGCCCAGCGCGAGTCCGGGGCGCCCTGGGGCGTGCCAGAGCAGCGGCACGTACTCCCGGGAGTGATCGGTGGAAGGCGTCGTGGGATCGCAACCGTGGTCTGCGGTGAGGATCAGCCGGTCGTCGGGCGCCAGGGCGTCCAGGAGGCGGGGCAGGAAGCGGTCCACCTCTTCCAGCCCCCCTGCGTACCCCCGGGCGTCGTTCCGGTGCCCCCAGAGCATGTCGAAGTCGACGCAGTTCGCGAAGATGAGGCCCGGCTCCTGCGCGTGGAGGAGCAGATCGAGGGTGGTCTCGAGTACCGCCTGGTTGCCGTGCGCGTGGACCGAGCGGGTGATCCCCCGGCCCGCGAAGATGTCGCTGATCTTCCCCACGGCCCGCACGGCCAGCCCCTGCTCGCTCAGGCGGTCGAGCAGCGTCGGCCGGGGCGGGGCCAGGCTGAAGTCGCGGCGGTTGTCGGTACGGCGGAAGACGCGGCGGCGCCCGCCGGGGCCTTCTTCGTCGAAAGGCCCGAGGAAGGGCCGGGCGATGACGCGCCCCACGGCGTGCTCGCCCCGGAGCTGTTCCCGGGCCACCGCGCAGATGCGGTAGAGCTCCCCCGGGGGGATCACGTCCTCGTGGGCCGCCACCTGGAAGACGCTGTCCGCGGAGGTGTAGACGATGGGGCGCCCCGTGCGGACGTGCTCATCGCCCAGCTCCTGGATGATCTCCGTTCCCGAGGCGGCCCGGTTGCCCAGGACCTTGCGCCCGATGGCCTGCTCGAAGGGCTCGATCACCTCGGGCGGGAAGCCGTCGGGATAGGTGGGGAGCGGGCGGTCCAGGGTGCAGCCCATCATCTCCCAGTGACCGGTGGTGGTGTCCTTCCCCGGCGCGCGCTCGGCCATGCGGCCGTAGGAAGCCAGGGGCTCGGGGACGGCCTCGAGCCCTGGGCCCGCCACCAGCCGGCCCAGCCCCAGCCCGTTCAGGTGGGGCACCTTCAGCCCCCCCACCGCCCGGGCGGTGTTGCCCACCGTGTTCGATCCCTCGTCGCCGTATCGGGACGCGTCGGGCAGCGCGCCGATGCCGACGCTGTCCAGCACCAGCACCACCGCCCGCTTCCAGGCCATGCGCTCCATCGATGGTTGCGCCTCCTCGGTCGCCTGCATTCGTCGCCCGCTCCGCGCCTCCTTCCGTCAAGGGAGCAGGCGCAGGGAGAGGGCCACGACCTGGGGTGTGACATAGGCTTCCACATAGCTTGCTCCGGTGAGGACGAGGGTCGCCGCGATTGCGGTGAGCCCGTCGGCCAGGAGGCGCGCCCGGGGCGGCGGCCTTCCCTGGAGGAGGCTTCGCAACAGGGCGGCGGAGAAGCGTGCCGTGGCCACCGCCAGCAGGCAGAGCGCCGGCAGGGCCAGGAGGTTGTGGGGCACCAGGGCCAGGAGCGCGGTCCACCGCCCGTTCCCCGCCCACCCCCAGACGAAAGCCGCCGCGAAGCCGAGCTCGAACCCGCGCCAGAAGAGGACCACCCAGATCAGCGGCAGCCCGGCCAGGGAGAGGCCCAGGAGCCAGGCGAGGCCCGCGCTCTCCACCAGGTTCCGGCGGAGCGCGGCCGGAAGGAGGCCGGGTCCTGCCGGGGGCGGGCCCTCGGGGAGGACCAGGCTGCTCTCCACCTGCCGGCGGACCGCCTCGGGCAGCGCGGCGGCCCCCAGAATCCCGGCCACCAGCGCGGAGAGGAGGACGCCGGCCGCAAAGAGGATCCAGAGCCGGTAACGCCCGGGCGCCGGCCGTGGCACCGACCGCCGCATCCCCACCCCTCCCCGGCGCCCGGCGGCATTGGGGCTGATCCGCACCGGCCGGGGCACGTGGGCGGGCGCTGGCACGCCCGCCCGTGGGTAGGTCTACGCCGGGGAGGAAGCGGTCATGCCTGCTTCTGGGAGACCTGCCCGTCGGGGTGGATCTCCAGGTGGCCGATGTCGTTCAGCCGTTCCAGGCGCACGCGGTCCGGCCAGAGCCGCAGGATGGTGAGGCCGGTGTTGAAGAGGATGATCTGGGGCCCGCCGCCGCCGGCCCAGCCCAGGAGGTGGCGGAGCATGGTCTGGAGGGTACCGCCGTGGGAGACCACCAGCACGTGCCCGTCTCCGGCGCGGAGCTCCTCCACCAGCGATGCGGCCCGCTGGGAGACGTCCTCCAGCGACTCGCCCCCCGGCGGGCGGAAGGGCCAGGGGTCCTCGCCCCAGCGGTGGTACGCGGCCTCGTCCCGGGCCAGCACCTCTTCCCGGGTGAGGCCCTCCCACTCGCCGAAGTGCCGCTCCCGCAGCCGCGGGTCGGTCTCCAGGGGCACCTCCCGCTCGCCCAGCACGATGCGCGCCGTCTCCTGGGCGCGGGCCAGGTCGCTGGTGAGGGCGCGGTCGATGCGCCAGCGCTCCATGCGCCGGGCCAGACGCCGGGCCTGGTCGCGCCCCCGCTCCGAGAGCTCCACGTCGCTCTGGCCCTGGATGCGCATGATGCGATTCCACTCGGTCTCCCCGTGCCGTACCAGATAGACGACGCTCACCCGTCCACGCCTCCTTGCCGGCGCCGTGCCCGGCGCCCCGCCTCCCACCCGGCGGCGAGCGCGGCCTCGAAGAAGGCCTGCTCCTCCTCCACGTCCCGGCCCATGGTCCGCGCCTCGGGTTCCGCAGCCAGGGCGCGCACCAGATCCCGGCTCACGGGCACGTGCACCAGGCGGTGCCGGCGAAGCACCCCCGCCTCCCAGAGCTGTCGCTGGAGGCCGCGCAGGCGCCCCCGGTCGTGCAGGAGCGGCAGCACCACCGTGGCCGGCCGGGCCGCCACCCGCCCCAGGGCGGTGAGGGTGTGGTGGCTCACGCCCTGGTGGCGCACCCGGGCGTCCCTCTGGGAGATCCGCACCACCGCCACCGGGTCTCCGCCCAGGGCCGACGCCAGGTCCAGGAGGCTTCCCTGCTCCAGGGCGGTGTGGCCCCAGGCGCTTCCGGTGCCCGTGATGCCAGGTCCCATGATCACCGCCGCCCCAGCCGCTCCCAGCACGGTACGGGCGGCCAGGAGGCCGCTCGCGGGGTGGACGGCCTCCAGATCCCCGCCGAAGGCGTGGCCGCACGTGACGGTTCCGGCCAGGAGCCCCCGGGCCCGCAGCGCGGCCGCCGAGCGGCTGAGGGCCGCGGGCAAGGCCCCGCCGTCGGTCATCACGTAGGCCAGGGGCAGGCCTCCCGAGGCCGCCTGGAAGCCCAGTGCGACGGGCAGGAGCTGGGAGTGGAGCGACCCCACCACCACCGGCATGCCTTCCAGGTCTCCCTCGCGCAGGCGGTCCGGGGCGGCCTCTTCCACCGCCTCCACGGCCAGCTGCCACGGCGTGTAGCGGAGCTTCATGATCCGTCCGGGAAGCGGCGCGCCGGGCGGCAGCCGCCCGGGCACCGCCGCGACCAGGTGGTACCCGCCGCTGCCGAGACCCAGCTCCAGGGCCGCGGTGTTCAGCCAGACCCGGTCGCCCCGGGCGAGGGGGCCGGTGAGCTCCGGGTAGCAGAGGGCCTCGGCCTCTTCGCCCTCCACCCGGACCGTGCACCGCTGGGTGCGGGGCGAGGTCTCGAGGATCCGGAGCACGGTCCCTTCCTTCAGCCGCAGGCGTGCCCCGCCGGGCACAGCGCCCCCTCCTTCCCCGGGGCCGAACGCGGGCTGCGGGGTGCGGGCACGCACAAAAGAAGCAGGCACCGGGATGCCTGCTTTCTCGGGCGGCCGCGGTTCGCCCCGCGTGCGGGAAGCCCCGCCTTCGATCCGCCGAAAGGCCCCGTCGCCACGGGCCTTGGGCCGGGACCGGCACCGGACGTGCCGGTCCCAGCGGGCTACGACTCCCGCGGGCGCCCGCCGCCCCCGGGCCGGGGCGACCGACGGCGGTCCCCGTCACGACGCGGTGGCCGGCGATGCTCGCCCCCGTGCTCCCTGGGCCCGCCGCGGCGCTCGCCGCCGAACCCGGAGTCCCGCCCCTCTCGATCCTGCTGCCCGTTGGATGGGAAGCGGGCCTCCTCGGCCGCCCACTGCTCCTGGGTCAGCGCGTCCTTGCGCGAGAGGTTGATCCGCCCCAGCTCGTCGATGTCGGTGACCTTCACCGCGACGTCGTCTCCCAGCTGCAGCACGTCCTCCACGCGCCCCACCCGGCCCGGGGCCAGCTTGGAGATGTGCACCAGCCCCTCCTTGCCCGGCAGGATCTCCACGAAGGCGCCGAAGTTGGTGATCCGCTTGACCTTCCCGCGGTAGGTCGCGCCCACCTCCACGTCCCGCACCAGGCTCTCCACCATCTCCTGAGCCCGGCGCCCGCCCTCCTCGTCGATGGAGGCGATGTAGACGTGGCCGTCGTCCTCGATGTCGATCTGGACGCCGGTTTGGTCGATGATGTTCCGGACCACCTTGCCGCCGGGGCCGATCACGTCCCGGATCCGGTCCACGGGGATCTGGAGGGTGATCACCCTCGGGGCGTAGGGCGACAGGCTGGGCCGCGGCCGGTCGATGACCGCTTCCATCTTGTCCAGGATGAAGAGGCGACCCTTGCGCGCCTGCTCCAGCGCCGTCCGCAGGATCTCCCGGTCGATGCCCTTGATCTTGATGTCCATCTGGATGGCCGTGACCCCGTCGCGGGTGCCGGCCACCTTGAAGTCCATGTCGCCCAGGGCGTCCTCGATGCCCTGGATGTCGGTGAGCACCGCGAAGCGCTCTCCGTGCTTCACCAGCCCCATGGCCACCCCCGCCACGGGCTTGCGGATGGGCACGCCCGCATCCATCAGGGCCAGGGTGGAGCCGCAGATGCTGGCCTGGGAGGTGGAGCCGTTGGAGGAGAGGACCTCGGAGACGACGCGGACGGTGTAGGGGAACTCCTCCTGGGAAGGGATGACGGGGAGGAGCGCCCGCTCGGCCAGGGCCCCGTGCCCGATCTCACGCCTTCCCACCGAGCGCATGGGACGCACCTCGCCGGTGGAGAAGCCTGGGAAGTTGTAGTGGTGGATGTAGCGCTTGCGGTCTTCCTCGCGCAGGTCGTCCAGGAGCTGCTCGTCCGACTTGAGCCCGAGGGCGACCGACGAGAGCACCTGGGTCTGCCCGCGGGTGAAGAGGCCCGAACCGTGCACCCGCGGCAGGAGGCCCACCTCGCACCAGATGGGGCGGATCTCCTCCAGCCCGCGCCCGTCGACCCGCTCGCGGTCCTCGGTGATGGTCTTCCGGACGAACTCCTTCAGCAGCTTGTCGAAGACGACCTCCACGTCCTTCACGTGGGCGGTCGCCTCCTCGCCGCGCTCGGCCTCGAAAGCCTCCACGACCTCCTTGCGCAGGAGGTCCACCGCGTCCTGGCGCGCCAGCTTGTCGGGGTTCTTCACGGCTCCCTCGAGCTTGGGCTCCACCCAGGCGCGCGTCCACTCGGCCACGGCCGGGTCGGGCTGGTAGAGCGCGGGCTCCACCTTGGGCCGGCCGATCTTCTCCCGCATCTGATCCTGCAGGGCGATCACCCGCTTGATCTCCTCGTGCCCGAAGAGGATCGCCTCCAGGACCTGCTCCTCCGGAACCTCGTTGGCACCCGCCTCGACCATCATCACCGCGTCGCGGGTTCCAGCCACCACCAGGTTAAGGTCGCTCGCCTCGGACTGCTCGCTGGTGGGGTTCAAGACCAAGCGCCCGTCCACCAGGCCCACCCGCACACCGGCGATGGGCCCCAGGAAGGGGATGTCCGAGATGGTGAGCGCTGCCGACGCCCCCGCCATGGCCGCGATCTCCGGCGAGTTGTCGTGGTCCACCGAGAGGATGGTGGCCACCACCTGCACGTCGTTCCGGAACCCGTCGGGAAAGAGGGGGCGGAGCGTGCGGTCGATCATGCGCGCCGCGAGGATGGCGCCCTCCGGGGGACGGCCCTCCCGCCGGCCCCAGCCGCCGGGGATGCGGCCGATGGCGTACATCCGCTCTTCGTAGTCCACCAGCAGCGGGAAGAAGTCGATCCCCTCCCGGGGCTGCTTGGACATGGTGGCCGTCACCAGCACCACCGTCTCCCCGTAGCGCACGAGGACCGCCCCGTTCGCCTGCCCGGCCAGCTTGCCGGTTTCGAGCACCAGCGTCCGGCCGGCGAGCTCCATCTGGAAACTCTCTGCCATGTTCACCAAGAACCTCCTACGTGGATCCGCCCTAGTTATCCCCCCAAAGGGAGCACGGGATACAGGCAGACCGCCCATCAACATGGGAAAAGAGCGGCCAGGCCGCTCTCCTCAGTGACGCAGCCCGAGCTCATCCACCAGAGCCCGGTAACGCTCGATGTCCTTCTTTCGGAGGTAGTTCAGCAAGCCCCTGCGCTGGCCGATCATCTTGTAAAGGCCGCGCCGGGAATGGAAGTCCTTCTTGTTCTGCTGGAGGTGCTCGGTCAGCTCCTGAATCCGCCGGGTGAGGAGCGCCACCTGGACTTCCGGCGAACCCGTGTCGCCCTCGTGCCGGCTGAACCGGCCCATGACCTCCACCTTTTCTTCCCTGGCCAGAGCCACGCTCTTCCTCCTTCCTCTGCCGGGGTGCGCCCCCGGCCCGTGAACGGCCGGTGCGGCGTGGGTCCCGTTCGCCTGATCGCCCGTACGTTTCCCGACGCCACTATAACACAACGCAGGCTCTTGTCAAAGACGGCTCACAACCCGAAGTACCGCCGCGCCTCCCGAAAGTCCTGCTCGATCTGCGCCCGCAGCTGGTCGGCCCCGTCGAAGCGGACGATGCCCCTCAGCCGCCGCGTCAGCGCCACCCGTAGGCTTCGGGCGTAGAGGTCGCCCTGGAAGTTCAGGAGGAAGACCTCGAAGGCAGGCTCGTCCTCCTCGAAGGTGGGCCGGCGGCTGTAGACGGCCAGGGCGGGGTGCCCGGCCCCGTTGCTGCCCCCCTGGAGGGCCGCCTCGGCCAGGTAGACGCCCTCGGCGGGCACCAGCTGGGAGCGATCGAGCTCCAGGTTGGCCGTGGGGTAGCCCAGCACCCGCCCGCGGCCCCTGCCCGGCACCACCCGCCCTGTGAGGCTGTACGGGTGGCCCAGCATCTCCTGCGCCTCCGCGAAGGCGCCCTCCTGCAGGGCCCGCCGGATCCGGCTGCTGGAGACGCGCTCTCCCTGCACCCGCACCGGAGGGATCACCCGCACCCGCACCCCGCGGGCGGCGGCCCACCCCTGCAGGAGCGGCACCCGCCCCTGGGCCCGGTGGCCGAAGGTGAAGTCCTCACCCACCACCACACCGCACAGGGCAAGCCGAGCCCCCAGGACCTCCTCCAGGAAGCGCTCGGGAGGGAGGGCCGCGAAGGCCGGGTCGAACCGGGCCACCACCAGGTCGGGCACCCCGTAGTGCGCGAGCCAGAGCGCCTTCTCCCCCAGGGGGGTGAGGAGCCCGGGCAGCGCCTTGCGCCGCAGGACCACGTCGGGGTGCGGCTCGAAGGTGAGGGCCAGGGCCCCGGTGCCAAGCTCCCGCGCGAGGTCGGCGGCTCGCGCCAGGATCGCCTGGTGGCCCACGTGGATGCCGTCGAAGTTGCCGATGGCGGCCACCCCGCCCGCGGGCGGGGTCCCGGGGGCCACGCCATCCAGCCATGCGATCAGCGCGGCTCACCTCCTCCCACGGGTTCCAGGACCCGCACGGGCTGCCACGTGCCGGAGGCCCCGCCATTCACGGCACCGGCCGCCCGCACCAGGCAGACCAGGCGGCCTGCACCGTCCAGGACCCGAGCCAGGCCGGCGGGCGGCTCCGGGGGCTCCCCGGGCCCGGAGCGCATCCCGGGGGCAGGCGCCTCACGGGGGAACCCCTCCAACGCCACCGCGTTGCCGTGGCGCAGGCGCTCCAGCACCGCGGGCTCGTCCACGCGGAAGGCGGGAAGGTGCGCGACCATCTGGGCCGGGGGGACCAGCAGCTCTTCCAGCCTTCCGGCGGCCGCCGCGCGCTCGAGCTCTTCCAGGGTGTGGCTCTCCTCCAGGCGATGGGGTCCGGACGCGGTGCGCACCAGGAAGGAGAGGTGGGCCCCGCAGCCCAGGCGCTCGCCCGCGTCCGCGCAGAGCGAGCGCACGTAGGTGCCCGGCGAGCAGGAGAGGTCGAAGAGGATCCGCGCCCCGAAGGTGAGCGCGTGAGGGTCGTCGGGAAGGATCCGCACCACGTGGATCTCGTGGATCAGCACCCGCCGGGGGGTGAGCTCGACCTCCACGCCCCTGCGGAAGAGCTCGTAGAGGCGTTCGCCTCCATGGTGGCGGGCCGAGACCGCCGGGGGCGCTTGGAGCTGCTCGCCCACGAACCCCGCGAGCACGTCTCCCACCCGCGCGGGCGGGATGCGGAAGTCGGTGCGGATCTCCACCGTGCGGCCCCAGCCGTCCCCCGTGTCGGTGCGCACGCCCAGGGTCATCTCGGCCCGGTACGCCTTCCGTTGCACCGGGAGGAAGGGGAGCAGCCGCGTCGCCGGCCCGAGCAGCACCGGAAGGACGCCCGCCGCCCCCGGGTCCAGGGTGCCGGCGTGCCCGACCTGCCGCAAACCCGCGAGCCTCCGCACCACACCCACCACGTCGTGGGAGCTCATCCCCGGTGGCTTGAGCACGTTCAGCGCGCCCACCACGGCGCCGTTCACCCCCCGACCCGCGCGCCCTGCCCCAGCGCCGCCTGCACCGCCCGAACCACCTCGTCCACCGCCTGCCCCAGAGGGCGACGGACGGTGCACCCGGCCGCCCTGGGGTGGCCTCCCCCCTGAAACGCGGCGGCGATCCGGCTCACGTCCACCGATGACTGGGATCGGAGGCTCACCCGCACCGCGCCCGGCTCCACCTCCCGGAAGAGGAGGGCCACCTCCACCCCTTCCACCATGCGCGGGTAGTTGACGAAGCCATCGGTCGCATCCGCCCTGGCCCTGGGATCGTCCCCGGCAATCCAACCGTGGGGCAGGGCGATCCAGGCGATGCGCCCGTCGTCCGAGCGAGCCAGGACCGACAGGGCACGGCCCAGGAGCTGCATCTCGTCGAAGGTGCGCCGCTCGTACAGGTTGTGGGCCACCTCGTCGGGACGGGCTCCCGCCAGAAGGGCCTCACGGGCCACCGCCAGCGCCTCGGCGCTGGTGTTCGAGTAGCGGAAGGAGCCCGTGTCGCCCATCAAGGCCGCGTAGAGGAAGGTGGCCACCTCGGCGTCCAGCCGGAGCCCCCAGTGGCGGATGAAGCGGTGGATCAGGAGCCCCGTGGCCGCGGCCGAGGGGTCGATCAGGCGGGCTTCCGCCGGGTGGCCGCTGGGCGTGGTGTTGGTGGCGTGGTGGTCCAGGTTCAGGAGCCGCTCCGCTGTCTCCACCAGCGGTTTCAAGCGGCCGATGCGGCTTGGCTCGCAGTCCACCACCCAGAGGGTCTGCCAGGGCCCGCGCGCGAGCGCCTCGTCGGGCCCCAGAACCTCCCCGGATCCGGATAGGAAGCGGCAGCTCAGGGGCGGCGGATCGGGGCTCGCGGCCTCCACCGGCAGCCCCGGGCGCACCCGTCGCAGGACCCAGCGGGCCGCAAGGATGGAGCCGATGCTGTCCGGATCGGGGTCCTCGTGCGCCACCACCAGCGTGGGGCCGGCCTGCTCCAGGAGGCGGGCCATCTCCGCGACGGTCATGGGCCGGGTTCCTTCCCCTCGGTTCGTATCTCGTGCAGGAGCCGGTCGATCCGGGCCCCGCGCTCCACCGACGCGTCGAACCGGAAGTCCACCTCAGGCGTCAGCCGCAGCCGGATCCGGCGTCCCAGCTCGGTCCGGATGAAGCCCTGGGCAGCCCGCAGACCCTCCTCCGCCTGGCGGCGCGCCTCCTCGTCGCCGTACACGCTGAAGAAGACCTTCACGTGGGAGAGGTCGTTGGAGACCTCCACGTCCGTGACCGTCACGAACCCCACGCGCGGGTCTTTCAGGTTGCGGACGACGTCGCCCAGCTCCTTCTTGGCCTGTTCGGCCACCCTCCGCACCCGCAGCGGGCTCGCCACCTGCCCCACCTCCCTGTCGCTTGCAGCCTCGCGGCCGGCTCCGCCCTCAGGCCAGGCGAACCTCCACGCGGTCCACCTCCACCTCGCCGTTGGACTCCACGAAGTGAAGGACATGGCCCAGGATCTGGTGGGCGTGGGCCGCCTCGTTGCTCACGCACGCGACCCCCACCGTGGCCCGGTTCCACAGGTTCTGATCCCCCACCTCGGCCACAGCCACGTGGTAGCGCACGCGAATCCGGTCCACCAGGCTGCGGAGGATCCGCCGCTTCTCCTTGAGGGAGCGCGGGCCCGGGAGGAGCAGGCGGATCTCCGCGATGCCCACCACCATGGGTCTCAGGTCCGGGCCGGGACGGCCACCATCTGGTAAGCTTCGATGACGTCCCCTTCCTTGACGTCCTGGAACTTCTCGAAGGCGAGGCCGCACTCGTAACCCTGGGCCACGCTCCGGACGTCCTCCTTGAAGCGGCGCAGGGAGCCGATCACCCCGTCGTGGACCACGACCCCGTCCCGCAGGAGCCGGGCCTTCGCGCCCCGCCGGATCTCGCCCTCGGTCACGTAGCAGCCCGCCACCGTACCTCCGGGCACGTGGAAGATCTGCCGCACGCTGGCCTGCCCGACCACCTTCTCCTCGAACTCGGGCTCGAGCAGGCCCTGCAGGGCGGCCTGGACGTCGTCCACCACCTGGTAGATGATGGTGTAGGTGCGGATCTCCACGCCCGTCCGGTCGGCGGCGCGCCGCGCTGCGCCGTCGGGGCGCACGTTGAAGCCGATCACCACCGCATCGGAGGCCTGGGCGAGGGTGACGTCCGTCTCCGAGATCGCGCCCACCGCACCGTGGATCACGCTGACCCGCGCCTCATCCCGGCTCAGCTTCTCCAACGCCTGGCGAACGGCCTCCAGGGATCCCTGGACGTCCGCCTTGAGCACGACGTTCAGCTCCTTGGCCCCGGCCTGACGCTTCTGGGTGAGCTGGCTGAGGGTCACCACACCCCCTCGGGCCTCAGGCTGCTGCCGGGCCTCGGCCCGGGCCTCGGCCTGCTGGCGCGCCTCCCGCCCGCCGGCGACCACTTCGAGCAGGTCACCGGCCTCGGGCACGTCGTCGAAGCCCAGGACCTCCACAGGTGTGGCCGGGCCGGCCTCTGAAACGCTCTCCCCCCGGTCGTTGAGCATGGCGCGCACCTTGCCCGCCACCGCCCCCGCCGCCACCGGGTCCCCCAGGCGCAGGGTGCCGTTCTGCACCAGCACCGTCGCCACCGGTCCCCGGCCGCGATCCAAACGGGCCTCCACGATCACGCCCGAGGCCGGCCGGTCCGCGTCGGCCTTCAAGTCCCGCATGTCGGCCACCAGGAGGATCATCTCCAGGAGCTCGTCGATCCCCTGGCCCTTCAGGGCCGAGATGGGGGCGCAGACCGTGTCGCCACCCCAGTCGTCGGGCACCAGACCCTGTTCGGCCAGCTGCTGCTTGACCCGATCGGGGTCGGCACCGGGACGGTCCATCTTGTTGATGGCGACCACGATGGGAACCCTGGCCGCCTTGGCGTGGTTGATGGCCTCCACCGTCTGGGGCATCACTCCGTCGTCGGCGGCCACCACCAGCACCGCCACATCGGTCACCTGGGCGCCCCGGGCCCGCATGGCCGTGAACGCCTCGTGCCCGGGGGTGTCCAGGAAAGTGATGCTCCGATCGCCCACCGTCACCTGGTAGGCGCCGATGTGCTGCGTGATGCCGCCGGCCTCCTGCTCCACCACGCGGCTCTTGCGGATGTGATCCAGCAGCGTCGTCTTGCCGTGGTCCACGTGGCCGAGGACCGTCACGACCGGCGGGCGGGAGGTGAGGTCGGCCCCTTCGTCGCCCTCACCGACACGACCGTCCGCGCGCTCCCGCTGGGGACGCTCCACGGCCACCCCCAGGCTCTTGGCCACTTGCTCCGCGGCCTCGAAGTCGATGGACTGGTTGATGGAGGCCATGATCCCCGCCTTGATCAGGCTCTTGATGAGCACCACGGCCGGAATGGCCAGCTTGTCGGCCAGGTCGGAGACCGCGATCCGGTCGGGGAGGATGATCCGATCAGGGCGCTGGCGCTCAGGCTCGGGCACAACCGGCCGGGCATGGCCGCCGCGCCGGTGGCCCCGGTGGGGCAGCTGCCGGCCGTCGTCCCCTGCCTTCCGGAAAGGCTCGTTCCCGCCGCGCCCGCGCGCGCCACCGGCTCCCCGGCGCCCCCGGTTCACCTCGCCCGGCCGCGGCCCCGCGGCGGGCCGCGGCGCCCCGCCTCCAGGTCTGCCCGCCGGTGCCCCGCCCCCGGGTCTGCCCGCCGGGGGGCGGCCGCCGCCCACCCCCGGACGCCCGCGGCCACCCCCTGCCGGAGGCCGGCCGCCAGCCGCCTGCGGGCGGTAGCCGCCCCCGCCCTGGCCCGACCGCGGGCCTCCCCCACCCTGGGACGCCCGTCCACCGGAAGCCCGGCCTCCGCCGTAGGACCCGCCCCCGTGAGACCCCGAGGGACGCGCCCCCCGCCCGGGCGATGCCCCCGGGGCTCCCTGCGGCCTTGGGGACCGGGCCGGCCCCCGCCCGTTGCCGCCGGGTGCGCCCTGAGGACGCGACCCTCCTGCCCTGCCGGCGTCACCCGCGGCCCGAGGAGCCGGACGGGCCGCTCCTGCCGGGCGGGCACCGGTGCCAGGACCTGGCCCCTGAGGGCGGCGGCTGGGTGCCGCCGCGCCCGCGGCGGGCGCTCGGTCGGGCCGGGCCGCCTCGCCCCGCGCGGGGCCGGCCGGGCCGCGCGGGCCGGCGGCGCCGCCGCCCCCGCTGGCCGGGCCTCGGGGGGGTGACCCCTACCAAAGCGCTGCCGGGCCTCGGCAACGGCCGGATCGCTCACGAGACTCATGTGGTTCTTCACGTCCAACCCGCGCCCGTTCAGGAACGAGATCACATCCTTGCTGTCCACGCCCAGCTCTCGGGCCAGCTCATAGACGCGTACACCGCTCATACCATCACTCCTAATCGCTCTCCAGACTCTCTTCCCCACCGCCCGGCCGACCTGCCGGCTGAGACGCGAGCCGTTCCACGACAGCCTTCGCGAAGCCCCGGTGCGTGACCGCCACCACCGCCCGCGGGCTCTGCCCGAGGGCTTCACCGAAACGAACCTTGTCCCCCACCTCCTGGACGGCCACCCCGGCGCGCGCCGCCGCTTCGCGGAAGCGCCTCCGGGTGTTCTCGGAGGCGTCTCTCGCCAGCAGGATCACCTGCGCCTGGCCCGACTTGCAGGCGGCCAGGACGGCCCGATCCCCCGACACGACCCGGCCTCCGCGCCGGGCGAGCCCCAGCATGCTCAGAGCTCCCTCAAGCCCCGTCTTCACCAGGTGACCTCCTGCAATGCGGCCCGCACCCGCTCCAGCACTTCGGCCTCCACCGGATGCCTCAGCGCGCGTTCGAGCCCCTTGCCGCGGACGGCCTTCTCCAGGCACTCCATGTTACGGCAGAGGTAGGCGCCCCGCCCGGACCGCTTTCCGGTGGGGTCCAGTTCCACCGCTCCCTCGGGCGTCCGGACCACCCGCACCAGCTCGCGCTTGGGTCGCGTCGTCCGGCAACCCACGCAGGTACGCTCGGGAACGTGCCGCTGCGGCACCCTGCCCTCACTCCCGGTTCAGGAGCTTGGCAAGCTCCGAGAGATCCTTGACGACACCCTTGGACTTGGCCCGGCGCTCCTTCTCCCGTTCCTTCTTGGCCTGCCGCTCCGCCATCTCGCGGGCCGCCTGCTCGCGGTTCTGGAAGAGGCGGCTGAGACGGTCCAGTCGCTCGTCGGTGTCCGGCTCCTCGTTCCCCGAGACGAAGACCGTCTCCTCCGCGGCCGCCTTGGGAGCCGCCGCCCGCTCCTCCTCGTCGCCGAAGAGCGAGGGAAGCTCCTCTTCCTCGGTGTCCACGTCGGCCTCGATGGCCTCCTCGATCTCCTGGCGGGCCACCCGGGTCTTGGCCTTGCGGGCCGCCGGCGGCGTCTTGGCCCGCTTGGGCTCCTCGGGTTCCGGTTCGGGCTCCTCGAGCTCCAGCTCGAAGGCGGGCTCCGGCTCCTCGGGTGCTTCCGCCAGCTCGGCCACGGGTTCGAGCTCCTCCGGCTCCAGCTCGGGTTCGAGCGCGGGCTCCGCCTGGGGCGCAGCCTCGGCCAGGACGGGCTCGGGCTCCACCGTCTCGGCCTCCACCGGTTCGACCGCAGGCTCCTCCGTCCTGGGCTGGGCCTGGGTGAAGATCATCTCCGCCATCTGAGCCTCACTCTTGATGTCGATGCGCAGACCCGTCAGCTTGGCGGCCAAGCGTGCGTTCTGCCCTTCCTTGCCGATGGCCAGCGAGAGCTGGTACTCGGGCACGACCACGGTGGCGGTCTCCTGATCCTTGCTGATGAAGACGTCGGAGACCTTGGCCGGGCTCAGCGCGTTCTTCACGAAGCGGCGCAGGTCGGGATCCCACTGGATGATGTCGATCTTCTCGCCCCGGAGCTCCTGCACCACCGCCTGGACCCGGATGCCCCGGGGTCCCACGCAGGCGCCCACGGGATCCACCCGGTCGTCGCGCGACCAGACGGCGATCTTGGAGCGCTTGCCCGCCTCCCGGGCGGCCGCCCGGATCTCCACGACGCCGTCGCGGATCTCGGGCACCTCCAACTCGAAGAGCCGCTTGAGGAGCCCCGGATGGCTCCGGGAGAGGATCACCTGCGGTCCCTTCGGCGTCTGGCGAACCTCGGCGATGTAGGTCTTCAACCGCTGGCCCCGGTGGTAGTTGTCGCCCGGCATCTGCTCCGAGGGCGGAAGGAGGGCCTCCACCTTGCCCAGGTCGACGTAGACGTTGCGCCGGTCGACGCGCTGGACGGTTCCGGTGACGATGTCCTCGGCCCGGTTGGAGAACTCGTCGTAGATGAGCGCCCGTTCGGCCTCGCGAATACGCTGGATGACCACCTGTTTCGCCGTCTGCGCGGCGATGCGGCCGAAGTCGCGCGGGGTGACCTCCACCTCCACCACGTCGCCCGGCTTGTAGGAGGGATCCACCTCCCGGGCCGCTTCCAGCGAGATCTGCACGTTCGCGTCCGCGACCTCGCCGACCACTTCCTTCTGGGCGTAGACGGAGATGGTGCCCGAGCGCTCGTCCACCTCCACCCGCACGTTCTCGGCATTGCTGAAGTTCCGCTTGTATGCGGAAACGATGGCCGACTCAATGGCCGAGAGCAGGATCTCCTTGGAGATGCCTCGCTCCTGCTCCAGCTCGTTGAGAGCCCCCACCAGTTCCAGATTCATGACACGAATGGACCTCCCATCGCCTCCCGGTCACAGCTCTGCGACCAGATGGGCTTTCGCCACCCTGTCCAGGGGTATGCGCACCTCTCCCGTGGCCGTCTCCAGGACGACCTGGCCGTCGTCGACTCCCAAGAGCCTGCCTTCCCAGCTGCGGGAACCCTGGATGGGGCCGTAGCTCCGCACCCAGACCAGGCGGCCCTTGAAGCGCTGGAACTCGGCCGGCCGCCGCAGGGGCCGCTCGAGCCCGGGCGAGGAGACCTCCAGGCTGTACGAGCCGGGGATCGGATCGACCCGATCCAGCTCGTCGCCGAGGGCCTGGCTCACCCGCTGGCAATCGTCCAGCGTGACGCCTCCCTCACGATCGATGCTGATCCTCAGGATCCAGCGACCGTTCTCGCTCAGGTACGTCACGTCCACCAGCTCCACCCCGCACGCGTCCGCCACGGGTTGGGCCAGGGCCTTTACCTGCTCTTCGATCGTCTCGCGCCTCACGCCGGACCACCCCACCGCTCCCTGCCGGGCTCAAAAGGGTCCAGACAGGACGAAAGAGTGGGGATCGCCCACTCTTCCGCCGCAACGCCTCCAAGACAGGGCCAGTATAGCGCAACGGCGCACAGGCTGCAAGGGGGGGGCTCTCCGTCTTTCAAGGTCAGAACAGGCTTAGTTGGTCCCTTTCGGGCAGGTCTCCGAGAGCGCCGTGCTCGCGGAGGACGTCGACCACCGTGCGGCTCACCCGGGCCCGGCTCTGGAGGTTCTCCATGGAGCCGAAGGGGGTCCCCCGCCGAGCTTCGGCGATGGCCAGAGCCGCCTGCTGGCCGACGCCGGGCAACGCCACCAGCGGCGGGCGGAGGCAGGCGCGCGCGCCCGCCGGGGACTGGCTGTCCGGCTCCACCTGGAAGCGGGTGGGATGCGAGCGGTAGAGGTCCACCTTCGAGAAGCCGATCCCCCGGGCCAGGGCCTCCAGCACCACCTCCAGGATGGTGACCACGTTCCGGTCCCGGGCCGTCGCCTCGGCACCCCGCTGCTCGAGGCGCTCCATCTCCCGGCGGATCGCCTCCTCCCCCTTGGCCACCAGGCCCGCGTCGAACTCCTCGGCCCGCACCGAGAAGTAGACGGCGTAGAAGGCCGCCGGGTGATGGACCTTGTAGTAGGCGATCCGGAAGGCCATGGTCACGTATGCGACCGCGTGGGCCTTGGGGAACATGTAGCTGATCTTGCGGCAGGAGTCCACGTACCACTGGGGCACGCCGTGGGCCTTCATCACCGCCTCTTCCTCGGCCGTCAGGCCCTTCCCCTTGCGCACGTGCTCCATGATCCCGAAGGCCTGCTCGGGTTCGATCCCCTGGCGGATCAGGTGGATCATGATGTCGTCGCGGGTCGCGATCGCGTGGTTCAGGTCCGCGACCCCGGTGCGGATCAGGTCCTGCGCGTTGTTGGTCCACACGTTGGTCCCGTGGGAGAACCCGCTGATGCGCACCAGCTGGCTGAAGGTGGTGGGCCGGGTCTCCTCCAGCATCTGGCGGACGAAGCGGGTCCCGAACTCGGGGATCCCGATGGTGCCCACCGTGCTGCCGATGCGCGAGGGGTCCTGGATCCCCAGGGAGGCCACGCTGGAGAAGAGGGCCATGGTCTCCGGATCGTCCAGGGGGACGCTGCGGGCGGGAACCCCTGTCTCCTCCTCCAGCATGCGGAGCACGGTGGGGTCGTCGTGGCCCAGGAGGTCCAGCTTCACCAGCCGCTCGGAGATGGCGTGGTAGTCGAAGTGGGTGGTCACCACGCCCGAGTCCCGGTCGTTCGCGGGGAACTGGATGGGCGTGAACTGGTAGATCTCGTACCCCTGGGGCAGGATCATGAGCCCCCCGGGGTGCTGGCCCGTGGTGCGCCGGACCCCCGTGCACCCCTGCACCAGGCGGCTGATCTCCGCGCCCCGGGCCTGCTTGCCCTTCTCCTCCAGGAACTTGCGCACGAAGCCGTAGGCCGTCCGGTCGGCCAGGGTCGCGATGGTGCCGGCCCGGTAGACGTGGTCGGGTCCGAAGATCTCCTCCGCGACCTTGTGGGCCGTGGGCTGGTACTCCCCTGAGAAGTTCAGGTCGATGTCGGGTACCTTCTCGCCGTGGAAGCCCAGGAAGGTCTCGAAGGGGATGTCAAAGCCGTGGCGCTCCAGGGGCTCGCCGCAACCCGGGCAGGCCTTGGGCGGCAGGTCGACGCCGGCGCCCACGGACCCGTCGTCGAAGAACTCCAGGTGGTGGCAGCGACGGCACAGGTAGTGGGGCGGAAGCGGATTCACCTCGGTGATGTCGCAAAGGGTGGCCACCAGCGACGAGCCCACCGATCCCCGGGAGCCCACCAGGTACCCGTCCTCCAGTGAGCGGCGCACCAGCCGGTGGGCCGCCAGGTAGAGGGAGGCGAAGCCGTTGCCCACGATGGAGTTCAGCTCCCGGTCCAGCCGGTTCTGCACCCGTTCGGGCAAAGGGTCGCCGTAGAGCTCGGCAGCCCGGCGCCGGGCCATCTGGGTGATCTCCTCCGCGGCGTTGGGCAGCTCGGGCGCGTGGAGGCCGTCGGGCACCGGCACCAGGTCCTCCACCGATTCGGCCAGGCGCCGGGGCTGGGTGACCACCACGTCGCGCGCCCGCTCCTCGCCCAGGTAGGCGAACTCCTCCAGCATCTCCTGGGTGGGGCGCAGGTAGAGGGGGGCCGGGTTCTCCACGTCCTCGTACCCTTGGCCCGCCTGGATGATCTGGCGGAAGATCTGATCCTCGGGCTCCACGAAGTGGACGTCGCCGGTGGCCACCACCGGCTTGTCCAGCCGATCGGCCAGGGAGACGATGCGGCGGTTGAAGGCCCTCAGGTCCTCCTCGCTCCCGGCCACGCCCTGGTCGATCATGAAGCGGTTGTTGGCCAGGGGCTGGATCTCGAGGTAGTCATAGAAGGAAGCGATCCGGAGCAGCTCGTCGTCGGGCGCCCCCTTCACCATCGCCCGGAAGAGCTCGCCCGCTTCGCAGGCGGAGCCGACGATGAGCCCCTCCCGCAACCGGATCAGCTCCTGGCGCGGGACGCGAGGCTTCCGGTAGAAGTAGCGCAGGTGGGAGAGGGAGACCAGCTCGTAGAGGTTCCTCAGCCCCTGCTGGGTGCGGGCCAGGAGGATGATGTGGTAGGTGCGGCTGCGGGGCGAGGGGTCGTCGCACAGGTACCCTTCCATCCCGAAGATCACCTTGATGCCCGCCTTCTTGGCGGCCCGGTACGCGTCCGGGAAGGCCTGGACCACACCGTGGTCGGTGAGGGCCACGGCCGGGTGGCCCCACGCGGCCGCCTGCGCGATCACCTGGTCGACGGGGCTGAGGCCGTCGAGAGCGCTCATCTTGGTGTGGAGGTGGAGTTCCACCCGCTTCTCGGGGGCGGTGTCGACCCGCCGGGGCGCTTCGATCGCCTCGGCGTCGCGGGCCTCCAGCACCAGCTCCTCCCGGAAGCGATCGAGGGCCGGAACGCCCCGCACCCGCAGCCACGTACCCGGGCGGACCGCCTCCTCCACGTCGGCCCGGTGCGGCTCCCGGCCCCGGTCGAAGAGCTTGATCCGGATGGAGTCGGTGCGGTCGGTGAGGTCGATCTGGACCAGCTTCGCCTCCCGCCCGTTCCCGAGCCCGTTACCCTCTGGGCGCGGCGCCCGCTGGCCGTTGCCGCCCGACGCCCGGACGGGCCGGCTCTCGATGGCGATCACCTCGCCCTGCACCACCACCTCGGGCCCGGGCTCCTGCAGGGCGCTCATGGGGGTAATGGCGGCAGCGGCCGGGATGGGCTTGCCCCACCGGAACGCCGCGCCCGATTCGCCCGGAGGGTGCCCGTTGCGGCCCCGCGGAGGCTTCCCCCCCGCGCCGGCGGCGTCGGCCGGCAGGCTCTCCTCCCAACGCGGGCGGAAGCTCTCCTGGAGCCAGCGGGCGTAGGCCGCGTCGTCCTGGGGCGGTCCCGCCGCGGGCGGGTCCGGCTCCGTGCGGGCGCCCTCCAGGCCCGCCGCTTCCGGTGTCAGCACCGGGCCAGGCATGGTGTCCAGGTAGACCCGGTCCACGCCATCCACCGCCCGGGAGAGAAGGGTCTCCACCTCGCGGAGGAGGACCTCAGGCAGGCTTCCTTCCAGGTAGAGACGCCACCACCGGGCGCCGGGGTCCACCTCTACCTGAAGGATGCGACAGCGCAGCAGCTCCGCGGGAGCCGGGGTCGGGACCCCGGCCAGCTCCCACAGGCGCGCGAGGCTCGGTTCCGAGGGGGACGGAATCAGGTAACGCGAAGACACGAGGGCTCTTCCTCCGAATCATGGGCTCCAGCGGCGGCCCCGCGGGGTGGCCGCCAGGATCTCCCAAGAGCTTCGAGGCCGGAGGCTGGAAACCCTCGCGGGCGCGGTGAGGGCGCGACCCCTTCACTCCGCGAAGGGGTGGAAGAGCCGCAGGATGTCCTGGTAGGTGGCGAAGAGCATCAGCGCCATGAGGAAGGCGAAGCCGATCACCTGTACCCAGCCCTGTTGCTCGGGGGCCAGGGGCTTGCCGCGCACGCCCTCCAGGCCCAGGAAGAGGAGCCAGCCGCCGTCCAGGGCAGGGATGGGCAACAGGTTGAGCAGGCCCAGGTTGACGTTGAGGAGTGCGGCCAGCGTCAGGAGCGAGAGCCACCCGCGCTCGGCCGACTGGCTCACGACCTGGAAGATTCCCACCGGACCCGCGACGTCCACGGGCGCCCGGTGGGTGATCATGGACCAGATGCCGACGACCAGCGCGCGGGTCATCTCCCAGGTGCGCGCCGCACCCTCGGGAAGGGCTCGCCACCAGGGCACACCGGCGCTTCCGCCGACGATCTGGACTCCGATGCGGGTGATCCCGTCGCGCTGCGCCTCGGGCCGGATGGAGAGCTCCACGGGTTCCCCGTCCCGGAGGAGGCGCACCTCGATGGGACGCCCCTGGCTCTGGGTGACCCACCGGTTGACGTCGCCGGTTTCGGCGACCGCCCGCCCGTCGATGGCCACGATCACGTCGCCGGGCTGGACCCCGGCCCGGGCCGCAGGGCCCCCCTGCTCCAGCCCCACCACCTCCACGGGGATGGTGGCGGTGCTGATCAGGGCCAGGAAGACGACGGCCTGAACGAAGTTCATCAGGGGACCGGCTAGGATGACCAGGGTCCGCTGCCAGAGCGGCCGGCCCCCGAAGTGGCGCGGGTCCTGGGGCTGCAGCCCCATCTGCTCGTCCTCGACGGGCTCCATGCCCGCCAGCTTGCAGAAGCCGCCCAGGGGAACGATCCGCACCGAGTACCGGGTGCCCCGCCAGCGCCGGCTCACCAGCGCGGGGCCGAACCCCACCGAGAACTCGTGCACGCCGATGCCCAGGAGCTTGGCCGTGCCGTAATGACCCAGCTCGTGAAAGAAGACGATCGTTCCAAAGACGAGCACGAAGGCCACAAGGGAGTTCATCGAACCCCGCTCCTTTCGGCCAGGGCCTGGCAGAGGCCCTCGGCCTGCTGGCGCGCCCACTGGTCCGCCTGGCGGACCTGCTCCAGGTCCGGCGCCTGCACGCCCTGATGGCGCTCCAGCACCTGGTGCACCACCGTCTCGATCTCCACCAGCCGCAGGCGCCCGTCCAGGAAGGCCTGGACAGCCACCTCGTCGGCGGCGTTCAGGACGGCCGGGTAGGTGCCGCCCAGCCGCCCCGCCCGGTACGCGGCCTCCAGGAGCGGGAAGCGCTCACGGTCCGCCGGCTCGAAGTGGAGCGCACCCAGCCGGGCCGGGTCCAGTGCCGGCACGGAACCGTGGGCCGTCTCGGGAAAGAGGAGCGCCCGCTCCACCGGAAGCCGCATGTGGGGCGTCGCGAGCTGCGCGGTGAGGGAGCCGTCCGACCAGGCCACCAGGGCGTGCACCACACTCTCGGGGTGAACCACCACCTCGATGCGGTCCCACCCTACGTCGAAGAGCCAGCGGGCCTCGATCACCTCGAAGCCCTTGTTCATCAGCGTGGCCGAGTCCACGGTGATCTTGGGCCCCATGGACCAGGTGGGGTGCTGGAGCGCCTGGGCGACGGTCGCCTGGGCCATCTCCGCCCGGGCCGCGGTCCGGAAGGGACCGCCCGACGCCGTCAGATAGAGCCGCTCGGGACGCCCGCGCTCGCCTTCCAGGAGCTGCCAGAGCGCGCTGTGCTCGCTGTCCACCGGCAGAAGGGTGCCGCCCCCCTGCTGCAGCGCTTCCCGGACCAGGTGGCCCCCCGCCACCAGGCTCTCCTTCGTGGCCAGCGCCACGGTCTTGCCCGCCCGGAGCGCCGCCAGAGTGGGAGCCAGGCCGGCGAAGCCGACCACGGCCACCACCACTATGTCCACCTCGGCGGCCTGGGCCATCTGCACCATGCCGGCCTCCCCCACGGTGATCTCCACCCCGTGGGCGACGGAGGCGGGAAGCAGGCGCCTGAGACGCTCCCGGACCTCGGGCGAAGGGACGTTCAGCCAGCGCACGCCGAACCCGGGGGCCTGCTCGGACGCAGCCTGGACCAGATCGTCCACCCGGCGGCCCGCAGCCATCCCCACCAGCTCCAACCGGCCCGGGTGATCGGCCACCACAGCCCGCACCTGCCGGCCGATGGAGCCCGTGGCCCCCAGGAGAACGACCCGTTTGACGGACATCCCTCCACCCCTGCGGTATTATACCACAGGCCCTCGCCTCGACCAACGCACGGAACGCCGGAGCCACCCGGCCAGGCCATCGGCGGGCACACGGCCGGCCCGCGGAGCTCAGCGCCGCCCCTCCACCAGGAGCGCCTTCACCGCCAGGGCCAGGACCGGCCCCAGCAAGAACCCCATGAGGCCCAGGAGCCGGCTGCCCAGATAGACCGCGAGCACCACCGTCAGCGGGTGGAGCTGGGTGCGCCCTGCCACCACGCGGGGCTCGGCCGCCTGCCGGGCCGCGAAGACCCCGAGGCCCGCCGCTGCTGCCGCCAGCGCGCCCACGGGCGCGCCCTGCAGGGCCCGCACCGCCGCCAGCACCCCGAAGACCGCCGTGGGGCCCAGGAAGGGGACCAGGTCCAGGAGACCCGCCAGGAGGCCCAGGCTCAGGGCGTAGGGAGAGCCCAGCGCGAGCAAGGCCAGGGAGGAGAGGATCGCCGAGAGGGTGACCAGCAGGAGCTGGGCGTGCAGGAAGGCCGCCACCTGCAGGAGGAGACGGCTCCGCAGGCGAGCGGCCCGGCGCCGGAGATCGGGAGGGGTGTAGGCCACCACCGCGCCCGCGAGCAGCCGCCGGTCGCGGCTCGCAAAGTAGGCCACCATCGTGGCCACAGCCAGGGGCCAGACCAGCGACGGGGCCCGCGCCAGCGCCCGCACCGCCGCCTCCACCCACTGGCCGGCGGCTCCGTAGGCCGACTCCAGCGCCCGCTGGGCCAGCCCTTGCAGCAGGGGCGGAAGCGCCTCGGTCCACGCGCCCGCGACCGCGGCAGGCCCGCTCCCTCCCCGCTCCAGGGCAGCGCGCAGCTGCGGCAGGGCACCGGCCAGCTCGCGGACCTCCCCGAAGAGTGCCGAGCCCACCCACCCCACCAGCGCTGCCATTCCCAGGGCGGAACCCGCCAGCACCGCGAGGGCGGCCACGCCCCGCCCCAGCCCCCGGCGCTCGAGGGCGGTCACGGGGCGGTCGATGAGCACGGCCAGGAGCAGGCCCAGCACCAAAGGTCCCAGGTGGGGGAGGAGGAGATAGAAGAGGAGCAAGCCAACCCCCGCGCCTGCCGCAGCGACAACCCAGCCCTTCGAGCGCGTCACGGCCGTGCCTCCTGGGGGCCGGGCGGGATCGAGTCAGAGCAGCCCTTGTTGCGCCAACGCCACGTAGTAAAGGAGGGTCCCAGCGATGAGAAGGCTGTCGAACCGGTCGAGGACGCCCCCGTGGCCCGGCAGGAGGGCGCCTGAGTCCTTCACCCCGGCCTCGCGCTTCAGCCCGGACTCCACCAGGTCTCCCAGCGCGGCGGAGACCACCACCGCCGCCCCGGCGATGAGGGAGCCGGTCGTGCCGAGCCCCAGCAGCCACCCGGTCGCGGCCGCTGCTGCGAACCCCACGCCTTGGCCCGCGGCCGTTCCCTCCACCGTCTTGCCGGGGCTGAGACGAGGGGCCAGCGGCCTGCGGCCCCACCGGCGCCCGACCGCGTACGCGGCGATGTCGGCGCCCCAGGTTCCGGCGACCAGCACCAGCCCGTACGCGAGGCCCAGGGGCAGAGCGCGCAGGAGCACCAGGTGGGCCAGGAGACCTCCCCAGTAGAGAACGGTCACCGAGGCCACGGCCGCGGCCGTGAGCAGGCGCGGCTCAGCCCGGAAGAGCTCCCGGAGGAGGGCGTAGACCACCGGC
Organism: Limnochorda pilosa; assembly: GCF_001544015.1. Classification (GTDB taxonomy): domain Bacteria; phylum Bacillota; class Limnochordia; order Limnochordales; family Limnochordaceae; genus Limnochorda; species Limnochorda pilosa. The sequence goes on along the minus strand of NZ_AP014924.1, from coordinate 1,776,385 downwards.
AGGGCGAGGGCTGCGACCAGGGGTCCACCCGGCCAGGCCAGCTTCCCGCCCGCATGGTATGCGAACGCGATGGGAAGCAGAACGGCCAGCGCCAGCACGTCGGGTGGGGCCTTCCACCGCTCCCGCCCGTACAAGTGCGCGACCTCCGGCACCCCCAGGAGCCCGACCACCGCCACCAGCCCAAGCCAGAACGCCCCCCCGCCCCAGAGGGCCGCGAGCATCACGGGGGCTCCCAGCACGCCGGTGACGACCCTCGCGCGAAGCGTGGCGCCGCCTGCCTCGCGGGGAACCCCCGCCGCCGCCGGTCGCCTCATGCCGGTGGCACGTCCAGGACGCGGCCGAACCGCCGCGAGCGGCGCCGGTACGCGTCCAGGGCCGCGTCCAAGTGCTCCTCGGTAAAATCGGGCCAGAGCACCGGCGTGACCCACAGCTCCGCGTAGGCCACCTGCCAGAGGAGGAAGTTGCTGATCCGGTACTCGCCCCCGGTGCGGATGACCAGGTCCGGGTCGGGGATCCCCGCGCTGTAGAGGCGCCCGGCGAAGAGGGCCTCGTCGATCGCCTCAGGTTCCAGGCGGCCGGCCGCCACCTCCCGCGCCAGGGCGCGGGCCGCGTCCACGATCTCCGCCCGCCCTCCGTAGTTCCACGCCACGCTCAGCACCAGGGCGCCGTTCGCCTCGGTGCGGCGGCACGCCCGCTCGATGCGGTGCAGCAGCGCGCGCGACAAGCCGTCCCGCCGTCCCAGCACTTGCACCCGAACCCCCCTGGCGGCCAGCTCGTCGACCTCGCGTACCAACACCCGGTCCAGGAGGCGCATGAGCGCCGCCACTTCCCGCCGCGGGCGCTCCCAGTTCTCGGTGGAGAACGCATAGACGGTCAGATAGGGGATCCCGCGCTCCACGCAGGCGCGCACCACCCGGCGAAGCGCCTCGGTGCCCCTCTCGTGCCCCGCCTCCCGCAAGAGCCCCCGCTGCTGGGCCCAGCGCCCGTTGCCGTCCATGATGATGGCCACGTGCCGGGGCAGGCCCCGCTGCGGAGCACCGTTGGCGCTCACCGGCCCGCCGGCTCCGGCGGCGGCCTTCGCTCGAGGAACCGCTCGGGCGCGACGAGCACCGTCACCGCTTGGCCGGGGCCCTGGGTCACCCGCACCACCCGCAGCCGCTCGCCCGGACGCGCCGAGGAAGCGGGCGCGCCCGTCCGCTCCAGGGCCGGTACCCATCCGGCTTCCCTCAGAAGCTCTTCCGCTTCCTCCCATTCCATCCCGAGCACGTCCGGCGCGCGCATCACACCTCGAGGATCTCGTGCTCCTTGTGCTCCAGCAGGGCGTCCACCTCGGCCACGTAGCGGTCGGTGAGCTGCTGGACCTTCTCCTCGAGCCGGCGCGCTTCGTCCTCGCTCATCTCGCCATCCTTCTGGGCCGCCCGGACGCGCTCGTTCGCCTCCCGCCGGAGGTTTCGCACGGCCACCCGCTTTTCCTCCGCCGTCTTGCGGACCACCCGGACCAGCTCCTTGCGCCGGTCCTCGGTCAGCTCGGGAATGGTGATCCGCAGAACGTTCCCGTCCGAGCTGGGGGTGAGCCCCAGGTCCGACTGGAGGATCGCGCGCTCGACGCTCTTGACCACGTTCTTGTCCCACGGCTGGATCAGGAGCTGCCGGGGTTCCGGGGCCGAGACGGTCGCAAGCTGGTTCAGGGGCGTGAGGGTTCCGTAGTACTCCACCTGCACCCGATCCAGAAGGGTGGGGCTTGCCCGGCCGGTCCGGATCGCACCGAAGTCCCGCCGGGCCGACTGGATGACTCCCTTCATCCGCTCCTCGGTGGTGCTCAGGATCTCAGCCTCGGTCATGTCGCTCCCCTCCTCCGACGAGCGTACCGATCTTCTCCCCCAGGCAGACGCGCCGGAGCGCGCCCGGTGCGGCGAAGTCGAAGACGATGATGGGGATGCCGTTCTCCATGCAGAGCGAGGCAGCGGTGGAATCCATCACGCCGAGACCCTGCTGCAAGAGGTCCAGGTACTCGATCTGCTCGTACTTCCGGGCCGAGGGTTCCAGGCGGGGGTCCGCGTCGTAGATACCGTCGACCCCTCGCTTGGCCATGAGGATCACGTCCGCCTCCAGCTCGGCCGCGCGCAGGGCGGCTGCGGTGTCCGTCGAGAAGAAGGGGTTGCCCGTGCCCGCCGCCAGGATCACCACGCGCCCCTTCTCCAGGTGGCGGACGGCCCTGCGGCGGATGTAGGGCTCAGCGATCTGGCGCATCTCGATGGCGCTCTGCACCCGGGTCTCGGCGCCCCGCGCCTCCAGGGCCGCCTGCAGGGCCAGCGCGTTGATGACGGTGGCGAGCATGCCCATGTAGTCGGCGGTGCTCCGGTCCAACCCCGCGTGTCCGGCCGCGGCGCCCCGCCAGATGTTCCCGCCGCCCACGACCGCGGCCACCTGCACGCCCATGCGGACCACCGACAGCACCTCCTCGGCCAGACGGTTGACCGTGGCCACCTCGATGCCGAAGGTGCCCTCGCCCGCGAGGGCCTCGCCGCTCAGCTTCACCACCACGCGGCGGTACCTGGGCTCTTCCACCGTCCTCACCCCTGCTGCGCCCCGCCTGGCGGCACCACGACCGGGAGCCCGCCGGGGCCCTGTTGGTCAGGCCTCACCGTTCGCCGCAGGGGAGACGCCCTCGCCCCGCTCGAAGCGAGCGAAACGCCGCACGGTCACATTTTCGCCAAGGCGTGCCGCGACTTCCTGCACGAGTTGGCCCACGCTCCGGTCGGGATCCTTCACGAAGGGCTGCTCCAGGAGGCAGCGTTCCTGGTAGAACTTCTCCAGCCGGCCGCTCACAATCTTGTCGAGAACGTGCTCCGGCTTCCCCTCGTTGCGCGCGGCGGCCCGGTAGATGTCCCGCTCGCGCTCGACCACCCCGGCGGGGACGTCCTCGCGCCGGACGTAGTCCGGGCGGGCCGCCGCCACCTGCATGGCCAGGTCGCGCGCGAGGGTACGGAAGGCCTCGGTCTTGGCGACGAAGTCCGTTTCGCAGTTGACCTCGATCAGTACACCGATTCGCCCGTCCCCGTGGATGTACGCGTCCACCAGACCCTCGCTCGCGACGCGTCCCGCCCGCTTGGCGGCCTGCGCGAGGCCCTTCTCCCGCAGGATCCGGGTCGCCTCCTCCATGTTGCCGCCTGCCTGCGTGAGGGCCTGCTTGCAGTCCATCATCCCGGCGCCGGTGCGCTCCCGCAGTTCTTTCACCAGGGTCGCCGTGACCTCGGGCATATCGCTTCCACTCCTTGGCGCGTCCTGCCGCGCGGGTTTCCTGGGCAGACGAATGGGACGGGGCGTCTCCCCTGCCCGTTCGCCTAGACCTCTACGACCTGCTCCTCGGTGTCTGCCTCGGATTCGACGAAGTCCTCGCCGGCCTCACCGTCGGGCGCGGCCACCTCCGCCGCGGTCCTTGCGGGGGTCGGGGCCGCTTCGACCTCCTGGCGGCCCTCCGACCCCTCGAGCACCGCGTCCGCCATGCGGCTGGTCAAGAGCCGCACCGCCCGGATGGCGTCGTCGTTGCCGGGGATGATGTAGTCGATCTCGTCGGGATCGCAGTTGGTGTCGACGATGGCCACGATGGGGATGTGCATCTTTCGCGCCTCGGCCACCGCGATCCGCTCCTTGCGGGGGTCGACCACGAAAAGGGCCTCGGGCACGCGCCACATCTGGCTGATGCCGCCCAGGTACCGGTCCAGGCGCTCCTTCTCCTTGCGCAGCTGCAGGACTTCCTTCTTGGGCAGGCGGCTGAACGTGCCGTCCTTCTCCATCTCTTCCAGACGGTGGAGCCGCTCGATGCGGGTGCGGATCGTCTGATAGTTGGTGAGGGTGCCTCCCAGCCAGCGCTGGTTGACGTAGAACATGCCGCACCGCTCGGCTTCTTCCTTGATGGTCTGAGCCGCCTGCTTCTTGGTGCCCACGAAGAGCACGGTGCCGCCCTGGGCCACCGTGTCGCGCACGAACGCGTAGGCTTGCTCTACCATCCGGACGGTCTTCTGAAGGTCGATGATGTAGATGCCGTTCCTCTCCGTGAAGATGAACGGCTTCATCTTGGGGTTCCAACGGCGGGTCTGATGGCCGAAGTGCACTCCTGACTCCAGGAGCTGCTTCATGCTGACGACAGCCAGGCCCGCTCACCTCCTCTCGGGTTTCGAACCTCCGGCTCCTTCACCCGCCCGAGGAACCCCGTCGGGGCACCACCCCGGGCGTCGGGAACCGTGTGAGATGCACCGCGGCCTAGTATACCACAGGGCTTGGGGGGCGACAAGCAACGGCCGGGCGTCGCGCGTGGGGCCGGAGGGTTTCGGCCGGCGCGGCGTTGCGACGTCTAGGACAGGTGGGCGCGGAGGCGGACGACGGCTTTGGTGTGGATCTGGGAGATGCGGGATTCGGAGACGCCCAGGACGCGGCCGATCTCCTTGAGGGTGAGGCCTTCGTAGTAGTAGAGGGTGATGACCAGGCGCTCCCTCTCGGGAAGGCGGTCCAGCGCCTCCACCAGCTCGGCTTTCATCTCGCGGTTGGCGATCCGTTCCTCGGGGTCCTCGCTGGTGGGATCGGCCACGGTCTCCCGAACCCGGAGGCCTTCCTCTTCCCCTTGCTGGCTCCACGCTTCCTCCAGGGAGAGCACGGTGGTGGCCTGGATGTCCGACAGAAGCTGGTGGTACTCGTCCATGGAGAGGTGGAGGGCCGCGGCGATCTCCGCATCGCCCGCCGCCCGGCCCAGGCGGCTTTCCAGGGCCGCCACCGTCTCCTCCAGCTCCCGGGCCTTCTGGCGGACCGAGCGCGGGATCCAGTCGGTGGAGCGGAGCCCGTCCAGGATCGCCCCCCGGATCCGGGCGATGGCGTACGTCTCGAACTTGACCTCCCGCTGCGGGTCGAACTTCTCCACCGCGTCGATGAGCCCGAATATGCCGTAGCTCAACAGATCGTCGAAGTCCACGGAGCGGGGCAGTCCGATGGCGATGCGACCCGCGACGTACTTCACCAGCGAGGCGTAGCGCAGGATGAGCCGCTCGCGCACCTCAGGGTCCCGGGTCTGCTTGAACGCCTGCCAAAGCTCGGATTCGCCGAAGGCCCTGGCCTCCACCTGCCTCGCCATGCCATCCCCACCCGATGTCCCGTTTAGTCGATGAGCTTCCTCTGGCGGATCTCTTCCTGCAGCACGAAGCCGATGATCCGGTCACGGTCTCGCTCGCTGATCTGCTGGAACCGGACGGCGTAGCGAGTGGATCCGTCCTCGGCCGGGATCACCCGCACCACGTCGCCCTGCACCTGAATCGCTCCCTGGGGAAGGGCCAGGGTGATGCGCAGCCAGTGCCCCCTGCCCAGCCGCAGGGTCTCGTACGCGGGCACGTGCAGCATGAGGCCGCCGCCCGAGAGGTCGATCGCGCTCACCGGCACCGCCTTGGACCACGCGTCCCCGGTCCGGCGCTCCACCTGCACCCGCATCATCAGGGGGATGCGGACGAACTCCCGGAGCTGGTGGCGCTCCCACGAGGCGGGCCGCTCCAGCGCGAGGCGCCCGGCCACCGGATCCTTCCGTTCCAGCACTTCGGTCTCCGCCTCGAACTTCCCTTTGGGGGGCGTCTTGCGGTAGACCACCACGCGGAGCCGCTCGCCTGGATCCGGCACCACGACCCTTCCCCTGTGTTCCGGAAACGAGATCCAGATCGTCCGCTCGTCGTAGGCCTCCACCCGCGCCCGGTAGACGCCCGGGCGTTGCTCTCGGCGGATCACCACTTCGAGACCGGCTTGCAGCGGATCCACTTCGACCCCTCCTCTCCCCCGGCTCCCCGCACGGCTAGCGAAAGACCCCTGCCATCCGCTCCAGAAGCCCCGAGAACCCCAGGGGCCTGGAGCGCGCCCCCAGGATCTGCTCGGCCATGGCCGCCACCAGGCGCGACACCCGCGCGTGGGGGTTGGCCAGCACGAAGGGCACCTGCGCCTGCACCGCCTCGCGTACCTGGAGGTCGAAGGGGAGGTAGCCCAACAGATCCATCTCCCGTCCCAGGAAGCGGCGGGCCACCAGGTTGATGCGCTCGGCCACGGCCCGGGCCTCCGCCGCGTCCCGCGCCTGGTTGACCACGAGCCGGACCTGGCCCTCGGGCCTGCGGGAGAAGATGACCTTGGCCATGCCGTAGGCGTCGGTGATGGCCGTCGGCTCGGGCGTGGTCACCAGGATCGACTCCAGGCTGGAGAGCACGAAGCTCAGCACCGTCCGGCTGATCCCGGCCCCCGTATCGATCACCAGCACGTCGAACAGGTCGTCCAGCCGGGTGAGCTGCCCAAGCAGGCGCTCCAGCTGGGGATCGCTCAGGTTGGCCAGCTCGTAGAAGCCCGAGCCGCCCGAGATCACCTGCAGCCCCAGCGGGCCCTCCACCAGGCAGCGCTGGAGATCGAAGCCCTGCCGCAGGACCTCGGTGAGATCCTCCGTGGGAGTGAGCCCCAGCATCACGTCCACGTTCGCCAGGCCCAGGTCCGCGTCGAAAAGGCAGACCCGCCACCCCATCCGCTGGATGGCCAGGGCCAGGTTGATGGCCAGGCTGCTCTTCCCCACGCCCCCCTTGCCCGAGGTGACGGTCAGTACCCGTCCCCGGTGGGACGGCTCTCCCCCGTGAAGCTGGCGCACCAGCGTCCGAAGGCGTTCGGCCTGGTCACTCATCGGCGTCCTCCAGCAAGTGGGCGGCGATCCGGTCCGGGTCGGCCGCCTCGAAGTCGTCGGGGACGTCTTGGCCCGTGGAGAGGTAGGCCAGGGGGCGCCCCGTCTGGAAGACGGCGTTGAGCACCATGCCGGGGGCGGTCGCTTCATCCATCTTGGTGACGATGAGATGGCGGTACCCCAGAGGCTCGAAGCGTTCGGCCGCCCGGGCCATGTCCGCGAACCGGACGGTTGCGCTCAGCACCAGGTAGACCTCGGGCTCGGGCAGCATCCTTAGGTAGCTCCGCAGTTCCTGAAGGCGCATGAGGTCCTGCGGGCTGCGGCCTGCGGTGTCCACCAGGATCAGGTGCCGGTCGGCCATCCGCTCGAGGCTGGCCGCGAGTTCGCCTGGATGGTAGACCACCTCCATCGGAAGCCCGATGATCTCCGCGTAGGTGCGGAGCTGCTCGGCCGCCCCCACCCGGTAGGTGTCGAAGCTCAGCAAGCCCACGGGGTGGCCGGCCATCAGGCCGTGGTGGGCGGCCAGCTTGGCCACGGAGGTGGTCTTCCCCACCCCCGTGGGTCCCACCAGCACCACCACCCGCCGGGGCCCGGCTCCCAGCCGGAGGCTGGGGCTCACGGGGATCAGGCTCGCCAGGTGGTCCCGGGCCAGCTCCAGGGCCCGTCCCTCGGCCACGGGCAGCCCCGGTGGCAGGAGCGGCAGGATCCCCTCCACCACCCGCCGGGCGAAGGGCGGCTCCACCGCCCGGTCCACCAGGCGCCGGTAGACCCGCTCGAGCCCTGGCGGCCAGCCCGCCTCGGGAGCAGGTGCCGGCGGCGGCGTGCGCTCCACGGCCCAGACCGGTGGGGCCACAGGCTGCGCTGGGGGTGCCGGAGGCCTGGCGTGACCGTTGGAAAGGGTGGCGACCCCCTGGTACGGGCGCCCGTTGGGCCGTCCCAGCAGGGCCGCCCGTTCCTCCAGGGCGCCCGGCGGGGCCGCAGGCCGCGCGCTCGGTTCACGCGACGCCGACCGCGCCGCGGGGGCCCCGTCGGGTTCGCGGGGCGCCAGGGTCGCGCCCTCCGTACGGGCCGCCCGGCCGGGCGCGGCCGGCTCGCCCCCTTCGCGCGCCGCCGGCCGTGTCCCGACCCCCGTCCCGTTCCGCCCGGGCCCCGGATCGACCGCGGCCAGCACCTCCGTCCGCCGGGCGCCCATGAGACCAAAGAGGCCCCGCCGGAAGGTGCGGGTCTGGAGGATGACCGCCTCGGGGCCGTACTCCTCCTTCACCCGAGCAATGGCTTCCTGCATGGTGTCCGCCACGAAGCGCTTAACCCTCATCGGCCCTCACCATCCCCACGGGCTGCACCCGCACCTCGGCGCTGATCTCGTTGTACGAGAGCACCGGCACGTGCGGGAGGCTCCGCTCAAGGAACCGTCGCAACGCGAAGCGCAGGTGCGGCGAGCAGACCACCACCGCCTGCTCTCCTTTCACGGCGGCCTTCTCCACCCATCCGGCCACGCGCTCGAGGAGCCGCTGCCCCGCCCCTGGCTCCAGGCTCAGGAGGCTCCCCCGATCGCTCTGCTGGAGCGCTTCGCCCAGCTGCTGCTCCAGCCTGGGCTCCAGCGTGACGATGGGCAGGGTGCCGTCGGCACCCTGGTGCGCGGCGCAGATCTGGCGGGCGAGCGCCTCCCGGGCGAGGCCCGCCAGGTACTCCACCGACTTGGAGGTCTGGGCGCCGTCGCCCACGGCCTCGAGGATGGTCACCAGGTCGCGGATGGCCACGCCCTCCCGCAGGAGCGCCTGAAGCACCCGCTGCACCTCCCCGGCGGTGATCACCTGGGGCACCAGCTCCTCCACCACCGCGGGGTACTCCCGCTTGAGCTGGTCCAGCAGGCGCCGGACCTCCTGCCGGCCCAGGAGCTCGTCCGCGTGGGACTTGATCACCTCGGCCAGGTGGGTGGCCACCACCGAGGTGGGGTCCACCACCGTGTAGCCCGCGGACTCGGCCTCTTCCTTGCGGGAGGCCGGAATCCAGAGGGCGGGCAGCCCGAAGGCCGGCTCCTTGGTGGGCGTCCCCTCGATCTTCTCGGCCACCTGGCCCGCCTCCATGGCCAGGAACTCGCCCAGCCGCAGCTCGCCCTGCCCCACGGGGATGCCCTTGATCTTGATCCGGTACTGGGAGGGCTCCAGGGCCAGGTTGTCGCGGATGCGGACCGACGGCACCAGGAGCCCCATCTCCTGGGCCATCTGCCGGCGGATGAGGGCGATGCGGTCCAGGAGCTCCCCGGACTGGCCGGCGTCCACCAGGGGCACCAGCCCGTAGCCCACCTCCAGCTCCAGGGGGTCCACCTGCACGAGCCCGGCCACGTCTTCGGGCTCGCGCCGGTGCTCCCGGGCCCGCTCGTCGGCCCGGGCGGTCTCGCGCTCGCGGAGGTCCGCTTGGCGGCGCTGCAGCAGGTAACCCGTCCCGCCCAGAAGGGCTCCCAGGGTGAGGAAGGGCGCCGTCGGCAGCCCGGGAAGGACGCCGAAGAAGCCCAGGGCCGCGCCCGCCACCAGCAGCACCTGAGGCTCGGCGCCCATCTGGGTCGTCAGCTGCCGGCCCAGGTTGGTGGTGGCGGCCGCCCGGGTGACGATGATCCCTGTGGCCGTGGAGAGGAGCAGGGCCGGAATTTGGCTCACCAGCCCGTCGCCGACGGTGAGGAGGGTGTAGGTGCCCAGCGCGTCGGCCAGGCTCAGCCCCCGCTGGCCCACCCCCACGGCGAAGCCGCCCAGGATGTTGATGAGGGTGATGATGATGGAGGCGATGGCATCGCCCTTGACGAACTTGCTGGCGCCGTCCATGGCACCGTAGAAGTCCGCTTCCTGCTCGATCTTGGCCCGCCGCTCCCGGGCCTGCTTCTCGTCGATGAGGCCGGTGTTCAGGTCTGCGTCGATGGCCATCTGCTTGCCGGGCATGGCATCCAGGGTGAAGCGCGCCGCCACCTCCGCCACCCGCTCGGCGCCCCGGGTGATCACCACGAACTGGATGATGACCAGGATGAGGAAGACGATGAAGCCCACCACGTAGTTGCCGCCCACCACGAAGCGGCCGAAGGCCTGGATCACCTGGCCGGCGTAGCCGTTGAGCAGGATCAGCCGGGTCGTGGAGATGTTCAGCGCCAGCCGGAAGAGGGTGGCCACCAGCAGGAGGCTGGGGAAGACCGAGACCTCCAGCGGCTCCTTCACGCTCATGGTCACCATGAGGGTCATGAGCGCCAGGCTGATGTTGAAGGCCAGGAGCACGTCCAGGAGCGCGGCGGGCAGGGGGACCACCATCATCACCACGATGAGGATGAGCCCCGCCACCACCAGCAGGTCGCTTTGACGGGTGAGTCGCTGCAGGATCTCCTGAGCGCGAACCGCCACCGCCGTCGCCCCTCTTCCCGTGCCCCCGGGGGGCACCCGTTCTTCCCGAAGGGTCCCGTCCACCTTCCGGCTCCCGGAGGGCCCGGTCCCTCCCCGGAGCGACCGGGTGGATCAGACCCCGCGCCGCAGCCGCCACACCAGCGCCAGCACCTCGGCCACGGCCCGGTAGAGCCGCTCGGGAACCTCCTGGTCCACCTCGCATGCCTCGTAGAGCGCCCGGGCCAGGGGCGGGTTCTCCACCACCCGCACCCCGTGCTCCACGGCCTCCTGGCGGATGCGCCGGGCCAGGTGGTCCGCCCCCTTGGCCACCACCACGGGGGCGTTCATCCGGGCGATCTCGTACTTGAGGGCCACCGCCACGTGGGTGGGGTTGGTCACCACCACGTCGGCCGTCCGTACCGCCTGCATCATCCGCCGGCCGCTGACCTGCCGCTGCCGCTGGCGGATCCGCTGGCGCACGTGCGGGTCGCCCTCGGTCTCCTTCTGCTCCTGCTTCGCCTCGTACGGCGTCATGCGGAGCCGGCTCAGGTGCTGGCTCCGCTGGAACGCATGGTCCGCCGCGGCGATCACCAGCCACACGGCCGCCGTCGTCCAGAGCAGCCGGCCCAGACGGGCCCCCACCTCACGCAGGGCCTGGTCCGGGGTCATCTGGACCAGCCCCACCAGGTCCGGGATGGCGTCGGCCAGCACCCAGTAAGCCACGAAGCCGACCACCGCCACCTTGAAGACGGACTTGGCCAGCTCGAAGAGGCCCCTCCGGGAGAAGATCCGCTGGAAGCCGGTCAGGGGGTTGAGCCGGTCCAGCTTCGGCTGCAGGGGCTTCAGCGTGAAGAGGAAGCCCACCTGCGCGAGTTGGGCGCCCACCCCGATCACCAGCGCCGTCAGCATGAAGGGGGCCGCCCCCTGGACGATGGCCAGCGCCGCCCTCGCCATGAGCCCGCCCAGCCACTCGAGGGTCCAGGCCCCGGGGGGCGGCACCTCCTGCAGGATCTCCGCCGCGAACCGCACCGGCCCCCCGACCGCCAGCCGCCCCAGGACCTCCAGGAAGGTCCCCATCAGGAGCAGCAGCACGGCCGGGCCCAGCTCCTGGCTCTTGGACACCTCGCCCCGTTCCCGGGCCTCCCGGATGCGGCGCGGGCTCGGCGGCAGGGTGCGTTCCTCGGAGAACCGCTGCAGGTCGAAGCGGAACTCGCTCCGCCCGGCCCCCTCGGTCCCGGCCTCTTGGCTCTCTAATTCGTTCCGATTCGGTTCTTTCCTGTTCCTTCCTTGGCTCTTCGAAGCCACCTCCCGTCCCCCCGCCCGGCCCTACGGCCCCAACGTCCGAAGCATCTGGGCCAGCAGCTCGGGGAAACGGCCCGCCGCCCCCACCAGCCTGCCGATCGCCTCCAGGTAGAAGGGCACGCCCGCCAGGAGGACCAGGAGCCCCAGCCCGATCTTGATGGGGAAGCCCTCGATGAAGACGTTGAACTGGGGCACCGCCCGGGAGAGCACGCCCAGGCTCACGTCGGCCAGGAAACCGGCGGCGATGACCGGCAGGGCCAGGCGAAGGCCGGTGGTGAAGACGCCGGCGGACTCGGCCACCAGCAGGCGGGCGGTCCGCTCGGTGACCGCGGCCGTTCCCACCGGGATCCAGACCAGGCTCTGCCGGAGGGCGGCCATCACCACGCCCGGCCCCCCCAGCACGAAGAAAAGGAGCAGGGCCACGATTCCGAAGAGCTGGGCGACCACCGGCACCTGCTGGCCCGTCTGGGGGTCCAGGAGGTTCACCACCCCGAAGCCCATGGGCATGTCCACCATCTGCCCGGCCAATTGCACCGCCCCCGTCAGGAGCTGCATCACCAGGGCAATCCCCAGCCCCACCAGCGCCTCCCGGGCCAGGGCCAGGGGGTAGCCCGCCCCCGGGGTGAGCCAGCTCTCGGGCGGCACCGCCGGCCAGAGCGCGAAGGCGAGCCACCCCGAGAGCCCCAGCCGCACCGGCACCGGCACCCGGTTGGTGCCCACCGGGAAGAAGAAGACCAGCACCCCCACCCGCACCAGCAGGGCGAGGAGCGTCCAGATCTGCGGCCCCAGCTCCAGCGAGAGGTTCATCCCACGAACCGGTCCAGGTGACCCAGCAGCCGTCCGGCGAAGTCGGTGATGCGGGCCATCATCCAGCCGCCGGCCAGGAAGACCACGACCAGCACGGCCACGATCTTGGGCACGAAGGCCAGGGTCTGCTCCTGCACCTGCGTCACCGCCTGCAGCAGGCTCACCGCGACGCCCACCACCAGCGCGGCCAGCAGGATCGGAGCCGCGGCCAGCAGGATGGTCTGGACGGCATCGCCCACCACGTCCATCGCCACGCCGGCATTCACCCGAACCGTCGCCTCCTTTCCCTCACGCCCGCCGGCCCGCCTCCGGGCGGGGCAGGGTCACGTGTAGCTGGCCAGGAGCGAGCGGATGATGAGCCCCCAGCCGTCCACCAGCACGAAGAGCAGCAGCTTGAAGGGCAGCGAGATCATCACGGGCGGCAGCATGAACATGCCCATGGACATCAGCGCGCTGGCCACCACCATGTCGATGACCAGGAAAGGGAGGAAGAGGACGAAACCCATCTGGAAGGCGCTCTTCAGCTCGCTCAGCACGAAGGCCGGCACCAGCACGTGGAGGGGGACGTCGTCCTGGTTGGCCGGCTCGGGCGCGCCCGAGGCGTCCAGCAGGAGCGCCAGATCCTCCTGCCGGGTGAAGCGGAACATGAAGGCCCGCACGGGCTTCTGCCCCTGCTGGAGCGCCTCCTGGAAGGTCATCTCCTCCGCCAGGTAGGGCTGGACCGCGTCCTGGTAGACCGCCTGCCAGGTGGGGGCCATGACGAAGAAGGTGAGGAAGAGCGCGAGCCCCACCAGGAGCTGGGTGGGCGGCGTCTGGTTGGTGGCCAGGGCGTTGCGGACGAACCCCAGCACCACCACGATGCGGGTGAAGGAGGTCATCAGGATGAGGAGCGAGGGCGCGAGGCTGAGGACGGTCAGAACCGCCAGGATCTCCAGCGACGCGGCGAGGCGCCCCGGCTCCTGGCTGGGGGTCAGCTGGATGGAGAGGCCCGGCGGGGCCTGCGCGGCCGCGACCAACCCGCAGGCGCCCCAGACCAGCGCCACCAAGAGCACCCACCCGAACGCGCGTCTCATCCGCCCTGCCCCTTCGCCCGCTGGCCATGATCTCCCCCTCCGGCTTCCTGTCGCCCCCGCCACCGCCGGAAACCGCCCAGGACCCCGGCTGCGGCCGGCGAGCCTCCAGGGAGCCACGGCGCCTGGGCTGCCCCGTCGGCCGGCGATCCGGCCGCCGCCAGAGGGTGGAGCTCCGACGCCCGGTCCACCTCCGCCAGGAGGTGGACCCCCTTCTCGCTCGCCCCTACCAGGAAGAGCCGCTCGCCCACCTGCACCAGGTGGAGTCCATGGTGCGCCCCCAGGGCCAGGCTTTCCACCCGCTTCATGTACCGCCCGCGCCGGGCCAACCCCCGGCCCGTCAGGAACCGGGTCGAGAGGTAGGCTGCGGGCACGACCACCGCCAGCGCGGCCAGCACCCGCAGGAGCTCCCCGTAGACCGACTCCGCCCCCACCGCCATCGCCTCACTCTTCGACCACCGGCGCCCTTTCCTCCGGGGCGAGGATCTGGGTGATCTTCACCGCGAAGCTCTCGTCCACCACCACCACCTCGCCCTTGGCCACCAGGCGGCCGTTCACCCTCAGGTCCACGGGCTCTCCGGCCAAGCGATCGAGCTCCACCACCGTGCCCACCTTCAGGTCCAGGATCTCGCGCACCTTGAGCTGCGCCCGGCCCAGCTCCACGGTGACCTCCAGGGGCAGGTCCATCACCCGCCCCAGGTCCCGCTCGCCCTCCTGCCCGCCGGGCTGGCGCAGGGGCGAGAAGCGCGCCGGTTCCACCCGCACCCCGCCCTGGGCGGACCGGGAGACCCGCTCCCGGGGCGGCGCCAGTCCCCCGCCCACGTCGGCCGAGCGCTCCAGCCGCTCCCGGAGGTCCAGCGCCACGTCGCGGGGCAGCCAGAAGACCAGGGGCGACGCCTCGACCCCCACCGCGAGACGCGCCGACCAGACGCTCTCGCTGCGGCCGAAGGGGAGCAGGCCCTCGGGCAGGCCCTCGCTCAGGTCGACGGCTCGGACCGCGCCCTTCTCGATCTCCACCGGGTGCCCCCAGAGGGCGGCCAGGCTCTGGCAGAAGACCTCCGCGGCCTCCTCCAGGAACCGGTCGTCGTTGGGGGCCGTCTGGGGGTGCCACAGGAGGAAGAGCCCCTCGATGCCGTCGTGAAGCTCCACCGAGAGCAGCCGCTGGCCCTCCTCCAGACCGGCGGCCGCCTCCTCCACCTGGTGCTCTCCCAGGCTGATGAAGCGAGCTGCGAGCCCCGGGCGGGCCCGGCCCAGTCTTTGGACGATGAGCTGGAAGAGCTGCTGGAGCACCGGCGCCGGGTTGGCCCCCACCGGCCCGGGCCGGGCCCTGGGGGGGGCCGGCTCCGAGGGGAGCCGCCCTTCCGAGAGCAGCACCTCCAGCTCCTCGCGGGTCAAGAGGTCTCCGGCCATCCGCTTGGTCCTCCTCTCTCGCCGGCCTCCGCCGGCTCCGAGCTCCCCCCGACCCACGCCTCCAGCCGGACGGCCATCCGCCCTGCGGCCTCCCCCGGGCGCCCCAGGAAGAAGGGCGCCTCGCCCACCTCCACCGGGAGCGGCTCGTCCACCCGCTGCTCGAGCTGCAGCACGTCCCCCGGCTCCAGGGAGAGGACCTCACGCAGGGTGAGGCGGCTCCGGCCCAGCACCACCCGCACCGTGACCGGCGTCTCCTCCAGGTGGCGCTGCAGGGTCGTGCGCACCCGCTTCAGGTCTGCGAGGTCCTCGGCCTCCCCCGCCATGCCCCGCCCGAAGAGCGCGAGTCCCTTCCGGGCCCGCGCCGCCCACTCGGGTGAAAGCAGCAGGTAGAAGCGCTCGCCGCCCCGCCCCGAGGGCCCCCGCTGGGACCGCCACTCCACGTCCAGCGCGAGGGAGAGCCACCGGCTGCGGGCCGACACCTGGCCCGGCTCCACCGGGTGCACCTCGATCTCTCCCGGCGGCACGGGGACCTCGAGCCGCTGGACCTCCAGGCGCAGGAGGCGGTACGCGAGGCGGGCGGTGATCTGGCGGATCACCCGCCCCTCGATCTCCGTGGGCGGACGCAGGGGCGAGGGCGCCTCGCCCGGCCCGCCCAGGAGGCAGTCCAGGGTCTGGAAGAGGAGCGCCTGGGGCCAGATCAGGAGCACCGGCGCCCCATCCACGTGCCAGCGGAGCGCCTCGCCCTCGCCCTGCTCCCACAGGCTCGAGGCGCGCCGCAAGGAGACCGGGGGCCCGGCGGGGCGCACCCGCACCCGGCGCTTGAGCCACTGGGTGAGGACCAGCGCCCACTCCTCGGCGAGCTCGCCCTGGAAGCGTACCAGGCCCTTCCACTCCTGCTCGCCCAAGGGTCCGTGGAGGTCGAAGGAGTAGGCCCGCACGCCGTCGGGCTGCTGGGCAGCCACGCCAGGAGCCGTGTCTCCCGAGACGGCCCCGCGCGCTGAGGGCACCGGGGCACTCACGCAGACCGCCCCCTTCCGCACCCGGCGGCCCTCACTGGACCACCAGGTCGACGAAGTACAGGTTCCGCACGGGCTCCCCCGGCAGGATCTCGTTGAGGGAGCCCACCAGGTCGCCCCGCAGGCGGGTGAGCCCCGCCTCGCCGTCGATGTCCTCCATGGTGCGGCTCCGCACCATGGAGATGATCCGGTCCCACACCTGCGCCTGGCGCTCCTGGACCAGGGCCAGCGCCTTGTCATCCTTCGCCTCCAGCACCAGCTGCGCCCGCAGGTAGTGGGTGCCTCCCAGCGGCTCCGTGGCCAGGTTGACCGTCTTCACGCCCAGGTCGTAGGTGGGACCCAGGTCCGGCGTGGAGCGATCCCGGTCCCGGGGATCGCCGGCCACGAGCCCTGTGTCCACCAGGACCCGGTAGTCCACCACCCGGTAGGTCACCAGGGCCGCGGCGGCCACCGCGAAGAGGATGATGGCCACGAAGATGCCGATCCACTTGCCGTCGAGGCGAACGCCGTCGTTCATCTACGCCCCTCCTTCCTGCCGGGCTGCGCCGGCTCCTGCTTCAGGCTGGCCGCCCTCCCGGGGCTCACCGGTGGAGAGACCGGCCCGCAGGAGCAGCACGTCCACCCTCCGGTTCCGCTGGCGGTGCTCCGCGGTGTCGTTGGGGAAGAGCGGGCGGTACTCGCCGTACCCCGCGGCCGAGAGCCGGTCCGGGGCGAAATCCTCCCGCTCGATGAGGTAGCGGATCACCCGGCTCGCCCGGGCGGTGGAGAGCTCCCAGTTGGACGGGAAGACGGGGGTGTTGATGGGCCAGTCGTCCGTGTGCCCCTCCACCCGGAACTGGTGCGGCCACCGCCGGAGCACGGGCGCCAGCGCGTGCAGGATCCCCAGGGCCTCGGGCTTCAGGTCCGCCTTGCCCAGGTCGAAGAGGACCTGGTCGGTGAAGCGGACCACCACGCCCCGCTCTTCCACCCGCACCTCCACCTGCTGGGCCAGCCCCAGCTGGGCGAGCTGGGTCCGGATCTGCACGGCCATCCTGCTGGCTTCCTGCAGCTCCCGCTCCAATTGCGCCTGCAGCGCCGACGCGGCCAGGGGCCCCCCGGCGATGACCGCCTCCGGCGCCAGGCTGCGCCCGCCGTCCAGCACCCCCAGCGACCCCTGGATGGCCTGCAGCATGGTCTGGAAGCGCTGAACGTCCAGGCTGGAGAAGGTGAAGAGCATGACGAAGAAGACCAGGATCAGCGACATCATGTCCGCGTAGGTGGTCATCCAGTGGGGCGAGCCCTTGATGCCGGGCGGCTCCCGGCGGCGACGGTCACGAGACATCGCCCGTCACCGCCTCGCGTCCCTGCTGGCTCCGGCTCTCGATCTCGGCGGCCCGCTCCTCCGGCGACAGGAAGGCCAGCAGCTTCTCCTCCACGATGCGCGGGTTCTCCCCCGCCTGGATCGACAGCACGCCCTCCACGATCAGCTCCTTCTCCAGCCGCTCCTCCTGGCTGCGCAGCCGCAGCTTGCCGGCCAGGGGCAGGAAGACCAGGTTGGCCAGCACCACGCCGTAGAGGGTGGTGATGAGGGCGACGGCCATGCCCGGGCCCACCGCGTCCGGGTCGTCCAGCCGGGTGAGCATCTGGATGAGGCCGATGAGGGTCCCGATCATGCCGAAGGCGGGCGCGTAGGCGCCCATGCTCTGCATGACCTCCTGGCCGATGGCGTGCCGCTCCTCGTGGGCGGCCAGGTCGATCTCCATGATGCTCCGGACCAGGTCGGGCTCGGTGCCGTCCACCACCAGCTGGATCCCTTTGCGGAGGAAGTCGTTGGGGTGCTCGGCGGCCTCCTGCTCCATGGCCAGCAACCCTTCCCGCCGCGCCTTCTTGGAGAACTCCACCAGGTCGTGGATGAGCGCCCGCGCCCGGTGGTCCCGGTTGCGCAGGGCGACCAGGGCCAGCGGCACGATGGAGAGCACCTGCCGGAAGGGGAAGTGCACCAGCGTGCTCGCGAGGGTACCCCCCAGAACGATCCCCAACGAGGGCCAGTTGACGAAGCTGCCGATGCTCGATCCGGCCGCCACCGACGCCCCAAGGATGCCGATCCCCACCAGAATCCCCAGGATGGTTGTCAGGTCCATGCTGCCGCCCCCCTGGCCGGGGCGGGCGGGGATCCCGCCCACCCCCGAGCCTCCGTGCTCGGGTCCGGCCGGCCGTGGCCGGCCGGACCGACGCTACCCTTCGCTCCGCGCCGGCGCCCATCCAGCGGGCGCCGGCGCCTCGCCCTTAGCGCTTCAGGTTGACGAGCTCCTGCAGCATCTCGTCCGACGTGGTGATCACCCGGGAGTTGGCCTGGTAGCCCCTCTGGGTGAGGATCATGTCGGTGAACTCCTGCGCCAGCTCGACGTTGGACATCTCCAGGGTGCTGGGCAGGATCGCTCCCCGCCCGCCGCTGTTGGCCGCACCGATGTCGGCGGTGCCCGAGTTGGGCGACTCGGCGAAGAGGCTCTCGCCCTGCCGCTCGAGGCCGCCCGGGTTGGTGAAGAGGGCCATGGCCACCTGCCCCAGCGACCGCCTGAGGCCGTTGGAGTAGTAGCCGGTGATGATCCCGTTGGAGTCGAAGGCGAACCGCTCCAGGGTCCCGCTGGGGAACCCGTCCTGGGAGGCGATCTTGGCGGTGGTTTCGTCGGCGAACTGGGTGAGGGCGCTGAGGTCGATGGTCAGGTTCAAGGGGTTCGCGCCGTTGACTGGATCGTAAGGGCCGGCAGTAAAGGTCGTTCCGGGTGTCAGGGTACCCGTTGCACTAAACGTGACGGCGGTGCTGGACACCGGGCTGACCTCACCCGGATCGTCGATGAAAACGTCGACTGTCCAATCGCCAGAAGCAGCCCCTGGAGTAAACCGCAGGTGGAAGTCGTGCTCGAACCCAAGCGAGTCGTAGATGATCTTGTCAGGTGTGCGCGTGGGTCCGCCACCAGCCTCGATGTTCCCTGTGATGACGGTGTTCGACGTCGCTGTCGCCTGGATCACCGACCCCTTCTCGATCTTCAGCGGGCCGATGGGCTGGAAGACGTCGATGTTCCCGAGCGCGTCCGCCCTCCACCCCAGCACCTTGTACCCGCCCGGGGTCACCAGCGTTCCGTCCGAGTCGGGGAAGAAGTTCCCCGCCCGGGTGTAGAAGGTCCTCTGGCCGTCGGAGACCACGAAGAGCCCGTCGCCCTGGATCATCAGGTCGGTGTCGACGCCGGTGGACTGGGGGTTGCCGGGCGTGAAGACGGTGTCGATGCTTGCCACCTGCACGCCCAGGCCCACCTGCATGGGGTTGGTGCCGCCCCGGTTGCTCTGGGGCGCGCCCGCCCCCCGGAGGGTGTTGTAGAGGACGTCCTGGAACGTGGTCCGCGCGGCCTTGAAGCCGATGGTGTTCACGTTGGCCACGTTGTTGCCGATGACGTCCATTCTTCGTTGATGGCTCCGCAGGCCCGAGACGCCTGCGAAGAGCGATTGCATCATGGCCAAGACCTCCCGTCTCAGCCGGTCGCAGGGCGGCGACCGTCGCCCGCCGCCAGGGCCCCCGCCTCCCTCCGGAGGTCGGTCCGGCCACTCGTGCGACCGTGTTTTTCGGTGATCAGGTGATCACCGCACTGTCGATGTTGGTGAAGACGTTCTCCCTCGCCTGCTTCCCGTCCAGCACCGTGATCACCGTCCGGTGGGCCACGCTCACCAGCAGGGCCAGGTCGTCCACCAGGATCAGGCTCTCGCGGGCGCCCTTCCGGGCCGCCCGGTCCACCGCCTGGCGGAGCCGCTCCAGCCGCTCGGGCGTCAGCTCCAGGTTCCGGCTCTGGATCCGGCTGCGGGCGTGGGCCGAGAACTTGAGGCCCCACCGCTGCTCGTCCAGCGCCTGGGTGAAGAGCTCCTGGAACCTGCCCGGGGCGGCTGCCCCCTGCCGGACCGGGGCCGTTCCCGGCCGGCTCACCGGTGGGGTGCCCTCCGGGCGCGGGCGCAACGGCTGCAACGGACGGTTCTGCACGCCGTCGGTCATGGCGTTACGCTCCTTCGCCCAGGTGTATCTCGGTCACGTTCAGCACCGGGTGCTCCTCCACCTCGCCGTTCACCAGGAGCCTCAGGTAGGGCACTCCGTCCTCGACGAAGACCTCCTGGACGGTGCCCACCACGTCTCCTCCCCGGTCGGGGTCGTAGACCGCCACCTCCCGCCCCAGCAGGCTGCTCGCCTGGGAGAGGAGCGCCGTCGATGCCTGGAGCGAGATGAGCATGCTCATGGCGTCGTTCAGGTTCTGCATCTGCTCCAGGCTGCTGAACTGGGCCAGCTGCGCGGCGAACTCCTCGTTCTTCACGGGGTTGATGGGGTCCTGATACTCGAGCTGGGTCATGAGCAGCCGCAGGAAGTCGTCCTTGCCCATCACCTCCTGGGCGGCCTGGGTGACCTCGCTGGAGCCTGTCTGGCCCCCCAACGTCGTGGCGCTGATCTGCACGGTTCTCACCTCCTTCCCGTCGCTTCTGCCCTGCAACCCGCTCAGGCCCGGATGTCGATCCGTCCTGCCCCGGCCCAGCGGGCCTGCCCTGCGGGCTCCGGTACCGGCGCCACCCCTTCGGTGCCCGTCACCCGGCGCCCGTGCCCACGGCCCGGGCGGCCGCCCTGCTCACCGCCCTGCCCGCGGGCCTGGCCGTCGCCCTGCAGCGCCACCTGCAGCTCGTCCACCCGGTAGCCCTGCTGGGCCAGGCTCTGGCGCAGCTCGGCCATGGCCCGCTCCAGCATCGCCTGCACCACGGGGCGGTCCACCACGAAGTGGGCCTTCACCCCGTCGCCCCGGAGCTCGAGGCGGATCTTGAGCGCCCCCAGCTCCTTGGGCTCCAGCTCCAGCCGCAGCTCGTCCGCGCCGGGGTTTCGCAGCTGCTGGAGCCGCTTCACCACCGTCTCGCCCACCTGCGCCATGGGCATGGAGGCGAGGGGCTCGCCCCCTCGGGCGGGGCTGCCTGCGTCGGCCTGGCTGGTGCCGGCGAGCGCGGCCGGCTGCGCCGGTGCGACCGATTCGGGTGCCGCGGTGCCGGACAGCACCGCACCCTGGAGCCTGGGCTCCGGGCCGGTGGACGCCTCGTTCGGTGCCTCGGCCGGAGCCACTGCGCCCCGGGCCGTGCCTTGGGTCGCGGCCTGGGGCCCCGCCGCATGGGGATCCGGGAGGTCCCTCCCCCCGTGGCCCAGTCCGGCCCCGACGGCGTCCTGCCGCGCGGCGCCCGCCTCGCTCAGGAGCGCTGCCAGCGGGACGCCGGCAGCGGGCGACTCTGCCGCAGCGGTGCCGCCGTGACCGGAGGCCGCCTGGGACGAGCCGCTGCCGGCCGCCGGCCCCTGGGATCGACCCTCAGCTGCGGTCGACCCGGCCGTCGCCGGAGCGTCTCCCCCGGACCGGGCCTCATGGGGCGCCCGTCCGGTCTCCTGGCCCTGCGTGCCGGCCAGAGCCTGGAGCAGGGCCTCCACCGTCTCCTTCCCGGATGGGGGCGGCCCCTCCACCGCGGCGCCGGCGCGAGGTCGGGCCGGCTCCGACGAAGGGACCTCAGGCCCCTGCCCTGCCGCCGGGTCGGCGCCCGCCTGCGCACCTTCCAGCGGCGCCGCAGGAGCGGTCACGGCCGCCGCTGCCGAGGCGATCGACCCGGCGAGCGCCCCTTCAGGCCGGGGCGCCCTCGGTGCGAGCTCCTCCTGCAGGCTCCCCTGAGGGGCGGATCCGGCCAGGGTGGCCGCCTGAAGCCACTCCCCTCCCGTCGGGGTCGAGGGTCCTTGCGGCCCGCGCCCGCCGGGTGGAGCTGGGGAAGGGACCATCCCCTGCACCGAGGCCAGTGCGGCCAGCAGCCCCTCAGGCCGAGCGGCCGCGGTAGCGGTGCCTGCTTCGCCAGCACCAGGGACAGCCTCCGTCTCCTCGGCCCCGGCTTCGCGGGCCGCGCCGTCGTCGCTCCCGGCCGTGTCCCGACCGGCCGCGGACGCCCGCGTGCCCGGAGCCTGCTGGGGCGCCGCGTCGCCCGCCGCCTGCTCCGTCCCGGCGGTCTCGGGCTCCCGGTCGTCCTTCCGGGCTCGCTCCTCGGTGGGCTGCACCCCCGTTCGGGTGCGCAGATCCCGCGACGCGCGACCGGTCCGGTCCAGCCCCCGCAGGACATCCTCGAAGCTCCGTGCGGGCGCCCCCTCGCGGGCGCGCGGCCCAGGCCGGCGGGCCCCCGCCTCCGCGGGAGCCGCGTTCCTGGGCACCAGCTCGAACACCATCTGGTTGGTCATCTCGTTCACCTCCTCCCTGTGTGCGGTTGCAGGGCCTGCCGGCACCCCCGGCTCCCCGGGGCGAAGGCCGGCGTCTTCCCGGGCCTCCCGGCCCGGGGGCTAGAGCCCCGCAAGCATCTGGCTGAGCTGGGCCGCCGCCTGGGGGTCCATCTCAGCAAGGATCGCCGCCGCATCCCGTTCGGGCAGCGTCAAGAGCATCCTCGCGGCCTCTTCGGGCGGCAGCTCGCCCGCCAGCCGGGCCGCGTCCTTCGGCCGCATCTCGCCGAAGATGGCGTAAAGCTTCGCCGCCCGGGTCGTCTGGGTGACCGCGGTCCCCACCTGGGCCGCCTGATCCTTCAGGGCCGCCTCCCGCCGGTCCAGGTCGTTCGCCCGGGCATCGAGCCGGGCCGCCTCGGCCTCCAGGCGGGCCCTCTCCGACTCGAGCTCGGCCTCGCGGCTCGCAAGCTCCGCCGCCCGCGCGGCCAGCTCCCCCTCCCGGGCGGCCAGCCGGGCGCTCCGCTCTTCCCCGAGCCGGTAGGTGGCCACCACGGTCTCGAGACCGGGCACCCGGGCCGCACCCCGCAGGAGGTACTCCCCCACGGGGAGCGCGTGGGTGCGCTGGAGCGCCACCCCGGCCACCACCAGCGCGAGGAGGACCAGCAGGACCACCCACGGCCATCGCAGGAGACGGGTCATCGCCATCGCCCCCTAGGCGGGCCCGGCTACGGCGTCGTCGCGCCGGGCCGGCCCCCTCCAGCGGCGCCCGGGCAGCGCACCCACCCGCACGCCGGCCATCTCGTCCTGCTCCCGCTGCTCCCGGTGCTCCTCGGCCCGCACGAAGCGAACCCGCTCCTTCTCCCGGAGCCGCTCGAAGAGGCGACGCTCTTGCGACGCCGCCACCAGCCCGCGGAAGGCGGCCCCCGCGTCGCCCTCCACCCGCACGACCTCCTCCTGCTGGCGGGCCGCCCGATCCCGGGTGTGAGAGGCGTAGACCGCCCACGCCTGGAGGTCGGCGCCGTCCATGGCGCCCGAGGGCAGGCCCTCGCCCAGCCGCCCCAGCTCCTCCTCCAGCAGCAGGAGCTCGGCCCGGGCCTGGTTCAGCCGCCGGTGGGCCTGCACCCACGCGTCCCGGGCTGCCTCCTCCTCCCGCTGCTTCCAGCGGTACACCCCGTCCAGCCGGAACTCGAACCGGGCCACCTTCGAGTCACCTCCCTCAGCCCGCCAGGGCCTCGAGCCCCCGCAGGGTCTCCTCCAAGTCGCTCCGCTCGTCCACGTCCTGGCGCAAGAAAGCCTCGATGGCCTCCATGCGGGCCATGGCCGTGTCCACCTCGGGGTTGCTCCCGTGGGCGTAGGCGCCCACCTGGATCAGGTCCTCCGCATCCCGGTAGGCGGCGAGGAGCGCCCGAACCCGGGCCGCCGCCCGCTGGTGGGCCGGGCCGGTCACATCGCGCATCACCCGGCTGACGCTCGCCAGCACGTCCACGGCCGGGTAGTGCTCCCGCTCGGCCAGCCGCCGGGAGAGCACCACGTGGCCGTCCAGGATGCTCCGCACCGAGTCGGCGATGGGGTCCGTCAGGTCGTCGCCGTCCACCAGCACCGTGTAGAGGCCGGTGATCGTCCCCCGCTCCGACGAACCGCTCCGCTCCAAGAGGCGCGGCAGCTCGGCGAAGACCGAGGGGGTGTACCCCTTGGTGGCCGGCGGCTCGCCCACCGCCAGCCCCACCTCCCGCTGGGCTGCGGCGAAGCGGGTGACCGAGTCCATCAAGAGGAGCACGTCCTTGCCCTGGTCCCGGAAGAACTCGGCGATGGCCGTGGCCAGGTACGCCCCCTTGGTGCGCACCAGCGCCGGCTGGTCCGAGGTGGCCACCACCACCACCGAGCGGGCCAGCCCTTCGGGCCCCAGGTCTTCCTCCAGGAAGTCCCGAACCTCGCGGCCGCGCTCGCCGATGAGGCCGATGACGTTCACGTCCGCTGCGGTGTTGCGGGCGATCATGCCCAGGAGCGTCGACTTCCCCACGCCCGAGCCCGAGAAGATGCCCAGGCGCTGGCCCCGGCCGCAGGTGACGAGGCCGTCGATGGCCCGCACCCCCAGCGGCAGCGGGGCCGTCACCCGCTGACGGGCGAGGGGGTCCGGCGGGGTGCGGTGCACCGGGTAGCGCCCCTCGACCTGCAGGGGGCCCCCGTCGTCCATGGGGCGGCCGAGGCCGTCCAGGACCCGGCCCAGGAGCTTCCAGCCCACCGGGGCGGTGAGCCCCCGGCGCTCGGCGACCACCGGGTTTCCCGGCCCGATGCCGTGCATCTCGCCCAGGGGCATGAGAAGCGTCTTCCTGTCCCGGAAGCCCACCACCTCGGCCAGGATCGGGCGGCGGGCGCCGGCCGGGTGGACGGTGCAGAGCTGGCCCAGGGTCGCGCGCGGCCCCGAGGACTCGATGGTGAGCCCGATCACCTGGCTCACCCAGCCCCGCTGGCGGAAGCCTTCCACCGCTTCCAGGCGCTCCAGGTAGCGGCCGAGATCCACCCGCACGGGGGGGAGCTCGGACCTGTCCGCCACCTGAGGCCCCGCCTCAGGCCTCACCCCGCAGCACCTCCATCAGCGTCTGGCTGACCTCTACGAACCGGCCCTCGATGCCGCCGTCGATGGCGCCGAACTCGGTCTCCACCAGCGCCCCGCCCGGTGCCACCCGGTCGTCGGGCAGGAGCGCCAGGCTCCGCGAGCCCTCGGCCAGGCGCTTCCACTCCTCCTCGTGGGCGCGCACCGCGGGCAGGTCGTCAGGGTGGATGCGGATCCGGATCTCCGTGGCGCCCGCCACCTGGTTGAGGAGCTGCCGCACGGTGCGGGCGGCCACCTCCCGGTCCTCCTCCACCACCCTCCCGATCACCTTTTCGGCCACGGCCAGAGAGAGCTTGACCACGTCCTCCTCGTGCCGGGCCAGGAGCTCCTCCCGCAGCCGCACCACCCGGTCCACCAAGCCTTCCAGCCGGTGCAGCACCTCGCGGGCTTCGTCCAGACCCTGGGCGCGGCCCTGTCGGACCCCTTCCTCGAAGCCGGACTCCTCCGCCTCCCGGCGGGCCCGGTCCACCCGCTCGGCGGTGCGGCGTTCCACCTCCTCCACCAGCTCCACCACCCGCTCGCGGGCCGAGCCCATCAGGCGGTCCGCCTGGGCCTGAGCCGCCTCCAGGACCCTGGCCGCGTCCACCAGGTAGTCGGAGGGCGTCTCGGCGGTGGCCAGGTCCCGGGCGCGGGGGGCCGGCTCCGGCTCCACCACGGCCGCGACCAGGGCCGCCTTGATGATCCTAGACAACGACCTGATCCTCCCCGCCCCGGGAGACCACGATCTCGCCGGCCTCCTCGAGCTGCCTCACCATGGCCACGATCCGCTGCTGGGCCTCCTCCACGTCCCGCAGCCGGACGGGCCCCAGGTACTCCATCTCCTCCCGCAGCATCTCGCCGGCCCGCTTGGACATGTTGCGGAAGACCCGCTGGGAGACCTCTTCGCTTGCCGTCTTGAGGGCCAGCGCCCAGTCGGACGACTGGACCTCCCGGATCACCCGCTGCATCGCCCGGTCGTCCAGCAGGAAGAGGTCCTCGAAGACGAACATCTTGCTCCGGATCTCCTCGGCCAGCTCGGGCTCGGTCTGCTCCAGGGTCTCGAGGATCCGCTTCTCCGTGGAGCGGTCCACCTTGGTGAGGACGGCCACGGCCGCGTCGATCCCGCCGGCGGCCAGGGACTCGTCGCCCACCAGCCCCGAGAGCCGCTCCTCCAGCGCGTGCTCGATCTCGTGGAGCACCTCGGGGCTGATGCGGTCCAGCGTGGCCAGGCGCTGGGCCACCTCCACCTGCCGCTCGGGCGGGAGCGCCGAGAGGATGGTGCCCGCCTGCTCGGGCGTCAGGTAGGCCATGATGACCGCAATGGTCTGGGGGTGTTCTTTCCTTATGAAGTCGAAGAGCTGCGACGGGTTGGCCCGCCGGGCGAAGTCGAAGGGACGCACCCTGAGCGAGGCCGTGAGCCGCTCGATGACGGTCCGGGCCCGTTCGGGGCCGAAGGCGTTCTCCAGGACCTGGCGGGCGTAGTCGATGCCGCCCCGGGAGATATACTCCTGGGCCAGGGCCAGCTCCGCGAACTCCTGGATGACCAGGTCGCGGGTCTCCGCGTCCACGTTGCGGGTGTTGGCGATCTCGTAGGTGAGCTGCTCCACCTCGTCCTCCTCCAGGTGCTGGAAGAGGCGGGAGGAGTGCTCCTGCCCCATCGCAATCAGGAGGACGGCCGCCTTCTGGCGCCCTGTCAGGTGCCGCGGGGAGGTGGCCTGCATCTGAACCGCCATGGTCATTCCTCCGCCAGCCAGGATCGCAAGAGCTCCACGAAGTTCTTGGGGTTGCGCAGCGCCAGGTCGCGGACCCGGCGCAGGTTCCGGTCCGCCTCCTCGGCCGGGAGGCCGGGCAGCTCCTCTTCACCTGGAGCGCCCTCCCCGGCCTCCTCGGGCTGGGCCGCCCGGCGGCGCAGGGCCCACCAGACGCCGGCGGCGGTCAGGACCGCCAGCAGCACGCCCAGGAGCACCAGGTAGGAGAGCGGCAGGGGAGCCGCCGCGGCGACGACCGGGGCCTCGGGACGGCTGAAGCGGATGGCCTGCACGCTCACCGCGTCGCCCCGGGCCGGGTCGGCCCCCACCGCGGAGGCCACCGCGGCCTCGATGCCGCCTTGCTCCGCGGGGGTGAGGGTCCCGTCCACCCAGACGGCCACCGAGATCCCCTGCACCCGCCCGGGCGGCACGGTGCGCTTCACCTGGCGCCGGCTCAGCTCGTAGTTGGTGACGGTGTCGATCTTTTCATAGCTGGAAGGCCCGGTGGCGACCCCCACGTAGCCCGGCACGTTGGACTCCACCCCGGCCGGGCCCCCGGGCGCCACGGTGCCCTCGCCCTCGAAGCGCTCCTCGGTCCGCTGCTCGCTGCGGATGCCGCCGCCCTGCACGGGCGCGAACTCCTCGTTCAGCTCGTCCGCCGAGGAGAAGTCCATCTGGGTCTTCACCCGCACCACGGCGTTGCCGTAGCCGTACACCTGCTCGAGCATGGTCTGGACGCTGGTCTGGAGCTCCTTCTCGTAGGCGCGCTGCAGCTCCAGGTGGTTCATGGCCAGCGCGTCCGAGGGGTTCTGCTGGAGCATGTCCGACAACGTGCGGCCCCGGGTGTCCACCACGGTCACGCTCGCCGGCGCCAGGCCCTCCACGCTGGAGGCGACCAGATTCACCACGCCCCGCACCTGGTCGCGGCTCAGGTCCTCGCCGGGGCGCAGGTCCAGCAGCACCGAGGCGGTGGCCGGCCGGCGCTCCTCCACGAAGACCGAAGGCTGAGGCTGCACGATGTGAACCCGGGCCTCCCGCACGGGCGAGAGCTCCTGGATGGTCCGGGCCAGCTCTCCCTGCAGGGCGAGCACATACCGGACCCGCCGCTCGTACTCGGTCATGCCCAGGCTGCTTTGGTTCAGGAGCTCGAAGCCCACGGTGCCGCCCGAGGGGATGCCCTGCGCGGCCAGCTCGATGCGGGTGCGGTAGACCAGGTCCCGGGGCACCAGGAGGGTGGACCCCGCGTCGCCCAGCTCGTAGGGGATGCCTTTCTCGGTCAGGACCTGCGCGATCTCCCCCGCCTCCCGGGGGCGCAGGTCGCTGAAGAGCGGGGCGTAGGGCGCCTTGCCCGGGGCGAAGGCCACGTAGAGAAGGAGGATGAAAAGGAGCGCACCCGCCGCGACCGCGGCCCACCGCCCCGTCCGGCCCAGCTGCTGCCACACGTGGGAGACCCGCTCCCGCACGTTCTGCCAAGGTTGCTGCACCGAGACCGCCCTAGCCATCCTGGCCGCTCACCCTCCTCTTTCTGCGGGTGATCATAGCTGCATCCGGGAGATCTCCTGGTACGCCTCCAGCACCTTGTTCCGGATGGCCACGGTCAGTTCCAGGGCGAGCTGGGCCTTCTCCGCGGTGATCATCACCTGGTGGAGGTTCTCCACCTCGCCGCGGGCCAGGCTCTGGGCCTCCTCTTCGGCGCGGGCCTGGAGCCGGTTCACCGCCTCGAGCTGGCTTTCCAGCATCTCCGCGAAGCCTCCCCGCCCCTCTGGGGCGCTGGCCCGTTCTGAGGCGGGGCCGCGGGGCGCCAGCACCTCGGGCGCCACGGGACGTGCCACACGTTCGATCATCTCCGGTCCCCCTCATCGGTCCCCAACCCGACAGATCCCATCAGAAGCCGACGCTTGCCGACACTTGCCCAGCGGCGTCCGCGCCTGCCGGGCTCGCTCCCCAGCGGCCTTAGAGCCGGCCGATCTCCAGCGCCTTGAGGGCCATCCCCTTCGCGGCGTTGAAGGCCGCCACGTTGGCCTCGTAGGCGCGGGTCGCAGTGATCAGGTCCACCATCTCGGTGACGGGGTTGACGTTGGGATACGCCACGTACCCTTCGGCGTCGGCGTCCGGATGGTCCGGCTGGTAGACGAGGCGCGGCGGGTTCGGATCCCGCACGACCGCCTGCACTCGCACGCCGCCGCCCTTGCGGCTTTGGGGCTCCCGGCCGGTCTGGGTCGGCTCGGGCACCAGGATGGCCATGAGCCGGCGGTAGGGGCCGCCTTCGGGCGTGCGCGTCGTCTCCGCGTTGGCCAGGTTCGAGGCGATCAGGTCCATCCTAAGCCGCTCGGCAGTGAGGCCGGAGGCGCTGACGTCCATGGAACCGAACACGCTCACGCCCTCCCTTCGCGAACGGCGAGGCTGATCCGCTTGTAGCCCCGGTTCAGCTGCTCCACCAGGGCGTTGTAGAGGATCTGGGCCTGGGCCAGACTTGCCGTCTCTTTCTCCACGTCCACGTTGTTGATGTCGTTGCGCATGACGGTGGTCGAGTCGACCACCACCCGGGGGCCGCCCTCGGGGGCCGAGACGGGCAAGTGCTCGGGGTGCGTGCGCCACACCGGCAGGCGCGCCCCCGCCCGCTCCAGCTCCGCCGGGAAGGTGACGTCCTTCCGCTTGTAGCCGGGGGTGTTCGCGTTGGCGATGTTCTCCGCCACCACCCGCTGCTTGAGCAGGAGCTGGTCCAGACGCGCCCCAAGGAAGCGCTCGGTGACAGGCCAGCCTTCCATGGTTCCGTCCCTCCCTGCGCCCCACCCCGACCCCTGCCAAACGACGAAGCCCAAGCCAGGGGCTTGGGCACGAAGGCAACCTCGCGCCTGCGAATGGCGACCCGGCGACCGTAGACCCGAAGGTCCCTTAGGCCCGTGGTTTTGCGTCGCTGCCTTTCGGCAGCTTTGCCCCTGCACTCGCGGACGACCTATGGAGTTCGTCGTTCCTCAGTCGATGTTCGATGGTTTCCGGGGATTTCCTCCTTGGTTCCCTGGAACCAGAACAAATTCGTCCCCCGGATGAACCCGATCGGCACCGAAGGGCTCCCGAGGGCCTCGCGGCAGGCGCGGGCGCGATCCTCCTAGAGGATGTATCGGCTCAGGTCCTGGTCGGCTACAATGGAGGCCAGCCGCCGGTGCACGTACGCGGCGTTGATGGTCACCCGCTGGCCGGCCACCTCGGGCGCCTCGAAGGAAAGCTCCTCCACGACCCGCTCCAGGATGGTATGGAGCCTGCGGGCGCCGATGTCCTCGGTGGCCAGGTTCACCTGCCGGGCGGCCGCCGCGATGGCCTCGATGGCGTCCTGGGTGAACGCGAGCTCCACCCCTTCGGTCGCCAGGAGCTGGGTGTACTGGGTGATCAGCGCGTTCTCGGGCTCGGTGAGGATGCGGCGGAAGTCCTCCTCGGTAAGGGAGGCCAGCTCCACCCGCAGCGGGAAGCGCCCCTGGAGCTCGGGGATGAGGTCCGACGGCTTCGACACGTGGAAGGCGCCCGCCGCGATGAAGAGGACGTGGTCCGTGCGCACGGGGCCGTACTTGGTCATCACCGTGGAGCCTTCCACGATGGGCAGGATGTCCCGCTGAACCCCCTCGCGGGAGACGTCGGGCCCGGCGCCGCCCTGGTTTCCGGCGATCTTGTCGATCTCGTCGAGGAAGACGATGCCGCTCTCCTCGGCGCGCCGCACGGCTTCGGCCTGCACCTCGTCCATGTCGATGAGCTTCTGGGCCTCTTCCTGCGCCAAGACCTTGCGGGCCTCGCGGATGGGCAGCTTGCGCCGCCGGGTCCGGCGGGGGAGGAAGGGTCCGAGCATGTCCTGCAGGTTGACGCCCATCTCCTCCACGCCCGACCCGCTGAAGATCTCCAGGGTGCGGGGCGCGGTGTCTTCCACCTCGATCTCCACGATGCGGTCCTCCAGCTCGCCCAGGCGGAGCTGGCGGCGCAGGTTCTCCCGATCGGCCCGGACGGTGGCCTCGTCCTCGCCGTCGGGGGGCGCGGGCTCGCCGCCCCCCATGCCCAGCAGCGCCTGGAGCGGATGGGCCGGCCGGCCCCTGCGGGGGCCGGGCCGGAGGATCTCGAGCAGCCGCTCCTCGGCCAGCTGGTCGGCCCGGTCGCGCACCGCCTCGATCCGCTCGTTCTTCACCATGCGGATCGCGGTCTCCACCAGGTCTCGCACCATGGCGTCCACGTCGCGCCCCACGTAGCCGACCTCGGTGAACTTGGTGGCCTCCACCTTGACGAAGGGGGCCGCCGCCAGCCGGGCCAGGCGGCGTGCGATCTCGGTCTTGCCCACGCCCGTGGGCCCCATCATGAGGATGTTCTTGGGGCTCACCTCGTCCCGCAGGTGCTCGGGCAGCAGCCGGCGGCGGTAGCGGTTCCGCAGGGCGATGGCCACCGCACGCTTCGCCTCTGCCTGGCCGATGATGTACTTGTCGAGCTCCGCCACCACCTGGCGGGGCGTCAGACCCTCGACCACGGCCATCCCTCCCTTGGGTGTCGTTCTCTGGCCGGCGCGGTCGACCCTCGGCCCTTCCTGCCCCGACCGGCCGGCGCTAGGACAGCTCCTCGAGCACGATCTGGTCGTTGGTGTAGACGCAGATGCTGGAGGCGATGAGGAGGCTCTCCCGTGCGATCTCCGGCGCGGAGAGGTCCGAGTGGGCCAGGAGCGCCCGGGCCGCCGCCAGCGCGTACGGCCCGCCGGAACCCACGGCGGCCACCCCGTCGTCGGGTTCGATCACCTCACCCGTGCCCGAGAGCACCAGGAGCGCCTCCGCGTCCATCACCACCAGGAGCGCGTCGAGCCGGCGGAGGGCCCGGTCGGTGCGCCACTCCTTGGCCAGCTCCACCGCGGCCCGCTGGAGGTTCCCGTGGTACGACTCGAGGCGCGTCTCGAAGCGTTCGAAGAGCGCGAAGGCGTCGGCCACCGAGCCGGCGAAGCCCGCCAGCACCTGGCCGTGGTAGAGGCGGCGGACCTTCCGGGCGCCCCGCTTCACGATCGTGTGCTCGCCCAGGGTCACCTGGCCGTCGCCCGCCAGCGCCGCCCGCCCGTCCCGGCGCACCCCGACGATGGTGGTGCCGTGCAGCCCGCTGGATGCCATGCGGATGCCTCCTCCCTGCGTCCTCCCGCCGGCCTCGCCGCCACCCGCCGCGCCCGGAGGACACCCGGCCCCGAGGGCACCCGGCGGCCCGGCCTAGACCCGGGCCAGCTCGGGCTCCTCCTCCTGGGAGGTGCGCGCCCGGGTGCCCTCCGGGCGCGCGCCCGAGGGCGCGGGCTGCCGGTGGCCGCAGCCCTTGGTGGGGCAGACCCACTCGGTCGCGCCCGGGGGGCGCCCGGCGCCCCGGCCCCGGCCGGCGCCGGCCCGCCCCCGCCCCTCCACCAGGAGGCTGCCGCACCGGGGGCAGCGGGCCGGTACCGGCTTCTGCCAAAGGACGAAGCGGCACTCGGGGTAGTTGGAGCAGCCGTAGAAGGTCTTGCCCCGCCGCGAGCGGCGCCGCACCAGCGGGTGGCCGCACTCGGGGCAGTCGACGCCCACGGGTTCCAGGATGGGCCGGGTGTTGCGGCACTCGGGGAAGCCCGAGCAGGCCAGGAACTTGCCGAAGCGGCCGTGCTTGATCACCATCTTGCGGCCGCACTTGTCGCAGACCTCGTCGGTCTCCTCGTCGGCCACCTCGACCCGGCCCACCTTCTGCCGGGCCACCTCCAGCTCCTTGGCGAAGGGACCGTAAAAGCTGCGGACCAGCGAGACCCAGTCTTCCTTCCCCTCTTCCACCTCGTCCAGCTCCGCCTCCATGCGGGCGGTGAACTCCACGTCCACGATGTCGGGGAAGTACTCCTTGAGCAGGTCCACCACCACCCGGCCCAGCTCGGTGGGGACGAACTTCCGGTCCGCCAGCTCCACGTAACCCCGCTTCTGGATGGTCTCGATGATAGGGGCGTAGGTGCTGGGGCGGCCGATGCCCAGCTCCTCCAGGCTCTTCACCAGGGAGGCCTCGGTGTAGGGGGGAGGCGGCTGCGTGAAGTGCTGCTCGGGCTTCCGCTCCACCTGCTCCAGGAGCTGGCCCTCCCGGAGCGGGGGCAGGGGTGCCCTCTGGGCGCGGGATTCGTCGGCCTCGTCCACCTCGTAGACGCGCAGGAACCCCGGGAAGAGGAGGCGCGATCCCGTGGCGCGAAGCTCATACGGCCCCGCCCCCACCCGCACGCTCACCGTCTGGTAGCGGGCGGGGCTCATCTGGCTGGCCACGAAGCGTTCCCAGATCAGCCGGTAGAGGCGGAGCTGGTCGCGGCCCAGGTACGGCGCCACCTGATCCGGCGTCCGCCGGACGGAGGTGGGCCGGATCGCCTCGTGCGCGGCCTGGGCGCCGGCCCGGTTCTTGTACTTGGGCGGGCGGGCCGGGCAGAAGGGCGCACCGTACGTCTCCTCGATCAAGGCCCGCGCCTCGGCCTGCGCCTGGGCCGCCACCTGGGTGGAGTCGGTACGCATGTAGGTGATGAGGCCGGAATGCCCCTCGGGACCCAGGTCGAGGCCCTCGTAGAGCTGCTGCGCGAGGCGCATGGTCTTGGACGCGGGGAACCGGAGCCGGTGCGAGGCGTCCTGCTGGAGGGTGCTGGTGGTGTACGGCGCATAGGGCGACCGCCGTCGCTCCTTCTCCTCCACCGACGCCACCCGGGTCTCCTGGGCGGCCACCTCCTCCACCACCCGCCGGGCCTCGGACTCGCTGGGGATCTCGAGCTTCTTGCCGCCCCTCCGCTCCACCCGCGCCACGAAGACGGCGGGCTCGAGCCCGGCCGCGCGCTTCGCCCGGCCGTTCGGGTGCCCTTGGGACGCGCTGGCGGGCCCCTGGGGCTCCTCGCCGGCCAGGGCCCGGAGGGTGACGTCGACCGTCCAGTACTCCTGCGGCTCGAAGGCGTCGATCTCGGCCTGGCGGTCGCAGATGAGCCGCACCGCCACCGACTGCACACGCCCGGCGCTGAGGCCGCGGCGCACCTTGGCCCAGAGGAGCGGGCTGAGCTGGTAGCCCACCACCCGGTCCAGCACCCGCCGCGCCTGCTGGGCCTCCACCCGCCGCAGGTCCAGGGCCCGCGGGTTTTTCACCGCGTGGCGGATGGCGTCGGCCGTGATCTCGTGGAACTCGATCCGCTGCGCGCGGTCCTCCTGGAGGTCGAGGGCGCTCATGAGGTGCCAGGAGATGGCCTCGCCCTCCCGATCGGGGTCGGTGGCCAGGTAGATCCGTTCCGCTTTCCGGGCGGCCTCCCGCAGCTCCTGCACCACCTTCCCCTTGCCCCGGATGGTGATGTAGCGGGGCTGGAAGCCGTTCTCCACGTCCACGCCGAATTGGCTCTTGGGCAGGTCGCGCACGTGGCCCATGGAGGCCTTCACCTGGTACGTCCGCCCGAGGAATCGGCCAATGGTCTTGGCCTTGGCCGGTGACTCCACGATGACCAGCGACTTGGCCACACGTTCCCCTCCCGTCCGGTTCGCCCTTCATTATATTGAGGGCCCCAGGGGCTGTAAACCGAAGGGGCCGCAAGGCGCATCACCAGCGCCTCCGCCAGTAGCGCCCCCCCACCCGTACCGCCCAGCCCCGGAGTTCCAGAAGGCTGAGCCCCGCCTGGACCGACCCCACGTCGGACCCGCAGCGTCGCACCAGCTCCTCCAGGGTGCGCGGCTCCCGGTCCAGCCGGTCGTAGAGCCAGCGCTGGGGATCGCTGGATGGCGGCCCTGCCCCCTCAGGCGGCTCGGAGGCGATCCCGGGCAGCGTCCCCTGCGGGAGGGCCCCGGTCGCCTGCCGGGCGCGCACCTCCTCGATCAGGTCGGCCGCCGAGCCCAGCAGCGTCGCCCCTTCCCGGATCAGGCGGTGACACCCGCGGCTTTGCGGCCGGTGGATGGGGCCGGGCACCGCGAAGACCGTCCGGCCCATGGTGAGGGCCAGGTCGG
Source organism: Limnochorda pilosa (assembly GCF_001544015.1). Lineage (GTDB taxonomy): Bacteria > Bacillota > Limnochordia > Limnochordales > Limnochordaceae > Limnochorda > Limnochorda pilosa. Next base: position 1,742,199 of record NZ_AP014924.1, on the reverse strand, counting down.
CGGTGATCAGCGCCCCGCTCCGCTCCCCCGCCTCCACCACCACCGTGGCCCAGCTCAGGGCCGCAATGATGCGGTTCCGGTGGGGGAAGTAGTAGGGCTCGGGGTGGGTGCCCGGCGGGAACTCGGTGATGAGGGCGCCCTGGGCCTCGATGGCTCGGGCCAGCTTCCGGTGCTCGGGCGGGTAGATCCGGTCGGGGCCGGTGGCCATCACGGCCACGGTGCGCCCGCCCGCCTCCAGCGCGGCCCGGTGGGCGGCAGCGTCGACGCCCCGGGCCAACCCGCTGACCACGGTGACGCCGGCCCGGGCCAGCGCCGCCCCCAGCTCCGCGGCCACCGACTCCCCGTAGGGCGTGCACCGGCGGGTGCCGACGATGCTCACCGCCCCTTCGTCCATCGGCTGCCAGGAGCCCCGCATGAAGAGGAGCGGCGGCGCATCCTTCACGTTGGACAGGCTTGGCGGGTATCCCGGAAGAAGCGGGGTGACGACCTGCACCCCGGTGCGGCCCAGGCGGAGGATCTCGCGATGGGCCCAGCCGGGGTCGAAGGCACGGGCCTGGGCCACCTGGGCGTCGTCCACGCCCAGGGCCCTCCACCCCGCCTCGAACGCCTCCCAGGCGCGCGAGGCGGAGGCGTAGTGCTTGAAGATCTTGTACGCAAGGTGCGGCGGCAGCGCGGCGTACAGGCGGACGAGGTCCAGCCGCTCCCGGGCCGCGTCGGCGGAGGACATGGGAAGACTCCCTCCCACCCCCCTGCGGGCGAACCGGGCCGGCGGGACTATTCGCCCTCGTCCCCGCCCCTTCCTTCCCCGTGCGCGCCCAGGTTGTCCAGGATCTGCCGCAGCTCATCCTCCCACCGGTGCTGGTAGAGCTGGAGCTCGCCCTGGTCCACCAGGCTGCCGTTGTCGCAGTTGCTGCACTTCAGGGCGATCCGGCCAGCCCTCTTCGCCCGGACCGCGTGCGGCGTGTCCACCTGGCAGACCGGGCAACGGTAGATCCGGGTCGTGCCTGGTTCGGGCTCCAACGGGCTCGCCTTCCTTCGTCGCGTCGGGTTCCCCTCCGGTCCCCTGTAGCATGGCGAGCCCCGGTGGGCTTTATCCGGCACGCGACCTGGAGCCTCAGCCGACCTCCCGGAAGACCCTGAGCCGGCCCCCCTCCCGGGCAAGCGCCCCGATGAGGCAGATGTCCGGGCACTGGATGGAGAAGTTGTACCCGAACTGGCTCTCGTCCTCCAGCTCCTGCCAGCGACCGTCCGCCTCGGCCAGGCGGTCGATCACCCGGTCGAAGAGCTCCTGGGCCACCCGGTCACCCAGCTCCTCCTGCAGGATCCGTTCCACCTGCGCCAGGTTCAGCACGGGAGACCACCTCCTGGTTCCACTTTAGTCCAGCCGTGGCCCGAAGGGTATCGGCCGATGGGCGTGGCCCGAACGACCTCATTCCAACGGGTCGTTCGTCCCGAGCAACGCCCTACCAGGGCGGGCGCCGGTACTGGAGCGCCTCGGCCGCGTGCTCCTCCCGCACCTGCTCGCTTCCGTCCAGGTCGGCCAGGGTCCGGGCCACCCGCAGGAGACGGACCGCTCCCCGGGCGGAGATGAGCCGTCCGTCCAGGGCCTGTTCCACCAGGCGCCGGACGCGTGGGTCCGGGGCGAACGACCGGGCTCCGCCCTCGGCCGCCGCGTTCAGGATCCCACGCCCGTACCGTTCGGCCTGCCGGCGGCGCGCCTGCCGCACCCGCTCCACGGCCCGGACCGTCTCGTCCCGGGGCGCCTGGAAGAGGTCGTCGCCCCGGGGAGGTTCCACCGAGACCCAGAGGTCCACCCGATCCTGCAGGGGTCCCGAAAGGCGCCGCCGGTACCGGGCCAGGATTCCGTCCGAACAGCGGCAGGCTCCGAAGCCCCACTGGCCGCAGGGGCAGGGGTTCCCGGCCCCCACCAGCAGGAACCGGGCGGGGAAGCGCACGTGGTACCGGCCCCGGCTGAGCTCGATCCAGCCCGATTCCAGCGGCTGGCGCAGGGCGTCCAGCACCTGGGGCGAGAACTCGGGCATCTCGTCCAGGAAGAGGACGCCCCGGTGGGCCAGGCTCACCTCCCCCGGCCTGGGGGGCACCCCGCCCCCCACCAGCGCGGCGCCGCCGGCCGAAGGATGGACGCGCCGCACGGGCGGCCGCCGCATCAGCCCCGCCCCGGGCGGGAGGAGGCCGGCGATGCTGTGGATCTTGGTGACCTCGTACGCCTCGGCTTCCGAGAGCGGCGGCAGGAGCCCGCCCAGGCGCTCGGCGAGGAGCGTCTTTCCCACCCCCGGCGGGCCCACCATCACCAGAGGGTGCCCCCCGGCCGCGGCCACCTCCAGCGCCCGCTTGGCCTGGGCCTGACCGGCCACCGCCTCCAGCCCCGGGGCCGGAGCGGCTTCGCGGTCGTCCGGTGGGAGAGGCACCGAAGGCCGGGGCGTCCGGTCTCCCCTCAGGTAGGCGACCACCTCGGCCAGGTGCGTGAACTCCAGGGCCGGCAACCCCGACAGGGCACCCTCCGACCCGTTGCCCGCGGGAACGGCCAGCGACTCCACGTGCTCCCGAACCGCCTCGGCCGCGGCCAGCACCCCGGCCACGGGCCGCAGGGACCCGTCCAGCCCCAGCTCGCCCAGGAAGGCGTGCGCGGCCGCCCGTCCGGGCGGGACCCGCGCCGTGGCGACCAGGATGCCCACCGCCATGGGGAGGTCGAAGGCGGGGCCCTCCTTGCGCAGGTCGGCCGGGGCCAGGTTGACCGTCAACCGCCCCAGGGGCATCTCGAACCCGCTGTTCCGCAGGGCGGAGCGCACCCGGTCGCGGCTCTCCAGCACCGCCGTCCCCGGCAGGCCCACCACCTCGAAGGCCGGGAGGCCGTTCTGCAGGTCCACCTCCACCTGCACCGGCCTGCCCTCCACCCCGATGAGTGTCGCACTCCAAAGCCTTGCCAGCAAGGCAGAAAACCCCCTTGCCCCCGCGGGCAAGAGGGTACACAGGACGAGAGCTTCGCCGCGACCGCCGCCGCTCCTGCAGGGGGAGGAGCGATCCCCGTGTCCGGGAGCGCACGACCCCGGCCGGCTACGCCCTCCCGCCCAGGTACGCCTCGCGCATGCGGGGGTCCTGCCGCAGCTCCGCTGCGGGCCCGCCCAGGGCCAGGCGGCCCGTTTCGAGGACGTAGCCCCGGTGGGCCAGGCGGAGGGCCATCCGGGCGTTTTGCTCCACCAAGAGCACCGTGACCCCCTGGCGGTTGATCTCGCGCACCGTGCGGAAGATCTCCCGCACCAGCTTGGGCGCCAGGCCCAGCGAGGGCTCGTCCAGCAGCAGGAGGCGCGGACGGGCCATGAGCCCCCGGCCGATGGCCAGCATCTGCTGCTCCCCGCCCGAGAGGGTCCCGGCCAGCTGGTGCCGCCGCTCCTCCAGCCGGGGGAAGAGCCGGTACACCCGCGCGCGGGCCTCCTCCACCGCGCCCCGCAGCCGGCGCCGGGTGTACGCCCCCAGGTTCAGGTTCTCCTCCACGGAGAGGGTGCCGAAGACCCTCCGTCCCTCGGGGACGTGGGCCACTCCCAGCTCCACGATCTCGTGGGCGGGCACCCGGGCCAGGTCCCGCCCCTCCAGGCGGATGCGGCCCGCCGCCGGGCGCACCAGCCCCGAGAGCGCCCGCAGCGTGGTACTCTTCCCGGCCCCGTTCGCGCCCAGGAGGGCCACCACCTCCCCCGTCTCCACCGAGAGGCTCAGGTCCCGCACCGCCTCCACGCCCCCGTAGGTCACCCGTAGGCCCTCCACCTCCAGGAGCGTCATCACAGGTCCTCCTCCACGTCGTCGTGGCCCAGGTACGCCTCGACCACCTCCGGGGCGTTCCGCACCGCCTCAGGGCTGCCCGTCGCGATCACCCGGCCGTTCTCCATGACCGTGACCTGATCGGAGATGCCCATCACCACGTGCATGTCGTGCTCGATGAGGAGGACCGTGACGCCCGACGCCCGCACCTGCAGGATCAGCTCCATCAGCGCCTCGCTCTCCCTATCGTTGAGGCCGCCGGCCGGCTCGTCCAGGATCAGGAGCACCGGCTCCGTCGCCAGCGCCCGGGCGATCTCCAACCGCTTCCGGTCGCCGTAGGCCAGGCTCGTTGCGAGCTCGTCCCGCTGCCTCCAGAGGCCCACCTGCTCCAGGCACCGCCGGGCCGTCGCCTGGACCCGCGCCTCCTCCCGCCGCTGCGCGGGCGTGCGCACCAGCGAGGCCCACACCCCGGCCCGGCTCCGGCAGTGCTGGCCGGCCAGGACGTTCTCGAAGCAGGTGAGGTTCGGGAAGAGGCGGACCGTCTGGAAGGTGCGGGCGATGCCCAGCTCGGCCACCTGGTGGGGCAACAGCCGGGCCAGCTCCCGGCCGAGGAAGCGGATCGACCCCGCATCGGGCCGGTGGATGCCCGTGATCAGGTTGAAGACCGTGGTCTTCCCCGCCCCGTTGGGGCCGATGAGGCTCGACACGGTCCCTTCGGGCACGTTCAGGTGGAAGTCGCTCACGGCCTGCAGGCCCCCGAACCGCTTGGCCAGTCCTTCGACGGACAGGAGCGCGCTCATGGCTCCCGCTCCCCCGCAAGCTGCGCCTTCCAGCGCCGGCTGGGCCAGAGGCCCTGGGGCCGGAAGATCATCATGACCACCATGGCGGCGCCGAAGAAGAGCATCCGGTACTGGGCGAAATTCCTGAGGAGCTCTGGCAGGACCATCATGGCCGCCGAGCCCACCAGCACGCCCGGAATGGACCCCATCCCGCCCAGGATCACGATGGCGAAGAGGATCACGGCCTCCATGAAGGTGAAGCTGTCGGGGGAGACCACCACCATCTTGGCCGCAAAGAGGGTCCCCGCCGCGCCCGCGAGCCCCGCGCCCAGCACGAAGGCCAGGAGCTTGGCCTGGCGCACGTCGATGCCCATCGCCTCCGCGGCCACCTCGTCCTCCCGCACGCAGTTCCACGCCCGCCCGATGCGCGACCGCTGCAGGCGCAGCAGCCCCCACACCACCAGCCCCACCGCGCCCCACACCAGGTAGTAGAAGCGCTCGGGCCGATCCAGCCCGTACCCGAAGAGGCGGAACTGATCGAGCAGGATCACCCCGTTGGGCCCGCCCGTGAGCCCCCGGGGGTTGTTGAGGAGAGCGACCCGCAGGATCTCGTTCAGGCCGATGGTGGCAATGAGGAGGTAGTCGCCCCGCAGGTGGATGATGGGCCGGCTCAGGCCGTAGCCCGCCGCCGCGGCCAGGAAGCCCGCCACCGGGATCAGGAGCCAGAGGGAGAGCCCCCAGGCCTGGTTGAGGATCACCGTGGCGTAGGCCCCGATGGCGAAGAAGGCGGTGTGGCCCATGTTGAAGAGGCCCACCTCACCCACGATCAGGTTCAGGCTGAGCCCCAGGAGCGCATAGATGCCCCAGAAGACGGCCACGTCCACCCAGTAGTCGCTGACGAGCCAGGGGGCGGCCACCCCCAGCACCACCGCCCCCAGCGTGAGCGCGGGACCGATCAGCCCCCGCGCCCGGGCGGTGGACGGCCGGGGCGGCCGGACCCCCACGGTCTCCTCCTGCGCCAGCCGCTCCCGCGGCGCGGTCCTAGCCATGGCTACACCTTCTCCGCGACCCGCTCGCCCAGGAGCCCCGTGGGCCGGACGATCAGGAGGAGGATGAGGATGGCGAAGACGAACGCGTCCTTCCATGCGGCCGAGAGATACCCGGCCCCCAGCATCTCCAGGGTGCCCAGCAGGAGGCCGCCCACCATGGCGCCGGGGATGTTGCCGATGCCCCCCATGATCGCCGCAGTGAAGGCCTTGAGGCCGTACGACCAGCCCATGGTGAAGTGGATCTGCCGGTAGTAGAGGCCCAGGAGCACCCCCGCTGCCGCCCCCAGGGCAGGCCCGATCACGAAGATGAGCTGGATGATCCGGTCCACGTTGATCCCCATGAGCCGGGCGGTGTCGTGGTCGATGGCGGTGGCCCGAATAGCCGCCCCCAGGAAGGTTCGCTGGATCACGTAGTAGAGCCCCAGCATCAGCACCAGCGCCACGGCCAGGATGAGCACCTGCATGAGCCCCACGTGCACCCCCGCCACGGACCAGCGCACGTCGGGCACGGCCCAGCCGGGATACGCCCGGTAGCGGGGCCCCCACAGGAGCATGGCGCTGTTCTGGAGGAAGATGGAAACCCCCAGCGCCGAGACCACCGCGGTCAGCCGGTTGGCCCGCTGCAGGGGACGGTACGCCACGCGCTCCACGGTCAGCCCCAGCAGCGCCACCCCTCCCATGGCCAGGAGGATGATCACCAGCAGGGCCGCGCCGGCCGGTAGGGCACCGCCCAGCGCGGTGGAGACGAGCACGGTGAAGCCCAGGTAGGCCCCCAGCATGAAGAGCTCGCCGTGGGCGAAGTTGATCAGTTTCATGACCCCGTAGACCATGGTGTAGCCCAGAGCCACCAGGGCGTAGACGGCGCCCACCGTGAGGCCGTTGGCCAGCTGCTCGACGAAGAGGGTCACCGGGTCACCTCCAGGTGCCGCAGGGACTGCGGTTCGGGCAGGGCCGGGCGCCCCCGGAGGGGCCCCGGCCCGGACGTGCCCCCCGCTCAGCGCTCGTAGGGGACCAGGCTGCCGTCGGAGGCCACCTCGTAGGCCAGGTAGATGGCACCCTCCCGGTCGCCCGCGGCGTCGAAGGAGATGGGACCCGTGACGCCGTCGATCTGGAGCGTGTCGTGGATGTAGCCCGCCAGCACCTTGCCGTCGGTGGAACCCGTCGCCTCGATGGCCGCCGCCAGCACGTTCAGGGCGTCGGCCGCGTAGACGGGCCACGGGCTGCTGGGGGGCTGGCCGTGGCGCTTCACGTACTCGTCCAGGAACGCCTTGGACTGCGGGTAAGGCAGATCGGTGGGGAGCGGCTCCTGGGTCATGAGCGAACCGGCGGCCACCTCCCGCCCGGCGATCTCCACGAACTCGTCGTTGATGGCGGCGTTGCCGCCCACGAAGACGGCGTCGATGCCCAGGTCCCTCATCTGGCGCGCGATGAGCGCGGCCTCAGGATAATAGCCCGTGTAGTAGACGACCTCGGGCGACCGGGCGCGCATCCGGCTGAGGATCGGGCTGAAATCGCGCTCGCCGGGGGTCACCGCATCGTAGAAGACGATCTCCGCCTGGCCTGCCTCTTGCAGCGAAGCGCGGGCCGCCTCCGCCAACCCCCGGGCAAAGGTGGTGTTGTCGTGGAGGATGGCCACCCGGGCCGCCTGCAGGGTCTCGTTCACCAGCTGGGCGAAGAAGGCGCCCTGCCGGTCGTCCCGGAAGCAGGTGCGGAAGAAGTACTGCCACCCGTGCTGGGTGAGCTGGACCGCGGTCGAGCCGTAGCCGATGTTGACCACCCCGGCCCGCTCGTAGATGGTGGAGGCCGGCTCGTTGATGGAGGACCCGTAGGTCCCCACCACGGCCACGACCCCCTCGCTCACCATCCGCTGGGCCACCAGGGCGCTCTGGCGCGGGTTCCCCTGGTCGTCACCCAGGACGATCTCGATGGGACGCCCCAGCACCCCTCCCCGGGCGTTGATCTGGTCCCTGACGATCTCCACCGAGTTGCGGGCCATCTCGCCCTCGTAGGCCCACGGCCCGGTGATGGGAGCCTGGAGACCGATGCGGAGCGGCTCTTGAGCCAGGACCGGAACGGCCAGCAGGGTCAGCACCAGAAGGCCTGCGAGACTTGCGGCGATCCGAAGACGCACACGCTCCACCTCCTGATTCGGAAGGTTCGAAGCCATGAAGTGAGTGGTCCGCCCGGCGTGACGTCTGACGGTACGAATCGGGCACACCCGGACCCCCATGGGTCTTCCATTCGCCACAGCGGGCCGGCGCCCTTCAGAAGGTGGGAAGCTCATCCGGTGACGTTCCGCAGGTGGCCGAGCTCTGCACCGTCGGGCCGGATTCGGACCGTCACCACGTCGATCCGGACGGGTCGCCCCCGGTGGGACGGAAACCGCTGCAGGTACGCCGCGGCCAGGCGGGCGAGGCGGGCCCGCTTGGCGCCGTCCACGGACTCCTCGGGGCCCCCGAGCCGGCTGGAACGGCGGGTGCGCACCTCCACGAAGGCGAGCGTCTGCCCGTCCAGGGCCACCAGGTCCAACTCTCCCAGGCGACTTCGGAGGTTGCGCTCCAAGATCCGGTAGCCCAGGCCTTCCAGGTAGACCTGGGCCAGCCGCTCGCCCCACGCGCCCAGGCTGCGGCGGTCGCCGGGCACTGTGGCTACCGGCCGGGCTCCGCGGGGACCCGCGGCGGCTCCTCCAGGGTGTGCCTCCCCAGGCTGCCGCGGCGGAACTGCTGGAGCAGCCGCAGGGCAGTCTCCTCGGTGTTCACCGCGCCGCTCCTGCTCACCAGACCCCAGCCGCGCCCCATCCCCTCGAGGGTCGCTTCGGCGCTCCCCAGGGCCGGGTCCGGGAGGCCCAGCCTTTCCACCAGCCACACGGCCACCTCCCACACGGGGAAGCTCCGGTCCGACACCATGCCGAGGGCGGCCAGGAGGTAGGCGCGCTCCCCCCGGACCCCCATGGGCGCCAGCACCCCCGGGGTGTCCAGGAGCTCCAGCCCCTCGGAGGCCTGGATCCACTGGGGCCCCCGGGTGGTGCCGGGGCGCGCCTCGGAGCGGGCCCGGCTACGACGGGCCAGGGCGTTGATGAGGGTCGACTTCCCCACGTTGGGCAACCCCACCACCACGGCCCGCTGGAGGGTGACGGCGGTGCCCAGCCGCACGCCGCGCAGGCCCGCGGGCGGGCGCGCCCGCGGCGGCGCCAGGCGCCGCTGCAGCGGCTGGAGGCCGGACGGGCGGTGGGCCCTCACGGCGTACGCCTCTTCCCCCGCGGCCCGCAGTGCCCGCAGCCACGCCCGGGTGGCCTGGGGATCGGCCAGGTCCGCATGGGTCAGAACCACGATCCGCCGAGCGGCAGGGACCTGCTCGGAAAGAAGCCGGTCGCGGCTGGCCCTGGGAGCCCGGGCGTCCCCCACCTCCACCACCCAGCGGGCCTGGGACAGGAGGGGCTTCAGCTCCCGCCGGGCCCTCACCAGGTGGCCCGGCTGCCAGCGGATCTCCACCTGCTAGCGGCGTTCCTTCAAGCGGGCCGCCTTGCCCCGGAGCTCGCGCAGGTAGTAGAGCTTGGCGCGGCGCACTTGGCCGTGGCGGACCACGTCGATCCGCTCGATGCTGGGAGAGTGCAGCGGGAAGACCCGCTCCACCCCCACGCCCTGGCTCACCTTCCGCACCGTGACGCTCTCCGTCAGCCCCGAGCCCGAGCGGGCCAGCACCACGCCCTCAAAAACCTGGGTCCGGCGGCGCTCGCCCTCCACCACCCGCAAGGACACCCGCACCGTGTCCCCGGGCTGGACGTCGGGCAGGTCCGCCCGCATCTGGGCCTTCTCGATCTCCTTGATCCGGTCCATCCCGTCCACCTCACCCTTCGACTCGCTCACGCTTCCGGCGGATCGCCGCCGCCGGGCCACCGCTTGCGCAGCTCGCTCAACCAAACCTCGTCCTCGCGGGACAGGCTCGCCGCCGGCAGCAGGTCCGGGCGGCGCTCCAGCGTCCGGCGGATCGCCTCCCGCCGCCGCCACCGGGCGATCTCCCCGTGGTTGCCCGTGGTGAGCACCTGCGGAACCTCCATCCCCCGGAAGACGGGCGGCCGCGTGTACTGAGGGTACTCCAGGAGCCCCTCGCTGAAGGACTCTTCCTCGGGGGACGCCTCGCTTCCCAGCACGCCCGGAACCAGCCGCGTCACCGCGTCGATCACCACCAGGGCACCGTACTCGCCGCCGGTGAGCACGTAGTCGCCCACCGAGAGCTCCTCGTCCACGAAGGCCCGCACCCGCTCGTCCACGCCCTCGTAGCGGCCGCAGACCAGGATCAGCCGCTCTTCCCGGGCAAGCCGCCGCACCCGCTCCTGGGTGAGCACCTGGCCCTGGGGGGTCAGGAGGATCGCCCGGGCCCGGGGCCCGTCGGCCCGCACCGCCTCCAGGGCCTCCACCAGCGGCTCCGGCTTCATCACCATGCCGGCGCCGCCCCCGTAGGGCGTGTCGTCCACCGTCTGGTGCCGGTCGTGGGTGAAGGCCCGGAGCTGCCAGAGCCTCACGTCCAGGAGGCCCTTCTCCCGCGCCCGCTGCATCATGCCCACGTCCAGCGGGCCGGTGAAGAACTCAGGGAAGAGGGTGATCACGTCGACGCGCATCGGCTCGCCCCGTCGCCTCCTCCAACCCCGGGAGCAGCTCCGCCTCCAGGCGCCCTGCGTCCAGGTCCACCCGCCGCACCACCTGGCGAAGGGCTGGGAGCAGGACCTCCCCGCCCTCCTCCCGCTGCACCACGAGGACGTCGTTGGCGCCCGTCTCCAGGACCTCCACCACCCGCCCCAGCCTGCGTCCTTCAGGAACGGTCCAGACCTCCAGACCCAGGAGCTGGAACCGGTAGTAGCGGCCTTCGGGCAGGGGCTCCGCCTCGGCGGCGGGAACCTGGAGGAGGCCGTTGGCCAGCTCCAGGGCCTCCTCCCGGGTCTCCACCCCGGAGAAGGCCAGCCGCACCTGGATCCCCTGCACCTGGACGTCCCGCACCCGCACCGAGCGCAGCGGCCGCCCGGCCGCCGGCCGGAAGCGGACCTGCTCCAGGCGCAGGAAGCGCTCGGGGCGGTCGGTGAGCGGTTCCACCCGTACCCAGCCTGCGACGCCCCAGGGGCCCAGCACCCGGCCCACCGCCACCCAGGGTTCCGGAGCTACTCCACGATCTCCAGGCGGACCTCCCGCCCTGCCCGCCCCGATGCGGCCTTGAGCACCGTGCGGATCGCCTTGGCCACGCGCCCCTGCTTGCCGATCACCTGGCCCATGTCCTCGGGGTGAACCCGCAGCTCCAGGACCGTGATGGGCGTCTTGGCCGGCTCGCCCCGCACCACGCTCACCGTGACCTCGTCGGGGTGGTCCACCAGGTGCCCCGCGATCCATCGGACCATCTCCACCAGCGCGTTCTCGTCCACGGTCTAGGCCTCTTTCTGCCTGCGGGCGGACTCGAACTTCTCCCACACGCCGGCCCGTTCCAGGATCCGGCGTGCGCTCTCGGACGGCAGGGCACCCCGTCCGAGCCAGAGCAGGGCCTTCTCCTCGTCCACCTGGATCTCGCTCGAGTCCGAGATCGGGTTGTAGGTCCCGAAGCTCTCGATGAAACGCCCGTCCCGCGCCGCCCGCGAGTCGGCCACCACCAGCCGGTAGTACGGCTGGTGCCTGGCTCCCATCCGCTTCAGGCGAATGCGCACCGCCACCTCGAACACCTCCTGAGAGACTACCGCCTGCCCCGGAAGAGGCGCCCCAACCCCCTGGCCGCCTTGCCCCCCGAGGCCTTGCGACCCGCGCCCAAAGGGGCACCCGCCACCTGCCGGAGCAGGGTGCGGGTTTGCTCGAACTGCTTCAGCAACCGGTTCACGTCCTGGACCTGGGTGCCGCTGCCCCGCGCGATCCGCCGGCGCCGGGAACCGTCGATGATTTGGGGATTCCGCCGTTCCTGGGGGGTCATGGACTGGATGATCGCCTCGACCCGCCCCAGCTCCCGCTCGTCCACCTGGAGGCCCTTCAGGCTCCCCGCCCCGCCCGGCAGCCCGGGCAGCATCCCCAGGATCTCGTCCATGGGGCCCATCTTCCGCACCTGGCGAAGCTGCTCCAGGAAGTCCTCCAAGGTGAAGTGGGCCTCCCGGATCCGCTCGGTGAGCCGCTGCGCCTCCTTCTGGTCCATGGCCGACTCGGCCCGCTCGATGAGGGTGAGCACGTCGCCCATGCCCAGGATCCGCGAGGCCATCCGGTCCGGGTGGAAGGGTTCGAGCTGCTCCACCCGCTCGCCGGTGCCCACGAACTTGATGGGTCGCCCGGTCACGGCCCGGGCCGAGAGGGCGGCGCCGCCCCGGGCGTCCCCGTCGGTCTTGGTGAGGACGAGCCCGGTCAGCTCCATCTCCTCCTGGAAAGCCCGGGCCACGTTCAGGGCCTCCTGGCCCGTCATCGCGTCCAGGACCAGCAGCACCTCGTGGGGCTTCACCCGGTCCCGGGTGCGCCGCAGCTCCTCCATCATCTCCGCGTCCACCTGGAGGCGGCCGGCGGTGTCCACCAGGACAGCGTCGGCACCTTGTTCCGTGGCGGCCGCCACACCCTGGGCCGCCGCCTCCACCGCGTCGCCCGCGGCCTGAGGGCCCCCGGTGTGGCAGGGCACGCCCACCTGCCGGGCCAGCACCTGCAGCTGCTCCACGGCCGCCGGCCGGTAGAGGTCGCCGGCCACCAGGTGGGGTCGGCGACCCTGCTGCTTGAGCCGGAAGGCCAGCTTGGCCGCGGTGGTGGTCTTGCCCGAACCCTGGAGGCCGCAGAGGAGAATCACCGTGGGCGGCTGGGGCGCGAAGGCGATCCCCTGGTTGGCGCCCCCCATGAGCTCGGTGAGCTCGTCCCGCACGATGCGGATCACCTGCTGGGCCGGCGTGAGGCTGGAGAGCACCTCCTCGCCCACCGCGCGGGCCCGGATCCGCTCGAGGACCTCCTTCACCACCCGGAAGTGGACGTCGGCCTCCAAGAGCGCCCGGCGCACCTCGCGCAGGGCCTCGTCCACGTCGCGCTCGCCCAGCTTCCCGCGTCCGGAGAGCTGCCGGAAGACCGCTTGCAGTCGCTCACTCAGACGTTCGAAGGCCACCGGCCGCCCCTCCTCCCGCGTCGGCCCGCTCGAGGCTCCGCAGCCCCTCCAGGCCCCGCCTCACCGCTTCCGCCGCCCTGCGGGCCTCGGGGCTTCCGGAAGCCGGATCGGCAAGCGCCTGCACCAGCCGCTCCGCGTCCGTCATGAGGCTCGCAAGCCTTCCGGCCCGGGCCCGCTCGGCGGCCACCAGCCCCAGCTTGGCCTCCATCCGCTCCAGGGTGTTCTGCGAGCGGCGCAGGATGTCGTAGACCGCCTGGCGGCTCACCGCGAACTGGTCGGCGATCTCGCCCAGCGACAGGTCGTCGAGAAAGTAGAGCTCGAAGAAACGGCGTTGCTTCTCGGTGAGAAGCTCCCCGTAGGAGTCGTAGAGGAGTCCCATCTCCACCGTCTTCTCCAGCCGTTGCTCGGGCTGGGTCTGCCCTGCGCCGGATCTGCGAGCCATGACGCCCTCCGAGCCTGTCAACCATACAACCTTTACACGTTGACAGTATACCGGGCACGCCAGGTCGCGTCAAGCATCCGCCCCTGACCGCGAACCCTCGCCGAAGAGAGCGTCCACGAAGGTGCCGGCGTCGAAGGGCTGCAGGTCGTCCACCCCTTCGCCCACCCCGATGAGCTTCACGGGCAGGGCCAGCTCCCGGGTGATGGCCAGGACGATCCCTCCCCGGGCCGTTCCGTCCAGCTTGGTCACCGCCAGGCCCGTCAGCGGCACGCTCTCGCCGAAGAGGCGCGCCTGGGAGAGCCCGTTCTGCCCCACCGACGCGTCCAGCACCAGGAGGCGCTCGTCGGCCGGGCGACCCAGGGCCCTCTCCACCACCCGGTGGATCTTCGCCAGCTCGCTCATCAGGTTGCTGCGGGTCTGCAGGCGGCCCGCCGTGTCCAGGACGGCCCACCGGGCACCCCGGGCCCGGGCCGCCTGCACCGTGTCGAAGGCGACGGCGGCCGGGTCCGAACCGGCCTCCTGCCGGATCACCGGGACCCCGATGCGATCGCCCCACACCTGGAGCTGCTCGCCCGCCGCGGCCCGGAAGGTGTCGCAGGCGCCCAGGATCACCTGCCCCGCCCCGCCCAGCTGGGCCGCGAGCTTGGCCGCAGTGGTCGTCTTGCCCGAGCCGTTCACCCCCAGGAGCAGGATCACCCCCGGCGCCTCGGGCGGCGTCGCCAGCGACTGCTGGTGGCGCCTCAGCTCCTCCGCCAGAAGGGCACGCAGGGCCGACAGGACCTGGTCCGGGGAACGGAGCCCCTCCGCAGAGGCCTGCTGGCGTAGGGCCTCCAGGACCGCCTCCACCGCCGCGAGGCCCACATCGGCTTCCAGCAGGCTCTCCTCCAGCTCGGCGAGCAGCTCCTCGTCCACGCGCCCTCGCACCCGCAGGGCCCCCGTCACCGTCCGTCGCACCTGCTCCACCCAGCCCGACCGGTTTCGAGCCAGGCCCTGCTTCAATCGATCGAAGAAGCTCATCGCGAAACCCCCTCGGCTTCGGGCACCCGCAAGGAGACCAGGCGCGAGGTGCCGTCCCCGTCGAGGGTCGCCCCGTAAAGGACCCCGGCCGCCTCCACCGTCTCGGGCCGGTGCGAGATCAGGACGAACTGGGTCCGCGCGGAGAACTCCTCCAGCACCGAGACGAAGCGGACCAGGTTGCGCCGGTCCAGGGCCGCGTCCACCTCGTCCAGGAGCGCGAAGGCGCTGGGTCGCACCCGCTGAATGGCAAAAAGGAGCGCGACCAGGCAGAGGGACCGCTCGCCGCCCGAGAGGGCCATGAGCGGCTGCCACCGCTTCCCCGGGGGGCGAACATTGAGCTCCACCCCCGAGTGGAGGGGGTCGTCCGGGCGGGTCAGCTCGAGGCGGGCCTCACCCCCGTCGAAGAGGCGCTCGAAGAGCTCCTGCATCGCCTGCTGGAGCGAGGCGAAGGCGGTCTGGAACCGCTCGGTGCTGGTACGGTCGATGGTCTCCACCATCTCCACCAGCTCGCGTCGGGCGGCGATCAGATCATCCCGCTGGGCTTCGAGGGTGCGGAAGCGGGTGTCCACCTCCTGGAAGGCCTCCTCTGCGACGGGGTTGACCGGGCCGAGGCGGGCCAGTGCCACCCGCATGCGCTCCACCTCGCCCCGCAGCCGGTCCAGGTCCGGCCCCGCCCCCGGCTCGCCCGCTGCCGCCGCCTCGGCACCCCCGGGGCCCGGGGCGAGCTCGGCCTCCTCGGGGGGCTCCGGGGCGTCGCGCAGCAGGTGCTCCAGCTCGGACCGTTCCCGCACCAGCTCCAACTCCGCGGCGTGGGCGGTGCCCCGGACGGCCTCCACGCCGCCCGCCGTCTCGGCCAGCCGCCGCTCCTTCTCCTCCAGGGCTTGCTCCAGCCGGCCCAGCTCGGCCCGGCGGGCCTCCACCCTCCCGCGTATCCCTGCCAGCGCCTCCTCCACGGCCGCTCGCTCTCGACGCAGGTCCTCCCGGCGCCGGGTCAAGGCCTGCCGGCCAGCTCCGCCGTCCTGCAGTTCGGCCGCTGCCTGCTCGAGACGGTCGCGCCACGCGCGCCACGCCTGGCGCTCCTCCTCCAGCCGGCGCGCCGCCTCCTGCCACTGGTGGGCCGCCTCCTGCCGGGCAAGGCGCGCTTCGCCCACGGCGCCCAGTGCGGCTTCCGCCGTGGCGCGCGCGGCTTGACGCGCCTCCTCCAGGCGAGCTGCGTCGCCTTCGGCCTGGGCGAGTTCCTGCTCCAGCCCGGCCAGCTGCCGGCCAGCCTCCTCCACCTGCTCCCGCAGGCGGGCCGCGGCAGCCTCGCGGGCGCGATGGACCGAACGCGCCTCCTCCACCTGGGCGCCTTGCGCCGCCACCTCACGGCGCAGGCGCTCTTCCTCCTGGGCGGCCGCCGAGCGGGCCGTCGCCGCCTGACGCCAGGCGTCCTCCGCCCGGTCGCGGGCCGCCCGGGCCGCACGCTCCGCTTCCCGGGCAGCCTCCTCGCGGGCGGCCGCCTCCGCCTGAGCCGCGGCCGCCTGCGCGACCCGCGCTTCGAGGTCCGCAACCTCGCTTTGCCGGCTGATGAGCCCGCCCGCCTCCTGGCGGCTTGCCCCTCCGGTCACCGCGCCCGATGGCAGCAGCAGCTCGCCCTCCAGCGTCACCAGCCGGGCACCGCCGCCGCCGGGCATGTCGGGGGACTTCTGGAGGTCCAGGGCCGACTCCAGCCCGTCGAGTACCAGCGTCCGCCCCAGGAGGTAGGTCAGGAGCGTCTCGAAGCCCTCCTGCACCCCCGCCATCTCGGCCATCAGCCCCAGCACACCCGGGTGCCGGCGGGCCGGATGGTGGGCCGGCAGCGGGGACGCCGCGCGAAGGCGATCCATGGGAAGGAAGGTGGCCCGCCCCCGGCCCCCCGCCTTCAGCCACGCGATGGCCGCCTGCACCGCGCCCGCGTCGCGGGTGACCAGGTGCTGGCCTGCCCCGCCCAAGGCGGCCTCCGCGGCCCGGGCCAGCTCCGCAGGCACCCGGAGGAGCTCGGCCACCGATCCTACCAGCCCGGGGAAACGCTCCCGGTGCTGGAGGACCAAACGGGGCCCGGTGCTGTACCCTTGGCCCTCCGCGAGGAGCTGGCGCAGGCTCCCCAGGCGGGCCCTCAGCGCCTCGGCCTCCCGGTCCAGACGGCTTTGCGCCCGCACGGCCTCCTCAGCGGCGCGCTCGGCCGCCGCCAGCGCCTCGCGCCGCCGGTCCAGCTCCGCCTTCAGGTGCCCTTCCTCGGCCGCCCGGGCCCGATGCCCGTCGGAGGCCCGCGCCAGCGCCTCTTCCAGCGCCGCGAGACGGCTCGCCGCGCGCTCGCGTTCGTGTTGGCGCTCCTCGATCTCCCGGGCCAGGGCACGGCCCTCGGCCTCCCTGGCGGCCAGGCTCTCCCGCAGCTGGGCGGCACGCGCGCGCAGCGCCGGCAGGTCGCCGGACGTCCCCGTCGGGTCCTCCGCCGCCCGGCGTGCTTCCGCCAGCTCGGCCTCCGCCCGCCGCAGGCGTTCCTCCGCGTGCGCCAGGCGGCTGGCCGCCTCAGCCCGTGCCCGGCGGGCTTCCCGGCGACTCGCCGCCCGTCCCGCCGCCTCCGCCCGCAGCCGCCTCAGCGCGCCGCGGGCCCTCCAGAGCCGCTCGGCCGCCTGGCGCCGTTCGACCCCCAGAACCCCTTCCTCCCGCCCAAGATAGGCCATCCGCTCGCCCAGGGCCCGCTCCTCCGCGTCGCCCTCCAGCACCTCCGCCCGCAGGCCGCCGGCCCGGGATCGGAGGGTCTCGGATTCCACCGTGGCCTGCGCGTGGGCCCGCTGGGCTGCCTCCAGCTCCTCCCGCAGCCCCTGGAGGCGCGCCTCTGCCTCCGCCACCCGCGCTTCGGCCGCCCGCCGGGCCAGCAGATAGAGGCGCCACTCGGCCGACCGCAGGCGTGCGGCCAGCTCCCGGTGCCGGCGGGCGCGCAGCGCCTCGGCCTGCAGGCGGTCGCGCTGGCCCCGCACCTCCACGATCACGTCCTGCAGGCGCGTCAGCTCCTGGCGGGCGGCTTCAACCTTGGCCAGCGCCTGCTCCTTCTGGAGCTGGTAGCGGGCGATCCCCGCGAGGTCCTCCACCCAGCCGCGCCGCTGCTCCGGCGTCGCGGTGAGCAGCGCGTCGATTTCGCCCTGGCCCACCAGCGAGACGCCCCGGCGGCCCACGCCTGTGTCGAGGAAGATCTGGTGGATCTCCTTGAGACGGCACGGCACTCCGTTGATGAAGAACTCGCTCTCCCCCGCCCGGTAGGCGCGCCGCGTGACGGCCACCTGCGCGTAGGGCAAGGGCAAGGTTCCGTCCTCGTTGTTGACGGTGAGGACCACCTCGGCGACGTTCACCGGCAGCCTCCGGTCGGTACCGGCGAAGATGAGGTCCACCAGGTTCTTGGAGCGGAGCGCCTGCATGCTCTGCTCCCCCAGGACCCAGCGGATGGCGTCGGCGATGTTGCTCTTGCCGCTTCCGTTCGGCCCGACGACCGCCGTGAGGTGCCGGTCGAAACGCAGCTCCACGCGGCGCTCGAAGGACTTGAAGCCGCGCAGGCTCAGGGACTCCAGGTGCACGGGCCCCCTCCTCCCGATAGCCAGGGCCTATTCTAGCACAGGGGTCCCCTCTCTGCACCTGGACACGCCGCTACCCGGCCTGATGCCGCTGCGGAAGCTGAACGTACAGGTCCGTCCGCCGGCGGGCTGCGAGCGGCAGGGTGGGGTTCAGGAGGGTGCCGTACTGGCGCAGCAGCCGGCCAAGCTTGGCCCGCACCCGGGTCCGGGCGTTGTCCACCGCCTTGGCGTTCACACCCACCTCCCGCACGATCTCCTGCGCCGAGTAGCCCTGGGCCAGGAAGGCGGCCACCGTGTACTCCAGGATCGAGAGGTGGTGGGCAAGCACCTGCTGCAGGCGGCCGGCCGATAGGCGCTCATCCACCTGTTCCAGCGGGTCCGGCTCGTCGGACGGGATGGTCTCCTGGACGGTCCGATCCTGCTGTCCCTGGACAGCGTGCTGCAGGGAGACTGCCGTGTTGAGGGGGCGGTTGCGGGCTCCGTTCGCGCTCTTGATGGCGTTGTACACCTTCCGGATGATGCACAGATAGGCGAAGGAGCTGAAGGCGACGTCGTAGCGCGTGGGGTCGTACTGGTCGATGGCCTGCAGGAGCCCGATGAAGCCCTCCTGGCACAGGTCCTCGAAATCCATGGCCCGGGCGTAGTGGCGGCGCACGATGTGCCGGACCATGGGCGTGTACTTCCGGATCAGTTCCTCCTGGGCCTCGGGGTCCTTCCGCTCGATCCGCAGGAGCAGCTCGAGATCGCGCTTCTGGTTGGCGCTGGCCACGCCGATCCTCCTCGACGCTGGAGCTTCGTGATCTATCCTACGTCCGGGCGGGACGCGCCCAGAACCTCTGCCCGCCCGGCCCGTCCCACATATGTCGACACGATTCTGGGAATTTCGAGTCCAGAGAACCCGGTCCGACCCTACCGGGGCTCCACGATGAACCGGATGGCGGTGCGCTCCTCGCCGTCGATCTGGATCTCGGCGAAGGCCGGGATGCACACGAGGTCGATGCCGTTGGGCGCGACGAACCCGCGGCTGATGGCGATGGCCTTGATGGCCTGGTTGACGGCGCCTGCGCCGACCGCCTGCACCTCGGCCGAGCCGTGCTCCCGAAGGACTGCTGCCAGGGCACCTGCCACCGCTTTCGGCTTGGACGTTGCGGACACCTTGAGAACCTCCATCGCGGAGTACGCCTCCTCCTGAGACGCTGCCCGTGCGGTTGCTTGGACCCGTGCACCGAGGTGCCTGGATGTGCCTATTCCTATTCCCGCCGGGCCCGAAAAATCCTCCCGTCTCAGTTGCCGGACGGGCCCGGCGCGATGATCTGCAGCCGCCGTTGGGTGGCGTTCAGGACCGCCCGCGCCGCGGCCTCCTCGTCGGACCGCCGGATGAGTGCCACACCGACGCCGCTGAAGCTGTCACCCCCGGTGGCCACCGCCCCCACGCGGACCGCCATGCACCACCGGTGCGCCACCTGGATGCGCCGCTGGGCCTCC
This sequence comes from Limnochorda pilosa, assembly GCF_001544015.1. GTDB lineage: Bacteria > Bacillota > Limnochordia > Limnochordales > Limnochordaceae > Limnochorda > Limnochorda pilosa. The sequence continues at coordinate 1,722,971 of NZ_AP014924.1, read as the reverse complement.
ACCCCGAAGCGCACGCGGCCGTGCCAGAGCTTCTCCAGAGCCCGAAGGGTGGCCTCGGCGGCCAGCAGCGCCCGGCTCTCGGGCGAGGAGGCGGCCTCCGCCTCACCGGTGGCCTGCTCGTCGCCTCTGAGGAGCCCCACCCGCACCAGCAGGTTCTGGCGGGTCTGCTCGACGGTGAGCCGCTCCAACACCACCCGCTCGGGGCCCTTCCGGTAGGCGCCGGCCAGCTGGACCACGCTGATCAGGCGCCGGTCCAGGCGCAGGCCGAAACGCGTCAACAAGAGCGCCTCCACGTCGCGGACCACCTGCTTGGGCGACGGGCCGGGGGTGGCCAGGACGTGGATCTCGTCGATGGGCCGCTCCGTACCGGGCACCACCCGCACGGCTCCCACCGAGGCCAGCTCCAGCAGCCCCCGCTCCAGCTCCTTGGCATCCACCCGGCCGGATGGCCGCTGCCCTTCCGATGGAACGTCGCGCTCCATGAGCCCAGGCTCCTTTCATTGCTGCGGATGTCACGGGGGACGCGGGCGGCAGGCACAGGGATCCTGTAACGCCCGGGAAGCCCTGGCCCACGCTCTGGCCTGCGCCGCGCGGGCATCAGGCCACCGGCGCGTCCTCCCTGGGAACGGCGGACCGGCTCCGCGTCCACCAGGGTGACAGGGTTCGTGTAAAGGTTCTGTTTCCAGCACGTACCGAACTCCTATACTCGGTTGGCCGTCTGGCAGCTTTTTCCTGCCGCGCCGCCCTCGGTTCACGATCTTTCGCGCCGATGCCAGGTGACGATGCCATGGAACCCATCAACGACGTGCTGAAACGCATGGCCGATCTGGTCCGCGAGCGCCCGGCGGCAACCGTCCGGGAGCTGGCGGATCACCTGGGCTACACGCAAGAGCGGTCGGTCTACTACTGGCTGAACAAGGCGGACTTCCAAGGCATTCGCCAGTTCCGCGACGCGGTCCTGCGGGGTGAGTTCGCCGAGCGGCGCGCACCCCAACCGGCGCCGGCAGGGAACGCCGTGCCCCTCTACCGGTTGAGCCAGATGCCGCTGCCGCCCGACGATCGACCGCCCGCCTCGCGGCAGGTGGTGGTGGATCTGGCCACGACGCCCGGCTTCTTCGCGTTCGAGGCCGAGGGCACCGAGTACGCGCCCCTGATCGAACCCCTGGATCAGCTGGTCGTGGACCCCGAGGCCGAGCTGCGCGACGGCGACCTGGCCCTGGTGATGGTGCGCGGGTACGGGCCCGCCGTACGCCGCATCTTCGGTCAACGCCCTACCTGGCTGGTGCACCCCAGCCGGGGCCGCCCCTTCGAGGCGCAGAACGATCCCGTCATCCTGGGGCGGATCGTGCGCCTCCTGCGGGTCCTCTAGGGAGCCGGCTCCCCGCGCTCGGCCGGCTCCGGGGAGGAGGCCTCCGCGCCCAGCGCTTCCAGCGCCCGGTGGGCCGCCTCCTGCTCGGCGGCCTTCTTGCTCCGGCCCGCCCCCCGGCCCAGGAGCTGGCCCCCCAGCCAGACCTCCACCCGGAAGCTGCGGTCGTGGTCCGGGCCTGAGACCTCCACCAGCCGGTACTCGGGCCGCTGGCCCCCGCGCTCCTGGGTGCGCTCCTGCAGGCGGCTCTTCGCGTCGAAGCTCCGGGTCGTCTCGGGCAACTGGGCGATCTCCACGTCGAAGAGGCCTTCCACCCAGCGGGCGGCGGTCTCCCAACCCCGCTCCAGGTAGATGGCTCCGATCAACGCCTCAAGGGCGTCCCCGACCAGGGATTCCTTCTGCCGCCCGCCGCTGGCCGCCTCCCCGTGTCCCAGCCGCAGGTGGCGCCCCAGGTCGAGGGAGCGGGCCTTCTCGGCCAGCACGGGAGCCCGCACCAGGTCGATGCGCATCTGGGCCAGGCGGCCCACGGGAAGGTCGGGGAACTGGTGGAAGAGGCGGTCCGCGATGGCGAGTCCCAGCACTGCGTCCCCCAGGAACTCCAGCCGCTCGTTCTCTTTCCGCGGCCTTCCAGGGGGCTGGCCGTACGATCGGTGGGTCATGGCTTCGTCCAGCAGCTCCAGGCGCCTCAGGGGCGGGTCCACCACCCGGGCCAACTCCGCCATCTGGCGGGCCCGCCCGGGAGCCAGGCCGCCGGCTCCGTCCTCGCCGCCACCCCGCCCGCCGGGCGACCGCGGGTGGCCGCCAGAAGGTCGCTGAGGGGCCGTTTGCTCAGAGGGTGTCGGTCCGGAAGAGAAGGACAACGTTGTGACCCCCGAAGCCGAAGGAGTTGGAGATGGAGACCCTCACCGCCTGCTCGCGCGCCTCGCCCGGTACGTAATCCAGGTCGCACTCGGGATCGGCGTGCTCCAGGTTGATGGTGGGCGGGATCACGCCCCGATCCATGGCCAGCACCGCGGCGATGGCCTCGGCTGCACCCGCCGCCCCCAGCATGTGGCCGGTCATGGACTTGGTGGAGCTGACGGCCACCCGGTAGGCCACGTCGCCCATCGCCTTCTTGATGGCCAGGGTCTCGCTCCGATCGTTGTAGACGGTGGAGGTCCCGTGCGCGTTGATGTAGCCCACCTGATCGGGGTTGCACCCTGCCTGGCGGAGGACCGTCCGCAAGGCCTCCGTCGCCCCCCGGGCGTCGGGATCGGGCGCCGTGACGTGGTAGGCGTCCGCCACGCTGGCGTAGCCCGCGATCTCGGCCAGGACCGATGCGTTCCGGCGCCGGGCGTGCTCCAGCTCCTCCAGCACCAGGACGGCCGCGCCCTCTGCGAGGACGAAGCCGTCTCGATCCCGGTCGAAGGGGCGGCTCGCCCGCTCCGGCTCCTCGTTCCGGGTGGAGATGGCCCGGGCGGACGAAAAGCCGGCCACGGTCAGAGGCGTGATGCCCGCCTCGGTTCCCCCGGCAAAGACCACGTCCGCGTCGCCCCGGGCGATGGCCCGATACGCCTCGCCGATGGCATTGGCGCCGGTGGCGCAGGCGGTCACGGGACAGTCGATGTACCCCCGGGCGCCCAGCTCGATGGAGACCTCGCCGGCGGCCATGTTGGCGATCATCATGGGGACGAAGAAGGGGCTCACCCGATCCGGGCCCCTTTCCAGCATGTTTTGGTGCTGGGTCTCGAAGGTCTCCATGCCCCCGATCCCCGACCCGATCACCACCCCGACCCGCTCGGGCCGCTCGTCGACCCGGACACCGCTCTGATCCCGCGCCTCCAGCGCGGCCGCGATCGCGAACTGCGCGAAGCGGTCCAGGTGCCGGGCGCGCTTGCGGTCCACGTAAGAGAGGGGGTCGAAGCCCTTCACCTCCGCTGCGATCCGTGTCGGAAGGCCGGAGGCGTCGAAACGCGTGATGGCCCCCACGCCGGAACGGCCCGAGACGAGGCCGTCCCAGTACGCGGGTACGCCGATCCCCAGGGGTGTCACCGCCCCCAGGCCCGTTACCACCACCCGCCGGGCCGCGGTTGCTGTCTCACCCATGACCCAGAGGTCCCCCTTTTCGGTGCCGGCGGCGCGCACGGGACCGGCCGCCGGCGGGCCGGTCTCCCCGGACGGGGAGATCAGCCCTTCTGCTGCTTGATGTAGGTCACCGCGTCCGCGACGGTGGCGATCTTCTCCGCCGCGTCGTCGGGGATCTCCAGGTCGAACTCCTCCTCGAAAGCCATCACCAGCTCGACGATGTCCAGGGAGTCCGCTCCCAGGTCCTGCACGAAGTTGGACTCCGGCTTGACCTCGTCCGCGTCCTTGCCCAGCTGGTCGACGATGATCTGCTTGACCTTCTCGTAGATCTCGGTGTCCACTGCCGCAACCTCCTTATGTGCCGCCCGCCGCTGGCGTGAACGGATGCCCGCCTTCGGGGCACCCGGCGCGGCGTCTTCCCGGAGCCTGGGGCACGCCTAGTACATGGACAGGCCGCCGTCCACGGTCAGGGTATGACCGGTGACGTAGGCGGCCTCGTCCGACGCCAGGAAGGCCACCGCGGCGGCGACCTCTTCCGGCTGCCCGACACGGCCCAGGGGGATCTGCTCCTGAAGGGCAAGACGCTCCTTCTCGGGAATGGCCCGAGTCATCTCGGAGTCTATGTACCCGGGAGCAACCGCATTCACCGTGATGCCCCGCCCCGCCAGCTCCCGCGCCAGGCTGCGGGTCAGGCCGATCAGGCCCGCCTTGGCCGCCGCGTAGTTGACCTGGCCTGCGTTCCCCACCAGGGCGGCCACGGAGCTGACCTGCACGATCCGGCCCCACCTGGCCCGCAGCATGGGCTTCAGCGCTGCCCGGGCGCAGTGGTACGCTCCGGTGAGGTTGGTGCTGAGCACCGCCTCCCAGTCGTCGGAGGGCATGCGGGCCAGAAGGCGGTCACGGGTGATGCCCGCGTTGTTCACGAGGATGTGGAGGCCGTCGAAGAGCTCCAGGCAGCGCCGCACCACCGCCTCGGCCTGCTCGGCGTCACCCACGTCGCAGGCGGTCCCTTCCACCCGCCCGTGGGCCGAGAGGCGCTCCGCCGCGGCCTTCGCATCGGCCTCGTTCCGCCCGCAGATCAGCACCGACGCTCCCTCGCGGGCCAGGCGTGCGGCGATCGCCTCGCCCAGGCCCCGGGTGCCCCCGGTGACCACTGCAGCCCTTCCGGCCAGCCTCATCCCGTCTCACCCCGCTTGCGCGAGCCAACCAATTCTTCGGCTTCCAGAGGTTCTCCTGCCTGCACCACGGCGGCCTCCGGGAGGATCCGCCGCACCAGCCCCGAGAGCACATTGCCGGGCCCGGCCTCCACGAAGCGGCTCATCCCCTGGGCGCCCATCCAGCGGACCGAGTCGGTCCAGCGGACGGCCGCAGCCACCTGCAGGGCGAGCCCTTCCCGCACCTCCCGGGCGCTCCGGTACGGCCTGGCCCACACGTTGGCCACCACCGGGACGCGAGGCTCGGCCACCGCCACCTCCGCCAGCGCTTCGCCCAGGCGGGAGGCCGCCTCCGAAAGCAGGCTCGAGTGGAAGGGGCCGCTCACCTTCAGGGGCACCAATCGCCGGGCGCCCGCGTCGCGCGCCCGCTGGGTGAAGGCCTCGAGCCCAGGCGCGTCCCCCGCCACCACCATCTGCCCCGGTGCGTTGTAGGTGGCCGGCTCCACCACCCCCTCCCGCACCTCACGGCAAAGGGCCTCCACCTGGGCATCGGCCAGGCCCAGGACCGCCAGCATCCCCCCGGGGCCACCCGGTTCGCCGGCGCGGGCCCGCTCCATGAGCTCGGCCCTGAGCCGGACGAGCCTGAGACCCTCCGCGAAGTCCAGCGCGTTCGCCGCGACCAGCGCCGCATACTCGCCCACGCTGTGGCCCGCGGCCGCGGCCGGTGAGATACCCCGCGCCTGGAGGCCCCTGAGCACCGCCACCTCCACCGTGTAGAGGGCGGGTTGGGTGTAGTACGTCCGTCGAAGGGTCTCCTCCGGGCCCTCGGCGATGAGCTGGCTCAAAGGCTCGCCCAGGATCGCGTCGGCCTCCTCCAGGACGGCCCGGCTCGCCGGCTCCTCCCGGGCCCACGCCGATCCCATGCCCACCGCCTGGGAGCCTTGCCCGGGGAAGAGGAAGACCAAGGTCACGGGCGTTCCCCCAGGGCCCAGCGGAAGGCCATGGCTCCCCAGGTGAGCCCGCCCCCGAAGCCCACGGAGACCACCAGGCTGCCCGGCTTCAGCCGGCCCGCCTGCCACGCCTCGTCAAGGGCCAGGGGAATGGATGCGGTGGAGGTGTTGCCGTACCGGTCCAGGTTGGTGAAGACCTGGTCGGGCCGGAGGCCCAACCGCTCCGCGGCCGCGTCGATGATGCGGATGTTGGCCTGGTGCGGAACGAAGAGATCCACGTCCTCCGGCGCGGCCCCGATCTCCTGCAGCAGCGTCTGGGTCTCGTCGGCCAGCAGCCGCACCGCGAACTTGAAGATCTCTTGGCCGTTCATGCGCGTGTAGCCCATGGGGTGGCCGTTCACGTTCCAGAACCCGTGGTGGGCGTAGGGCGACTCCAGGTAGAGGTGGGACCCGCCCCGGCCGTCGGCACCCAGCCGGCTGGCCAGGATCCCGAGCCCCTCCGGCGCCGGCCCCACCAGCGCGGCTCCCGCCGCGTCGCCGAAGAGGACGCAGGTGGACCGGTCGGACCAGTCCGTGATGCGGCTGAGCAGGTCCACCCCCACCACCAGTACCTTCCGGTGGGCGCCCGCCTCCACCAGGTGGCGGGCCTGATCCACGCCGTAGACGAAGCCCGAGCAGGCTGCGTACAGGTCGAAGCCCGCCGCCCGGGTGGCCCCCAGCTCCGCCTGCAGCCGGACCGCGGTGGCCGGGAAGACCGTGTCGGGCGTGGAGGTGGCCACGATGATCAGGTCCAGCTCCTCGGGCTCCACCCGGGCGCGCTCCAGCGCCCTCCGAGCGGCCGCGAGGCCGAACTGGGTCGTCGTCTCTCCGGGCGCGGCCACCCGGCGCTCCCGGATGCCCGTTCGGGTCCGGATCCACTCGTCGCTGGTCTCCACGATCCGCTCCAGGTCCCGGTTGGTCAGCACCCGCTCGGGCACGGCCGACCCGAGACCCACGATTCCCGCTGGCATCTCCTCACCCTTCCCTTTCCTCGAAACGTTCGGCCAGGGCGTGCCAGAGCCCGCTTCCGGCCACGGAGGCGGCCGCCCGCACCGCGCTCGCGATGGCCCGAGCGTTGGACCGCCCGTGCGCCACCAGCACCGGAGCCCGCGCCCCCAGGAGCGGGACCCCGCCGTACTCTGCGTAGTCGAGCTGCCGGGCCACGGCCCGGAGGCGGGGGGCCACCAGCGCGGCCCCCACCTGGGCCCGCAAGCCCTGGCGGAGCGCCTGCTTGAGCCGGCCGAAGAGGACCTCGGCCAGGCCCTCCAGGAGCTTGATGGCCACGTTGCCCACGAAACCGTCGGCCACGGCCACGTCCGCCTCTCCCCGCAGCAGCGCTCCGGGCTCCACGCCACCCACGAAGGTCAGGCCCGGGGCCTCCCGCAGGAGCGGGAAGGCCTCCTGCACCAGTCGGTTCCCCTTGGTCTCCTCCTCGCCGATGTTGAGGAGCCCGACCCTGGGGTTCTCAACGCCCACCACCCGCTCCATGTACAAGCTTCCCATCCGGGCGAAGTCCAGGAGGTGCGGGGGCCGCACGTCCACGTTGGCCCCCACGTCGAGGATGAGCGAAGGCCGCTCGCCGGTGGGCAGCAGGGCCGGCAGGGCCGGCCGCTCCACCCCGGGCAACCGTCCCAGCACCAGGAGGGCTGCGGCCAGGGTGGCACCGGTGTTCCCCGGGCTCACCGCGGCGTCGGCCCGGCCTTCCTTCACCAGGCGGCAGGCGACCACCACGCTCGCCTCGCGCTTGGCGCGGACCGCGCTCACCGGGTGCTCGTCCATGCCGATGATCTCCGCAGCCGGTTCCACGCTCAGCGGGAGGTTGGAGGCCTCCCCGTCCAGGAGCGGGTCGAGGACCTCCGGGCGGCCCACCATCACCACCTCGGCCCACCCGCGGCGCGCCGCCTCCAGGGCGCCCGCGACGGCCACCTCGGGGCCCAGGTCACCGCTCATTGCGTCCACCGCCACCCGGTTCATGAGGTCACCTCCGGACGGAGGTGCGAGCGCGACCGCCGGCTGCGGGTGCGCGGTGCCGGCCGGCTCCCCCCCGCCACCACGATGAAGCGGCCCTGGAAGACCAGCTCGCCCCGTACCCGGCTTTCCACCTCCACCCAGAAACGATCCTGGCGGCTCTGCACCACCCGTGCCACGGCCACCACCCTCTCCCCCACCCCCACCGGTTTCAAGAACCGCAGCCCCGCCCGGCCCGTGAGGGCCTGGTAGGCATCGATCACCGAGACGGCCAGCGAGTTGGCCTGCGCGAACAGGTGATGCCCGCGGACCACCCCGGACCCGCTGAGGGCCATCCGCTCGGTGGTCTCCATCACCGACAGGGCCCGGCGACCCAGCTCCATCTCGAGCAGCTCGCCCACCACCTCGTCGGCCACCACCGACCGCAGCCGCCCATACGCCGCCCGGGCCAGCTCCCGCGTTCGCTCCCTGAGCTGCGGGATGCCCAGCTCCGCCCGGTCCAGCCGGATGGTCTGAACGGAGACCGCAAGGCGCCGCGCCAGCTCCCGGTCGGAGACGAAGGGCTCCTCCTTCACCATGCGGACCAGCCGCCTGCGTCGCTCTTCGCGCGTCACGGCCTTCCCCTTCCCGCGGCTTGGCACCAGGTACTAAGCATGGCTTCATTATAAGCCGCCCTGGGGCGGCTGGCAAGCAGACAGGGGAAAGACGTTCCCGGCGGGCGCGGCGCAGGCCGCACCCGCCGGACGGGGCCTACGGCGGTTCATCATCGCCCGGCAGGCACCGGGCGGCCGTCGCGTGGCGCGCGGAGCCCATGCCTTACTCCTCCTCGCCCACGGCGACCACCTGGCGGCCGTTGTACCACCCGCAGTTGGGGCAGACCCGGTGCGAGGGCTTCAGCTCGTGGCACCGGGGGCACTCGACCAGCTCGGGTGCCACCGCCGCTGCCTGCGCCCAGGTCGTCCGGCGGGTGCGTGAGCGGGCCTTGGAGTGGCGGCGCTTTGGGTTGGCCATTCTGCTTCCACCTCACTCATCGCCCGCGCGCCGACCTCGGCCCCCTCCGTCGAGGAGATCGCCGAGCACGGCCAGGCGCGGGTCCGTCTCATCCACCTGGCAGCCGCAGGGTGCCGCGTTCAGGTTCTGCCCGCAGACCGGGCAGAGCCCCCGGCAATCCTCGCGGCAAAGGGCCTTCATGGGGAGCGCCATCAGGAGCTGCTCGCGCACCAGCGGGCCCAGGTCGATGCGGTGCCCGTCGAAAAACTCCACCCCGTCATCGTCCTCGAACGTCGACAGCCGCGCCGGGGAGCCAGGGCCCCGTTCCTCGACCTCGTCCCGCTCGCGGGAGCGCGTGCGGGGCACGAACTCCTCCTGAAAGCCCGCCTCCACCTCGAGCGGGTAGGGCGCCAGGCAGCGGCTGCAGAGCATGGTGAGCCCCACCTGGATCCGCCCCGAGACCAGAATGCCGTCGCCAGTGCTGGTCGCCCGTCCCTCCAGGTGCAAAGGCCCGGTGCACCCCTGGACCCCGGCCTCCTCCAGGCCCGACGGGCAGGGCTCTTCGACGGCGAAGGTCTCGCTCCGGCCCTTCTCCTTCAGCAGCCGGCCGACCTGCAGCTCCATGGTCGATCACCTCCGCATTATACCGGCTCTTCCTCAGAGGCGTCAAGGGAAGGACCTGAACACCCCCCGCCGGTCTTGAGCGGGCACGGGTCGCATAAGAAAGGGACGTGGTCGGGCGGCGGTCCCGGACCCCCGGCGGCAGCGGCGAGGAGGCGTACCATCACCGTGGCGTCCACATCAGCAACGGTTCCCTCCCGCGCCGCCGCCTACGCGGCGGCTGCGGGGGCGGCGGCGCTCACCCTGGCCGTCGTCGTCTATCCCCGCAGCGCCTTCGAAGCCTCCCTCGACGGCCTGCGGCTCTGGTTCCAGGTGGTACTCCCCTCGCTCCTGCCCTTCTTCGCCCTCGCCCAGATCCTCATGGGCCTCGGCGCCGTCCACTTCATCGGGGTCTGCCTGGAGCCCCTCATGCGACCCCTCTTCCGCCTCCCGGGTACCGCAGCCTTCGCGGTGGCCATGGGGCTGGTCTCAGGGTATCCTCTGGGGGCCAAGGTGACGGGCGACCTCCGCCGCAACCGGCTCTGCACCGTGGTGGAGGCCGAGCGCCTGGTGGCCTTTGCCAACACGGCCGACCCCCTCTTCATGTCCGGGGCAGTGGCCGTCGGCATGTTCGCCCAGCCTCGTCTGGGCGCGGTGCTGGCCTTCGCCCACTACGCGTCGGTGCTGCTGGTGGGCCTGGTCATGCGCTTCCACGGGTACCGGTGGGCTCCTCCGGCACCGCCACCCTCGGGGCCCCTCCTGCGGCGCGCCCTGGACGCCCTCTACCAGGCGCGGCTCCGGGACGGGCGCCCCTTCGGCCGCCTCTTCGGCGACGTCCTGCGCGACTCCATGAGCCAGATGCTCTTCATCGGCGGAACCATCACGCTCTTCTCGGTCCTCCTCCAGGTGGCCACCCTCACGGGGGTGGTTCACTGGGCGGCGGCGCACCTGGTCACGCCGGTCCTGGGCGGGCTGGGACTCGATCCGGGGATGGCCGACGGGCTGACGGCCGGGTTCTTCGAGCTCGACCTGGGAAGCCGAGCCGCCGCGCAGGCGGCCGCCCCGCTCCTGGACCGGGCGGTGGCCGCGAGCGCGATCATCGCCTGGAGCGGTCTCTCGGTGCACGCCCAGGTGGCGGCCATGGTGCACGGCACCGGCTTGCGCATGGGGCCGTACCTCCTGGCCCGGCTGCTCCACTCGGTGCTGGCGGGCGTCCTGACGGTGGCGGCCTTCCACCTGGGGGGCTCCTTCCCGACCCTCGCGCCCACGGTCGGCCCGGCAGGGGCCCCGGGCTTCGCCGCCCGCTTCCTGGGCGCCACCCTCCAGGCCGTGGGCGTGGCCCTCACCCTGCTGGTGACGGGCGTCCTCTGGCACCTCCTGCGCCAGGGGGGGAGGCGGCTCTTCCGGGGGCGCTGATGCTGCCCTCAGCCCACCTGCCGGCCCGCGCCAGCCTCCAGCTCCGCCCGCCCGTTTCGCACCACTTCCAGCAGGTTCGCGAGCCGCCCTTCCAGGTCCGACAGCACCTGGACCGCGTAGCCGTCGGCCTCGCGCCGCAGCTGGTCCGCCTCGCGGCGTGCGTCGGCTACGATGCGCTCGGCCTCCTGCCGGGCCCGCTGGCTCACCTCTGAGTCCGACACCAGGCGGGCCGCGTACGCCTCCGCCCGCTGGATGGTCTCGTCCGCCTCGGCCTGCGCCTCCCTCAGGAAGTCCTCCCGCTCGTCCTGAAGGGCCTCGGCCCGGCGGATCTCCTCGGGAATGGCGGCGCGGATCTTGCCGATGAGTTCCAGGGACTGATCCGCATCGACGATGGCCCGGCCGGTGAGGGGCACCTCAGGGGCCCTCTGGATCAGTTCCTCCAGACGCTCCAGGAGGTTGAGCAGGTTCATCTGGTTCATCCCTCGCGACCCCCTTGCCGGTTCAGGCGCCGGGCCAGCCGCTCCTCGACCTCCCTGGGAACCCAGTTCCCCACGGAACCCCCGAAGCTCGCCACCTCCTTGATGATGCTCGAGCTCACGAAGCTGTAGGGGGCGCTGGTCATCATGAAGATGGTCTCCATCTCGGGCGCCAGGGACCGGTTCATGGACGCCATCTTGAACTCGATCTCGAAGTCCGAGACGGCCCGCAGGCCGCGCACGATGGCCGTCGCCTTCCGCTCCTGAGCATAGCGGACCACCAGCCCCTCGAAGCTCTCACAGACCACGTTCGGCAGGTGGCGCGTGACGGCCTGCAGCATCTCGACCCGCTCCTCCACCGGGAAGAACGCCTCCTTCGCCGGGTTCTTCAGAACCGCGACGTAAAGCCGCTCGAACAGGTCCGCCGCCCGCTGCACGATATCGAGGTGGCCGTAGGTCACCGGGTCGAAGCTGCCAGGATAGACCCCCACCTTCATGCCTCTCCCTCCTCCCCCACCAGGAACCAGAGGGCGCTGGAGCCCACCTCCACCTGCCGGTGCAGCGACAGATTCGGTACCGGGCCGGGTTCTTCCTCTCCCCGGCGGGTCTCCAGCACCACCAGCCCCCCGGGCGCCACGAGCCCCAACGTCCCCAGGGCCTCCAGGGCGGGGCCGGCCAGTCCTTTCCCGTAGGGCGGGTCCAGGAAGACCAGCTCGAAGCGGTCGCCCCGCCTGGCCAGAAGAGGCAACGCCAGCCGATCCCGCTGCACCAGGAGCTCAGCCTGCCCCTGAAAGCCGCACGCCTCCAGGTTGCGCCGGATCACGCCCGCCGCCCGCCGGCCCGACTCCACCAGCACCGCCCGCCGGGCGCCGCGGCTCAGGGCCTCGATCGCCAGCGCCCCCGTGCCCGCGAAGAGATCCAGCACCTGCGCTCCCACGGGGCGCTCGGCCAGGATGTTGAAGAGGCTCTCGCGCACCCGGTCCGCGGTGGGGCGTGTCCCCGTCCCAGGCACCGCCAGCAGCTTCCGGCCCCGGGCGGAGCCGCCGATGACCCGCACCGTCTCACCTCGCTCCGTCCGCAGGTAGGGCCCGGTCGATGACCTCGCGTGCGATCGACCCGTCCCGCAGCCCTGCCGGTCCGGCGCGCCGCAGGTACGCCTCCACCTGCTCCCTCGCCTCCCACAGGAGCGCCTCGTCCTCGGGGAAGGAGGCCAGCTTCCACTCAGGAGAGCCCGACTGGGCCTCGCCCAGGAGCTCCCCCTGCCCGCGCAGCCGCAGATCCGCCTCCGCGATCGCGAAGCCATCGGCCAGGGTCCGCATCGCGTTCAGCCGCCCGCGCGCCTGGGGGGTGCGGGGGGTGGCCAGCAAGAAGCAGAACGAAGGCCGGGCGCTGCGCGCGACGCGCCCCCGCAGCTGGTGGAGCTGGGACAGGCCGAAGCGATCCGCCCCCTCCACCACGATCACCGTCGCCTCAGGCACGTCCACCCCCACCTCCACCACGGTGGTGGCGGCCAGGACAGGTACCTCACCCTCCTGGAAGGCACGAAGGGTGGACCAGCGCTCCTCATCGGGCATCCGCCCGTGAACCACACCGATGGGGATCCCCGCCAGGGGTCCCCGAGCCAGGCTCCGCACCTGCTCGACCAGGGCCTGGGCCTGCCCGTCGGCCTCGATGGCCGGGAAGAGGATGAACCCGCGCTCGCCGGCCTCCGCCCGAGCCCGCAGAAACCGGTAGACCTGCTCCCGGTTCCTCTCGGGGATCCACCGGGTGTCCACCGGGTGGCGTCCTGGGGGGAGGTCCCGCAGGGTGGTCACGTCCAGGTCTCCGTAAAGGGTGAGGGCCAGGGTACGGGGTACGGGCGTGGCCGTCATCCAGAGCTGGTGGACGCCGCCGGCGGCCAGGGCCTCGCGCTGGCGCACGCCGAAACGCTGCTCCTCGTCGACCACCACCAGCCCCATCCGGGCCAGCCCGATGCCCTGCCCCAGCACGTGGGTCCCCACCACGACCAGCGGCTGCCCTGAGGCCAGCTCGGCCTCCACCTGGCTGCGCTCCGGGTCGGGGAGGGTCCCCGTCAACCGCAGCACCCGCACCCCCAGGCTGCGGAAGAGACCCGCCAGCCGTTCCTGCTGCTGCCGGGCCAGGACCCCCGTGGGCACCGCCATGGTCGCTTGGAAACCGTTCTCCACCGCCCGCAGCAGGGCGTACGCGGCCACCAGCGTCTTGCCCGAGCCCACGTCGCCCTGAAGCAGGCGGCGCATGGGGTGCGGACGCATCAACTCCCGATCGAGCTCGTCCATGGCCGCTCGCTGGGCCGGGGTGGGCGCGAAGGGCAGCGCGTCCAGGAAGCGCCTCGCGAGGGTGCCGGGGGGAGCGAAGGCCGGTGCTTCCCTGGAACGGCGGGCAGCGTGGATCCGCTCGAGCGCGTAGGTCCACAGGAAGAGCTCGTCGAAAGCCAGCCGGCGCCGGGCGAGGCGGGCGGCCTCTGGGTCTTCGGGCCGGTGGAGGTTCCGGATCGCCTCGTCGAGCGCGGGGAGGCCGGTGGCCCGCCGGATCTCCTCCGGAAGGAACTCCTCCACCAGCGCACCGTACCGATCCAGCGCCTCGGCCGCCAGGCGGCGCATGACCCCCTGGCTCAACCCCTGGGTGAGGGGGTAGACGGGAAGGAGCCGCCCGGCCACTTGGGCGTCCTCGGCCCGCTCCAGGACCGGGTTCACCATCTGCAGCCGCCCCGCGAGGGAACGGACCTCACCCGAGGCGAGCACGCACGTGCCGACGGGCGGGAAGCGCAGGGCGGGAGCCTGGGCCCGGTGCACGTACCAGGTCAGAGGCAGGCTGGTGCCGTCCGCCTCCAGGCGGGCCTCCACCTGCACCACCCGGGGCCGGTTGGGCAGTGGGCGGCGCTGGAGGCGCCCCAGGTTACCCCTGACGGTCACGGTCTCCCCCGGCCGGACCTGGGCCGGCCCCACCTCGCGGCGGAAGTCGAGATAGCGCCGGGGCGGAAGGGCGAGCAGGTCCCAGATCCGGAGAACCCCCAGGCGCTCCAGCAGGCCGGCGCGCACGGGCCCCACGCCCTTGAGGGTGCGAATCGATGCCCGCAGGGCCTGGTTCAGACGGGTCACCACCCTGGCGCGTCAGACCGGCAGGGCCACCACGCCCACCGTGCCCGGACCGGCATGGGTGCCGATGGTGGGCCCCAGGAGGGTCACCTGGACGTCCTCGAGGCGGCAGCGCTCCTCGAGCTGGGCCCGTATCGTCGCGGCCTCCTCCGCCTGGCTGTGGATCACCGCCACCCTGGCGGGGCGGTCCCCAAGGTACTCGACCGTCCGGCGCACCAGCTCCTGCAGCGCCCGGTTCTTCCCCCGGGTTCGCTCCACCGGCGCGATCTCACCGTCGACCACGGCCAGGACCGGCTTGATGCTGAGAAGCCCCCCCAGAAGCGACTGGGCCCGGCCGATCCGGCCGTTGCGGGCCAGGTACTCCAGGGTGTCCACCGCGAAGACGATCTGAAGCCGGTTCCGGACGGTTTCCAGGTGCTCCGCCGCCTCGGCCAGGCTGCGGCCTTCCCGGGCCATGCGGGCGCCCTCGAGGGCCAGAAAGCCGATGCCCATCGACGCGGAGAGGCTGTCCACCAACAGGATCTCCATGTCGTCGAACTCCCCGCGCGCGAGGGCCGCGGACTGGATGGTCCCGCTCAGCTTGCTCGAGAGGTGCACCGAGAGCACCTGGCGGACGCCCTGCTCGCGCAGCGCGCCGTACGCTTCGTGGAACGCGCCGGGCGTGGGCTGGGTCGTATGCGGGGGATGCTGCCGGTCTTCCACCAGGCGCTTGTAGAACGAGGGCCCGTCGAGGGTGACCCCGTCGAGGAAGGTCTCCTCCCCAAAGTGGATGCTCAGCGGAACCACGCGGATGCCGAGCTCGCGCGCAAGGTCCGCCGGAAGGTCGGAACCGCTGTCGGTCACCACGGCAAAGGTCGCTTCAGACATGGCCGTCTCCTCGGTCTCTCCGCCGCCCGGGGACGCGCCCTGCGCTTACTCGACGGAGAGGATGTAGTAGTAAAGCGGCTGCCGTCCTGGGTACAGCTCCACGCTGAGCTCGGGGTAGCGTTCCTCCACCTGCCGCCGGAGCGACTCGGCTTCCTCTTCGCTCACGTCCTCGCCGTGGTAGAGGCTGATCACCTCGGAGCCCTCGGCCACCATCCGTCCCAGCAGGTCCATGACCACCGCGGTGCGATCCGGGCCCGCGGCCACCAGCTCGCCCTCCACCAGGCCGATGACGTCGCCTTTCTTCACCTTCACGCCGTTGTTCTGGGAATCCCGCACCGCGTAGGTGACCTCGCCGGTTCGCACCTGCTCGCTGGCGCGGCGCATGGCCTCCAGGTTCTCCTGCACCGAGCGGCCCGGCTCGTAGGCCAGCATCGCCGCCAGCCCCTGGGGCAGCGACCGGGTGGGGATCACGTGCACGTGCCTGGCCGTCAGCTCGGTCACCTGGTTGGCGGTGAAGATCACGTTGCGGTTGTTGGGGAGGATCGCAACGTTCTCGGCCGGCAGCGACTCCACCGCGTCCAGGATCTCCTGGGTGCTGGGGTTCATGCTCTGGCCGCCCACCACCACCCGTCCGGCACCCAGGCTGCGGAAGATCTCCACCAGGCCTTCACCGGCCGCCACGGCCACCGCCTGCAGGAGCGCGGCAGGCTCCTTCACCGGTGCGGTCGCGCCCGGTGCGGGCCCTCCCGCCGGCGCAGCTCCGTTGGCGCCGACCGGGGCGGGGACGCCTGAGGCCTGGCGCTTCCGGGCCGCCTCCCGGTTCTGCTCGCGCATGTTCCCCACCGAGACGTTCAGCAGCTCGCCGTACCGGAGCGCGAACTCCAGGGCCTGGCCAGGATGCTCCGTGTGGACGTGCACCTTCACCAGCTCCGGCTCGCCCACCACCAGGACCGAGTCGCCCAGCTCCTCCATGCGGGCCCGCAACGCGTCCAGAGGAGCCCCTTGCCCGCGCACGATGAACTCGGTGCAGTACCCCTTTTCGACCTCGGTCTCCACGATGCCGCCCGCGTGCATCTCGGACACCGACTGCTCGAAGGCCCGCGCCGCGGACGCCGGCGCCCCCGCGGCCGGAGCCGCCGGGGCCTTGGCGGGCGCGTCGCCCCCCAGGACGGCCTCCGCCGCCTCCAGGATCACCACGTACCCCCGGCCGCCCGCGTCGACCACGCCCGCCTCCTTGAGGACGGCGAGCTGGTCGGGGGTGCGGGCCAGCGCCTGCCGGGCCGCCTCGGCCGCCACCTGGAGCACCGGCGCCAGGTGATCCGTGGCGCCGGCGGCGCGGATCGCCTCCCGCCCGGCCGCCCGGGCCACGCTCAGGATGGTTCCCTCCACCGGGCGGATCACCGCCCGGTAGGCGGTCTGGGCCGCCTCCATCAGGGCCTGGGCGACCCGCTCCGGCCCCAGGTCACCGGGGCGTTCGAAGCCCTTCGAGAATCCCCTCAGGATCTGCGAGAGGATAACCCCCGAGTTCCCCCGGGCGCCCATGAGGGCGCCGCGGGCCACGGCCTGGGCCACCCTCCGCGGGTTCTCCTCGGTGACACGCTCCATCTCGGCCAGGGCGGCCTGAAGCGTGAGCAGCATGTTGGTTCCCGTGTCCCCATCGGGCACGGGAAAGACGTTGAGAGCGTTGATCTCCTCGCGAGCAAGCTCCAGGCGCCGGGCGGCCTCGTGCATGATGCGCCGCAGAAGGCTCCCGGTGAGCCGAGTCACCTTCACCGAACTCCCCCCGACACTACACCGTGTGTGCGGCCGGGGTGCGCCCTTCCTGCTCCGGACGCTCCACCCGAACGCCCTGCACGTGGACGTTGACGGCGCGCACCTTCAGCCCCAGCATCCTCTCGACCTGGTAGCGCACCTGCTCCTTGACGTTCTCGGCCACTTCGGCGATGTTGACCCCGTACTGCACCATCACGTAGAGGTCGATGATCGTGTTTCCGTCCGGGTCCAGGCGCACCCGGACGCCGCGGTCGATCTGGTCCTGGCCCAGGAGCTCCGACAGCCCATCCTGGACGCTCCGGGCCGCCATACCCACCAGCCCGTAGCACGAAACGGCCACGGCGCCCGCCACCGCCGCGATCACCTCGTCGGCGATCCGAACCTTCCCAAGCTGGCTATCCAGGCCCTCCGGCATCGCCCGCCCCCCTCCCCTGCGGCAGCAGCCCATGGCCACGCCGGTCCTTGCGGGGGCTGGCCCCCGCCCAGGCCGGGTCCCGCGGGCGTGAGCCCCTTATGCGCAGGCCCAACCTCAAGGGTTCTATATCATCGGTCCTTCTCCTTGTCAACGTGCAGCCTCTGTGGTAGACTTCTAGCCGTGCCCGACGCGGGCGTCCTGGAGCCAGTCGCCGAAAGGAGGGCCTCCCTTGGCTCGCCGTTGCCACTATTGCCATCGGCAGACCGAGACCGGCAATGAAGTGAGCCACTCCCACCGCAAGACGCGCCGGAAGTGGCTGCCCAATCTTCAGCAAATGCGTATCCTCGTCGACGGCAAGACCCGCCGCACCTACGTCTGCACCCGCTGCCTCCGGTCCGGCCGGGTGGTGCGCGCCCTCTGACCCGCCCCGCCCGCGCGCGGGGAGACCTGGGAGAGCTCGGCTGATCGCTACGCACAGGTCTGCTCCGTCCCCAGGTCGACCCTGCCCACAGGGGGAGTCATGTTCAGTTGTGGTCAACCGGACCAGCTCATAGACTGGCCTGAGGCCCGAGGGCTTTCGGGCCTTTTTTCGCGCCGATTGCGGGCTGAACGCTACTGGAGGGTCGCCGTGACCACCTTCCACGCGCCCTGCTGCGACGGGGGCACCACCCTCTTTCGCTCCGAGCCTCCCGTGGTCCTGGAAAGATCATACGGCAGGCGGCATCGGTTGTCAAGCACTACTTAATATAGTTCAGTTGGACTTCCCGGGGGAGAGCGCGCCTTCCGCCGCGGCCCGCAGCCGGGCCAGAGCCCCTGCCGGGTCGCCCGACCCGAAGACAGCCGACCCCGCCACCAGCGTGTCCGCTCCCGCCCGCACCGCTGCCGCCACGGTCTCCAGGTCGATGCCGCCGTCGACCACGATGCGCCGGTCCAGGCCGCGGCTGTCGAGCGTCGCACGCAACCGCTCCACCTTCCGGAGGGTGGACGGGATCAACCGCTGGCCCCCCCACCCTGGGTTGACGGTCATCACCAGGATCGCCTCGCACTCGTCGAGCACCCACTCCACCGCCTCCGGCGGCGTGGCCGGGTTGATGGCCACGGCCCGCTCGACACCAAGCGATCCCAACGTCTGAAGCAGCCGGTGCAGGTGCCCTGCGGCCTCCGCGTGGACGGCGATCCGCCGCGCTCCGGCCCGTACGTACTGCTCCACCGAACGTTCGGGGGCCTCGATCATCAGGTGGAGGTCCAGGGGGGGCCGCGCCCTCCGGCTCAGGGCCTGGACGAGCGGCGGGCCGAAGGTGAGGTTCGGAACGAAGTGCCCGTCCATCACGTCGATGTGCAGCCAGTCCGCGTCGGGAACGGCCGCGGCGGCATCGCCCAGATGGGCCGGGTCGGCCGCAAGCAACGAGGGGGCCATCCAGATCACGCGCTCACCTCCATGTCAGCGGTAACGGTTTCGATACGCCTCCTCCACCTCGTCGAGCAACCGGCGGTACTGCTGGTAGCGCAAGGGCGGGATCCCGCCTGCCTGCGCGGCTTCCCGCACCGCGCAGCCCGGTTCGGTCGCGTGCATGCAGCCCTGGAACCGGCACGCTCCCGCGAGCGCCTCGAACTCGGGGTAGAGGCCCGCCAGCTCCCGCGGGTCCATCGCCGGCAGGTCCAGCCGGCTGAACCCCGGCGTGTCCGCCAGCCACCCGCCGCCCACAGGCCAGAGCCTCGCCGACCGGGTGGTGTGGCGGCCCCGGCCCGTCCTCCGGCTCACCTCCGCGGTCTGCTGGGTCGCTCCGGGCGCCAGGCGGTTCAAGAGAGCGCTCTTCCCCGCACCCGATGGACCGGCGAGGACCGCCACCCCGTCCTCCAGGCGTTCCACCAGGCCGTCCATCCCCTGGCCCGAAAGCGCCGACGTCACCACCGTGCGGAAGCCGGCCGCCCGGTAAACCTCCACCAGCTCCGGGGCGACGGGATCCGGCTCCAGATCCGCCTTGGTCCAGCAGAGGAGCGGCTCCAGGCCGGCATGCAGGGTGAGCACCAGCAGGCGGTCCAGCAGGAGGCTCTGGGGCCGGGGCCGGGCCAGGGGTGTGACGATCACCACCCGGTCCACGTTGGCGATGGGGGGGCGGGCCAGGAAGGACCGCCGGGGCAGTACCTCCTCCACCCGGCCGGTACCGGCCTCGGCGTCAAGAACCATCACCTGCACCCGGTCACCGGGGTGAATCCCTTCGGACCCCTTCAGACGTCCGCGCGCCCGGCAGAGGACGGGACCATCCCCTGTCAGCACGACCCGATAGAAGCCGGCGATCACCTCAACCACTCGCCCCGAGACGACGCGGCCCAAGGTCTCCCGAGCCCCCACGCTAGCGGAGCGCCAGCTCCTGGATCATGGAGCCGTCCAGGTAGACCTGCACCAGGGGCGATGCGCCCTTGGCCTCCACGGGTACCTCCACCCGGCTGCCGCCCGGATGGTAGGCCCGGTGCACCTCCCGGGCGCCCCGATCGTCGATGAGCACCACCAGGACCTCCTGAGCCGGTCCCTCGGGGACCTGGACGGTCACCCGGGTCTTCAGGGCGCCCTGGGCTACCTCGGCCTCAGGCGTCACCGTGGCGGGCGCCGGCGGGCCGACATCCTGGGATCCTGTCGAGTAGACCAGATCCACCACCGACCCCTGCGGCACCCGGGCGCCCGGACCCGGCTTCTGTTCCAGGATCTCCCCCAGGGGGGCCGGCCCCTCCCGACCCGTGGCCTCGCCGAGCTGGAGCCCCAGATCCGCCAGGCGCTGTTCTGCCTGCGAGAAGGTCATGCCCCCGAAATCGGGCAGGACCACCGTCGCGCCGGCCCCTCCCCGGCTGACCACCAGGTCCACCAGGGCACCCTTCACCAGGTTGGTGTCGGCGGGCGGATCCTGCGCCAGCACCTGGCCGGGAGGCACCTCAGGAGCGAACCGCTCTTCCACCCGCCCCACCTTCAGGCCCCGCTCGTTCAGGTCGAGCCGCGCCTCCCGCAGCGCGCGTCCCTCCACGGCGGGAACCGTCACCACCTCGGGTCCTTTGCTCACCACCACCCGAACGGTGCGGCCGGCCCGCACGTGGCGTTCGGGCGCCGGATCCTGGGAGATCACGTGCCCTGCGGGAACCTCCGAGCTCGGCAACCCGGGGCCCTCCTCAAGCCGCAGGTCCGCCGCCTCCAGCTTGAGCCGGGCGGCTTCCAGGCTCTCCCCACGAACGGAGGGAACCACCACCTCGGGGGGGAAGAGGAGCCCGGCCAGGGCACGCGCCCCCAGGAGGCCGCCGAGTGTCACGGCCAGTACCAGCCCGGCTGCCAGGACCCATCTCGGTACCCTTCCGCCCACGCCCTCGCCCTCCCCTGCGTCCTCATGGTCTCCGCCGCCCTCTGCGCCCAGGCCCGCCCGCTGCAGCAGCCGGGTGGGCTCCTCCAGGTCGTAGCGACGGGCCAGCGACTCCAGCTCCTCCTTCAGGGCCAGGGTGGAGCGGGCGCGTCGCTCGGGGTCCTTCGAGAGGAGCCGCAGGACCAGTGCCTCCACGTCCTCGGGGATCTCCGGGCGGAGGCGCCGCGGCCGGGTGGGGTCCGCCTGGAGGTGCTTGAGGGCCACCGCCACCGCGGTCTCGCCCCGGAAGGGGATCTGGCCGGTGAGCATCTCGTAGAGGGAGGCCCCCAGGGAGTAGAGGTCCGAAAGGCCGGTCACCTCCGCGCCCCGGGCCTGCTCAGGCGAAACGTACGAGACCGAACCCAGGACCGTGCCCGTGTGGGTCAAGCTGCTCGCGCTCGTGGCGCGGGCGATGCCGAAGTCGGTCACCTTCACCTGGCCCGAGGCGGCGATGAGGATGTTGGGCGGCTTCACGTCCCTGTGCACCAGGCCCTGGCTGTGGGCCGCGGCCAGGGCCCCCGCCACCTGGGCCGCGATTTCCAGCGCCTCGCCCACAGGGAGCGGCCCCCGTTCGTGCAGGACCTCGCGCAGGGTGCGTCCCCGCACGTACTCCATGACGATGAAGTAGGTGCCGTCCTCCTCCCCCACGTCGAAGATGTTCACCACGTTGGGGTGGGAGAGGCTTGCGGCAGCCTGGGCCTCCCGGCGGAAACGCTCGACGAACTCCTCGTCTGAGGCGAACTGGGGGAGCAGTACCTTCACCGCCACGGCGCGGGAAAGGAGAAGATCGGTGGCCCGAAAGACCTCCGCCATGCCGCCGTGCCCGACCCGCTCCTCGAGGCGGTATCGCCTCGTCAACACTCGCCCGACCACGGGTCAGCCCCCTCCGCCCACCATTGCCTCCGCGGCCCGCAGGATCCGGGCCGCGATGGGCGCCGCCACCCGGCCGCCCGCGCCTCCGTGCTCCACCACCACCGCGGCCGCCACCCGCGGCCGCTCCGCCGGGGCAAAGCCGATGAACCACGCGTGCGGGGCTCCGCCAGGAGCCTCAGCCGTGCCGGTCTTGCCCGCGATGCCGGGCGTGCCCCGTGCGGCGCGCCCCGTTCCCTCCGCCACGGCCAGGGTCATGGCCTTTCCCACCGCCTGCGCCACGCGGGCATCCAGCAACCACCCACCTTGGGGCGGCAGCCCCGGCGGCTCTCCAGCCACCCACCGCACCAGCCGGGGCGTCACCTCCCGGCCGCCGGTCGCGATGACGCCGGCCAGCACGGCCATCTGGAGCGGCGAAACCTCGATGGCGCCCTGGCCGATCCCCAGGAGCGCCGCCGTACCCGGTCCCACCGGTTCCTCCGGAAGCCGACCGGCCGCGGTGGGGACCTCCAGAGCCGGTGCCCTGCCGAAGCCCAGGCGCCGGGCCGCCTCCACCAGCCTGGACCCCATCTTGAGACCCAACCGGCCGAAGACGACGTTGGACGAGCGCGTCAGGGCCTCGTCCAGGCGCAGCCAACCCGCCGGACGCCCGCCGGGGTCGCGCAGGCTCCCACCTGGCCACGATAGGGAGCCGCCATCCCAATAGCGGGATGCCTCCGACGCGGCGCCCGCCTCCAGCGCCGCGGCCATCACGGCCACCTTGAAGGCCGAACCCGGCGGGTAGAGCCCTGCGGTGGCCCTGGGAAAGAGCGCCGCGCCCGGGTCCAACCGCAGTTCCGCCCAGCGTTCCCCGACCTGTTGGGGATCGAAGCCGGGCAGGCTGACCAGGGCCAGGATCTCCCCTTCCGGGACGGTCAGGACCACCGCCGCCCCCGCCCGGCCCTCGAAGGCCTCCTCGGCCGCGACCTGAAGCGCCCGGCTCACCGTAAGCGCCACGTCGCGGCCGCCGCCGCGGGCCGCCAGTCGCTCGTCCAGGCTCCGCTCCAGACCGGCGCGGCCAAGGCGCGGGTCGACATACCCCACCACCGGTGCCAGGCTCTCGGGCACCTGATAGCGCCGCACCGGCCCTGATGGCTCCTCCCAGCTGACGGCCAAAGGTTCTCCGGTGCGATCGTAGATTCCTCCCCTGCGGCCCACCTCCGCGGCCGGCCGCAGGACGCCCAGAGCCCCCTCCAACCGGTGGGCCCAGGGGGCCGGCGCGAGCCAGAGCCCCGCGCCCAGCGCGAGGCCCGCGAAGCCAGCCGCCAGCCCACGCTTCAAGCCTCGCACGCACCGGAAGGACGGCGCCTCCCGCGCCCCGCGCGCAGGGCCCAGAGCATCCACCCCAAGAGGATCCCGTGCGCCAGCAGCGCTGTGCCGCCGCGGCTCACCAGCGGCAGGGGCAGCCCGGTCAGGGGGACGACCCCGAGCCAGCCCGCGACGGGCACCAGGGTCTCGAGCCCCCACAGGAGGGCCGCCGAGCCCGTCAGGACGCGCGTGAGGAGGTCCTGTGCCCGCCCGGCCGCGCGCAACCCCCCGTCGACGATCCACCATTCCAGGTAAAGGATGCCCAGGACGGCCACCAGGCCCGCACCCTCGGCGATCACCGCCAGGGGCAGGTCGGTGGCGGCGGCGGGCACGGCCGAGCCCGCGGTGAGCCGGGCACCTACGCCCCAGAGGCCGCCCAGCCGCAGCGAGGCCAGACCCTGGAGCACCTGGTAGCCCCCCGTCGAGAGCTGGCCCCAGGGGTCGGCCCACGCCGCCACCCGGGCCGTCGCGTGGTGAAAAAGGGTCGCGAGGCCGACCGCGCCTGCCGCGCCCAGGCCGACCGCGGCCGCCGCCGTCAGCCACCGCCCGCCCGCCAGCAGCCACGCCGCCGGTAGCAGCCCGTAGAGCAGGGCGGCGCCCCCCAGATCCCGCTGGGCCACGAGCACGGCGGCGAGGAGGAGCCAACCGGCCCCGGCGGGCAGCATCGCGGCCCGATCCGGACGCCAGGGGCGTTCGATCCCGGCCGCCGGCGACCCGCGTCCCCCCCGGCCCACCCCCTCGGCCAGGAGGCCGGCCACGAAGAGGATCGCCAGCACTCGGGCCACCTCAGCGGGCTGGAAGTGGAGCACCCCCCACCGCAGCCAGGCGCGCGCCCCGCCCGCCTCCACACCCACTGCGAGGGGGAGCACCAGGAGGACCAGGCTCGCGAGCCCCGCGGTCCGGGGATAGCGGGCCAGACGGCGCCAGGGAACCGCGGTGGCCACCAGGGCCAGACCGGAGGAACCCAGCCAGAGGAGCGCCTGGGTGGCAACCTGCTCCGGCTGGGTCCCACGGGCGACCAGAAGGCCCCCCGCCGCGAGCCCCCCGGCCGCGGCCATCAGGCGGGCTCCTTCCCGCCCGCACGCCATCCAGGCCGCCGCGACGACGCCGGCGCTCCATAGGGCGAATCCGGCCACCAGTGGTAGGTGGCTCCCCAGGGCGGCCACGCCCAGGCGCGCGAGCCCGCCCGCCAGGACCATCCCAGGCAAGAGCGGCAGGGCTCCGGCGGGATCAGGGAGCGTCCGGGGACGAATCGGCATCGAGGCTGACGATCACCACCGTGACGTTGTCCGGTGCCCCCCGGTCGTGGGCCTTGCCCGCCAGCCGGCGGGCTTGCACGTCCGGAGGGTCCTCCCTCACCAGGATCTCCCGAACGACGTCGTCCTGCACCACGCCGGTGAGACCGTCCGTGCAGAGAAGGAGCCGGTCGCCCGCCACGGCCGGCAGGCTGTAGAGATCGACCTCCACGTCCGCCTCCAGGCCCAGGGCGCGGGTGAGGAGGTTGCGCTGGGGATGGGCGCGCGCCTCCTCGGCGGTGATCTGCCCCAGGGCCAGCAGCTCCGCCACCACCGAGTGGTCGCGGGTCACCTGGCGGAGGTCTCCCCGCCGAAAGAGGTACGCCCGGCTGTCGCCCACGTGGGCGATCCACCAGCGGCCGCCCACGAGCCGGGCCGCCGTGAGCGTGGTCCCCATGCCCGCGTACTCGGGCCGGGCCAGGCTGAGCGCGTGAACCCTGCGGTTCGCCTCCCGCACACCGGCCCTCAGGGCCTCCCCGGGCGCCACACCGTCCAGGGGATGGGCGAAGAGCACGTCCAGGGCGACGGAGCTTGCGACCTCACCCGCCTGGTGACCTCCCATGCCGTCGGCCACCGCCGCCAGCGAGCCCCGCACCCGGTAGCCGTCCTCGTTGTTCGGGCGCAGCTGGCCCCGATCGGTCACAGCCCCCACCCGCACGCGCCTCACCTCCGCCCTGTCCCGAGCGGTCGCTCCGGGTCCACCGGCGATCAGGACCGGGGAGGCTCCTCGTCTTCCAGGAGCAACTCGGAGCCGCCCACCTCCACCCGGTCGCCGGGCTGGAGCCAGCCTGAGTCGATCAGGTCCCCGTTCACGTACGTGCCGTTGGTGCTTCCCAGGTCCTCGAGCCACCAGAGCCCGCCCCGCCAGACCAGGCGGGCATGCCGGCGGGAGACGGCCCGATCGTTCAGGACCACGTCCGCGGGCTCCTCGCCTGAGGCCCTGCCGACCACGACCTCGCTCCGTCGAAGCGGGAAGGCCGTTCCCCGGTCGGCCCCTGCGACCACCACCAACCTTCCCCGCGGACCCGCGGAGGGCTCCGGCGTCGCCCGGAAGCGTCGGGTTCCCTCCATCGGCGGAGGCTCGTCGGCCTCGGCAAGACCGGCACCCTCCTCGCCCCGGGGCTCGACCTCCCCGGCCGGCGCCCCCTCGAATAGGGCGTTGGGCACCTCGTCCCCGGGCTCCTCCCCCGGCTCTTCGGGGGGACCATCCAAGGGTGGCGCCGGCTCAGGGGCCGCTTCCGGCTCCAGGAACGACGCCTCCACCCGCACCTGGCCCTTCCGGCCCTCGCTCGCCTCAACCCACTCGACGCGAGGGGGGCTGACGAAGGCACAATGCTCCCGGTCTGCCACGTCGCGGAGGTATTCCGCCATCTCGACGGTGAGTGTGCGGCGAATCGGCCGCAGCGCCGCCCAGTCGTCGGGGTGGAGGAAGACCTGATACCGGTTGGGCACGTAGGTGTGCAGGATGCTCACCCGCTTGTTGGCGAGCATCTCCGCCTCCAGGGCGCGGGCTACGAGGACCGGCTGCAACCCGCCCCGCCGGCGCTGCAGGCGACCATCCCAAGCGCGCCCCAGCCAAGCCTCGAGCCTGTCCGCCCAGTTCACGCCGCGCCCTCCCACCCGGCCCGGCGGCCCCGCCGAACTGCTCCTCTGCCCGGGCCGTCCTGCGGGTATTCTACACGAGCAAAGGGCTTCCTTTCCATATGATCCGGGGAGGCGACCACCACGGGCCGCGCGCGATCCCCCTACCTCCTGGCCTCCTACCTCGAAGCACTGCTCGCGGAAGGCATCCGCACCGAGGAGCGCTTCGTGGCCGACGCGAGCCGCTTCGTCCGGTACCTGCTCGCGCGGGCGGACGCCGCCGCGGTCGAGGCCTTCCTGGAGGAGACCACCCGCTCGCCCGTCTACCGGCAGCGGCTACGGGCCAGCCTGCGTCGCTTCCTACGCTTCGCCAGACGCGAGGGCCCCTCCGGCGACGGCAAGCAGTCCCAGGCCTTCATCGAAGCCCCTCCCACGCGCCGGGCGGCCGGACCGGCGACGCCCGAGCCCGCCGGACCCGAACCCGCCGAATCTTGACAGCAACGCTTGGGGCGGATAAACTGAAAGCCGCACGACGGGGTGTAGCTCAGCTTGGTCAGAGCGCTGCGTTCGGGACGCAGAGGCCCGCGGTTCAAATCCGCGCACCCCGACCAAGACGCCGAGAGGCGTCTTTTTCGCGCCGCCGGCGCCGGCCCGTCGCGGCCTCCGGCGCGCAGGACCCCGGCCCGGCGTGTGCGGGAACGGCCAGGTCACCGGCCCCGGCCGGCGACCCGCCCTCCCGGTGCCCGGAACCGCAGGTAATCGGCCAGGTTGGCGATCACCATGGAGTTGGTGGGAAACCGGTCCCTCCGCCCGGTGCCCATGAGCTGCTCCAGGAGCTCGCGGTTCCCGTTCTCCCACCCCGCGATGATCGCGTTCCGCACCGCGGCCTCGACCCCCGCGGGGCTCGATCCGTACTTCTCCGCCAGCGCAGGGTACAGCCGCTTGGTGAGGGTGCCGCCCAGGAGCTGCTCGTCCTGAAGCACCATCACCACCGCATCCCTCAGGTACGCGTAGCCCTTGAAGTGAGGGGGAACGCCCAGCTCGTGCAGGAGCTGGGTGACCTGGCTCTCCCAGTCCACGGCGGCCGGGTACTGCGCGGCCGCGCTCTCCTCCTTCACCACCGCGTACCCGGCTCCACCCGGCCCGAACTGGCGGATCCGCTCGGCCAGCACGTCCAGATCGAAGGGCTTGACCACGAAGTAGTCGGCCCCGAGCCCCGTCAGCCGCTGGATGATGTCCTCGCGGCCCATGGCGGTCAGCACGATCACCCGCGGGCGCGGGTGGACGCCCAGAGTGGTCAGGCGTTCCATCACAGCGATACCGTCCAGCTTGGGCATGGTGATGTCGAGGATCACCACGTCCGGCTCGTGCTCGGCGATCAGCGCCAGGCATTGCTCCCCATCGTAGGCCTTTCCCACCACGCTCAAGTCCGGCTGAGAGGAAAGGTACCGATCCAGGATCTCACAGAGCTCAAGGTTGTTATCGGCGATCAGGACCCGTGTCAGCGCGACTTCCTCCTCGGCTCGACGCGCTCTCCCCGGACGCGTTGCGTCTTCGACCCCGATGGGGTTCCACGCGACGCGGCCCTTATCCTCTTGCTGGAAGAGCAGGGTTCTCTTTCTTTTCGAAGAGCGCGAGAAAGAAGCCGTCGGTGCCGTTCCGGTGGGGCAGCAGCACCACGTCGCCGCCGTCGCCGGGGTGGAGACCGTGGACCCCGGCCCGTTCCAGGAGGGCCTCCACCTCGGATCGAGCCACCGGGACCATCTGGGGGTGCTGCTCCACCAGCCAGGCCGCCTGCGCCCGGGTCTCCTCCGGTTCCACGCTGCACGTGGTGTAGAGGAGCCGCCCGCCCCCACGGAGGGCCCGGACGGCTCTGGCCAGGAGCGCCTGCTGCAGGGGCACTCGCGACCGGATCGTCTCCTCGTCGCTCCGCCAGCGGATCTCGGGCCGGCGCCCCACCACCCCCAGCCCGCTGCACGGCGCGTCGAGCAGCACCCGGTCGAAGCGTCCTTCCCACTCGGGCGGCAAGACGCGTGCGTCGTGGGGCTGGGTCTCGATCGACCGGAGCCCCAGCCGCCGAGCGGCCTCCTCCACCTGGCGGAGCTTTCCGGGGTGGAGGTCGACCGCGACCACCCGGCCCCGATCCTCCATGAGCTCCGCCAGATGGGTCGCCTTGCCTCCCGGCGCGCTGCACAGGTCCAGCACCTGCTCGTGGGCCCGGGGGGCCAGCAGGTGGGCTGCGAGCTGCGAGCTCTCGTCCTGGGGCGTGATCCAGCCGGAACGGAAGGCCGCAGCGTCCCCGATTCGCCCGCCGTGGACTCGGAGAGCCTCGGAGAGCAGCGCGCCCGGCTCCACCTGGAAGCCCTCCCGGACCAGGGACGCGGCCGCCCGATCCGGATCGGAGCGCAGCCGGTTGACGCGCACCGCCACCGGCGACTCCCGGTTGTTCGCCTCGAGCCAGGCCTCGAGCTCCGGGGGCTCCACCCGGGCCGCCCAGCGCTCCACCAGCCAGCGGGGATGGGAGTGGAGCTCAGCCAGGCGCGCCGTCCGGTCTCCCTCCTGCCCTGCTGGGGGATCGACCGCCTCCCGGCGGCTCATCCGTCGGCAGACGGCGTTCACCAGCCCCGCGGCCTGGGGCCGCAGGCCGTGGGCCAGCCGCACCGCCTGGTCGCACGCGGCCTCGGGCGGCACACCTGAGAGGATGAGCACCTGGTAGCCGGCCAAGCGCAGGATCACCCGGGTGGCAGGGTCCAACTGCGAGGAGGCACGGCCTGCCAGCCGTCCGATCCAGCCGTCCAGCCGACCCTGCCAGCGGAGGGTTCCGTAGACGAGCTGGGTGGCCAGCGCCCGTTCACGGGACGGAAGGTTCCCCCGATCCAGCTCGGCGGCCAGGGCCCGGTTGGCAAAGGCCTGGTTCCGTTCCACCCGCAGGAGGACCCGGGCCGCCGCCTGGCGGGCGGGGCTCGCCCCCCGAGGGCCGGGGCTTGCGGGAAGGTGCCTCACGTCTCGGGTCCCAGCCGGTCCCCAGGCTCGGCCGGAAAGCCGTTCAGGTAGGCGCGCCCCTCCATCGACCGGCTGCCCGCCGGGCGCAGGCGCAGGATCTCCAGGGGAAGGTCCAGAGCGCTCACCAGCAGGT
This sequence comes from Limnochorda pilosa, assembly GCF_001544015.1. Taxonomy (GTDB): domain Bacteria; phylum Bacillota; class Limnochordia; order Limnochordales; family Limnochordaceae; genus Limnochorda; species Limnochorda pilosa. The sequence continues at coordinate 1,694,165 of NZ_AP014924.1, read as the reverse complement.
GGCCGGGCCGGGCCGGGGTGCAGAGGGTTCCGGGCTCGCCGGGGAGGGCCTGGACCTCGTCCTCTCCCGCTACGCGGGCCGCCTCGACGATCAGGCGCCGGCCCCGGTGAAAGGTGACGGCCCCCGGCAGCGGGGCAAGGGCCCGCACCTTCCGCTCGAGGCTTTCCGCCGTCTCGGTCCACTCCAGGAGCAGCTCGTCTTCCTTGAGGCGGGGCGCGACGGTGGCAAGGCGGTCGTCCTGGGGGATGGGGCGCACTGCACCGGAGCGCAACCCCCGCAGGGTCTCCACCAGCAAACGGGCGCCCACCTCAGCCAGCCGATCGTGGAGGCTTCCGCCCGTCTCGTCGGGCCGCAGGGGAACGCGTTCCTGCAGGAGCATGGGGCCCGTGTCCCACCCCTCGTCCATGAGCATGGTGGTGACGCCCGTCTCGCTCTCCCCGGCCAGGATGGCCCGCTGGATCGGGGCCGCGCCCCGGAAGCGGGGGAGCAAGGAGGCGTGGACGTTGACGCACCCCAGCGGCGGCAGGTGGAGGACCTCGGGCGGCACCTTCTGCCCGAAGGCCACCACCACCACCGCCTCGGGCCCGATCTCCCGCAGCGCCTCGAGCACCCCGGGCTCGCTCAGCTTCTCGGGCTGCCATACGGGCAGACCCAGCGCCAGCGCCGCCGCCTTCACAGGGGAGGGGGTGAGGCGCTGGCCGCGCCCCCGCGGGCGGTCCGGTTGGGTGACCACCGCCAGCACCTGGAAACCGGACGCGACCAGCGCCCGCAGGCTCGGCACCGAGAAGTCGGGCGTTCCCATGAAGACCACGGGCATCGGGGATGCGCTCACCGGGCCACCTCCAGGCGCAGGAGCTCGTTCCGGTCGATCTCCACCGCCACCGGCTCCTCCTCGCCCTCACGCCGCTCCTCCCGGAAGATGCGGCTCGCCCGGTCGACGAAGAGGACACCGTTCAGGTGGTCGATCTCGTGCTGGATCGCCCGGGCGTAGAGGCCCTCGGCCTGGACACGGAAGGGCCGCCCCTCCAGGTCCAGCGCCTCGACGGTCACCTGGGCCGGGCGCTCCACGTAGCCGGTGATGCCCGGGATGCTCAGGCATCCTTCCACGTCCACGTCGGTGCCGGCCCGCTCGAGCACGGTAGGGTTGATGAAGGTGGTGAGCCCCTCGCCCACGTCCACCACCATGAGTCGCACGGCCTCCCCCACCTGGGGAGCGGCCAGGCCGATGCCGTTGGCCTGGTACATGGTCTCAGCCATGTCGTGCGCGAGCCGCGCCAGGCGCTTGGTGACCCGCTCCACCGTCCTGCCCCGCCGCCGCAGGACGGCGTCGGGGTAGAGGCGTATCGGACGAACCGCCACGGGCCCACCTCCTAACCGTTCGCTACCTTCTACTATACCATGCACGGGCTCTGACGGGCCTGTCACAGCAGGCTGACGGGATCCATGTCCTCCACCACCTGGCAGCTCCGCCCCGGCCGCCGCTCGCGCACCGCCCGCCCCGCTTCGAGCAGGGCTTCCAGAGGACCCACCAGGAGCACGTGCCACCGGTACAGGTCCTTCAGGCGGCCCAGCGGGGCGGGGGCCGGTCCCAACACCCGGTAGGGCGCCCCCCCTCGCCGCCGCTCCTTCAGCTCGCGGGCCAGCGCCCCGGCTTCATCCTCGGCCGCGTCCGCGGCGGGAGCCTGCACCAGCAGCCGCAGCAGGTGGCTGAGGGGCGGGTAACCCAGCCGCTTCCGGTAAACGAGCTCCCGCCGGAAGAAGGATGGGTAGTCGTGCTCGCGGGCGGCCTGCAGGCTGTAGTGCTCGGGTAGGTAGGTCTGCACCACCACCTCGCCGGGCAGCACCCCCCGCCCCGAGCGGCCCGCCACCTGGGTGACGAGCTGGAACGCCAGCTCGGCGCCCCGGAAGTCGGGCAGGCGCAGGGAGGTGTCGGCGTCGATGACCCCCACCAGCGTGACGCCGGGGTAATCCAGGCCCTTGGCCACCATCTGGGTGCCCACCAGAACATCGCCCTCTCCGGCCTCGAACCGCCGGAGGATCTGGTCGTGGGCGCCCTTGCGGGTGGTGGTGTCCGCGTCCATGCGGAGCACCCGCGCCGCCGGAAAGAGCCGCCGCAGCTCCTCCTCCACCTGCTGGGTCCCCAGGCCCAGCCCGCTCAGCTCGCCGGTACCGCACGCCGGGCACCGCTCGGGGACCGGTTGCTCGGTCCCGCAGTAGTGGCAGCGCAACGCGTGGCCCACCTTGTGGTAGGTGAGCGTCACCTGGCAGTGGGGGCACTCCACCACCGCCCCGCACTCCCGGCAGAGGAGGAAGCTCTGGTATCCCCGCCGGTTGAGGAGCAGGATCGCCTGCTCGTCGCGCTCGAGGCGCGAGGCGAGCGCCTGCTCCAACGCGCGGCTGAAGAGCCCCTGGTGCCCCTCCTTCAACTCCTGCCGCAGGTCCACCAGGCGCACGCGGGGAAGCGAGCGCCCGTCCACCCGGTGACGGAGCTGGAGCCGCACCAGCCGCCCTTCCTCGGCGGCCAGGAAACTCTCCAGGGAAGGGGTGGCGCTTCCCAGCACGCACAGGGCGCCTTGGCGGCGAGCCCGCTCCACCGCCACCTCCCGGGCATGGTAGCGGGGGGTCTCCTCCTGCTTGTAGGACGAGGCGTGCTCCTCGTCCACCACCACCAACCCCAGGTCGCGAACGGGGGCGAAGACCGCCGAACGGGCGCCCACCACCACCGACGCCTCGCCCCGGCGCACCTTCCACCACTGGTCGTAGCGCTCCCCGTCGGACATGCCCGAGTGGAGCATGGCCACCCTCCCGGGGAAGCGGCCCTGGAAGCGGCGCATGGCCTGGGGCGTGAGGGAGATCTCGGGGACCAGCAGGATCGCCTGCTTTCCCCGGGCGAGGACCGTCTCGATCAGGCGCAGGTACACCTCGGTCTTGCCGCTCCCCGTGACCCCGTGGAGGAGGATCGTGCCGCCTCCCTCCAGGCGGCGGGACGCCTCCTGCAGCACCTGGGCCTGCTCCGGGCTCAGCCGGGGCGGAGGCGTAGGGTCCCGCCAGCCGGCGTAGGGGTTCCGCTCCAGCGAGAGCGGTACCGCTTCCACCAGGCCCCGCTCCAGCAGCCCGCGGGCCGCGCCGTCCCCCGCCCGGGCGGCCAGCTCCCGAGCCGGCACTGGGCCACTCTCCTGCTCCAGCAGGAACTCGAGCGCCTGGCGCTGGCGGGGCGCTCGGACCAGCTCCGCCAGCGCCGCCCGCGCCGCCTCCTCCGAAACGGCCAGGCGGTAGGCGCGCAGGTGCCGCTCGCGCACGGTCCGCCGGCGATCCGGCCGCTGGCCGGGCGGCAGGAAGAGGGGTAGTACCTGCCCCAGCGGGGCCAGGTACCGCGCGGCCACCCAGCGGGCCAGGTCCAGCTCCTCGGGCCCCAGCAGCGGCTCCGAGTCCAGCACCACGGCCACCTCGCGCAGCGGCCGGGTGGGCGGCCCCTGGTGCACGGCCACCACCCAGCCCTGCACGGCGCGGGCCCGCACCGGTACCTGCACCCGGGTTCCCAGGCGAACCTGCGGGCGGAGGCGCTCGGGCACCGCGTAGTCCAAGCTCTCCATCGCTCCGGGCAGCGGCAGGTCCACCGCCACCTCAACGTATCCCTCCGGCACCCGCCGCCCTCCCCTCAAGCAGAACGGGCCCCGGAGGGCCCGCCGCGCCGGTGCCGTGCCCGCCTCCTCTTCTAGGAGAGGGGGCTGCTTCCCTCCGGGCTGATCTCGAGCTTGTCCCCGGCGATCTCGTGCAGAGCCACCGTCACCGGCTTGGGCCGGATCTTTCCGTCGAAGACCCCCGCCCGGGGCGGGTCCCCGTCCAGCACCTGCCGCGCCCGGCGGGCCGCCGCCACCACCAGGGCGTACCGGCTCGGGAGCTTATCCTTGATCTCTTCCAGGTTCGGCTGTCCCAGCATCGATCCGATCCCCCTTGCGAAGAGCCTCCAGCCACGTGGGCCAGGGGCTCCGCGCCGTCTTCAGGCGCTCGGCCCGGATGATCGCCTCCAGCAACCGGGCCGCCCGGTCCAGCTCGTCGTTGATGATCACGTAATCATACTCGGCGACCGCCCTCAGCTCCTCCCTCGCCGCCCGGAGGCGACCCTCCACCGCGGCCGCGCCGTCCGAGCCCCGCCGGGTGAGGCGCCGGCGCAGCTCCTCCAGGGAGGGAGGCAAGAGGAAGACCAGGACCGCCCCCGGCCAGTTGCGCTTCACCTGGGCGCTGCCCTGGACGTCGATGTCCATGATCACCGTCTCGCCCCGGGCCGTCCGCTCTTCCACGAAGGCCCGCGGCGTCCCGTAGCGGTGGCCGCAGAACCAGGCCCACTCGAGGAAGTCGCCCGTGCTCACGCGCCGGTCGAACTCCTCGTCCGAGAGGAAATAGTAGTCCACCCCGTCCCGCTCCCCGGGGCGGGCGGGACGGGTGGTACACGAGACGGAGTAGGTGAGGTGCTCCAGCCGCGGGAGAACCCGCGCCAGCACCGTGTTCTTGCCGGCTCCCGAGGGGGCGCTCAGGACCACCAGAAAACCCCGGCTTTCCCCGGGACCCATTGGACTGCCCTTCACCCTCGCCGAACCCACCCCGCCCCTGCGGTCAAGCGTTGTTGGCCTCGACCGCCTGATCCCTGGCCGCCAGACGGTGGGCCACCGTCTCGGGTTGCACGGCCGAAAGGATCACGTGCTCTGAGTCCGTGATGATGACCGCCCGGGTGCGACGCCCGTAGGTGGCGTCAATGAGCTGCCCGTGCTGCCGCGCCTCGGTGATGATGCGCTTGATGGGGGCCGATTCCGGGCTGACGATGGCGACGATCCGGTTGGCGGAGACGATGTTTCCAAACCCGATGTTGATCAGCCTGGTCTCCATCGAGACGCCTCCTCATTCCAGGTTCTGGACCTGCTCCCGCATCCGCTCCAGCTCCGTCTTGACGTCCACCACCCAGCCGGCGATCTGGGCGTCCTGAGCCTTGGAACCCGCGGTGTTGGTCTCCCGCAGCAGCTCCTGCAGGAGGAAGTCGAGCCTGCGGCCCACCGCGCCGCCCTCGGCCAGGTAGCGGCGGAACTGGGACAGGTGGCTGCCGGCCCGCACCAGCTCCTCGGCAATGTCCACCCGCTCCGCGAAGAGCACGACCTCCGCCTCCAACCGGCCCGGTTCCAGGTCCCCCCTCGCGAGCAACCCTTCCACCCGGTCGGCCAGGCGCGCCCGGTAACCCTCCACCATTCGGGGCGCCTGCTCCTGCATCCTGCCCACCAACGCCGCAATCCGTTCCAGGCGTTCCCGCACATCCTGCCCCAAGCGCTCGCCCTCGCGCCGCCGCATCTCGATCAGCCGGTCCAGCGCCTCGTCCAGCACCGGCTGCAGCTCCCTCCACAGGAGGTCCAGGTCCGGTGGCGCCTCGTTCACGGTCAGAACCCCCGGCTGCTGGAGCAGGAAGTCCAGGGAGGCGTCGCCCTCGCTCCCCGCCACCTGGCGGATCGCCTCCCGGTACGCCCGCAGCAAGGTATGATTCACCCGCACCGACGCCGGCTGGCCGCCCACGGCCGCCTGAGCGTCCCCCGCCCGCAGGTCGACGGTGACCTCCACCCGCCCGCGCGCCAGCCGCCCTGCCACCCGCTCCCGCACCGGCGGCTCCAGCCCCGACAGCGGGTGCGGGAGGCGCACGCTCAGGTCCAGGTACCGGTGGTTGACCGAACGGATCTCCACCTGGAACCCCGTCTCCCCCGCGACGCCCGCCCGTCCGAAGCCCGTCATGCTGTGCAACGCCAGGCCGCCTCACCTCTGTCCGGTATTATAGCACACTCGTGCGACGTGTGGGGCCGTCTTGCTCGCTCAGGTCTTCCTGAGGGCCGCTACGCCGATCCCACGGGCTCTCCTTACCCCGGAACCTGCCGCACGCCCCACGTGGCGCGCCACGTCCCACAGGGTGGGCCACGAGGCCGCGAGCAGCACCCCGGCCCAGGCGTCCGCGGGAAGCGGCACCGTGCCCAGCACGGATCGCAGGATCGGCACGTGGAGGGCTGCCGTCTGGGCGAGCCACGAAAGCCACACGGCCCCCAGGAGCCACGGGTTGCTCCGCAGCGGGCGCTCCAGGGGGTCCTGCACCTCCGATCGGGCCGAGAAGACGTAGAAGAGCTGGGCGGCCACCAGCGAGGTGAAGGCCGCGGTGCGGGCGGTGGCCAGGTCGGCGCCCCGGGCCAGCATCCAGACGAAGACGCCCAGGGCGCTGGCGCCGATCGCGGCCCCCCGGCGCAGGAGCTGCCACCCCAGGCCTCCGGCCAGGACCCCGTCGCCCGCCCGGCGAAGCGGCCGGTCCATGACCCCGGGCGCCGGCGGGTCCATCCCCAGCGCGACGGCCGGGAGCCCGTCGGTGACCAGGTTCATCCACAGGATCTGCAGCGGCGTGAGGGGCAGCGGCAAGGCCAGCAGCGTGGCCGCCAGCATGGTGAGCACCTCGCCCGCGTTGCAGCCCAGGAGGTAGCGCATGAAGGTGCGGACGTTCTGGAAGAGGCCCCGCCCCTCCTCCACCGCGGCCAGGATGGTACCGAAACGATCGTCGGTCAGGACCACCGAGGCCGCCTCCCGGGTCACCTCCGCGCCGCAACGGCCCATGGCGATGCCCACATCGGCCTCCTTCACCGCGGCCGCGTCGTTCACGCCGTCGCCGGTCATGGCCACTGGCTCGCCTCGGGCCTTGAGCGCCCGCACGAGCTGCACCTTGTGCCGGGGCGAGACCCGGGCGAAGACGGAGCGCTCCCCCACCACCCGAGCCAGCTCCCTCTCGTCCATCCGGTCCAGGGTACGGCCGGTGACCGCCGCCTCGCCCGGGCCCGCGATTCCCAGCGCCCGGGCGATGGCCTCGGCGGTACGCGGGTGGTCGCCGGTGATCATGAGGGTCCTGATGCCCGCCCGGCGGGCTCGCTCCAGGTCTCGCTCCACGCCCTCCCGGGGCGGGTCGTGCATGCCCACCAACCCCAGGAGAATCAGCTCCGACTCGGCTCCCTCCTGATCGGGCACCTCCCCCGGCCTCAGCGGCCTGTAAGCCAGGGCCAGGACCCTGAGCGCCTCCGCGCTGAGGGCCTCCGCCCGCTCCAGCCACCGCCGTCGCCCTGGCTCCCCCAGGAGTACAGGACCTCCCCGCTGCTCCACCCGCGAGCAGCGCGCGACCACCGCCTCCGGTGCCCCCTTGCAGAGGACCACCCATTCCCGGCCGTCCACCGCCACCACCACCGACATGCGCTTCCGGTCGGCATCGAAGGGGAACTCGGCCTGCTGCTCGACGCGGTCCGCCCAGGCCTCCCGCGGCCGGCCCGTCTTCCGGCCCAGGACGAGAAGGGCGATCTCGGTGGGATCGCCCCATACCTCGCTCGCGGCCGGCCGCACCGCCCTCCGTTGCCTTCCGGGCGCCCTCGGAGGAGGACCCGGCATCGGAGCAGGCAGGCGCGCCCGGTTGCAGAGCACCGCCGCCTGCAGGAGGCGCTCCAGACCCGCCGTCGCCCGGAGCTCCGCGGGACGGCCGCGTTCGAGCAGCTCCCCCGTCGCGCCGTAGCCGCTGCCGGTAACCGCCAGGCTGGTGTGGGCCAGCTCCACTCGGATGACCGTCATCTCGTTCCGGGTCAGGGTGCCCGTCTTGTCCGCGCAGATCGCGGTGATGGACCCCAGCGTCTCCACCGCGGGCAACCGGCGCACGATGCACGATCGCCGGATCATCCGTTGCACGCCCAGGGCCAGCGCCACCGTCACCGCAGCGGGCAGCCCTTCGGGGATCACCGCCACCGCCAGGGAGACACCTGTGAGGAACATCCCGTACGCGGGCAGCCCCCGAGCCAGCCCCACCAGGTACACCAGGCTCACCAGCCCCACGGAGACGCCCACCAGCACCCGCCCCAACTCCTGCATCCGCCGCTGCAGCGGGGTCGACTCGGGCCCCGCGCGCCCGATGAGCGCGGCGATCTCACCCATCTCGGTGCGCGGGCCCGTGGCGACCACCACCGCCTCGGCCCGCCCCCGGGTGATCATGGTGCCCATGAAGAGCATGTTGACCCGCTCGGCCACGTCCTCGTCGCCCCGGCCGATCCAGGCGGCCCGCTTCTCCACGGGGACGGACTCGCCCGTGAGGAGGGACTCGTCCACCTCCAGCCCCCACGCCTCCAGCAGGCGCAGGTCCGCAGGCACCCGATCGCCCGCCTCCACCTGCACCCGATCGCCCGGCACCAGCTCCGCCGAGGGCACCCACAGTACCCTCCCCTGGCGCACCACCCGGGCCTGGGGCGCTGCGAGCTCCTTCAGCGCCTCCAGCGAGCGTTCGGCCCGAACCTCCTGCACGAACCCCAGCACGGTGTTGAGCACCATGATGGCCACGATCGCCGCGGCGTCAGCCCCCTCGCCGAGGGCCCAGCTCACCGCCGCTGCCAGCCCCAGCACCGCCATCATCAGGTCCTTCACCTGGCGCAGCAGGATCGCCCAGGGGCCAGGGGGCTTCTCGGTTTCGATCCGGTTGGGTCCGTCCTTGGCCAGGCGGCGGGCCGCCTCACCCGGGCTCAGCCCGTGCACGACGTCTGCCCTGAGCTGGGTCAGGAGCTGATCCAGTGGGGTGGCGTGAAAGGCGCGGTTCACGAAGAACCCTCCCGGTGGGTGTCGGCATCGCACGCGATGGGTCGTCCACCGGCTGCGGCCGGCGCGACGGATCCACCAGGAGGCTTATGCCTGGGGCGGGCGGGACATGCCCCAAGCGCCCGGCATCACGGAGTCGAGGAGGGCGGCACGGACCGGGCCAGGGTGGGGTCGAGGAGGGCGGCGCGGCTGTAGGCGTGGGAGGCCTTGGCCTTCTCGTCCAGGCGCTCGTAGGCGCGCCCCAGCTCCAGGTGCATCTCGGCGGACCAGGGATCCACCCTCACGCCCTCTTCGAGCACTTGCCGGGCGTCCTGCCACTGCTCAAGCCGTGCGTGCGCCTGACCCTCCCGCAGGTAGGCGGCGGCCAGGTCGGGGGAGGCGGTGCGGGCCGCCTTCAAGGCTTCAATGGCCTCCCTCGGCCGCCCCTGGGCCAGCAGGGCCTCCCCCAGGGTGAGCTGGGCCAGGGCCAGGTTCGGGGCGGCGCTGAGAGCCCTGCGGGCCATCTGTTCGGCTTCCAGGGGGAGGCTGCGCTCCAGGAGGAGCCGGCTGAGGAGCGCCTCCAGGTGCGGGCGGGTGGCCGCCGGGGCCTGGGCGAGCAGCTCCTCCAGGACGGCCCCGGCCTGCTCGAACCGCCCGCCGGCCCAGCGCATGAGCCCCAGCATCAGACGTGCCTCGGTATCCGAGGGGTCCTGGGCGGCCGCCTCCACCATCTGCTCGCCCGCCTGGGTCCAGCCCCGGGCGTAAGAGTCCAATCCCGGCAGGAAGGAGGGCTGGGCTGCGGCCACCAGGGGTGCCAGGAGCGTCGCCAGCCCCGCGAGCCACACCATCCACCGTGCCGTCCACGCACCCCGGCCTCGCCGCATCGGCCCCACCTCTTCAGGCAGGCTTCGCCGCCGCAGGGCGGGCTCCTGCTGGGGGCGATCAGAACCTCTGCCCGCGGCTCAGGTGGGCCTGGGCGAGGTTCATCGACTGCCCCTCCCCTTCCGTCCCTCACCGCGCCCGGGTATCATGGAGCCCGGAGGGATCCCTATGCCCATGGACGGCCTCTTCCTGGCGGCGGTCCGCCACGAGCTGGAGCAACGGCTCACGGGCGGCCACGTTCAGAAGATCTTCCAGCCCACGCCCCGCAGCGTCCTCTTCCACGTGCGCACCCCCGGCGAGAGCCACCTCCTCTTGGCCAGCGCGGAGGCGGGCGTGGCCCGTCTCCAGCGGACCGAGCTGGACCAGCCCCACCCGCCCGTCCCCCCGGCCTTCTGCATGCTCCTGCGCAAACACCTGGAGGGGAGCCGCCTCTTCGGGGCCCGCCAGCGGGGCCTGGAGCGGGTGGTGGCCCTGCGCTTCGAGCGGGGCCCCAGGGGCGAGGCCCAGGTCCTCGAGCTGATGGTGGAGCTGACGGGCCGGCACGCCAACCTGGTGCTGGTGGACGCAGACGGGACGATCCTCGGCGCCCTGGTGCGCATGGCACCCGGCGAGGCGGCCCGCCCTCTGGTGCCTGGGGCCCGCTACGAGCCACCCCCCTCGGAGGGGAAGCAGGATCCGAGCTCCCTGAGCCCCGACGCGTTGCCCGGGCTCCTGCCCGCGGGCCGCTCCGTGGCCGACGGCCTCTTCCGCAGCCTGGAGGGCTTCTCCCCCATCTCGGCCCGGCGCCTCGCCCGCGAAGCCGGCCTGGACGCCGAGGTCTCCGCCGGCCAGCTGGATACCGCCGGCTGGACCCGCCTGATGGAGCGGTTCTCAGCCTGGCAGGCCGCTCTGGCCGGGGAGCGGTTCGCCCCTTGCCTGGACCCCGAGGCCGACCGCCCTCAGGAGCGTTTCTGGCCCTTCCCGCCCGGTGCCGACCCGTGCGAGCCCTTTCCGTCGGCCGGCGCCTTGCTGGACCATGTTTTCGGGGAACGCCAGGAGGCGGATCGCCTGGGCAAGCTGCGGGACCCCCTGGCCCGGACCGTGCAAACCCTGCTTCGGCGGGCGCAGAGGAAGGCGGAGAAACAGGAGGCGGAGCTGGCTGAGGGCCGGGAGGACCTGGAGCAGCGGGTGGTGGGCGAGCTCCTCACCGCCAACCTCCACCGGATCCCAGCCGGGGCGAGGGAGGTGGAGGTGGAGGACTACGCCCAGGACCCGCCCGTTCCCCGCCGCATCGCCCTGGACCCCCGGCTCTCCCCCTCCGAGAACGCCCAGCGGGCCTTCGAACGGTACGCGCGGGCCAAGCGCCGCCTGGACCGGACGGGCGAGGAGCTCGAGCACTCCCGCGCCGAGGTCGCCTACCTGGAGAGCCTCGCCTTCCACCTGGAGGCGGCCGACTCCGAGGAGACCCTGCGGGAGCTCGCAGCGGAGATGGAGCGGCAGGGGTACCGGATTCCGCAGGGGCTCCGGCCCGAGCCGGGCCGGGCGAAGGGCCGGGGTCCCGGGAAGGGGACCAAGGGCGCGAAGGCAGCCCGGGGGGGATCAGGCCGGGCGGTCGGCAGTGACGGAGCCTCCCACCCCCTCCGCTACCGGTCTTCGGAGGGCATCGAGATCCTGGTCGGGCGGAACCACCTGCAGAACGACCGGCTCACCATGGACCTGGCCCGTCCCGACGAGTGGTGGCTCCACGCCCGCCAGCTCCCTGGGGCCCACGTGCTTCTCCGCACCACCGCGGATCCGCCCCCGCGTCGCTCGCTGGAGGAGGCGGCCCTGCTTGCGGCCCACTTCAGCAAGGCCCGCCACTCGAGCCACGTGCCCGTGGACGTGGCCCGGCGGCGCCACGTGCGCAAGTACAAGGGGGCAAGGCCCGGTCAGGTGCTCTACGACCCGGCCTTCACCCTGGAGGTGACACCTCAGGAGGACCGGCTGCCCCCGCCGGTGGAGTGAGCGCGGCCGGAGCCAGCTCGAGGCCCACGTGCCGCCACCGGTCCGTCTCTCGGACGGTGACGAAGCCGGCTCGATCGAAGAGGGAGGCGGGGCCCATCCACAGTTCGCCAGGCTCCACCTGTCCCTCCAACTTCCGGGGAAAGGCTTCCACGGCCCGCACCCCGCGCCGCCGCAAGTCCGCCAGCACCAGCCGGAGGAAGGTGTGCATCAACCCCTGCCCCATGGCCTCCTGGCGGATGCCGAAACAGGTGAAGGCGTAGACGTCCTCCGTCGGATCCAGGCCGAAGCTCCGGCAGAGCTTGGGCCACCGGGACCGGGGCCCTACCCGGCACCACGCGAGCGGCTCTTCCTGACGGTAGAGGAGGTAGCCATCATACTGACCCTGGGCCCAAAGGCGTTCCCGCAGATCGCGGTTCTCCTCCTCGGTGCGCGCCTCCCAACCCTCCCAGGTGGGCACCTCCCACGCGACGCACCAGCACCAGCCATGGGGCGGCGTAACGAGGAGCTGGCGGAGGTCATTCAGCGTTTCCGGTCCGATGGCTCGTACCTGCAAAGCCTCGCCCACGGGCCGTCTTCTCCCTCCATCCCGAGCATCCGGCCGGATCGGCCGGGCCCGATGCAGGGCCGTTGCCGAGCTACTCGAACAGAGCGCTAACCGATTGCCCTGTATGGATGCGCCTGATGGTCTCGGCGAGCAGGGGCGTCACGGAGAGCACAGTCAGGGCGTTCCACCGCTTCGACGACGGGACGGGCACCGTATCGGTCACCACGAGCTCACGAATGGGCGCCTTGGACAGACGTTCCACGGCGGAGCCGGACAGAACGGCGTGGGTGCACGCGGCGTAGACTTCGGCAGCGCCGAGCCCCAGGAGAAGGGCTGTAGCTTCCAGCAGGGTCGTCCCCTGATCGACCTCTTCGTCGAAGAGAATCACCCGCTGGCCCCGCACCTCCCCGACCACCGCAGTGGCTCTCACGCTGGAGGTCGTGGGGGAGCGCCGCTTGTCCACGAAGGCCGCAGGCGCCCCAAGGCGCTCGGCGAACCGCTGTGCCCGCTTGACGGCGCCAGGGTCAGGAGCAACCACCACAGGGTCGGACCGGACGTACGGGTAGTAGGGGAGGCCCGCAGTGATGCGTCGAGCCGACGCGCGGCGCAGGGCATCGAACATGATGAGGAGCTCGACGAGAGCTTCGTCAACGGGAGGGGCGGAGGTCTGGACGACGAACACGTCGGTCTCCCGGACGTTTTCAAGGACCCGAACGAACGTGTTGTCGTTGCTGAACGTGAAGATGTCGGCCGGGCCCGGGTCGACGCCCAGGTGTCGGCAGATGGCGGCGGTCAGCTCCTGCGTGGCACGTCCACCGAAGACCTTCACGGATGAGGCCTCCTGAGAAATCGTAGGTCTGCGCCGGGCCTCACCGCAATGTCTCGACGATAGACCGCCCCCGGCCAGCGGACCTCCTCCACCAGCCCGTACGCCTCCGATCGAGCTTGGTCCAGGTCCTCCCCGAAGCCTACGGCGGTGAGCACCCGACCCCCGCCGCTCACCAGGCGGTCGCCCTTGGTGCGGGTCGCCCCGTGGAAGAGCAGGCGCTTGGGGACCTCCGGCGGCCCGTACGCCTGCCCGGCGGCTCCGGTAGCCGCCCGGATCGTTCCGGCGTTCCTAAACGCCTCCGCGGCCTGCAGCGGCGCCCCCTCCTGGGGGTCGTCGGGGTAGCCGGCGTCGGCCAGAACCACACCCACCGCCGTCTCCGGCGAGAGCCGGGCCGTCCCCCCGTCCAGCTCTCCGGTGGCCGCCCTCCAGAAGAGCTCCAGCAGGTCCTCCTCGAGCCGCGGCAGGAGCACCTGCGCCTCGGGATCCCCTAGGCGGGCGTTGAATTCCACTACCTTCGGCCCTTCCCGGGTGAGCATCAACCCCGCGTAGAGGACGCCCCGGTAGGGGGTCCCCCGCTCCTCGAGGGCGGCCAGCGCCGGGCGGACGATCCGCTCCAGGATCTCCTCCTCCAGCCCCCCGGGGGCCAACCCTGGCAGGGAGACGGCACCCATACCGCCGGTGTTCGGGCCCCGGTCCCCTTCCATGAGGCGCTTGTGGTCCCGGGCCGCCCCCAGTCGGAGCACGCCCCGGCCGTCGGTGAGGACGAAGTAGGAGAGCTCCTCTCCCTCCAGGCATTCCTCCAGCAGCACCCGCCGCCCCGCCTCGCCGAAGCGGCCGCGGCTCATGACCTCCTCCAGGAAGGCGCGCGCCTCGGCCCGCTCCCGGCAGACCCGCACCCCCTTGCCGCTCGCGAGCCCGTCGGCCTTCACCACCAGGGGCAGGGCCCACGTCGCCAGGGCGCCCAGGGCATCCTCCAGGGAATCGAAGGCCCGGGCCCGGGCGGTGGGCACGCCCGCCTCCGCCATCACCTCTTTGGCGAAGCCCTTGCTGCTCTCGATACGGGCCGCGGCCTGGCTCGGGCCCAGGCAGGGCACGCCCCGCTCCGCCAGGCGGTCGGCCAGGCCCTGGGCCAGGGGCGCCTCAGGGCCGACCACCACCAGGTCCACACCGTGTTCCTCGGCCCAACGGGCCACGCCCTCCACCCCATCCTGGGGCCAGGGAACCCGCCGGGCCACCTCCTCCAGCCCAGGGTTTCCCGGCAGGGCGTAGAGCTCGCCCAGCCTAGGGCTCCGGCGGAGCGTCCACCCGATGGCGTGTTCCCTGGACCCGGATCCCACCAGGAGCACCCGGCGGGCACCGTTCTTCGCAGGCATCGCTCGGCCCCCTCAGGCGTGCCGGAAGTGGCGCATCCCCGTCAGGAGCATGGGGATCCCTGCCCGATCGGCCTCTTCGATCGACTCCTCGTCCCGCTTGGAGCCGCCGGGCTGGACGATGGCCCGGATCCCTGCCTTCGCCGCCGCCTGCACCACGTCGGGGAAGGGGAAGAAGCCGTCGGAAGCCAGCACCGCCCCCGCCGCCCGCAGGTCTCCCCCGGGGACCCGGGCCCGGGCCCGTTCCAGCGCCTGCAGCGCGGCGTCGATGCGGTTCACCTGCCCCGCCCCGATCCCCAGGCTCTGCCCGCCCGCGGCCACCACCACCGCGTTGGAGATGCACCCCCGGGCCACCTGCCAGGCCAGGCGCAGGTCCGGCAGCAAGGCGGGGTCCAGCTCGGCGCGCGTCACCCGCTGCCACTCCGATGGGGCCGCATCGGCCACGTCCGCCGCCTGGACCAGGTACCCGCCCCAGACGGGCCGCACCTCCCAGTCCGCTTCAGGCTCGGCAGCGGCCTCGCCGGAGCCCGCGGCGCCCGACAGGTCCAGAAGACGCAGGTTCTTCTTGTGCCCCAGGACCCCCAGTGCCTCGGGGGTGTAGCCGGGGGCCGCCACCACCTCCAGGAAGACGGGGTCCATGAGCCGGGCTGTCGCCCCGTCCACGCACCGGTTGACGGCGACGATCCCTCCGAAGATGGAGACCGGGTCCGCCTCGTACGCCTTCCGGAAGGCCTCCTCCAGGGTCCCGGCCACCCCGGCGCCGCAGGGGCTGGTGTGCTTGACCGCCACCGCCGCCGCCTGGCCCGGCGCCGCGGCCGCCACGTGGTCCAGGATCCGCCAGGCCGACGAGGCGTCGTTCAGGTTGTTGAAGGAGAGCTCTCTCCCCTGGAGGAGTCGCGCGGCCGCGAGCCCCCGGGACGGACCGGGCGGGTGGTAGAAGGCCGCCGCCTGGTGGGGGTTCTCGCCGTACCGCAGGGGCGAGACGCGGACCAGCCGGAGCGAGAACGCTTCGGGGAAGCGCTCGGCTCCTTCCGGTGCCCCCGCACCCGCCCCGGAGGACTCCGGGGCGCCTGCCGTCGCGGTCGAGGGCGCGCCCACAGGTCGCCCCGCCAGGTACGCGGCAATGCGGCGGTCGTAGGCCGAGGTGCGCTCCAGGGCCTCGGCCGCCAGCAGGCGGCGGTAGCCGGGGTCCAGGGCGCCTTCCTCAAGCCGGCGCAGGAACTCCGAGTACTGATCGGGCCTCGAGAGGACCACCACGTGGGGGAATCCCTTGGCCGCCGCCCGCAGCAGGCTCACCCCGCCGATGTCGATCAGCTCCAGGGCTTCGTCCAGCGGGGTACCCTCGCCCACCTGCTCCACGAAGGGGTAGAGGTTGACGCAGACCAGGTCGATGGGACGTGCGCCCACAGCCTGGAGGTCTGCCGCCTCCGAAGGGTCCCGCCGGGAGAGGATGCCCGCGTAGACCGCCGGGTGGAGGCTCTTCACCCGGCCTCCCAGCACCTCGGGCGCCCCCGTCGCCTGGGAGAGCTCGGTCACGGGAAGGCCCGCCTCCCGCAGGTGGGCCGCGGTCCCGCCCGTGGAGACGAGCTCCACCCCCCGCCGGTGGAGGGCTTCCGCCAGCTCCGCCAGCCCCTCCTTGGACCAGACGCTGATCAAGGCACGCTCCACGTCCTCAGGCCTCCTTCGTCGCTTCCCCGCCGGCCCGGATCACCCGCCGGCCCGTGAGCCGGAAGCCGCCCCGCACGTAGAGGCGGATCGCCTCGGGGTAGAGCCGGTGCTCCTCTTCGAGAATCCGTTGCGAGAGCTCCTCCACCGTGGCCCCTTCGTGCACCTCCACCGCCCGTTGGAGCAGGATGGGGCCGTGGTCCACCTGCTCGTCCACCAGGTGGACGGTGCAACCCGTAACCTTCACCCCGTACGCCAGCGCCTGAGCCTGAGCGTCCTTTCCAGGGAAGGCGGGCAGGAGCGAGGGGTGAATGTTCAGGATCCGGTTCGGGTGGCGGCGAACCAGCCACGCCGGCAGGAGGCGCATGAACCCCGCCAGGCAGATGAGCCGGCAGCCGGCCGCCCCCAGGGCCCCATCCGCTTCCTCGAAGAAGGCGTCGCGGCCCTCCCGGCCGGGCCATGGCCGGCTCCAGGTGGCCGCGCCCGCCGCCCTGGCGATCTCCAGTGCCGGCGCCTCAGGCCGGTCCGAGAGGACCAGCGCCACCTCGGCGCCCAGGTCCCCCCTGGCCTGGGCCTCCAGGATGGAGCGGAGGTTGCTGCCCCGGCCCGAGACGAAGACAGCCAGGGGCACCGGACGCGGTCCCGCTTCCAGGGTCATGCTCTCGGTGGCGAGGGCTGCGTCCTGAGAGTAGCCCGCGTCCGGCGCGCTCACGGGGCTCCCTCCCAGCGGACGCCCTCACCCTCCACCACGTGCCCCACCCGGTAGGCCGGCTCGCCCCGGCCTGCCAGGAAGGCTTCGGTCGCGGCCACCGCCTCGGGGGCCACCACCAGGATCATCCCCAGCCCCAGGTTGAAGGTGGACCGCATCGTCTCCTGGCTCAGCTCGCCCGCCGCCTGCAGGAGGTCGAAGACGGGCGGCACCGGCCAGCTTCCCACCTCCAGCCGGGCACCCAGGCCCGGGGGCAGCACCCGGGGCAGGTTCTCGGGCACCCCGCCCCCCGAGACGTTGGCCACCGCCTTCAGCTCCACCTGCCGCCAGAGGTTGAGCACCGTCTCCACGTAGATGCGGGTGGGGCGCAGGAGCTCCTCCCCGAGGCTTCCCTCCAGACCGGGGGCGGGGGCGGCCAGGTCCAGTCCCGCCTCCTCCACCACCCTGCGGACCAGGGAGAAACCGCTCGCGTGGAGCCCCGACGAGGGGAGTGCCAGCAGCACGTCGCCCGGGCGGATGCGGGTCGGGTCGGGGGGCGCCGATTCCTGCACCCCCACTGCGAAGCCCACCAGGTCGTAGCTGCCGGGCCGGTAGACGCCGGGCATCTCGGCCGTCTCGCCGCCCAGCAACACGCAGCCCGCCTGCCGGCAGCCTTCGGTCACGCCGTGCACCAGCGCCTCCACCTCCAGGGGGTCGATGCGCCCGCCGCCGATGTAGTCCAGGAAGAAGAGGGGGCGCGCCCGCTGGCAGAGGAGGTCGTTGACGCAGTAGGCCACCGCATCGATGCCCACCGTCTCCAGCCGTCCCATCCGTTCGGCCACCAGCATCTTGGTACCCACGCCATCGGCCCCCGCGGCCAGGACGACGTCCCCGGCACGGCCGGCCGCCTTCCCGGGCCCCGGCCCATCGCCTGGTCCCGTGCCCGCCAGCCGGTAGAGCCCCGCGAATCCCCCGACGCCCGCGATCACGTTTCCGTCGTAGGTGGATCGGGCAAGCCGTCCGATCCGGCGCACCGCCTCGTAGCCGGCCTCCAGGTCCACCCCCGCGTCGCGGTAGGTCCGTGTCCTGCCCACGTCGCCCGCCTCCCCTGGTCTGCTGGGGCCGCCGCTCCCGCGCCCCTCTCCTTGCATCTCGCCGCCTTCTCCCGCTCCGCCCATCACCGGGCCGCCCCCAGCGGGTATGCCTCGCCCAGCTGAAGACGGCTTACGGGGTACCTTCCCGTGAAGCAGGCGGCGCAGTGACCGGCGGGCTGGTCTCCGTCGACCAGCCGGTCGCCCACGGCCCGAGCCAGACCCGAAAGCGACAGGTAGCGGAGGCTGTCGGCCCCGATGAACTGCCGCACCTCTTCCACCCCGCGCCGGGAGGCGATCAGCTCCGCGTCGCTGGGGGTGTCGATCCCGTAGAGGCAGGGGTACCGGTAGGGCGGGGAGGCCACGTAGAGGTGGACCTCCCGGGCGCCCGCCCGCCGGAGCATCTCCACCATCTGCCGGCTGGTGGTCCCCCGCACCACCGAGTCGTCCACCAGGATCACCCGCTTGCCCCCCACCACCTCAGGGATCGCCCGCAGCTTCACCTGCACCTGGTGGCGCCGGACCTCGGGGTCCGGCTGAATGAAGGTGCGGCCGATGTACGCGTTCTTGAGGAAGCCCAGCTCGAAGGGAAGGCCCGACGCCTGCGCCACCCCCAGCGCCGCCGGGGTGCCGGAATCGGGTGCGGGAACCACCACGTCGGCCTGCACCGGATGCTCCCGCCAGAGCTCCCGCCCGATCCGCTGCCGGGCGCGGTAGACGCTCTGGCCGGCGTAGCGCGAGTCCGGCCGGGAAAGGTAGACCCACTCGAAGAGGCAAAACCGGGGCGCCTCCGGCGAGGCGAACCGCGTCCTGAGCGGAGCCGCCTCCCCACCCCCCGGCCGCACCCAGACCACCTCGCCTGGGGCAACCTCGTCCACCACCTGGGCGCCCATCGCCTCCACCGCGCACGACTCCGACGCCGCCACCCACCCCGTGGGCCCGCGCCCCAGCACCAGCGGCCGGATCCCCAGCGGGTCCCGAAGGGCGAAGAGCCCGTGGGGCGAGAGGATCACCAGGGCGAAGGCGCCCCGCACCTGCCGCGCGGTGGCCACCACCGCCTCCAGGAGCGTGGCCGCGGGCGAGGCGGCGAGGAGCCGGGCGAAGCGGCGACTGTCGCTCTCGCCCGAGCGGAACCCATCAGCGGAGGCGACCGGCCCCTCCTCCAGGAGCTGCCCGTTGTGGGCCAGGGCCACGTCGCCGAACCGGGTCCGGGCCAGGAAGGGTTGGGCGTTCTCCAGGCTCGAGGCCCCTGCCGTGGAGTAGCGCACGTGGCCCACCAGCCCGGGCGATCGGGCTCGGTCGAGTTCCCTCCGAGCCGGGGACCCCTGGGCGAAGACCTCGTTCACCCGGCCCATCCCCTTGGCCACCCGCACCTCCCCGGCCTCCAGGTAGCCCACGCCTGCGCTCTCCTCGCCCCGGTGCTGGAGCGCGAGCATCGCCAGCAGCAGGGCAGACGACGAGGCCGAGGTTCCCGGGTCGCACCAGGCGCCCACCACGCCGCACTCCTCCCGAAGCCGGTCGCCCGCCATGTTCGCGGGTGCTTCCGCCTCGCCCGCCCGCCATGCGGCCAGCTCCGCGAGGGGCAGCACCAACCGGGTCGTGAGCCCTCCGGGCGCGCAGACCGCGGCGCCCGCCCAGGTGAGGTCCACACGGTCGCCGCCGGACCGGCCCAGGACCGTCACCGCCACGCGCTCCTCGCGGGCCAGGTTCAGGAGCCGGTGCAGGGCTTGAGGGTCCGCGCCCACCAGCGCCCGGCCGGGTAGCTCGCCGAAAAGGGTAGGCACGTCGCCCCGGGGCAGGCGGATCCGGGCCCCCACGCCTCCGGCCAGGGCGGCCTCGACGAGGCCCGCGGCCAGCCCGCCTTGGGAGAGGTCGTGGGCCGAGCGCAGCAACCCTTCCCGGCTTGCCCGCACCAGCCAGCGCACGGCACCTCGCACCGACCCCAGGTCCAGATGGGGCCCGTCGTCCGCGACCCGGCCGTTCCGGAAGCTGCCGGAGAGGGCATCCTCGCCGTCCGGGGCGGGTGGCTCCTCGAACCCCACCACCTCGGCCCACAGGCTGCCGCCGGGATCGGGGGAGGGCTCCCCCGCCAAGAGCAGGAGGCTTCCCTCCTGCAGGCCCATGGGAAGCCGCTCTTCCACCCGGGGAAGCCAGCCCACCAAACCAACCACGGGGGTGGGCGGGATCGCCTGGCGCCCGACGCGGACGTTGCCCCCCG
Source organism: Limnochorda pilosa (assembly GCF_001544015.1). GTDB lineage: Bacteria > Bacillota > Limnochordia > Limnochordales > Limnochordaceae > Limnochorda > Limnochorda pilosa. The sequence continues at coordinate 1,674,288 of NZ_AP014924.1, read as the reverse complement.
GGTCGGCCGCCCGGCCCGTCTCGTTGTAAAGGCTCACGTTTCCGCTCACCACCGGCAGGCCCAGGGCCCGGCAGCCGTCGGCCAGGCCTTCCACCACGTCCGCGAGCTGCTGGTAGACCTGCGGATCCTCGGGGCTTCCCAGGTTGAGCCCGTCGGTGACCGCCAAGGGTTCCGCGCCGGCACAGGCGACGCTGGTGGCCGCCTCGGCCACCACCCAGGCCGCCCCCTGCCGGGGGTCCCGGAGGCATCGCCGCCCGTCGCTCTGCAGGGTGAGGGCCAGCCCCACCGGGCTAGCGGGCACCCGCAGCACGGCCGCGTCGGCCCCGGGTCCCGTCACCGTCCGCAGGCCCACCTGGTGGTCGTAGCGCTGGAAGACGTTCTCCCGGGGCCCCAGCTCCGGGTGCGCCAGCAGCCGGCGCAGCTGCTCCCGGGCCGCCGAGGCCTCCAGCACCGGCCACGGGGCCGCGGGCGCGGAACGATGCCCTCCGCCCGGCGGGGCCTGAGGTCGCGGGTCCGGGGGGCGGTAGCGGGGCGTCTCGTCCACCAGCACGCGCAGGGGCAAGCGGGTCCGGCGGCGATCCCGATGGGTGACGATGAGGTCGCCCCCCGGCACCAGGCGCCCCACTTCGCCCGCCTCCAGCTCCCACTTCCGGGCGACCGCCTCCACCGCCGGCCCGTCCTCGGGGCGGCAGAGGATGAGCATCCGCTCCTGGGACTCGGAGAGCATCAGCGCCTCGGCGTCCAGCCCTTCCTCCCGCACGGGCACCCGGTCCAGGAAGAGCTCCAGCCCCCGCCCCAGCCGGTGGGCCAGCTCCGAGGCGGCACTGGTCAGCCCCGCGGCCCCCAGGTCCTGAGCGGCCAGGGCCAGATCCTGGTCAAAGATCTCGAGACAAGCCTCGATCAGCCCCTTCTCCAGGAGGGGATCCCCCACCTGAACGGCGGGGCGGCTCTCCCAGTCGGAGCCACTGAGGGTACGGGAGGCGAAGGTGGCACCGCCCAGGCCGTCCCGCCCGGTGGCGGCCCCGATGAGCCAGACGCGGGCGTCCTCCAGGGCCGGGCCCGAGGGGGGCCGGCGCAGGCGGTCGACGGGCACCAGGCCGGCGGCCATCACGTTCACCAGCGGGTTGCCCCGGTACCCCGGGTGAACGTGGAGCTCGCCGCCCACCGTCGGCACTCCCACCGCGTTCCCGTAGGAGGAGATGCCCGCCACCACGCCCTCCATCAGGTACTGCTGCTGGCGCTCCTCCAGCGGCCCGAAGTGGAGGGAGTCGAGCACCGCCACGGGGCGCGCTCCGGTGGCCAGCACGTCCCGCAGGATGCCGCCCACTCCCGTAGCCGCACCCTGCACGGGCTCCACGGCCGACGGATGGTTGTGCGACTCCACCTTGAAGCTCACCGCCCACCCGTCCCCCAGCTCCACCAGGCCCGCGTCCTGGCTCCACCCCTCCAGCACCCGGGTGCGGCTGCCCGCGAGCGGTGCCCGGGGGAGCCGGCGCAGGGCCAGGCGCGAGTGTTTGTACCCGCAGTGCTCGGACCAGAGCGCCGCCACCAGCGCGAGCTCGAGCTGGTTGGGCACCCGCCCCAGCACCCGCAAGAGGTGGCGCATCTCGTCGTCGCTCAGGCCCCGGGCCTGCCAGGAACGGGGCCGCCGGGTCGCGGCGCGGGCCACGGCCATGGAGTGCATGAACACGCCTCCCTTCACGCGGTGGTCGTCGAAAGGATCCTCCGCTCCAGCGAGCGCCAGATCCAAAGACCGTCGGAGCCCCCCATCAGGGGCTCGCTCGCCCGCTCCGGGTGGGGCATCATGCCCAGGATCCGGCCGTCCTCGCTGCAGATGCCTGCCACGTTCCCCACCGAGCCGTTGAAGTTCGCCTCCGGCACGGGGCGTCCCAGGGCGTCCACGTAGCGGAAGACGACCTGTCCCCTGTCCTCCATCCGCTCGAGCTCGCCGGGCGAAACGTGGTAGGCGCCCTCGAAGTGGGCCACGGGGAGCTCCAGCAGCTGGCCCGGGGCTGCGGCGGCGGTGAAGGGGGTCTCGATGCGTTCCACCCGGATGTGGGCGGTGTGACAGTGGAAGCGAAGGTCCTTGTTGGGGCGCAGGGTGCCGGGCAAGAGCCCCGCCTCGCACAGGATCTGAAAGCCGTTGCAGATGCCCAGGACAAGCCCGCCGCCCGCCGCATGGCGGCGCACCGCCTCCAGGACGGGCGAGCGGGCGGCGATGGCGCCGGCCCGCAAGTAGTCGCCGAAGGAGAAGCCGCCGGGCAGGACCACCAGCTCGGCCCCTCCCAGTTCCTGGGAGCGGTGCCAGACGGGGAAGGCCTCCCACCCCAGCACCCGCTCCAGCACCCAGAGGGTGTCGTGGTCGCAGTTGGAGCCCGGGAAGCGGACGACCGCGGCCCTCATCGGGCCCCAGCCCCGAGGGTGGTGTTGGCCGCCGCGCCGGATCCGTTCCGGCCGGGCGTCTCGGCAAGCTCCATACGGTAACTCTCGGTCGACGGGTTCACCAGGAGCACCCGGACCATCTCCTCCACCTGCCGCCGGGCCTCGGAGGCGTCGGGCGCCTCCACCTCCAGGGTGATCTCCTTGCCCACCCGGACCGCCTGCACCGAGGCGAAGCCCAGCTGCTCCAGCGCCCGACGGGTGGCCGCACCCTGGGGGTCCAGCACGCCCGGCCGCGGCTCCACGTGGAGCACCAGCCGGAACCTACTCACCGGCCGCCGCCCCCCATGCCGGCGGAAGACGCCACCCGCCCCGTCGCCCCCGCCTCCACCCGGCGGAGCATCTCCTGGTACGCCTCCTCCACCTGGCCCAGGTCCTGGCGGAAGCGGTCCTTGTCCAGCTTGCGGCCCGTGCCGGCCTCCCAGAAGCGGCAGGTGTCGGGCGAGAGCTCGTCGGCCAGCAGGATCCGCCCGTCCGCCCGTCCGAACTCCAGCTTGAAGTCCACCAGCACGATACGGAGCTGCTGGAAGAAGGCCTGAAGGACGCCGTTCACCTGCAGGGCCAGCTCCCTCAAGCGAACGACCTCCTCCTCACGGGCCGCGCCCAGGAGCCCGGCGTGCTCGGGGTAGACCAGGGGGTCGTCGAGCGCATCACTCTTGTAGTAAAACTCCACCAGGGGCGGGTCGATGGGCCTTCCCTCGGGCAGGCCCAGCCTGCGGCTGAGGCTTCCGGTGGTGAGGTTCCGCACCACCACCTCCAGCGGGATGATCTCCACCGCCCGCACCAGCATCTGGCCGGGTCCCACCTCTTCCAGGAGGTGCGTCTCCACCCCGTGCTCCTCCAGCAAGCGGAAGAGCAGGCTCGAGATGCGGCTGTTCACGATGCCCTTGGACTCGATCTGCCCCCGCTTCTTGCCGTTGAAGGCGGTCGCGTCGTCCTTGAAGCGCACCAGGTACCGGTCGCCCTCCGGAGACCGGTAGAGCCGCTTCGCCTTGCCCTCGTAGGCAAAGGTCCAGCCCGCAAACCTGCCCTGCGTCAGAATCTGCTCGTCCATCGTCCCACCCCTCCCGGTTCGCCCCCACGCCTGTGTGGGGGTCGCGTGACGCCGGTCGCGTAGCTCAGGCCGGGGCCTTCCACCCGGCCATCCTGGACCGCCAGCGGGCCGCCACCGCCCGGGCCCGCTCCTCGGCCCGCCCCCGGTAGCCACCCGGTTCCCGCAAGAACGCCCGCTCCTCGTCCGAAAGCGCCGCCACCACCTGGTCCAGCCGGGGATCGCCCGCCCGGGCCGCCTCGAGCGCCTCGAGAGGATCGAGCCCATCCTCCCGCACCCGGGCCGCCAGGAGCCGCGCGGCCTCGTGGGCCGCCGGGTGGCCGTGCTTCGCCAGCAACACGTAGAGGGGCTCCGCCACCCAGAGAGCGCGCTCCAGCTCAAGGTTGGAGGCCATGCGGGCCCGGTCCACCCGCAGGCGGCGGGAGAGGCCGATGAGCCGGCCGGCCGCCTCGGAGAGGGCCACGAGGAGCTCCACCAGGAAGCGGGAGGAGGCCGAGTTGGTCAGGTCGCGCTGGTGCTCGGAGATCTGATCGAGGTAGACCGAGGTCATGCGGGGCGCATACGCCTTCCAGAGGCTCTTGACGTGCTCGAAGTTCCAAGGGTTCCGCTTGTGCGGCATGGTGGAGGAGCCCACCTGCCCGGCCTCCACGGCCTCGGCCACCTCCGCGATCTCGCTTCGCTGCAGGTGGCGCATGTCGTCGGCGAAGTTGGCGAGCACCCCCAGGGTGCTGGTGAGGCCGTGGAAGAGGTCCACGTACGGCTCGGGCGGCAGGATCTGCGTCGCCACCGGGGCGGGCTCGAGGCCCAGGCGCGCCAGCACCCGGCGCTCCAGCTCCTCGGGATCCGGAACCAGCAGGCTGAGCGCGTTGTAGGCGCCCACGGCGCCCGTGAGCTTCCCCACCAGGCGGTCGCGCGCCTCGCGCAACCGCTCGATCCGCTCGCCCAGCCGCTCCACATAGAGCGCGACCGCGAAACCGAAGGTGACCGGCACCGCGTGCTGCCCGTGGGTGCGGCCGATCTGGGGCGTGGCCGCCTCCCGCTCGGCCAGATCCACCCACAGCCCCAGGAGCTCCTGGAGCTGGGGGAGCAGGAACCCGTCCAGGCTCTCCCGGTACTGGAGGCTGCGGGCGGTCTCGGTGATGTCGGCCGAGGTGGCCCCCAGGTGGATCCAGGGTGCCAGGTCCAGCCCGGCTTCCCGGGCGAGGCAGTTCACCAGGGCCCGGATGTTGTGACGGGTGCGCTCCTCTTCCCGGGCCACGGCTTCAGGCGTCACCCGCTCGCTCGCGGCCGCCACCCGCTCGCCCGCCCCGGCAGGCGCCACCCCCGCCTCCTCCAGCCCTGCCACCAGCGCCGCCTCCACCCGCAGCTGGAGGCGCAGAAAAGCCGCCTCCGAAAGGTGGCGGCTCCAGGCATGGTAGAGCTCCGGATTCCCCACGGCGTACCGGTGGTCCCAGGGGCTCACGCTTTCAAATGGGCTCGCGACCAGGTCTTCGAAGGACACGCGGCGCACCTCCGGCGGTGGTGGGGAACGTTCGCCATCGGCGACTTTACGGCCGTATCGTACACCACCTCACCGGGCGCGTCAACCCATTTCGCGAACAATCCCCCCAGGATTACATCTAACGTTCGTGTTCTGCTTGCCCTGCGGGCTCTTCCGCCACGGGCTGCCCGGGGGCTCCGCCCGACACCTCCCGGTCCGCCTCGAGGACCGCGTCGCGCTGGCGGCGCTGGTAGCTTTCGAGCCGCCCGGCGAGCTCCGCGTCTTCCAGGGCCAGGATCCGGACGGCCTGCAGGGCGGCGTTGGTGCCCGAGTCGATGCCCACGGTCCCCACGGGCACGCCGGGAGGCATCTGGGCCATGGCCAGGAGCGCCTCGATGCCCTGGAGCGGCCCGGCGGAGACGGGCAGGCCCACCACCGGCAGGGTGGTCTCGGCCGCCAGCGCACCCGGCAGGGCCGCGGCCAGCCCTGCGGCGGCCACGATCACCCGGATCCCCCGTTCCCGGGCCGAGCGGCCGTAGGCCGCCACCTCCGCCGGCGTCCGGTGCGCCGAAAGCACCCGCAGCTCGTAGGAGACGCCGAAGTCCTCCAGGGTGTTCCGGGCCCGCTCCACCCGGGGCAGATCCGACCGGCTGCCCACAACGATCGCGACTTTCGCCACATCGCTTCCCTCCGGTTCACCCCCACGCGCGTGGGGACCACGATCAGCTCTGCCTACGAGGCGTGGACTCCTTGGCCCCGGCCTGCCGGGCTACCCGGCCATGGCCTGCACGAAGCGGTCGAAGAGGACGTGGGAGTCCTCGGGCCCGGGCGCCCCCTCGGGGTGATACTGGACCGCGAAGAGCGGGTAGCGCCGGTGCATGATCCCTTCCACGGTGCCGTCGTTCAGGTGCCGGTGGGTCACCACCAGGTCCGGGTCGTCCCAGCTGCCCTCTTCCACCGCGTAGCCGTGGTTCTGGGTCGTCACCGCCACCTGGCCCGTCACCAGGTCCTGCACCGGATGGTTCCCGCCCCGGTGGCCGTACTTGAGCTTGAAGGTACGGGCCCCCAGGGCCTGGGCCAGCACCTGCTCACCCAGGCAGATCCCGAAGAGCGGCACGCGACCCACCAGCGCCCGGGCGGTGGCGACCGCCGGACCCAGCTCGGCCGGGTCGCCGGGCCCGTTGGAGAAGAGCACGCCGTCGGGCCGATGGACCAGGATCGCCTCGGGCCCGCTGAAGGGCGGCACCACCACCACCCCCGCGCCCCGCTTCAGCAGGAGCTGGCTGATCCGCCGCTTGGCCCCCAGGTCGACCGCCACCACCCGCGGGGATCCGTCCCCCAGGCGGACGGGCTCCTTCACCGTCGCCTCCTCGACCAGCCGGTTCGTGGGCGGCATGCGGAAGGCGGTTGCCTCAGCCTTGAGCTCCTCGGGGTCCGCGGCTCCCGTGGCCAGCACCCCGCGGAGCGTTCCCTCCTCCCGCAGCAGGCGCGTGAGGGCCCGAGTGTCCACCCCGGCCAGGGCCACCACGCCGTGCTCCCTGAGGAAAGTGGCCAGCCCCTCGTCGCTCCGCCAGCTCGACGGACGCTCGGTCAGGCGGTGGACCACCAGCCCTTCCACCTGGGGCGCGTCGGCTTCGAGATCGTCCGCGGTGGCCCCGTAGTTGCCGATGAGCGGGTAGGTCATGGCCAGGATCTGGCCCCGATACGAGGGGTCCGTCAGCATCTCCTGGTATCCCGTCATCCCCGTGTTGAAGACCACCTCGCCCGAGCGGCGCCCCTCGGCGCCCACCGCCTCCCCCCGGAAGACGGCCCCGTTCTCCAGCACCAGCCAACCTTCCACCCGCTCCACCTCCAGACGGGGCCCGGCCTGCACGCTCACACCCCGCCGGCCGCGGCCCTCTCCGTCCAACGCCTGATGAGCTTTTCGTAGTGCCCCCGCTTCCAGGCCGCCGCCAGCGTCGCCCGCAGGTCCAGGTCCAGGTCCGGATCCGGCGCTTCCAGTGCCTGGCCCCATCCTAAACCAGCGAACGGGCCGGTGGCAATGGGCTGCGCCTGCATCGCCACCGGCCGTCGATCACGTTGCGTGCAGCGGGTCAGGTCGCGGACGCGACGCTACGCGCCCTCGGACGCCTCACGCGCCGACCGGGCCCGGGCTTCGTCGGGTTCGGCTCGCTCCGCCTCCCCCGCCCCTTCCCGCGCCCCGCCTGGCATGGGGAGCAGCAGGTTGAGGATGACGCCCACGATGGCCGCAAGCCCCATGCCGCTCAGCTCGCCGATCTTGGCGCCGCCGATGCCCAGCACCAGCACCACCGAGCTGATGAGCAGGTTCCGCGTCTGGCTGAAGTCGATGCCGCTCTCCACCAGGGTGCGGATGCCGCTGGAGGCGATGACGCCGAAGAGCATGATGGTCACGCCGCCCATGACCGGCGCCGGGATGGTCTGGATGGCCGCCCCCAGCTTGGGCACGAAGGCCAGCACCGTGGCGAAGCTCGCTGCCAGGCCGATGACCCACACCGAGTACACTTTGGTGATGGCGATCACGCCGATGTTTTCGCCGTAGGTGGTGTTGGGCGGCCCGCCCAGGAGGCCCGCCAGGGCCGTGGCCAGCCCGTCGCCCATCAGGGTCCGCTGGAGGCCGGGCTTCTTGTAGAAGTTCTTCCCCACCACCCGGCCCAGCACCAGCACGTCGCCCAGGTGCTCGGCCAGGGTAACCGCCGCCACCGGCAAGAAAACGGCCACCGCGCTCCAGGAGAAGGCCGGCGCGGTGAAGGCCGGCAGCCCGATCCAGGCGGCCTCACGCAGAGCGGTGAGGTCCACCGCGCCCCGCAGCAGCGCGAAGACATAGCCCGAGACGATGCCCAGGAGGATGGGGATCACTGCGAAGAAGCCCCGCAGGAAGGCCGCGGCCGCCACCGCCGAGAGCAGCGTGAAGAACGCGATCTGGATGTCCGTGTCGAAGAGGCTCACCGCCTCCTTGCTGAGGCCCGCCATCTGCACGCCTACCGGCGCCAGCCCGAGCCCGATCACCACGATGAGGGAGCCCACCAGGACCGGCGGCAGGACCCGGTCCAGCCAGCCCACGCCCACCAGGCGGATGATCCCGGCGACCACAGCGTAGAGGAGACCCACCGCGACCGCGCCGCCCAGGGCGTACGCCGGGCCCGACGCGGCCGACACAGCCAGGATGGGAGCGATGAAGGCGAAGGACGAGCCCAGGTACGCCGGCACCTGACCGCCGGTGATGAGGATGAAGAGCAGGGTGCCCAGACCGCTGGTGAGCAAGGCCACGGACGGGTTCAGACCGGTGAGGATGGGCACCAGCACCGTCGCCCCGAACATGGCGAAAAGGTGCTGCAGCCCCAGGGGGATCATCTGCACCGCGGGGGGACGATCGCCCACGCGTAACCGCACGTTCTCGGACATGGTCTTCCTCCTACCGAGCGGACCCGGCCGAACCGTGACGCCCTTGCCCGTCACGCGCCGCCGGGGCGCTCCAGGATGACGACCCGTTCCTCGCCGTCGGTCTCCTGCAGGCGGACGCTGATCATTTCCTGCTGGGAGGTGGGCACGTTCTTGCCCACGAAGTCGGCCCGAATCGGCAGCTCCCGGTGCCCCCGGTCCACCAGCACGGCCAGCTGGATCCGGGCCGGCCGGCCCAGGTCCATGATGGCGTCCATGGCGGCCCGGGCCGTGCGGCCCGTGTAGAGCACGTCGTCCACCAGGACGATGCGCTTCTCGCCCACCGCGAAGGGGATGTGGGTCTGGTGGACCACCGGCGCCTGGGCGATGCGCGACAGGTCGTCCCGGTAGAGGGTGATGTCGAGCTCTCCCACAGGGCAAGCAAGCCCCTCGATCTCCTGGATGTGGGCGGCAAGCCTCCGGGCCAGCGGCACCCCGCGGGTGCGCACGCCCACCAGCGCCAGCTCCTCGCCCTCGCGGCCCCGCTCGAGCACCTCGTGCGCGATGCGCACCAGGGCCCGGCGCATGGTGGCCTCATCCAGGATCTCCGCCTTCACCCGCCAGTCCACCCCGATCCCCTCCCACGCCGCAGGCTGAGCCTCCCGCACCACGGCCACAAAAAAACCTTCCTGCCGTGGCAAGAAGGCCGCACCCGGACCGTTCCGGGGCCTCCGGCTGCGCCGGAGCGCTATGGAGCTGCCTCCTTGCCGGCCTCACAGGGCCAGCTTAAAGGAACCGGTCTGAGGTGAGTATAGCCGAAGGGACGGGCCGTGTCCAGGGGAGGAGCGAAGAACACTCCGCGGCCTCCCATCCAAATGCCGGTTCCCTTTACCTCGGGGAGTTTCCAGGCTCGGAGCGGTCTGCTCCTCCAAAGAGCCCTTCGGCCGTCAGGTGATCCACCACCTCCCGTACGTATCGCCTGACGTCGTCGAGTTCCGCCAAGTACCCGTGAACCTTCTCGGGGAGCAGGTCGGCGTACTCGTGCACGAGCCTGTTGCGGAATCCCGCCATCGCTTCCAGGCGCCCACCCAGCTCGGGGTCGACCACGCCCTCGTCGACGAGCAGGCGAAAGACGGCGCGATGGGTCTCGGGTGGGGCCGAAGCACGATCGGCCAGGACATGGATCCCCAGGTCGAGGCACGCCTGGATGACCAGCTCGAGATTACGCTCCACCACATCCTGGAGGTCCATGTCCGCCAGGTAGGCCTCCAACGGTGTCCCCACCAGCTTCTCGAGGCGCGCCAGCCGCTTCTCGATGACCCGCAACAGCCTACGAACGGTGCCTTCCTCCACCACCGAAGGTCCCCTCCCGAATCCGCCGGAGCATGGCCTGATCGAAAACGGCGCGCGCGTAGGCCATGTCCACGTAGCGTTGCGCGTGCCGAACGTAGAACGCGTGCCGGGCGGCCTCGTCGGAGCAATGGAAAAGGATCCCTATATCGAGGATGTTCTGGACCAGATCCAAGGGAGCGTCGTTCAAGAGGACCACATCGGCCTCGCGCCCCAGGGCCCGTTCGAACTTCCCTTCGAGGGCCAGCCGCGTCTCCTCCGGATCTGCAACCGCTCGTCGGCGGTTTCCTTCAGCCAGCCAGACGGCCACGTCCACGTCGCTCTCACGACGTACCCGTCCCTTGGCGATTGAGCCGAAGAGGTATGCGAAGGCAACATCCTCCTCAGCCGCGAGCGCTGTACGGAGGGCCGAGAAGACCCCCGTTACGGTAGGAGACCCCGGTGCGATCCAGGGGACGTGTCGAATCGGGTGTATGGGCGGCACACCCTCGGGACCCCAGTCGTACGGTGGGAGGTCCTCCAGACCTTCTTCCATCCACATCAGATCGTCCTCGTCGGGCTCGCCGAGCGAACGGACGCCCACCCTGTTCGCTTCGGCCACGAACCCGCCGTGTGACGGTGGCCTGGGGTAGACAGGGCGCGCACCCTCCTCCAGCCGCTGCACCTCTTCCTCCTTGACGCGCGTGGCGCGAGGGCCCACCTTGTGCAGCGTCAGACGCCCCGCTCTGGCCCAACGGTAGAGGGTGGCCCGGCTAATGCCCAGCCGGCGCGTCGCCTCTGCGATGGTGACGAACCCCACGGCGTAGACCTCCTTGCCCCGGCGGTTGCCGATGGTCACGGGTCTTCACCATGTCTACATCGTATCATGGCGTCTCGTATTGTGTCAACCCGCACGTGGTCAACGACGTTCCGTCGCTCGTTCGTCCGGTGCGGGGAATCATCATGGGATGTCGAATACCTGGGTGTGGACAGAGAGGGAGGTGGCCTTGCGGTGCCCTACGTCAACATCAAGATCACGCGGGAGGGCGCAACGGCCGCGCAGAAGCGAGAGCTGATCCAGGGCGTCACCCAGCTCCTTCAGCGGGTGCTCGGCAAAAACCCCGCGACCACGGTGGTGGTCATCGACGAGGTGGACACCGACAACTGGGGGATCGGGGGCGAGACCGTCACCGACCGCCGGGCCCCAGGGCGCTGAGCCACGCAGGCGGTCCGTCACCGCCCCGCCTCTCTCGAACGGCGCGCAGGACAGGGGACCCGGTCGATCCACAGCAGGTGCTCGTCACTTCTCTTCATGCCCCCCGAGTAGGTGCGCGTGAGCCGGTCGGCCTCGTCCTGCAGGCCCGACCACCCGAGCAGCTCGTCGATGCGACTCCGCTTGCCGGCACCCGTCAGCCCGTACAGTGTGGCCTGGAACTCCAGGTTCTCCCCCGCCCGGTGAGGCAGACATCAAGGGCCGTTTGCTGTATGACCAGGCCCGTAAGGGCCCGAATCTGGAGCCCACGGCGTGCGGGATCGAGACCGAACACCCGCACGCGCCCGGCGGTGGGCTCCAGGAGCCCGACGATGAGCTGGATGGTGGTGGTCTTGCCAGCCCCGTTGGATACGAAGTTTGAATACGAAACTGGTCTTACCTTTGACATTACCGTGTCTTGGCGGACCGCCGGGCGTTCACCACGATGAACGCCCGGCGGTGGGTCCCGATCGAGAGGCCAAATCCTGGGGCCAGCAGGGCAGGCCACCGAGTAGGTGTAGCTGCTCGCTTCCGCCGCCGCGACGGAGATCTGGGCCTACCTCACCTTGCCGGTGGCGAGGTCCATCGGGCCACCGTTTCCCCGGCGGAGTAGACGAACATCTTCTCGCCGGCCCGATGAACCTGGCGCGTGCTCATGTCCAGGTCTTTCCCCCACCGGCGGTAGAACGGGCAGAACTGCGTGTAGTGGAGCCCGTCAGGATGATCCGCCTTGTACTCTTCCCAGAGGATCCGCAGGGTGACGTTCCTGCCCTTCTTCAGCTCCCGGTGCATCCAGGCGGGATCCGGCTCGGGCCGGTGCACCTTCGTGCGTCGGCGCTCCTCCTCGAAGCTCCGCTCGATCAGGTTCGTAGTGCGCACGTACTTCCGATGGGCCTGGGGCATCTTCAGGTGGTTGAGGCCGGCTCCAGATCGTCGGTGAAGGTACGCACCGCGGAAGGGTAATCACGTTCGAACCTCTCCACGAAGCGACGAGCGGCCTCCCTGCCGTCCGCATGGGTGGGAGCCTCCCGCACCGCGGCCAGGTGGGCTTTCACCTCGGGGCGCATCTCCTCCGGCACCTTGTCGAGGACGTTCCGAGCCTTGTGGGCCCAGCAACGCACCCGCAGGCTCTTGGGCCACATGTCTTCCACCGCGCGGATCAGCCCCGGAGCCCCGTCCGTCGTCACCGTGAGCGGGGGCTCAAGACCCCGGCTCACCATGTCCCGGAGGAACTCGAGCCAGTTCGCGTAGCTCTCCTTGTTGCCCAACGCCAGGTGGAGCAGCACCCGCCGGCCTTCTACGGTGATCCCCCAGGCGCAGAGGATGCCCTCTCGGGTGGTCCCCGTTCGACGCAGCGGCTCGAAGACGGCATCCAGGAAGAGGTAGACCAGATCATGCTCAGCCAGGCTTCGGCTGCGGAAAGCCTCGTACTCTTCCCGGAGCGTCTCGGTGATCTCGCTCACCTCGGTCCGGGTGATCAGACGACGGCCATCCTCTCCGGGAGTTCAGCGCTCCCGGGTCTCTGGATGCCTCGAACTGGCCTGCCTGCCGGGCGGGTGCCATAATCAACACGAACCGACGAGGAGGCTCGAAGGATGAGACGGCTGGTCGATCTGAGTCACGCGGTCGAAGACGGGATACTCACCTATCCCGGGCTGCCCGCCCCCTTCATCTCCGATTACCTGAGCAGGGAGGCCGCTCGGGAGCACTACGCCGAGGGGACCACCTTCCACATAGGAAGGATCGAGATGGTCGGCAATACGGGCACCTACATCGACTCGCCTTTCCACCGCTACGCGGAGGGCAAGGATCTCTCCGAGCTGGCCCTGGAGCAGGTCGCCGATCTGGAAGGGCTGGTCTTCCAGGCGGACCGGTCGAGCCGGGCCATCGGCCCCGAGCTCTTCTCCGCAGCAGATGTGCGAGGCAAGGCGGTGCTGGTTCACGCCGGCTGGGCCGAGCACTGGGGTACGGATCGGTACTTCGACGGCCACCCCTTCCTCACTGCTGAGGCCGCCACGTGGCTGAGGGACTCCGGCGCCGCGCTGGTGGGCATCGACTCTCTCAACATCGATGACACGTCCACAGGCGAGCGGCCGGTCCACTCCATCCTTCTTCGTGCGGACATCCCCATCGTCGAGCACCTCTGCAACCTGGAGAGCCTGCCCGACTCGGGCTTCAAGTTTCATGCGGTACCGGTAAAGGTCCGGGGTTTCAGCTCCTTTCCGGTGCGAGCCTACGCCATCATTCATTCGTGACTCCCAGGGCGTCCGGTACCCGGCGTATCAGGTGGGGATCGAGGAGGTCAGTCCACTGGCGCTTGGGCGAGGTGCAGCTCCAGACCGCGCCGAAGACGTTGACGGCCACCGGCTCCGTCGTCGAGTGGGAGGCCTCAACCGGACTTCCGAGATGGTCGTTACCATGATCCCGACACGGTTATGGCTTCAGGTCGCGGAGGGGATCGCCCCATGGACGACGATCTACAGGCTCGAACCGAGAAGGCTCGGCGGCGCTACGACCGTCATGCCCGCACCTACGATCACGAGATGGGTTTCGCCAAGCGTCTGGGGATGGCCAGGTGGCGCAGACTACTCTGGGAGGGCGTCTCGGGCAGGGTGCTCAAGGTAGGCGTGGGGACGGGCCTCAACTTTCCGTACTACCCGGAAGAGGCTCGGGTCACCGCCGTCGACTTCAGCCCGGCGATGCTGGAGAAAGCCCGGCGGAAGGCCGAGACGCTCGGGGGTCGAGTCGACCTGAGGCTGATGGACGCGCAGGCCCTCGATTTCCCGGATGCCAGCTTTGACGCAGCAGTGACCAGTTGCGTGTTCTGCTCGGTGCCGGACCCGATCCTGGGGCTGAGGGAGATTCGCCGGGTGCTGAAGCCGGGGCGGGAGCTTCGCATGCTGGAGCACGTTCGGAGCCACCTGCCCGTTGTCGGCCGCGTCATGGACTGGGTCAACCCCCTGGCGGTGGCCATCAGCGGGGCCAACATCAACCGGGAGACGGTGGCCCATCTGCGCCGAGCCGGGCTGGAGGTGCAGGAGGTACGGCCGCTCCTCGCGGACATCTTCCTCCTCATCAGGGCCAGGAGGCCTGCAGAAGACCGCCGCTCGTCTCCTCCAGGAGAGCCGCGAGACGGTCCATCGCCGCCGAGAAGCCCCGGAGCGAGACGGTGCGAAGCCGCCCGTCTCCCCAGCCCGCCCAGGACGCCCGGGGTGGTGGAGAGGACGCCCCCGTCCCGGATGGTGAGGTCCCCGGTGGCCGCGTTCCCGACGGTAAGGAGCCGGACCTCGCCCGTCTCACCCGAGGGGACGGTTGCGTGGGGCCGGAGGGTGTCGATCACGGTGATGTCCGTACTTGTCGGCACCCCATTTGACTCCCAGTACGTGGCGGTGTGCCGAGAATGAACGTCTCGATAATCGGGAGCATTCCCCTTGACAGGCAAGCCGTGACTTGCCTATACTGTCCGCGTGAGTGACGTATTCCATGCGCTGGCCGCTCCCGCGAGACGAGCGATCCTCGATGAGCTCAAGGAGAGAAACGGGCAGACGCTCTTCGAGATCTGTACCCGCCTAACCATGAAGCACGGGCTGGAGATGTCGCGACAGGCGATCTCCCAGCACCTCGACGTCCTAGAATCGGCCGGTCTTGTCGTTGCGAGACGGGACGGGCGTTACAAGTTCCACTACCTCGACACGACTCCCCTGCGGGCGATCCTCGAACGATGGCCAGTGCGACCCCGGACGGAGGGACAGAAATGAAGATCGTGGTGACGAGCGTCTTGGTGGACGATCAGGCGAAGGCGCTCACCTTCTATACGGACGTCCTCGGCTTCGTCAAGAAGAACGACATCCCCCTGGGGGAGTCCCGCTGGCTTACCTTGGTCTCGCCCGACGACCCCAACGGGACCGAGCTCCTGCTGGAGCCCGACAACCACCCGGCCGCCGGGCCCTTCAAGGAAGCACTGAGGAACGATGGAATCCCCTTCACCTCCTTGGGCGTCGACGATGTCCACAGGGAATACGAGCGCCTGAAAGCACTGGGGGTTCGGTTCACCCAGCCCCCCGTCCAGATGGGACCGGTCACCACGGCTGTCTTCGACGACACCTGCGGCAACCTGATCCAGATCGCGGAGACGGGTGGTGCGTCATGAACGAGCGCGTCCAGGCGCTCTTCGCCGACCGTGAGTCGTCGGACAGCGATGTGGCGTATCAGGCGCTGGGCCGCCTCTTCGAGATAACCGAGAGGCCCGTCGACTGGGCGTACGAGTTCTGGGACCAGCTGCTGAAGGATCTCACAGCCCGGGCCGGGCAGAAGCGGGCGTTCGCGGCCCAGATGCTCGCTCGCCTGGCGATCAGCGATCCCGACGGCCGCATGCTGAAGGATTTCCCGAAGGTGGCGGCCGTGATGAAGGACGAGAAAACGGTGACCGCCCGGCACACGCTCCAGTCCCTCTGGCGCATCGGTCTGGCCGGTCCGCAACAGAAGGCGATGGTCCTGGAGGCCCTCGAGCACAGGTTCCGTGAGTGTGCGGAGGAGAAGAACGGAACCCTGGTCCGGACCGATGTGGTCACCGCGCTGGGCCGCCTCACCAAGGCGACCGGCGACGCGACCATCGAAGTCCGGTTGAATGCGCTGATCGAGACCGAGCCGGACGAGAAGCAACGGAAGAAACAGCGCGCCGCCTGGCGCAAGGCGATCGCGTGGCCCGCACCTCGATGACGCGTCCGATTAGAGGAGGTGCCATGGGCGGACCGTGGAAAGGGAGTGGCTGGTGAGTGTGGGCCGAGGAAGTGGCGTCGTTTCCGGAAGAGGCTGCAAATGAACTGGAGACGTACGTCTACAGGCTGATTGATCCCCGAAACGGTGAGACCTTCTACGTGGGTAGAGGGAAGGGGAATCGGGCTGAAGAAGTCGCGAGGTTCTATGTCGGGAAAGCGATTCCGGAAGCGTATCGAAAGCGGGGGGCAGCCAATCCGGTCCGCTACACCTGGTAAGAAGTGCCGGCGTAGAGCTGCCTACGTCTCAGGCACCGGTAGCGGCTTGCCCGCCTCGACGAGGGCCCGGTGGCTCACCATGAACGGGCTCTGGACCACCAGCAGTGAACCGGTGGCCAGGAGCAGCCACTCGATGGGGATCATGTCGGCCAGCGGACCATAGACGAGCATGGAAAGCGGCATCAACGTGCTCGCGACCCGCATTCCGCACCCTTCGAGCGAGTCGAGCAGGATTTTCAACGTCATGAGCCAGCACGATGTCAATTCGAAACCAGCGGTTCGAAATAGATCTCAGGCCCGAAACCGGCCAGCCGGAGGATCTCCAGATGCTCTTCGGGGAGGTCGTCGGCAACGTCTGCATAACGGCTGTAGCCTTCGGGGGTGAGGCTTCCCAGGACAGGGATGTAGTCGATCTCCTCCAGGAGCGCCAGGCTGGTGGGGCTGTCGGTCACCCGGGCACCGCGAAGCAGGCGGAGCTTCTTCGTCTCGGTCTTCTGGAGCTCCTGGCGTACCCGGTACTCCAGGAAGGCCGCCACCATCAGCGCCAGAGTGGCCACGTAGGCGAAGGCCTCCACCCGCCGCGTGCTCTTGAGGAAGATCCCGTCGTCCACGATCGGGTGTTTGTAAACCCGGAACCCCTGCTCCACTTGGGTCTGGCCCTTGTACTCTTCGAGGAGCGCGGCATCGCTCCACTTGTCCTCAGGCAGATTGCTGATCAAGACGAAGGCGCTCTCCCGCTCGAGCCACGCCTTCTTGGCCTCCTCGCTCGGTGCGAAGAGGCGGATCTCCACCTGGTAGTGGGTCTGCTTGGGGTAGACCGCGTCCTTGCGTGGCCGGCCTCGGGGCCGCTTTTCTTCGGTGTAGGCGACGACGAGCCCTCGGGTGGTGTGGAGAGCGTCCTCGTGGGCCTTCTGGAAGGCCGCCAGGGCGGCCTCGGCGTCCGCCTGGCAGTTGAAGCGCTGCCCCATCAGCTCCTTGGCTGCCCGCTTCATCGCCTCTTGCTCGGTCCGGATGAGCCGCTCGAGCTTCTTCTCCTTCCGCTTGTCCAGCGACGAGGAGCGGACCACGGTGAGCCGGTAGGTGCCGCCCGCCAGCTCGTGGCGGTAGGAGACCGCGTGGTAGAACGCCCCGTTCCACCGGGTCCGGGCGAGCCTCCCGATCGGCTGCCACCGGTTCTCGACGAAGGCCTTCGCCCTCACCTCGCCCGCCGCCTTGAACGTCTCGGGGAGCCGGGAGATGAAGCGGACCTTCGATTGGTCCATCCGCTGGAGGTTCTTCACGGTCACCAGGCTCGAGTCCACCACGTAGGCGACCGAGCGGGGATCCAGGAAGCTCCGCTCCAGGCTTTCGATCATCTCACGATTCCACACCTTGTCGCTCAGGTTCCCGTCCCCGATGGTCCCCATGAGCGGAACGCCTTGCTTCGAGACGATCAGACCCGAGATGAACTGCTTGAGGTCCGGACGGCGCTGCTTGCTGTGGCCGTGGGTGATCTTCAGCAGCCGCTTCTCGGGGTGGGCCTCCACGAACTTCTCATCCCCCACCGTGGGCTCGAACTCGCCGTATACGGAGACCGATGTGGTATCGGCGTGGACGGAGCGGACCTCCATCTCGCCCAGGTGGACCGCCGAAAGCCCCACGCTCTGGACGAGCTGGGGCAGGTCGATGGCGGCCAGCCGGTCCAGCGTCCGCCCCAGGGCGTCGTCGTTGAGGGCATCTACCTCCACCGGCTCCTCGAAGAGCAGCCCCAGGTCCCTCCGGCGGTAGAACTCCTTCACTGTGTAAAGCGGCTCACGGGCGACCAGCATGTTGAGGATGAGCGCGACGACGAGCGTGCCAGGCGAGACCTTGCACTGCCTGGGGTCCCACTCGACCATGGCATTGACGATGCGGCGGATGCGCAGCTGCCGGCAGACCCGGGCGAGCAGGACGGGCGCACCACCCTGGCGAACCACCAGCCGCTCCCGTTTCGGCTCCAAGGGCGCTCCCTCGCTTTCCAGGGAGAGGCTTCGCACCCGGCCGCCCGGATCCTGTTGGCCCGTCCGAAGCTCCAATTGCAAAAGTCGCGCTGCTCGCGGCAAGGTTCGAATAACGATTCGGGGCCTTGCCCTCAATTCACCGCAAAACGACTCGATTCCTGCCAAAAGAGGGTGGGTGGGTAGAGGCGGGCCTCGCCGCTTTAGCCATAGCACCATTCTCCGTTACCGCGCCTTTCGGCGCGGTGCCCTTGGTGAACCGGCATGGCGACTTGGGCCCGTCCTCCCCCTCAGAACCCGGCGTGCGGATTTCCCGCACCGGGCTCCCCGATCTCTCGCGCTAAACGGTCCTGTGCAGGAGCTTTGGCACCGGTAGGGTGAACCACGGGTGCCGCTCCCAGCGCGCCCATGTTCGGGCACCGCGTTGGCTACGGCGCTCCAGTATGCGCTTCCAGAGCCTCAGCACTTCTCGCCGCACGACGGAGAGTTTCCGATACGTGCGCCAGAGGCTGAAGTACTGGTAGAAGCCCTGGAGCTTTCTTGCCAGCGCGCCCTGCTGGTCCTGCGGTCGGTCGTGCATGTGCTGCCTGAGCCACTCCTTCACTTCCGCGAGGAACTTCCGCACGCTCTTCGGCGACGGGATGCGCACGACCGCCATGCGGCCCTTGCGATCCGTCCCGAGGTGGTGGCGGAATCCGAGGAAGTCGAAGTGGTACGGGTGGCTCTGCCCGCGCCGCCAGTGCCGCCGCCCAAAGGGCAGCAGGTTCGTCTTCTCTTCGGCGAGCGTGAGGTTGAACTTCGCCAGCCGCGCCGGCAAGGCCGCCGCGAATCGCCTGGCGTCCTTCTCGCTCTGGAAGAGGACGACGAAGTCATCGGCGAAGCGGATCAGGGTCGCCTTCCCCACGCAGCGCGGTCGCGCGACCTTCTCGAACCAGAGGTCGAGGGCATAGTGCAGGTAGACGTTGGCCAGGATCGGCGAGATCGGTCCCCCTTGCGGGGTGCCCTCCTCTGGCACCGTCACCTGCCCGTGGTCGAGGATCCCAGCGCTCAACCACTTGCGGACGAGGCGTAGGATCCACGGGTCGCCGACCCGGAGATCGAGCATGCGCATCAGCCAGTCGTGGTCCAGGTGGTCGAAGAAGCCGCGAATGTCAGCCTCGTAGACCCACTGGGCCCTGCCGAGCATCACCTCGTTGCGGAGGGCGGCCAGCGCCTGATGCGCCGTCCGCCCCGGTCTGAAGCCGTAGGAGCACTCCAGGAAGTCCGCCTCGTAGATCGCCGACAGGATGCGAGCGACCGCCGCCTGAAGGAGGCGATCTTCGACCGTCGGTACCCCGAGCGGTCTGAGCTTCGCCGGGTTGCCCGCTTTCGGTATGTAGACCCTGCGCACGTGGGGTGCCCGGTAGTAGCGCCGCTTCATTCCGTCGACGAGCCTTTTCAGGTTCGTGTCCAGGTTCGCGGCGTACTCTGCTGCCGTCGCACGATCGACTCCGGGGGCTCCCTTCCGGTTGAGCCCCTGCCAGGTCTCACGGAGGAAGTCCTCCGTGAGGTGGTGGGCCAGGGCGGTAAACCGGCACTTCCGGTCCGCCTTGGCCCTCTGCGCGATGCGTTCCAGTCCCTCGTTCATCGGTGTCCTCCCTCTGCGTGGAGACGATTGGGTCCTGGACGCTTGAGACCGTGCCCCTCCTTCCCCATGTGCGCGGCTCTCCCGCGCTCGGAGTACTATGAGGGGCTCCGCGCCCAGAGGGCGCCCGCCCGGCGCTTCCGCCGCCCTTCGGCTTCGCCTGTCGGGTGGGGCGTACGCGCGGCGCGCGACGCCGGGAGGCCTCCCGGTTCCCGTACTATCTCGATTTCCGCCATGCCGCGGTCTCCGACCCCGCCGAGGTCTCCCGCGCTCTCGCCCTACCGAGCGCGTACTGTTGCCTTCCGGCCATTCCGACACCGTCGGCCCTCGGTCCATAACCGTAACGAGGCTCGATCCCTTCGCCCTTTTGGGCTGCGGCCTGGTCGTCGCGCTGCCTACGCTTAGCCATCAACCTCGCGGTTGACGACCCAAGGCTCGCTTCCCCGTGGGTGGCTGGCCCTTGCGGGGGCAGGAATTCCACCTGTTCGAGATAGCCGGTTGTTCCGGCGCACCGGAATGTAGGTTTGGCCATGGTTCGCGGCCGAAAAAGCCCATCGTCGAGGGATCGGGGGTGCGTGATTTGCCTTCCGACTGTGCAATGCCAGTTGGTCTTCCTGCTGTGCGTCACACCGTGGGGACGATGCTTGGTCAGCTGTCGCGGTCTGGGCGAGGATGTGATGGTTTCTAGTCATCCGCTCGTAGGGGCGACCTTCCAGAAGAAAGACGCTTGGCAGCCCTAAGCGCTGGAACGATGCGCGTCAACGTGACCACCACGAGCGAGGCACTGATTCCCGCTGATACTATCAACAGGCTCCGCGCTGCCACGTAGTCAACAGCTACGCCAGAAGCCGAACTGGCGGCCATGAAGAGAACAGCCGCTAGGGTTCCGAGGCTTCCCTGCACCCTCCCAAGGTATTCCGGTCCGACAGCCTGCTGGAGGACGGTAGTATGCACGATCGTAAAGGGGCTGTTCCCTAGCGCCGTGATCAAGACCCCAACAATCAGGACGAAAAGAGACCAAGAGCCCGCTAAGATCGCATTCCCGGCAAGCATGGTAATCGTAGCTCCTGCAAGCACACCCGCGGTTCCGCGCCGCCGGATGAGCGGGGCTACTACCGTGGCCGCCAGGATCTGTGCCAACCCGTTCGCTGAACTGAGCCACGCGATATCGCTAGCGGCCCTTCCAAGCCCGCGATTGATGAAAACGATCATCACCGTGTTGTTAATGCCAGCACCGAGAGACTGGAGTCCGATGGTCGCCAGAAGCGCCATCACAAGACGATCTCCCCGAACGCGTGCCAAGCCGTTCAAGAAATCCCGCCACCAGGTCGAACCCACCGTCTCATCGGAGCCCGCCTGTTTCTCAACCTCCCTCGGGCGCCGAATAGCCAACGCTGTTCCGGCTCCTACGAAGAAAGTCCCCCCGTCCACGAGGAAGGTCAGTTCGGCTCCGATGACACGGTACGCCGTGGCTGCAACCACAGGGCCTATCAACAGGCTGAACTGGCGGGACAGAACGAAAAGGGTGTTCACCTGTGCCAGGTGGGCAACCGGCACCAATTGTGGAACGATCGCAGTCATGGCAGGCTGGACGACAGCACCTGCAGCTTCAGAAGCCGCGATGACGACGTACACCAGCCCAAGCGATTGTGAACGGGCGGCAAGGACGAGTGCTAGACTGAGCAAGCCTCGCACCGTGTTGCCAAGAATGATAGCTCTACGCCTGTCCCAACGATCGACGTACACGCCTGCAATCAAGCCGAGGGCAAGCATTGGAACGATCTCGGCCAGTGTGATCCCGGCGACAGCCATGCCGGACCCATCCGTTACGGCGTAAACCGTCAGGAGCACCGCCATCCTCCGGAGCGCATCACCGAAAACGGAAACGCTTGCTCCGGACCATAGCCAGGCAACCGACGGGTAGTTGCGTAGCGACCACACCGGGGTCTGCGTATTCTCGGTCATATGTCTCCCCTCGGGTACACCGACCGGATCATCGTTCCATGTATGACCCACTAACCCCCAGGACGCTCCCTGCTTCCCCGCAGCTTCACTGTCAACGCGACAGGCGCCATAACACAGCAGCAGCCAGCAAGCGTCCGTAACGCAACACTCTCGACCGACGGCCAAGGTTGCACGCGTGCCTATCGGTTCAGGCATCCAGCCCTTGCCGTGGGAAACAACCACCTTGCGCGCCCGTAAGTCACCCAGCCCGTACAACCACCAGGATCCGGGTAGCCGCTATAGCAACGAGTGCAAGAACTCAGCTATCTTCTTGTACATGCGAATCCGAGCAGCCCGAGCGGTTAACCCGTGCCCCTCGTCCAGTTCTACGTAACAAACATTGTGACGTCCTAGCTCCAGAAGCCTATCCCTAAACCTCCGAGCCTGGGTAACCGGTACGCGGGGATCGTTCTTGCCATGGATCATGAGAATAGGCGCCGTCAAGCGAGCCACGTCGTGGATTGGCGAGGCTTCCATGTACATCTGCGGTAGTTCTGAAGGACCTCCCCCGAATAGTGCACGGCAGTATAGCCTTACTGCGTCTGTTGTCTCGTAATAGAGGGACGTCCAGTCAGTAATCCCCATCCACGCAATTCCTGCAGCCCAAAGATCGGAATAACGGGTCAACTGGCGGTAGACTAAGTACCCTCCGTAGGATCCACCTACACAGATCAACCTGGTCCCGTCAATTCCAGGCATATCTTGGAGCCACCGAGCTGCTGCAGCAACGTCGCGCGCGTCACCACCGCCAACGTCGCGGACGTTCAAGTGCTCAAATGCATCTCCGTAACCTGCTGAGCCGCGATAGTTTACCTGCAATACCGTGAAACCACTTCCCACAATGAGTTGAACCAGCGCATTCCATTCGAGACGATCACGCGCTGACGGCCCGCCATGCAGCAATACTACGGCTGGCCGTCTATCTCCTGCGCGCTCCGCAGGCGCGTGGAGCAGCCCTTCGATGCACAAGTTCTCGGAGGTAAACCTGGCCTTGCGTGTGGCGACGGTTGGAAAGGCCCCAGGCACATCCCGCGTAGGGTCAACTAGAGCGCTGGCCGCGTGCCCAGCGGAATCGTGCAACATGACTCGAGGCGCATGGCGAGGATCTGACGCCACATACACTACGTCGTTATCTGCCGTGTAATCTGCATCGTACACAACACCTTTGCCCGTCGCAATAACTCTGCGCCTACGCGTGGCAAGAGCTATCTCAGCCAGGCGTACGGTCACTGGGCTTTCTTCTAGCACGAGCATCCTGCTCCCGTCACGTGAAAACGTCAATGGGAACGCGTCCAGCGTTCCCCCTGTGACTGTGGTCGTGCTACCAGTTACAAGATCGGCCAGTACGGCCCACGTTCTGTCTGAACGACGTGTAGTGATTGCCAGCCATCGGCCGTCGTGCGAGACTCGGCCAGAGAGGTCCATCGTTTCCGGCCCAGAAGAGTACACCTTTTGCATTGCAGTCGCACGACACCCGTCCAGCTGCACGTAATACACGTCTCTATTACGGAGGGGCTCGCTGTCGCTCGCGGTAACGTAGACCCCACCACCGATCCGCGACCAATCCGACGCCTGCATGAAAGCCATGCCCTGACCTATACGACAGAGTTCACCGGATTCGATGTCAGCGATGTACACTTCCAATGCTGCATTCCATATGAGAAACCGGCCTTCGGGAGATACGCGTCCCGGGGTACCTGCGGGCATCTCCTCTGCAACCTGCCGCATCTCGCGCGTACGAAGGTCGATACACCACGCGCTGGACTCGGGACTCGCGCCAAGGCGCTTCACGATCAGTATTCCAGCACCGTCCGGCATCCACCTGAGGGGTGCCTCCACGACGTCTGGCAGTTCACCGCTCGTGATCTGCACTGGCGCGCTATTGGAACGGACGTCTGCTACGTAGAGTTCCATTCTGCCGGTGAAATCCGCGTAGTAAGCTAGCTTCGTCCCGTCGTGTGATAGCGCAGGGCTGTAGACCGCCGGTAGTTGCTCCAGCGTTGAGAGGATCCCGAGTGGTCCCATCGCGCACCTCCTTGGGCCGTCCGTGAGTGGAGTCAGGCCATACCACCAGCGCGGTAGGTCATCCGTGTACGCGTGGCAACGGCATCACAGCTATGCTCATGTGGCGGATGTCAACACGGCACGCCAGCTAGCCTTTATCAGATACGGCGGACAACTCATTCTCCAGGGCGCGATGCGCGACCAGACTGGACGACGAGAGTTGCGCTACCTGTAGCCTATGCAGGAAGAAGTGTTGAAGCTGTCTAAGGAGATTCTCAATACCTGGACCCACACCATGTACCTTGTTTTGGCTAGAAGTTACTGAGAGCCCAAGCGATGGCTGAACCACGTAGTTTCCGTCGCGTACAAGTTGCGCGACATTCCTCTGAACCGCGGCGCTGTTCCACATGTCAGCGTTCATTGCTGGCGCGAAGAGAACCGGTGCCCGTGCCATGATGACGGCAGTGGACAGGAGGTCATCCCCAATTCCGTTTGCAGCCTTGCCAATGATTGATGCTGTGGCAGGTAAAATGAGAAACATCTCTGCCCACTCGACGAGATTGACGTGCGGTACCTTCACAGTGGGTGACCGATCCCACAGGTCAACGAACACCCTGTCGTCTGCATACAGTTCCAGAATTCTCGGAGGTATCATCCTGCTAGCCGAGCGCGTCGCTATGATTTTGATCTGTTCGGTGAACTCTGCTCGCAATACCTGCAGGTATTCTGGAAGTTGGACTGCGCGCACTGAGCCCGCCACGCCGACAAGCAGACGGTCACACATCCTTTCTCTCATCCTACCGACTCCCTTCCACATGATCAGAGAGTACAGTAATACGTTGAGCCGTAAGTAGCCGGGGGCGACGTACCGCCCCCGGCTTTGCCTAGCAGTTGTGGCAGTTGGAGTCGAAATGCTGCGGCGGATCCAAGGCGGCATCAGGCTTCTGGATCCATTCCATGATGTTCCCTCCCTTCGCTCTAGGAATTGGGCCGGCCCGAAAGCTTTCCCCCAGCCAGCTCCGTCTGGGAGGAGGCGCCAGCGCCGCGTTCCACTGCGGCGGACCCGCTCCGCTGCGCGCCGTCATTCACGCTCCTCAGCGCTATGGTGCGGAGCGTTTCCCCTATAAACCGCTTCTCCGGAGGGCACGTCACGTCTGCTCTGTCCAGCCACTCCTTTGGGCATATCGCGCCGAAGCACGCTGGGAGAAAGAAGCAGCCAGTGCATTTGGAGTTCTGCCGCCAGGCACCATTAGACTCAGTCCAAAGCGCAACCTTCTGCCAGTCCACCATTAACTTGCCGTCTTGCGTTAACCGGCCAACGACGTTGCGTTCGTTCTTGTCGAGCTCTACGGTGCACTTATACAGTGTTCCGTCGGACCCGACCACAAAGGATCTTGGGTCTGCAGCATAGCAAACAAACCCATTGGGCCGCAGCACCTGGGCTTGATAGGCGTTTCGGAATCCGGCCTCCTTCGCCAGTCTCTGTAGGTGGATCTTGGTCGCTGCCCGTTCCTTGCCTTCGTAGACGTCAAGTACGGAGTCGTTCTGGCCTCCCCACTTGCCTATGGGTTCGAAGACGAATTCAAATCGAGGATCGTCGGCGAATTCGCGTGCCATAAGTTCTATAAACTCTGGTGCATGTGAGAGATTCCTTCTATCGTAATTGTGCCTAAGCGTCACTCTCACTCGCTCGGTACGTTGCTTGAGGTAGCGTAAGTTCACCATGATCTTCTCGAAAGTCTCACCACCATCCATGAGATGGCGACGCTTGTTATGCTCTGCTGCGGTACCATCAAGGGTTATCTGGAGATGCGAAAGGCCAAGGTGGAGCAACTTGTCAGCCACAGCTGGCGTCAACAGGTAACCGTTCGACACAAGCGTCGAAGAGAACTCGATACCGTGACGCTTGCAGTGTTGCGAGAAGTACTGTTGAAGATTGACAACGACGTCCGCCGCTACCAGAGGTTCGCCACCGAACCACGTGATATTCAATCGCTCTAGGTTAACTTGTCTGGCGACGCATTCCTTCAATGCTTTCTGGACTTCAGATGGCATGGCACCACGCGAGAACGATTCGTAGCAGTACACACACCGAAAGTTACACTGTTCAGTCGGCAGTATAATCAATTGTAAATGACTGGTACCGTACTTGGCCAAGTATTGGTCCATCGCCGAACCGTCTTCGTCAGTTCCGATGGGCACCAGGAATCCTGCCTCTGCAAGCTGCTCTTCTAGGTTGGTCTCACGCGGGAGATCCGCTGCTTTGCTTCGCAGAAAATGGCGGGCTTGCTCAGCCTGCGCGGGGGCTATTGCCGCTATTGCACCTGTCAGGGAGTTGTGCAACAGCAGACGGCCATCCTCGGTGGTAGTGAGAGTAAGAAACTTGGATGGTCGAAGTTGACGATCGCGCGCGTTACGATCCATTTGAACGCCTCCTCCTAAAGAACCTGCGAGCAAGTGCAGGTTCCCCCCCGAACCGCTGATGTGACCTCGAACCCATTGGAGGCCTGATTGGTCGATCCGGGTCAATGGCTGACGAACGGCACACCACCCTAAGTTTGCCTGATGACTGGGGATCATCCCGCCACTTGCAAGGTACGGGAGAGGCAGCTACGATAAAAAGGACTCAGACGATGCCACCCAGCCACGATCGCGAATCGCTGCGCACCGTCCCCCATACACCTCCCAACGCCCCCGATTGGTGCAAGGTTTCGATTGTTGCGGGTATCAACCTGTTAACTTCGCGGAGGGAATGCACGATGCCTAGCCCACGGGTTAACGAACAGGACCTGGCTGCACTGGGTACCTTACTGCACGAAGCCCGTCGCGCCGCTGGGCTGTCTCTCTACGACGTGGCAGGCGCCGACCTAAGTGCTCCGGCCCTATGCAAGCTCGAAAAAGGAAAGGCGTGCCCTACAGCCGACCGTCTCATGTACCTCGCCGGCCGGCTCCACCTCGATCTCCCGAGGATCCTCCCCCTGTGGGCCCGATGTCAGCGTCGTGCCGGCCAACGGTACCTCCTCGTCCGCCTCCTTCGCGAAGCGGGCCATCAGACGGCCGCAAGGGTGCTCGTACGTCATCTAGAAGAAGAGAAGGTCGACCATAGTAACCCCTGGTCCGCTTGGATTGCTCTAGAGAAAGGGCTGCTTGCGCTGGACCAGGATCGGTACGAGGAAGCGCTGGATAGCTCTCGTCAGGCCGCGGTCCTCGCCAACCAGCACTCGGACTGGGAGTGTCAGGCCGAAGCGCATGCACTCGCAGGCATCGCTCTCCGTTACCTGTGGCGACCCACGAGCGCCATCCGCCATCTTCAGGCTGCAGCCAGGCAGGCTCGCCCGCACCAACCGCTTCACGCCCGCGTCCTGATTCATCTGGCCCACGCGCAGCTGGATGCAGGCCTCTACCGGCCGGCGCTCGACATCTATGAGTCCATTCGTGCACACGTGCACGAACCACCGCTGGCAGAATCGGTCCCCGAAGGCAAGGCCTTCGCACTGGAGCGCCTGGGTCAACCGGACACCGCCTTGCAGGTGCACCGCGTTATTCTGAGGCGCTATGAGGCCGACGGCGAACCTCGCAGCATTGCCCGCGTGTTGAACAACATGGGGCTGTGCCACAAACGGATGGACGACTGGAGAGAGGCCCGCTCATTCTGGCAGGAGAGCCTGCAGGTGCAGACCGACGGCTTCGACGCCGCCTGCACCCTGGAAGAGCTCGCGCAGAGCGCCGTCCTGGCAGACCGACGCGAGCAAGCGATGGAGTACGTTGACCGGGCTGAGTCCTTCGTCGCCCCCTTTCCACGCCATCCTTCCCGGGCGACCCTCACGCTTCTCCGGGAAGGTATTCTGGGGGCGGACAGGACCGGACCGTTCCCCGAATGGTCCCGGCTCCTCGCTTCTGCCGATCCCGAGCTTCGGTCCCTGTGGATTCAGGGCTCCGCCGAGGCAGCGCTTTACCTCTGCTGGAGGGCCCCCCTGAATGAGGCACTCGCGGCTCTCAATGAGTTCGCAGTCGGAATGCTGGCATCGGGACCGCCCGAGCTAGGCACGTCGCCTCCGCCGTAGGTCACCCCGCTCGCCCTTAGCCCTTCGCGGGAGTCCCCCGCAGCCGCCTGAGCAACGCCTCCATCTGCTGAGGTAGCGGCGCCGTGAGGTGCAGGTCCTCCCCCGTCACCGGGTGCTGGAAGGCCAGCTCGGCCGCGTGGAGCGCCTGGCGCCCCAGCCCCAGCCGTGGACGCCCCGGGGCGTACGTGGGGTCGTCGACCAGCGGGTGGCCCTGGTGGCTCAGGTGGACCCGGATCTGGTGGGTTCGGCCCGTCTCCAGGCGGAGCTCCAGGAAGGTGCAGCGGGGCGGGCCGGGGAGGTGTTCCAGCACCCGGTAGTGGGTCACGGCGGGGCGGCCGTCGGGCCGGACGGCCATGCGGGTGCGGTGGAGGGGGTGGCGGCCCACCGGGAGGTCGACGGTGGCCTCGGGAGGCTCCACGACCCCGTAAGCGATCGCCCGGTAGACTCGGCGCACCTGGTGGGAGCGGATCTGGCGGGCGAGCCCCAGGTGGGCCGCGTCGTCCTTGGCGGCCACCAGGAGCCCGGACGTGTCCTTGTCCAGCCGGTGGACGATGCCAGGCCGCATGCGCCCGCCCACCGAGGAGAGATCGCCGCAGTGGGCCAGCAGCGCGGCCACCAGGCTCCCTTCCTTGTGCCCCGCCCCCGGGTGGACGATCATGCCCGCCGGCTTGTCGATGACGATCAGGTGGGGATCCTCGTAGACGATCCGGAGAGGGATCGCCTCGGGCGGCACCCAGTCCGGTTCGGGGGGAGGAAGGACGGCCTCGATCCGGTCGCCCGTCTCCACGGCGTCGGACTTGGCCGCCGGTCGGCCGTTCTTGCGAACGTCGCCGGTTTCGATCCGCTTCTGCCAGAAGGAGCGGGAGCGGAGCGGCTCCTTCAGGGCCAGGAACCGGTCCAGGCGGAGGCCTGCTTCCTCGGGGGCCACCTGCCACGTCCTGGGCTCGAGCGCCCCCGGGTTCTGGCGGAGGCCTTCCCCCTCGCTCGGGCGCAGGGCCGGCGCCTCGCCCGCGGTGCTCACCCCGCCGCTTCGTCGCTCTCGTTGCGGCTTCGCCACGCGGCCGCCACCCCCAGCAGCGCCCCCGCCAGCAGCGCCACGTCGGCCAGGTTGAAGGCCAGCCGGCCCCCGAGCGCCGCCACGTCCAGGACCCCGCCCAGGCGGAGCCGGTCCAGTCCGTTGGAGAGCGCCCCGGCCGCCACCAGGCACGCGGGCCAGAAGAAAGGCGTACGGCCCTGCGACGGTTGTCTCAGCAGGACCCAGGCCGCCCCGCCCAGACTCACGGCCGCCAGGAGGAGCGGGCTGCCCGCCAGGATCCCCAGGCTCGCCCCCGGGTTGACCCCCGGCGCCAGCGCCAGTGCGTCGCCCCAGAGGACCAGCTGGCTACCTAGCGGGAGGCGGCTGGAGACGGCAAGCTTCAGCGCCTGATCCGCAGCCACCAGCGCGCCCACCAGGAGGAGCCGTCGCACGCCCGGCCTGGAGACGACCCGTTCCATCCCGCCCGGACCTGGGCCGTTGCCTACCTTCGGCCTACGGCTCGTCATCGAGGTCGTCCAGGTCTGCGGCTTCCAGGTCGATCTCATCCAGGTTGGCCGTGTGTTCCTCCTCGTCGGGGTCGCCCACGGGCCGGCGTCGGCCGGACTGGGGGTTGCCTTCAGCGGTGCGGGTCTCCTCGGCCTCGGGCCGGGGCTCGGGGTAGATCTCATCCCAGTCGGTGGCCATGTTCCCCGCCAGGTCCGGGATCTCCTCCACAGGCTCCACTGCGCCCCGGGGCTCCTCGGCCTCGATGAAGGCCTCGTCGTAGGAGACCGAGCCGGGGACGTCCTGGGGGGTGTTGGCGGTGCCGTAGCGAGCCACGTCCTGCCAGATGTCCTCGCCCTCCACCCCCACCTCCTCGGGCTCGTCGCCGAACTCCCGGGAGAAGGAGCCCGGCAGGCTCTCCTCCTCGATGGGTCGGGTGCGCGCCTCACCGGCCGTGGTCTCCTGCTCCATCTCCTCCTGGCACCGGCGGCAGAGCCCCGCGTAGGGAAGGGCCTCGAGCCGCTCGGCCTCGATGGGGCGCCCGCACTGCTGGCAGATCCCGTAGGTGCCCCGCTCGAGGTTCTCGAGGGCGGTGTTCACCTCTGCCAGGAGCTGTCCCGTGCTCTCCCGCAGGGCCAGGTCCTTCCCCCGTTCAAAGGTCTCCGTTCCCAGGTCCGCGGGGTGCTGGTCCGCCACCGAAAGCTCGGCGGTCGCCCCTCGCAGCGAGTCCCTTCCCAGCCCGCCCTCGTTCAGCCGCTCCCAGAGGCTGGCCAGCCGGTCGCGCTCCTTCAGGAGCCGCTCCTTCATCCTCTGCGGGTCCACCCCAGCATTGTCCACCCTATTGGCCAGAAGAACCCCTCCCCACCGTAGGCTACCCGGGACGAGCTCAAGGACCCAGGTTCAGCTCCCGCTCGACGATGCGGACGATGTCGGCGATCACCGCACCGATGAGGGGCAGGTTGAGGGCGGCCAGCCGGGTGAGCGTGTAGAGGATCAACGCGCTCACGACGGTGAAGCCGATGGCGATGCCCACCCCCCGGAAGACGCCGCCGCCGAGCTGAAGGAGCAGCGCCCGCCGGGGGTTCCGGTAGAACTCTACCAGCTCGCCGATGTGGGCCTCCTCCATCCGGCGCCCCAGCTCGTTCACCCGGTGCACCAGGTTGCGAAGGAGCGCGCCTTCCGCGTCGCGCCTCTCTGCCGGCCGCCTCATTCCAAGCCCCCCGGCCGTTAGACTCCCCGTCGCGGCCGGGGCGAAGACGCGGGTCCGCTCAGCCGGCCGAGGCGTCGACGGCAGAGGGCTCCAGGCTGGCCACCACCTCGGCGCAGCGGGCGCAGAGGTCCGGGAAGCGGGGATCCGAGCCGGTGGTGGGGTGGTTGCGGCGGCAGCGGGGGCAGCGGTCGTGGGGGCTGCGGGAGACGGTCACGCCCACCTCGGCCCCCTGGACCCGGGCCCGGACCGCGCCCTCGGGCGGCTCCCCCTCGTGGAAGCGCACCTCCGACACCAGGAAGAGACCGGCTAGGTCCCCCCGGGCCAGGAGCCGTGCCGCGAGCGAGCCGGCCACGTCCGGGGGAAGGTAGAGGTCCACGCGCGCCTCCTGGCTCCCCCCCACCTCACGCCGGTCCCGGGCCTCCTCGATGGCCTGGTAGACCGCGTGGCGCACGTCCAGCAGGAGGTCCCACTCGGCCGCCAGGTCCCGGTCCCGATCGGCTGCGGGCTCGGTCACACCGGCGGCGGCTACCCCGGGGAAGGTGGCCAGGTGGACGCTGGGCTCGGGGCGGGCCGCCTCGGGCAGGTGCTCCCAGGCCTCGTCGGCGGTGAAGACCAGGATGGGGGCCACCAGCCGGATGAGGCCCGAGACCATCCGGTAGAGGACGGTCTGGGCGGCGCGGCGACCGGGGGCGTCGGGGCGCTCGCAGTAGAGGCGGTCCTTCAGCACGTCCAGGTAGAAGCCGCCCATCTCCGCGGTGCAGAAGGTGTTGACGTCGTGGTAGACCAGGTGGAAGGCGTCCTCCCGGTAGGCGGCGCGCACCCGCTCCACCAGCCGAGCATAGCGGGAGAGGGCCCACCGGTCCACCTCCTCCAGGGCCTCGGCGCCCACCGCGTCCCGGGTGGGGTCGAAGTCGAAGAGGTTCCCCAGCATGAAGCGGAGGGTGTTCCGGATGCGGCGGTAGACGTCGGCCACCTGCTCCAGAATGGCTTCGGAGACCCGCACGTCGCTCTGGTAGTCGCTCGCGGCCACCCAGAGCCGCAGCACGTCGGCTCCGTAGCGGTCCACCACGTCCAGGGGCGAGACCGTGTTGCCCAGGGACTTGTGCATGGCCCGACCCTCGCCGTCCAGCACCCAGCCGTGGGTGAGCACCTTGCGGTACGGCGCCCGCCCCCGGGTGGCCACCGCGGTCAGGAGCGACGACTGGAACCAGCCCCGGAACTGGTCGCCGCCCTCCAGGTAGAGGTCCGACGGCCAGCCCAGACCGCGGTCCTCCAGCACCGCCGCGTGGCTGGAGCCCGAGTCGAACCAGACGTCCATGATGTCGGTCTCCTTGCGGAAGCAGCCGCCGCCGCAGTGGGGGCAGCGGAAGCCCTCGGGCAGGATCTCCGCCGCCTCGCGCCGGAACCAGGCGTCGGACCCCTCCCGCCGGAAGAGACCGGCCACGGCCGCGATGGTCTCGGGCTCGATGACCGCCTCGCCACAGCTCCCGCAGTAGAAGGCCGGGATGGGCACGCCCCAGAGCCGCTGGCGGGAGATGCACCAGTCCTGCCGCTCCCGCACCATCTCCCGCATGCGCTCCTCGCCCCAGGCGGGCACCCACGTCACATCCCCCACGGCCTCCAGCGCTTCCTGCCGGAAGCCCTCCACCGAGGCGAACCACTGGGGCGTGGCTCGGAAGAGGACGGGGCTCTTGCACCGCCAGCAGTGGGCGTAGGAGTGCACCAGGGTCGAGGCGTTCAGGAGCAGGCCGGCCTCCTTCAGGTCCTCCAGGATGCGGCCGTTGGCGTCGCTCACGGGCAGGCCGGCGTACCGGGGCTCGGCCTCGGTGAAGCGTCCCCGGTCGTCCAGGGGCGCGTAGACCTCGAGGCCGTAGCGGGTCCCCACCTCGTAGTCCTCCAGGCCATGACCGGGGGCGGTGTGGACCGCGCCGGTGCCCTGCTCGAGGGTGACGTGACGCCCGAGGATGACGGGCGAGGGCATTCCTTTGAGCGGGTGGCGGGTGACCACCCCTTCCAGTTCCGCCCCTTTCCAGGCACCGACCACGTCCGCTCGGCTCCACCCCAGGGCCTTCCGCACGCCGTCCAGGAGCCCCCGGGCTACCAGGTAGCGGGGCGCTTCGGGCCCATCCCCCACGTGTACCAGCACGTACTCCAGCTCGGGATGGAGCGCGATTGCCTTGTTGGCGGGAAGGGTCCAGGGAGTGGTGGTCCAGATGAGGACGGACGCGTTCTCCGGCTGGAAGAGGCCGCGGGCGTCGGTAACGGGAAAGGCCACGTAGATCGAGGGCGAGCGGTGGTCCTGGTACTCGATCTCCGCCTCGGCCAGGGCCGTCCGGCAGTCCGGGCACCAGTAGACGGGCTTGAGTCCCTTGTAGACGTAGCCCTTCCTGGCCATCTCGCCGAAGACCTCGATCTGCCGGGCCTCGTACTCAGGGCTCAGGGTGAGGTAGGGGACCTCCCACTCGCCCCAGATCCCCAGGCGCTCGAACTCCTCGCGCTGCACGTCCACGAAGCGCAGGGCATACTCGCGACAGCGCCGGCGGAGCTCCAGCGGGTCCAGGCTCTCCGCGTCCACGCCCATCTCCTGCAGGGCCGCCCGCTCGATGGGGAGGCCGTGGGTGTCCCAACCGGGCACGTAGGGCGCCCACTCGCCCTCCATGGCGTGAGACCGCACGATGACGTCCTTCAAGACCTTGTTGAGGGCGGTTCCGATGTGGATCTGGCCGTTGGCGTAGGGCGGCCCGTCGTGGAGCACGAAGTCGGGTCCGGGGGTGCGTCCGTCGGCCGTCGCCGCCGGCCCGCCCGCGCTGCGGGCAGCCCGGCGCTCTTCCTGGAGCTTCTGGTAAAGCCGGGCCTTCCGCCACGCCTCCAGGCGCTCGGGCTCCCGCTGGGCGAGCTGCGCCCGCATGGGGAACGCCGTCTGCGGCAACTGAACGGTCTTCTGGTAGTCCATGGCCCCCACCCTCCTGACGAAAAAAGACTCTCGTCCCTCTGGGACGAGAGTCCACACCCCCGCGGTACCACCCGGAGTTGGGGCGGAACGCGGTTCCACCCCCACTCGAACGGGGTAACGGCCCCAACCGGCCCCGGCTACTGGCTCGCCGCCCCGCGCCGCGGGGTCGTCGGGCGTTCGCCAAGGCGGCTCCGAGGGGATCTTCGGGGAGGTCCCGGCGCCGGCTTCCACCCTCCCGGCTCGCTCGTTCCGGGGCGGCCGCCCCTACTCGCCTCTTCATCGCCGTTGCTCCGGCCTGACCCTGGAGCGTCGTGCCCCCGGGCCGAAGGCCGGTTTCTGACACGCCTGCGTATGTTGGTCCTCATTATAGCCAAGCCGCCTGGGGCCGTCAATCGGCGGGCCGTTGGCCTACCGATCCGGATGGAAGATCCGCGCCAGCGCCTCCAGCCCATCCACCAGCCGCGGCCCCGTGATGGTGACCGAGTCGGGGTCCAGCTCGTACACCTTCCCGTCACGTATGGCCCGAACGGACTGCCAGCCGGGACGCGCCTGCACCTCGCCCCGGTTCGGGTGGGTGAGGAGGATGACCTCGGGGTCGCGGGCGATCACCGTCTCCGGGCTGTAGGTGGGCCAGGCGCTGGGCGCCTCGTGGGCCAGGTTCCGGCCCCCGGCCAACGTCACCAGCTCGTCGATGAAGCTCCCGGGCCCCGCCGTCATCAGCGGGTCGTTCCAAACCTCCACGAAGACCAGGGGCCGCTGGTCGGGCGGGATCGAGGCCGTCCGCTCCTGCACCGCCGCTACCCGCTGCTGCAAACCCGCCACCAGCGAGCGCGCCGTCTCCTCGTGGCCCGTGGCCTGCCCCAGGAGCAGGAGCGCCTCCCAGAGAGCTTCCAGGTTCGGGACGTCCACCGCGAAGACGGCCACGCCCAGCCGCTTGAGATCCTCCAGGTGCGCCCGCACGAGCTGCAGGTCGCCCACCACCAGGTCCGGCTGTAGCTCCAGCAGCCGCTCCAGGTTGACCTGGGTCGCGTCGGAAACCACGGGCAGCGAAGCCGCCTCGGAGGGGTAGTCGCTGTAGGCGCTCACCCCCACCACCTGGGGACCCGCCCCCACCGCGAAGAGGTTCTCGGTGATGGACGGGGCCAGGGCGATGATGCGCTGGGGCGGCGCATTCCACTCGTAGTTCTGCCCTAGCGCGTCCGTCACCTGAATCGAGGCCGCCTGGACCGGCGACCGGCCCAGGACCACCAGGCAGGAGAGCAGCGCCAGCCCTACCGCGAGGGCCCGCGCCCAACGGGTGCCGTTCCGGACCACCATGCCACACACCTCCGGTTTGGGGTGGACGGGCCCGCCACGCGAAAGACGCCCCATCGCCTGGGGCGCGCTCGAAGGGGGACGCAGCACGATCGCTCCCGGACTTCCGCAGGATCGACGGTCACACGGCGAAGGGCAGGTCTCCTGGCTTCCGGATCGTCGGCTCCTGCCCGGCCCTTCCCCGCAGGTGCGAGTGGGCTCGGGCGCCTCCCCGGTCACAGTGGCGGGCCCGCGCGCTTCTCCGGCCGAAGCCGGATGACGACTTCCCTATTCTCCCGTGCGGCAACGCCGCACGGGCACCCCCCGCTCGCTATTGGGTTCGCTTACTCCTGATTCACCGTCCGGGCCGCGGCATCCTGCTCGGCCGCACGCACGCCCTCTGCGGCCATGGCCGCCTCCAGCATCCGGTCCAACTCCCAGAAGCGGGCCAGGAACTCGCCGGCCTCCCGGTCGGTCTCCAGCAACTGGAAGAAACGGGCCTCCATCTCGCCGGCCTCCGTCTCCGCCGGAGCCGCGTCGATGGTCTCGAACGTCTTCACGCCGTACCCCCCTTCCGCCTAGCCGATCATTACCACCCCCTCCCAGCTTTTCCTGCAAAGATCGGCCCGCTTCGAGGCAGACCGGCATCGTGCGGCCCCGACCGGTGGCCGGCAGGCATCGACCAAACCGGCCGGCGCCGGCCGGTGCCGCGATTGAATCAGGCCCCAGGACCTGGTAGACTGATTGTGATGTCAGTATCAATTCTGGGGGCTCGGAACAGGGGGGGGCATCGATGGCACGCAGCAAGGTCACCGTCGTGGGTGCCGGCAACGTGGGAGCCACGGCGGCCCACTGGATCGCCGCCCGCGAGCTGGGCGACGTGGTGCTGGTGGACGTTCTCGAAGGGATCCCCCAGGGCAAGGCCCTGGACCTGCAGGAGTCCGCGCCCGTGGCGGGCTTCGACGTCCGGGTCGCGGGGACCAACAGCTACCAGGAGACCCGCGACTCAGACGTGGTGGTCATCACGGCCGGCATCGCCCGCAAGCCTGGCATGAGCCGCGACGACCTGCTCCAGACCAACTTCGGCATCGTCAAGAGCGTCACCGAAGAGGTGACGAAGGCGTCGCCCAACGCCTTCCTCATCGTGGTGAGCAACCCGGTGGACGTGATGACCTACGCGGCCTACCGGGTCTCCGGCTGGCCCAAGAACCGGGTGATGGGCATGGCGGGTGTCCTGGACTCCACCCGCTTCCGCACCTTCATAGCCCAGGAGCTGGGCGTCTCCATGAAGGACGTGAGCGCGTTCGTCCTGGGCGGGCACGGGGATGCCATGGTCCCGCTGGTGCGCTACTCCTACGCCGGTGGTATCCCCATCGAGAAGCTCCTGCCCCGGGAGACCATCGATCGCATCGTCGAGCGGACCCGGAAGGGCGGCGGCGAGATCGTCAACCTGCTCAAGTCCGGCAGCGCCTACTACGCCCCCGGCGCCTCGGTGGCCGACATGGTCGAGGCGATCCTCCGCGACCAGCGGCGCATCCTGCCCGCCATCGCCTACTTGGAGGGCGAGTACGGCCAGCGGGACGTCTTCGTGGGGGTGCCGGTGATCTTGGGCGGCAACGGCATCGAGAAGGTCGTGGAGATCGAGCTGACCCCCGAGGAGCAGGATGCCTTCCAGAGCTCCGTGGACGCGGTCCGGGAGCCGATGGCCAAGCTGGCCTTCTAGCCCCGGCACGGCCCGCACGGATCGCAAGGCGGGCGGCGGGCGGCCGCCCAACAGCGCTTGAGAGCGAGCGAGGCGGCCTCCTGGCCGCCTCGCCCCGTTCATCCCACCGTTCACGGATTCCGGCCCACCGGGACCGGCCGATCAGAAGTCCATGTCACCGCCGCCGGCGGGCATGGGCGGGGTCTTCTCCTTCTCGGGGATCTCGGAGATGACCGCCTCGGTGGTTAGCACCATGCCGGCGATGCTCGCTGCGTTCTCGAGGGCGGTGCGGGTGACCTTGGCCGGGTCGACGATCCCCGCCTTGACCATCTCCTCGATCTTCTCGGTGACGGCGTTGAAGCCCATGCCAGGCTTCTCGCGGCGCACCTGCTCTACGATCACCGAGCCCTCCACCCCGGCGTTGTTGGCGATCTGCCGGAGCGGCTCGGTGAGCGCCCGCTTCACGATGTTGACGCCGACCTGCTCGTCGCCTTCAAGCTGCAGCTTCTCCAGGGCCGGGAGGATGTTGACGTAGCTGGTGCCGCCGCCGGCCACCACGCCCTCCTCCACCGCCGCCCGGGTGGCGTGCACCGCGTCCTCGATGCGGTGCTTCTTCTCCTTCAGCTCCACCTCGGTGGCTGCGCCCACCTGGATGACCGCCACGCCGCCGGCGAGCTTGGCCAGGCGCTCCTCGAGCTTCTCGCGGTCGTAGTCGGAGTCGGTCTCCTCGATCTCCCGCTTGATCTGCTCGATGCGCCCCTTGACGGCGGAGGTGTCGCCCTTGCCCTCGACGATGGTGGTCTTGTCCTTGGTGATGCGCACCCGGCGGGCCTGGCCGAGCATGTCGAGGGTGACGTTCTCGAGCTTGTGGCCCAGGTCCTCCGAGATGAAGGTGCCGCCCGTGAGGATGGCGATGTCCTGGAGCATCGCCTTGCGCCGGTCTCCGAAGCCGGGCGCCTTGACGGCCGCCACGTTCAGGGTGCCCCGGATCTTGTTGACCACCAGGGTGGCCAGCGCCTCGCCCTCCACGTCCTCGGCGATGATCACCAGCGGCTTGCCGGCCTGGACCACCTTCTCCAGCACCGGGAGCAGGTCGTGGACGTTGGAGATCTTCTTCTCGTGGATCAGGAGGAAGGGATCCTCCAGCTCGGCCTCCATCGTCTCGGAGTTGGTCACGAAGTAGGGGGAGATGTAGCCCTTGTCGAACTCCATCCCCTCCACCACCTCGACGGTGGTGGTCGTCCCCTTGGCCTCCTCGACGGTGATGACGCCGTCCTTGCCCACCTTGTCCATGGCCTCGGCGATCAGGTCGCCGATCTCGTCGTCGTTCCCGGCGATGGCGGCCACGTGGGCGATGTCCTGCTTCCCCTCGACGGGGATGGCCAGCTTCTTGATCTCCTCGGCGGCCGTGTGGACCGCCTTCTCGATGCCCTTCCGCACGATCATGGGGTTGGCGCCGGCGGCCACGTTCTTCAGGCCCTCGAGGACGATGGCCTGGGCCAGGACGGTGGCGGTGGTGGTGCCGTCACCGGCGACGTCGTTGGTCTTCGAGGCGACTTCCTTGCAGAGCTGCGCCCCCATGTTCTCGTAGGGGTCCTTCAGCTCGATCTCCTTGGCCACGGTGACGCCGTCCTTGGTGATGGTGGGCGAGCCGTACTTCTTCTCCAGGACGACGTTGCGGCCCTTGGGACCGAGGGTGACCTTGACCGCGTTGGCCACGACGTTGACGCCGCGCTCGAGCGCCTTGCGCGCATCCACGTCGAAGGCCAGCTGCTTGGCTGCCATAGACTCGGCTACCTCCTCGTGTTGATGAAACCTTGCAAGGCTTCACCGGGTGCTCGACCCGGCCTTCACTTCTCGGTGACGGCCAGCACGTCGCTCTCGCGCAGGATCAGGTACTCCTGGCCGTCGAGCTTGACCTCGGTACCGCCGTACTTGGCGAAGATGATCCGATCGCCCACCTTCACCTCGAGCGGGATCCGCTCGCCGTTCTCGAGGATCCGCCCGGAACCGACGGCGATCACCTCACCCTGCTGCGGCTTCTCCTTGGCCGTGTCCGGCAGGTAGATGCCGCCCTGGGTCCGTTCCTCTTCCTCGATCGCCTTGGCGACGATCCGGTCGCCCAGTGGCCTGAGCGTCACTGAAACCCCTCCTCGTACTCTCCGGGTCGTTCGATCGTTCTCTGTTAGCACTCCATCCGGGCGAGTGCTAACCCGCTACTTAATATGCCTCGCCCGCCAGACCCTGTCAAGAGGCTTCCCCGCGCTTCCGACGAAAACCCGCGCAGGCAGGTCTGTACGCCCCCGGTGAGGTAGGGGTGGCTGGATGGGCACAGGAGGTGGGAGCGGTTGGGGCAGCGGATCCTGGTGGCACTGGGCGGGAACGCCATCTTGCACCCGGGCCAGCGCGGCTGGGCCCACGAGCAGATGGAGAACCTGAAGGAGACGGCCCGCGCCCTGGCGGTGGTGGCCCAGGAGGGACACGACCTGGTGCTCACCCACGGGAACGGGCCCCAGGTGGGCAGCCTGCTGATCCAACAGGCCATGGCCAGCGCCGTGGTGCCCCCGTGGCCCCTGGATTTCTGCGACGCGGCGAGCCAGGGCCTCATCGGCTACATGATCCAGCAGACTCTGGGGGCGGAGCTGGAGGCGCGGGGCGTCGAGCGCCAGGTGGTGAGCGTGGTCACCCGGGTACGGGTGGACCCGGACGACCCGGCCTTCACCCACCCCACCAAGCCTGTGGGACCCTTCTACGACGCGGAGGAGGCGGCCCGGGGGCAGGCCCGGGGAGAGGCGTGGGTCCATGAGGCCGGCCGCGGGTGGCGCCGGGTGGTGCCTTCGCCCGAGCCGGTGGAGATCCTGGAGCTGGACGCGGTCCGGCGGTTGCTGGACGGGGGGGCGATCCCCGTCGCGGTGGGCGGAGGGGGCGTACCCGTGGTGCGCACCGCCGAGGGACGCCTGGATGGGGTGGAGGCGGTGATCGACAAGGACCTGGCCTCGAGCCTTCTGGCCCGGGCCCTGGGCATGGACCGGTTCCTGATCCTGACCGACGTGGACCAGGTCTATCGGGATTACGCCACCCCCCACCGCCGTCCGCTTCCCCGGCTCACCCCCGGCGAAGCCGACGTCCTCCTGAGCGAGGGCCAGCTCGCGGCCGGGAGCATGGGCCCCAAGGTGCGGGCGGCGGCGGCCTTCGCCCGGAGCGGCGGGGTCGCGCACATCGGCGCGCTGGCCCAGGTGGAGGCGATCCTCGCAGGCCGGGCGGGCACCTGGATCGCCGCCTCCTGATCCGCGAACCCTCCGCGGAGGGGCGGGGAATCATCCGGTGCAGGGAGGAGAGGGCCGAGCCACGAACAATATGTTATCAGGGACCTGGAACGTTCGTGTTTTCGGGCCCACATCCCGACGAGGAGCGAGGAACCGGTATGAACGAAAGCCTTCGAGTCGCAGGCGCGCCGGGCGGGCCGCTGGTGGAGCGCCTCTTCCACCTGCAGGCGGCGGGAACCACCTGGCAGCGGGAGCTGGTGGGCGGGCTCACCACCTTCATGACCATGGCCTACATCATCTTCGTCAACCCCAGCCTGGTGAGCACCACCGGCATGCCCTTCGAGGCCGTGGCCATCGCCACCATCTTCGCCTCGGCCCTGGCCACGCTGCTGATGGCGCTGCTGGCCAACTACCCCTTCGCGCTGGCGCCAGGCATGGGCCTGAACGCCTACTTCGCCTTCGCGGTGGTGGGAGCCATGGGAGTCCCCTGGCAGACCGCCCTGGGCGCCGTCTTCATCTCGGGTGTGGTCTTCGTGGTCCTCACCCTGAGCCGGGTGCGGGAGATGATCATCGATGCGGTGCCCGCAGTCCTGAAGAAGGCCATCGGGGCCGGCATCGGGCTCTTCATCGCCCTCATCGGGCTCCACAACGCCGGCATCGTCGTCGCCAACCCCGACACCCTGGTCGCCCTGGGGAACCTGGCCCAGCCCGCGACGCTTCTGGCCATCATCGGCCTGGCGCTCACCGCCGTCCTGCTGGGTCTCCGGATTCCGGGGGCGATTCTGGTGGGGATCCTGCTCACCACGCTCATCGGCGGGTTCATGGGGGTCACCCAGGCGCCTGAGGGCTTCTTCCGCCTGCCGGACCTTTCGGCCTGGGCGCCCGTGCTGGGCAAGCTCGACATCGGCGCCGCGCTGGCCCTGGGCTTCTGGGAGATCATCTTCGTCTTCCTCTTCGTGGACATGTTCGACACGGTGGGGACCCTGATCGGCGTCTCCTCCCAGGGCAACTTCCTCGACCGGGAGGGCAGGCTCCCCCGGGCCAACCGGGCTCTGCTCTCGGACGCCATCGGCACCGTGACGGGCTCCTTCTTCGGGACCCCCACCGTGACCACCTACGTCGAGTCGGCCAGCGGCGTGGCCGCCGGCGCCCGGACGGGCCTGGCCGGCGTGGTGGTGGCCGGGGCCTTCCTCCTCAGCCTCTTCTTCATGCCCATCGTAGCCATCGTACCCGCCGCGGCCACGGCCCCGGCGTTGGTGCTGGTGGGAGCGATGATGATCCGGCAGGTGGAAGGGATCCGCTGGGACGACTTCACCGACGCGCTGCCCGCCTTCCTCACCGTGGCCGCGATGCCCTTCACCTTCAGCATCGCCACGGGCATCGCCCTGGGCTTCATCCTCTACCCGCTCCTGAAGCTGGCGACGGGCCGGGGCCGCGAGGTCCACTGGCTCACGTACGTGCTGGGCGCGCTCTTCGTGCTCCGCTTCGCCTTCCTCAGCTAGAGATCAAGGCCCCGGGGGCGCTCTTCCGCCCCCGGGGCCTTCCTTGGACCCAGACTCCGCGGCGGGCGGGTCCGGGCGATGGACTCACCAGGGCGGAACCGGCGGATCCGCCAGGAGTTCCTCTGCCTCGCCCCGCTCGTCGATCTGAAGGTTCATCAGCATCTCAGGGGCGTTCGCCCCGCCGCCGGGGGCGCCGGGCACGCCCATGCGCATGACCAGGCGGAGGTGAGCCTCGACCGGCTGGGCGTCACGCACCCGCACCCGCTCCGAACCTTCCACCTCCACCCACATGCGTCCGGGCGGTCCTCCGCCGGGGGCGGGAACGGTCACCTCCTGCTGGGGGAGGTTGTAGCCCACCCGGGCCACCTGCTCGGCGCCGTCGCCGTCCACCCCATCCAGGGTGGCCCGCACCCGCACGGAGGGCAGCTGCCCCCCACCACCCATGGCGGCCCCCGCCATCTGCTCCAAAGGAATCTCCCAGGTGCCGCCCACCCGGACCCCCACCGGCCAGCCGGGGCCCTGGAGGGTGGCTGCCAGCCGCTTCAGCGCCGCCTCATCCATCTCCGGCACCGGCCGTCCCTTCCCGTCGTCGACCCGCACCACCTCCCAGCGGCCGTCCGGGGCCGCCTTCACGTGGATGGTGCTCGCCTCGACCTGGGCCAGCTGCTGGGTGAGCTCGGGGGTTCCCTCGAGGACCTCCGGCTTGCCCATGGCGAGGATCAGGTACAGGCTGCCGTCGGGGGCAGGGTTGCTGGTGCGCACCGTCCACTCCTGGCGGGTGCGGGCCTCCATGGGCACCGCGCCCTGACCGGGCATGCCGAGAAGCTCCATCTGCAGGTGCAGGAGCACCTCCCGGCGGTAGAGGCGCCCGGGTGCAGGCCGCCAGTAGGCGGGCAGGTTCAGGACGGGGTCCTGGCCCCCGCTGCTTTGGGGGCGGACCTCCAGGGCGGCCGGCGCCTGGGCCGACACGGCCAGCCCGGCCGGAAGCACCATCAGGAGCGCCAGGAGCAGGGCCAGCCCCGCATGCCCTCTCCTGGTGGTAAGGCGTGGCTGGGCGGCCTCCGAGGCCACCGGGCCGGCGGCGCGTGACGCGCCTCTGGGGGTGAAGCGAGTCCTCTTCACAACGGTTCACTCCTTGATGAACCCGGAGGTGATCACGGCGGGAGCGGGAAGAGCTCCAGGTTCCTTCGTCCCTCCGACCCGCCCGTGGCCTACGGTACCACCAGGTCGAGGATCCGCTGCATGGTCTTCGCGCCCTGGACGGCGTAGTCGGCCCGGTTGTTGTTGAAGAGCACGTGGACCTC
Organism: Limnochorda pilosa; assembly: GCF_001544015.1. Classification (GTDB taxonomy): domain Bacteria; phylum Bacillota; class Limnochordia; order Limnochordales; family Limnochordaceae; genus Limnochorda; species Limnochorda pilosa. The sequence continues at coordinate 1,631,923 of NZ_AP014924.1, read as the reverse complement.
CTCCACACGCCCGGCCAGGGCCCGCAGGGGCGGTGCCCACTCGGCCAGCTCCGCCTGGGTGTAGAGGTAGTCGAAACGCTCGCCGCTCTCCTTCGTCTTCCAGTACCAGGTACGGGCGTTCCGCCCGTGCAGCCGCAGGATGGCGATCTCGGGATGCGTCGCCTCCACCACCGCCGGCACCGATCCCGAACCGATCTGAGGTTCGTCACAGATGGTGTGGACGTACCCCAGGTCCCGCAGGGTCTGGAGGGTGCGCGCGGTCGCCTCGTCGTCGTGGAACCAGCTCCGGTGGCGGAACTCGACGGAGACGGTGGCACCGGGCAACAGGTCCCGCATCCAGTGGAGGTGGTCGACGCTCTCGCGGCTCTGGGTGAACCAGGGCGGGAACTGGAAGTGGAGGGTCCGGAGCTTGCCGGCCTCGGCCAGGGGCTGGACCGCGTCGCGAAAGACCGCGAAGGTGTCGAGGAGCTCCTCGTCCGAGGGGCGGGGCCGGTCATGGAGGGTCATGGAGCGGTGGGCCTTCACGTTGAAGACGAAGCCGTCGGGCGTGGCGCGGGCCCAGCTTTCGAAGTTCCGGCGCGGCTGCAGGTGGTAGTAGGTGGCGTCCACCTCGACCAGGTCGAAGTGCGTGGCATAGTAGGCCAGCCGGTCCCTCGCCTTGAGGCCCCGGGGGTAGAAGTTCTCGTGGTCGCTCCAGGCACAGGTGCCGACGCGGATGCTCCCCACGGACCGCTTCCCTCCACCGGCGCGGGCCGGTCCTGATGGTCCCATCATATCGGCCGGGAGGGTGGCGGTCAACGGCGGGCGCCCGGGTGTGCGCAGGCCGGCTGGGTCGAGCCGGCCGGGCGTGGGCCGGGGCGCGAAGCGATCCAGGGTTTCCCACCCAGGGTTTCCCAGCTTGACAGGACGATCATGTGTTCGTATACTGGAGGAGCGGCGAACGCCAGCGCGCTGCCGTTCCAGGGGGGTCGTCCTCATGGGCTTCGTTCTCCACGTACGGATCACGGGCGGACCCGACGCCGCTTCCTCCGCCACGCGCTCCGGGGCGGATCCCGCTTCGCTCCTGCGCCCCCCGGCCGCACCGCCTCCGGAGGAGTGGGCGCCGGATCACCCGCTGCTGCCGCTCCTGGAGGCCGTGGCCTCCCTCACCCCCAGGGTGGAACCCTTCACGGAGCACGAGCTCTTCGCCGCCCTGGATCCCGGCGCAACCGCCCGGCTCGGCCGCCTCCTCGATCGCCTGCAGGAAGGCCCGCCGGTTCTGGCGGTCCTCGCCTCGTCCCGCCTCGTCGCCCGGGCGGCCGGGGTCCGTCTCCTCCTCCAGCCGCCGCCCCCGGGGCGGGGGACGACGTGGGAGCAGCCATCCCCCACCCTTTACCAGGTCCACGAGCCCGCCCGCTTCCTCGCCCCCCTCCCGCTCGCGTACCTCTGGACGCTCCCGGCGGAGGTCCTGGAGCTGGAGCGGCTCGGGGTCTGGCGGATCGGCCAGGTCTCGGGGGTGGCGCCTCCTGGGAGTTCCTCCTCTCAAGGCACCTCTTCTCGGGGCCCCTCTTTTCGAGAGAACGCCCCGGCCCGGATCCCCCGGACCCTCCTGGTAGGGCGGCTGGGCTCCACCCTCGCCCGCCGGTTGGTCGAGGCGAGCCTGGGCGTGGACCCCACGCCGGTCCGGGACGGCTTCCCCCGCCCTGCGATCCGGCTGGAGCGCCCGGTCCCGGACGGCTTCGACGGCTCCCAGCTCGAGGGGATGCTCCGGTCGATGGCGGCGGAGCTGGCCGAACAGCTCCAGCGGCAGGGGCTGGGGGCTTCCCGCCTCACCCTCCGCCTGGCGGCCCCCGGCGATCCCCGCCCGCCGGGTGATTCGGACGCTCCCGCTCACGAGGCACTCGGTCCGTGCGCTCGCCGGCTCCCCGAGCCCGTCGGTGACCCCCGCAGGATCGAGCGGGAGGGCTTGCGCCTGGCCCGCACCCTCTTCCCTTCGCGCCCTTCATCCGGGGCCCCGCCGCCCCCGGGGACCCGGCTGGTCCTGGAGGCGGACCGCCTGGCTCCCCCGCAGGTGCACCAGGTTGCCCGGCTGGTCTCCGCCGGAGGCGCCCGGGAGATCCCCCCCGCCCTCGCCGAGACCCTCGAGCAGGCCCACCGCCGCTTCGGGCAGGCCGCCCCCGTTTCCGCCAGCCGCCTTCCCGTCTCCCGGCGGGAGCGGATGCTCCGTCTCTGGCAGGGACCGTTGTAGCCGGAGGTTCCCCATGCGACGGGTTCACACGCCGATCGTCCTCGCCGGCCCGGGAACGCCCCCGGGCGAGCGGCAAGCGTCTTCTCCCGCCTCCTTGCCCGGGGTCGTGCCGGGGGTGCGCCCCCTCCCGGGCAGCCACTTTCCCTGGCGGGGCCGCCGCTTCGTGGTGCAGGAGGTGCTGGACGGGTGGCAGGAAGCGGGGTGCTGGTGGGAAGGCGAGCCCGTCACGGAAGGCTTCCACGTCGCCTTCCAGGGGGGCGTCACTGGGGTCCTCCTCTTTCGCCACCCTCGGGGACCGTGGGTGCTGGACTGCATCGATGACTGAGCCGAGGAGGTGCCTCCCGTGTTCGCCCATCTCCACGTTCACAGCCCCTTCTCCTTCCTGGAGGCGGGCAGCTCCATCCAGGCGCTGGTGGACCGGGCTGCGGCCTCAGGCGTGGAGGCCCTCGCGCTGACGGACCGGAACCGTTTGAGCGGCGCCGTCGCCTTCACCCGGGCGGCCCGGGAGGCGGGAATCAAGCCGATCCTGGGGGCCGAGGCGACCCTCGAGGACGGCACCCACCTCACCCTCCTGGCCGACGGGCCCGAGGGGTACGCGAGCCTCTCCCGGCTCCTCACCGCGGCCCACCTGAGCCGCCCCCGGGGGGAGCCGGCCGTCTCCCGGGAGGCCCTGGAGCGGCACCACCAAGGGCTCATCGCCCTCTCGGGCTGCCGGAAGGGGGAGATCGCCCGGCGCCTGCTGTGGGGGGACCGGTCCGGGGCGCTCCGCGCGGCCGAGCGCTACGCCCGCCTCTTCGGGCGGGAGAGCTTCTACGTCGAGCTGCAGAACAACCGCCTGCCGGGGGGCCGGGCGCTCAACGACGCCCTGCGGGAGGTGGCCCGGCAGGCGGGGCTCGAGTGGGTGGCCACCCAGGACGTCCACTACGCCACGCCGGACCGGTTCCCCCTCTTCGACGCCCTCACCTGCGTCCGTACCGGCACCCGCCTGCCCGACGTCCACCCCGAACGGCGCCTCAACGGCACCAACTACCTCACGAGCCCCCAGGAGATGGCGGACCTCTTTCCCGACGACCCCCGCGCCCTCCGGAACACCCTGGAGATCGCCCGGCGCTGCCGGCCCGCCCTGCCCGAGCATCCCCCCAGCCTCTTCCCCACCTTCCCCACCCCACCGGGGGAGAGCTCCATGACCCTCCTGCGCCGGCTCACCCACCAGGGCGCCCGGAGGCGGTACGGCACCCTCACCCCCCGCATCCGCCGGCGTCTGGAGCACGAGCTGGAGGTGATCGGAAAGCTGGGCGTGGCCGACGCCTTCCTGGTCACGTGGGACCTGATCCGCTTCGCCCGGGAGCGGGGCATCCGCCACGCCGGCCGGGGCTCGGCGGCCGACTCGGCCGTGGCCTACTGCCTGGGGCTCACGGAGGTGGACGCCATCGGCCGGGGGCTCCTCTTCGAGCGGTTCCTGAGCCTGGAGCGGGCCCAGAAGCCCGACATCGACGTGGACTTCGAGGCCGAGCGGCGCGACGAGGTGGCCGACTACGTCTACCGCCGCTACGGGGCCGACCACGTGGCCTCGGTCTGCACCTTCCACACCTACCACGCCCGCTCGGCCCTGCGGGACCTGGGAAAGGTGCTGGGCTTCCCCGACGAGGAGATCGACCGGCTCGCCAAGCGCTTCCCCCACATACCGGCGGACCGGATCCCCCAGGCGCTGGAGGAGTTCCCCGAGCTGCGCTCGAGCAACCTCCCCCTGGAGCGCTACCGGCTCCTCTTCGAGCTGGCCTCCCAGGTGGCGGGCTTCCCCCGCCACATCGGAACCCACCTGGGCGGCCTGGTCCTCAGCCGGGAGCCCCTGGCCCAGGTGGCCCCCCTGGAGGAGGCGGCCAAGGGGGTGGTGATCCTCTCCTTCGACAAGGACGACGTGGAGGCGCTCGGGCTCATCAAGCTGGACCTGCTCTCCCTGCGGACCCTTTCGGCCGTGGACACCGCCACCCGGACGATCCAGGTGCGGGAGCCTTCCTTCCGCTACGAGGCGATCCCCCTGGACGACCGGGCCACCTTCCGGATGCTGGGCCGGGGCGAGACGGTGGGCGCCTTCCAGCTCGAGAGCCCCGCCCAGCGGGCGCTGCAGGCCCGTCTGGGAGCGGACTCCATCGAGGACGTGGTGGCCAGCGTCGCCCTCATCCGCCCGGGGCCGATCAAGGGTGACATGGTGGAGCCCTTCCTCCGGCGCCGGCGGGGGCTGGAGCCTGTGAGCTACGTGGACCCCCGCCTGGCGCCGATCCTGGAGAAGACCTACGGCGTCGTCCTCTACCAGGAACAGGTGATCGAGATCGCCACGGTCGTCGCCGGCTTCACGCCGGGCGAGTCGGACCGGCTGCGCCGGGTGATGACCCACTACCGCTCCCACGAGGAGATGGAGAGCATCGGCCGCCACTTCGTGGAGAAGGCGGTGGCGCGGGACACCTCCCCGGAGGTGGCCGAGGTGATCTTCTCCTACATCGTGGGCTACGCCGGCTACGGCTTCTGCGAGGCCCACGCCGCCGCCTTCGCCGACACGGCCTACAAGACCGCCTACCTCCTCCGCCACCATCCGGCCGAGTTCTACGCGGCCCTCCTCTCCCACCAGCCCATGGGCTTCTACCCGCCCAACACCCTGGTGCACGAGGCCCGGCGCCGGGGCATCCGGGTATTGCCGCCCGACGTCAACCGGAGCGAGAAGCCCTGCACCGTGGAGGATGGCGCCATCCGTCTCTCCCTGGCCCTGGTGCGGGAGCTGCGGGAGGCGGACGTGGAGGAGATCCTGACCGAGCGGGCCCGGCGGCCCTTCGCCTCGCTGGGGGACCTCTGCCGGCGCACCCACCTCACCCGGGAGGGGCTCTCCTACCTGGTCCTGGCCGGCGCCCTGGACGCGTTCGATGCCAACCGGCGCCGCCTCCTCTTCGGCCTGGAGGAGGCCCTCCGCCAGCGGGAGGAACCCATCCGGACCGGTGGGGTTGGCAGAGCAGGCCGAACCGGCCAGACCGGCCCGCCAGCGCCCACCCAGCAGCGCCTGGACCTTCCCCGCTCCGGCCCCCCGCCGGAGGTGCAGGATTTCTCCCCCGAACAGCGCCTGCTGCTGGAGTACGAGGCGCTGGGGCTCACCACCGAGCGCCACCTGATGACCCTGCTGGAGCCGGAGCTGCGCCGGCTGGGCGTCACCCCCTCCAGCCGGCTCCGGCAGATGGAGGCGGGCCGGCCCGTGCGGGTGGCGGGGCTCCTGATCCGCCCCCACCGGCCCCCCACCCGCAGCGGGCGCACCGTGGTCTTCCTCACCCTGGAAGATGCCCACGGCATGGTCGATGCGACGGTCTTCGAGCACGTCTACCAGCGGGACGGCGAGGCCATCTTCGGCGGGTATCCCGTCCTGGCGGTGGACGGCAGGGTCACCTGGCGGGGGAAGGGCGTCTCGGTGGACGCCACCCGGGTCTGGGCGCTCAAGAGGCGCCCGTCGAAACATGGCGCTCCGGCATGACTCGTGCTAGAGTGGGGGCGGCGTGGGGATTCAGGATCCTGGACTTGGGTGCGATACAGGTAACACGAACGTGAAGTTCCTTGTGGATCGCTGCGCCGCTCGTCGTCTCGCAGACTGGTGCGCGCCTCAGGCGGCGCCCAGCGCCCGGCGAAGCTGGTCGACGCTGAGGTTCCCGCCCGTGATGGGCAGGAGGATCCGGGCCTGGGCTTCGAGGACGTCGCGAAAGGTGGGGATGTACGAGGGGTCGGGGCGATCGAGAAGGGGGCCGGCGACCTGGGACCCGTGGCCCGGCGTCCGCGAGGGCTCTTCTGGCTCACGGGCGGAACCCTGTGCTGCCTTCGGGGGAGTGCTCAAGGAAGCAACCTCCTTTTCAGGAGCGCTTCACCCTCATCGCCCTCGTTCCTTCTCCCGCGGTCCGGGAGCCGGATCGGGCTCAGGCGATCCTGCGGGCGGGGCGGACACGGCGCTCAGATCGCGCGCGGTTCGGGCGTCCGGACCGTCCTGCTCGACTGAAGGCCCGGCAGGCCGCGGCACTGCCGCGGGTCTCGCCATGCGCGACCGGGGGCTACGGGAAGGCAAATCGTACGCGACGTGTCCGTTAAGCTGAGGCGCCAGGAGACCACTCCTCGGTGCAACCGCTCCGCCGCAACGCCTGCCCCGATCCTCCCAGGACCTTCGACCCTTCACCCCGCGCCCGGACTACTCTATTCTATATGCGGAATGCTGAATGAACTCTGGCTGCCCGAAGGAGGCGTACCCCTTGCCGAAGCACCGACGCGAGCAGGCGGAGCTGGCCTGTGCGGCGGAAGCCCTGCGCGCTCTGGGCCATCCGGACCGGCTGAGGATCGTCCGGGCCCTCCAGGCACGAGAGGCCTGCGTCTGCGAGCTGGTGGCCGCGCTGGGGCTGCGGCAGCCCGCCATCTCCCAGCACCTGGCGGTGCTTCGCCGGGCGCGGCTGGTGAAGAGCCGCCGAGACGGGCTCTTCGTCCGCTACCGCCTCAACGGGCCTCTGCCTGCGCGGCTTCTGGGCGCGGCCGGCCTGGGTCCGGAGGGAGACCGCCTCGAGCACGCCGACCGGTGTGCTCCGGCGTGCCAGGCCGCCGAACGCTGAGCAACGGGACGATACGGCATCGGAGGCGATGATGCAGTGATCGGCGAGGTGCTGGAAGCCGGCTTCCGGGCTCTCTGGGAGTACGTGGCGCTGCATGTGGTCACCTGCCTGATCCCCGCTTTCCTGCTGGCCGGGGCCATGGTGAGCATGATCTCGCGGGAGGCGATCGTGGCCTACCTGGGATCCGAACGCCACCGGCTGCGGGCTTTCGGGCTGGCCGCGGTCGGCAGCCTCTTCATCGCCGCCTGCTCGTGCACGGTCATTCCCGTGGCCAGCGGCCTCTACTTCGCCGGGGCGGGCCTCGGGGCCGCCTTCATCGTGCTCTGGGTGGCCCCCGCGGCCAACGTCCTCGCCCTGGCGTACACCGGCTCGATCCTCGGGGCGCCCATGGCCACCGCCCGCCTGCTGGCCGCTTTCGCTACAGCCCTGCTGGTGGGGGCCGTCATGACCTGGGTCTTCCGGCGGGAGGAGGCCGCCCGACTCGAGGCAGCCGCCGCGCAGGAGCCCGGTGGGGCCGCAGGAGCCGGGGTGGGAGCCGCGCCGGGACCCAGCGCCGCTCCTGCCCGGCCGGTCCTCACGGTACCTGGCGCTCCGGGCCTGCTGGGCCTCCTGGTCCTCAACGTGCTCGCGCCCAACTACCTGGTGCAGCAGGGGCCCTATGCGCTCAAGGTGCTGGTGTGGGCGGCTCTCACCCTCGTCGCGGCCCTTTACGCCTGGCGGCGTCTCCCAGCGGATGCCGTCGGCCGCTGGCTCCGGGAGAGCGGGTGGTTTGTCCGGCTCATCTTCCCCCTGCTGCTCGCAGGCGTCTTCGTGGTGGGCATCGTGGGCAGCCTCCTCTCGCCGGCGTGGATCCAGCACTGGCTGGGGGGGTCCGGAATCGGCGCCTCCCTCACGGCCACCCTCCTCGGCGCCATCAGCTACTTCGCCACCATGACCGAGGCGCCGTTCGTCAGCAGGCTGATGGACCTGGGAATGGGGCCGGGGCCCGCCCTGGCACTCCTCCTGGCCGGACCTGGCCTCAGCCTGCCCAACATGCTCACCCTGGGCCGCGTCTTTGGCGCCCGGCGTGCGGCGGTCTACATCGTGACCGTGATCATCTTCGCCGTCCTCTGGGGATGGCTTGCAGGCAACCTGATCTTCGGCTGAGGAGGTCGATCGCATGCGGATCGAGATCCTGGGGAGCGGGTGCCCCAAGTGCCGGGCCACCGAGCGCATCGTGCGGGAACAGCTTCAGACCCTGGGGCTCACGGCCGACGTGGTCCACGTGACGGACCCGCAGGAGATGCGCAAGTACCAGGTGGTCTTCACCCCCGCGGTGGTGGTGGACGGACGGGTGGTTTCGTCCGGGCACGTACCTACGGGCGAAGAGGTCAGCCACTTCCTGGGTGCCTGAAGCGCGGCGCCGGTCACTGCCCCGGCCCGTGGGGGCGCCCCCACTCGGCCCAACGGGGATCGTACCGGGCCGCGACGTGGGCATGGACCAGGAGGGCAGGCACGGCAAGACGGGTCCAGGCGGTGCTGAACCCGTGGGCCGCGACCTCTTCCAACTCGGGGATGGCAGCCCGGAACGGGATGCCGAGAAAGCGCGCGGTGTACCCCAGTTGCCGCGAAACCCGGGGGAGAGCCGGGAGCTCTCCCCCTGGGCGCAGATGGCTCAGCGCGTGGAAGAGTTCGTGCGCGACCAGGAGCTCGCGCGCGACGACGTCGATCTCCCTCTCGTCCGGGAGCATCTCGCGCAGCGCCGCGGCGACCCGTTCGAGACCTTCGCGGTAAACGACGATGCCACGACCCGCCAGGAAATCGGCCAGGCGGACGCGGGACGCCCCAGTCGCGCTCCCGCTCGAGGTGCTCTCGGTGACCGGTACGCCCAGCTCCCGGGCCAACTCCTCCGCCGTCGCCTCCGGCCGGCGCCGGCGGAGGGTGGCCGCCGCTCGGGCCCCAGCCTCCAGGGCTGCCGCCACCCGCTCCGCCAACGCCTCGTCGCTCAAAGGGTAGGAGCGCGGGGAGGAGCGGACCAGGAAAAGGCCCGCCTCCAGGTCCAAGGATCCCGAACGCCTGCCGGGTCCGCCGCCCATGCGCCCCTCCCTTTCCCGCCCTGAACTGCGGTGCGCGACCTTAGGCCCAGCCCTTGGCCCTCAGGCCGTCCAGCGCCCGCCGGAAGGCGGCCGTCGCCTCGAAGAGCGTGCCCGCTTCGTGCCCGGTCACCATCGCTCCGATCATGATCGCGTGGACCCCGGGCACCCGGAAGTAGAGGTGAAGATCGGCCGGGTCCATCTTGCGCTGCGTCGGCACCAGGAGCTTGCGGCCCGTCGCCTCGCCCACCGCTGCGAGCACCGCCAGGTCCTGACCCCGCGACTCCTGCCCGTACCCTTCCTTTGGTACCACCGACGCCTCCAGCCAGTCCCCCGGCAGGTATCGGACTCCAGCCCAGAAGCTCGGCGGGGTCTCCGCGTTGATGGCGGGGATCACGGGCAGTCCGGAAGCGTAGAGGTGGAGACGGAGGGCCGAGAGGTAGACGTCGATGAAGCTGACGCCCATCGCCGCGAGGCCGCGCGCCTCCTCCTGGGTGATCATTCTCTCCTCTCCCGGTACCAGGCCCACCGGCAGTCCCGCCGCCGCGATCTCGCGGATCCGTTCCGCCTCTTCGGCCAGCGATCCGAAGGTGTTCCCGCTGGCGCGATGGGCGACGTTCACGTGGACCTTGAGGAGGTCCGCCCCGCCCTCCCTGGCCGCCCGGGCCAGCTCCGGATCGTTTCGGGGAAGGCTGACCACCAGCGTCCCGCGTCCGTACTGAGAGAGATCCATCGGCTCCGACTCCTTTCGATCCATCGTCCCGTGCATGCCCCGGGGTTGAGGCACGGTCCTAGGCCCCGCCGCCGACGAAGGCGCCCTGCTCCACGAGCGTGCCCCGCAGGAGGTCCGTGTCCACGTCCCGGGCCGCCGCGCCCTTCCGCAGCGCCAGGGTCGCCGCCACGCCCGCCGCGTGCCCCATCGCCATCGTGAAGGGCGAGAGACGGAGCGCCGCCAGCGCCTCATGGGTGGCCGAGATGCACCGCCCGGTTACCAGGAGGTTGTCCATCGCCCGCGGCACCATGGCCCGGTAGGGGACCGTGTAGTACTCGCCTTCGGGCAGGCGGCGCGTCTTGTTCTTGGTCGACGCCGGGTCGTGGATGTCGATGGGGTACGCCCCGCAGGCGATCGCATCCGGGAACGTGCGGGCCGCCAGGACGTCTTCTTGCGTCACCTGCACCTCGCCCTCGATTCGGCGGCTCTCCCGCACTCCGATCTGCGGCGCGACCGCGATCACGTGGACCTCCTCGAAACCAGGTACCCGGTCCCGCAGGAAGTCGACCAGCTCCCACACCTGGCGCCGCCCCTCAACCTCCGCCCGGGCCAGATCCCGCCCATTCAATGACGAGAGCCCCTGAACCCGGGTGGTGTTCACGACCGCCTCGCCCTTCCGAAGGGATTCGAAGACCAGGAGGCGCTGCCGCGGGATGGTGAAGGCACCCTCCTCCCGAGCCTCCGCAAGGAGGGTCGGGAAGGCGGAGAAGCCCCGGAATGGGAGAGATCGAAGACGGTCCGGGTCGATGGTTCCGTGGATGGCCACCGGGTGCTGGAGCTCCTCCGGATGCTCCCGAAAGAAGTCGAAGGCCCGGTCCCAGTCGACGCCGCCCACGGAGAAGATCATCGTCATGGGCTGGGGAAGGCTGTCTTCGTCCCGCCCGACCCGGAACGGAACACCGGCGGCCGCGGAGAGGTCCCCGTCGCCGGAGGCGTCAACGAAGAAGCGGGCCGCGAGCTCGCTCACCCCGTCCTTCTGCCACACCCGCACGTGCCGGAGCTGCCGGCCGTCGACCGCCGCGTCCAGGAAGGTGGCGTGGAGCCACAGATCCACGCCCGCCTCGACGCACATCTCCTGGAAGACCCGCTTCAGCGCTTCGAAATCGAAAGGCGTGATGCTCGAGCAGTAGTCGATGGGGTCAGGCACGTGCCCAGGCGAGCCGCCGATGGCCTGCAGCCGGTCGACCACCTCCTGGGGTAGGCCGCGCACCACCTGCGTCTCCCCAGCGTGGAACGACTGGATCGGGCCCACCATGGCCGCTGTCAGCGTGCCACCCAGGAATCCGTACCGTTCCACGAGGGCCACCTTGAGACCCATCCTGGCGGCGGCCACCGCGGCCAGCACCCCGCTGTTCCCGCCCCCGACGACCACCAGGTCGTACGTATGGACCGGTACCATCAGATCCCTCCTCGTCAACCCTTGTCGATCACCTGGCGGAACGCCCGGGTCATCTCGTAGATCTCCGCCGGCTCCTCGCCCACCGAGAGGACGCCGATCATGACGGCCGCAGCCCCCGTCGCCCGCAGCGCGGGCACGTCGTGGGGCTCGAGCCGTCGCTGGCTCGGGATCACCGCCGGCTTGCCGAAAGCCTCGACGGCGGCCGCGTACCGGGCCAGGTCCCGCACGCTCAGGGGCTCGCCATACCCTTCCTGTGGGACGAGCGCGAGCTCTGCCATGTGGAGGCCGGTCATGCTGCCGAGGCCCCGGAGCAGGTCCAGGTCGAAGCTCGCGTCCGCCGCGACCATCCGGTCCCATGTGCCCACTTGCAGGAGCCACCCGGGCATGAAGTGGGCGAACATGTCGACGAAGTCGAAGGGCATGGAGGCAGCCGCCGTGATCTCGGCCCGATCCGCACCCTCCGCGGCCGGCACCAGACCTACCGGGATCCGAACCGCCCCCAAGATCTCCTCGAGCACGGGCCGCTCGACCTCCAGCGAACCGAACTTCCGCCTGGTCGCCCGATGGGTGATGTTGAGATGCACCTTGATGGCGTCCGCACCCCCTTCCTCGGCGGCGCGTGCCATCGCCACGCTGTTGGCAGGAAGGGCCACGATCAGGCCGAAACGGCCCGATTGCAGCGTCTCCAGGAATCGGCTCATCGTCGATGCCCCCTCATGCTCCGCTGGTGCCGGGGCCCGCCCTACCGCGGCTCGGCCACGAAGACGACGGGTGTCTCACCGGGCAGCCCCGCCAGCTCGGTCTCGATCATGGAGTGAATGAGCTCCTCGTCCGCGATCCCGCTCAGGTCCACGAGGCGCGAGCCGACGAGGACGAAGACGTTGGGCAGCACCCGACCCGTGTCCTTCACAGTGGATGCTCGCTCCATCACCCCGGTTGCAGCACTCCGGGCTCGTGCAACCGTGGCCGCCTGCGTGAACGCGTGGGAGAGCTTCAGGCGGACCACGCCCTCCTGGTCGCAAACCTGTACCCGCTGCTCCTGCTTCTTGAGCAGGCCGAACAGGGCGCGCTTCTCCACGGTGTGGCCGTAGGCGTCGAGTCCGCTGCTGCCACCCAGGTGCTCCACCGCCTCCACGGGCACGCCGAGCCCTTGGGCCACCACCCCCCGGCGCGCATCCACCGAGAGGCTCGCCCGGCGGGCCGTACCGGTGCGAAGCTCGGTAGCGCCCGTCGCCACGGCCCGCACCAGGCTCTCATCGGGCAGGACCTCCATCTGCACCTCCACCGTGGACGGCTCCGCACCCAGGCCGATCACCGCCTCCTGTGCCTCGCGCCGGATCCGGAGCAGGTCCTGCTCGGTCGGGTTGCTCACCGATCGCTCGATGGTCTCCCGGATCATGGCCAGCGCCACCCCGATGGTGGAGATGATGGGCGCGTTCTCGACGATGCGGTGCGGCACCCCGAGCTTCCCGGCCACGTAGGGGACCACCGCCGCCGAGCCGCCCCCGCCGCCCACGAGGACCACCTTGGACTCCTCGAGGGCGTACTTCCTCCGGAGCGCATGGATGGGGGCCAGCACCTTCTCGGCCGCCAGCTCCAGTGCCTGGCGGGCCGCCTCCTCGACATCCGTTCCCAGGACCCTAGCCAGCGGCCCCCAGGCACGCCGGGCTGCCTCCACGTTCCCATGCGCGTACTCTCCCGGCGCCGCCAACCCCAGCAGGTTGGCCGCGTCCGAGAGGGTCAGGGCGAATCGCTTGCCGCTGGCAGCGCGGATGGCCACGTACTCGGCCGGGTCGCCTGGGAGGGGAGCGAAGACCTCCAGCTCCGCGCCCTCCATCTCCTCGGGTTCGGAGAAGACGGCGTAGGCGAGCCCCGCGATGTGTGCACTGCGCGGCCCCACCTCCACCATCCGCCCCTCCCGGATGCGGATCATGCTCCCCCCGGCCACACCCACCGTGCGGACATCCAGGGAGCGAAGGTAGGTCCGGTGCCCGCCCACCTCCGCGTAGTCCACCATCACCCGGCCGTTCTTGATCAGGGAGATGTCCGTGCTGGTGCCACCCACCTCCAGGAAGAGGCCGTCCGAAACCTTGGCGTACATGAGGGCACCGGCCACGCCGGCGGCGGGCCCCGAGAGAAGGGTCAGGATGGGGCGCCGGCGCATCTCGTCCACCATCATCGACCCACCGTCACCGCGCATGATCATCAGCGGCGCCGCGATGCCTGCAGCCTGCACGCTCTCCTCGGTCATGTCGGCGGTCCGGGTCATGCGGGGGAGGATGGAAGCATTGATGACGGCCGTGCGCGTCCGCATCTTGAGCCCGTAGCGCTTCGAGATCTCGTGCGACGAGCTTCCGGGCAGACCCAGCTCGCGCGCCGCCTGCTGAACCTGGAGCTCCCGCTGGGGGTCGTCGACGCTGTACGCTTCCGCCGCCACCACCGCCTCGGCTCCCTGGTCGATCAAGGATCGAAGCGCCGCCTCCACACGCTCAGGTCCGAAGCCGTTCCCGGTCTCAACGAACGTGTGCACCGGGTGAAGGACCTTGCCCTGCGCGAGGGGGATCGGTTCGATCTGCGTCTGGCCCCGAGCGCGCGCCCCGTCGAGCCCCGTCCCCATGCCGACGACGCCCACCGTGACCACGTCGCCCTCCAGGAGGGCGTTGGTCGCCTGCGTCGTGCCGTGGGAGATGAAGACGACCTCCGACGGGTCGATCTCCCCCTGCTCCAGAACGCCGCGCACCGCCCTGACCACGCCGGCGGCGACACCATGATCGTCGCTGTGGGTGGTCGGGATCTTGAGCTGGGCGAGGATCTCAAGGCTGCCATCATCGATGGCCACCGCGTCGGTGAAGGTTCCCCCGACGTCGATGCCGATCCGGACGCGCCGGCCCTTCTGAGCGTCCTGGGCTCCCCCTGTGCCTGCCACGTGACGTACCCCCCGAAACGAACTCCCGCCAGGCATGGCGCCGCTCTCGGGCCTACCTGCGAGCGAACGTCCATCATGATTCGCGAGCCGCGCCGGACGAGGTGGCGGTGCCGGGAGCGGATGACCCCCGCTCCCGGCCCCGCGTCCCTGCTACACGTAGAGGATGCCGGCGATCAGCGCGGAGATGGCCGCCACGATCCACAGGAACGGCAGCAGCCTCCGAGTGATCGCGTTGACGTCGATCTTGGTGAAGTCCGCGGTCCAGACGTTGTGGGTGTTGGTCGGGTCGCCCGCGATCTGAACCCGCTCGGTGGACATGAAGGCAGCCATGGCCGCCTGCGGGCTCAGGATGCCGAGGCTGATGATCAGCCCGACGATCCCGCTCCCGAGGCCCCACATGTTGAGGGGACCCCGATAGAGGGCCAGCGGCGCCAGGAGGGCGAAGAAGAGGACGTACCCGACGGGGCTCGACGGGATGATCGACCTCAACAGCCCACCCATCGCTTCCGCCACCTGGGGCAGGAAGACCGCGTTCAAGACCATGCCGATGGCGACCATCAGGGAAATCGCCGGAGCCGTCTCACGCAACCCGTCGATCACCGAGCGGGTCAGGTTGGCAGGGCTGTTCCGGAAGTCCACGGTGACGGCGCCGTACAGGATCCCCGCCAGCATGCTGGGGACGATCGGCCACTTGAAGCCCAGCACCAGGACGAGCGGGACCAGCGGGGTAAGGAGCGAGAGCGCCGGGACGTGCTTCGCCTCCACCTTGGTGGGCGAGCTGCCCGTCGCCGGCGGCGTTCCGCCAACGGCCCACTCGGAGGAGACTCTCCGGGTCTGCAGGACGATGTAGACCACGGCGACCGCGCCGGTGATCACCAGCTGGATGACCCCGAACTGCTGGATGACGCCGATCTCCACGTTGGCGATGGAAGCGTAGGTCTGCCAGTTGGAGAGGTTCATCGCGATGCCGGTGGCCATGGAGATCAGGAAGATCGTGGCCGCCTTGTGCCGGTCGATCCCCACCGACATCAAGATCGGAAGGACGATGGTCCCCACCATGATCACCGCACCCAGGTGCCCGACCGCGGTGAAGAGGATGGCCACGACCACGCCCAGCGCGAGGGCGACGCCCATGGGCTTGTCCCCGCCCAGCTCGGCCGCCTTGGCGATCATGGAGTGGGAGATCCCCGTCTGCACCATGAGCTGCCCCAGCCACGCGCCGAAGATGACGGCGGCGATGGCGGTAGCGAGCCGGATGGCCCCGCCCTCAACGACTTTCTGAAGGATGCCCTCGCTCCCCGTGAAAGGGACCCCGGCCACCACCGGAATGAGGATGGCCATGAAGATCAAGGAGAGCACGGACGACATCCTCTGGGTGATCATGAGGAAGGCGAAGATCAGGAAGATGGCCAGGATGGCCACTGCTGTCCACATGACTCCATACCCCCTCGTCTCTCTCCTCGGCGGCGCTGCCGCCGCCGGTCCTTCGATCGAGAAGGCCGACAGGGAGCCTACCCGGTCAGCCCATACACGAGCCGTTGGACTCCCTGGCCCCACCCCCGTCCTCTCCCTCGTCTTGATCCGCCTGGCTTCCGCCCTCCGCTTGGCGATCGCGAAGAGCAGGCAACCAGTCTTCGTGATCTGGGGAAAAGACCTGCTCAAAGACCAACTGGGCGGCCCCAACGGTACCTGCCCGCTCCTTCAGCTCCCCCCGGGCCACCCATATCTGTCCCGCCGCGGGCGAGAGGGCCCGATGGCGAAGCTCGGCCAGGAGGGGCTCCCAGAGAAGCGGCCCCCCTCCCGCTACCTGGCCGGCCAGCAGGATGGCAGACGGTCCCAGGAGGTTCGCGACGTTCCCCAGCGCGTGCCCCAACCAGCGGCCGGATTCGCGCAGCGTCACCCGCGCCGCCTCGTCGCCGGCGTAGGCCCGTGAGGTCAGATCCTTGAAGCGCAACTCGCCTGGGCCCGTCTCACCCCGCAACGCCCGATAGCGTCGCACCATGGCAGGGACCGAGGCCAGAGTCTCGAGGCAGCCCCGTCTCCCGCAGGCGCACAATGCCCCGTCCGGCTCGAGCACCGTGTGCCCCACCTCGCCGACGACCCCCAGCTCGCCCCGGTAGAGCTTCCCGTCGAGGACCAGTCCGGCCCCGATGCCGGTGTCGGCCCGGACGTAGACGACGTTGCGGTGACCGCGCCCCGCCCCGAACCGTGTCTCGGCCAGGGTGGCCGCGTTCGTGTCGTTGTCCACGATCACCGGCCGGCCGAAGCGACCGCTGAGGATCTGCGCCAGGGGGACGTCCTGCCAGCCAAGGTTGGCGGCCTGCAACACCATCCCCTGGGATGCGTCCACCAAGCCGGGCGCAGCGATCCCGATGCCCAAGACCGGACCCGGAAGGCTGCTCGTCACGTTGCCTACGGCCTCCAGCACGCTGGAGAGCACCCCACCGTTGCCCGTCAGGCCCATCGGCACCTCCGAAGAGGCCACCGACTTCTCGTCGAAGGAAAAGCTCTCAGCCCGGATGCGCGAACCGCCCAGGTCCACCCCGATGACAAAGCCCGTATCGGGGTTGAGGCTGTAGAGCACGGGCCGGCGTCCTCCGCGCGAGCGCCCGAGCCGCTCGCGAACCGTAGCAGAGGCCAGGAGCTCGTCGACCACGTTGTAGGCCGCCGTGCGGCTGAGGCCCGTCCGCCTTGCCAGGTCGTATCCCGACAGCTCCCCGTGGGCGCGGAGCAGCTGAAGGATGCTCAACCGGTTGAGCTGCCGTGATCGGTGCGGGTCGATCCTGACAGGCAACGCCGACCCTCCTTAGCACGCAGGGGTGCTCGAGCGCCCCAGGGCTGCCCGAGCCCTCCCCGCTTCCTCGAGCTATTTCTTCAACATAGTTGACATCTGTCCTGCTGGATGCAGATAAAGGCATGGGATCCAGTTTTGGGTTGACAGAGTGGAAGGTGGACGGGGCGGTCCGGCCCACGTGACCAACCCGCCGGAGATCCGGAGTTCCGGGTGAGTCGAAGCAGTGGGCACGGGCTCAGAAGATCCGCCCGGGTAGGCGCGGGACGAAAGCGACGCGCAACGCTGGCTGCCGAGGAGCGGGGCCGGGATCCTCCGGAGAGGTGGCTGGAAGACGTGCATTCGGGAGGTGTGAGCTCGTGAGCGCGGACGAAAGGCAGGACCTGCACCGTCTCGTCGATCTGCTGCCAGCCGGGGAACAGGCCCGGACCTGCCGGGTGTTCACAGCCTTGGCGGCAAACGACCGAAGGCGCCCGGCGGGTTCTGCCCGCTGGCGCCTTCGACTCGTTCAGTCAGCGTTGGGTCCGGTTTCAGATACCCCGACGGGGTTATCCTCTCGAACCGCCCGTATTGTCTGGTGCCCGGGACCGGACTTGAACCGGTACGGATTACTCCACACGCCCCTCAAACGTGCGCGTCTGCCAATTCCGCCACCCGGGCAAGAGGGACCCACAGCACCCTAGACTCTACCACAGCGGCTCCGGAGCGTCAAGAGCATCGCGGACGCCAACCCCGGGCCTCACGCCACGCTCTCCTTCGGCGGGAAGCGGACGTCGATCGCGTCCTTGGCACACACTTCCTCGCAGAGCCCGCAGCCCACGCAGGCCTTGGGGTCCACCAGCACCGCGATGCTGTGGAAGGTATCACCGGACATCTCCAGGCAGTCGAAGGGGCAGACGTCCACGCAGAACTGGCAGCCGGTGCAGCTCACGGGGTCGATCACGGGCTTGGGCCACTCGGTGCGCTTGCGGATACGGGGCAGGATCTCCCCGCGGTCGTTCTCGATGCACTCCACCGGGCAGGCCATGGTGCACGCGCCGCAGTCGATGCAGAGCTCCGGCGCGATGAGGTGGACCTGGTCGCGTGCCCCGGTGATCGCCTCCGTCGGGCACACCTTCACACAGGCCGTACACCCGATGCACGTGTCGCGGATGAAGTGCGCCATCCTGACAACCTCCTTGCCACGGCTGTCCGGAGCCGAGGGATCCCGTTTCTCCCACGATACGCATGCAGAGCTACGGCTCAACCCGAGCCTCGGGTCCGCCTCGTCCCGGACCCCTGGTTGTAGGCGGGCACGCCGCCTTCAGCGAAGCGCCACCGCCCCGAGCCGGTCGGCCACGCCCGCCAGGCCCTCCGGCCCGGGAGGCGCCTCCTCGTCGGCGGCCTTGCTCGCCCCGGACGCGCCCGTCTCTCCGGCCAGCTCGGCGAAGAGGACCGGCAGGTCCTCCGGGTTGGCCAGCCGAACGCCGGCGGCCTCGCCCAGGGCACGCTCTCTCGCGCGCACCTTCCGGCGGACCAGCACCAGCACGGGGAGCACGGCGGCTCCGTCTCCCTCAACCGGTAGGGCGGCCGCTCCCTCCCGAAGCTTTCGGGCCCGGGCCGCGAGGGCCGGCCCGACCAGCGCCCAGAGCCCCGCCTCCGAGCTGGTGTCCACGGCAAGGGCCACCCAGGACGGGCCGGGACGGGCCAGGTACACCACCCCGCCCCAGGAGGTTCCTGGGAGGCGCAGAACCGGCCAGCGCCTGGCCTGCCGCCGCAGCACCCCATCCAGACGGCCTCGGCCGGCCCGGGCCTGTTGCCCCGCGACCTCCTGCAACGCCAGCACCCCGATGAGGAGGAAGGCGACCATGCCGAACATGGTGAAGCCCGCCCCGCCCGTCTCCACGCCCAGGCGCAACAGGCTGCCGGCCGCGAAGGCCAGCACCGCCAGGCCCACCCACAACCGCACGCTCACCTTCCCGCCTCCCTTCGCGCCGCCCTCACTTGAGGCCGAGCAGGTACTGCACCAGCACGTCCAGCTCGTCGTCCGTGAAGAGGAGCTTCGGCATCTGCGTCGGCCCCAGAGGGACAGGTGGGTTCAGGGGCAGGTCCTTCACCGCCTGGCTCCCGCCGCCCGGCGCCCCACCCCCGGCCTCTCCCCGGGCCTGGGCGGTACCCGCGCCAGGCTGGGACTGCAGAGCCTGCATACCCTGGGGCGTCAGGAGCGGGCCCCCGTAGTTGGACCAATAGACGGGCGCCCGGTCCTTCATGGCCGGTGGGTCGCTGATCCAGGTCTTGAGGAAATCGGCGTCCAACCCCCACGTTCCCACCTTGGTGAGGTCGGGGCCCACGAAGCCGCCCACCTGCCCGATGGTGTGGCACGCCAGGCACCCCTTGGCCTGGATGATCGCCTTGGCCTGCTGGTTGACTTCCGGCGCCACGCCCGCGTCGGGCAGCTCGCCCTGGAGCCGGGGTGCCGGGATCCGCCCGTTCACCTGGGTCCAGTCGCCCAGCATGATGAAGGTGGCCACCGCCCGGACCTCCTGCTCGTTCAGGGGGCCGCCGAAGTCCTGGCTCCACGTGGGCATGGAGGTGAAGGAGGCCCACTCGCCCGTGGCCAGCCGCACCCAGTGCGTCTCGGTGCTGCCCGGGCGCCCCTGGCTCACCGTACGGTAGATGAGGTCGTAAGCGTCGGTCGCCTCCTCAGGATCACCCCGGAACTCCTCCCGGTTCAGCGGTGGGCCGACCACCCCCTCACCCATGGGTCCGTGACAGACGACGCAGTTGTTCGCGTAGATGTCGAGCCCGCGGGCCACCAGGCTCGCGGTCTGCTCTTCGCCCGCGGTGGCCATGCGGCGGTTCTCGAGGACCAGGTAGGCGGTCCAGGTGAGGATGAGGATCCAGGCCAGTGCGATGACGACCAGGTACTTGCGGTAGCGCACGTGGGGACGACTCCTTTCAGCGACTCCTGCAGGCGCCGGCGGCAGCGCTGCCGGGGCAGGCTATGATCCCTCGCCCTCTTCGTCCTCGGCCGCCTTTCGGACCCACCTCTGAAGGAAGTAGAGCAGGGCGAGCCCGCCCACGATCAGAATGAAGACCAATCCGAGCTCCACCGACTCCGCAACCTCGAACACGCCTCACGCCCCCTCCCCGGCCCGGCGACGAGCTCAAACCGGCGTCAGCTGCCCAGGCTCGTACCGCTCCCGCTGGGTGATCTTGCCTGTGTTCACCACGATCTGCCCGCTCTCTACGGTGGACTCCATGTAGTCGAGCGGCCGGGGCGCCGGCCCGGCGATGTTCTGCCCCGTGCGCTCGTACATCGAACCGTGGCAGGGGCAGTGGAAGAGCTGCTCGTCTTCCCGCCACGGAACCGTGCAGCCCAGGTGGGTGCACCGCCAGTAGAGGGCGATGAAACCGTTCTCCAGGCGGGAGACGTAGAACTTGCCCTCCCGCACCTTGGTGACGCTCCCCACGGGGAAGTCCGCCAGCGGGCCGACCCGGATCGTCGAGCCGAACCCCTTCACGTTGCGGGGCCAGAAGAGGGCCAGGCCCGACAGGGCCGCTTCCAGCGCGAAGAGCCCGGCGGACCCCCACATGAGCGAGCGCATGAACTGCCGCCGCGAGAGCGCCTCTTTCCCGGCTCCGCTCTCCAGGGCCCGCGCGGCCACTGCGGCTCCGTCCTTCACCTGCGAGTTGGCACTCACTTTGGTCTCAGACCTCTCGGGCATCGGCACCTTCCCCCCACGTGTGCTGCAGCGTCTCCGGCTTTCGGCAACGGGAGCCTCAGGAGCTTCCCGCCCCGCCCATCACCCGCGCGCCTCAGAAGCCCACGGGCCGCCCGACCTCCCAGGGCCACATGAGCCGCATGCCGTGCCCCCGGAAGGCGGTGCCCACCACCGTGAGCACCAGGAACGACGCCACGAAGAAGGTGTAGAGGGCGATGGCGACGTCCCGGGTATCGGCCTTCCAGTGGCGGCGCACGATCACGGTCAGCGAGTACGGGATGAAGAGCATGAAGAGGATGGGCACGATCCACCCCCCGATGGTCTCCGGGATGATGGGGTGCAGGTTGAGCGGGCTCATCAGGTGGATGATATAGGGACGGATACCGTGCGCCTCGCCCCCGGGCACCATGAGCCACTCGTCCATGAAGATGAGGGCCAGCTCCCAGGCGATGGTGTAGAAAGCGGAGAAGCCGGCGATGGCCGGACCCTTCGGACCGCTGAACCAGATCCCCGTGCCCTTCCTCCTACGATCCACGTACGGCAGCGCCGCCAGCCCCAGCAACGCCGCCGTGGGCACGATGACGCCCGCGAGCGATGCGTTCATGTGCAGCAGCAGCTCCTGCAGACCAAGGAAGTACCACGGCGCCTTGGCCGGGTCCGGGGTGAGCTCGGGGTTGGCGAGGCTGCCCAGGGGCGCCTTGATGACCACCGACATGATCGAGAGGAGCACCAGGAAGACCAGGGCGCCCATCATCTCCACGCTGACCAGGTACGGCCAGACATAGACGCGCTGCTCCCGGCGTGCAACCACCTTTTCGACCACGGGCGAGCGCGCCCTGGGAGCCCCCTTGCGGAGCGGGCGGAGCGGCTCTTTCTGTTCCATCGCGCGGCCTCCTTCGGCGTCAAGCTCAGCGACCCGGCTGGGATCCGTCTCACCCCCACACCGGTGGTGAGGCGACCAGGAGGACCCCTTCGCCTTCCTGCGGCTTTGGCTGCGGCGAGCGGGCCAGCCAGCCCGCTACCCGGCCTGCGACTGGCTGATGGCTTCCTCGGCCTCCTCCTCGTCCTCGTAGACCGGCGTCGAGATGTTGCCGTCCTTCCGCACGCGCCAGAAGTGGAACGAGACCACCACGATCAGCGCCAGAGGCAGGAAGATGACGTGCAGCGTGTACCACCGGATCAGGGTGGGCTGGGCGATCTCGAAGCCGCCCAGGAGGGCGAACTGCACCTGGTCGCCGATGAAGGGCGTCGACTTCGCGATGTTGGTGCCCACGGTGATGGCCCAGAAGGCCAGCTGATCCCACGGCAGCAGGTAGCCCGTGAAGCTGAGCAGGAAGGTGAGCACCAGGAGCCCTACCCCCACCACCCAGTTGAACTCCCGGGGCGGCTTGTAGGAGCCCGTGTAGAAGACCCGGCACATGTGGAGGAAGACGGTGATGACCATGGCGTGGGCCGCCCACCGGTGCAGGTTGCGCATGAAGGAGCCCATGGTCACGTTCCGTTCCAGCTCCAGGATCGACCAGTACGCGTCCTTGGTGGACGGGATGTAGTAGAACATGAGGAAGACGCCCGTCACCGTCAGGATGACGAACATGAAGATCGAGAGCCCGCCCAGCCCCCACGTGTAGGAGACGTCCGTGGCCCGCTTGGGCACCCGGGTGGGGTGCAGGTGGAGCGCGAGGCTGTTCAGGATGACCAGGACCCGATTGCGGTCGTCGGTCGGGTACGCGTTGCGGTAAATGGAGCGGTAGATGCGGTTCTGGGTGATCCACTTGCCGACCCGCGACATTCGGGAACCCCCCTGCGAGCCGCCCGTGCTGGTGCGCGCGGGCGCGAACCTAGCGATACCTGTTCCCGTTCTTGTTGGCCGACTATTGGACTTCGTGGCCTCTCGCCGAACTCCTGCCGGCATGGATCCTTCACGGGTGAATGAGGGAATGCTCGCTATCTTCTGCGCGCTCGGGGCGCAGGCAGGGGTTCCGGCCTCACCGGAACCGCTCGAACTCGCGGGAGAGCCACCACCACACCGCGGCCATGAGGCTCACGTCATCGAGCCAGCTGATGGGTGGAAGGCCCGGGATCAAGTCGAGGGGGCTCAGGAGGTAGAGGCCGGCCAGCACCACCAGCAGCTTGGAGCGGAACGGTACCGCCGGGTGGACCATGTAGCGGGCCAGGCGCCCCCAGAAGCCCACAGGGTGCTGCCCGGCCCCCCGCCGCGTCCCGCCGGAGGCGGAGGCATCCCATCTGGGCCCCTCGCGCTCCATGCGGCCCTGGAAACGGCCCCGGGGATGCTGCTGGCTCCCGGGGTGGTCCTGCCCGCCGCCGGCCGGGCGTTCCGACTCCTCCGGCTGCGGCACGGTCGCTCCGCAGTAGGGGCAGGTGCGGGCCAGGACCACCTCCTGCTGGCACTCGGGGCAACGCACGGCTCCCGCCTCGTCAGGACCCGCCCTCGCCCGGGAATTCCTCGCCGGGCGATCCGTCCCCAGCGACGATCCCTGCCGGCGAGGCCACCAGCTTCGGGCCCGGCTTGCCTGGCTTTACCAGGTGGCAGGCGACCCAGTGGCCCGGGCTGGCCTCCCCGAAGGGCGGGTCCACCTGGGTG
This sequence comes from Limnochorda pilosa, assembly GCF_001544015.1. Taxonomy (GTDB): domain Bacteria; phylum Bacillota; class Limnochordia; order Limnochordales; family Limnochordaceae; genus Limnochorda; species Limnochorda pilosa. Next base: position 1,608,808 of record NZ_AP014924.1, on the reverse strand, counting down.
CAGATCTCCTCGGCCAGGGGGCAGCGGGTGTGGAAGCGGCAGCCCGAGGGCGGCCGGCTGGGGCTGGGAACGTCGCCGGTGAGGATCACCCGCTCCCGCTTCACCGTGGGGTCGGGGATGGGTACCGCCGACAGGAGCGCCTGGGTGTAGGGGTGGCGCGGGTCGTCGTAGAGCTCCTTCTTCGAAGCGAGCTCCACCAGCTTGCCCAGGTACATCACCGCGACCCGGTGGGCGATGTGCTTCACCACCGCCAGGTCGTGGGCGATGAAAAGGTAGGCCAGCCCGAACTCCCGCTGCAGGTCCTGGAGCAGGTTGATCACCTGCGACTGAATCGAGACGTCCAGGGCTGAAACCGGCTCGTCGGCCACGATGAGCTTGGGGTTCACGGCCAGGGCCCGGGCCACCCCGATGCGCTGCCGCTGGCCGCCCGAGAACTCGTGGGGGTAGCGCCGGGCATGGTAGGCGCTGAGCCCCACCACGTCCAGGAGCTCCCGCACCCGCTGGTCGCGCTCCTTCCGGTTGCGGGCCAGGTGGTGGATCTCCAGCGGCTCCCCGATGATGTCCCCCACGGTCATCCGGGGGTTGAGGGAGGCGTAGGGGTCCTGGAAGATGATCTGCATCTCCCGGCGCAAGGCGCGCAGCTCCTCACGGCCCAGCGCCAGGACGTTCTTGCCCTCGAAGGTCACCTCACCCGCCGTGGGCTCGATGAGCCGGAGCACCAGGCGCCCCGTGGTGGACTTGCCGCACCCCGACTCCCCCACCAGCCCCAGGGTCTCCCCCCGTTTGATGAAGAAGGAGACGCCGTCGACGGCCTTCACCGCCCCCACCTGCTTGGAGAAGATGATCCCCCGGGTGATGGGGAAATGCTTCACCAGGTCACGCACCTGCAGGAGCGTGGCGTCCGTCTGGGCTTGCGGCCGTTCCTCGAGCTGAACCGCCACCTAGCCCACCTCCTTCATGGGCTCGAAATCGGTGTGCTTCCAGCAGGCCGCCCAGTGGCCCTGCTCCACCTCCAGAAGCGGCGGCTCCTCCACCTTGCAGATGTCCCGGGCCAGCGGGCAGCGGGGGTGGAAGCGGCAGCCGGAAGGCATGCTGTAAGGGCTGGGAACGACGCCCTCGATGGTCTGGAGCCGCTCGCGCTCCTCGTGGAGCTTGGGGATCGACTCCAGCAGCCCCTCGGTGTAGGGGTGCTGCGGGGTCGCGTAGATGGAGCGGACGTCGGTCTTCTCCACCACCTTGCCCGCGTACATGACCACCACGTCGTCCACCAGCTCGGCCACCACGCCCAGATCGTGGGTGATCAGGATGATGGCCGCCCCCACCTCGCTCCGGAGCCGGCGCATCAGGTCCAGGATCTGGGCCTGGATGGTCACGTCCAGGGCCGTGGTGGGCTCGTCGGCGATGAGGAGCTTCGGGTTGCATGAGAGCGCCATGGCGATCATCACCCGCTGGCGCATGCCCCCGCTCATCTGGTGGGGGTACTCGTCCACCCGCCGGTCCGGGTCGGGGATGCCCACCAGCTTCAGCATCTCGATGGCCCGTTCACGGGCCTCTCGCTTGTTGAGCTTCTGGTGGAGGATGATCGCCTCCATGATCTGGTCGCCCACGGTGAAGACCGGGTTGAGGGAGGTCATCGGCTCCTGGAAGATCATGGAGATCTCGTTGCCGCGGATGCGGCGCATCTCGCTCTCCTTCTTCTTCGCCAGGTCCTCACCGTTGAAGAGGATCTGCCCGCCCACGATCTTGCCGGGCGGCTGGGGGATGAGCCGCATGATGGAGAGGGCGGTCACGCTCTTGCCGCAGCCGGACTCGCCCACCACCCCCAGGCTCCCACCCCGCTTCAGCTCGAAGCTCACCCCGTCCACGGCGGGCACGGTGCCGTCCTCGGTGAAGAAGTAGGTCTTCAGGTTGCGGAGCTCCAGAAGCTTCTCTGCCACGCCGATGCCTCCTCTGTACGGGCCGCGCCGCGCTAAGCGCATTCCTTCGTTCCGAGACGGCCCGACTCCTCTTCCCGCTCGCCCGGGCGGCTCGCCGCGGAGCTCAGGACTCGGTCTGCTGTCGCACGTCCAGCGCGTCCCGTAGCCCGTCGCCCAGCAGGTTGAAGCCCAGCACGGTGATCATGATGGCGATGCCGGGCATGATGGACCACCACCACTGGCCCGAGAACAGGTAGTTCTGCCCCTCGGACGCCATGCGCCCCCAACTGGGGGTGGGCGGCGGCACCCCGAAGCCCAGGAAGGAGAGCGCCGCCTCGAGCTGGATGTACGCCCCCATGGCCAGGGTGGCCTGGACGAGCATGGGCGCCAGGATGTTGGGCAGGATGTGGCGGAAGATGATGAGGAAGTCCCCGGCGCCCACGGCCCGGGCCGCCTCCACGTACTCGTTCTCCCGGGCCGCCAGGAACTGGCCCCGGGTCATGCGGGCGATGTCGGGCCAAGAGACGACCCCGATGGCGATGAAGACGATGGTGAGGCTCGCCTCGGGGAAGATGGTGATGATGGCCAGCACGAAGAGCAGGAACGGGAAGGACCAGACCACGTTGATGAGCCAGGTGATCAGCGAGTCGACCCAGCCCCGGAAGTAGCCCGCCAAGGAGCCCAGGGTGATGCCGATGGCGGTGGTCACCACCGCGGCCATCACCGCGATGGCGAGCGAGATCCGCGTCCCGAAGATCACCCGCGAGAAGAGGTCCCGCCCGTAGAGGTCCGTCCCGAAGGGGTGGGCCCACGACGGCGCGGCCAGGCTCAAGGCTGGATCCTGCCACGCGAGCTGCTCCATGGGATCGTAGGGGGCCACGTACGGGGCGAAGACGGCCACCAGGATCAGCCCCACCGTGATCACCAGGCCCAGAACGGCCAGGCGGTTGCGGAAGAAGCGCCGCCGCGCGTCGGACCCGAGGCTCTTCCCCTTGACCTCCTTCACCACCACGCCTGCGGCAGCGGCTTCAGTGCTCGCGCTCACGCCGACCACCCCTCAATCGTACCGGATCCGCGGGTCGAAGATCGCGTAGGAGAGATCCACCAACAGGTTGGCCGCGATGAAGACCGTGGCCAGGAAGAGGACCTGCCCGCGGATGATCGGATAGTCCCGGAAGAGCAGCGCCTCCACGAAGAGACGCCCAAGCCCCGGCCAGCTGAAGACCGTCTCGGTGACCACGACGCCTCCCAGCATGGCGGCGGTCTCGGTTCCGAGGACGGTCACCACCGGGATGAGGGCGTTCCGGAGCGCGTGCTTGATCACCACCACCCGCTCCGAGAGCCCCTTGGCCCGAGCGGTCCGCACGAAGTCCTGCCGAATCGCTTCGAGCATCGAAGAGCGGGTGATGCGGGCCAGGAGCGCCATGGGTCGGGTGGCCAGGGTCAACGTGGGGAGCACCAGGTAGACCCAGCGCCCGCTGCCGTAGCCGGTTCCCGGGATCCAGCGCAGCTCCAGGGCGAAGAACAAGATGAGCAGCATGCCGATCCAGAAGGTGGGCGCCGAGATCCCCACCACCGCGGCGGTCATGGCGGTGTAGTCCAGGGCGGTGTTCTGCCGGATCGCCGAGATGATGCCCACGACGATCCCGACGAGCCCTCCCAGCAGGAGGGAGGCCACCACCAGCTCCAGGGTCGCCGGAACCCGCTGGAGAATGGCGTCCATCACCTGCATGTTGTTCCGGTAGGAGCGCCCCAGGTCGAAGCGGACCGCAGACCAGAGGAAGTCCGCGAACTGCTCGGGGATGGGCTTGTCGAGCCCCATGTCCGCCCGGATGCGGGCGATGGTGGCCGGATCCCCCCGCTGGCCCGCCATCAGGCGGGCCGGGTCGCCCGGCACCACGCTGTAGAGCAGAAAGACAACCAGCACCACTCCGAGGAAGACGGGAATCGCCTCGAGCAGGCGCCTCAGCGCGTAGCGCGCCACGCAGCCTCACCCCTCGCACCCAGGACGGGCTCGAACACCTCCTGGGCCGGTCCACAGGAAGGGAGGGCCTGGGACCGTTGCGTCCAGGCCCTCCCCCTCTCCTTACACGTCGCGATCGGCCTTTCCTTCAGCCCCGGACCTTACAGATCGAGCCAGACGTTGCGGAACTTGTTCGAGTACTGGCCGAAGGCCGGCAGCTCGTAGTTCCGCACGAAGGGCTTGATCAGGTTGTCGTCGGTGTAGTAGTAGATGAAGAGCCAGGGCGCCTCCTCGACGGCGATCTTCTCCGCCTCGCGGTAGAGCCGGATCCGCTCCGCCTGATCGGTGGAGAGCCGGGCCGCCTTGGTGAGCGTGTCGAAGGTCGGGTTGTTGAAGCGCGAGTAGTTCCCCTCGGGGCCGATGTTGTCCGAGTTGAGCAGGACGTAGAGGAAGTTGTCCGCGTCCAGGTAGTCGGCCACCCAGCCCATGCGGAAGAAGCCGACCTCGCCCCGCTCCGTCGTGTCCAGATGGGTGCCCCACTCCACCTCACGCAGGGTGAGGTTGACCCCGATCTGCTTGAGCTGGGCCTGGAGCGCCTCGGCGATCCGCTGGTGAGCAGGGTGGGTGTTATACTGGAGGGTTAGGTTCAGCGGGTTGCTGGGGCCGTACCCGGCCTGGGCGAGGAGCTCCTTCGCCTTGTTGGGATCGTAGTTGTAGCCCTTCAGCTCGGGGTTGTAGCCAGGGATGGCCGGGGGTAGCACGCCCTTGGCCGGGGCCGCCCGCCCGTTGATGACCAGCTTGATCATGGCCTCGCGGTTGATCGCGTAGTTGAGGGCCTGGCGCACCCGCTTGTCGGTCACGATCTCGGTGTTGAACCCGTAGTAGTAGGTGCCGGGCTGGGGCCTCTGCAGGAAGACACCGTTGGGTCCGTCGTATCGGACGAAACCGTTGCCCAGGTCGGTCTTGACACCCTGAGTGACCTGCGGGAAGTAAGGATCATCCACCTTGTTGACCGCGTAGATGTTCCCCAGCTGGTACTCGGTCCACTCGGTGGCGCCGCCGCCAGGGATGACCCGGAACTCGATGCCGTCCATGTAGGGCAGCTGGTTGCCGTTCTCATCCTTCATCCAATAGTTCTCGTTCTTGGAGAGCCGCACCACGTCGTCCTGGCGCCACTCCTCGAACTTGAAGGCGCCGGTGCCCACGGGGTGGAAGTTGAAGTCGTCCTTGCCCCACTTCTCCACGTCCTCCCGCGGCAGCACCGTGAAGGTGTTGTACGCGATCACCTGCGGGAAAGGCGCGAAGGGGTAGGAAAGCTCGAACTGGAGGGTGTAGTCGTCCAGGGCCTTGACGCCGGCCAGGTGGTCGGCCTCGCCGCTCTGGTACTCCGCGTACCCCTTCACCATGTCGATGAAGTAGGCCCGCGGCGAGTTGACCTCAGGATCGGTGATGTAGTTGAAGGTCCAGACCCAGTCCTGCGCGGTGACCTCCCGCCCGCCGTTGGCCGTGGGCGTGCCGCCCTCGGTGGTCGCGTGGAAGCGGACGCCCTTGCGCAGCTTGAACGTGACGGTCTGGCCGCCGTTGCTGATCTCGTAGGACTCGGCCAGGAGCGGCGCCAGGCTGCCGTCCGGGGCGTACTCCAGCAAGGTCTCGAAGATCTGATAGTCCACCTCGGCCGAGGTGGTGTCGGTGGCAAAGACCGGATCCAACTGCGGCGGGTTGCTCGCGAGGGCATCCTTCCAGATCCCGCCGTACTTGGGCGTACCCTGGGCCGCGGCGAAACTGCCGAGGGCAGCCACCAGCGCCAGGGCCAGGAGCAAGCTGGTCATACGCCTTAACATCGTTTGGCCTCGCCCCTTTCACGGGTTTGCTCGATGCTGAGATGGATCCGGCGGGTTCTCCCTGCGGACCCCGCCGCGCCCGAAAGCGTCTACAGCCGGACGCCAGGCCGGCGCAGGCGATTTCGGTGCGCTTTTCGTCGTGTCCTCCTTCCTAGATTCGAGGAACCCCACCCTTCTCCTGCCCTGGTGGCTTGTCCCTCCTTCTTCCATTCCGTGCCCGTGGAAGAAAGTTACTGAGAACGGTTCGCAGCGCCTCGCGCGAAAGCCGCTGGAAGCCCGGCGCGGCCTCTCCAGCCAGCGGCGACGTGGCCCCCTAGAGCACCTCCACCAGCCGGGGGTTCGGGGTCCGGCCCGGGATCCGCCCCCGCTTGGTGCGGGGCTTCCCGGCCACCTCCTTTAGGTCCATGGTCATGTCGATGGGCGCCGCCGAGGAGATGTAGCTTCCCACCCCGAAGGCGTCGGCCCCGGCTTCGGCCAGGGCGCTGAGGCGTTCGGGGGTGAGCCCGCCCGAGACGAAGACGGTCACGTTCCGGTGGCCCGCCTGGTCCAGGCGGGCGCGAAGCTCGCGGACCAGGTCCGGTGTCACGCCGCCCCGCTCCCCCGGGGTGTCGAGCCGGACGCCCGCCAAGGCGTCGCCCAGCGCCTCTGCCACCCGCAGGCTCTCCTCGGCCTCGTCCTTGTACGTGTCCACCAGGATGGTGCGGGGCTCCTCAGGCGGCATCACCCGGTGATAGGCCCGGGCTCCCTGCACGGTGTCGCCCAGGATGAGGAAGAGCGCGTGGGGCACGGTGCCCACGGGCTCCTGGCCCGCTAGCTTCGCGGCCAGGATGCAGGCCGCTCCCTGCGCGCCCCCCACCAGCGCGGCCCGCTCCATCACCGGCGCCACCGCCGGGTGGACGTGCCGGGCTCCGAAGCAGAAGACCGGCTTGCCGCCCGCGGCGAGGCGGGCCCTGCGGGCGGCGGTGGCCCAGCCGCTGGATGAGGCCAGGAAGCCCAGGATCGGTGTCTCGTAAAGGCCGAACCGGTCGTAAGGCCCCTCGATCCGCGCGACCACCTCCCGGGCGGCGAAGTTGCTCCCCTCGGGCAGCGCCCAGAGCTTCACCCCGCGGCCTCGCAGGAGCGCTTCCACCTCGGGCAGGCCGGCGAAGACCCCGTCTTCCCGCGGGAAGATCTCGGCCACCACGTGGGCTTCGGCCACGCCCTCGGCCCGCAGGGTTTCCCGCGTCTTGATGAAGTACACATCGGTCGTGAGCCCCGCGGCGATCTCCTCGTGGGACGCCGAGAAGAACCGCCGGCCCGGTTCGGGCCGCCACGCGGTCACATCCTGCAGTCGCTCCAGCTCATCCATGCTTCCACCGACCTCCCCCATCGCTCGACACGCCCACCTCGGGGTAGAGCAGCCGATAGCGTTCGTACGCGGCAAAGACGCGCATCAGGTACGTGCGGGTCTCGGGGAAGGGGATGCGGCGGAGCTCGTCCACCGAGCCGCTCCAGCGCTCCTCCTCCAGCCAGCGGCGCACGTTGGTCCCTCCGCCGTTGTAGGCTGCGAGGGCCAGCACCAGGTCACCGTTGAAGACCCGCACCTGGTAGGCCAGGTACCAGATGCCCACCCGCAGGTTCAGCTTGGGATCGTCGAGATCCTCTGGCTCGAAGGAGTCCAGCCCCAGCTGCCCCGCGACCCACTCACCCGTCTCGGGCATCACCTGCATCAGGCCGCGGGCGCCCCGCGCCGACCGGGCCGAGGGTCGAAAACTGCTTTCCACCCGGGCCACGGCCGCCGCCAGCCGGGGGTCCACCCCGTACTCGGCCGACCAGTGCTCCACCGTCTCCCGGTACGGAAAAGGGTAGAAGAGGCGGCCGACGGGTCGCCAGTAGAGGGCCGCCAGCACCGCGATGCCCACCACGACTGCGACCAGCATCCGGCCGGCCATCCTCCCCCCCTTCCCCACCCGCCTACGCCTCCCCGGCCCGCTGCCCGCCGGGCGCGGCGGGCGGATCCTCGTGAGACGTGAGGGCGACAGGCCCTCCCCGGGCGCGCACGTGGCGCTTCTCGGGCTGGTACTCGGCCAGGCCCAGGAGGAGCAGCTCCGCGGAGGCCCGGTTGGTGGCCAGCGGCACGTTGTGCACGTCGCAGACCCGCAGCAGGGCGGTGATGTCCGGCTCATGGGGCTGGGCGGTGAGAGGATCCCTCAGGAAGATCACCGCGTCCACCAGCCCCGAGGCGATGCGGGCGCCGATCTGCTGGTCGCCCCCCAGCGGCCCTGAGAGCATGCGCTCCACCGAGAGCCCCGCCTCCTCCTGGATGCGCCTCCCCGTGGTGCCCGTGGCCACCAGCTCGTGCACGGCCAGGAGCTCCCGGTACGCCTTCACGAACTCGATCATCTCGGCCTTCTTCTTATCGTGGGCGATCAGTGCGATCCTCACGCCGCATCGCCTCCCAGACCCGCTGCACCTGCCGGCGCGTCTCCTCCGGCGTCCCGCCGTTGTCCACCACGTAGTCCGCCCGGCGCACCTTCTCCTCCAGCGGCATCTGGGCCGCCATGCGGGCGCGGGCCTCGGCCTCCGTCAGCCCGTTCCGCTGCCGGAGCCGCTCGAGCTGCACCGCCTCCGGCGCCGTCACCACCAGCACCCGGTCCACCAAGCGCCTGACGGGCTCGCCGCCCTCGAAGAGGAGGGGAATCTCGAGTACGATCAACGGTGCCCCCGCCTCCCGCAGCCGGGCCACCGCCTCCTCCATCCGCCGGCGGACCCTGGGATGGATGATGGCCTCCAGCCTCCGGCGGGCGCCCTCGTCGGAGAAGACCCGCCTCGCCAGGGCTTTGCGGTCCAGGCGTCCTTCGGGGGTGAGCACCCCCGGGCCGAAGACCTGCCGGATCTCCTCCAGCGCTGGCTCGCCGGGCTCCACCACCTCGCGGGCCAGCTGGTCCGCGTCGACCACCGCCGCCCCCAGCTCCTCCAGGAAACGGGCCACCAGGCTCTTGCCCGTGGCCACCCCGCCCGTTACGCCCAGAACCCGCACCGGCACTCCGTGGAGGCCCTCCTTCCGTCACCGCTGGCAGGCCGGGCAGTAGACGGAGCTGCGGCCGCTCACCCGCGCCCCGCGCAAGGGGGCCCCGCACCGGAGGCATGGCTCGCCCTTCCGGCCGTACACCTGGAGCACCTCTTGGAAGCGCCCCATCTCGCCGTGGATTCCGGCGTACGAGCGCACGGTCACCCCTCCCCGGCGGATGCCTTCCCGCAGCACCGCCCGCAGCGCCTGGTGCAGCCGGCCCACTTCCTGGGCCGAGAGGCTGCCCGCGGGCCGGTCGGGGCGGATCCCCGCCCGGAAGAGCGCCTCGTCCGCATAGATGTTCCCCACGCCCGCGAGCCGCCGCTGGTCCATGAGCACGGCCTTCACCGCCGCCGCCCGCCCCGACAGGATGCGGCCCAGTTCCTCCCGCGTGAACCGCCGGCCCAGCGGTTCCGGGCCCATGGCCGCCAGACCCGGCACCCGCCGCGCCCCGCCCGCGGGCAGCCAGTAGAGGAGGCCGAAGCGGCGCGGATCGACCAGCACCAGCTCTCCCCCACCCTCCACACCCAAACGCAGGCGGACGTGGGAGGGTCGGACGGCCCCGTCGCGTCCCGGCTCCCGGAAGAGGAGGCGCCCGCTCATGCGCAGGTGGAGCACCAGGAGCCCGCGCCCCTCCAGGTCCAGCAGCAGGTACTTCCCCCGCCGGCGGACCCGCCGCACCCTGCGCCCCACCACCGCCTCCAGCTCCTCAGGGCCCGTGTTCTGGGGCAGGCGCTCCTCCAGGAGCTCGATCCCCGTGATGCGCCGCCCCACCAGCACCTGAGCCAGCTCCCGGCGGATCCGCTCCACCTCCGGAAGCTCAGGAATCGGCCACGGGGCGCGTCTCGAGCCAGTTGGGCCCCGCCTCCACCTCCGCCCGGAGGGGAACCTCCAGGGAGACCACCCCTTCCATGGCCTCCCGCACCAGCCCGGCCACCCCTGCCACCTCCTCCTGTGGGCACTCGAAGACCAGCTCGTCGTGGACCTGCAGGAGCATCCGGGCTTGGTGGCCCGCTTGCCGCAGGCGCTCGTCCACCCGGAGCATGGCCAGCTTGATGATGTCGGCCGCGCTCCCCTGGATGGGCGTGTTCATGGCGGTTCGCTCGGCGAAGGCGCGCCGGGTCCGGTCGCGGGCCAGCAGGTCCGGCAGGTACCGGCGGCGCCCCAGGAGGGTGGTGACGTACCCTTCCCGGCGCGCCTGCTCCACCACCTCGTCCATGTACCGCCTCACCCCGGGGTAACGGGCGAAGTAGCCGTCGATGTACGCCTGGGCCTCGGCCCGGGAGAGGCCCGTGCCCCGGGCCAGGCCGTAGCTCGAGATGCCGTAGACGATCCCGAAGTTGATGGCCTTGGCGGCGGTGCGCATGGAGGACGACACCTGCTCGGGGGCAACCCCGAAGACCTCGGCCGCGGTGCGGGTGTGGATGTCCATGCCGCTGCGAAAGGCATCGATCAGCCCCGGGTCGCCCGAGATGTGGGCCAGCACCCTGAGCTCGATCTGCGAGTAGTCGGCGGCCAGCAGGACCCAGCCCGGCTCGCCCGGCACGAAGGCGGCCCGGATCTTCTCGCCCTCACCCGTCCGGATGGGGATGTTCTGGAGGTTGGGATCCGAGCTGGAGAGCCTCCCCGTGGCCGCGACCGTCTGGTGGAAGGTGGTGTGGACCCGGCCCGTCCCGGGGCGGATCAGCTCCGGGAGGGCGTCGATGTAGGTGCCCTTCAGCTTCACGAGCTGGCGGTGGACCAGGATGAGCGCCGCGACCTCGTGCTGGTCGGCCAGCTCCTCCAGCACCTCGGCCGAGGTGGAGGGGCCCGTCTTGGTCCGTTGGAGAACGGGCAGGCCCAGCCGCTCGAAGAGGATCACGCCCAGCTGCTTGGGGGAGTTGAGGTTGAACCGCTCCCCCGCGATGCCGTAGACCCCTTCGGCCAGCGCCTCGATGCGGCCGTCCAGCTCGTCGCTCAACCGCCGGAGCACCTCGGGGTCCACCCGGACGCCCCGCTCCTCCATGCCCGCCAGCACCCAGGCCAGGGGCAGCTCCACCTCCCGGAAGAGGGAGAGCAGGCCGTCCTGCTCCATCTCGGCCTCCAGCCGGTGGGCCAGGGCCCCGTACCGGCGCAGCCGCGCCGCGAGCCGGCCGGCCAGCCGCTCGGGCGGAACCGTTGCCAGGGGTTCCAGCTTCTTGCCGCGCCCTTCCACCTCTTCCTGCAGGAGCGGCAGCTCGTCGTCGAGCCAGCGCCTGGCCAGGTCCCCCGGATCGTAGCGTCCCTCGCCCGGCCGCAGGAGGTAGCCGGCCAGCAGGAGGTCGAAGGCGGGAGGCTTCAGCTCCAGCCCCAGGCGGCGGCCCAGGTGGATTTGGCGCTTCAGGTCGTGGACCCACTTGATCCGCCCGCTCGCGAGGAGCTCGCCCAGGGCCTCCAAGCCGTTCCGTGCGCCCTTGTCCAAGGGTAGGTAGGCCACCTCGCCGGGCCGGCCCACGGACACCCCCACCAGGGGAGCTGCCAGGGCGTCCGGCCCGTCGGCCAGCCACTCGACCGCCACGGGTTCCCCGGGGGGCAGATCCTCCAGCCAGCGGGCCAGGGCCGCGCCGTCGGCCAGGACCGTCGCCTGGGCTTCCGGGCTCCGCCCGGGGCCCGTCGCCTCCCCCTCCTTCCCCTCGCCTGCGCCCCCGGTGCCGCCGCCTTCCGCTCCTGCGCCATCGAGGCCCGCCCCGGGAAAGAGAACGCCCAGCCGGTGCAGGAGTGAGGTGAACTCCAGGCGGTGGAAGAGGTCGCGCACCGGGCCGGCCTCGGGGGGACGCACGCGGCAGCGGTCCAGGTCCAGCTCCAGCGGGAGGTCGCAGCGGATGGTGGTGAGCATCTTCCCCTGGAGGGCGGCCTCCCGGTTCTCCCGGAGGGCCTGGCCCGTGCGCCCCGCGACCTCAGCGGCGTGGTCCAGCACCGCCTCGAGGCTGCCGTACTGCGCGAGCAGGCGCGCCGCCGTCTTGGGTCCGACCCCCGGAACGCCGGGGATGTTGTCGGAAGGATCGCCCACCAGGGCCTTGTAGTCGGTCACCTTCTCAGGCGGCACCCCCAGCAGCCGTTCCACGCCCGGCGGGTCCAGCCGTTCCAGCTCGCTGAGGCCCTTACGTGTCAAGAGGGCCGAAACGGAGCCGTCCACGAGCTGGAGGAGGTCCCGGTCGCCCGTGAGGAGCAGCACCCGCAGGCCCAAGGCCTCGCCCTGGCGGGCCAGCGTGCCCAGGCAGTCGTCGGCCTCGAAGCCCTCCAACTGGTGGACCGGCAGGCGGAGGCTCTCCACCACCTGATACACCAGGGGGATCTGGCTCGCCAGCTCGTCGTCCATGGATGGGCGCTGGGCCTTGTACCCGGCGAAGGCCTGGTGCCGGAAGGTGGGGCCCTGGAGGTCGAAGGAGACGGCCACGTACTCGGGACGCTCCTCCTGCAGGAGCTTGATGAGCATGGCGGTGAAGCCGTAGACCGCCTGGGTGGGCTGCCCGTCTCGGGTCCGCAGGGGCGGCAGGGCGTGGTACGCCCGGTGGATGAGGCTGTGCGCATCCACCAGCACCAGGGTGCCCTCGCCGGTCCCTCGTCCGGTCCCTTCCGCCATGACTGGATCCCCCCATGCCCGTGGGGAGCGCTTCCTGCAGCCCACGTGGACGGCCCCGCCCTCCAGGCCACGTCCCTTATTCCACGCCCCCCAGGTAAACCCTCCCGCACCGCTCCCCGGCAGGACCGGCGCGGGCCGGCGCGGCCGGTCTTTCCTGGCATCCGCGCCGCACATTGCTTGAAGGGTCCTCCGGAGGGGGAACGAACCCTCACCAGGCACAGGAGGATGGATCCCATCCCCATCCTGCCTGGCCAGCCAGTTCATGGCTGACGTGGGCCCTCACCGCCGGACGGTTGGGGGACCAGGGAGGCATGCAACGTGCGACGTTTCCGTGTCATGGTACTCCTCCTGGCCGTTGCGGCCCTGCTGGTGGGCGGGCTGCGCCCCCTCACCCTGCCTGGCGAGGCCAAGGAAGAGCTTTCCGACGTGGAGGGCCACTGGGCCGAGCGCGAGATCCGCGACCTGGCCGACCAGCGGGTCATCACCGGCTATCCCGACGGCAGCTTCAAGGCCGAGCGGCCCATCACCCGGGCCGAGTTCGCCACCGTCCTGGCCCGGGCGTACGAGCTGCCACCGGCCGAGCAGGCGCCGAGCTTCCGGGACATGAAGGACCACTGGGCCCGGGACGCGGTGAGCAAGCTCACGGTGGCAGGCATCATCAAGGGCTACCCCGACGGGACCTTCCGGCCCTCGGAGAAGATCACCCGGGCCGAGATGGTCGCGATGGTGCAGCGGGCGGTGGACCGGCTCCACGACCTCACGGCCGACCTGCCCAACCGCTCGGGCTGGCAGGCCACCTTCAGGGACGTACCCGCGGACCACTGGGCCTTCAACGCCGCCGAGACCGCCCACCAGGAGGGCATCCTGCCCCCCTACGTGCGCGACCGCTTCGAGCCCTCGCAGGCAGCCACCCGGGCCGAGACGGCCTACATGGTGGCCCGCTCCCTGAAGCTCGAGGTGCTTGACGGCACCCTCACCCAGGCCGACGCCGAGAGCCAGAGCCTGGTGTTGAAGACCGAGAAGGGCACCCGCAGCCTCATCCTGCCCTCCGACGCCCGCCTGGTGCAAGCCGGCCGGCTGGCCGACGCCGGTTCCCTCACCACGGAGGTGCCGGTACGGGTCGTCGCCGATGCCTACGGCCGGGCCCGCATCGTGGAGGCCGAGGCTCCCTCGCCGGCAGCCCGGGTGACCGACGAGGCCAAGGACCTGGCCCGGCAGATCCTCACCAAGGAACAGCTCTCCGCCCTGGTCGCAGGCGACTGGGGCCGGGCCGGCCAGGAGCTCCGCCTCTCCCTCTACGACCTGATGGTCGAGCGGGGCGCCACCCCCTTCGAGGCCGAGGCGATCCTCCAGGAGGATTGGAGCTCCCTCACCGGCCTCGGCAAGGACCGGCTCTCCACGGCGCTCAGCGATTACCTGCAGCTGCCTGCGGAGCTCACCCGGGCGCTGCTGGACGGCGACTGGGGCCGCGCCCAGGAGCTGGCCCAATCGGAGGCCGCCGGGCAGATCCTGGAGCGCTACCTCTTCCCCGAGGGCTAGCAGGCGGCCAGGGGGAGGCGGCGATGCCAGCCGTCGCCCTACCGCTCCTCCTCGCAGGCCTCGCCGCCGGGCGGACCCCCACGGGCCCGCCCGGCTTCGTGTTCCCGCCCGTCTCCGGTATGTTCCAGCGTCCCCGGCTTGCTCTGCCCAATGCCCGTACGGCGGGCCGCCTGACCCGTCCCCGCTTCGCCTCATCCAGACCCCTGTGGTAGAATACCCTCAGCAGAAGGAGGGGCGTTCGTGGCCGATTCCATGGGGAGCCGCCTTCGCCGGGGATGGATCGAGCGCCAGCGGAGGCAACTGGAAGAGCAGGACCGCCAGATCTCACGGGAGGAGATCCGGCTCAACCTGCGTGAAGTGGAGGTGGTGGAGCGCCGGCGGGAGGTCACCCGCCTGGCCGAGCGGCTGGGCGAGCCCGACCCCATCGCGGGCCTGCCCGATCCCTCCTTCGATGGCGCCGCCCAGGAGGCGGGCGTGCCGGGCGAAGTCGACCTCGCACCCGGTGAGCGTTCTCCCGAGGAGGAGGTCGAGCTCCTCAGGCGCCAGATCGAGGCCCGCAGGGCGGCGTTGCCCCTGCGGGAGCGGGCCCTCCGGGCGGAGCTCGCCCGGCTGGACCGCGTCGAGAGCGACCTCAACCGGCGGTGGCAGCGCCTGCAGCGATCGGAGGCGGACCCCGACTCCCCCCTGTCCCGGCCCCGCCGCCCCGTGCGCCTGGGAGGTGGCCGGAGCATGACCCAGACCCTGCTGGTCGTGATCGCCGCCATCTTCGTCCTTGACATGCTGACCGGCGGCTGGCTCCTGCGCGCCGGGGCCAAGTACGGCCCCGCGATCTGGGGCGGGCAGTGGTACCGGCTGATCACCTCCGCCTTCCTTCACGCCGGCCTCATGCACCTGGCCACCAACGCGTTCTCCATTTACATCATCGGGCCCGTCGTCGAGAACATGCTGGGCGCCCGCCGCTTCCTGCTGGTCTACCTCATCAGCGCCCTGATGGGCTCGGCCGCCAGCCTCTACTTCTCGCCCCTCACCCTCAGCGTCGGCGCCTCCGGGGCCATCTTCGGCCTGATGGGGTACATCCTCTACGCCCGCTGGCAGCGCCCTCGAGTGGTACCCGCCGAGCTCCGCCAGTGGGTTCTCGGCATCCTGCTCCTCAACGTCTTCATCACCTTCGTGCTGCCGCGCATCGACGTCTGGGGCCACCTGGGAGGCCTGGTGGGCGGCTTCGCGGCCGGATTCGTGGCCGGCGCACCCGGCCCCTCCCCGCTGGACCTGGCCCGCTCCGGGCGCCCCGGGGCGCTGGGAGCGGCCGTGGTGGCCTCGGTGGCCCTGGTGGGCTTCGTGTGGCTCACCCTTCAGCCCGGGGCCAACCCGATGGTGCGGAGCCTCTTCTAGCCGGACCCGCGACCGGATGCTCCATCCACGGAGGCCCCGACGGCTGGGCCCTCTTCCACCTTCCGGTCGTCCCCGCGGTGCGGCAGGCCTCTTCGACCCCTCCGCCCCACCCGACCGGGTGGCCGTGGCCGTGATGGGGATGAGCCATGCTCTGCTTCTCGACGTCCTCATCGAGCGGAAGGCTGCGGAACCCCGGGATCTGGCCGGCCTCTGCCTGGGGATGTTGCTCCACGGTGTGACGCTGCACGGGTGAGAAGGCGGGAGGCGGCCAGCACGGCGGCCGCGCCCCCCACCAGGAGCACGGCCAGGGCGACCGCGGCGTCCAGATCCGTCTCCATGGCGGACATGATGGCCAGAGGCATGGTCTGGGTGCGTCCGAGGAAGTTGCCTGCGAACATGAGGGTCGCCCCGAACTCGGAAAGCGCTCGGGCCCACGTGAGGACCGCGCCAGCGCCCAGGGCCGAGGCGGCCAGGGGCATGGTCACGTAACGGAGCACCTGCGCGGGTGAGGCGCCATCCACCGCCGCCGCCTCTTCCACCTCCCGGTCGACGCCCTCGAATCCGCCTGCGGCGCTCCGCACGTAGTACGGTGCGGCCACGAAGAGCTGCGCGAGGACCACCGCCGCGGTGCTGAAGGGAAGCTGCACCCCCAGCAGGTTCAGGGTCGAGCCGAGGAGCCCCTTCCGCCCGAACGCCGTCAGGAGGCCCACGCCGGCCACCACCGGCGGGAGCACGATGGGAAGCTCGGTGACCACCTCCACCACCCACCGCCCCCGGAATCGACGGCGGGCGAGCAGGTAGGCAAGCGGCGTCCCGGCCGCGAGCGAGGCCAGGAGCGTCACCCCGGTGGTCACCAGGCTGAGGCGGAGCGCCTGCATCACCAGAGGACGGGTGAGGATGGGCCAGAACGCGGAGGATCCGGCGGCCTTCCACGCCAGCGCGGCCAGGGGAAGGGCGAAGAAGGCCACCAGCAGCCCGGCCAGGGCGCCCAGCGTCCAGCCCCCCGGCGCCCCAACGCCCTTGCGGCGGGCCGCCGGGCTCGCCTCCCGAACCCATGCGTTGGGGGCGGGTTCAGCCACGGGGCTCGTCCCCCGGTCCGAATCCGAACGCCTGGAGCACCGCTTGTCCCTGCGGCGAGAGGACGTACCTCACGAAAGCCTCGGCCCATTCGGGGTTGGGTGCCCCGCGCACGACGGCGATGGGGTATCGGGCGACGACGTTGAAAGCCGCGGGGATCTCGATCACCCGCAGCGCATCCCGCACGGCGGGCGTCACGTCGGTCGCGTAGACGATGCCCGCGTCCGCCTCGCCCAGCTGCACCTTGGCCACCACCTGGCGCACGTTCGTCTCCTCCGAGACCAGCCGGCCCAGCACCCGCGCCGGGTAACCCTCGCCGAACCTCGGGTCTGTGCCCAGGGCTTCCAGCACCCCGCGGCCGTAGCGGCCAGCGGGGACGTCGGAGTGGGCCAGCACCAGCTTCACCCCGTCATGAGCCAAATCCCGAAGGTCCTCAATGCCCGCGGGGTTCTCCGCCGGCACGATGACCACCAGGCGGTTCCGGGCGAAGAGCTCCGCCGGCGGAACGATGAGACCCTCCTCCTCCGCCGCCTGCATGTGCTCCTCGTCGGCCGAGGCGAAGACGTCCGCCGGGGCACCCTGGCCGATCTGTGCCCGGAGCACCTGGGTTCCTGCAAAGCTGAAAACCACCCTGGTTCCCGGATGGGCCGCCTCGAACCGCCGACCCAGCTCCCGGAACGCCTCATGCAACGAGGCCGCGGCGAAGACGGTGACGGTCTCCCGGCTACCGGCGGCGCTCTTGGCCGCAGAGGCCCCTGCCAGCACCGTCGCCACCCCGAGGGC
This sequence comes from Limnochorda pilosa, assembly GCF_001544015.1. Taxonomy (GTDB): domain Bacteria; phylum Bacillota; class Limnochordia; order Limnochordales; family Limnochordaceae; genus Limnochorda; species Limnochorda pilosa. Next base: position 1,591,647 of record NZ_AP014924.1, on the reverse strand, counting down.
TGCCACGGCCAGCGCCGCGAACGCCCCTCGTCCCAACCGTACCGGCCACGCGCTCCGTCCCTTGGCTCCCATCGGCTCACCTCCTGATGTCACGCCGCCTCCAGGCGGGCCAGCTCCCTCCCGGTCTCCCCCACCTCGTAGGGACCCAGGGCCGCCAGCTCCCGCCGGAAGGCCGTCTCGTGCAGGACGTCCAGCAGGGCGCGCACCACCGGCCACTCCAGGCAGGAGCCTGCAACCGCCAGATCGTAGCGCTCCCGGGCCAGAGGCACGAAGGCGAGGCCCAGCAAGACAGCGGCCGATTCGGTGGTCACGCACGCGTCGGCCAGCCCCAGGGCCACGGCCCTGGCCACATCCAGGTGCCCGGGGAGCTCACGCTCGTATTCGAGGACCGCCGACGCCGGTATACCCGCCCGGCGGAGCTCGCGGTCCAGGAGCGCCCGGGCCCCCGAGCCCCGAGGCCGGTTGACGAAGCGGACTCCCGGCCGAGCCAGGTCCTCCGGCCCCCGGATGCCCAGCGGATTGCCGGGCGTCACCGCCAACCCCTCGTGGACGTAGGCCAGGTGCACGAGCCGCACCGCCTGGCCGCTGAGGGCCGCCCGCACGAAGGGGAGGTTGTACTCCCCGCTCTCCTCTTCCAGCAGGTGCACGCCCGCCACGGCCACCAGGCCCTGGGCGAGCAGCCTCAGCGCCTGGCCGCTGGTGGCGTTCCGCCACGCCACCCCAAACCCGCGTCCCTGAGCGGTCACACTCTGGCCCAGCAGGGGCAGCGCCGGATCGCATCCGGCGAGGATGGCACGGGCGCCCTCCCCGGCGGGCCGGCGCCAGAGGTCCACCGCCACCGTCCCGTCACGCGCCACCGCGTCCACCCGCCCGTCGGCCGGCAGGGACCAGATCTCCCGCTCCAGGGGAAGGGCCACGAACCCTTCCGCCTGCTGGACGACGAAGATCCGTTGCCCAGGGACGAGATGTGCCTCCGCGCCCGCCCACCGGGCGGTGACCCCCACAGGAGCCTCCAGGGCGAAGAGCTCCTCCACCGTGCAGCCGAGCGCCCGGGCCAGGCGGAGCGCCGAGGCCGCGGAAACCGATGCCCTTTCCTGCTCCACCGCGCTCACGGTCTGTCGGGTGAGCCCCGAGAGGCGCGCCAGCTGCTCCTGCGTCAGCCCCCGAGCCTCCCGGAAAGCTCGGAGGCGGCTTGCGACCCGCTCGGCCCTCTTCACGGGCGATCCTCCCCCGGTGTTAGGTGTATGAGCTTTTCGTGTTCTTTATTGTCTCCGAAGCCAAACTCCTTCTGCCCCGCGACCCACCGCGCAAGGGTGGTGCTTCAAGCCACGCCCCCGTGCCAAGACGGCGCGAGCCCGTTGCGTTCGCCACAGAGGCGGTCGTCGCTAAACAGGACCCTGGCCGGGGCTGGCGGCCCCCTCGTCCTGGTCTTCCGTGGTCTCGTCCGCTGAGCGGGCATGGACCTCTACCAGGCGGTCGATGAACCTGAAGAACGATTCGATCTCGCCCCGAACGGTCCTGAAGGCTCCAGGCAGAGCGGCGAGCAGAGGGCGCATCCGTTCCCAGTCCAGGTGGCGCCCATACAGGTTACGGAAGAGGTGCCGAAAACGCAGGTACTCGTCGAGCGTCTGGGTGGCGGGTTCGCTCAGGACGGCAGGGCGAAAGCCCTCAACGGTGCGGGCCATCTGGTTGAGCAGGCGGCGGTGCCAGTCGCTGCTGCTGGGCGCGCCCCCGTCGAATTCCTCGGCGATGCGCTGAAAGATGCGCTCGCAGCCCGTGTAGAAGTCTTGCAGGAAGGTGGCCAAGCCCCTTCTTCGGAGCTCGTCGGGCACGGCAACGCCCATACCTCGCGTGAGTTCATCACCGGTGCGCACCACCTCCTCGAGTTCGGCGAGCTCGGCTCGGATCTCCTCCTTGAGGCGGCGGAGACGCTGGCTCTGTTTCCGGTGCTCGTCCATGGAGCAACGCTCCCTCCGTCCTGATCGCGGCGCGAAGCGCTTCGGTGGCGTCCTCCCATGCTACCAGGTCCACGGCGAACTCGGTTCGTTCCTGCAACCGGGAAGCGACCCAGAAAAACCGGCTCGCTCCAAGGCCCTCAACCGCCAGGTCCAGGTCGGAGTCCAAGCGGAAGTCGTCCGGGCGGAGAACCGAGCCAAAGAGCCAGACCCGCCGTACCCCAGGCTGCTCGGCCAGGAACGCGGCCAGCCGGTGCGCGTCCGCAAGCGCCTCGTGGTACCGCGACCGCCTCTCGGCCTCTCGCTCGTCGATTCTTCGCTTCCAGGCGGCGGCATAGGATGCGTACCGCTCGTGCTCCCGGGCCACGGTTGACCACCCACCCTCGGGCTCCTCGGATGGATTATAGCACAGCCCTGGTGCCCGTGGTCCGGCCGGCGTACTCGCGGGTTGAATGGGGCCTGCCAGGTATCCCGTCACGCGCGGCGCCCGGGACCGAGATCCCGGGCACCTTGGCGTGGATCAGGCGGTCAGGCCGGATGCGGCTGTCTCAGCACTCGGAGAAGCCGCAGCTCATGCACTTCAGGCAGCCCTCCTCGTGTACCAGGGCATCCATGCCGCACTGGGGACAGAGGTCCGAGCGCACCGGCGCAGCCTTCTTCGGACCCGTGTGGCCGTTCTGCGAGGCCGGAGACGGAGCCACTGGGCTCCCCACTGCCTCGGTGGCCGTGGCGACCGGATCCCTGGATGGCGAGCTCTGGGGCACCTCACCCTCTCCGGAGGGTAACCGAAGCCGTAGCCCCTCGGCGCCTTCCTCTGCTGCCGGTGCTGCCGGCCCGGCCCCTGCAGCGCTGCCGGTCACCGACCCCGCCGGCCGGGGCCGGCTGCTCTCGCGCCCTTCCTCCCGCTCCCGCAGGTAGTCGGCGATGAAGCGCCCGATGGCGTCGGGAACCGAGCGAACCCGGCCGGGGCCGAAGCCCACGGAGCGGCTCCCCCCGATGCCCTCCAGCTGGTGGACGATCTCGTGGGGGTCGATGCCGCTCCGCAGCGCCAGGGAGACGAGGCGGGCGATGGCCTCGGTGAAGGCGCTCACGTCGCTTCCCGCCTTGCCGATCTGGGCGAAGAGCTCGATGGGGTGGTCACCCAGCAGGTTGAGGGTCAGGAAGAGCTTGCCCAACGGCGTCTGCCGGGCGTCGGTGATGCCGTGGAGCCGGGCCGGCCGGGAGATGGGGTGGATGTGCCCCCAGCTTCCGTTGACCTTCTGTCCTGTGGAACCGGCCGCATCCGGCTCCGCCTCGGCGTCTGCGACCGCCTCGACGGCCTCCCGAGCCTCGAGCGACTCCTGCTCGCCGGTGCCCACGGTGAGCACCTGGCCCGCCCGCGAGCCGTCGCGGTAGATGGTGACGCCCTTGCAGCCCAGTTCCCAGGCCAGCCGGTAGACGTGCTCCACGTCCTGAGGCGTGGCCGAGTGCGGGAAGTTGACCGTCTTGCTCACCGCGCTGTGGACGTGCGCCTGGAAGGCCGCCTGCATGCGCACGTGCCACTCCGGCTCGATCTGGTGGGCGGTCACGAAGGCCCGCCGGACGTCCTCGGGAACCTCTTCCAGCCCGTCCACGTTGCCCTTCTCCGCGACCCGCTGCGCCAGCTCCTCGCTCCAGAAGCCCCGCATCCGGGCGACCTGCTCCAGGAGCGGGTTCACTTCCTTCAGCGTCTCGCCGTCCAGCACGTGCCGGGTGAAGGCCAGGCTGAAGAAGGGCTCGATGCCGCTGGAGGCCCCTGCGATGATGCTGATGGTGCCCGTGGGGGCAATGGTGGTGAGGGTGGCGTTCCGCACCCGCAGGCCGCGCTCTTCCCAGACGGACCCCTTCCACAAGGGGTAGACGCCCCGCTCCTCGGCCAGGCGCTTCGACGCTTCAATGGCCTCCCGCTCGATGAACCCCATCACCTCGCTGGCCTTGGCCACCGCCGCCTCGGAGTCGTAGGGAATGCCCATCTGGGCCAGGAGGTCGGCCCAGCCCATCACGCCCAGGCCGATCCGCCGGTCCTGAAGCGACTTCTCCCGGATCTCGGGCAGCGGGTACCGGTTGGCGTCGATGACGTTGTCCAGGAAGTGGGTGGCCAGGCGCGTCGCCTCGCCGAGCCTCTCCCAGTCCACGCCGGCCTGCTCGGTGAAGGGCTCCCGGACGAAGCGGGCAAGGTTGATCGAGCCCAGGTTGCAGCTACCGTAGGGCGGAAGGGGTTGCTCGCCGCAGTTGTGGGCGACGAAGCCGTTCGCGTCGAAGGCGTGGATGCCGGGCACCTGGACGTCGAAGACGTCCTCGACGCCCGCCGGCTCCACCCGCTCCACGCGGGCCACGAAAGGCTCCCGGGCCGGACGCTGCCGGCGATCCCGCAGCAGGCGCCCCAGCCTGATCTGGCGGCCCGGGTCGCTGAAGCCGACCCGCGTGGCGAAGCGCTCCACGTTCTCGCCCGTCACCACCAGCTCCGAAGCCGTAGCGCCTCGGGTCGCGAGACGAGCCTCTCCGGCCGCGCCCTTCCGGCGCGCCCCATCGTGCGGGCGCCTGGCCAGGCGCGAGGCGATGCCCATTCGCAGCAGCATCCGCTGGACTCCTGGGGCCTGGGCCGGGTCGGGCAGATGGAGACGCACCCGCAGGACCCCATTCTCGGAGCCCTCCAGGGTTGCGTGGATGTCGAAGAGGCCCCGGAGGAAGCCCCGGTAGAACGCGCTGGATGCGCGTTCCACCTGGGGGGTGATCCCCCTTCGGCCCGTAGCCAACCCCAGCCCCGTCGCGAGGGCCTTGAGAGAGGCCAGCCGTACCCGCCGCGTCCCGGCGGCCGGCGGGCTCCACCCGGGGAAGCCGCCCGGCTCGGGCAAGGTCCTGGCCGCCTGCTCCACGGCACGGGCCATGGCGGCGGCCGCCTCCCCCTGTTGGGAGTCGGTCCCGTTGGCGACGGCCGCGGGGCTCGTAACCAAGAGCTCGGCCGCATCCGCGAGCAGCGTGCCCCCCGCCACCAGCAGTCCCGCCAGGTACCCTTCCTCGAAGGTGTGGGAACCCGCCCACGTCGGGGCGGCGTTGTGGTCGTGAAGCAGCACCAGGTCGCCCGGCTGCAGGTCCCGTGCCTCGCACCAGGTGCTCTCGATGCCCCAAGGGGTCACCCGGCTCACCCGGCGGAGCCGGTGGTCCGGGGTCAGCTTGAGCGTGTGCCCCTCCGCGGTGCGGAGCCGCACGACAGGCTTGGTTCCCGTGACGAAGAAACCCACCGGCCCTGAGGGCACGTCCTTCCCGTCCACCCGGGCGAAGAAGGGGCGGCCCAGGAGCTCGCGCACCTGGCGCGGGCCCTCGCTCGTCTGCACCCAGGTGTCGCCGGTGACGCAGGGGTTGGTCGCTTCGATGACCTCTGCGTGGCGGTTGGGGTTCTCCCGGTTGATCCGGTCGATGAAGACCACGCCTGGGTCGCCGTTCCGCCACGCGTTCTCGGCCATCATCTCCCAGACGTCCCGGGCCCGCAAGCGGCCCACCACCCGCCCGTCGCTCGGGTTGACCAGGTCGTACTCGCCGTCGGCCTCCAGCGCCTCCATGAACGCGTCGGTCACGGCCACGGAGATGTTGAAGTTGGTCACGTCGACTCCGGACGCCTTGCACGTGATGAACTGGAGGATGTCCGGGTGGTCCACCCGCAGGATCCCCATGTTGGCGCCCCGCCGCTTCCCGCCCTGCTTGATGGAGTGGGTGGCCGCGTCGAAGACCTTCATGAAGGAGACGGGACCGCTGGCCACCCCGCCCGAGGTGTGCACCGGGGAACCCTGGGGGCGGAGGCGGCTGAAGGAGAAGCCGGTGTTGTGCACGACCCACATCTTTCCGGCCCCTGCCAGATAGTTGTTGTACCCGTCCACCGTGAAGTCGTAGAAGCGTCTTGGCTCCCGGTTGAGCCGAACGTCCTCCACCGTCGTCCATCCGTTGGCTAGGCGATCGAGCAATTCGAGCCGCGCGTCGTATTCCGCGGGGAGCACCTCGCGCAGGGCCGCAACGAGCTCGCGGAGCTTCTGCTCGTCGATGCCTAGGCCCCGGCGCGTGGGGTGGAGCCGGATCCGGTGCCGGCCGACCTGCAGCGGCCCCCGATGGATCGATGTGGTGTACACCTGCACACCCGCTGCGTCGAGGAGGTCTCGCACCCACTCGAACGGGATCGGCAGGTTGAGCCGGGTATTGTGCCGCACGGCCATCGTGAGCTGGCCCAGCCGCTCCGCCTTCAGCGGGTCGTGGACCCACGGCCTGATCAACTCCACCAGTTCATGCGCCTTCTTGCCGCTCGCGAGCTCCACCGCATAGCCCTGGCGAAGCGCCTTCCCATGCGGCTTCTTGACCCTGAGGGTCGGATCGAAACCCAGGGTGCTCAGCAGGCCCATCAACCGCCTGGCGAGGTCGTGGTGGATGGTGAAGACCTCCACCCGCCGGTGGCTCACGTTTACGTGTCCGTCCGCGTCCACCAGGCCCCCCAGAAAGGCAGCCACCACGCTGAGAGGCGACTTGCCGACCATCTCCGGGAGGGTAAGGTTGCGCTGCGCCCCAGGCTGAACCTGGGCCAGCTTGACGAAAGGCTCCGTGAAGGACCGTAGGGTCGCAGACAACCTGAACGGACCGCGCCCGTCCCTGTGGGGGGTGACCTTCACCCCGAGTCTGGAAAGCACGCTCGCGGCGTAGTCGATCGAATCCCGCCGGCCGTCGACGAATCGGATACGAGGCGCAGTGGAGCCTGCTTGCCGGTCGTGGACGATATCGAGGGAGCCATCTCCGAGGAAGTATCCCAGGAGCCAGCCCATCTCCTCGTCCAGGATCAAGCCGCCCACCGAACGATACTCGGTGAAGGGCCAGCTTTCCCGGCACGACGCGTTGGCCGTCAGCAAGATGTCGCCCTTGCGGAGCTGATCGGCCCGCCGCTCCACCAGGCCCTTGCCGTCGAAGACGTAGAAGGGGTGCCAGGCACTGGTCGTCACCTCGCTCCCGTCGGAGCCGCGCACGGTCACCTGGGCGTCGGAGGGCACGTCCCATTCCCACAAATGGGTGATCCGCTTAGCCTCAAACCGTCCGGTTCGCGGGTCCACGGCCAGGGTGCGGATGCCCAGGTGCCCCACATCCATCACCCGATGGTCTCCGCGATCCTCGGCGTGGCAGCCCGTGGCAGCCACGCGCTGGTACAGGGTCTCGATCTCCTCCAGGCCGCAGAAGGTGGTGTGTACCAGCGAGTCACCGGCCACGCAGCCTCCTCCGGACTGGTGAATCAGCGCCGCCGCCTTCAGGCTGTCGAAGATGCCCTCGAGGGAATCCTCCACAGGGAGGACGTAGCAGGCGGACAGTTGCTGTAGGGCGAGCCCCGCGTTCATCAGCGTGGGCGAGTTGGGGAGGAACTCCAGCTCCGTCATGAACCGGTAGAAGCGTTCCTCGAGGGCCCGCACCTCGTCTGCGTCCTTGCCGTACACCTCACCGTCCACGGACGCGAGGTTGTGCGCCACCCGCCGGAAGAGCTCTTCCGGCGTCTCCACGATGCGGCCGCCCTCGCGCCGCAGGTAGCGGTGCTCCAACACCGTTCGGGCATTGGGGGTGAGCTCCATGCCGTCTTCCTCCCAGTGCGGCGAGACCGCGCCACGCCCGGTAGCAGCCGGTGCCGGCCCCGCAACCGTCTCCCCTTCAGCATACAGCAAACGCACGTTCGCGTCCAGCCCCGGAGTCCGCCTTGTCGCGACGACACCGGGCCGGCCCCGGATCCACAAGATATGGACCCGTTAACAATCTAGTAACCTACATCTAGGGTGTCCAGGGGAGAATACGTGCGGGAGCGACGATCTGGCAACGCCTTGCATCCTCAGGTCCGAGTCGATGGCTCGCTCGCAGCCTCAGGCGAGATCCCCCACCTGCCCGTGAACGGCTCGGGCGGCCTCGGCCTGATTCTCGGCCACCCCCCTCAGCTCCTGCAGCCGGGCGGCGAGCCTGGCGGCCCCGGCCTCCAGATGATGCACCCGATCGGTGAGGCCTTCCAGGGCGGCGCCTGTCTCCTCGAACTGGGCCACGATCTCCTGGGTGGTGGCTACCACCTCTTCGGTGCGGCGGCTCACCCGGGCCACCTGCTCGAACTGGGAGGTGGCCGTCTCCTGGACTGTCATCACGTTCCGCTTCAGCTCGTCGAAGGTGGCCGCCACCGCCTCCAGGGCGCCGGCCACCTCCTTCGCCCGCTCCTCCACGGCATCGATCCCCGAGGCGATGCCCTGCACCGCCTGAACCACCTGGCGCGTGGCACCTTCCACCTGTCCGGCGATCTGCCGGATCTGACCTGCTGCCGCTCCGCTCTCGCTGGCCAGTTTGCGCACCTCGGCCGCCACCACCGCGAACCCCCGGCCCTGCTCGCCCGCCCGCGCCGCCTCGATGGCCGCGTTGAGGGCGAGCAGGTTGGTCTGGGCGGCGATGGCCTCCATGGTGTCCAGGATCTCGCTGATGCGGCCCATCTGCTCCGCGAACGAGGCCACCAGGCCGTGCACCTCCACCGCCTCGGTGCTGGCCTGGCGCACGGCCTCCACCATCGCGCCCGCTCCCTGCCGGCCCCGCCCCACCTCGCCGGCGGTGGCCTCCACGGCCTCACCCGAGCGTGCGGCCAGATCCCGGGCCTCGGCGGCGGCCTGCTCCAGGGCGGCCGCCTCTTCGGCCGTGCGCCCCATGGCTTCGGTGATGCGCGCCGCACCGTCGGCCGCCGAGCGGCTGCCCGCCGCCACCTCGTCGAAGGAGCGCTTCATCTCGGCGAAGGTTCCCGAGAGCTCCTGTCCGAACACTCCCAGCTCCTCCACGGCCTTCTCCGCCCGGGCAGAGCCCCCGGCCGACTCATCCGACAGGGTCCGCAGGCGGTGCACGGTGCTCCGCAGCCGGCGGAGGAAGAGAAGCGTCACGGCCACGGCCATGAGGAGGCCCACACCCAGGATGGCGGCCGCGGCCCAGCGTCCCACCTGCTCCAGGCGCATCTGCTCGGTCCACACCCCGTCCCCTGCCTGGGCGAGCTCCACGCCTGCGCTCCGGACCGCACCCGTCAGCAGGTCGAAAGCCTCGCCCGCCCGGGTGAGGCCGTCGAGCTTGCGGGCGCGAGGGGCCTCGACGCCAAGCCCGGCCAGGGCTCCGGCGGCCGAGCGGGCCGCCTGCTCCAGACGGGCGGCCTGATCCTCCGAAAGGTAGCGGGTGACGGCGGGAACCCCTTCGCTCGCGATCCGCCGGGCCTCGGCCGAGAAGGCCGAGATCTTCAGATCCATGGTCTCCAGGAGGTCGAAGGCGGCCTGCTTGGCCTGCAGGTCCGCCTCCATCACCGCGAGCGATTGCTGGACGCGGGCCAGCGCGGCGGTGGCCCGGCTCTGCTCCAAGAGGCGATCGAGCCCAGAGCCCAACTGGCCCAGGAGGTAGAGGGTCCCTGCGCCGAAGAAGACGAACCCCGCCATGACCACCGTGAAGCCCAGCACCATCTGCCGGGCGAGCGACTGGGCGCCGAGCCTCCGGCCCAGGCCCAGGCGGCCGCGGCGGGGAGCGTGAAGGGTGGGGGGACCGCTGGCTGCGCCGTCGCCCCGCTCTCCCGCGGCGCCGTCCGCCCAGGCCCCCCCGCCAGGAACGGCCCCGTCGGCTTGGGTCCCTTCGTCGAACCTGCCCGTCGTTTCTGTGAAAACCGGCTTGCCCATGGCTCCGACCCCCACTCCCCGCGTGGCATCGGCACCCGCCGCCCGAGGGGCCACCGAATCAGGCCCGTGTCCCGGGCGGCGGGTGCCGCCACCTCCCCGTCTCCTTGCTTCGGCGGGGCGCGGGAACGGCTTGAGGGTGCGGGAGCGCGCGCTCCCCAGAAACCGTCCTCCCTGCCGTGCTCCCTGGTCCGGCGACACCGGCGCCGCGTGGAAACGGTCACCTGGCGGGCCATGCCGAGCCATGGCAACCGTCACGCAGGTCCCCGGCACTCCCGCACCATGGCCGCCAGCACGATGGGACCGAAGGTACCCTGGGCCAGGTTGACCGCCCGTACCGTGACGCAGTTCCCCGGGGCAGATCCGCTGCCCCACGAAGATGACGTTCGGATCGGTGATCTGGGGGTTGGCGCGGGGAGGAAGAAAAGACCCCCAGGAGGCCCGCTACAGAGCGGTTTCGGTACCCCCTGGGGGTTAAGGGCTTGGTGCCGAAGGCGGGAGTCGAACCCGCATGGGTTGCCCCAGACGATTTTGAGTCGCCCGCGTCTGCCATTCCGCCACTTCGGCCCGGGTATCGCTGACGTTATGGTACCAGAGGGCTCGGGCGGGCGCAAGCCCTTGCACCTAGCCCCGACCCACCTCCGCCCGCACCTCCATCACCCCGTAGAGGGTGGCGTTCACCGGGGTCTCCAGCCCCAGGCGGCGGCCCTCCCGGACGACGTACCCGTTGAAGGTGTCGAGCTCCAGGGGCCTTCCGTGGCTCAGGTCCTGCTCCATAGAGCTGGTCACGTGCATGGCGGAAGCCGTCCGCACCAGCCGCTCGATCACGTCCTCGCCCAGGTCCACCCCGCTCGCCCGGGCCACGGCCAGGGCCTCCCCCAGGCTGGTCTCGAAGACCCACCGGGCCGCCGGGGTGGCCACCAGGCGGGCCGCCGTGCCCCCGGTGAGGGCGCTGAAGGCGTTGAGCCCCACGTTGAAGAGGAACTTCTCCCACTTGGCGGAGCGGATGTCGTCCACCGCATGCACCTGGATGCCCGCGGCCGCCAGCACCTGCCGGATGCGCTCGACCCGCTCGCTGCGCCCGCCCGCGGCCTCTCCGAAGAGGATCTCGCCCCGGGCCCGGTGCTCGATGAGCCCGGGTGCCACCCGCTCCGCCCCGATGTAGACCACGCCCGGCAGCACCCGATCCTCACCGTAGAGCGCCGCCAGCTTCGCCTCGTTGTCGACGCCGTTCTGAAGGCAAAGGATCGTCGTCTCGGACGCCACCATGGGGGCCATGATGCGGGCGACCTCCTCGGTGTCGTAGCTCTTCACGGCGAAGAGGATCAGATCCTGGGGGCCGGCCAGGGCCGGATCGTCCGTGGCGGCGGGCCGGGCCACCCACTCTCCCCCGTCGTCGGCGGCCAGGGGGCTCCGCACCCGCAACCCGTCGCGCCGGATGGCCTCCAGGTGCGCCCCCCGCGCCAGAAGGGTCACCTCGGCCGCCGCCCGGCTGAGGAGGCACCCGAAGAAACCTCCCACGGCCCCCACCCCCACCACTCCGATCCGCAACCTGCTCGCCTCCGGTTCACCCACACGCGCGTGGGGGCGGCGCCATTGGCGCCACGTGCTGCTCTCGAGCCGTACCCCGTTGCCTTCGACCGCTCCAGGATCGTTCCCTGCTCCGGCCGCACGGTCGGCACGGGCGCCGCGGTACGAAGCGCCGCGGCAGCCCGACGAGAAGCTCCCCTGGCAGGAGTCCGCCACCCTTCGGGGAAAACTCCCTCCGCGCAGGCTGACTGGAGACCCCAGCCCGGAGGGAGCGCCCGTCATGAAGAGCCACACCGAGTACCTCACCTTCAACACCCGCAAGCGGCAGGAGATCATCGACATCACGGACCGGGTGCAGGGGGCGCTCGAGAAGTCCGGCGTGCGCGAGGGGATGGTGCTGGTGAGCGCCATGCACATCACCGCCTCCGTCTTCGTCAACGACCACGAGAGCGGCCTCTGGCAGGACATCCTCGACTGGCTCGAGGGCCACGTGGCCCCATGGGACCATCACCCATCCCGGGGCGACGACTACCTCCACAACCGCACCGGCGAGGACAACGGCGCCGCACACCTGCGCAGCCTCACCCTGGGGCACGAGGTGATCGTCCCCGTCACCGAGGGTCGGCTGGACTTCGGGCCCTGGCAGCGGGTCTTCTACGGCGAGTGGGACGGGCAGCGGAAGAAGCGGGTGATCATCAAGGTCCTGGGCGAGTAGACGGCCGGGGGGGGGGGGGGGCCCATGGGGTCACGCTGACGAGGGGGCGGTCCGGGTGAGCGGAGCGAGCCGCTTCCAGGCCGAGTTCCTGCGCTTCCTGGAGCTCTTCAACCAGGAGCTCTTCTGGGAGAGCCACGAGGTCCTGGAGGGCGCCTGGCGGCGGAACCGGAGCCCCTTCTACCAGGGCCTCATCATCTACGCTTCGGCCTTCGTCCACGCCCAGCGGGCCAACCCGGCGGGTGTGGTGAAGCAGATGGCGAAGGCACGCACCCGCCTGGAGCCCTACCGCCCGCACCACCTGGGCCTGGACGTGGAAGAGATCCTGCACCAGGCCAGCCGCTGGACTCGGCTGGCGCAGCAAGCCCTCGCCGGGCCCGGCCTCAGCCCGCTGGAGCCTCCCCCACCCTTCCCCCGCCTCTCCCCTGACCCCGGCCTCATCCGGGGCGACGAGCCCGAGCTGCCTCCCTGAGAGCTCACCCTGGGCGGATTCAGCCCTGCCACGTCCCCCTCCCCCGTCATCCCAAGCGCGTGGGGCGTTCTGCCCCCCATCCCTCCGAAATAGACTTGTCCCGGAGGGAGGCAGGCCCATGCGGAGCACGAAACGCCCCCATGCCCTGTGGGGGGCCATCCTCTTTCTTTGCGTCCTCTTCAGTTGGGCTCTGGCGGGCCAGCAGGCCATCATCCGCCTCTCCGAGCAAGCGCTGGAGGCAAGCCGCGCCGAGGCCGAGGCGAAGCAGGCGGAGCTGGAAAGGCTCCAATCGACGCTGCGCTCCACCGAGAAGCGGCTGCGGGAGTACGAGGCCTACTTCGAGCGGATCCGCCCCATCGCAGCCCGGCTGGGATCCCAGAGCCGCGTGGATCCCTGGGCCCTGGCCGCGCAGGTGGACCGCTCCAGCCGCCGTTACGGCGTGGATCCCATGCTGGTGGTGGCCGTGGGGCAGACCGAGTCCGACTGGAACGTACGGGCCCTGGGCCGCCGGGGTGAGGTGGGACCCATGCAGGTCATGCCGTCCACCTTCCGGGCCCTGGGCGGCCGGGATCCGTGGGACTGGCGGGAGAACGTGGACCTGGGCACCCGCTACCTGGCCATGATGCTCCAGCTGGCCGGCGGTGACGTGCGTCTGGCCGTCGCCTACTACAACGCGGGCCCCTCCCGCCCCGCCAGCACGGTCCAGCGGATCTCCGCCCGCCACGTGGAGAAGGTGATGCAGGCACGAGCCCGGCTCTAGACCGCCTCCGGCGTCAGGGGAACCCCGGCTCGAGCGACCGCCTCTGCCTCCCCCTTCCTGCGCGTGATCGCCTTTCCATTCCTCGCTTCACTGGACTAGAATGGAGGTCAGGTGGCCACGGCCGCACCCGTGCGCAGCTCCCCGATGGCTGCCGCCCTGGGACTGTCTCACCTGCCGTGCGGATTCGGTCGTGGAGGGAGGGCGGTGATCGACGATGCGTGACGACCAAGAACCCAGGCGCCGGCTGGTGGCCCTGGGGCGACGCCTGCTGGAGGAGCGGCTCGTCTCGGGCACCGGCGGCAACCTGAGCATGCGCACGCCGTCGGGGGTCCTGATCACCCCCAGCGGCGTTCCGTACCAGGAGATGGCGCCCGGCGACCTGGCCCTGCTGGCACCGGACGGCGAACGTCTGGAAGGCGCCCGCCGGCCCTCCTCCGAGACGCCCATGCACCTGGAGGTCTACCGCCGCCGGCCCGACGTAGGCGGCGTGGTGCACACCCACAGCCGTTACGCCTCTGCCTTCGCCACCGCCGGGCGGGAGATCCCGCCCTTCCACTACATGGTGGCGGCCGTGGGCGATCGGGTGCCCCTGGCCCCCTACGCCACCTTCGGGACCGCGGAGCTCGCGGCTTCCGCCGTGGAGACCCTGGCGGACCGGTACGGGGCGGTGCTTCTGGAGCGGCACGGTGTGCTGGCCGTGGGCGCCACCCCGGAGGAGGCCTTCGACCGAGCCCTGGCCGTGGAGCACGTGGCCGAGGTGAGCTTCCTGGCCCTGCAGCTGGGCTTCCCCGAGCCCCTTCCCCCGGAAGAGCTGGAGCGGCTCCGAGAACGCTTCGAGGGTTACGGGCGGACCCAGCACCCCGAATCGTGACACGGGGGCGCTCCTCTTTCCGGCAGCACGTGGCAACCCTTCACGGCTCCAGCACGTTCCGCCGAGAGAAGCGCGAAGCCCAGCTGAGGCTCGTCTGGACGCCGAGCGGCGCCAACGCCGGGTGCCTGAGACATAGTGTCTGCCCGTCCTGCAAAGACTCTCTTCAGACCTCTCCTCGGTGAGACAAGCCCCACAAAGTGCCCAAGGTCTTGCCTGGTCCACGGGCGAGACCGTGGAGTCTGGGAGGTTCGTGGCCGATCGACCCGCGGCGGTTCCAGAGCGAGGCTTCAGGCGCGCAGAACGAGGAGCGGTCAGGAGAAGCCGCCGGCTCTGTCGCCTCGACGGGTTCCCAAGACGGAGGCGCCGGCCTTCGCGGGGACGCGGCCGAGACAGGCCTCGGACCCCGCATCCTCACGCCCTACGAGGAAGACATGGAGCGCACGGGCGTTCACCGGGACCAGGCCGAAGGCCTCGAAGCCCTGCGAGCGGCCGCCGAGATCCTGGAGGAACTCCCTCTCAGCGAGAGCCTCGACCTGAACTTGGGTACCTTGGACCGGCTGTTCCACGGCTCTTCGGACTGGGTTTGCCGCAGCTTCCGCATCGCCGGGGGCAGGAAGGCGGCCATCGCCTATCTCGACGGGCTGCTCGATTCGGCCCGACTCGACGACTCGGTCCTCAGGCCCCTCCTCTACGAGGCGTTTCCCATCCGCACGCACGTCGCCGGCGGGGAGGAGGTGGGCCGCATCCTCGAGCAGCATGCGGTCGCGCTCTCCCACGTGAAGAAGGTCACGACCGTGAGCGAGCTGGCCGACGGCATCCTCCACGGAGATGCAGCCCTTCTCGTCGACGGGGAGAGCTCGGGCACCCTCCTGAACGCCCGCGCCTTCGAGCACCGCAGCGTGGACGAGCCGGAGAGCGAGTCCGTCATCCGCGGCCCCCACGAGGGGTTCGTCGAGAGCTTGAACACCAACACCGCCCTTCTCCGCCGGCGCATCCGGACGCCGCAGTTGAAGCTGGACCGCTCGAGGGTCGGGCACCTCTCTCGAACCGACGTGGTGATCGCCTACGTCCGCGGCGTCGCGCCGGAGACGCTCGTCCGGGAAGTGCAGCGGCGGGTCTCCGGCATCCGAATCGACGGTGTCATCGACAGCGCCTACATCGAAGAGCTCATCGAGGACTACCCCTACTCCCCGTTCCCCCAGGCACTGGTCACCGAACGCCCCGACGCCGTGGCCGGCAACCTTCTGGAGGGCCGTGTGGCGATCCTGGTGGACGGCTCGCCCTTCGCCCTGGTCGTTCCCACGACCCTGTTCGGGCTCATGCAGGCCAGCGAGGACTACTACGAGCGGTTCTACGTCGGAACGGCCCTTCGGGCGCTCCGGTACCTCTTCGCGTTCCTCGCCCTCCTGCTCCCGTCTCTCTACGTGGCGATCACCACGTTCCATCAGGAGATGATCCCCACCGCGCTGCTGCTCACGCTGGCCGCGACCCGGGAGGGCATCCCGTTCCCCTCCATCGTAGAAGTCCTCATGATGGAAGTCTCCTTCGAGGCGCTGCGGGAAGCAGGGATCCGGCTGCCCAAGCCCATCGGGCAGGCCGTCACCATCGTCGGCGCCCTCGTCATCGGCCAGGCCTCGGTACAGGCCGGAATCGTCAGCGCTCCCGTCGTCATCATCGTCGCGCTCACGGGCATCGCCTCGTTCACCTTTCCCCGATTCAACCTCGGGATCACCATCCGACTGATACGCTTCCCGATGATCTTCCTGGCCGCCACCCTGGGCCTGTACGGCATCATCCTCGGGCTCCTCGGCATCCTCGTCCACCTCTGCAGGCTCAGGAGCTTCGGCATTCCTTACCTGTCCCCCGTCACGCCGCTCACCACCGGGGACCTGGCCGACGCAGCGCTACGGGTCCCGATCTGGCTGCGGGGGCTTCGCCCGCGGCTCGTGGGCCATGCCAACCCCCGCCGGCAGCCTGAGCGGGCGAGAGCCCCACGCGGTCCGTACGAGGACGACCAGGTCCCACGGGATGACGGGGCCGGGAGAGCGGAAGGGTGATGATCATCTCAGGCGACATCCCGTCCTCTGGACGGGCGCCGAAGGTACGTGCCCTCCGCCGCCTTGCTCACGTGGCCCTGCTGAGTCTCGTGGCGCTCGCATCGGGCGGGTGTTGGGACCGTACCGAGGTGAACGATCTGGCCATCGTCAACGGGGTCGCGCTGGACAGGGCCGGACCCGACTCGTTGGAGCTGACCATCGCCCTCGCCGTTCCCGCGCGTATCACGCCGCCGAGTTCTCCCGGCGGGGGAGGGGCGCAGCTCCCACCGACCACCACGAGGGCAACTCAGGGACGAACGGTGCCGGACGCCCTGTCGTACATGCAGGAGAAGCTGTCGCGCCGGCTCTTCTGGGCCCACAACGCGGTCATCCTCATCGGTGAAGACCTCGCCCGAGAGGGGGTCAGCCCGGTGATCGAGTTCTTCTCGCGCCAGCGAGAGGCCCGACTGCGAACGGTCATCGGCGTGGTTCCCGGAAGGGCGAAGGACGTGCTGGCGGTGGTGACGCCGCTCCAGCCGATCACCCCCACGGCGATCCGGGACATCCAGAGCTTCCGGACCAGCGTCATGACGACCGTGCTGGACTTCGCTGCGGCCCTCTCGGCCGAGGGCCAGGAGCCCATCGCCGCCAGGGTGCAGGTCGTCCACAGCGGCGCGGCGGAGCCGGGCATGCTCGAAGCGCCACAGGACGGCGGGAACGCCGGGCCGATGATCCAGAAGGATCCGCCCCAGCCGGCGGTCACCGGGGCCGCACTGTTCAAGGGAGACCGTCTGGTCGGCTTCCTCGATGACGTCGAGACCCGGGGGGTCCTGTGGCTCCGGAACGAGCTGCAGAGAGCCACCATCACGGTGACGTTGGGAGATCCCCGGCGGCGGGTGAGCTTCTACCTGGTCCGGGCCGAGTCGACGCTGACGCCCCGGTTTCACGGTGACCGCGTCGTCATGCAGGTCAAGGTCTTCACCGAGGGCGATCTCAGCGAGAACGCGGCGGGCGTGGACGCGAGCGATCCGGCGGTGATCAGGCTGCTCCAGCAAGAGGTGGCCGAATCCGTCGCCGAACGCATTCGCAGGGCTTCCGAGAAGGTCCAGAAGGGATTCCGCACGGACGTGTTCGGCTTCGGCGAGGCGGTCCGTCGCGCCGACCCCCGGCGGTGGGAAGAGCTGAAGCACCGCTGGGAGCAGGTGTTTCCGGAGGTCGAGCTGGACCTGGACATCCAGGCGTTCATCCGCCGGACGGGCGCCAGCGACAAGCCTCTGGGCGTGAAGGAGCGTGGCCTGCTGGACGCTGGCGATCTCAGGGAGATGCTGGAGGGGAAGTAGGGGTGCTGATTGCCGGTTTTCTCATCGCATCGGGCCTGATCTTCTGGTACGAGCTCGCCCGCATCCGAAAATACGGCGGAGGACGGCGCGAGGTGATCGCCTTCTCGGTGGGCATGGCTTTGGCCGTCGCCCTCGGCCTCGCCATGATTCTCGACCTCCCCGTTCCCAATCCGATCCAGGCGATCGAGGCCGTTTTCAGACCTTTGGGGGAGAGGGTGGTTCCTCCAAGGTAGAGGCGGTCCCTGGCCGGGGACCGCGGGCTCCTCGGGCCGAGGCCACGCCCAAGAGCAGGAGCGGGATGACGGCTTCGAAGACGAGCATGTACGGGGTCGCCGACCAGCGGACGAAGCGAAAGAACTCCGCCTGATCATTGAAGAAGAGCACGGAGAGTTCTCCGACGAGCAGCCCGATAGGCCATGCAAGCGGGCGATAGTCCTGCAATCGGAGGAGCTCTGCGGCCGCGAGGGTCGCCCCGTAACACCAGATGCTGAGCTTGGCGAAGCTCGCGGTCACCCAAAGGGAAACGGAGACCGCCTCCAGACGCTCCAGGAAGTTGGCGATGCTCACGTGCTTGGCTATTTCGACGGGGAGGAAGACGAGGCGTCCGGCGACCTCGGCCCCCAGGACACCCACGTACCAGAGCGACGTGCCCATCATCAGGAGTCCGAGGGCGAGGATAGGGAGCACCAGGACCCGCAGGCTCGCCGCCTTTCGATTCAGGAAGGGCAGGATCATGATGGCCGCGACCATCACCTCTCCAAAGAAGCCCCCGGCTATGTATTGGCCCTGCAATACGGGAAGAAGCCCGCGCTCGAGCACCGGTTGCCAGTTTCGAGGGTCCACGTCCTTGAACGAAAGAACCGCCAGGGTCGCCAGGAAGGCGACGACGATCGGAACGATCACCTGGTTGGCCCGGGCGATCACCTCGATGCCGCCCCTGACGTTCGTGGCAACCACCGCGATCAGGGCCCCGATCACGACGGAAATCGGCGTCCGCGGAAGGATCATGGTGGTGATTAGCTCGCCGAACCCCCGGGCGGTGAGAGCTGCAACGGAGGTGAGCCACACGACGTAGGCCGCGCCGATGAGGTATCCCAGCGGTCTGCCCATGGTCTTGAGCGTGAAGCCGATGAGCGTCTCGCCCGGAAACCGGCGCGCCAGGGCGGTGGCGAGGAAGGCCACCCCGATACCCAGAAGGGTCGCCGGAACGGACGAGAGCCAAGCGTCCTGACCGGCCGTCTCGATCGCGAGAACCGGGATGAACAGCACCGCCCAGGGTAGGATGGCACTGACCACGAGCAGGCTGCCCTCGAGAGCAGAGATCTTTCCGCCGTCGACCCGTCCGGGCATTTGTCGCCCCCGCCTCTGCTGCACGAAGCCCCCGAATCCGGAGTACGGTGCAGCACACCGATCCCTCATGCCGGTCTCGGAGATAGCGTCTCCCAACGGAAGCACTTCCATCTTCGACTGGAGGCTGGCGACAGCATGGTGTGGGGGAGGAAGCGAGGGGCCCAAGGACGCTCTTTGGGGAAATGAGGCCGGAGCAAGACGCACGATGCTCGCCTACATCGCGGACATGCCCCCGTCCACGGCCAGGATCTGCCCCGTGACGTAGGAGGAGGCCCGGGAGGCCAGGAAGAGCACCGTCGCCCTCAGCTCTCCCGCCTGGCCGACCCGTCCCAGGGGGACCGCACGGGTGAGCGCTTCGCCCGCCTGCTCGATCACGGCCGCGGACATGCGGGTGGGAAAGTAGCCGGGTGCCATGGCGTTGACGGTGATGCCGTAGCGGGCCCACTTGACCGCCAGGTCGCGGGTCAAGGCCACGATCGCCCCCTTGCTCGCACTGTAGCCCACCGCGTCCAGGACCTCGGGCGGGGAGCCCGCGAGGCCCGCCACCGACGTGACGTGGATGATGCGCCCGTAGCCGCGGACCCGCATCCGCCGCCCCACCGCCTGGGAGACCACGAACGCGCCCGTGGCGTTGGCCTCCATCACCTCGCGCCAGCGCTCCAGGGGCATCTCCAGCGCGGGCGCGCCCCAGGAGCGGCCGGCCGCGTTCACCAGCACCGAGATGGGCCCCAGCTCGGCCTCGGCCGCCTCCACCACCCGGGCCACCCCGTCCGGATCCGCCACGTCGCAGGTCCACCCCGCCGCTTCCATGCCCGCGGCCCGGAGGCTTTCCACCGCCGGGTCCAGCCACTGGGCGCGGCGGGCCACCAGGGCCAGCCGGGCGCCGGCCCGACCCAAGGCTTCGGCCATCTCCAGACCCAACCCCCGGGAGCCGCCCGTCACCAGGGCGACGTGCCCGTCGAGGCCGAAGAGGTCCGAGAGGAACGCTGCGTCTATCAAGGGATCCACCCCTTCCCGGTCCTGGGGCTCGGCCGCGTCCCGAGGCGACCCTTTACTTCGCCAGCGCCACCGCCTCGATCCGCCGGGCCAGCTGGACGTCGTTATCGGTCAGGCCTTTGGCGCCGTGGGTGGTGAGGAGGAGCCGCACCCGCTGGAGAATGAGGCCTACCGCAAGACCCCGAACGCCCCCGCCACCGCGACACCACCCACCAGCGCCAGGAGTGCCAGCAGCACTCGATCGGCCGTACCCATGACCGCCGGCCGCCAGTAGGTGCGCTCACCGGCACCGTAGCCTCGGGTCTCCATGGCCACCGCCAGCCGCTGGGCGTGCCGCATGGAGAGCAGCACCAGCGGCACGGCCAGGGGCGCATAGGCCCGGGCCTTTGCCAGGGGGCCGCGCCCTGCCGGGCGGTACGCCCGCGAGCGCTGGGCCTGCTGCACCTGGTCGAACTCGTCGACCAGCATGGGCATCCAGCGAAGGGTGGTCACGAAGAGGAAGGCGTAGTCGTAGGGAACCCGCAGCCGCTCCACCAGCGCCATCACCAGGTCCCGTGGTTGGGTGGCGCCCAGCAGCACGGGGAAGACGCCCGTCACCGCCAGCATTCGAAGGGCCATCTGCAGGCCCCGGACCAGGCTCACGTCCGTGATCCGGAGGGCGGGTCCCAGGATCGGCCAGTGCGTCGGTGCGAGCGCCACCAGCGTGCTGCCTGGGTGGTCGAAGAGAATCTGCCCCAGGAGGATCACGCCGCCGAAGACCCCCAGGGAGACGTAGTAGGCCCGGTTCGGCCCGAGCAGCCGTGCGGCCGCCGCCACGGCCAGGACCGAGAGGTAGAGCAGGGCCAGGGCCCACACCGGGCGCAGGGCCACCGCCACCACGAAGACCGCCACCGCCCAGGCCAGCTTGGTGAGCGAGTGGAGCCTATGGACGGGCGAAGGAACCGGGAGGTACTGGAGCCACCCCCGCACGAGCCTCACCTCCCTTCCCGCCCGCGACCCCTGCGGCACCCCGGAGCGTCTCCTCCAGCTCCTCCAGGGTGAGGCAGACGGGGGCTCCCTCGCCCAGGAGCTCGCGGGCCAGGCGGGTGGCCGGCGGCAGATCGAGGCCCGCCTCCTGCAGGAGCCGCGGGCTGGCGAAGACCTGCCGGGGCGACCCGTCAACCAGGACCCGGCCGTGGGCCACCACCACCACCCGGCGGGCATACCGGGCCACCAGCTCCATGTCGTGGGTGATGAAGCAGATGGCCGTGCCCTGGGCGTTCACTCGGGCCAGGAGGTCCATGATCTCCCGGCTTTCCCGCGCGTCTTGGCCCGTGGTGGGCTCGTCCAGCACCAGGAGGTCGGGCTCCATGGCCAGCACCGCGCCCACGGCCACCCGCTGCCGTTGCCCGCGGCTGAGCTCGCCCGGATCCTCGTCCAGCAGCTCGTCGAGCCCCAGGGAGGCGCTCACCGCAGCCACGCGCCGGCCCACCTCTGCTGCGCCCAGCCCCAGGTTGCGCGGGCCGAAGGCCAGCTCCTCCCGCACGCTGCCCAGGAAGAGGGCGTGGTCCGGGTTCTGCCAGACGTAGCCGACGCTCCGGGCCAGCTCGTGGACGGGACGGCGTGCCGCATCCTGTCCCCCCAACCGCACGCTCCCCGCGTGGGGCCGCAGGAGCCCCACCCAATGCTTCACCAGGGTGGTCTTCCCCGCCCCGTTCTCGCCCACCAGCGCCAGCATCTCGCCCCGGCGGACGGTCAGGTCCACACCGTGAAGCACGGGCTC
This sequence comes from Limnochorda pilosa, assembly GCF_001544015.1. Lineage (GTDB taxonomy): Bacteria > Bacillota > Limnochordia > Limnochordales > Limnochordaceae > Limnochorda > Limnochorda pilosa. Next base: position 1,570,163 of record NZ_AP014924.1, on the reverse strand, counting down.
GGGGCCGTAACCCGAGACCAGGCCCGCTACCTCGAGCAGGGGGCCGCCCACGTCCGCTCCCACGATCACACCGTTGCCGGTGGTCGCTCGGGGCGTGGCACCGATCCCGATGGCGGCGCCGGGGTCCTCGCCTCCACCCTTGGAGGCAGGGCGCACCTCGCCGTTACCGGCAGGGACACCATCCACCCGCCGCCGGGCCCAGCGGATCCGGGCCGGCACGGGGATGCCCAGGGCCTCCATGACCGGCAGGTCGCCCAGGACCTCTGCGGGCCGCCCGTCGGCCACCAGGCGGCCGCGGTCGAGCACCAGCAGCCGGCTCGCGTGGCGGGCCAACCACTCGGTCTTGTGCTCCACCACCAGCACGGTCACGCCGTGCTCCGCGTTCAGGCGGGCCAGCGCCTCGAAGACGTCCCGGGTTCCGGCCGGGTCCAGCTCGGCCGTGGGTTCGTCCAGCACCAGCAGCGACGGCCGGCAGGCCAGGACGGCGGCGATTGCGAGCCGCTGCTTCTGCCCTCCGGAGAGGGCCGCGGTGGGCTTTCCCCGCAGCGCCCAGAGGCCTGTGGCCTCCAGGGCCTCCCGTACCCGGCGCCCGATCTCGTCGGCAGGCACGGCCAGGTTCTCGGGCCCGAAGGCCACCTCCTCGTCCACGTGGAAGGAGACGATCTGATCCTCCGGATTCTGGAAGACGCTCCCCACCAGGCGGGCCAGGCGGTTGGGCCGCACCTCCGCGGTGGAAAGGCCGTCGATGCGCACCTGGCCGTAGGCCTCGCCCGGCAGGGTGTGCGGGATCAGGCCGTTCAGGAAGGCGCAGAGGGTGCTCTTGCCCGCCCCCGTGGGCCCCGTGACGCCCACGAACTCACCCGCCCGAAGGGTCAGGGAGACCCCGTCCAGAGCCGGCTCCGGCCGGCGGGACCCCGCGTACCGGAAGGAGAGCCCGCGGGCCTCCACCAGAACCTGCCCGGGGGCCGTCGATCCTTCCACGCCTCAGGCCTCCCCGCGCCGCAGCAGGCGGGCCGACGGGAGGTAGAGCACCTCGGTGATCACGGCGTTGACCGCACTCACCACCACCACCGTGGTGATCATGGCGGCAAAGACGGCCGCCGGTACGAAGAGCGCCGTGAGCCCCACGAAGACCAGGCCGCTCACGAAGGTGACCAGCGCCGACACCACCAGCGGCCCCAGGGCCACGGCGCCCAGGCGAAGGGACCGGTGGAGGCCCGATCGGACCAGGAAGACCGCCACCAAAGCCGCGGCCGGCTCGCTCACCAGCAGGAACCATGGGATGGGCGCCTTCGAGACCGTCATGCCCACGGCGCCCGCCACCAGCCCCAGGCCGATGCCCTGGGCGTAGGTGGGCTTCACCAGAAGCACCGCCAGGGTGAAGAGGGCGACGATCCAGTTGGGCGAGATGCCCCCCAGCGGCGGCGTGACCACCTTCAACACCGCGCCCACCGCCAGGAGGAGCGCCATCAACGTCACGTCCTGGGCACTCAGACGACCCTGGGAAGAGCCGGATCGCATGCGAGGAACGGAAGAGGACGGATGGGACACCCACGAAACCTCCCTCGTTGGTCTCGGGCCCCAGACGCAGTAGGTTGACCCCACCACGCCAGGCTCCGCACACGGGTCGCGTGCGAAGCCGGAGGGTGCTCAAGGTGGGCCCGTGGCCGGAGTCAGGGCCCGAGCGGGAGGTGCCGTACGCCCTGGGCGATGGGCCGTCGAAGGAGATCGCCCGCCAGGGAACTCGCCTCGGCTCTTCGTTTCTCAGCTCGGCTCCGCTCAGACTCCGGTATGGGCGGTAAATACGCCACCGGCAGGCCGATTCCTGCTGCCTCTGCCGGACAGGAGCTCCGGATCATGTCGCAGCCGCTGGAGCGCCACCGCCTCCTCGTGGACGAGCGGTCCCCTTCAGAGTAGCGCAAGATTGCCTGGCATTCCGTCGAATCCTCATGGGAAGGATGGCTCGATCGGGTGGAAAGGCCGTTCGGGGAGGGGGCGCATGACCCACGCCGCGAGGAGCGCCGTGCCCACCATGGTCCACCAGAGGGCGTCGTGGCCCAGGCGCCCCAGGATCTGGCCGCCCACCAGCGGGCCCAGGGCCCAGCCCGCGCCGTTGACGAAGCTGCCGGCGGCTTGGTAGCGCCCGCCCTGTCCCACCGGGGCGACGCTGGCCAGCTCGGCGGGAACCAGCGGCATGAAGAGCATTTCCCCCGCGGTGAGCACCACGAAGGCGACCACGTACGGCGCCACGGGCCAGGCGCCCAGGAAGAGCAGGCCCGCTGCCGCATAGACCAGGGCCGCCACCGCCATGCGCACCCGCCTGGGGTAATGGTGCGTCCAGCGGGTCGTGGGCAGCTGGAGCAGCGCGATCATCGCTCCGTTCACCGTCCAGAGCAGGCTGTACCACTCCGCCCTGCCGAACCGCAGCTCGATGTCGATGGGCAACGCCGAGCCCATCTGGCTGTAGAAGAGCGCCATGAGGCACGACCCCACGGCGACCCGCCAGAACCGTCCCTCCGAGGGCGGGGGCAACCAGAAGACCCGCCGCACCTCCCGGACCAGGCCGGCGACCCCCGCCCGCCCGCCGTGCATCGGGGCCGACGTCCCCGCATCCGCGGCCGCTGTCGAAGCTGCCTCCCCCAAACCCTCAGGCAGGGAGACGCGCTCGCCCGACGCTCGCTGCCCGGGAACGAAGAGCCCGACGATCAGCGCGAACGCGAAGAACGAGAGACCGTCGGCCACGAAGAGCAGGCGAAAGTCGCGGGCCACCATCCAGGCGCCCACCAAGGGCCCGATCGCGATGGCCGCGTTCTGCAGCAGGTTCATGATGCTGAACGCCTCCTCGCGGCGATGGGCCGGTGCCAGGCTGGCCAGCCCGTGGGTGAAGGCCGGGAAGCTCCCCCACACCAGGAAGCTGAGGGCGGCGTACGCGAGGGCGAAGCCGCCCTTGCTCGGTGCGAAGCCAGCTGCGATCACCGCTCCACCCGCGCCGATCATGGCGGCCAGCACCACGGGCTTGAAGCCGATGCGGTCCGTCAGGGCGCCCCCGGGCAACCTCCCCGCCAGGGAGCCCAGGCCCGCCGCCGCCATGATGAGCCCCACCTCCGCTGGCGGCACACCGTGCACGCGGCTCAGGAAGAGCGCCGTGAAGGGAAAGAAGAAGCCATCCCCCAGCGCGCTCACGAACCGCCCCGCCACCAGGATCCAGAAGGCCCTGCCCACGTGTTTCCCGCTCTCCTCTCTTGCCTTCGCGCCCCATCGTGCCTGTCCCGCCCGCTGGTCCCGGCGGAAGCGACATACCGGCCATCAGGTTACCAGACCGGGGCATCCCGGGCAAGCGGTTGGGCCAGGCTGTGAAGCGGTGGGGCGGGGTTGAGAGCCGGAAGCCCCGGCACGCTCCGCCCACCCGCCGATCGCCTGCCTCTCACCTGTCGTTCGCAGGAACGCGCTTCCAGACACCGAAACCGTGGCTAAGAAGCCCCGGGGGTCGGTGAACCGATTGGGATGACGGTGGAGCCCGAGGCCGTCGCCCTCCTCCAAAGGGCGCTGGCCCAACGACGCGACGACGACTGGGAGCGGCTCTACGCCGTTCTGTCGCCGCGCGTCCAGGCCTGGGTGCACGCGCACCCCTCCTTTCGGCTTTCGGGGGAGGACGCCGACTACTTCACCAACCGGGCGCTGGAGCGGCTCTGGCAGGCCGTTGATCCGGCAAAGGCCGCCCGCTTCCAGGAAGGGCCGGCCCTGCTCCAGTACCTCAAGCTCTGCGTGCACAGCGTGATCATGGACGAGCTCCGAGGGCCGGCGCCGAAGGCCTCCGAGCGTCTGGACGAGCTCACTCCCAGCCTGCCGGATCCCTCGCCCGGCCCTGAGGATCAGGCCTTGGCTTCGGAGGAACGCGATGCCCTCTGGTCGCTGGTGGCGAGGGTGGTGCGCGGCGCAAGGGAACGCCTCCTGCTCGAGGCTTCCTTCGTGCGCGGCCTGCCTCCTCGCGAGATCGCCGCGCGGTTCCCGGCCCTCTTCGCGTCAGTGCAGGAAGTGTATACCCTCAAGCGCCGGGTGCTGGAGCGGCTCGCCCGGAGCCCCGAACTCGAGGACTTCCTTGCCCGGCGAGGCTGAGGGCCGCGCGAGGGCGCGCCCGCACGGGCGGAGCGCACGCGAAACGCAGGGTTCCGAGCGTTACCCATAGGGGAGGTGAGCGCGTGAACCACGAGGGCCGCGGCACGCGGCGTCCTGAACCGAGCGGCGCAGAGCTCTTGGCTCTCGAGGCGGTCCTCGCCGCATCCCTTCGTTCCGACTGCCCGTCCCCGCAGACCCTGGGCGAGCACCGCCTGGGACTCTCGACAGGGCCGGAGCAGGCCCGCATCGCGCGCCACCTTTCCACGTGCCCCCACTGCCGGGAGGAGCTCGAGCTGCTGGAACGGTTCCTGGAGCGTTCCGACGAGACCCCCGAGCCGCCGGCGGCGGATCTCAGCTCGTCTCGGGCCCCCGGAGCGCCCGGCTCCTTCAAAGAACGGCTCTTCCAGTGGACGGACGCCCTTGCCTCCCTGCTGGGCCCCCAGACGGCGGGGCGCGCAGGCATCTCCGGCCCTGCGATGCCTGTTCCGGCGGGCGTGCGAGGGGCTCCGGGACGGCGGATGGCGCCGGGTGGCGCCTCCCCGTCGCACGAAGGCGGCGCGGCCCTGGGTCTCACCTTCGCTTCGGACGAGGCGATGGTGGCCCTGCAGGCCAGGCCCGCCCCACATGGCCGTTTCGACCTTCTGGTGCTGGTGGCGCCCGTCGAGGGAAGCCCCGGCGATCTCCCCGTCTGGCTGCGGCACGAGGGGGACATCGTGGCCTCGGCTCGCACGGACCCCGCAGGGAACGCCGTTTTGGCCGGGCTGGCCGCGGGCGCCTACGACCTGGCGGTGCAGCACGCTGCAGCCCGCATCTGGGTGAAGGGCATCCGGTTGGGGCCTAGCACGGACTCCGCGAGGGGCGACGCCGATGCTCCCACACCGTGACTCCATAGGTCCCGACGAAGCGGCCGCCCTGGAGGAAGAGGTGAAGCGCCTGCTCCGCACGGACCTGTCCCGCGCCCTGGAGCGCTCCGAGGCCTTCCTGGCGCGGGCGGCGGAGCCGGGCGAGGCGCGTGCCCGGGCGCTGAGGGCTCGGGGAAACACGCTGCGGGCCGCCGGTCGCCCCGAGGAGGCCCTCTCCATGCTGGACCAGGCCCTGTCGGAGTTCGAGCGGGCGGGAGACCGCGTGGGGTGGGCGTCCACCCAGACGGCCCGCATCCCCGCGCTCTGCCAGGTGGGCCGCCATGCCGAGGCTCTGGAGGCCGGCCAGGCGGGGCTCGAGGTCCTCCAGGCCCTGGGCCGCCACGCCAATGCCTCCCGCCTGCTCAGCAACATGGCCGGCATCCACTACTACCTGGGTCGGCCCGCCAAGGCGCTCACCTGCTACGACCGGTCTGCGGAGCTCGCCCGGCTGGCCCCGCCGGACCCCGCCGCCGACGCCCGCCGCAACCACAGCCGGGCCGTGGTGCTGCAGCAGCTCGGCCGGTTCGCCGAGTCCCTGGAGGCCGCCCGGCAGGCCGGCGCCTTCTTCGCCTCCGAAGGGCTCCACGTCTCCACCGCCCGCAGCCTCATGGTGCAGGGCGCGGCCCTGCTGCAGCTGGGCCGCTACGGCGAGAGCCTGGTGGCTCTGGGGCGGTCCCGCGCGATCTTCGCCGAGCACTCGATGCCGCGGGACGTGCTGGTCTGCGAGCTCTTCCTCTCCGCCTGCTACCTGGAGCTGGGCCGCCTGGAGGAGACCGCGGCGCGGGCGGAAAGCGCCGCCCGGCTGGTCTCCCAGGACCAAGCGCCCTTTGAGGTGGCCTGTGCGCACACCTACCGGGGGGTCGCGCTTGGCCGGCTCGGCGAGGTGGAGGCGGCCCGAGCCGCCTTGCGGGAGGCTGGTCGCTGGTTTGCAGAGCACGGCTACGCGTCCTGGGCCGCGTACACGGATCTGGAGCAGGCCGAGCTGGCCTTGCGGGCCGGGGCGTGGGCCGAGGCTGAGGCGTCTGCGGCCAGCGCCGGGCGTGTCTTTGCCCAGACCAAGATGGCCGCGTCGGCGGCCCAGGCGGACCTGGCCAGGGCTGAGGCGCTCTTGGGCCGCGCCGGGAGCGTTCCGGACGTGCACGTCGAGGAAGAGGTGCGACCTCTGCTGCTTCGAGCCGGGCGCGTCGCCCGGCGGGAGAGCTTGCCCGGCCTCACCTTCCGGCTCGCCCATCAGAGGGGTCGCCTCGCGCTCCTCCAGGGGGATGGAGCCGGCGCCGCCCGGCATCTCACCCGGGCCATCGGTCTGGCCGAGCGCCTGCGGGTGACCCTCCAACCAGCGTTCCGCGCCACCTTCCTCGATGGCCGGGCCAGCGCCTATCAGGACCTGGTGGAGGCGCGTTGGGGCAGCGGGCGGCCCCGCGACGCCCACCGCTTGGTGGACCGCATCAAGGCCCGCACCCTGGTGGACCTCCTGGTCGCCCCCGACACGGACGGTCCCGCCGAGGACCCCCGGGAGACCCGCTTGCTCGGCGACCTGGCCGAGGCACAACGGGCGTACCGCAGCCTGAGCGCCCCGGCCTTGCCCCTGCCCGACGCCGAGCAGAAGGACATGGGCCTGCGCGCCGCGCCCGCCTCCCTGGCCACGGCCGACCGGCGCCGGGAGCTGGAGAGCCGCATCGTCGCCCTCTCCGACGAGCTCGAGCTCCTCCGGGCCGCGCGGCACCCGGCCGCGGGCATCTCGCACGCCCCCGGCGGGCCGCTCCGCCTGGCCCGGGGCGAGGGCGTCCTGGAGTACTTCGTCACCCGGAGCCGGATCCTCGGCTTCCTCTCGGACCGGCGGGGGCTCCGCCTCGCGCTGGATCTGGGCTCCGCCGAGCCCGTGCACCGAAACCTGTCGCTCTTCTACTTGAACGCCGAGGCGACCGCCCAGGCCGTGCAGCAGCTCGGCCCGGCCCTGAGCCGGCCCGGCTCGGCCTCTCTGGCCGCCCTGGGCGCCAACGCCCGGGCCCTGCTCGCACGCCTTCACGACCACCTCTACCGGCCCTTCGGCGATACCCTGGCCAGCCTCGAGCGGGTGCTGGTGGTACCGCACGGCTTCCTCCACACCGTCCCCTTCGCCGCGCTCTTCGACGGTGAAGTCCACGCGGTGGAACACCAGGAGACGGTTCTGGCCCCCTCGGTCGCCCTGTGGCGGCACGTGACCGAGGCCGAGCGGGATGCGGCCCACCGGTCGCCGCCGGCCCGCAACGCTCTGGTGCTCGCCCACTCGCCCGGAGGGCTGCTCCCCGGGGTCGATGCCGAGGCGGAGGAGGTGGCCGGTCTGCTGGGCACCCGGCCTCTCACGGGCGACAGGGCCGTCTCCGGTGCCCTCGCAGACCCTGGCGCCCGGCTGTTGCACGTGGCGGCCCACGGCGAGTTTCGCATGGAGAGCCCCCGCTTCTCCGCCCTCCACCTGGCCGACGGCCCCTTCACCGCCCGCGATGCGGCGCAGCTTCGGCTGCACGCCTCCCTGGCGGTGCTGAGCAGCTGCCAGTCGGGGGCGGGGCACGTGACCCAGGCGGACGAGCTGGCAGGTCTGGCGGCGGGCTTCCTCATGGGCGGCTGCCGCTCCCTGGTGGTGAGCCGCTGGCGGATCAGCGACGCGGCCACCGTGCCCTTCATGCGCGCCTTCTACGCCGCGCTCCTGGACGGCGCGACCAAGGCGGGCGCGCTGCGCTCGGCCCAGAACCAGATGTTGCGCTCGCGGTGGAGCCACCCCTTCTTCTGGGCTGCTTTCGGCCTGGTGGGGGCGGCCGGCCCCCTCTGACCCCGCGGACGTGCGTGGACGATCTCACGGGAGGCGAAGACGATGATGCGAGGCATCCACGGCATTGCGAACCTGCGGCCCCGGCGCCCCCGATACGTGCCCGGCGAGGTACTCATCCTCGGCCTAGAGGCCGACGTGCAGCAGCTGCTCCAACGAGCCCCCGCGGCGGGCACGCGCCTGGATCTCCTGGACCGGCTGGCCCTTCCTGCGTCCCGATCCTTCCGCAGGCGGCCACCTGTCTCGGGCGACCCCTGGGCGGGGGTACCTCCCGCGCCGGGTACAGCCAGCGTGGACGTGGTGCGCCTGCGCCTTCCGGCCCTGGCCGCAGGGGAGGGCAGCGAGCGCAGCCCCGTCCTGGGCCCAGCGGCCACCGGCGCCCTGGAAGAGGCGGCCGACGGCCTGAGGGCGCTGGCGGCCGACGCCGGCCTCGCCGTGCACGTGGAACCCCACTGCATCGTCGGAGATCCCCTGGAGTGGGAAACCGACACGCTGGCTCGCCGGGTGATGCACGTGGGCGAGGACCCCGCTGGGGGGGAGCGCCTCTTCCTGAGCCAGCCCGCCTTTCGCATGATCGGCCTGACCGACGAGACGGGCCGGCGCCTGCTCCCGCCCGAAGAAGACGGGGCCCAGGTGATGGTGGCCGTGCTGGACACGGCCCCCGCCCGCCGCGTGAGCCCGACCCCCTTCCCTCCCGCCTGGCTTACCATCCACCCGGGCGCACCCACTCCGGGCCTGGTGACACCCTCCTGGACAGAGTTCCGGGACCTCTCCGATCACGGCCTCATCTGTGCCTCTTTGGTTCACGCCGTGGCCCCGGCCGCGGAGATCCACCTCTACCGGGTGCTGAACGATGCAGGCGAGGGCGACCTCTTCGGCCTCCTGCGGGCTGTGGCCGATTTCGCCACCCGTAGCCGGGGCCGGTTCGCGGTGATGAACCTCAGCCTGGGAAGCACCTGCCCCGCCTCGGGGACCGACGGCGTCCTCGCGCAAGCGCTCATGGCCTTCGCCGAGCAGGGCGGCGTCACGTGTGCCGCGGCCGGGAACACCGCGGCCGTGGCGGCCAAGGCGTCGGCCATCCCCGCCGCCCAGCCGCCCGCGTCGCTTCCGTACACCATCGCCGTCGCGGCCGCCACCCGCGCGGGCCAACGGGCAAGCTACTCGCACCGGGGCGACATCGCCGCCCCCGGCGGCGAGGCCCTGGGCGTACCCGGCCCCGGAGACACCGACGACCTCATCGGCATGGCCGCCTCGCACCCCGAGGCCGCCTTCTCGGGCTACGTGGCCATGGACGCGGGAACCTCCTTCTCCACGCCCCTGGTGGCCGGCGCCTCGGCCCTCATGCTCCAGGCGATCTCCCACTGGCCGGCCGGCGTCACCCTGGAGCGGGGCATCGACCGGGTGGTCCTCGACCTCTTGGCTCGCTCCGCCACCCCGCCACCCGACGGCCTGCCCAACGGCGACCCCCTGGCCACCGACGGCCTGGGTGCGGGCATCCTCCACCTGGGCCAGGCGCTGGAGCTGAGCAAGGTTTACCGGTAGGGGCCAGGTTGCGGATGCACGACAAGCGGGGAGCTGCGAGCAGGGCAAGCCCGATCCCTCACACCCGAGGGTGGCTGGGCGCCCCGCTCGTCTCCCCATCCACCGGTGCCGATCCCCTCTCACCCAGGCCACCCTTGAGCATCTTCCACAGGGCTCCGCCGGTACCTGGCCTACTTCGACCCGAGCTTCGTCGGCCTCACCGGCACGCCCGCAGATCTCGCTCAGGTGCGCGAGGCCTACGGCGTCTACGCCGAGCGGGTCGCCGACGCCACCGCCCCGGACGGGTACTGGATGAACCACAGGGCCGCGCTCTTCCTCATTGACCCCGCAGCACGGCTGCGGCTGAGCTATGCGTTCGGGGTGGGCCCGGGGATGTGGTGGAGGATGTGCGGCGGCTACTCGATCAATAACTCGATCCTCGCTGCCCGTGGACTCTCCAAACCGGTGCAGAGTTCAGCAGCAACGTGCCCGGGGGCGGGCCGACGCGGGCGCCGAACACACCCGTCACGGCGCGTCAACGCACATGCGCGGCGACGCTTGGCACGGGCCCGGTCACTCTGGCACTCTCATCAAGAGGAGCCCTTCGAAATCCTCAACCACTTTGCTGGTGCGCCCCTCCATACGAATCGCGAAGCCTTGCTCGTTCGCCGCCCGATGCACCAGGACGCATCCGCCGTCAGCCGCCTCGTTGCAGACCTTCTCCCAGAGAAGATCCCGAACCATGGCCGACAGAGTGCCGACGAATACTCCTGGCTTGAGCTCGAGCAGCCAGCGGGTGATCTCGCCACGGAGGCCTGGGGAGACGCTCTCCAGAATGAGCACCGTCACGAGGCCTCATTCCCTTCCACGGCGAAGTTCGTGCCTCCGACAACGCTTCCGGCGTCGGGGTCCCAAAGTCCTCCGGGAAGAGCTGCATCTGAATCAAACGCACCCGTCGACGTGGCCCCCGGTGGTAGCGGGACGTTGAGGATGGACTGAATATCGGGCACGATCCTGGCCAAGAGCTGCCCCTCCGTGAACGCGTCTCGACATGTCCGCCGTACCCGGCTTTCCAGCTTCTCCGTCCCTTTTGCGGTTTCCGTGAACGCCACGGGAATCGAGAACTCGGTCTTGTAGAGGTCGGCCACGTCGTAGACGAACGACAACATCTTTCCCGTGTGGACGAATCCCAGAGCTGGCGAGAAGCCTGCAGATACGATGGCCGCGTGGCAGATCCCGTACAAGCAGCTGTTAGCCGCCGATAGCGCCCGGTTGATGGGGTCGGAACGGCCCCAAGAACTCCGATCGTAAGATCTGCCCTCCCAGGGTACGCCACTCACCCGACTTGCGCGGGCGTAAGCCTCCCGAACTCGGACGCCCTCCTTGCCTCGAATCTGTCGGAGCGTCATCCGAGGCTCGATCGGTTCACCGAAACGAAACTCGTACATGCGAATGACTACCTTCAGGTGCAGTTGCGGATCGGCCCACAAGGCTGCCTGCTTGAGGAGGTTCGCCGCACTCCTGGTCTCCCCCATACCTTGAGCGTAAAACCTTACGCCCTGCTCGCCAGACCAGGCCACGAGACACCCGTTGTCCGCCAGGGACGAAATGGCCGCGTGTGTTATCGAGGTACCCGGTCCCAGCATCAGGAGGCTTAGGCTGGCACACGGCACGGGCACCCGACCTCGAGCGTCGTGCAGCATGATCGCTCGAGCGTCCCGGTCGATCTTGCAGTGCTCGACGTAGAGGTAGCTCCACGCGTCGCGTACTTTCGGCAGCATGTGGAGGTCCTTCAGCATTCCATGTCACCCCCCGTCAGAGAACCTGGGCAACCACCGGTCAGGTCAGAGCGTGCTACGACCTGACACCTCCCGCCCCCTCTATTTGTCGGCGCTGTCCGATAACTCTCGAGAGCCCCCCACCTACCTCGTCAGACTGCTTCCCGCCTCCACACCTGAGCGAGAGACCCCTCCAACAGCGCAGCGGATCCATCGCAGACGGTTCACCCCCACACGCGTGGGGAACGCAGCCTACCAACGTGAACGGTCACAGCCATACACGGTTCACCCCCACACGCGTGGGGACTAATGAAAGCTCCGGCGAGCTGAGGGAAGAACAGCCTGCCTCCAGCACGCCGGATCGGATCCCACCTAACGCATGCGCTTGTCTACTGGCGAAAGGCTTGTCATCCAGTCCTGCGGACATCGACGTCGACATGCACGGCAGCCGGAGCCACCGAAAGCAGTCCGCATCCGTAGGCCTTCGCAGGCCCGATCCCTCTCACCAAGGCCTCGAGGAATCGTTCTCGGTTGGTCACCTGCAGGCGCCCTTCATACATCACAGCGTCGATGGTCAGCACACCCCGGCCATGGTGCCCAGTGATGCGTGCAACCTGCCTGCCGGCATCTAGCGTGCGAACATCGGCGACACCCGGATCGAACCGCACGGTCAGGAGCCTGAAGCCAGCCTCGTCAGCTTTGCGGTGGAGCCATTCTTGCAGAGCCTCGTCTCCGCGCAGAACGACTCGTCTCCCGTTACGCTTGCTGCCATCCGCCGCGCTTTTCGTGTCGATCTTCTTCGTCGGATTGGCTCGCAACCGAAATCGGAGCACCTGCCCGGTTTGGATGGAAGCGTACAACTCGCTGACTTGCTTTACGCTAGGGTTCCCCCCCATTCGCGCTAGGTAGTCGCGCTCGAGACCGGACCAGTCCGGCGCAGTGGTTGACTGTACCAGGAGTTGCAGACGCGGGGCCAGGGGCGGTGACTCCAGCCGATACAGCATGCCGAAGCGTTGACGCGCCTCCGCGTGAGCTTCGATGGCTGGGAAACCACGCATGAGAGTGCGGTGTAGGCCCTGAACGTCAGCGAGATCTCGGCGAACGGCTCGGTTCCGAGGGTTCAGGATCAAGCGGGAAAGGTACACAGCGGGTCCCTCCTTATCTGATCCGCCGACAAATCCATCCACATCGTAACCACACGGCGTGGTGCGAACCGTCGCTCCGCAAAGGACAGGGGCACGTCGAAGCGCTGATCAGCGTTGTCTCGTTCATCGGGGACGGCATCAAGGACAGCCTTGACGCGCACGCCCGACCGGTGCGCGTTCTCCTCTTCCAGCGTTCGTGCCAGCCACGGATATGTAGCCAGTGCCTGCGGTAGTGGCCCTTCGCGCCAGCCGTCGGGGAGATGAGCTGGCCGGCTTGGGACGCACGCCTTGCGTCCCAAGAAGATCGGCCACACGGGCTCGCGCAGCGCCGACTCGACCTGGCTCAAGAGTCCCGGGTCGCCCTCCAAGCCCACCAGGAAACTTGCATCGGCCAAGTAGTAGCGTTGCGAGGTGACCGTGTCGGACCCACTCGCGTCGGCGCGGATGACGCCCTGCCCCTTGGCCGTGGAACGACTCCCGCCGGCTGTGTGAAAGTCTCTTTGGAGACGGCCGGCGCGGTCAACCCGTACACCCAATCGGAGAGCCGTCAACGAAGCCAACGATGGCCATTGGTGGACGTACTCTGGATGTTCCTCCCGTGGTTTGCCCAACGCCGCGCAGATGAGCCCGATGACGCCGGACTTGGACGGTTCCAAGCCCGTCTCGCGAGTGGAGAACCGGCTTCCTGTACCCCATGACTGGAGGGGACCCTCCAAGCGGAAGAGCAAGGTTGCCATCGATCACGTCCCCCTGTTGAAGGCCGCGTTCACCGTGTTGCTGACCAGATCGTCCAAGGTTCCAGCACGTCTCGGCGCGGGATCCGGCCACCCGAGTTCGTCCAGCGTGAGTGCGTGCTCTGCGGCAATGGTGTCGGTTCCGTAGGCGGCCTTCAACCGCGACGCATAGTCGATGAGTGCCGAGATCGATCGCGCGATCAGGTCTTCGTCGACTCGAGGACGGACGGGCTGGACGAACGCGTTCGCGAGGTTCCAGGGCCACCGGCTGGTCTTCCGGACCACGGTGTATACCAGCGAAGGAGGGTTGTGCGCCGCCATGGAGTTCTGCTTCCCCGTCGGCACCGCTTGCGCAGCAGCGACGAGGAAGGCTCTGAGCCCGCGTTTCGCCAGCTCTTCATCACCGTCGAGGTTGCTAATGAGCTGGTCCACGTCCACGTTGGCGTAGCGGTAGTAGCACGCTGAGTTGAACTCAATGGTACCCATCATGTCCGCACCTTGTGTATCCTCGGGGCGCAGGTCATCCACGGCCGTATAGAAGTCGAACTCCGTGTTGACGCGATGGGTGGAGATGCAATGCGCCACCTGGCAGGCAGCGTCGACGTTGCGGTCCGGGAGGTCGGCGATCATCCGGCCGAATAGAGCGAGATCGACTGCCTTACCCCCGTTCAGGGCACCGACAATGTGCTGACGCACGGCATCAACAGCTGCCTTGGCCGCCTTCTTGGCTTCGCGACGGTTGGCCGCCTCCGAGCTCCGCTCACCGACCTGTAGCAACGCGTCCCAATGCTGGTCACATACGCCGGCGAGGGCGTCCACCTCCCGATCACCCAGGAACAGGAGGTACTCGGTCTTGTCGTCGCTATCCGTGCTGGCCGGAATCCCATTCACGACGGTGACGGCCACTTGATGCGCCTCCTCAGGGCCACGGCCTCGGGCAGCAAGGCGCCGGGACAGCTCCTCCACCAAGCGCTTGGTTCGCACCGACAGCTCCGCGTCACCCAGGAGTCCTGCTTCCTTGAAGTAGGTTCGGATGGCCCTTTTCACCGATTGGCTGGAAATGCGGGCTCGCCGGTAGCCACCGAACTCGCAATCCTTTGGGGCATTGGTATCGTCGCGGTTGAGATTGGAAGGGGCGAAATTCTGAACGATGTGAAGCTCAACCAGCATCTCTCTCATCCTCCTCCACGGCTCCCTGCCGTTCGGTGTCCTGGGGTGCCGAGCCCCAGAAGCCATACGCCCAACGTCGTTGAACTTCGCGGGATGACCATTCCCAGGATCGCAGATCCGCTAGCAACTGCACCCAGTTCACAGGGACCTCGTGTGTCTTGAGAAGCCCGATCGCGTGACGAAGATGCTCGGTGAGGTCTGTTTGGGACGCATTGAGCATCGCGACCAGGCGCCGTTCGAGTCCTGCAGGTACCTCTCCATGAAACTCTCGCTGCGTCCGTGCCAGCCTGACGAACGATGCCCCCAGGTTGGTCGGTGATTGCGGCGTATCGTCTTCGTGCCAGCCGACGGGGTGCCAGGCCATCAGGGCTGCAATGGAGTAGAAGTTCTCCACCTGCCACGGTGCGGCCTGCGGCCCCAGCCACGGTTCCACGTACGAATACGTCTCTGGTACTGACCCTGGAGGCTTCCCTAGGGCACGGCGAAGGGTAGCTCGGGTCGAACGTTGTTCCGGTGTTGGTTCTCGATGTGCTCCGTCCGACCGTACCCCGAGCCGTTCCTCGAGGAACCGGACGAAGTTGATCTCACGCTGGCTGGGCCGATTCATATCCCACTCGCTCCTTCCATTCAGACACTTCGCTGTTCAGCCACAACCGGAATGCTCTCTCTGCACGGACGATCGCCTTGAGCTCGCGTGCGGAGGTGCCGAGGCTTCGAACAAGCCGCCCGAACGAGTCGATCGACGCGATCCGAACCGCATCGGCCCACTCTTGGAGAGCTGGGACGCGGTCAACGGTCAATCCCACCATGAACCTGCCGAAGGTCCCTCCCAGCGCAGCCCAGTAGTCCGGGGTCGGATCCATGTGCTCTGCCAAGCTGTGAATCGCTTTGGGATCCGCCCTGCGTCCGTCCTGCAAGTCTGACTCAGGCGTGAGGAGCAGGGAAGCTAGATGCTGGACCGCCCTTCGTTCGATGGAGCCTGCCCTCTCGGCGAGACCCAGGCCGTCAGCGAGATCATGCACCTGTTGAGCATCATCTAGGAGATCGAGCGGAAGAGGGAGCTCTTCCTGCGCCCAAAGGACGACCGACGCGGCCTTCCCGGGCTGCGTAGCCATACCGTACACTCCGAACCGGTAAACCGACCGCAACTCGACAGTGCTTCCCCGGGCCTGTTGGCGAACCACACTCAACCATCGGAAGCTTCTGGGAGGTGTTGTGCTCTGGTCCTGCGGCCCCATCCGCGTCGCTTCGGGCAGGTGAAAGAGCGCATCCGCGTTCCGCCAGACGGCCCGTCCCGGCACCAACGACAGCGGTACCATGCCCCGCTCCTTGTCTGACCGGTAGACCTTGAATGGGTCCGACTCGTCCCCACGGAGTTTCAGGTTCTGCTGGATCTGGCACCCGATCACGTAAGGCGGATCACCATCTGCGATCAGGTGGATACGCCGACTCTGCCACGTAAGATAGTCCAGGTATCCTCGAGGCAACGTGCCGTCTCGATCAGGTTCGCGCGGTGCGTCGTCTTCCCAGGCCGGAAGGTCTCTGCTCGTAGGAGTGTAGTTCTGCAGGTTGAGCATGAGTGTTTCGAACAGGGTCTCGCCGTGAATCAGCACTGTGAAGCCTCGCACGAGAGGAGCATCAGAGAAGTAAAAGGGCGAGCTCTTGCCGAACCCTATGGCGTAGCTCTGCTGGGCCAGGAGGTAGCATGCCGCATCCGCCGCGCGCAGAGGCACGCGGCGACGCTCGTGATGGTGGTCGAACAAGGTCGCGTTGTTGCCGCTGGCCGCCTCCAGCATGAGATGCTCGGGAGGATGGGTCACCGCATCGGGCATCTGTGGGACCTGATAGAAAGGATGCACCGGGTCGAAGAGATCAAACCGGTCTCTCCAGTGATCCAGATAGTCCTGTAGGGCAGCCCCATCCCACTGACCCTGTCGCCACAACTCGACCCATTCGCCTGGGTCACGTGGACCGAAGATGCGGTGGAGCACGGCTAGCATCAGGCGATGAAGCGCCACGGTCGCCAAGGGCGAGGCGTGTCGCACGCTCGACAGAAGGTGGGCGTCTACGAGCGCCTCTCGTAATCCGACCTCGCGTGCTGCGCCCTGTTGATCTACTGCGGGGATCCACGGTTCATCAATCAGGTTGAACGTGGCCACTGGATCACCTCCTGATCCTCAGCATAGGAAGAATCTTCCTTGGTGTCAAGTGTATTGCTGTAGCTACCTAACTCGTCGCATCCTCGATGACCAAACCCAGGCGCGGGTCGATGTGCACGATCCAATCACCCGCTCGTCCCAGGCCGCCCTCGTCGATGAGCAGGACTCGACAGCCTCGTAAGAGGGGCGACTGTCTCCACGACGGCGGAAGCCCTTCTCGCCCGCTCATTGCGCGAACCACCCCATGATGTGAGATCCTCACGGACCACGCCAGGAGCCTTTTCACCACATCTACATCCGGGCGGTGGTTTCGGTCCAGCTCCCTATGCTCCCCTGGGATGAACCACGGCCCATTCTCTGTTCCCTGGAGGATGATCGCCGTTATGCTGGGTACCCCAATCCGCGTGAGCGCCTGCAGTGCAGCGTTCACCTCCACATGGTCGTCTTCCGGCTCGCTCAACTGGCGTTCGCCCATGAAGAGCTCCCATGCTCCGGCCGGCACCCGCACAACTCGCCTTTCGGCCTCCACCTCGTAGAGGTCTCGATGACGCAACATGACCTCCCTCGCGCGCCTGAAGCGCAGGCTAAACTCGCTTGTCAGCCCATTCGGACAATCCGACTCACTGTACACAGATTCAACAAGACCCTCCACGTCATCCGGGATGCGTAACCGATCACGATTTCGTAACGCCAGCCACGAGCAAAGGAGAACATACTCGTCGTAGACCCGCAGATCGCCTTTGGGAAACGACGGTGCCCCGTCCTGATCGGGATGCCCCTGCCAAATCCACAGCTCCGCATCGTTCGGTCCCGCGGGCCGAGGTGTGGTGGGATGGCGCCACAATCGCCCAGCCCGCTGCACCACCAAGTCCGCCGGAGCCATCTGCGTCACCATGACGTCAAAGTCGAGATCCAGGCTTTGCTCGATCACCTGGGTTGCGACCAGAACCGCTCGCCATGGCCGGCGCACGCCTTCGCTCCCGACTTTGCCAAAGCGAGAGACGACGCGCCGCTCGATCTCCTGGCGCTGGCATAGAGGGAACTGCGCGTGGAAAAGCTCGAGTTCAGGCGCACCATCGCCAGCGTCTTGGGACGTGAAGATCGGGGTCAGCGCCCTAAACACCCGTTGCGCTTCCGCCACAGTGTTGCAGATCACAGCTGCGCAGCCGCCGCCCAACAACCTTGAGTCTAGGCTCTGGCCAAGGCGCTCCAAGCCCTGCGGATCATCGCTCTCGGACACCCAGCGGAGCCGAATGAGGCGCGATGCAGTGTCGTCAACCGGGATCGACGCGCTCCGGGGCGGCCGCCCTTCCGTTACCCATGTGATCCTCGGGTACGAGGCTGATACATGGTCATGTTCTGCGGCCTCCGAGATCCCGGCTCCCCTGGCAAACGCCTGCACCAGTTCCTCACGGCGTTTCGCGGGAAGCGTGGCCGACAGCACTATCACCGACGATCCCATATGGGCCAGCCACTCCAGAAGGGAGTTTAGGAGCGTGATCATGTAGGCGTCGTAAGCATGGACCTCGTCGATGATCACGGTCTTGCCGGCAAGCCCGAAGAGGCGCACGAAGAAATGACGAATCCGTAGAACACCCAAGAGGACCTGGTCCACCGTCCCGATGCCGAAGGGTGCAAGCAACCCACGCTTCCTGGGGAGGAACCACTCTGACGCCAGAACGTTAGGCGTGGCATCCTCGTTCGTTGCCCCCTCGTCGCCCACCCCTTGCGGATTGAGTAGCGACCCGCTGCGCCCAAGCAGTGCCTCCAGCTCGGCAGAGAGGGCTGCATGCCCGTGAAGCAGCTGGGTGTTCACAGGATAGCCGGGGTACGCCTTACTGAGGTACCTCACAACCCGCCGGAACATTTGGTTACTGGTAGCCTCTGTGGGCAAGGCGAAATAGAGCCCGTGCCGCCCCTGCTGTTTAGTGAGCAGGTGTGCCGCGTAAAGCGCGGCTTCGCTCTTTCCCTGTCCCGTGGGGGCCTCAATGATGACGAGCGAAGGCGTGCCGAGGTCCACGGCGAGCTCACCGATCTGTTGCTGCAAGCTGTTGGGGCTGAATGCGAACAACTGCTGGAAAGCCGGTCGACCATTCCTGGCGGGTGGAGACGTCCACAGGAGCCGATCCATGGCAGCCTGCGCCCGCTGCTCCGCGTGCAGTCGGTAGGACGGAAGAGTTCCCTGGAGAGCGCCGTCCAGCCGCCCTTCGGTTGGGAACGAATCGAGGTCGGACGCGATCCAGTCGGCAACGCTGGCCAACCCAGCCAAACACATAAGCGTCCATGCCGGAACATCGCCCAGCGTTGCGAGCGTCGCGAGGACCGGATCGGCATCCTCTACGATGGCCAGTCTCCCGAACAACTCCTTCCGCATGCTCTTCCAGTCATCGTCCCCGACCTCGCTCACCACTTCCGACACGAGTTCCGTGTCGTGATAGGCTGGCAACGCGCCATGATGACCACCCACGGCCCGAGAGAGGTGATCCGCCACGTTACGAGAGATCCCCATCGCGCTCAGAATCTGGGGCAACTCGCTCGCAGTGACAATCCCGTGCGGGGCCGTCCCGATGGGTCGCGGGAACCGCAAACCAGCGTTTTGGAGCGCCGTCGCCCCAGACGCCCACTTCACCTGGAACGGTGGGGAGGCCTTGCCCAGGTCGTGACTGCCTGCCAGACAGGCCACTGCGGCTTCGGCGCTGTCCACGTCGACCCCCCACGCTCGAGCCCAGCGACCACGAAGGGAGGCCCCCAACGCACGACGCCATATCGCTCGAGCAACCTCTGCGGTATCAATCATGTGAAGAAGGAGGGGATGAAAGACGAGTTCCTGCTGCGGCTGGTAGGCTGTCTCCCGCTGTCCTCGAGTGGTCTTCCCCCACAACAGAAAGAGCGGATCCATGGAGTGTCCAGGCCTCCAGTCAGTCGTGAATCCACCCACCTCAGCGGTCCCATGAGGCACCGTCGCTCAAGGCTCTCCAAGAACCGAAACGAGACAGACCATGCGAATTCGCGGGTCCACCCGTCGAGTGATCCGACGACTCCCTCACACCTCCCGTACATGCATTCGCCCGCCAAGGTACGTTTCCTCTTAGTGCACCCGGCTACGTATGCCTAGATGGCTGGGCCATGTCCCGCCACCGGTAGGCGTATGGCTCACCTGCGAGCGCGTGGGAACGTACGGAGTAGTACACGAGATTCCGCCCCCAGGCCGCGTGGGAATGACTTGGGTCGCGCCTGGTGCAGCTTGCTAACAGCCGATCCGCCACGGGCAGCTCGGGTTCTCCCATTCACCCCCACGCGCGTGGGGATCACCCTGCCGCCAGCGGATGGCACGGATCCCCCGGCGGTTCACCCCCACGCGCGTGGGGATCACTGGAAACGCAACGGCCCTCCAGCTCGCAACGCCGGTTCACCCCCACGCGCGTGGGGATCACACCAACATTCCTAGCGCCTGCTGCCTGCTGACCGGTTCACCCCCACGCGCGTGGGGATCACTTCATCGCCTGTGGCCTCATCCGGGGCCTCACCGGTTCACCCCCACGCGCGTGGGGATCACGCAGCGAGTCGGATGGAACCTCTATGCGCGGTCGGTTCACCCCCACGCGCGTGGGGATCACATCGACTTCATCAAGGCGGGCTTCGCGAGCATCGGTTCACCCCCACGCGCGTGGGGATCACCACAAAGGCCGATGAGAAGTTCTCGCTGCCTTCGGTTCACCCCCACGCGCGTGGGGATCACACCGTTGGGCATGGTGGCGGGTCCCGAGTTCGCGGTTCACCCCCACGCGCGTGGGGATCACGTGATCAAGTGGGCCGGGATCATCATTCTCTACGGTTCACCCCCACGCGCGTGGGGATCACGCCCCCGCCCCCACTTTTTCTCGCGCCCCCACCGGTTCACCCCCACGCGCGTGGGGATCACCGTCGACGGCTCCAACGGCTCGCCTTCGGTGTCGGTTCACCCCCACGCGCGTGGGGATCACTTTCGCCGATTCTTCTTTCCTCTTTTTCGGTTCGGTTCACCCCCACGCGCGTGGGGATCACACTCTGTTGCGCCACCAGGCAATTTCGGCCAGCGGTTCACCCCCACGCGCGTGGGGATCACAAGTGGCGCCTGGCTCCCTGGATCATCGCCCACGGTTCACCCCCACGCGCGTGGGGATCACGAGCGGGCGCGGCTCCTCCACTGCCCGGTCTGCGGTTCACCCCCACGCGCGTGGGGATCACCAGGGTGACATCAAGCTCTGGAGTCACTGGCGCGGTTCACCCCCACGCGCGTGGGGATCACGACTCACCCGTCGCGCAGGCCACCGTGCGGCTCGGTTCACCCCCACGCGCGTGGGGATCACACCGGTCGGAGATGCCGGACGCTGACATCCCGCGGTTCACCCCCACGCGCGTGGGGATCACGATCATGCCGCAGGCCCTGGCTATGGCCGTGGCGGTTCACCCCCACGCGCGTGGGGATCACTCGTTGTAAACCTCTTCGACTTCCGCCTGCTCCGGTTCACCCCCACGCGCGTGGGGATCACATCTCAAGGGCAGCGAGGTTCCGATTGCCCCTCGGTTCACCCCCACGCGCGTGGGGATCACGCCGGGCTGCCAGATGTACTGGCCGTTGGCGTCGGTTCACCCCCACGCGCGTGGGGATCACTGCGGCAGCCGTTACTGCCGCAGCCATGCTATCGGTTCACCCCCACGCGCGTGGGGATCACACGCCAGCGGAGTTTCATGGCTGCACCTCCGACGGTTCACCCCCACGCGCGTGGGGATCACCTACCTCGCGACCAACCTGGGCGGCGCCCTCGCGGTTCACCCCCACGCGCGTGGGGATCACCCAAGCTGGCCGTTGGCGTTGAAGCCGGTCGCCGGTTCACCCCCACGCGCGTGGGGATCACTCCATGAGCTTCGGACGGAGTATCTCACCTACCGGTTCACCCCCACGCGCGTGGGGATCACGTCCTTGCCACCTCCCCCGCCTCGCCGCCGCCCGGTTCACCCCCACGCGCGTGGGGATCACCGGGACGGTCTCGGGTACCTCGTCGGGGCCATCGGTTCACCCCCACGCGCGTGGGGATCACCACCGCATGGCGTGCGCGGTGGAGGACGCCGGCGGTTCACCCCCACGCGCGTGGGGATCACGCCCGCACAGCCTTGATCGCGATGCCCGTGGTCGGTTCACCCCCACGCGCGTGGGGATCACGGCAACCGCTGAGACTCGACAGGAGGTGGTACCGGTTCACCCCCACGCGCGTGGGGATCACGTGGAGGCCATGAGACACTGGCGTCCTGTAAACGGTTCACCCCCACGCGCGTGGGGATCACCACGTGCCAGTTGGTGAGGATGTACGTCACGTCGGTTCACCCCCACGCGCGTGGGGATCACTGGGGCGGCCCCAGAGCACTCGGCCTGTACGCCGGTTCACCCCCACGCGCGTGGGGATCACTTATCCCCGGCA
Source organism: Limnochorda pilosa (assembly GCF_001544015.1). Classification (GTDB taxonomy): domain Bacteria; phylum Bacillota; class Limnochordia; order Limnochordales; family Limnochordaceae; genus Limnochorda; species Limnochorda pilosa. The sequence goes on along the minus strand of NZ_AP014924.1, from coordinate 1,548,376 downwards.
TTGTGCGCGACATGGAGCACCGGTTCACCCCCACGCGCGTGGGGATCACGGCCCGTGCGATTGCGGCCCATCCGGCCGTGTTGGTTCACCCCCACGCGCGTGGGGATCACTCGTACATCTCCAGAACCGACGCCGACGCCTTCGGTTCACCCCCACGCGCGTGGGGATCACGAAGGCATCCACGTTCGCCCCGATGGCCGCGGGGGTTCACCCCCACGCGCGTGGGGATCACGTCCTGGAGGCCCGCCGGCCGGACCAGCCCCTCGGTTCACCCCCACGCGCGTGGGGATCACGAGCTCCCACGCGTAGGGCTTGCCGTCGGAACCGGTTCACCCCCACGCGCGTGGGGATCACTCCCAGTGATGGAGGATGATGAGTCCGAGGTCCGGTTCACCCCCACGCGCGTGGGGATCACGGTGAGCTCCGCGCCTGCGTTGCTGGACTTGCCGGTTCACCCCCACGCGCGTGGGGATCACGTACTTCCGTTCCTCGTACTGCAGGCGCTTGTCGGTTCACCCCCACGCGCGTGGGGATCACGCACACCCGACGCGGTGGGAGTTCCGGTCAGAGGGTTCACCCCCACGCGCGTGGGGATCACACCGTCCCGCCCCCGTAGTCCCCGCCCGTCGTCGGTTCACCCCCACGCGCCTGGGGATCACCAGTGCTGGGGCCGGATATTCTTGCGGCGCACCGGTTCACCCCCACGCGCGTGGGGATCACGGCTTTCGATCCGCCCGGACCGCCAGCGCGCCCGGTTCACCCCCACGCGCGTGGGGATCACGTGATGCCAGTGCCAGTGGGCGACGGAACGACCGGTTCACCCCCACGCGCGTGGGGATCACACCGCCCTGTCCCGGCCCTCCTCCAGGCGCAGCGGTTCACCCCCACGCGCGTGGGGATCACCTATTCTACTGATCGGCCGATTCTCCTGCCACCGGTTCACCCCCACGCGCGTGGGGATCACCGCGGCTTTGCAGGATGCGGTGCCCGGCGTAGCGGTTCACCCCCACGCGCGTGGGGATCCCTCACGGCGTCTCATTGTCCGCCCTCCTGTTCTCGGTTCACCCCCACGCGCGTGGGGATCACGCGGCGGCTCTCGCAATTGGCGGAGCGGGCGTCGGTTCACCCCCACGCGCGTGGGGATCACTTGACCTCGCCGATGATCCGGTCGGCCCGAGTCGGTTCACCCCCACGCGCGTGGGGATCACCTGCAGTCTCTGCGCGAGGTTGTCGCCACCTACGGTTCACCCCCACGCGCGTGGGGATCACGGAGTCATGGCCTGGAAGCGGGCGAGGGCGACCGGTTCACCCCCACGCGCGTGGGGATCACATGAGTCACTGCTGCTGCTCCGCCTCCTGTGCCGGTTCACCCCCACGCGCGTGGGGATCACCGCTGCACCGTGGCGGTGAGCTGCTCCACCTGCGGTTCACCCCCACGCGCGTGGGGATCACCCCGCGCTCCGCCTGCCCGTCCGGGGCCGGCTCGGTTCACCCCCACGCGCGTGGGGATCACTTCTCATTACCACGTCTACGTCGAGTATGCCGTGGTTCACCCCCACGCGCGTGGGGATCACTTCCTCGCTGGTCGGCAGAGCCACACGCTCGACGGTTCACCCCCACGCGCGTGGGGATCACTGCAACTCTGGCTCCGACAGGCGAGTCGCCTGCGGTTCACCCCCACGCGCGTGGGGATCACACTTCCAACGGGCTCATTCCGTACCAGTCGTTCGGTTCACCCCCACGCGCGTGGGGATCACACCTGACGGCGAACGCTATCCGGTATCTCTGCCGGTTCACCCCCACGCGCGTGGGGATCACACTGGAAGCAGATGCGCCATGGCAAGCAGGTTCGGTTCACCCCCACGCGCGTGGGGATCACTCCTTGATCTCGTGGATGTCCCCGTTGAGGGCCGGTTCACCCCCACGCGCGTGGGGATCACGCTGGTGGAGGAACGGTCTACTGAGAGGCAGCCGGTTCACCCCCACGCGCGTGGGGATCACCAGACCAGCAGTATCAACAGCGCCGGGCTCCACGGTTCACCCCCACGCGCGTGGGGATCACATGAGCGTCCAGGTGCTCCAGGACGGCATCGACGGTTCACCCCCACGCGCGTGGGGATCACACGTTCGAGACGAGCTGAGACGCGGCCTGGAACGGTTCACCCCCACGCGCGTGGGGATCACCGTTCATAGGCAATAGCGACGGCAGCAATAAGCGGTTCACCCCCACGCGCGTGGGGATCACGCCAACGGATGATCCGATCCCTGGGCCTCTGGCGGTTCACCCCCACGCGCGTGGGGATCACACTAAGCAAACGGCCTCTTCGTGGCGTGTCGATTCACGAAGCCCCCCGGAAGTGCTGAGGTGCGACACACTTGCCACACTTATGCCTATAGTCGCGGCTACTCGTCCTCCCTCGCGTTCGTATCGACTCCCCTCGGATCGAATGCCGTGTCATGCTGAACAACTCGTCAGGCCAAATCAACGACGGTGAACCAGTTGTCAAGGTGCGCATGAGTCGCTTGGGATCATTGGTACGGGGGCGCCCTCCTGGGCGGCACCGTGCAGTCTAGATTTCGTCATAGATGCCCGGCGCCTCCTCCCCATCTCCTCTGCGGCGAAGCCAGCAGCGACGAAGCTGTGGCCGTTCGTGCCCGCGCGACGCCGCCACCCCTTTCTTGTTCCCCCCACCCCGCCCCGGTATAATGGTCTCGTACCGTTTGTCACAGCATCCAATACCAGTTGCAGGGGTCTTTGTGGGAGGGACATCCATGGCTGCCCGTTCGGACGTCTTCGGGGCCCGGGGAACGTTGGAGACCGCCCGGGGTCCGGCCGTCGTCTACCGTCTCCGGCGGCTGGAGGACCAGGGCCTCGCCTCCATCGACCGCCTTCCTTTCTCGCTCCGCATCCTGCTCGAGAACCTGCTGCGCCATGTGGACGGCTACGTGGTCAGGCCTGAGGACGTGGAGGCCCTGGCCCGCTGGAAGCCGGGCGCCGAGCCCCGGGAGATCGCCTTCATGCCGGCCCGGGTGGTGTTGCAGGACTTCACCGGCGTGCCCGCCGCGGTGGACCTGGCCGCCATGCGCTCGGCCATGAAGCGCATGGGCGGCGATCCGAAGAAGATCAACCCGCTCATCCCCGTGGACCTGGTGATCGACCACTCGGTCCAGGTGGACCTCTTCGGCACCCAGTACGCGTTCCTGGGCAACGTGGAGAAGGAGTTCGAGCGGAACCGGGAGCGTTACGCCCTGCTCCGCTGGGCCCAGAAGGCCTTCGACAACTTCCGGGTGGTGCCGCCGGGCACGGGCATCGTCCACCAGGTGAACCTGGAGTACCTGGCCAGCGTGGTGCAGCTCCGGGAGCAGGGGGGCGAGGTGGCTGCCTTCCCCGATACCCTGGTGGGCACGGACTCGCACACCACCATGATCAACGGCCTGGGGGTGCTGGGCTGGGGCGTGGGCGGCATCGAGGCGGAGGCGGTCATGCTGGGGCAGCCCTACTCCATGCTCATCCCCGAGGTGGTGGGCGTCCGGCTCACGGGCCGGCTGCCCGAGGGTGCCACGGCCACCGACCTGGTGCTGCGGGTCACGGAGATGCTGCGGAAGAAGGGCGTGGTGGGCAAGTTCGTGGAGTACTTCGGGCCGGGCCTCTCCACCCTGAGCCTGCCGGACCGGGCCACCCTGGCCAACATGAGCCCCGAGTACGGCGCCACCATGGGCTTCTTCCCCGTCGATGACGAGACCCTGGCCTACCTGCGGGGCACCGGGCGCGAGGAGGAGCAGGTGCGCCTGGTGGAGCGCTACTGCAAGGAGCAGGGTCTCTTCCGCACCGACGGCTCCCCCGACCCCCAGTACTCGGACGTGCTCGAGCTTGACATGTCCACGGTGGAGCCGAGCCTGGCCGGCCCCCGCCGGCCCCAGGACCGGGTGCCCCTCGGCCAGGTGAAGACCAGCTTCCAGAAGGCCCTGGCCGAGTCGTTCGGGCGGTCTGGCAACGGCCACGCGGCGCCAGCGGGCAGCGACCCGGCAAGCGCTGCAGGCAGCGAGGCGGGCGCCGCCGCCAACGGCTCAGACAACGGCCGCCTCTCCGACGGCGCGGTGGCCATCGCCGCCATCACCAGCTGCACCAACACCTCGAACCCGTCGGTGATGGTGGGCGCCGGCATCCTGGCCCGGAAGGCGGTGGAGCGGGGCCTGCGAGTGAAGCCCTACGTGAAGACCAGCATGGCCCCGGGCTCCCGGGTGGTCACCGACTACCTGCAGGCCGCGGGCCTGCTTCCCTACCTGGAGGCGCTCCGCTTCCACGTGGTGGGCTATGGCTGCACCACCTGCATCGGCAACAGCGGCCAGCTCCCCGAAGCCTCGGCCAAGCAGGTGGAGGAAGGGAACCTGGTGGTGGCGGCGGTCCTCTCGGGCAACCGGAACTTCGAGGGCCGCATCAACCCGCTGGTGAAGGCCAACTACCTGGCCTCACCGCCCCTGGTCATCGCCTACGCCCTGGCCGGGCGCATGGACGTGGACCTGGCCACCGACCCCCTGGGCTACGACCCCAACGGCCGGCCCGTCTATCTGAAGGAGATCTGGCCCACCCAGGAGGAGATCCGGGAGACCATCGACCGGACCCTCCGCCCGGAGATCTTCCGGAACCGCTACGGCCAGGTCTTCGAGGGCGACGAGCGCTGGAAGGGCCTGCCCGTTCCCAAGGGCGACCTCTACGAGTGGGATGCGGCCTCCACCTACATCCAGGAGCCGCCCTTCTTCGTCGACATGCCCCTCGATCCTCCGGCCCCGGCCGACATCCGGTCGGCGCGGGCGCTGGCGGTGCTGGGCGACTCGATCACCACCGACCACATCTCGCCTGCGGGCGCCATCGCCAAGGACGGTCCCGCCGGTCGCTACCTCCAGGAGCGCGGCGTCGGGGTGGCGGACTTCAACACCTACGGTTCCCGGCGGGGGAACCACGAGGTGATGATGCGGGGCACCTTCGCCAACATCCGGCTGCGGAACCTGCTGGCGCCCGGAACCGAGGGCGGTTGGACCCGCCACCTGCCCGACGGCAAGGTGATGACCCTCTACGACGCGGCCGTGGCCTACCGCCAGGAGGGCGTGCCGCTGGTGGTGCTGGCCGGCAGGGAGTACGGCACCGGCTCCTCCCGCGACTGGGCGGCCAAGGGCCCGTACCTCCTGGGCGTGCAGGCGGCCATCGCCGAGAGCTTCGAGCGCATCCACCGGAGCAACCTGATCGGCATGGGGATCCTGCCGCTCCAGTTCCTTCCGGGTGAGAGCCGGGAGAGCCTGGGGCTCGACGGCACCGAGCTCTACGACATCGAGGGCATCGCCGGCGACCTTCAGCCGGGCGCCACCCTCTCGGTGCAGGCCCGGCGCGGGGACGGCTCCGAGGTCCGCTTCCAGGTGACGGCCCGCATCGACACGCCGGTGGAGCTCGAGTCGTACCGGAACGGCGGCATCCTGCAGGCGGTGCTGCGGAAACTCCTGTGAACGGCCCTCGCCGGGCGCGGCGCACACCCTCCGCGCCTGGCGAGGCGCGCCCCCTGGCGAGGCACACGGTGAGGCGTGCGGACTGGGAGGCGGTCGGGTACCTGCCCGGTCGTCTTCGCGCCCGCTGGCGCGTCCGGGCGCCCTTCGCCGCGTTGCACGGCCCGAGCCGTTCGGTCGCGCATCCGGTTGCGACCCGATGTCATTACCACTGCCACCCTAGTTCCCGTCACGTCGATGAGGGACTGGCACGTGACATGTCCCGTCGCGTGGGGGTCAGATGTACTAATGATAAAGAGAGCTATGTCCTGTCGATACTAGTAAGAAGGCGTGATTGACCGCTTGTGAAATCCGTAATAAAGTGGGGTCGGGTAATGATTCCCCTTTTCCGCGGAACCGAGCGGAGACTTGGGCCCGGACCTGAGGGAGGCATGCACGATGTCCATCCAGCAGCAGAAGCGTCCCCGCTTCCTCCGGCACACGCGCCAGCGCGAGGCGATCCTGCGGGTCCTCCGGATGACGCACGAGCACCCCACCGCCGACTGGATCTACCAGGAGGTCCGCAAGGAGATCCCGCACATCAGCCTGGGGACCGTCTACCGCAACCTGAAGATCCTCACGGAGATGGGCGAGGCCCAGGAGATGTCGTACGGCAGCTCCTACAGCCGCTACGACGGCGATCCCCGGCTTCACTACCACTTCGTGTGCGACGACTGCGGCCGCATCGAGGACCTGGAGATGCCACTGGTGGAGGGTCTCGAGGCCAAGGCCGCCGAGTGGACCGACGGCAGGATCGAGAGCCACCGGCTCGAATTCCATGGCCTGTGCCGGGAGTGCAACGGCCGCTAGGCCCGCATGAAGCCTGTTCGGGGAGAGACGTGCCGGACGCGCCCGGGTCCCGCGGGGCCCGGGCGGGTGCAGGCGGCTTGATGTTGCTCTCCTTCGCCGGGGGGCTGGAGCCGGTCCGGGTGGTGCGGCGGGTGAACCGCTTCGCCGTTCGCGTGGACAGGCACGGTGCCCCTGCCCTCGCCCACCTGCCCAACTCGGGTCGCCTCAACGAACTGCTCCGCCCGGGCACCCCCGGGCTTCTTCGCGCCTCCACCGACCCCGCCCGCCGCACCTGCGGCGACCTGGTGCTGGTGCAGGCGGCCGGCCGCGACAGGACGGGCTGGGTGAGCGTCGACGCCCGCCTGCCCGGACGCCTGGCCCTACGGATCCTGGAGCTTGGCCTGCTGGCCAGGGCCCCCCGCCTTTCGGAGCTCCGGCAGGAGGTCTGCTTCAGGCAAAGCCGGCTGGACCTGGCCGGCACCGAGTCGGGAACGGGCCGTCCCTTCTGGGGCGAGGCCAAGTCCGTCACCCTGGTGCAGGAGGGCGTCGCGCTCTTCCCCGACGCTCCCACCGACCGGGGCCGCCGCCACCTGGAGGAGCTGATCGAAGCCCGCCGGATCGGCGCCCTGGCCATGGTCCTCTTCGTTATCCTGAGAGACGACGCCCGCGCCTTCGCGCCCTACGCCGCCAACGATCCGGCCTTCGCCCGAACGCTGCGGCGGGCGCACGAGGCTGGCGTCCAGGTGCGGGCCGCCGCCTGCTCTGTCTCGCCCGAGGGCGTTCGGTGGCTTAGGGAGCTTCCCGCCCGAGTCGCTGGGGCCAAGGGATAGGTCTTCAGGACCTTCCCGGCCGAGGAGGCAGGGGAGCGGCGGTGGACGCGCGCGGCTAGTCTATCTCCCCGAGGGAGGGCCAGGTTCGCCCTAGGCGATCGTACGGCCATCGGTGAATCCTCCCGGAGGGATCCTCGTAGGCAACCAGGTTCCCCTCCAGGTCATAGGTGTAGCGATGCTGTGCGCCCGACGGTTCGTCCACCCGGACCACCTGTCCGAGCTCGTCGTAGTGGTACCGGGTCGTCCGCCCCGCGGGATCGGTCTCGCTCAGCAGGTTGCCGAGGCCGTCGTAGGTGTAGCGGGTCAGCGCCCCGTCGTGCTCCATGCGGGTGACGAGGTTGCCCTGCTCGTCATAGACGAAGGCAGTGACGCGCCCTTCGGGATCGGTGACCGTCGCCGGCAGCCCGTTGCGGTGGTACGTATAGCGTGTCGTCCCGTTCTGCGGGTCGACGACCCGGATCAGGTTGCCTCGGTCGTCATACGTCAGCTCCGTCACGTTCCCGCGCCCGTCGACGATTCGGGTGACCCCGTTGAAATCCGGCTCGTAGGTGAAACGGTAGGCCTCCCCCGACGGCTCGAACCACTCGACCACGTTCTTCCGTTCGTCGTAGCGGGCCCTCGTCTCTCCCTCCTCAGAGTAGGCCGATCGTATCCGGTTGAAGCCGTCATCGTACTCGTGCTGGGTCACGCCGCCCGACGGGTGCTGCACCTCGATGAGGTGCCCCGTGGCGTCGAAGACGTAGACCGTCTTTCCACCCGCCATGTCCGTGTACTCGGTGCGCAGGAGATCGCCCCGCTCATACCGGAAGCGGTTGATCAGCGACCCGTCCAGCCCGAAGACCTCGCTCACTCGCCCCTCTTCGTCGTACCGATACCGGACGCTCGGCCCCAAGGGGCTCGTACGCCGGGTCATCCGGCCCTCGGAGTCGTACGCGAACTGCCAGATGGCCCCGATGGGGTTCGCAACCTGCGTCAGGCGCCCCGACTCGTCGTAGCCGTAGCGCCACCGGCGATCCTCTGGGTCCCTGAGCTCCACCAGGAGATGCCCTTCATAGAAGAGGTCGTACCTGCGGCCGACGGTGTCTTCAACCCGGATCAGCCGCCCCTCCTCATCGTAGGTGAGGCTGATGCGGTTGCCGTTGCGATCGGTGATGGACAGGAGCTTGCCCGCCGTCGGTTTTTGGTTCTCGCCCCGCCATTTCGCCCAGTACCCGTCGTAATGGTACTCCAGACCTTCCTTGGTGCGCTCCACATACGTCCCGTCCAGGTTGCGGTGCAGGGTGTTGGAGTTGAGTACGCTGGAGACGAAGTACCCCAGATCGAGGCTTATCTCGATCAAAGGGTCCCCGTCGAAGGAGTCCACGGGGATCTCGGGATCCGGTATGAAGCGGTAGTGCCACCTGCGCCCCTGCTCGTCCCGGACATCCATGGAGTAGTTCCAAAGCATCGTGAGCGTCCGGTTGTACGTGTGGGTCCACTTGGGACCCAGCGGCCCGTTGATCGACGAGTTGGATCCATAGGCCCGGGTGAACTCGAAGGGGATGCCGACTCCGGGGACGGTAAGGTCCGTCCGGCTGAAGAGGTACTCACCCGTCAAGGGGTTGGTTGGGTCGCCTACCAGACCATGGCTGCCATGCAAGCCGGGTTCTTCGATCATCCGGGCGGCCTCGTCGGCCCGGATCGGTCCCGCCCACCATGTCCAGAGAAGAAGAGGAAGTATGAGCAGGATCCGGCGCGGTCGGCCCTTCATGGTCCCGTCAGCCTCGCTTCACACCACGTGATGCCTCGCCTTACTCCCCCTTTCGTCCGGGGCTGCCGTCAGGTTGAGCGCCAGTAGCGGAAGCCGGTGCTCACAGCGGGGCCCCCGCCCCACACCCTAGAAGCTGTACTCCACCCCGGTCCAGACCCGGCCCGCCTGGCCCACGGCAGCCAAAGGGGTCCCTTCAAGCCCCCGGGCGATCCTCGCCCCGAGCCCCAGGGAGAGGCTGTCGGTCAGGGAGAGGTCCAGGGTGGCGCCGGTGAGGAAGCCTCCCCGGTCGAGGCCCAGGACGCCCTGCCAGATCAGGGCGAGAGGCCTCACGTTGAGCCACGTCGTCTCGTGGCGGAGGCCAAGGGCGACGGCGCGGCTGTCCAGGTTGAAGAGGGGCGCCCCGGCACGGAAGGGGATCTCCTCCTGAGACTCCTCCTCGGCCGGGCTGTCGATGCCGGTCACATGGGATCCCAGGTACTGGAGCATCAGAGTGGTCTCCATACCCCACAGGTACTCGAGCTGGAGCGCGTACTGGAGGTAAGGGTTCTTCACCTGCATGAAGGCGTCCTCGTCGGCTGTCAGGAAGTAGGCGGCCTCCCCCCGAAGCGTCAGGTCGCCCAGGTCGAAGACGGCCCCTTCCAGGCCCAGAACCTGCACGGGCAGGTAGTGCGCAGCGGAGGGCGGAACGGTCGGATCCGGCGTGGGCATGCGCTCGTGGCCGTCATAGTACGAGAGCGCGAGGTCGAACCGGTCGAAGCTGCGCTGGACCCGCACGCCCCAGTCCGGCGCCAGGAGGTCCACCTCGGGCTCCTCCACCGGGAACGTCAGAGGGGGACTCTCGGGCAGTCCGTGCCCGCGAAACTCGGGCAACAGCACCAGCTCGGCCCGCAGGTCCTGGTAGGTTCCCCAGTAGGAGACGGCCCGCAGCGCGGCGAGGGGAACCTTGGCCTCGGCCGGCTCCGTTGCCGACGAGAAGAGGGTGAGGTCCGCAGGGTTCAGGTTGTCCACCGGGTTGTTGCCGTCCACCGTTCCCCATGCGACCAGCTGGCGCCCGAGTCGCAGGTCCACCCGGGGGAGGTAGGCGTCCACGTACGCCTCGCCCAGGGCGAGATCGATCTCCTGGTTCCCGCCGCGGCTCTCGGCCGATCCCGAGAGGTACCAGCCGAACCGATCGGTGGACGAGAAGAGCGCCAGCTGGGCCAGCCGGTAGGCGTCGGGCACGCTCCTCCAGCCATCCTCCGGATCCAGGGTGATCCGGGGGCTGACGCTCCCCACGTAGCCGACCCCGGAAGCCCACACCGCCTCGGGTCCGACGAAAACCAGGGCCGCGGCAAGAGTCACGACGAGTACGGGGCGAAGAATCGTCCAGCGATCGGTTGGTCCGTGGGTCACCAAGGACACCTCCAGTCGGCCCGGGGTACGTCTACGGGATCCGTTCCAGGCTGCGGGGGGAGAAGAAGCTCTCGTCGATGCCCTGGTCGACGGCCATCTCGTCGAAGGTCATCACCGTGCGGTGGTTCTTCACCACGTCGACCATCTCCAGCCGTCCCGGCAGCGTGTACCCGCCGATCTGATGGATGTCCCCGACGGTCATCACCTTCCACAGGGTCGCCCCGTCGTAGAGGTCCTCCTGGAGGGTCACGAAGTCTGACATTCGGATGTACCGCCGGATGCGACTGTAGTCGCTCTCCACCCCGGCACGGGGGACCATCTCGATCACCCAGACCGCCTCGCCGTCCAGTTCCGCCTCGTCCACCAGGGTGTACTCGTAGTCGTCCAGGCGGCGGCGCCCCATGTCGTTGTAGGAGAAGTCGGTCCCCATGAAGCTGCCCGACTGGGCCGACCCGCTCACCCGCCGCGTCCGCCTCATCGCCGGCAGGTAGAGCCAGATGTCGGCTTCACCGTCTTCACGCTCCACCCGCAGGAGCGACGTCCCTCGAACCTCGCCGGGAGCGACGAACCAGAGGATCATCCGCTCGTCGCCTCGGCGGAAGGTCTGCATCTGCATCGATCGCTCGCCCCCCGCCTGGGAGATGAGCCGAATCGTCTGGGTTGCTGCCAGGTCTCTGGGTTCCGGCCGGTTCTCGGACCGCTCGACGATCTCCCGGGCGCTCATGGTCTGAGCGAGCCCTTCGGTGGGTAGAAGGGCCGCCGCCGTTGCCATTGCCAGGACCAGGAATACTGCCAGGGCTGCCAGCCCGCTCCAACCTCTCCGCACGCTGCTCGCTCCTTCCATCGTGCTTGCTCTGCGGGCGCCGCTGCGGGCGCCTGAACGCCTCACTCCGAAACGGGTCTTTCGGCATCGCTCGGGACGGGCCTGGTCGCCGCCTTCTCCCGGCCCATCAGGAGCAGGGACGGGATCAGAATCAGGGCGCCCAGGGCGGAGACGATCATCGCGAAGGTGACCAGCCCGCCCAGGAACGAGATGGGGACGAAGCGCGAGGCGAGCAGCACCGCAAAGCCGCCGCCCACCGAGAGGGCGTTGAAGGCGACTGGAGGCCCCACCTCCATGAGGGCTCCGGTCACCCGCTCCTCCCGACGACGGCCGGCATTCCCCTGGCGCTGGTAGGCCGCCACGAAATGGATCGCGTAGTCGACGCCCACGCCGATGGCGATAGCCGCCATGAGCGCGTTGACGTGGCTCAATGGGATTCCCGTCCACCCCATGATCCCGAAGAGGAGGACCACCGTCGCACCGAGGGGCACCACCGTCAGGATCCCCAGGCGGGCCGATCGGAAGGCGATCCCGGCCACGAGCACCATGATGATGAGGGCAACGATGACGCTGGTCACCGACGAGCGGACCACCAACGGTACCAGATCCCGCAAGAAGACGGCAAACCCGGTGGGGGCGGCGCGCAGGCCGGGCTTCTCGGCCTCGAGGTAGCGCTTGAGATCGTCCACCATCCGGCTCACCCGCTGGGTGGAGAGAGACTCCATCTGAACGGAGATTTGGGCCCGGTCGTAGCCGGTGGTGACGAACCGCTCCAGGTCCGCCGGGTCGCCAGAGAAGGAGTAGAGCAGGAGCAACTGGGCGACCGCCTCCCGTGTCTCCGGGATCCGCTCGAAGGCCGGATCCTCGCCGTTGAACGCCTTGTTCATGCTGGCAACCAGATCCGCGATCGAGCGGGCGTGCCCCACGCCCTCTTCGCCCTCGATGAACGCCTCTACGTCCAGCATGTCCTCGAGAAGCGCAGGATCATAGAGGTCGCCCGTCACCAGCAGGCTCAGGTTGCTGCCGGCGCTGAACCGCTCGTCGAGGAAGCTGGACGCCTGCCGCAGGGTGCTCTCGGGGGAGAGCATGCTGGTCATGCTCACCTCGACCAGGACGCGCGGTACTCCCAGGGCGGACGCTACCACCAGAAGAGTGGCAATCCCGGTGATAGCAACCCTGCGCCGGATCACCACGCCGGCCAGCCGCGACCAGAAGGTACGCAGGGCGGCCTGCCCGCCCCGGACGGCTCCATGGGCGGGCCACCTGGAGATCGAAAGGAGGCACGGAAGGAAGGTGGCCGACAGGACCCACGCCCACCCGACGCCGATGGCGGTGAGGTAGCCGTAGGGGCCCAGGACGGTGATCGGCGAGCCGATGAGCGAGAGGAAGGCGAGGGCGGTGGTCACCGATGTGAGGAGGACCGGCAGCATCAGGTGACGCACGGTCTCCGCCGCAGCTTCTCTGGCGTCGCCGCGGGCGCGCAGCCGTCGGAGGAAATGGGTGATGATGTGGATGCTATCGGCGCTGGCGATGGCCAGGAGCACGATGGGCATCGACGTGTTGGCCACGGTGAACTTGTTTCCCGTCCACCCCATCAGCCCCAGGGTGGTCATGGCCGTAAGCGCGATGACTGCCATGGTGAGGAGGGCGCCTTTGAGGGAACGCAGGCTCAAGAGGACCACCAGGAAGAGCACGAGGAAGACGAAGCGGACCAGTGACAGGACGTCGCCGCGGATCTCCTCCGCGATCACGCCCAGGAAGAAGGGCGTGCCGGCCACATGGACGTCGAGCTCTGGCTCCAGAGTATCGATGACCCGCTGGATGGCGGGCCCTGCTGCCACCTCGTCGGCATCCACCCGCAGGGTGACCAGGAGGAGGGTGTATGCCTCGTCCTCGGAGACCAGCGCCTGGAGCATCTCGTTGCCGCCGAGCGCACCGCGTGCCGCCTGCAGGTAGCCCGGCTCCTCAAGCCGCTCCATCTCCAGCAGGGGCCCGACCTCGAAGCCGAAGTCGGAGGCGATCAGGTGGTTCGCGTTGGTGATGCCGGTCACCGAGTCGACCTCGGGAAGCTCTTCGAGCCTCGCCCGGAGCTGGTCCACGGTGCGCAGGGTGGTTGGGTCCCAGATCGAGGCCCCCTCCCGCCCTGCTGCCACCACGATGGGCTCCGTGGTGCCAAAGATCTCCTCGATCTCGTGCCAGACGACCAGCGACTCCATATCGGGCGGGAGCAGCGCTTCGAGACGGTCGTCGATCTCGATGCGGGTGATGCCGAGCGCCCCCAGTAGGGAGAGCAGGACTGCCCCAGCGATCACCGCCCTGGGATGACGCAGCATGCCTTCGATCCAGCGTGCCATAGGATCAGTGCCGCCTCCGTCCGTCGAGAACACGGGCGCGACCGTGGAACTCCAGCGGCCTGTGCGGGCGCCGCGTGTACGGATTCCTCCTCACCAGATGAACATGGCGTTGATTAATGGCTACACCATCAAGTATACTGAGGCGGTCGGAGGGAGCAATGACCAATGATGGGCAGGATGCCGTCTAGTCGTCATCGCGCCCGGCGATCGTCTATCTTTCGTGGAAGAGGCTGGAGGGCGGGCCAACGTGTCCGACAGGGTTGATCGCCGCAAGAGCCGGACCCGCCGGCTGCTGCGTCAGGCGCTGGTGGAGTTGATCGACGAGGAAGGCCTCGACCGGATCACTGTCAGCAGCCTCTGCGAGCGGGCGGACATCAACCGGGGGACCTTCTACCTGCACTACCGGGACATCTACGATTTCATCGAGCGGAACACGGTCGAGGTCCTGGAGGGGCTGCGCAAGCTGGTGGACCGGGCCGATCCCTTCGAACTCCTGGCCTATGCTGCCCAAGACGAAACCTACCCGCAGATCGTCGCGATCCTGGAGTACCTGACCCAGCACGCGGCCTTCTTCAAGGCGATGCTGGGGCCCAAGGGCGACCCGGCCTTTCCCGCGCAGATCAAGGAGCTCATGGCGTCACATCTCTTTCCCAAACTCTTCTCCGGACGCGCCAGGCCGTCGGAGTTGCTCATTCCCCCCGACTACCTGATCGCCTTTGCGACCTCGGCTCAACTGGGGCTCATCCAGCACTGGTTCGATACGGGAATGGCGCACTCCCCGAGCGAGCTGGCGCTCTTCATCAGCCGCATCGTCTTCAGGGGGCCGGCAGCGGTGGTGGGGCTACTGTAGAGAAAGGAGCCGCGACCCCAGGCAGCTAGAGCCATGCCGCCTGGAGTCGGGGTCGAGAAACCAACACGCGAGTTCAATCCCAGGGGCAGGCGAATCTGCCGGCGTTCCGCGGCAATGCTTCGCTGCAGCAGACGCCGGTCTATCGGCCGGCGGGCACGGGCGAGCAGCCGCTGCTCCCGCCGGATGTTGGCCAGGAGCGGCGATGTGAGCAGCCCCATCGGGCAGGCAGCGCCCTACAGTTACCGCCTGGTCACCCTCGGGCAGCCAGCCACCCCAACAGAGAAGCGCCGGAGGCCCCGACCGGGGCCTCCGAACGACGGCCGGGGCACCGCCCGGCGCCAGTTTTGGTCTGGGTCTCCGGTCAGCGGATGGCCGCGTCGGGCACCGGATGCCCGGTCACCGCCTGATACGAGGACTGCAGGAGCTGCACCGCGTAGGCGGTGTTGTGGATGCCCAGGCTACCGTCGTTCTCCACGAAGAGCAGGTTGTAGGTGGCCTTGTAGATGGACTCGGGCACGCCCTCGAGCTTGGTCTGCCCATCCTTCTTCAGGAACTCCACCGCGCCGTGGGACTCGTGGATCACGCCGCCCCGGCCGCCGTCCAGCGCAGCCTCGATGGCCCCCTTGACGAGCTCGACCAGCCCGTGCACCTCGTCCTGCACGCCCTCCAGTCGCCGGTCGCCGTCCCAGTCCGCCGTCGCGGGCCGGTTGAAGCTCGTGGCCAGCGGATGGCAGTCGGTGCAGGCGTTCAGGTTCTCGGTGCCTTCGTAGGCCATGGTGAAGGTATGGCCCCCGATGCGCTCGAAGGGCGCCTCACCCTCCGCCGGCCCGGGTGCCATGTGGCAGGCGACGCAGCCCTCCTCCAGGGTGGTGTGCACCGAGTTGGTGTAGCGGTACCCCGGAAACTCAAAGGCCCCCGTGCCCGCCAGCATCTCGCCCTGGGGGCTCCGGTGGGGCGCCGAGAGGCCCTGTGCGGTCTTCGGGTCGCCGGTGTCGCGCCGCCCGTTGTGGCAGGTGACGCACAGGGCGGCGGAGCCGTTCTGCAGCACCAGCCCGTTGGGCAGCTTCGCTTCCCCGTACACCCTGAGGCCTTCGGGGGCCTGGGAGCCGCTCCAGTCGTGGCAGTCGGTGCATGAGAGGCCCTTGGGGTCGGTGATGGTCACGCCCTCGGGCCGCTCACCGGCAAAGGTCGGGCCGTCGTGGCAGGTGGCGCAGGCCGCCCGGGTAGCCGCACTCTCCACAGGGGTGGAGTGGGCTGAGTTGGCCAGCTCCTGCTTGGGCCCGGCCTGCGCGACGGCAGCCACCACCAGGAGGACGAAAACGAGTACGGCCAGGAGACCCCCACGCCGCAGGCCGCGTCGTGCCAAGCTCGTCACGCGGATCACCTCGCTCGTGGTAGGGCCCGCCGTTCAGAGCGAACGGCTGCCCCGGGCGCCGGCATGGGCCCGTCCCGTACAGGGTCGGCGGAAGGGCCGCCTCACCCGGCGAGGGCGTTCCCATCGGCGCTTCTGTCTCCAGCCTATCATCCAGGCAGAAACTGGAGCCAGGGGCAGTCGTCCCCACCCGGGGTGGGTTGCCCACCAGCCCCAAATGGGGTCTCCACCCGAGGGCGGGACCCGCCTGGTTCCCCGCGGGCGGGGCGATCGGGCGCGCCGTTCCCCGTCCGCACCCGGTGGTGCCTCACCCGCCGGGGCTCGTCCCCGCGACCGTCCCCTGGATACCGGCCATGGCCGCAAGCCCGGCCAGCGTTTCCATGGTCTCCATGTGCATCTCCATGAGCATCATGCGAGCTTCTTCATCGTCGGCCTCGGCCATGGCCTCCCGCAGCTCCTCGGCCACCTCCATCTCGCCCTCCATCAGCTCGGCCACCTCTGCGTCGGCCGCGGTCGGACCCGCTGCGGCTGGCTCCTCCATGGGCTGGATCTCCGAGAGCGAGGGCGCGAACCCGGCCGAGCGCGCGTGCATGCCCAGCAGCAGGCGGAGCTGCCTCCGCTCCGCTGCGATGCTCCGGCGCAGCAGGCGCCGGTCCACCTCCCGCCGGGTTCGTGCGAGTTGACGCTCCTTGCGCCGGATGTTGCGCAGGATCAGCTCGATCAGGCGAAGGATACGTAGGCTGGGGCGGAGCCTGGGGCGCGGCGCCACGGGCAGGGGAAGAACCTGCACGGGCTCCCGGCCCGGCATCACCTGATAGCTCCAGTTCATCCGTTCCACCTCCACAGGCGTCGGTTGACGCGGGCTCTCGATCGGAGCGTGCACGCTCGATCGACCCGCGCCCCATGCTACGCCGCGCCGTGGAGGCCGGGCCCGCCGCTGGTTCCTGTTCGCGTGGGCCCCGCCGTCCATCGCCCGGGCCTACCGGGTCCGCAGGAACCGCCAGAGCTCGTCCTCTTCGTCTTCGGGGAAGGGGCGCCTGCCGGCGCCGGGGCCTGGGAACGGCTTGCGCTCCAGGCGCCAGAAGCCGCTCGGGACCAGCCGGCCCACGGGGAAGGCCTGGAAGCCCTCCTCCTTCAGTCCGCCGGCCATGGCCTCGGGGTCCGGGGCGGCGATGAGGAGGGTGCCGGAGGAGATGAGCCCGGCGGGGTCCATGCCCAGCACCTCGCAGATGGCGCGGGTCTCGGGGCGCACGGGGAGGTGGTCGGTCCAGAGCTCCACCCCCAGCCCCGATGCGAGGGCCATTTCCCGGCAGGCTCCGTAGAGGCCGCCCTCGGTGACGTCGTGCATGGCCGTGGCGCCCAACCGGGCCGCCGCCAGCGCCTCAGCCACCACGCTCAGCTCCTCGGTGAAGCGTCGGGCGCGGGCCAGGACCTCAGCACCCACCCGGGGCTCCAGATCCTGGGCGAAGTCCGTGGCGAGGATGGCCGTTCCCTCCAGGCCCACGCCCTTGGTCACCACCAGCCCGTCACCCGCCCGGGCGCCCGACGCCTGCACCAGCCGCTCGGGCGGCACCCGGCCCACGGCGGTGGTGACCAGCACGGGGGCGGTCACCCGGGAGGTGATCTCGGTGTGGCCGCCCAGAACCTCGATGCCCAGCGCTTCGCAGGCGCCGGACACCTCCTCCATGAACCGCTCCACGTCTTCCGGGCCTGCGCCCTCGGGGAGGAGCAGCGTCACCTGGACCCCCACGGGGACGGCTCCCATGGCGGCCACGTCGTTGCAGGAGACCACCACCGCCAGCCTCCCCGCGCCCTCCCCCGCTCCGGTGATGGGATCGCTGGAGACCACGCAGAGGTCGCCCCCCAGGTCGATGACCGCCGAGTCGAGCCCCACCCCGGCGCGCACGCGCACCTCGGGCCTGCGGTGGCCCAGGTGGGTCAAGACCCGCCGCCTGAGCTCCGCCGTCGAGAGCTTCCCCGCCTGCACGAACCCGCCCCCCCGTCAGCCCACCCAGGCCGGCTCCAGCTTGCGAAGCCTTTCCAGCGCCCGGTCGAAGGCCAGCACCGTCTCCTCCACCTCGTCGTCGCCGTGGGCTGCGGAGAGAAAGCCGCCGGTCCGCATGAGGTCCACGCCCTCCAGAAGCATGGCCTTCCGCAGCCACTGGGTGGACGCGCCCTTGGCCGCCTCCAGCAACGCCTGCCACTGGCGGGCGGTGGGCTGGTCGCCCTCGGGAGGATCCACCCCCAGCGCCACGTGGAAGATGGAAGCCTGCCCGTAAGCGTACCCCCGCACGCCCCGGGCCCGCAGCCGCTCGTTCAGCGCCTGCAGGAGCTTGCCGGCCAGGCGGTCCACGTAAGGCAGCACCCTGCCTGAGGCGATTTCGTCCAGGGTGGCGATGCCCGCGGCGGCCGCGAGGGGGGTGGCGTTGAAGGTGCCGAAGTGGGGCACCTTCCGGGTGCGGTTCCACGCCTCGTCCCCGAAGGCCAGATGTTCCAGGATGTCCGCCCGCCCAGCCACCGCGGCGCCCGGCATGCCCCCGGAGACGATCTTCGCCAGGCACGTCAGGTCCGGCAGCACGCCGTAGCGCTCCTGAGCCCCGCCAGGGGCCAGGCGGAAGCCGGTCATCACCTCGTCGAAGATGAGCACGCTTCCGTGCTTCCGGGTGAGATCCCGGAGGCTTTGGAGCCACTCCACGTTCACGGGGATGGCGCCCCAGGCTCCGCCGCCCGGCTCCAGGATCACCGCGGCCACCTGCCCCGTGGCCAAGAGCTCCTCGACCTGGTCCAGCCGGTCCGGCGGCACCAGGCGCGTGGCGGGCGCCTCCCCGCCGGGCCCTGCCGGGGCGGCCCCATCGGCTCCCGCCTTTGGCCGTGCCCGGCCGTTGCCGGTCTCGGCGGCCTCCCCCGGAGCGATGCCCCGGCTGAGGGGCTCGTGCCAGCCGTGGAAGTGCCCGCTGAACTTGACCACCAACGGCTTGCCCGTGGCCGCCCGGGCGAGGCGGACGGCCAGTTCGGTGGCTTCGCTGCCCGTCACGGTGAAGCGGACCCTCTCGGCGGAGGGAACCATCCGCTGGATCCGCTCGGCCCACTCCAGCGCCAGGGGATGCTCGGCTCCGTAGAAGGGACCCCGGGCGAGCTGCCGCTCCACGGCCTCCACCACCTTGGGGTGGTTGAAGCCCAACAGCATGGCCCCGTGGCCCATCCAGTAGTCCAGGAGCCGATGACCGTCTGCGTCCCACTTGTACGCGCCCTGGGCCTTGGTGACGTAGGGAGGGAAGGGGTCCAGCGCGTGCGAGTCGTGCGTGAGTCCACCCGCCAGGACGTTGGCCGCCTGCTTGAAGACGGCCCCCGAGGCGGCGAACGCCCGGGCGTACGCGTGGTTCAGCGCCCGTGCGGCCTGTGCGTTCAGAAGGATCCTCCTCTTTGGTAGAAGCGTCGCCGGAACGTCCCGGGCCGGCCGGGGATCTTGGGCTTGCTCCAGCCCCGGCCGGCGCCCCGGCTACCCGGCGAGAACCCTTTCCAGAGGTACATACTCCATGTCGTGCGCCTCGGCTACCGCGGCATGGGTCACGTGGCCGTCGATCACGTTCACGCCCCCGGCCAGGACCGGATCCTCGGCCACCGCCTGCCGGACGCCCTTTCGGGCCAGCTCCACAGCGTAGGGGAGCGTCGCGTTGGTGAGGGCCAGGGTGGAGGTGCGCGGCACGGCGCCGGGCATGTTCGCCACGGCGTAGTGCACCACCCCGTGCTTCACGTAGACCGGGTCGCTGTGGGTGGTGGGGTGGTCGACGGTCTCGATGCAGCCGCCCTGGTCCACGGCCACGTCCACGATCACCGCGCCCGGCTTCATCCCCTTCACCGTCTCCTCACCCACCAGACGGGGTGCCCGTGCGCCCGGCACCAGCACCGCTCCGATGACCAGGTCCGCATAGCGTACCGCCCGGTCCACCGTCTGCTGGTTGGCTACCACGGTGATGCGGTTGCCGGTGAGCACGTCCTCCAGGTAGCGCAGGCGGTCGACGCGCTTGTCCATGATGGTCACGTGGGCTCCCATGCCCAAGGCGATGCGGGCGGCGTTGCTTCCCACGGTGCCCGCGCCCAGCACCACCACCTCAGCCGGGGGAACACCCGGGACGCCTCCCAGCAGCACCCCACGGCCGCCGTGGATCTCCTCCAGAAACTGGGCGCCCACCTGGACGCTCATGCGCCCGGCCACCTCGCTCATGGGGGTGAGGAGCGGCAGCGCGCCGTTGGGCTCCTGCATGGTCTCGTAGGCGACGCCGGTGACCCGCCGCTGCAGGAGGGCGCGCGTGACCGGTTCGGTGGCCGCCAGGTGCAGGTAGGTGAAGAGGATCTGGCCGGGCCGGAAGAGGTTGAACTCGGGCTCGACAGGCTCCTTGACCTTGATGATCAGGTCCGCTTCGGCGAAGACGTCCGCGTGGGTGGGGACCAGGGTGGCCCCCGCGGCCCGGTACTCCTCGTCCGCCATGCCGCTCCCGGCGCCGGCACCCTGCTCCACCACCACCCGGTGGCCCGCCTGCACCAACTCCGCAGCCCCCGCGGGCGTCAGCGCCACCCGGTTCTCGTCCTTCTTGATCTCCTTGGGAACGCCTACGACCACGATCTCCCCCGCCCTCCAGCCAGAATCCCAACCGTCCTGTGACTTGGGCACCCGCGGGCGGAAATCCTCCCCCGACGGGGCGGCGGCCCTCCCCGCGACCGGACCGCCCACGGCACCGGCCTCACCCCGGCTCAGGGCGGCCGCTGGCACCGCGGCGGCCGGATCAGCCCTTCCGGGATGCCTCCCCCACCATGTGCACCTGCAGCAGGTTGGTGGAGCCCGGCGTGCCCGTCTTCACCCCGGCGGCGATGACCAGCACGTCCCCTTGGGACACCAGGCCCTGGTGCCGGGCAGCGGCCACCCCCAGGTCGATCATCTGATCGATGCTCTCGGCTCGGGGCACCAGCAGCGGCACCACCCCCCACACCAGGTTGAGGCGGCGGCGCACGCCGGAACTGGGTGTGATGGCCACAATCGGGCTTTCAGGGCGGAAACGGGAGACCATGCGGGCCGTCGCCCCGGACTGGGTGGAGGTGACGATGGCCCGGGCGCCCAGGGTCTGGGCGGTCTGGCAGGTGGCATGCGCGATGGCCTCGGCCACCGACGTCCCGTCCCGGGGGCGGCGCTCGCGTAGCAAGGCCGCGTAGTTGATCGACGCCTCGGTGCGGCGGCAGATGGCGGCCATCATCCGCACGCTCTCCACGGGGTAGCGCCCAACGGCCGTCTCACCCGAGAGCATCACCGCGTCGGAGCCGTCCAGGATGGCGTTGGCCACGTCGGTCACCTCGGCCCGGGTGGGCCTGGGGTTCCGGGCCATGGAGTCGAGCATCTGGGTGGCGGTGATCACGGGCTTGCCGGCCGCGTTGCACTTCTGGATGATCATCTTCTGGGCCATGGGCACCTCTTCAGGGGGAATCTCCACCCCCAGGTCGCCCCGGGCCACCATCACCGCGTCCGCCGCCTCGATGATCTCGTCGATGGCCTCCAGCCCCTGGCGGTTCTCCACCTTGGCCACCACGGGCTGGTCGCCCCCGGCCCGCCGGATCGCGTCGCGCACCGCCTCCACGTGCTCGGCCGCCCGTACGAAGGAGGCGGCCACCCAATCCACGCCCATCTCCACGCCGAAGCGGATGTGCGCCTCGTCCTGCGGGGTGATGGGCGGTAAGCCCACCCTCACGCCCGGAAGGGTGACGCCCTTGTGGGAGGAGAGGTCGCCGCCCACCTGCACCCGGCAGCGGAGCGCCTCGCCCTCCACCGCCTCCACCCGCAGCTCCACCTCGCCGTCGTCCAGGAAGAGGGTGGAGCCCGGGCCCAGCTGCTCGGCCAGCGGCGGGTAGGGGATGGAAAGGCGCAGGGGCGCCGCCCGGGGGGGCAGGGTCGCGGAGACCTCTACCTCCTGGCCGCGCTCGAGGGTCACCCGGCCGCCGGGAACCTCCCCCAGCCGGATCTTGGGACCCTGGATATCCTGCAGAATGGCAAGCCCAGCCCCCTCGGCCTGCAGGCGGCGCACCGCCTCGATCCGGCGGCGGTGCTCGTCGAGGGTGCCGTGGGAGAAGTTTAGCCGCACCAGGTCCATGCCGGCCGCCACCATGGCCCTCAAGGTGTCGACGGACTCGGTGGCCGGCCCGATGGTGCAAATGATCTTGGTCCGTTTCAGCGCCTGAACGGGCGCCCCGTGCGGTTGGTCCATGCCTGCCCCCTCCGGGCCGCGGGCCCGCTACTCCCTGGACGGGACGTCCGCCGGGAGCCCACCCGTCCAGGCGGCCTGCCCTGAGGGTTCGTCCTCCTCCTCGTCGTCGCCGCCGGGGGTTTCCCCCTCGCCTTCGGCCGGTGCTCCCGGAAGGATCCCGGGGTGCCCCTCAGACAGCCGCCCCAGGCGCCGGTACCGCTGGTGGCGGGCCTCCACCAGCCCGTCGGGGTCCGAACCCTCCAGGGCGGCCAGCTCCCGCACCAGGACCTCCTTCAGGTTGCGGGCGGTCGCCTCCGGATCACGGTGCGCCCCGCCCATGGGCTCCGGCACGATCCCCTCCACCACGCCCAGCTCCAGAAGGTCCCGGGCCGTCAGGCGCAGCACCTCGGCCGCCTCCGCGGCCCGCTTGGTGTCCTTCCACAGGATCTGCGCGCACATTTCCGGGGAAATCACCGAGTACCAGGCGTTCTCCAGCATCCAGACGCGATCGCCCACCCCGATGGCCAGCGCACCGCCGCTGCCGCCCTCGCCCGTGATCACGCTCACGATGGGCACCCGCAGCTCCGACATGGCCAGGATCGCCTCCGCGATCACCAGGCCCTGCCCTCGCTGCTCAGCCTCGATGCCGGGGTAGGCCCCCACCACGTCGATCAGGGTGATGATCGGGCGCCCGAAGCGCTCGGCCTGCTTCATGAGCCGCATGGCCTTGCGGTACCCCTCGGGATGGGGCAGCCCGAAATTCCGGCGGATGTTCTCCTTGGTGTCGCGGCCTTTCTGGGGCCCGATCACCGTCACCGGCCGCCCGTTCAGCCGCGCGATGCCGCCCACCATGGCGGCGTCGTCGCGGTGGGTGCGATCGCCGTGGAGCTCCACGAACTCGTCGAAGATCCACTCGATGAAGTCGAGGGTGGTGGGGCGGCGGGGGTGCCGGACCAGGAGGACCCGCTGCCAGGGGGTGAGGTTGGCGAAGATCTCGTGCCGGAGTTGGTCGGCCCGGCGTTTCAGGCTGGTGATCTCGTCGCTCAGGTCGATGCCCTGCTGGTCCGTGAAGTTCTGCAGCTCACGGATCCGCTCTTCCAGCTCGATCAGAGGCCGTTCCCACTCGAAGTCGCTCGCCGCCACCCTGTCTCCTCCTCGTCCGTCGCACCACGGGGTGGGACCCCGGCCCCGGCGCCTCCCCGCTGCGACGCGGCTTGCCAGCGCGGCCGGACCTGCGGGACCCTACAGGTGCAGTCGGATGAGCTGCGCCAGCTGCTCCCGCAGCTTGGGCCGCGGGACCACCAGGTCCACCATGCCGTTCTGGAGCGCGTACTCGGCCGTCTGGAAGCCCGCGGGCAGCTTCTGGCGGGTGGTCTCCTCCACGATGCGGGGGCCCGCGAAGCCGATGCGCGCCCCCGGCTCGGCGATGATCACGTCGCCCAGGGAGGCGAAGCTCGCGTAGACGCCGCCCATGGTGGGGTCGGTCAGCACCGAGAGGTAGGGCATCCCGCACCGGCGGTAGCGCGCCACCGCCTGGCTCGTCTTGGCCATCTGCATGAGGGAGAGGATCCCCTCCTGCATGCGGGCCCCGCCGCCACCGGCCGAAACGACCACCACCGGCAACCGGTCCCGCTCGGCCCGCTCGAAAAGCCGGGTGAGCCGCTCGCCCACCACGCTACCCATGCTCCCGCCCACGAAGTTGAAGTCGAAGACGCCCAACGCCACCGGGAGCTCCTCGATGGCCGCCCGGCCCACCAGCACCGCCTCCGACAGGCCCGTCCGGGCCTGGGCCCTGGCCAGCTTCTCCCGGTACTCGGGGAAGCCGATGGCGTCCACGGAGGCCAGGTGGTCCTCCCACGCCGTGAAGCTGCCTGCGTCGGCCAGCTGCTCCAGCCGCTCCCACCCGCCGATGCGGAAGTGGTACCCGCAGCGCGGGCAGATCTGGCCGTGCTGTTGAAGTTCTTTCCTGTAAAGGATCGTCTCGCAGCCGGCACACTTGAGCCAGAGGCCGTCGGGGGCCTCCCGGGGAGCCGGCTGGGGCGGCGCCTCCCGGGTTTCGGTGGGCGTGGGGCTGACGGTGGCGTACCGGGGCCTTCCCCGGAAGAGGTCCTTCAACACGGGCACCGACTCCTCGCTGCGGGATGCTCGTCCACGCCGGCGCGCCAAAGGGACGCCCGTGCCGCGCCGGCCAGTGCCTTGCCACGCCTCAGGAGCGTCCGATCACCTGGTTCAGGATCTCCTGGGCCTCCTCCACTTCCGCCTCCGGCACCAGAATCTCTACGTTGGCCGAGTCGCCCATATGTGGCACGCCGAGGGGCCGCAGCATGGTGAGGACCCCCTCGTTCTCGAGGAGTTCCTTGATCATCTCCGCCAGCGGGCGGTTCGGAGCGATGTAGACCACGGTCCACATCTGGGACGCCCCCCAACCTGGGCTCTTCGGTATCCACCGGGACCGGCCCTGCAGGCGCGCCCCGCCGGGGCGCCAACAAAAGAGCCAGGCTACCGCCTGGTCTCCCGGTGAGGACCCGATTCCACCGTGCCGTGGGCGGTGAGGATGCGGGCCCTGCCTCGAATCTTCATGGCCGACGTGTGGCGCGTGAACTGGGCGATCATGACCTCGCCGGTGTCGAGCTTCTCACTGTGGTGAAACCGGGTCTCTTTCCCCCGGGTGAGCCCGAAGATGGTGACCCCGTCCTCCAGGGCCTCGATGACCACGAAGTCCCCAGCGACCGGCTCTTCCCAGTCCTCTTGCTCCACGCCGCCGGCCCCCTCTCCCCTGGGCAGCCCGGAAATCGCCCCCATTATAGTCTCAGGCGAAAAAGGGTGTCAACCGCCGGACCTGCCCCAGGCGGGTCCGCCCCGCCAGCCTCACCCCGACGCCGCCGGGGGCAGGCCCTCCTGGGCATCGGCTGTCACCTCGGGCTTCGTGAGCCGCCCGGCGCCCTTCTGGGCCGAGTGCTCCATCCGGGCCAGGGTGGCCGCCACCAGCGCGGCCACCAGATCGTCCATGAAGGTGTGGACCCGCCCGTTCCGGTGGCGGTTCAGGTCGCCCACCACGCCCGGCTTCTTCTTGTCCAGGTATCCGAAGCGGGTGAGGGAAACGGCCCCGTAGATGTTGGTGATGGAGGTGGCCAGGATCTCGTCGATGCCGTAGAGCGGCAGGTCCGACGCGATGGCCTCCTGCAGCGGCTCAGGCAGCGTGCCCGCCTCGGCCAGCTCGTCCAGGACCACGCCGGTCAGGATGGCGTAGAGGACCTCCCGCTTCTCCAGCACCTTCTCCAGGTGGGTGCGGCACTCGGCGAAGGTCACCTGCGGCCTTCGCTCACGGGCGATGTCGCAGGCCACCCGCACCACGTCCTCCACCCGCACGCCCCGGCGCCGCAGCGCCTCGCCCGCCGCCTCGTGCAACCCGTTCCTCATCCTCGCACACGCCCCTCTCCCCACAGCCACGCCGCCCGCACGGGTACCTCCTCGGAACCCTCCAGACGCTCCACCATCCTACCGCTTTCCTCCTCGGCAATCCAGAGCCGGCGCGGGAGGAGGGCCACCACCCGCTCGCTTCCGCCCTCGATCTCCAGCCAGACGGGCGCCTGCCCGGGCGCCGACGCCAGGAGCCCTTCCAACCGCTCGGCCCACCCCTCCACCTCTCCCCGCCCGCCGTCGCCCTGGGGATCCGAGAGCCCACGGTCTCCACCGGCCTCCTCGCACCCCAGGCGGACCCAGAGGCCCCGGGGGTTCAGGGGCGCCACCCAGCGGGCCTCGAGCTGCACGTCCCCCGCGGCGCCCCCTTGGCCCTGCCCGCGCCCGGCCCCCTCCGGGCTTGACGTGGGCGATGGGCGTGACGTGGCCGGCTGGCGCGGCGTGGACGCCTGGCGTCCCGCGGGTGCCCGCTGGGCTCGGGCGCGCCCACCCACCAGCACGGGCGGGCCTTCACCCAGCAGGTCGCGGTGGGCCTGGTAGACAGGCGGGAAGAAGACCGCCTCCACCCGGGCGCTGCCGTCGTCCAGGGTCACGAAGGCCATCGGTTCCCCCCGCCGGGTGGTGATCTCCTTCACCGACACCACCGTCCCTGCCACCAGCACGTCCTGGCCGGCACGCTCCCCCACCTCTGCGAGCGGCCGCGCCCCGTGGGCGGCCAGGCGTTCCCGCCATCCCGCCAGCGGGTCTCCCGAGAAGTAGAAGCCCA
This sequence comes from Limnochorda pilosa, assembly GCF_001544015.1. Classification (GTDB taxonomy): domain Bacteria; phylum Bacillota; class Limnochordia; order Limnochordales; family Limnochordaceae; genus Limnochorda; species Limnochorda pilosa. The sequence goes on along the minus strand of NZ_AP014924.1, from coordinate 1,522,265 downwards.
GCGCCTCCTTCTCCAGGGCCAGCTGCTCCTGGGGGCTGAAGGGGGCGAGCACGGCCTCCTGCCTCGCGGGGTGCCCCCCGACCGCCGGGCCTCGCCCTGCCTCCCTTCCGACCGGAGGGCCCGGCTCGTCCACCTGGAAGAGACGGGTCTGCCCGCGGGCCGTTGCGGCCCGGGCACCGGGCCCCCGCTCGCGCAGCAGCACCTCCAGCTCCCCCAGGAGCGAGCGGCGGTGCCCGAAACCGTCCAAGGCGCCCGCCTTCACCAGGCTCTCCAGCGCCTTGCGGTTCGGGTGGGCCTCCTCCAGCCGGTCCAGCAAGTCCTGCAGGCTCCGGAACGGGCCTTCGGCCCGGGCCTCCACCAGGCCGCGCACCAGGTCCGAGCCCACGTTCTTCACCGCCCCCAGCCCGAAACGGATCCCGCCACCCTCGGGACGGAACTCCCAACGGCTGGCATTGACGTCGGGCGGCAGCACGGGGATGCCCTGGCGCCGGCACTCTTCAAGGTATTCGGCCACCCGCTCCTCCTGTCCCATCACGCTGCTGATCTGGGCCGCCATGAAGGCCACGGGGTAGTGGGCCTTCATGTAGGCGGTCTGGTAGGTGATGCGGGCGTAGGCGGCCGAGTGGCTCTTGGCGAAGCCGTAACCTGCGAACTCAGCCATCTCCCGGAAAAGCGCCCGGGCCTGCTCCTCGGGCACCCCCCGCTCCACCGAGCGCTCCACGAACCGGCTCTCCTCGGCTTGCATCGCCTCGGGCTTCTTCTTGCCCATGGCCCGGCGCAGCAGATCCGCCTCGCCGGCCGAGTAGCCGGCCACGGCCATGGCCACCTGCATCACCTGCTCCTGGTAGAGCATCACGCCGTAGGTCTCGGCCAGCACCGGCTCCAGGACGGGCAGCGCGTGGCGCACAGGCTGGCGGCCGTGCTTCCGCTCGATGTAGTCCTGCACCCGCACCATGGGCCCGGGCCGGCCCAGGGCCAGCAGAGCCACCAGGTCCTCGAAGCGGTCCGGCCGCACCTCGGGCAGGAGGGTGCGGAACATGGAGGTCTCGAGCTGGAAGACCCCCTCCGCCCGGCCCTCGGAAAGCATCCGGTACACCTCGGGGTCGTCCTCGGGGATGGCCTCCAGCCGGATCGACCCGCCGGCCGCTTCCCCAGCCCTCTCCTCGCTCGCCAGCTCCACCGCCCGCTCCAGCACCGTGAGGGTACGGAGGCCCAGGAAGTCCATCTTCAGCAGGCCGAGCCACTCCAGGTCCTCCATGGGGTACTGGGTCACCACCACGCCCTCATGGGTGCGGGCCAGGGGCACCCGCTCCACCAGCGGCTCACGGGTGATGACCACCCCTGCGGCGTGCACCGACAGGTGCCGGGGCGACCCTTCCACCGCCCGGGCCAGGCGGATCCAGCGCTGGTGCAGGGGGTCCCCGCCTCCGGCCATGGCCCGGAGTTCCGGCTCCTGTTCGAGCGCCTGCTCCAGGGTCACGCCCGGGCCCGAAGGCACCAGCTTGGCCACCCGGTCCACCTCGGCATAGGGCACGTCCAGGAGGCGTCCCACGTCCCGCAGCGCCGCCCGGGCCGCCAGCTGCGAGAAGGTGGCGATCTGCCCCACCCGGTCGGCGCCGTACCGGCGGGCCACGTACTCCAGCACCTCGCCCCGGCGGGCGTCGCTGAAGTCGATGTCGATGTCGGGCATCGACACCCGGGCGGGGTTCAGGAACCGCTCGAAGACCAGGCCGTACCGGAGCGGGTCCACGTCGGTGATGCCCAGGCAGTAGGCGACCAGGCTGCTGGCCGCCGATCCTCGGCCGGGCCCCACCGCGATTCCCTGGCTCCGGGCCCAGTTCACGAAGTCGGCGACGATCAGGAAGTAGGACGCGTACCCCATGGAGGTGATCACGTCCAGCTCATGCGCCAGCCGCTCCCGCACCCGCGCCTCCACCCGTCCGAAGCGGCGCCTGGCGCCCCGGTCCGCCTCCTCCCGCAGGTGGCGGTCGGGCTCCAGGGGCCGCCCGTCGCGCCGGGGCAGGGGGGGCTCGGGCAACTCCGGCCGGCCGGGCTCCAGCACCGGTTCCACGGACTCCGCGATCCGCAGGGTATTGGCCAAGGCCTCGGGGATCTCGCCGAAGGCGGCGGCCATCTCCTCGGGCGTCTTCAGGTAGAAGCGGTCGGTGGGGAAGCGAAGCCGGTCGGGGTCCGCCAGACGCTTCCCCGTCTGGATGCACAGGAGGGCATCCTGAAGCTCCGCATCCGCGGGGGCCACGTAGTGCACGTCCCCCGTGGCCACCAGGGGCAGCTCGAGCTCCCGGGCCAGGGCGACCAGCTTCCGGTTCAGCTCCTCCTGGCGGGGCATGCCGTTCTCCTGGATCTCCACGTAATAGCGGCCGGGGAAGCGTTCCCGGTACCACCGGGCCACCTGGATCGCCTCGTCCTCACGGCCCTCCAGCAGCAGCTCGGGCACCTCGCTGGACATGCACCCCGACAGCACGATGAGGCCCTCGCCGTAGGCCTCGAGGAGCTCCCGATCGACGCGGGGCTTCTGGTAGAAGCCCTCGGTGAAGCCCGCGGTCACGAGCTGTGTGAGGTTCCGGTACCCCCGGGGGGTTTGAGCCAGCACCAGCAAGTGATGCCGGTGTTCGCGGCCGCCACCCGCCCTCTCGGTGCGGCGCCCGGGCGCCAGGTAGAGCTCGCAGCCCAGGATGGGCTTGATTCCATGCGCCACCGCCGCCCGGTAGAAGGCGGCCGCCCCGAACATGACGCCGTGGTCGGTGAGGGCAAGGGCGGGAGAACCCTGCTCGGCCGCCCTTCGGCAGAGCCCTTCCACGGAGGCAGCCCCGTCGAGGAGGCTGTAGACGCTGTGGACGTGCAAGTGGACGAACGCCATGCGGCCCGCTCCCGTCAGCCGTCCTCCCAGGCCCGCTGGATGCGCCGTGCAACCTCCGCCAGGCGGCCCTTTTCGAATCCGCGTTCGTATCGCCATTATAGCACAGGACCGGGGGGCGGGTCCATGGCTGGCCGGCCCGCGGCGGGCCGCGGGCGGGTCCGGGTACCCGGGAACGGGGTGAGGCGCGGATACATGGGCGCGCGTGTGTAGAATTAAACCCCAGACGTTAACGGTTATTCGGCCATTTCGCGATTTGACGCGCGCGTGTTCGCTTGCCCAAAACGCTCAACGGCGGGCCTTTCGGGTCACAGGCATCTGTCGTCGCGTGGGTTCTGCACGTTAACGTCTGGAGATGAAATCCACACGCGCCCCGGTGGCCTTCTTTGGGTCCGGGTCGGAGCCCTGGCCCGGGTTCAGTCCGCCTCCGGGTCCGGCTCTTCGGCCGCGTCTTGGTCCGGGTCTTGCCCCGCGCCCCGCCGGCATAGGACGAAGGAGGAGCAGGTGGAACCGGCGGAAGGGGGCGCCAACGTGCTGCTGCGGGTGGCCAAGGAGCTTCTCCTTCCCTTCTGTACCGCCTTCGGCGTGGTCCTGGGCGGGTCGCTCCTGGGGTCGCTCGCCATCGTCCTCACCCGAGGATCGCCCCTAGCGGCCATCGCTGACCTCTCGGGCAAGATCCGGCTCTGGGCCATCGCGGTAGCCATCGGCGGTACCTTCGACACCCTCACGGCGCTGGAGTCGGGGCTCTTCGGGGGACAGGTCTTCCTGCTGCTGCGGCAGGGGGCTGTGGTGGCGGCCGCGCTGTTCGGAGCGCACGCCGGCTACTGGCTCCTGGCCAGCCTGGTGAATCTGCGAGGCTAGGCCATGACCCAGACCCCTCGGACCCAGAGGAGCCGAACCCTCTTCGTGACGTGGAGCCGGCGCCAGTTCCGGGTGCTCCTGGCCTGGCTGGTGCTGGGCACCGTGATGGGGATGGCGGCAGCCACCCTTCTCCTGGGGCACCAGGTGGACCGGCTGGAGTTGGAGCGGAGGCGGCTGGAGCTCGAGCTGTCCAACCGGGCGGCCCAGATCGAGAAGCTGGAGGAGAGCCTCGAGGCCCGCCGGCGCCAGGTGGTGCGAGAGGTGGAGGTCCGGGTGCTGGACTTCTCCGATGCCCGCCGGGAGGTGGAGCTGGAGGCGGCCGTACACGGGCTCTACCGGCACGCGATCGGCAGCGACCTGTCAGAGCTCGACCCGTCGATCCTTCGGGCTGTGGCCCACAACCGCACGGTCACTCTGGGAGAGACGGCCTACACCCTGCAGGTGGAGTTCATCTGGGCCGTGGCCGGGCGGCTGGTGGTCTGGGTCCGAACCCGGCCGGGTCCGCTCCCCGATCGGCCGCAGCCCTGAGGCTCGACCGGTTGATCCTTCTGCGACGGCCACAACCCTGAGCTGGCGAAGAGCGTCCGGGAGTTCAGCAGCCCATGGCTGGAATGAGGGTGTGGTCCCGGGCGGGCCGGTCGGGATCCACCCGGCGGATGCGGGCCCCGAGCTGGTTCAGCTTCTCCTCGAAGCGGTCGTAGCCCCGGTCCACGTGTTCGACGGACTGGACCTCAGTGCGGCCCTCCGCGGCCAGGCCGGCCAGCACCAGCGCAGCGCCCCCTCTCAGGTCCGGCGCCTCCACGGGTGCACCCGTGAGCCGCTCCACGCCTTCCACCAGCGCCCGCTGGCCGTCCACCCGGATGTGGGCGCCCATGCGGCGCAGCTCGTCCACATAGCGGAAGCGGTCGAAGATCGTCTCTCGGATGGTGCTGATGCCCCGAGCCAGGGAAAGGAGCGCGACCATGGGTTGGTGCAGATCCGTGGGGAATCCCGGGTACGGAGCCGTCTCCACCTCGAGGGGACTGGGCCGGTCGTCCATGGCCAGGCGAAGGGCGTCGGGGCCGGCGGGTTCGACCCTGGCCCCGGCCTCCTCCAGCTTGCGGAGGGCGGCTTGCAGGTGCTCGGGCGTCACGTTCCGCAGCGTCACCTCCCCGCGGGTGATGGCCGCAGCCACCAGGAAGGTTCCCGCTTCCACCCGGTCCGCAATGACGGCGTGGCGGGCCGGGTGTAGGGTGCGGACGCCCTCGATGGTCACCGTGGGTCCGCCGGCTCCGTTCACCCGGGCGCCCATGCGGTTCAGGAACGCGGCCAGGTCCGCCACCTCGGGCTCCCTGGCCGCGTTCTCCAGCACCGTGGTTCCCTCTGCGAGGGCCGCGGCGAGCATGAGGTTCACCGTGGTTCCCACGCTGGCCCGCTCCACCAGCACCGGCCTGCCGTGAAGGCCGCGAGGTGCTCCGGCGATCATGTAGCCGTGCTCGATGCGGATCCGGGCGCCCAGCTGCTCGAAGCCCCGCATGTGGAAGTCGACGGGGCGCGAGCCCAGCGCGCAGCCGCCCGGCAGCGGCACCTCGGCCCTACCGAGGCGAGCCAGCAGGAGCCCGGCCACGTAGAAGGAGGCGCGCATGCGCCGCACCAGGTCGTAGGGCGCCCGGTGGTGCCGCAGGCGGGAGCCGTCGATGACACACGTCCCGCCTGGGCTGAAGGAGACCGACATCCCCAGCTCCCGAAGGATCTGCGCCATGGTGGTCACGTCGGTGGTGGGGGGAATCCGTTCCAGCACCGACTCCCCCTCGGCCAGCCCCGCGGCCGCCATGATCGGCAGTGCGCTGTTCTTGGCCCCGTCGATCTCCACCTCGCCCTGCAGGCGGCGACCTCCCTCTACCAGGAGCCGGGCCACGACGGTTCCCCCCTTCCCCCCACCGGCCTCCCGGGATGCTTCGCCCCGGCGCCCGGGCTACCAGGGCACGGTGCCCTCGTGGATCTCGTAGCTCCAGTTGCGGCCGGTGTTGTTGTCCCAGTTGTTGGCGTTGTCGCGGAAGCAGAAGCTGAAGCGGCCGCCGTCGTCCAGGGTGACCTTGGCCTCCCAGTGCCCCTCGGGCCGCCGCTGCATCGCGTACTCCCGCACCCTTCGCCACGGGCCGGGCCCGTAGCCGCAGTGCAGGAAGACCTGCTGCGCGCCCGCCCGGGCCAGGAGCCCGTCGTACGCCACCGTCACCTGGTCCTGTCGGGTCATGGGCACCGGCTCCACCTTCACGCCGTCGTTGGGTGCCAGTTGGTACGCCTCGGCCGCGGGCTCGGCCGTGGCCGTTCCCGCGACGCTGCGGCCGTTGTAGAAGCCGGCCAGCTCGTCGGCTGCCTCCATGCCGGCGCTTCCCGGCGACGCGCGCCCGCGCTCCGTCTCGTCGTCCTCGGTCCAGCCCAGGATGTCTCTCAGCGTCTCCCACCAGCTCACGCGCGCTTCCCTCCCTTCGCCCCTTGCCTCGCCCCTAGTCTGGGCGCGGCCCGAGCCGCCTATGGCCGGGACTTGGAGGGACCCTCGCGTGCGGCTCCCTTCGGCGGGCTGCGCAGGGTGGGCTGGGGCGGCATAAGGAACCGCCGCCGTGCCAGACTAGCGGTGGAGGGATCGCACCTGGACGGACGAACGCCCCACATCGAGCAGATCCTCGACTTCGTGCGGAACCATCCTGAGTCGTACGCGAGCCTGGCCGTCTGCCGGCGGGCCCTGGACCGGGGGCTCGACGCGGTGACCCCGGAGACGCTGAAGCGCCTGGCAGGCCACCTGGAACAGGCACCCACGGAGGAGGTGGAAGCCTACCTCGACATCGTCGGGTGATCCCCGCGGCGACCGCCGGAAGGAGCACGTCCGCCCCTGGCGAAGGAAGGCTAGGTCAGGCGGAGGAGGGGCTGAAGGTGCGCGTGGGCATCATCGGCGGTACGGGCCTCTACCGGATGGAGGCCCAGGAGGAGGAACCGGTCCGCGTGGCGACGCCCTTCGGTCCCGTGGTCCTGCGGCGGGTCCTCTGGGCCGAGCGAGAGGTCTTCTTCGTAGCGCGGCACGGGGAGCAGCATCACATCCCGCCCCACCGGGTGAACTACCGGGCCAACGTTTGGGCCCTGAAGGAAGTGGGGGTGGAGCGGGTCCTCTCCAGTTCCGCCGTCGGCTCCCTCCGTCCCGAGATGCGGCCGGGCGACCTGGCGCTGGTGGACCAGTTCCTCGACTTCACCCGCGGCCGGGTGACCAGTTTCTACCAAGGCGACGCCTCCGGCGTCTTCCACGTGGACGTGACCGACCCCTACTGCCCCGAGCTCCGGGCCACCCTGGCAGCGTCCGCGGCCAGGATCTTCCCCGCTGGCGAGGGCGACGGTGGCGAAGGCGGTGCGGGCGGCCGTGACCCCCACGAGGCCGGGCAGCACCCGGGGCCGGTGATGCACCCTGCGGCTACCTACGTCTGCGCCGAGGGCCCGCGCTACGAGACCGCGGCCGAGATCCGGGCCTTCCGCCAGCTGGGCGGCGACCTGGTGGGGATGACCAACGTGCCGGAGGTGGTGCTCGCCCGGGAGGCGGGCCTCTGCTACGCCACCGTGGCCGTGGTCACCAACCTGGCGGCCGGACTTGCTTCCGCGCCGCTCACCCACCAGGAGGTCACCGAGGTCATGGAGAGCGCCTCGGAGCGCCTGCGCGCCCTCCTGCAGGAGGCGGTGCGCCGGCTGGAACCCCCAACGTGCGCCTGCGCCGAGCTCGGGGGACCGTGGCCGCCGGACGTGGAGCGGGCCGGCCGCTGATGGAAGGACCGGACCGGAGACAGACCCCATTGCCGGCAGGTCGCTCACAGATCGTTCAAGGAGAGGATCGGGCTTGGAAGAGGTACGCGCCCGCTTCGCGCCCAGCCCCACCGGCTACCTGCACGTCGGCGGGGCTCGCACCGCGCTGTTCAACTGGCTCTTTGCACGCCATCACGGCGGGACGTTCGTGCTCCGCATCGAGGACACCGATGCCCTGCGCTCGACCGAGGCGTCGGTGAACGTGATCCTCGAAGCCCTGCACTGGCTGGGCCTCGACTGGGATGAGGGCCCCTCGGTGGGCGGCCCCTACGGGCCGTACCGCCAGACCGAGCGCCTGGACCTCTATCGGGAGTATGCCCGGCGCCTGGCGGACGCGGGCCGCGCCTACCGGTGCTACTGCAGCTCCGAGGAGCTCAACGAGCGCCGGCAGGCTCTGCTGAAGAGCGGGCAGGCGGTCAAGTACGACCGGAAGTGCCTCAACCTCTCGAAAGCCGAAAGGGACCGCTACGAAGCCGAGGGCCGGGTGCCGGTGCTCCGTTTCCTCGCCGACGACCAGGGCGAGACCGTGGTGGAAGACCTGATCCGCGGCAGCGTCCGCTTCGAAAACCACGTGCTCGACGACTTCGTCATCATCAAGTCCGACGGAAACCCCACCTACAACTTCGCCGTGGTGGTGGACGACGCGCTCATGCGGATCACCCACGTGATCCGGGGAGAGGACCACCTCTCCAACACCCCGCGCCAGATCCAGGTCTACCAGGCGCTGGATCTTCCGGTCCCCCGCTTCGCCCATGTGCCCATGATCCTGGGCCCGGACCGCCAGCGGCTCTCCAAGCGTCACGGCGCCACCTCGGTGGAGCAGTACCGGGAACAGGGCTACCTGCCCGAGGCGATGGTGAACTACCTGGCCCTGCTGGGGTGGTCGCTGGACGACCGCCACGAGCTCTTCACCCGGGAGGAGCTTGTGGAGCACTTCAGCCTGGAGCGCATCTCCAAGAACCCAGCCATCTTCGACGTGAAGAAGATCGACTGGATGAACGGCGTCTACCTGCGCTCCCTGCCCCGGGAGCGGCTGGCCCGGGAGGCCGCGGCGCGCCTGGAGCAGGCCGGCTACCTGCCCCCCGACCAGAGAGAAGCCAGCCTCCCCCGCCTCGAAGCGATCCTGGAGCAGGTTCAGGCCCGCATCAAGCACCTGGGCGAGCTGGTGCCCTGGACCTACTACTACTTCACCGATGAGGTCCAGTACGATGAGAAGGCGGTGGAGCGCTTCCTCACGCCCGAATACGTGCCTGCCATGCTGGCCGAGGCCGTCCACGGGTTGGAGGCGCTGGAATCCTTCACCGTGGAGGGGATCCAGGCCGTGTTCGAGGGTCTTCGCGAGCGGCGCGGGATGAAGTTGGGCGACGTGCTTCAACCGGTCCGGGTGGCGCTCACGGGCACCACCGTCTCGCCGGGGATGTACGAGGTGATCCACCTGCTGGGCCGCGATGCGGCCTGCCGGCGGCTTCGACGGTGGGCGAAGTCTTCGTCTTGACAGGTGTGGGGAGCCGTGGTACCCTCGAAGACGTCGGGTGCGGGCGGAGGTTCGCGCATTCGGTGTTCCCGCTGGGGAGTGGTGTAACGGGAACACGCTGGACTCTGGATCCAGTAATGAAGGTTCAAATCCTTCCTCCCCAGCCAATGTGCCCCCATCGTCTAGAGGCCCAGGATGCATGGTTCTCAGCCATGAGACCCCGGTTCGAATCCGGGTGGGGGTACCAACGAGGCCGTACTTCGGTACGGCCTTGTTTGCTTGCTGCCTCTTGGAGCCTCGGTCGTTCTGCATCGTCCTCTCCTGACCGCACTCACTCAAGGCGTGCGGCGGAGCTTGAGGCTGCGTGCCCGACCGCGACGCCAGCCGCGGGGGCGGTTGCCCCGTCTCCGACTGCCGCCCCATCCGTGCCGGTGCTGGCGCGGTCCGTGCCTGTGAGCGCCCCGCCTGCTGGCGGGTGCCCTTCTCGCACCAGCCGGTGCCGCCCGGCGGCCCGGACGAGGCTGTCGAAGAGCCGGAGCCAGCGGGGCTGCTCGGCGAGGAGCAGCTCCGGGTGGAACTGGACGCCCAGCACGAAGCTGTGCGCCCGGCTCTCCACCGCCTCGATCACCCCGTCCTCGGCCCGCGCCGACACCCGCAGAGGCGGTGCCACCCACCGGGCGGCCTGCCGGTGGAGGCTGTTGACGCCGATCTCGGTGCGCCCCAGGATCGCTGCCAGCAGGCTGTCGGGCTCGATCCGGATCCCGTGCACCGGGCGGCGGCCGATGGGCACCTCCTCGCGGTAGTGCGCGTGGGCGCCGGGGGGCAACGAGGCGCGGATCCTCCCGCCCAGGAGGCGCACGATCATCTGGTGGCCCCGGCAAACGCCCAGGACCGGCGTGTCGGCGGCCAGAGCCGCCCGTAGCAGGGCGCTCTCGAAGCGGAAGCGCCGGGGCGCCAGGGCCTCCAGGTCCGGAAGCTGCTGCTGGCGGCGGTGGCGGGCCCGGAGGTAGCCGCCCCCGCCGGAGAAGAGGAGACCGTCCATCTGCCGGATGAAACCGGGCAGCGCCTGCTCGCCCACCAGCGGGACCAGGACGGGAAGGCCCCCGGCCCGCTCGATGGCCCGGGCGTAGGGTGCGTCGCTGAAGAAGAGCTCCACGTGAGGTCTGAGAGACTCCAGGTCCGTGCCGTCGTCGAAGGCCACCGTGATCCCGATGAGCGGCCGCTCGTCCGGCATCGATCTCCCTCCGGTTGCACCCTGCCCCGGCGGGTCGAGCCGTCCGCCGGAGAGACCTGTTCCCCCGCTCCCGTCCGGCCTGCCGGCCCGGACGAGATTCAGCGGCCTTCGCGCCCTGGCTTTGTCTGCAGTATAGGCGGGCCCTTCCGAACCGTCAAGACAAAACCGGCGTCACGGGGGCGAACCGCGGGCCGGGCGAACCGGTGGACGGACCCGCCGGCTCTCGTACGGCTGGCTCCTCCGTCACTCGCGCAACCTCGGGTCCAGCGCGTCGCGGAGGCCCTCCCCCAGGAGATTGATGGCCAGCACCGTCAGCAGGATGGCGAGGCCTGGAAAGGTGGAGATCCACCACTGCTGGAAGACGTAGCTCCGCCCGTCGGCGATGATGGTGCCCCACGAGGGCGTGGGCGGCTGGACGCCCAGACCCAGGAAGGAGAGCGAGGACTCCATCAGGATCACCCAGGCGACCCGCAGGGTGGCGATGACCACCGCCGAGGCGAGCACGTTGGGGAGGATCTGGCGGAACATGATGCGGAAGGGACCGGCCCCCAGGGCCCGGGCGGCCTCCACGTACTCCCGCTGCTTCACCGCGAGCACCTCGGCCCGCACCACCCGGGCGGGCGTCACCCACTCCTTGTAGACCAGGGCCAGGAAGAGGTTGGTGAGCCCGGGGCCCATGACGGCCATGAGGGCGATGGCCAGCACCAGGTACGGGAAGGCCAGGAGGATCTCCACCAGGCGCTGGATCACCGTGTCCGCCACGCCCCCGAAGAAGCCCGAGACCAGCCCCGCCACCACACCCAGCGAAGTGGCCACCAGCACCACCACCGCCCCCACCGCCAGGGAGACGCGCGAGCCGTAGATCATGCGGCTGAGCAGGTCCCGGCCCAGGTGGTCCGTCCCCAGGGGGTGGCTCCAGCTGCCGCCCTCCATCCAGGCAGGCGGCTGCAGCTTGTGGATGGGGTCGATGCGGGTGGGGTCGTGGGGAGCGATCCAGGGCGCACCCAGGGCCACCGCCACCAGGAGGAGCACGACGACGCCCCCCACCACGGCCAGCCGGTTCTTGCGGAACTCCCGCCACACCAGCTGCCAGGCGGACAGGTTGGTGGTCTCGTGCTCACCCTCCAGCTGCTCCAGGAGCTCGCGCCGGGTGAGCTCGTGGGCCCGTTCCAGCTCCTCCAACGGGATACCTCCCAGCCTTTCGGGCACCCTAGAGCGTGACGCGCGGGTTCAGGTACGTGTAGAGCGAGTCGGCCGCCAGGTTCATCAGGATGTACGTGAGCGCGTAGACGAAGACCGCCGCCTGCACCACCGGGTAGTCGCGCACGTAGACCGAGTCGACCACCAGCCGGCCGAGGCCGGGCCAGCCGAAGATGGTCTCCACGATCATGTTGCCGCCCAGGAGGGTGCCCACGTTCAGCGTCACCACGGTGACCGTGGGGATGAGGGCGTTGCGCAGCACGTGGCGCAGGACCACCCGGGCGCCCGAGAGCCCCTTGGCGCGGGCGTAGGTGATGTACTCCTGGCGGATCACCTCCAGCATGGAGGAGCGGGTGATGCGCATGGTGAGCGCGGCCATCGCAGCACCCAGGGTCACCGCCGGCAGCAGCAGGTGCCGCAGCGCGTCCCCGAAGGCGGGACCGTTGCGGGTGAGCAGGCTGTCCAGCAGATAGAGCCCCGTGAGGTGGGCGGGCTCGAGGCCGTAGGTGATCCGGCCCGAGATGGGCAGCCACTGCAGCGTCACCGCGAAGACGATCATCAGCACCAGCCCCAGCCAGAAGTCGGGCATGGAGACCCCCAGCAGCGCGCCGACGGTCCCCACCCGGTCCGGCCAGCTGTAGCGCCGCACGGCCGAGAGCACCCCCACCGGCAGCGCGATCACCAGCGAGATCAGCAGCGCCATGACGGTCAGCTCGATGGTGGCCGGCAGCCTGGAGGCGATGAGGGAGCCCACCGAGGTTCCCCGGTAGTAGAAGGAGATTCCTATGTCGCCCCGCGCCAGCCCCCCCAGGAAGAGCAGGTACTGGCGCCACAGGGGCTCGTCCAGGCCCATCTCGGCGCGGAGCTGGTCGATCTGCTGCTGGGTGACGGTTCCCTGCCCGGCCATCATCACCTCGACCGGGTCGCCCGGGGTGAGGTGGATGAGGGTGAAGACGATCAGGGTCACCCCGATGACCACGGGGATCGTCTGGAGCAGGCGTCGTGCCAGGTAGGATCCGCTCAGCGTCCGACACCTCCGCCGTGAGGCCGGCGACACGGGGGCCCGACTCGAGAGGAGCCCGGCTCGCGGGGGCCCGGCCTCGGTGCGACCGCGGGCCCGGCGCCAGGGCCGGGCCCGCCCTTCCCTCTCCTGTTCGTCTCGGTTCTGCCCGCGAGCCTACCGCTCCTGCGCGTCGTGGAGATTGATGCGGCTGTCGGGGCTGGGCTCCCAGTTTTCGATGCGCCGGTTCACCGCATAGAGGTCCTGGGCCACCCAGCCGAAGAGCATGGGCGCGTCCTCGTGGACGATGGCCTGCATCTCGCGATACGCGTCCTGCCGGGCCTCTTGATCGGTGGTCCGGGCGGCCAGGGTGAGGAGCTCGTCCACCCGCGGGTTCGAGTAGCCGCTGTAGTTCCCGCGCCCGCCCGTCCGGAGCTTGGGCTCGGCGATGTCGCTGGGGTCCAGGGTGGCGTTCCCCCAGGAGTCCACCCAGGCGTCCCGCCTGCCCTGCTTGATGGCGTCCACCATGGCCCCGTAGTCGCCCCAGCTTTGGATCCGGGTCCGGATGCCGACCTGCTCCAGGTAGTAGGCGATCACCTCGGCGGCGGGGCGGTTGTCGGGCATGGTGTCGACGGTGATGGAGAGACCGCTTCCCACACCGGCTTCCTGCAGGAGCTCCCGTGCGGCCTCCGGATCGTAGGCGTACGCCTCCAGGCTCTCGTCGAAGCCGAAGGCCTGGGGCGACAGGAGGGTCGAGGTGCGCGTGGCCAGGCCGTTCAACACTCCGTCCACGATGGCCTGGACGTCCACCGCCAGGTTCACCGCCCGGCGAACCCGCACATCATCGAAAGGCGGTTTGGTCACGTTCATCCCCATGAAGAAGCTGCGCGTGCCGTTGACCGTCAGGACCTGCAGGTTCGGGTCGGCCTCCACCGCGCCCATCTGGTCCACGGGAACGTCGGTCATGATGTCGATCTCGCCCGCCCGCAGGGCTGCCAGCCGGCTTGCGGGTTCAGGCAGGGCCTGGAAGATCACCCGCTTGACCTGGGCCGGCCCCACGGGGGGCAGCTCGGGCGAGCCGCCGTAGTAGTCGTCGTAGCGCGCGAGCACCACCCTCTGGCCCTTCTGCCACTCCACGAAGCGGAAGGGGCCTGTGCCCACGGGCTTCTCGATCATCCGGTCGCCGGTCTCGGAAGGGACCATCATGTGGAAGGGGAGAAAGGAGAGGAGCGCAGGCCAGGGGCCGTCGGTCTCGATCTTCAGCGTGTATTCGTCGACCACCTCGGCTCCCGTTACCTGGCCCAGCAGCCCCTTGCGCGGCGAGGTCTGGCCTCCCATGGCCCCATCCCTCACGATGCGGTTGATGCTGTAGGCCGCGTCCTCGGCGGTGAACGGCGTCCCGTCGTGAAAGGTCACACCTCGGCGCAGGTGAAAGATCCAGGTCGTGTCGTCCGGCTGCTCCCACGACTCGGCCAGCTCGGGCACCACGCGCATGTCGGGCGTGCGCGTGACCAGCCCGTCGTAGACGTTGCGCAGGATGGTCTCGGTCTGGCGGTGGCGGAAGTTCATGGGGTCCATGGTGACGGCGTCCTCGTCCATGCCCACCACGAGGGTGTCGGGCGGCGAGGCGGCTCCGGTCGGGAGGGCCGCAAGTGCGAGTGCGAGGGCGCAGGCGAGCGCCAGGGAACGCCAAACCACGGCCAGTGAGCGTCGCACGGGCATGCTCCTTTCGTGTGGGTTCCTTCGAGGGAATACCGGTCCCTGTCGGGTCTTCTTCTCCCAAGTGGTCAGAAGTTCCTGTTCCTGTTGGACAATCTGGATTACCAGACAGCGTGAGGGTGAGACCCGCGTGGCGGGTCGGCCGTCACCGGGCGGCGTCGAGCTCGTCGGGGTGCGGCAGCGCCGCGGCCAGCACCTCGGCCCCCGTCCAGCCCCGTGCGAGCGCCACCACGCCCGGGCGGGCCGGCCGGCCGGCGTAGCCTTCCTCCCGGCCCAGATCCCGGCGGGAGGTGAAGATGCCCGACTGGCCCTCGAACGCCAGATCGAAGAGGGAACCCACCATCATGGGGTTCACGGCGTACAGGGGCCGCCCCCCACCCTCCAGAACCGCCTGCCACGAGCCGCGTGCCCAGTCGTCCCGCTGCCAGTCGTCCCACGCCTTGGGGTTGGCGGAAGGCTGGACCAGAACCTGCACGCCCTGCTCCCTCAGGCGCTCCCGCACGTCAGGGTGGAACGCGTCGTAGCAGATGGCGATGCCCACCCGCCCCACGGGCGTGGGCACCACCGAGAGCGTCTCGGCGGGCGCCGGGGTGAGGTCCAGGTTGCCCTCGGCCTCGAGCTCCACCAGGTGGACCTTGCGCTGGCTCGCCACCACCCGACCGCCGGGGTCGAAGAGGTAGCTGGTGTTGTAGGCCGCCGGCCCAGGCAGGAGCTCCGGAACACCTTCATGGAGCCGGTGGTCGGGGAAGACGGCGCTTCCGGCCACCAGGTGGCAGCCGTAGCGCCGCGCCAGGTTGCCGAAGAGCTCCACGTACGCTCGATGGGCCGTCGGGGCCCGCTCCAGGAAGAGCGCCCGGATGACGCTCACCCGCCGCAGCAGGCGGGTGCGGGCCACCCCCCACAGGTGGCGCCGGGCCAGGGCCCTCACCGCGCTCGCCAGCTGCCCGCGACCCTCGAGCAGCTCACGATCCTCCGCGAACCCCAGGAGCGTGCCGGCGTCCTCGGGAAAGGCGGCAAGCACCGGCACGTCCCCGGGAAGCCGGCGCAACCCTGACCCCAGGAGCGCACCCAGGCGGCGCTCCAGGCGCGCGAGGTCGGCGTAGTCCGCCGCCTCCAGACGCTGTTGCACCGCCACCAGTCCAACCTGCCGCGTCGGCGTCGCCCCCGATCCGCGGGCGGCCTCCCAGCCCCCGGTACCTGCCGGGTGCCGCCCACTCCTAGCCCTTCGGCGCGGCGGGCGACTCCCCTCCCCGGGTGAACCACTCGAAGAGGCCCACGGCCACCAGGAAGAGGCCGTACGCGCGGCGCAACCCGTCCGGGCTGATGATGAGGGCCAGCGAAGCCCCCAGCGCCGCACCGCCCACGGCCGTGGGCAGCACCCGCCACGCCGTTCGGGCGTCGAAGGTGCCTTGCCGCCAATGCTGGACCACCGCGAGGGCCGCCAGGGGAAGGAAGGCCAGCAGGACCGCGCCCTGGGCCAGCTGCTGGGAGAACCCCAGCAGCAGCACCAGCACCGGCACCACCAGCTTGCCGCCGCCCACCCCTAAACCGCTGAGGGTACCCATGAAGAGGCCCAGGCCCAGGCCGAAGAGGATCTGCATCAGCCGGTCACCATGCGGTAGCCGGCCACCAGGACCACGGCCGCGAAGAGCCGGCGCAAGGTCCGGGGCGGGATGCGTGGCGTGAGCCAGGCGCCCACCACTCCCCCCGCCGCGCTCCCCGCCGCCAGAGGCCACGCGGCCGCCAGAGGCACCGAAGCGCCGAGCTGGTAGAAAAAGAGGCTGATCGACGAGGTGACCAGGATCACCAGGAGCGAGGTCCCATGAGCCGTCCGCTGGTCCAGGCGGAGGACGTCCACCAACGCAGGCACGAGGAGGGTGGAACCGGCCGCGAGCAAGCCGTTCAGAAGCCCCACCACCGCCCCGACCCCAGCGGAGACCACGCCCTTCGGCATGCGCCTTCCCTCCCTCTCCTACCGTTCCACGGGTCGGGGGAGTTCAGGCGCCTGCGATCACCGGACGAAGTGGGAGATGGCGTCCATCAGCTCGTCGATGGCCTCCCCACCGCCGTCGCCCTGGACCGCGCGGGCCACGCAGCCGCGGGTGTGGTCCTCCAGCAGCATGAGGCCCACCTTCTCAAGGGCCGCGCGAGCCGCCGCCACCTGGATGAGGATGTCCACACAGTAAACGTCTTCCTCCACCATGCGCTGGATGCCGCGTACCTGCCCCTCGATGCGGCGAAGGCGCTGGGAGAGGGCCTTCTTGTCCCGCTCGCGGTACTCGGTGTGGACCGTGCGATGCGCCGTGTGGTTCTCTGCCACGTCTTCCGCCCCCCGGCCTTATACCGTCTACCGGTATCCTATCGTTATTATGATAAGCGTACACCGAAGGCATGTCAAGATACATACCCAGGCTGAGAAGTGCCGGGGCCGCGTGTCTCGCCGCGCCACGCGCGGGCCGGCCCCGGGGAAGGATTCCGTCGCTGGGTGCCCAATGGTTCGTGTCGGAGGAGGGACGCTCATTGAAGACGGCTCTGCACGGGCGTATGCCGCGGGGTGCATCCGGGAGGGTGGTTGGCCGCCGCGCGGCGGCGATCCTGCTGACCTTCTGGTTCGTCGTAGGGTCCACCCTGCTCCTGGCGGCGACAACGGCGCGCGGGCAGCAAGAAGCCCTGCCCTTCGCGGGGTACCCTGCCCCCGATCTTACCCTTGAGCTCCTGGATGGCGGGACCTTCACACTTTCAGCGAACCGGGGGAAGGTGGTGCTGGTCAACTTCTGGGCCACCTGGTGCCCGCCGTGCCGCGAGGAGATGCCCGAGCTTGAGCGCCTTCATCGGGAAGAGGCCGGCCGGGTCCTGGTGGTGGGGGTGGACGCGATGGAAGACCCCGAGACGGTTCGCCGCTTCATCGAGGCCGAGGGCTACACCTACCCCGTGGCCTTGGACCCGAAGGGAGAAGCCCTGGCCGCCTACCTGACCCGGGCCATCCCCACCAGCTTCTTCGTGACCCCCGACGGTTTCATCAGCCGCCGCCACACGGGCATCCTCACGCTGCAAGCGGCCCGTCGCTTCGTGGAGGAGGCCCTGGCCTACCGGCCGCCCGAGCGGTGAGCCCCGGCGGCTCAGGCCCGGTCTTCGTTCCGCGCGTGCCCGGGCTCGAGCGCCTTCTCCAGGGTTTCCAGCTGGCGACCCAGGTCCCGCTGGCGGAGGCCCAGCCTCAGCAGGTAGCCGAACAGAAGCAGCCAGAGCAGCATGTATGCAACGACCAGGTACGACAACCGTTCTTCCCCCTCGGCAGGACGCCCGCCGCCCGGCTCCTCCCAGATCCCGCCCTGTCAGGACTCGGGCAGGGCAGGCTCATAGCGGGATGGGCACTGCATCAGGATCTGGTCCGCGGTGATGGTACCATCAGGCCCCCAGCGCCCCTCTACGATCACCGGGGCACCGCCCTGGAAGGTGTCGGGCTTCGCTCCATGATAGACGGCGGGGATGCGCGAGGCCCCTTCCTGAACCTCGAAGGCCAGACGCATGACGGTGGGGTCCCACTGAATGCTTCCCGGAGCCACCTCACCGTTGACGCGCAGGAACCGCCCGCTCAGCTCCGAGCTGCGGGCTGCGGCCTCGGCCACGGTGTAGTAGTAGACGCCGGTGTTGGCAACGGCTGTGGCGATCAGGTAGGCGAGCACGCCCCCGAAGAGGACGCCCGCCACCCCCAGCTTGACCTTGCGGCTCACGCCGACGCTCCTCCCTGCGGCCTCGCCCCCGGCCGTCCGGGGGACCGGCGGGCTGGCATGCCCATGTCGGTCCCATTATAAGTAGGGTCCAAGGGGAGGTCAATCGGACGGGCCCGCCGCTCCGCCCCCGCCCCCTTCGGCTGCCGCACGGCCCGCTTCCTCTCCCTCGTCCCCCGGGGTGCAGACGTAGACCGACTGAGCGATGCGACTCCCCACCGTGCGCTCCTGCCCGCCCACGTCCAGCACCAGGGGCTCTTCGAAGGGGGGCTTGCGCATGACGCGCACCCGCTGGCCCGGCGTGAGACCCGCCTCGGCCAGATACCTGAGGAGGGCGGGATCGTCTTCGTCCACGCGGCTCACGGTGAGCTCGTCACCCTCGGCCGCCTCGGCCAGGGTCCGATCGCTCAGGAGCGCGACCTGGCCGTGCGCGTCAGGGATCGGGTACCCGTGCGGGCAGGTGCGCGGGTTGTCCAGGATACGGTCGAACCCTTGGATCACCTCGGCCGGCAGGGCGTGCTCCATGCGGTTCGCCAGGGCATCCACCCGGTCCCAGGGGATCTCGAGCACGTCGGTGAGGAAGCGCTCGGCCAGGCGGTGGCGGCGGATCACGTCCAGGGCCGCCACCTCGCCCGCCTCGGTGAGGGAGACGCCGCTGTACTCCTTGTACCGCACGAGCCCTTCCTGGGCGAGCCGCTGGAACATGTGCGTGGTGGAGGCGGCCGACACGTTCAGACGCCGGGCGATCTCGCTGGTGGTGGCCTGCCCGCCCTTGTGCACCGCACGGTAGATGGCGGCCAGGTAATCTTCCACAGGCTGGCTCAGGGCCACGGCGGCTCCCTCCTCGCGCACCCTTCATCTTACCATGGGGGCGCCCAGCCGGACCACCCCGCGCCGCGCGGGGTTCCGAGCGAACGGTGACCCCGGGGGCACGCGTGTGCTATACTGTTCGCGTCCAGCTCCAATGCCTGCCGGCCCAAGGCCGGCGCTTCCAGGAGGCGTTCCACGCCATGGCTCGAACCCCTGCGGCACCCCGCTCCTGGGCACCGCCGCGCTGGCTGGCGGCCCTCACCGCTGTCCTCGTGTTCGCCGGCCTCTACCTTGCCCTGGTCTACGCCCCGCCCGAGCGGACCATGGGTGATGTCCAGCGGATCTTCTACTTCCACGTGGCGTCGGCGTGGAACGCGTTCCTTGCGTTCCTGGTGGTGGCGGTCGCCAGCGCCGCCTACCTGCGGACCCGTCGCCCCCGGTGGGACGACCTGGCCTACGCCTCGGCGGAGGTGGGCGTGCTCTTCACCACCCTCACCCTCATGGGGGGCACCCTCTGGATGCGCCCGGTGTGGAACACCTGGTGGACCTGGGATCCCCGCCTCACCACCACCCTCATCCTTTGGTTCATCTATCTGGGCTACCTTCTCCTGCGCTCGTTCTCCGAGGGAGGCGAGCGTCAGGCCCGTCTGGCGGCGGTCTACGGTATCGTGGGCTTCCTGGACGTGCCCGTGGTCTACCTTTCCTCCGTCTGGTGGCGGGGGATCCACCCATCCCCTGCGGAGACCGAGTTCGCCGACCCCATGGTGCTGGCCCTGGTGGCCAACGTGGTGGCCTACACCGCACTCTACGCTTACGTGACCCTCCTGCGGGCCCGCCAGCGGAGCCTCGAGGACCGCGTCGCCGCCCTGCGCGAGTCTCTGCGCTGACAAGGAGAGCCCCGGTCGGCCGCCGGGGCTCTCTCACGATCGGTCTCTCTCACGATCGGTGCCGGCTGACCGCGCAGCCGCCCGCCCGGGTCCGTCCCGCTCACCGCATGGCCGCGATGATGGCGTCGGCCATCTGGGAGGTTCCCACCGCGGTGGGGTCGTCGCGGTTCGGCTTCATGTCGTACGTCACGCTCTTGCCTTCGGCGATGACCGCAGCCACAGCCCGCTCGACCCGGTCTGCCGCTTCCTTCTCACCCAGGTGCCGGAGCATGAGCACCGCCGACAGGATGATGGCCACCGGGTTCACCTTGTTGAGCCCGGTGTACTTGGGCGCCGAGCCGTGGGTGGGCTCGAAGAGCGCTGCGCCGTCGCCAATGTTGGCCCCCGGGGCGACCCCCAGCCCCCCCACGAGACCCGCGGCCAGGTCCGACAGGATGTCGCCGTACAGGTTCGGCAGGACGAGGACGTCATACAGCTCGGGCTTCTGGACGAGCTGCATGCACATGTTGTCCACCAGCCGCTCCTCGTACTCCACCCGGCCCTCGTACCTCTTGGCCACCTCGCGGCCCACCTCGAAGAAGAGGCCGTCGGTGTACTTCATGATGTTGGCCTTGGCCACCGCTGTCACCTTGTGCCGCCCGTTGGCCAGCGCGTACTCGAAGGCGTAGCGGATGATCTGCTCGCTCCCCGAGCGGGAGATGGGCTTGATGGAGATGGCTGCGTCCTCCCGGATCTTGGAGGGCGCCCAGGCGCGGATGGTGCGGGCCTCCTCGGTACCCGCCTCGAACTCCACACCAGCGTAGAGGTCCTCGGTGTTCTCCCGGACGATCACCAGGTCGATGTCTTCGTAGCGGGAGCGGACACCCGGGTAGGACTTGCACGGGCGCACGCACGCATAGAGGTTCAGCTCGTGGCGCAGGGCGACGTTGACGCTCCGGAAACCGGTGCCGATGGGCGTGGTGATGGGGCCCTTGAGGGCCACCCGGTTCCGCCGGATGGAATCCAGCACACCGTCGGGCAAGGGCGTGCCATACTTGTCCATCACGTCGGCCCCGGCCTCCTGGAGGTCCCACTCGATGGAGACCCCCGAAGCCTCCACCACCCGCCGGGCAGCCTCGGCCAGCTCGGGGCCTGTGCCGTCCCCGGGAATGAGCGTGACACGATGGGTCATGAACGATCTCCTCTCTACCGAGTCCGATGCGCGCGGCGACGCAACGGTATACCCCCAACCAGTTACCGTTTCGTTCCGGCACGCGAGGACTCCTCCCGTCCCGCCGAGGGGGCGTAGGGCGGGGAGGATGAGGAGGATCGGCTCAGGAAAGAAGGTGCAGCGCCGTGACGCCCAGGAGGGCCGTCCACGCGAGGCTGCCGCCCACGCCGGCGCTCCAAAGCCCCGCCACGTGATGGCGGGGCACCCGGATCCCGAGCTGCTGGCGCACACGGAGGCGGCGAAGGGCGGGCCTGAGCTCCCGGAAGATCACACCGGCCCCGTAGATCGATACGCCTAGCCAGGCCAGGGCTGGTAGGAGATGTCCACCCATGCGGCCCTCTCCTTCCGTCTCCTGCACCCCGGAGAGGCAGGGGCGAGCAAGGGGTACGATTGGTGCAGGTCGCCCGACTATGGTACAATCAAAGTATAGTCGCGACCGGGGAGAAGGGCTAGTACGGATGGGGGCCGTCTCGAGGCATGGAGCTCCTTCAGCAGTTCTTTCGCACCAATGAGATCGTCATCTTGTTCGGACACGGACTCGTTTTCTTTATTATGGGTTTCTCCACCTATCTGGAGTCCCGCCGGTCCAGCCAGCTCCGCCTCGCCCGGCATCTGCCCCTCCTGGGCCTGTTCGGCATGATCAACGGGGTTTCCGCCTGGGGGAGCGTCTTCATTCCTATCCAGCGCACCTACCTGCCCGAAGCGGTGGTGGCCAGCCTGGAAGGGCTGGATGCGGTCTTGCTCGCGCTCTCCTTCGCCTTCCTCTTCGCCTTCGGCGGGCGCCTCCTGGCCGAGACCCGGCCGCGCCTGGGCTTCCTGCCGTGGCTGGCCGGGGCCGTCTTGGCCGCCTGGTTCGCCGCTTTCGTCTGGTCGGGCCTGAAGGAGGGCGCCACGGGGATCCGGGCGTGGCTCCTCTTGAGCGACGTCTGGTCCCGGTACCTCCTGGGCTTTACCGGTTCGCTCCTGGCCGCCTGGGGGCTGGCCGAGCAGCGCTCCCAGTTCGACGAGATGGGACTTGGCCACCTGAACGTCCACCTGGGCCTGGGCGTTGTCGCCTTCCTCGTCTACGCTGCATCGGGAGGGCTCGTGGTTCCCAGGGCCGGCTTCTTCCCGGCCAACGTGGTGAACGACGTGGCCTTCTTTACCTGGCTCGGTGTTCCCGTCCACGCGTTCCGGGCCCTGGCAGGGCTCGCCATCGCCTACGTGACCATCCGGATGCTGGAGGTCTACGACGTGGAAGCCGCCCTCCAAAACGAGACCCACCAGCGGATGCTGGCGGTGCTCACCGAGCGCGACCGGATCGCCCGCGAGCTTCACGACGGCGTGATCCAGCAGCTTTACGCGGTGGGGCTCAACCTGGAGAGCTCCCTCTTCCTCCTGGAGAGCGAGCCCGGCCAGGCCCGGCGGCAGATCCGGGAGAACATGGGCCGGCTGAACCAGGCCGTCAAGGACATCCGCCGGTACATCATGAACCTGCGCACCCCCCAGGAGGAGGAATCGGCTCCTTTGCCGGCGCGGTTGCGCAGGGTCGCGGAGGAGTTCCGTCGAAGTTACCCGGTCGAGGTGCGGGTGCAGGTGCGGCGGGTCACCCACACGTCCCTCTCCCCCGAGACGGTGGAGCATGTGGTCCAAATCGTCCGGGAGAGCATGACCAACGCGATACGGCACGGCCACCCGCGCCAGGTGCACCTGCGGGTGGAGGGGTTCAACGACGGGCTCTCGGTGGCGGTGGAGGACGACGGCGCCGGCTTCGACCCCGCCAGCGTCTCCGGGCGGAACGGCGAGACCGGGCACGGCCTGCAGAACATGCGGGAGCGGGCCGAGCTGATCGGGGGTCGACTGGACATTCACAGTCGCCCGGGCGAGGGAACCCGTGTGTCGCTCATACTAACGGGTGGTGATCAGGCCGGTGGAAGCCATTCGCATCCTGATCGTGGATGACCACGAGGTGGTCCGGATCGGCCTACGGTCGCTCCTGGAGCGCATCGGCCAGTTCGAGGTAGCGGGCGAAGCCGGTTCGGCTCAAGAGGCGATCAACCTGGTGCGGTCGCGCAAGCCCGACGTGGTCATCATGGACATTCGGATGCCCGACGGCTCGGGCATCGAGGCGTGCCGCGCCATCCGCTCGGAGAACCCGGACGTGAAGGTGATCATGCTCACCTCCTACACCGATGACGAGGCGATCTTCTCCTCGGTGATGGCCGGGGCCAGCGGCTACGTGCTGAAGCAGATCGGCAGCCAGGAACTGGTGGAGGCAATCCGCACCGTGGCCGCCGGCGGCTCGCTCCTGGACCCGTCCATCACCGGCAAGGTTCTGGAGCGCATGCGCGGCATGACCCGCGACCAGCACCAGCACGAGAAGCTCACCGATCAGGAGCTGCGCATCCTGCGCCTCATCGCCGACGGTCGCACCAACAAGGAGATCGCCGACGCCCTTTACCTGAGCGAGAAGACCGTGCGTAACTACGTCTCGAGCATCCTCTCCAAGCTGAACCTGGCCAACCGGGCCGAGGCGGCCGCGTACGCCGTGCGCCGCCACCTCCTGGAGGAGCCGGGCGAGACGCCTTGAGGTCGTGGAGCGACCCGGTCCTTCTCCGGCTCGGGTCCTTCGAGCTTCGCTGGTACGGCCTCATCCTGGCGGCGGCCATCTACGCCTCCACAGCGGCCCTGGCCCAACTGCTGCGGCATCGGGGCCACCGAGACCCCTGGGACGAGGCGGCCGGTCTCGCAGCGTGGCTCATCCCCGCAGGCCTGCTCGGAGCTCGCCTCGGCTTTGTCGTTCAGAATCTATCCTACTTTGCGTCTTATCCTGCCCAGATCCTCGCCACCTGGACGGGCGGGCTCTCCATCCACGGGGCGCTGCTCGGGGGTCTCGCGGCCCTGGCCCTGCGCGAGCGCTCCCGAACCGGCTTCCTGGCCAGGGCCGATCTCCTCCTCACGGTGCTCCCCCTGGGCCAGGCCATCGGCCGCTGGGGCAACCTCTTCAACCGGGAGGTCCTGGGCTACCCCACCCACCTGCCCTGGGGCCTCTACGTCGAGCCCGCCTTCCGTCCGGCCGCTTTCCGCGCCTCGGCCACCTTCCACCCCGTCTTCCTCTACGAGTCCCTCGCAGACCTGGCGCTCTTCGCCTGGCTCTGGTGGCGGGCGAGCGGAAGCGGCGAGCGGTCCGACCGGACCCCCCGCCCCGGCAGCACCGCTCCCCCGCTGCTTGCGCCGCCTCCCGGCGCCCAGGCCGCCCTCTACCTGGCCGGCTACGCCGTGATCCGCTTCGGCCTGGAGTTCGTCCGTATCGGAACGCCGGTGCTCCTGGGGCTCACCCTGGCCCAGTGGGTCAGCGGGGGGCTGCTGGCTGGGCTGGCCGCGTGGCGAGTCACAGCTCGATCACCTGCTCGAAGAGGATGAGCGGCACCACCAGGAAGAGGAGGTCGTAGGCGCCCAGGAGTTGGAACCACTTGAGCCAGCCGGCGGGGTCCAAGCCCAGGAGGATTCCCTGGGTGATCTCCACCACGCCCAGCACCACCGGCACCAGGAGCGGGAAGAGGAGGATGGGGAGCAGGATCTCGCCCGAGCGAGTGCTGGCCGCCAGGGCCGAAAGGAGGGTGCCGCTGAGGGTGAAGCCGATGCTCCCCAGGAGGATCGCCAGGGCGAAGAGGGCCACGTCGCCGGTGAGGGTCTGGCCCAGGAGCACGAAGAAGAGCGGCAGC
The DNA here is from genome assembly GCF_001544015.1 of Limnochorda pilosa. Classification (GTDB taxonomy): domain Bacteria; phylum Bacillota; class Limnochordia; order Limnochordales; family Limnochordaceae; genus Limnochorda; species Limnochorda pilosa. Next base: position 1,497,741 of record NZ_AP014924.1, on the reverse strand, counting down.
ACCACCGCTTCCGTGAAGAGCATGAGCAGTAGGGTGGAGAGGGCCTTGGCGTAGTAGACGGTGCTGCGGTCCATGGGGATCAGCATCATGCCCCAGAGGGCCCGGTCCTCCATCTCCTTGGAGAAGCTCCGGTTGAGCCCCAGCACGCCGGCGAAGAAGACGGCCACCCACAGGATGCCCGGGAAGAACGGTCGCACCTCGCTCCGGGAGGGGTCGAGGGCGAAGCTGAAGATCACCACCACCAGCAGGGAGAAGACGAACATGGCGCCCAGGAGCTCCTTGCTCCGGGCCTCCACCACCACGTCCTTCCACGCCAGCAGCCCCACCCGCCGGAGGGCGTCCACCGCGTGCTCCACCTCCACTTCCGGAATGCCCGGTCCGTGGCCAGATCGTAGGAGATCCCACCGACCTCTCCCAGCCCGGCGCTCACCCCCGCCCGAGGCCGGGGCGGACCCGCTCCCGGTACCATCGCCCCACCTGGGCCGGATCGCCGTCCAGACTCCCTGCGGTCACCTCGTCCACCAGGCGGCCGCCCTCCAGCAGCACCGCCCGGTCCACCGGCAGGGGCGCCCCCCCGGGCTCCAGCTCGTGGGTGACCAGGAGGAGCGAGCGTCCTTCGGGCCCCAACCCCGTGAGCACCTCGTTCAGCCGGGCGCTCCCCTCCTGGTCCAGGGCCGTGTACGGCTCGTCCAGCAGGAGCAGGTCGGGCGAGTGGACCAGGGTGCGGGCGATGGCCAGCCGCTGGCGCATGCCGCGGGAGTAGGTGCGCACCGGCTCGCCGGCGAAAAGGGCGAGCCCCATGCGATCCAGGAGCCCGTCCACCCACCGGCGGGCATCCGGCACGCCGTAGAGCCGCGCGTAGAGCAGGAGGTTCTCGCGGCCCGAGAGGCTCATGTAGAAGAGGGTGTGCTCCACCAGCACCCCCAGGCGGGCCCGCAGGGCGGGCTTCTCGGCCGCCGGCTCCCCGCCGATGAACACCTGGCCCGAGGTGGGCTTCAGGAGCGTCGCGCAGATCCGCAGCAGGGTGGACTTGCCCGCCCCGTTCGGGCCCAGGAGCGCCACGCGCTCGCCCCGGCCCACGACCAGGTTCACCTCGTGCAGGATCCGGCGGTGGCCGATCTGCTTGCTCACCCGGTCCGCCCGGAGGGTCTCCTCGCTCACGAGTGGATGGTCGCCTGCCTCTCGCTCCGGGGCCGTCCCCGAAGCTGCGGCCCGCCTGTGCTCACCGGCGGAGGTGCACCTCGTCCTCGTCGGGGAGCAGGCCGTGCTGAATGGCGTAGGTCACCGCCTGCGCCCGGTTCCTGAGCCCCAGCTTGGCCAGGATGTTGCGCAGGTGGTTCTTCACCGTGTTGGAGGAGATGTGCAGCTCGAGGCCGATGTCCTCGTTGGTGGCGCCGCGGCTCACCAGCCGGACCACCTCCAGCTCCCGGTCCGTGAGCCTGCGGTGCCCGCCGGACGAGGCGGAAGGGGCTGCCGCGGGGGCCGACGAGCCCGAGCCGGGGCGGAAGCCCCGCATGAGCTGGGCGGTGAGGCTGCCCGAGATGGGGATCTCCCCCTTGAAGGCCCTGCGGATGAAGCTGAAGAACAGCTCCGCGTTCAGGTCCTTCAGCAGGTACCCCTGGGCGCCGGCCTCCAGGGCGGCCAGGAGGTCCGACTCCTTCTCCGAGTAGGTCAGCATCAGCACCCGTGCGTCGGGCATCTGCGCCCTGAGGCGCCGGGTGGCCTCGATGCCCCCGATGCCTGGCATCTGCAGGTCCATGAGCACCACGTCGGGGTGGCACTCGGCGCATACCCGCAGCGCTTCTTCGCCCGAGGCGGCCTCCCCCACCACCTCCATGTCGGCCTGGGTGGAGACCAAGCTGGCGATCCCCCTGCGGACGAGCTCGTGATCGTCGACCAGACACAACCGGATCGTATGCTCCATGTGCGCCACCTACCCTCTCCTACCCCATTATCGCAGACCGGGTTGGTGCGCCGCGAGGGTGGATCCTCCTACCGAAGGGGGACAAACGTCCCAGAGCCGCTCACCGGCGCTCGCCGGCGCCTGGCCCGATCCAGCCCTGGCGGAGGGCGTAGGCGGCCGCCTGGGTACGGTTGTTCATGTGGAGCTTGCTCAACACGTTGCGCAGGTGATTCCGGACGGTGTTCTCGGAGATGTGGAGCTCATCGGCGATCTGCTGGTTGGTGGCGCCCTGGCTCACCAGCTCCAGCACCTCCCGCTCGCGGGCCGTCAGCGTCTCGGCGGGAGCCGGGGGCAAAGCCCCGTGCGCGGGACGCCCCGCGCGGCGACCCGCCAGCTCGTGCAGGATCTTGGCGGCCATGACCCCCGAGATGGGCACCTCGCCGCGGAAGACCCGGCGCAAGAAGCTGAAGAAGGTGGCGGTCTCCAGGTCCTTGAGGAGGTAGCCTTCGGCGCCGGCCTTCACCGCCTCGAAGAGGTTCTCCTCCTCCTCGGAGTAGGTGAGCATCACCACCCGCACGGTCGGCCAGCGGGCCTTGATGCGCCGGGTGGCCTCGATGCCGTCCATGGCGGGCATGCGGATGTCCATGAGCACCAGGTCGGGCCGGGCCTCCTCCAGGCGCTCCAGCGCCTCGGCCCCGTCGGCCGCCTCGCCCACCACGTCGAAGTCCGGCTGGGTGCGGAGGAGCGAGGTGAGACCCTCCCGAACCAGGGTGTGGTCGTCCACCAGGAAGATTCGGATCGCCTGCTCCATCCGGTCACCGTCCCTTCGCGTCCCGGCGGGCCGCCCTGGGGGCACCGCCGGCTCGGGGCCGCGCGCCGATCAGCTCGGGTCGCCTCCGTGCCGGACCTGGTCGATGCTCCGCTCCAGGGCCTCCCAGGCCAGCACGGCACACTTCACCCGGACCGGGAACCGGCTCACGCCCTGGAGCGCCACCAAGTCGCCCAGCCGCTCGTCCTGCGCGGCCTCGGCGTCCCCCCGGACCATCTGGCGGAAGCGCTCGGCCAGCCCGAGCGCCTCGTCCAAGGAGAGCCCCCGCACCCGCTCGGTCATCATCGAGGCCGACGCCTGGCTGATGGAACACCCCCGCCCCTCGAAGCGGACCTCTTCCACCCGCTGGTCCGGGCTCACCTTGAGGAAGAGCTCGATCCGGTCGCCGCACGAGGGGTTGTTCAGGCGGACGGCGGCGCCGGCGTCCGCGAGCATCCCCCTGTTGCGGGGATGCTGGGAGTGCTGCAGGATGACCTCCCGGTAGAGGGCCTCCAGCGGGTTACCGTTCGACGACATGGCCGAAGAACTCCTTTGCGTGCTCCAGCGCCCGGGCGAGGACGTCGATCTCGTCCCGGGTGGTGTACACGTAGAAGCTCGCCCGCGCGGTGGCGGGTACGTCCAGCCACCGGGTGAGGGGCTGGGCACAGTGGTGGCCCACCCGAATGGCGATCCCCTCCTGGTCCAACACGGTGGAGAGGTCGTGGGGATGCAGCTCGCCCAGATTGAAGGCGATCACGCCGCCCCTGGGGGGCTCTGGGCCGTAGATCTGCACCCCATCCACCTCTCTGAGGACCTTCAGGGCATGGCGCACCAGATCCTGCTCGTGCCGGAAGACCTCGTCCATGCCCAGGCCCTCCAGGAAGTCCACAGCCGCCCCCAGCCCGATCGCACCCACCACGTGGGGCGTGCCGCCCTCGAACTTGTAGGGCAGCTCCTGCCAGGTGGAGCACTCCAGCTCCGCCTCGGAGATCATCTCGCCTCCGGCCAGGAAGGGATCCATCCGCTCCAGGAGCTCCCGCTTGCCGTAGAGGACGCCGATGCCCATGGGTCCCAGCATCTTGTGCCCCGAAAAGGCCAGGAAGTCACAGTCCAGGGCCTGCACGTCCACGGGCATGTGGGGCACGCTCTGGGCCCCGTCCACCAGCACGGGAACACCCTGCCGGTGGGCTGCGGCCGCGATGTCGCCCACGGGGTTGATGGTGCCGAGCACGTTGGAGACGTGGGTGACGGCCACCAGACGGGTGCGGGGACCCAGGAGGCGGTCCATCTGGGAGAGGTCCAGGGTCCCGTCCGGCAGGAGCGGGATGAAGCGCAGCCGGGCTCCGGTGCGGCGGGCCGCGAGCTGCCAGGGCACCAGGTTGCTGTGGTGCTCCATGGGGGTGAGGAGGATCTCGTCGCCCTCGGCCAGGCGGGAGCCGTAGCTGTACGCCACCAGGTTGATGGCCTCGGTGGCGTTGTTGACGAAGACCAACTGCTCCGGGGCCGGCGCGTGGATGAACCGGGCCACCTTCGCCCGGGCCTCCTCCATGGCCTCGGTGGCCCGCTCCGAGAGGGTGTGGATACCCCGGTGGACGTTGGCGTTGTACTCCCGGTAGTAGCGATCGACGGCCTCGATCACGGCCAGCGGTTTCTGGGAGGTGGCCGCCGAGTCCAGGTAGACCAGGGGGTGGCCGTTCACCTCCTGGCTCAGGATGGGAAACTGTCGCCGAACTGCCTCCACGTCCATAGGCCACCGCCCTCTTCGCGCCATGGAAGTACCCCCGCCGTACCCGGTAACCGCCGCGACCGCCGGACGCGCCCCCAGGACGCACCCGGCGGGCGCGCCCCGTGCCGGGCCCTCCGGGCGCGGCACCCGACCGCTCTTACTGCAACTTCTGCGCGATCAGCCGGCTGAGGCTCGCCCGTGCCGCCTCCACCGGGATCTCCCGCAGCAACGTCTCGAAGAACCCGCTCACGATCAGCGCCAGGGCCTGCTTCTCGGTGAGCCCTCGGCTTCGCAGGTAGAAGACCTGCTCGGGGTCCACCTGTCCCGACGTGGCGCCGTGCCCGGCCCGCACGTCGTCCTCGTCCACCTCCACGCTGGGCTCCGCGTCGGCCCGGGCCTGGGGGCTCAGCAGGAGGTTGTCTTCGTGCTGCTGCGAGTTGCTCCCTTTCGCGCCCCGGTGGATGTAGCTCTTCCCCTGGTAGATGCTCCGGGCGCGATCGGTGAGGACGCCCCGGCCCTGCATGTCGGCGTCGGTCTGGCGCCCCCAGTGGTCCACGAAGGTATAGACGTCCATGTACTGGTCCCCGCCGCCGAAGAAGACCAGCACGTGCCGGGCCTGGCTGCCGTCGCCCTCAAGCCGGGTCTCGAACCGGGAGAGGGTGGTGCGGCCCCCGAACTCCCCCACCGTCCAGTGGACCTGGGCGTCCCGTTCCAGCCAGGCACGCCTCAGGGTGATGTTCGTCGTGCGCCGTCCCCAGTCCTGGAAGGTGGCGAAGGTGATGCCGGCGCCTTCCTGCGCGATGAGCTCCACCGCGCCCAGGTGGAGCCGCTCCGCGGCGTCGGACGAGGCGCTGCCCTCCACCACCAGCACCCGGCTGTTGGGGGCCGCCACCACCAGGGTGTGCGGGAAGAGGTACGCCTCGCCGTCGATGGCGTGCTGGAAGACCTGGATGGGCAGCGCCACCTCCACGCCGGCGGGGACGTAGATGAAGCGGCCGCCGGCCCAGAGCGCGCCGTGCAGGGCCTCGAACTTGCCCTGCTGGGGCGTGACCGCCCGGGTCATGAAGTGGTCCCGCACCAGCTCCTCCGCCTCGCGCAGCGCCTGGTCCATCTCCAGGAGGAGCACCCCCTGGCGGGCCAGCTCATCCTTCAGGCGGCGCCGGGCGATCTTGCCGCCCAGGTGCACCAAGAGGCCCGAGAGCTCTGCGTCCGCCCCCAGGAAGGGCGCCACCGCCTCCAGCTGGGACGCCTCCAGGGACTCCCGTTCGCCACCAGGAGCCACCGCCCCGTCGCCCTGGGCCCTGCCGTTGACGTGAAAGCCCTCCAGCGGCAGCTCCTTCAGGTGGGTCCAGCGGCCCCTGGGCCAGCCGCGGCCCGAGAAGGCGTCCAGGGCCTTCAGGCGCCGATCGCGCATCCATGCCGGCTCGCCCCTCATCTCGGAGAGGGCGGCCACCTGCTCGCGGGTGACGGGCGGATGGGTGCTGACCTCGGCCATGGCTACGCCCCGACCTCCTGCCGCAGCCAGTCGTAGCCCTTCGCCTCGAGCTCGTCGGCGAGCTCGGCCCCACCGGAACGGACGATGCGGCCGCTCATCATCACGTGCACCCGGTCGGGCTTCAGGTAGCGGAGGATGCGCTGGTAGTGGGTGATCACCAGGGCACCGAACTCGGGCCCCTTGAGGGAGTTGACACCCCGGGCGACGACCTGCAGCGCGTCGATATCGAGCCCTGAGTCGGTCTCGTCCAGGATGGCCAGCTTGGGCTCCAGCATGGCGAGCTGCAGGATCTCGTTCCGCTTCTTCTCGCCGCCGGAGAACCCCTCGTTCAGGTAGCGGCCGGCGTAGCTCTCGTCCATCTCCAGAAGCTCCAGCTTGGAGAGCATCTTCTTCTGGAAGTCCAGGAGGGAGATCTCGCGGCCGGGCCCGCGTACGGCGTTCATGGCAGTCTTGATGAAGTTGGCCACGGTGACGCCGGAGACCTCGCTGGGATACTGGAACGACAGGAAGAGGCCCGCCCGGGCCCGCTCGTCCGGGCTCATGGCAAGCACGTCCTCACCGTTGAAGAGGACACGTCCCCCGGTGACCTCGTAGTGCGGGTGGCCCATGAGGGCGAAGGCCAGCGTGGTCTTCCCCGAGCCGTTGGGCCCCATGAGAGCATGCAGCTCGCCGCCCCGCACCTCGAGGGAGACCCCCTTCAGGATCTCGGTGCCTTCGACTGCTACGTGCAGGTCCTCCACCTGGAGTGTGACAGCCAAGTCCCGTCCACCTTTCCGTCCGCCCCGGCCGCTCCTGGGTGGCGGCGCGGCAATCCCGACTGAAATAGTTGACTTTCTTTCCCGACCCAGTATAGCACCGGCGGGCGCGGTGTCAAGGGCAGGTCCGACCCCCGGCCCGCCCCGCCGCCCCGGCGTCGTGCGGAGATCGCAATTGTATACTCATGAAACCCGTTCCCCAACACCTTCCGCTACCGGTCCTCCTGTGGTAGAATAACCGCCAATCCAACATCACACCTCGCGGCACGAATCTTTATGCACCAGGGAAGGGGGCCGGCGCGGTGAGGCTTCCCGACGAGTACGACGCCTGTGGGCTGGTCGCCCTGGTGGAGCGGGGCACGCCCACCCACGAGAACCTGCAGGAGACCCTGCGCATCCTGGTCCACCTCTCCCACCGGGCCGGGTCCATCGACGGCGAAGGGGACGGGAGCGGCGTGCTCACCGACCTGCCGGTGGAGCTCTGGGCCCAGCGGCTCGGGGTCGCCCCGACCACCCTGCGAGGGACCGGCTTCTTCGTTGGCCACTTCTTTTTACCCCAAGCGGGTCAGGATTGGTCCCGCCGGGTCACGGAGGTGCTCGCGGCCGCCGGGGCGCAGATCCTGTGGTCCGAGGCGGGCCTCACCGACTCCGGCGCCCTCGGCCCCCGCGCCCGTCGCGACGAGCCGCTCTTCTGGCAGATCGCAGGCCGCCTGCCGGGCCGGGAGCCGGACCGCCGCCTCTTCGAGCTGGGCGTGGAGCTGGAGGGGCAGCTCCCCATCCACCTCCTCTCCCTCAGCCGGCACACCGCCGTCTACAAGGTGATGGGGAGCGCGAGCAGCCTCGGCAGCTACTTCGGGGACCTGCAGGACCCCCTCTTCCGCACCCGGACCGCCATCGGGCACAACCGGTACTCGACCAACACGGCGGCCAACTTCCACCGGGTTCAGCCCTTCTCGCGGGTGGCCCACAACGGCGAGATCAACACCGTGCACCGGCTCCAGGAGGAAGCCCGGCTGCTGGGCGTGCCCCTGGTGGAGGGTGCGAGCGACAGCCAGGACCTGAACCGGGTCCTGGGCGCGCTCCTGCACCGGTTCGACCTCGATCTGGCCGAGGCGCTCGAGATGCTCTTCCCGCCCATCCTCAACGAGATGCACCGGATGCCCGGCGAGCTGCAGGACCTCTTCGTCTTCTACCGCCACGCCTTCGGCCCCCTGGCGCAGGGCCCCGCGGCCATCCTGGCCCGGGAGGGCGCCTGGCTGGGAGCCTCCGTGGACGCCCTAGGGCTCCGGCCGCTCTGGCTCCTGGAGACGCCGGGTCGCATCCTCCTCAGCTCCGAGCAGGGTGTGGTCCCCACCCGGGAGCTGACGGTCGAGCCGCGGCCCCTGGCTCCCGGCGAGAAGCTGGTGATCCGCCTGGATGGCGGGGAGGTCTGCCTCCTGGACCAGCCGGCCGTGGAGCAGCACTGCCTCGCCCGGGCGCGGGAACGGGGCCTGCCCCTGGAGGGCGGACGCCGCTACCTGCGGGCCGCCTTTCCGCCACCGGGTGCCGAAGCGGTCGGGGCCGGCTCACCCGCGGCCCACGCGATGCCCCCGCTTCCGCCGCCAGGGGAGCTGGAACGCCTGCAGGCCCTCTTCGGCTTCAGCGACGACGACCTGGACGTGCTGGAGGCCATGGTTCAGACGGGGAACGAGCCCATCGGCTCCCTGGGGTACGACGGGCCGCTGGCCGCGCTCTCCCGGGAACCCGTCAACCTGGCGGACTTCTTCAAGGAGAGCGTCGCGGTGGTGACCAACCCCGCCATCGACCGGGAGCGCGAGATCGAGCACTTCTCCACCCGCACCCTCCTGGGCGCCCGGCCCCTCCCCGACGGGCGCGGCCGTGGGCCGCTGGTGGAGCTGCGGATCCCCCTCGTCCTCCCCGAAGGCGCCGGCCCCGACCCGGACCGCTGGCACCGGGCGGCCGTCCAGTGGGGGACCCTGACCGAGGCCGGGCTCGAGCGGGCCGTCCGCTCCGCAGGCGGCCGCACGGTGCGGCTCCCCTTCGGCCTGGGGCCCGGCCAGGGGGTGCGCCGCTGCCTGGACGCCCTGGCCCGGCAGGCCGTGCGGGAGGCGCGGGGCGGCGCCGCCCTCCTGATCCTGGACGACCGGACCCGGGTCCCCGGCGAGGCCGCGCCGCTGGACCCCCACCTGGTACTGGCCTGGGTGGACCGGGCCCTCCGCCAGGCCCGCCGGGGCGAGGCGAGCCTCCGCCGGCAAGTGGGCCTGGTGCTCGCCTCGGGGGCGCTGCGCAACCTGCACGACGTGATGCTCGCCCTCACCCTGGGGGCCGACGCGGTGGTGCCCTATCTCCTCTGGGCCGCGGCGGCGACCGCGCCCGAGGGCCCGGCGAACCTGCTGGGCGCGCTGCAGAAGGGCATGGAGAAGGTCATCTCCACCATCGGCATCCACGAGCTGCGGGGGTACCACCGGCTGGTGTCGGCCATCGGGTTGGACCGGGAGCTGGCCGGGATCTTCGACGTGCCGGCCTTCGCGGGCGGCGAGGCTTCGGGCCGCGGTCTCGAGGGCGTGGCCCGTGACGCCTTGGCTCGCTGGGAGGAGTACCGGGCTTCGCAGAAGACCCGCCCCGGCCGCACCTACCACATCTACCCCAAGCTGTGGAAGCTGGCCGCCCAGGCGGCCGCGGGCGCCGAGCCCTACCAGGCCTACGAGGCGCGGGTGCGGGAGCTGGAGCTCGAGCAGCCCGTGAGCCTCCGCCACCTGCTGGACGTGCGCACCCCGGAGCCCACACCTGAGGGCCTGCCCCATCCGGCGGTTCTGGCCGTGGGACGGCACGCGCTCCCCTTCGTCATCAGCTCCATGTCCTTCGGCTCCCAGAACGAGGTGGCCTACCGGGCGTACGCCGAAGCCGCCTACCGGCTCAACATCCTGGCCTTCAACGGCGAGGGCGGCGAGATTCCGGACCTGATCGGCCGCTACCCCGAGAACCGGGGCATCCAGCTGGCCTCGGGGCGCTTCGGCGTCAACGTGGAGATGGTGAACGGCGCCCGCTACCTGGAGATCAAGATCGGCCAGGGTGCCAAGCCCGGCGAGGGGGGCCACCTGCCGGGGACCAAGGTCTCCGCCAAGGTGGCGGCGGCCCGGCGGGCCCGGCCCGGGGTGGACTTGATCTCGCCCTCCAACAACCACGACCTCTACTCCATCGAGGACCTGGCCCAGTTCATCGAGGAGCTGAAGACGACCAACCCCCGGGTGCACGTGGGGGTGAAGGTGCCCGTGGTGCCCGGCATCGGCACCATCGCGGTCGGCATCGCCAAGGCCGGGGCCGACATGGTGGTCCTGAGCGGCTTCGACGGGGGCACCGGCGCCGCCCGGCGGCACGCCCTGCGCCACGTGGGGCTGCCGGTGGAGGTCGGCGTGCGGCTCGCCCACCGGGCGTTGGTGGAGGCGGGCATCCGCGACCGGGTGGAGCTCTGGGCCGACGGCGGCCTCAAGAGCGCCCAGGACGTGCTGAAGCTGATCCTCATGGGCGCGAACCGCGTCGGCTTCGGCACCTTGTCCATGGTGGCCATCGGCTGCACCATCTGCCGGGGCTGCCAGCTCGACAGCTGCCACGTGGGCATCGCCACCCAGGTGGAGGACGAGGCGGAGGCCCACCTGCGAGGCTTGAAGCGGTTCGTCCCCCGCCAGCTGGAGCCGGCCGTGGCGCACCTGGTGACCTTCTTCACCGGCATGGCCCAGGAGCTGGCTCGCCTCACGGCCGCCCTGGGCGCCGGCACCCTCCAGGAGCTGGTGGGCCGCAGTGACCTCCTGGTACAGGCCCGGGGCCGCGAGCTCGTGGACCTGACCGAGCTGGTGGAGCCCGTCCTCCCCGTGCCCGGCCCCCTGCCCTTCTCCGTGCGGGAGCGGGAGCCGGCCGTGGCCGCGGGCGCCGTGCGGCGGAACGTGCGCACCCTGGCCAACGGGCGGAGCCTGCAGCTCACCGAGGCGGTACGCTCCGGCTTCGCCGCAGGTCAGGCGCACGTGGAGCTGGAGACGGCCAGCGTCACCTGCAGCGACCGGGTGCTGGGGAGCCACCTGGCCGGGAGCCTGGCCCGCGAGCACATCTTCGGAAGCAACGGCCACGCGCGGCAGGTCTCTCTCCTCTTCAACCACGGCTCCGTGGCGGGGAACGGCTTTGCTTCCTTTAACCGGGACGGCCTCACCCTTCGCATCCACGGCGGCGCCCAGGACGGCACGGCCAAGAGCGCCTCGGGCGGGCGCGTGGTGGTGCTGAAGGTCCGGAACGACCAGGGCCAGTGGGTGGGCGGCTCGGTGGGCAAGAGCTTCGCCTACGGTGCCCAACAGGGCCTGCTCATCGTGCAGGGCGATGCCGACTCCCGCTTCTGCATCCGCCTGAGCGGCGCCGACGTGGTGGCCGCCGGCCGACCCCACGGCCCCGCGGCCCGGGGCGCCGGCATTGCGGCCCGGGCGAACCTGAAGGGCTTCGCCTTCGAGTACATGACCAACGGCCGCGCCCTGGTGCTGGGAGATCCGGGCCCGTGGATCTGCAGCGGCATGACCGGCGGCGTGGTCTACCTCCACCTGCAGCCCGAGCTGGGGCTGGTCGAGGAGGCCTTCCGGGAACGGCTGGCCAAGGGTGCAAAGGTGCGCCTGGTCCCTGCAGGCGCCGCGGACCTGGCCAACCTGCGGGATCTCCTGGGCTCCTACCACGAGGAGCTGGTGCTGAGCGGCCAGGAGGAGGAGGCCGCCCGCATCCTCACCCTGATGGAGGACCCTCTGCCCCGCTTCCTGAAGGCGGTCCCCCTGGCGGGCCAGACGGACCCGGACGTATCCACGGAGTGACCAGTGGCAGCGTCATGGTGGACGGGTGTCGCCCGCCCCCGGATCGCTCCGCCCCGGCGACTTCCTCAAGGCACGAGCATCGCCTGTAGCCCGTAGCCGGGCCTCCCCAGCCCGTAGAGCATCAGGTACGTGAGCGGGCCGCTCACCGAGACGAAGAGCCACAGAGGGTACGCCCAGCGGACCACCGCCCGGTGGCGCCCGAAGCGGCGCTGGAGCCCGAGCACCAGCGCGTAGACCACGAGCGGGGCACTGACGGTGGCGGCCCCGACATGGACCGCCAGGAGGGCCAGGTAAAGCACTCTCACGGCCGCGCTGCCCTCGAAGAGCGTGGTCCCGAAGAGATAGGCCTTGATGAGGTAGAGCGCCAGGAAGACGCCCTGCAGGACGGTGGCGATGATCATCAGGCGCCGGTGGGCGGGCACGTTCTTGTTGCGGATGAAGCGCCGCGCCCGCACGATCACCACGGCGCTGGTGGCGTTGATGAGCGCGTTGATCGAGGCCATGACAAAAGCCGTCTCCAAGGGGAGCCTCCTTCGCACCCAGTGGGGTTTGGGTTCCAGGAAGGGTTCTTGCCCCGAGTCGGGGCTCCTGCCGTTTCTTCCGACGGAGGGGTCGCGCGCGGGCCGCTGGAGCCTGCGGCCCTCGTGCCCGACTGCCCCGGCCGAGAGGTAGTGTACGGTTTTGGTAGGTGGTTTCCAGATCAGGCATCGTAGGCATAGCGCACCCAGGTGCCGTCGGGGAAGTCGACCCGGGTCAGCTGATTCCTCGAGTCGTAGGTGTAGCGGACCGTTCCCTCTCCACCCGCCCGCTCGACCACGTTGCCGTTGGCGTCGTACCGGTAGGTGACCACGCCCGCACGGAGCAGGCGGTTGAGGGTGCCGTAGGTGTAGGGGAGGATCCCCGCATCGGTCTGCAGCGGGAGCGGCTTGACGCGCCGCCCTCGTTCGCGTATGCTATCCTTGGGGTTTTGCCCGCGTGTCCAGCCCGAAGCCCGGGTTCCGCCATGACCTCCGCGTCAACGTTTCCGCTTCAACCGGCGAAGAATGACCCGGATTTCCTTCACCAGGTCCGGGTCCGTTTCTAGTTCCATCAATGCTGCCAGCGCTCGCGGGTCGCGGGAACGTTCAAGCGCACTCAAAAGTAGCAACCGACTGGACCCGTGTTGCGGGTCGCGTGCGAGCGCAATCACCTCGCCAATGGTTTGATCGTCCGCTATCGCAGCGATGGCAACGGCCAAGCCGTCCTTCGCTCGCTCGTCGTCTCGTTCGTCCCGGAAGAGCCGTGTCAGCACATCCCAGCCGAATTTTGCCTCTGGCACCGCCAACGCACGGGCAATCACCTCTCGCACATCTCCGGGATACGGACGTTGAAGATGCTCTAGCAAGATCGGAAGTGCCTTCGGATACGGAGTCGCGGTGTTCAGCAGAGATCCCACTGACTCCACCGCGAATCCCGCCGCTCGCAGTTCCTCCACTAGCGGAGCTTCGGCGCGCCGGAATTCCGCGACACGTTTCTGATGCTCTTCTTCCCTTTTGGCGCGCTGGACGACGAACTTCGGGTCAGCGTTCAACTTCGACATTAGTTCGGCAGCCGTAATCCTCTTCTTCATGGGATGTACCTCAGGCTGATAACGCCATTCGCAATATCCCGGGCGAGCGGTCCCGACAACCGCGTTGTCGGTCTCACCCACAGGTCGAACCGCAGCCCGTTGTTCTGCGCATAGGTCGCGAAGTCACGAAGTTGCTGGGTATAGCTCAACGACTGCACGTTTTCCACCTCGCTGAGAACCCTGGTCTCCCAATTGAGACCATCGGGAATCCGCGTACGCCCGGCAACCCTGATGGCCTCTTTCGGACCGATATTGGCGACTGATCTCACCGCCGCTTCGCCCGCGTGACCGACGCGAGCGACGCCAGCAGCACCCTCTGCCGCAATAGAACTCCTTACCCAGGTCCAAGCACGAGTTGCCCAGGTCAAAGCACGAGACCTAACTGCTAAGCCTCCAAAGAGGAGACTTTCTGTTACCCAATCCTCTCTGACCGAGTCATTTCTGAGGTCGTACCCCTGAGGGTAGCTCTGGGTCCGCGGTAGTATTATGTTCTGGCCTGGGTAGATACGATCAGGATCCGGGATCGCGAACGGTTGTATCCGGACGATTTCGGTATAAAGGGACGAGTCGCCGTAAATCTCCTGTGCAATGCCTGAAAGCGTGTCTCCAGGTTCGACGGTACCCCACTGCCCCGAGGGATCAACCTTGAAAAGCCCGAACGGATCGACGAAGGCAGTTGGCCTATTACCGACATACGCGTACCAGTTCAACCCATCCCGTACCGGATCCTGGCTGGTCCACCGCCCCACCTCCGGGTCGTACCAGCGCGCCCCGAAGTAGTAGAGCCCCGTCTTCGGGTCGTACTCCTTCCCCGTGAAGGCGTAGCGGTTGTACGGGCCCATCAGACCCGCCCAGACCTGCCCGAAGACCTCGTAGTAGTACTGCACCACCACCTCGCCCTTGCGGTCCGTGAGCGCCTGCACGCTCCCCAGAGCATCCGTGTGGTAGAAGAGCAGTCCTCCCCGGGTCCTGAGGAACTCCTCGTTCCCCGGCGCCTTCCGCCCGTGGAAGCCGAACATCTTCCTGGCGAGCAGCTGCCCGTTCGCGCGGTAGTACTCCGCCAGGGGCGGAAGACCCTCCCCGGGGTCCCCGCGTACTCCATCAGCACCTCGAGCCCGTCGTAGAGGTAGTGGGTGATCTCGGTCTTCTGCTTCTGTGTGTTCTGCCAGTAGCTCTCCTCCCGGTAGACCCGCCTCCCGAAGGCGTCGTAGGCGTAGCGCACCCAGGTGCCGTCGGGGAACTCGACCCGGGTCAGCTGATTTCTCGAGTCGTAGGTGTAGCGGACCGTTTTCTCCTGGTCCGCCCGCTCGACCACGTTGCCGTTGGCGTCGTACCGGTAGGTGACCACGCCCGCACGGAGCAGGCGGTTGAGGGTGCCGTAGGTGTAGGGGAGGATCCCCGCATCGGTCTGCAGCGTGAGCCGGTTGCCCACCCGATCGTAGGTGTAGCTTGCCCGTGCGAGGGGATCCGGCCAGGAGACGCCGCTTCCCGGGTCGTCCGGCCTGCCGCCCCCGGGCTTCCCTCCCCCGCCCGGAGGTTCGCTGGGAGACTGCCCTCCGGGGTCCCAGGCGCCGGCGGGATGACCTCCACCACCTCACCTTCTGGCAGGGAGGGCACGGGGGCAGGTGGAGATGGGAGGGTCGAAGCGAGCGGGTATGAGGTCGCGCCTTGCGACAGGCCCTTCCCCGGAGGGAACGTCCCGTCCTGCCAGGCCCGGATCGCCTCGATCGCCTCCAGGGGGTACTCCACCCGCACCAGGCGGTCCAGCAGGTCGTAGGCGTAGCGGGAGACCGCCCCGCCCCCCTCCCCCCGCTCGAGGGGGTTGCCCACCGCGTCGTAGCGGCACGTGTAGCGGAGGATCTCCTCGAAAGGGCTCCCGGTCACGAGGCTCGCGAGTCTTCCCGCGACGTCGTAGCCGTACCGCGTCTCCACCTGGTTCGGATGCCGCACCCGCTCCAGCCTCGCCAGGGCGTCGTAGGAGAACTCGGTCCGCTGCCCTTCGGGACCCGTGAACTGCTCGAGCCGCCCCAGGGGGTTGTACGCGTACCTGAAGACCCGTCCCTCCGGGTCGGTGAGGCTGGTGCGAAGCCCCCTCGCGTCGTAGGTATACCTGAGGGTCTTGTTGAGGGTGAGGTTCTCCACCTCGATGACCCGCCCCATCGCGTCGTAGGCGTACCGCTCGCTCAGGGCCGCGTTCGAGGCAAGAGTCATGCGGCCGGCCGCGTCGTAGGCGAAGCGCACCGTCTCGTCGGGGTAGACGATCTCGGCGAGCAGCCCGCGGGCATCGTAGGCGAAGCGGGTGGTGCGCCCGGCCAGATCGGTCCGGGTGGCGACGTTGCCGAGAGGGTCGTAGGTGTAGCGGATCCGCCCCTGAGGCGACTCCTCCTCCACGAGCTGCCCCGCGGCGTCGTAGGTCCAGCGGAAGAGGTTGCCGCCTGGGTCGACGCGACGGATCAGCCGGCCAAGAGGATCGTACTCGTACTCCATCACCCCGCCGGAGGGGTCCTCGACGCGAACCGGCCGGCCCGACGGGTCGTAGGCCAGCTCCGTGCTCCTTCCCAGCGCATCGGTGAGTTCCACGAACGACGGAAGGATGCAGCCGAGCATTGGCGAGGAAGCGGTCGATCCCCTTGGCCGCCGCGTGAAAAGAGACGGACGTGGCGCGCTCTTCAGGACGGAGCTCCTGCTGGCAAGGAAAGCCTCCAGGAGAGCGGCGAGGGTCTTCTGCTGCGCCCGATGCAAACCTTGACAAACGTGGGTGACCCATGGGAACATGGAGACCAAGAGAAGAGACCTCCCTTGGGTTTTTCGAAACGTCTTCTACAGAGGTCTCTTCTCTTTTCACTTGCCCACTCATCCCCAGCCCCCAAAGCCGTAATCGCGTGACCCGCGGCAATCATCTGGCACATTACTCCGATGTTTGCCATAAAACCGGGGGCGACTCAGGGGCATCATTGCTTTCCTCGTCTGCGCACGATACGCTCTCTCAATTTGTGATAGTTGTAACGTGCTGCTATGACCGCGCCCACAACGACTAGACCCTTAATCACTGCGTCCCATATGACTCCCCGCAATCCGTCTGTCGTTGAGTGGTAGGGGTCCAGCATAATGCGTACAATAAGAGCCAGCGAAGCTACGCAAATGGCAATTACGCCAACGGCGACTTCAGAGGGTCTCTTCATTCAACCCCGACGCTCCTTATATATCTCGTTCCCCACGGAAAGACAAGGCGCTAGTTTCCAAGTGGCGCCACGCGATCGGCTGCCTTGGCCCGTATCTAGGGGCCAGAGGCCGGACCGAGATTCCACCGAGGCAGCGTTCGCGCCCACAGTACACTGACACCTTTCTGCACTTCACCGTGATACGATCTAGACCCGGGAACGATGCGCACTCACGGCCCACTTGAGACCTGCAATCCCAGAAGGCCCCACGCAAAGCCCCACCTATCACCAGCGCCGAGTCCAGCGCTGCCACCTCCACATACCACGCACACAGCTACCTTTACACCACCCAAGGGAGCTTCGATCTTTACAACAGAAGCGTAGCCGCCAAGTCCGAGGCCGCCAAAGATCCCTGTAGTCAGGGACCTGGTAGAGTCGACAGAACCAGAGGCTTCCCCGAAGAGTCCGCCGCCGCCCTCGAGAGATAGGATGTCCAGTCTGAATCCGAAACCGCGAGCATGAATGATGGATACATTGCCACTCGCTGAAGTTCGCGTCACATCAGCTTCAACGTTTACCAAGGAGATCCTGGCGTTAGCACCGAAATGAGCTGTCGGACCCGAAGCTGCGAATGCTGGGGCATTGGCGATTTGTTGATCAATGGCGGCTCGAGTCTCCGGACCCACGATACCGTCCACGCTCAGATCGTTCACAGCCTGAAATCTCCGAACCGCTGCTTCTGTTCGTGGCCCAAAGATACCATCGATAGGCCCTACGTCAGCCGTGTAGCCGAGCCGGGACAGATCAGATTGTAGATTCTTCACCTCTTCCCCCATGGATCCATAACGCAACAGGTCCAAGGTGACGAGACCCCACAGATCGACGTAGCGAAGAGGGTTGTTGCGGACGTAGAGATACCAGTTCAGCCCATCCCTCACCGGGTCCTGGCTGGTCCACCGCCCCACCTCCGGGTCGTACCAGCGCGCTCCGAAGTAGTAGAGTCCCGTCTTCGGGTCATACTCCTTCCCCGTGAAGGCGTAGCGGTTGTACGGGCCCATCACCCCCGCCCAGACCTCGCCGAAGACCTCGTAGGAGTATTGCACCACCACCTCGCCCTTACGGTCCGTGAGCGCCTGCACGCTCCCCAAGGCGTCCGTGTGGTAGTTGAGCAGCCCCCCGCCGGTCCTGAGGAACTCCTCGTTCCCTGGCGCCTTCCGCCCGTGGAAGCCGAACATCTTCCTGGCGAGGAGCTGCCCGTTCGCGCGGTAGTACTCCGCCAGGGGCGGAAGACCCTCCCCGGGGTCCCCGCGTACTCCATCAGCACCTCGAGGCCGTCGTAGAGGTAGTGGGTGATCTCGGTCTTCTGCTTCTGTGCGTTCTGCCAGTAGCTCTCCTCCCGGTAGACCCGCCTCCCGAAGGCGTCGTAGGCATAGCGCACCCAGGTGCCGTCGGGGAAGTCGACCCGGGTCAGCTGATTCCTCGAGTCGTAGGTGTAGCGGATCGTTTTCTCCTGGTCCGCCCGCTCGACCACGTTGCCGTTGGCGTCGTACCGGTAGGTGACCACACCCGCACGGAGCAGGCGGTTGAGGGTGCCGTAGGTGTAGGGGAGGATCCCCGCATCGGTCTGCAGCGTGAGCCGGTTGCCCACCCGGTCGTAGGTGTAGCTCGCCCGTGCGAAGGGATCCGGCCAGGAGACGGCGCCTCCCGGGTCGTCCGGCCTGCCGCCCCCGGGCTTCCCTCCCTGGCCCGGAGGTTCGCTGGGAGGCTGCCTGCCCTCCGAGGTCCCAGGCGCCTGCGGGATGGCCTCCACCACCTCACCTTCCGGCAGGGAGGGCACGCGGGTAGGTGGAACCGGGAGGGTCGGAGCGAGCGGGTATGAGGTCGCGCCTTGCGACAGGCCCTTCCCCGGAGGGAACGTCCCGTCCTGCCAGGCCCGGATCGCCTCGATCGCCTCCAGGGGGTACTCCACCCGCACCAGGCGGTCCAAGAGGTCGTAGGCGTAGCGGGAGACGGCCCCGCCTCCCTCCCCCCGCTCCAGGGGGTTGCCCACCGCGTCGTAGCGGTACGTGTAGCGGAGGATCTCCTCGAAGGGGCTCCCGGTCACGAGGCTCGCGAGCCTGCCCGCGACGTCGTAGCCGTACCGCGTCTCCACCTGGTTCGGATGCCGCACCCGCTCCAACCTCGCCAGGGCGTCGTAGGAGAACTCGAACCGCTGCCCTTCGGAACCCGTGAACTGCTCGAGCCGCCCCAGGGGGTTGTACGCGTACCTGAAGACCCGTCCCTCCGGGTCGGTGAGGCTGGTGCGGAGCCCCCTCGCGTCGTAGGTGGTCCTGAGGGTCTTGTTGAGGGTGAGGTTCTGCACCTCGATGAGCCGCCCCATCGCGTCGTAGGCATACCGCTCGCTGAGGGCCGGGTTCGAGGCTAGAGTCATGCGGCCGGCCGCGTCGTAGGCGAAGCGCACCGTCTCGTCCGGGTAGACGATCTCGGTGAGCAACCCTCGGGCATCGTAGGCGAAGCGGGTGGTGCGCCCGGCCAGATCGGTCCGGGTGGCGACGTTGCCGAGAGGGTCGTAGGTGTAGCGGATCCGCCCCTGAGGCGACTCCTCCTCCACGAGCTGCCCCGCCGCGTCGTAGGTCCAGCGGAAGAGGTTGCCGCCTGGGTCCACGCGACGGATCAGCCGGCCAAGAGGATCGTACTCGTACTCCATCACCCCGCCGGAGGGGTCCTCGACGCGGACCGGCCGGCCCGACGGGTCGTAGGCCAGCTCCGTGCTCCTTCCCAGCGCATCGGTGAGCTCCCTGAGCCTGCCGAGCTCGTCGTACGCGTAGCGGGTCTTCTCCCCGGCCGGGTTGGTCGCCCGGGTCAGCCGGCCGGCCGCGTCGTACGCGTAGCGGAAGGTCCGATTCAGAGGGTCGGTCGCCGCCAGGAGCTTGCCCCCGGCGTCGTACTGGAAGCGTTGAACCTGTCCAAGGGGATCCGTGTATTGCACGACCCGCCCGAAGGGATCGTAGGACCAGGTGTAGACCGCCCCGGAGGGGTCCACGTACGAGAGGACGTGCCCATCGGCATCGTACGTGTAGCGGTGCTCGGCCCCTGTCGGCTCCTGTACCCGGAGCACGCGCCCCAGGCCGTCGTACTCGAGGCGGGTGGTCTTCCCGAGAGGATCGGTCATGGTGAGGAGGTGGCCCAGACCGTCGTAGGTGAAGCGAGTGACCGCGCCCGAGGGATCCGTGATGGACGTGACGTTCCCGTGCGCGTCGTAGGCAAACTCCGTCGTCTGTCCCTTGGAATTCGTGACGCCGCGAAGGAGGCCGCGGGTGTCGTAGGAGTACGTCGTGGTCCGGTTCAGCGGATCGGAGAGGCCGACCAGATTGCCCCGCCCGTCGTAGGTCATGCGGGTGCGGTTTCCAAGGGGGTCGACGATCTCGGTGAGCCTGTTGAAGCCGGGCTCGTACTGAAACCGGTACACCTCGCCCGACCGGCCGGTGAGCTCCACCACGTTCTTCTTCCCGTCGTACCTTGCCCGCGTCACCGCCCCGGTGGGATCGACCGTTCGAATGCGGTTGAAGCCTTCGTCGTACTCGTACTGGGTTACCTTGCCCAGGGGGTCCCGCTTCGAGGTCAGGTGGCCCTCGGCATCGAAGACATAGACCGTCGTTCCGCCTCTCGGGTCGGTGTACTCGGTGCGGTAGCCGCTGCCGCGCTGGTAGGTGAAGCGGTTGTAGAGAGAGCCATCCGGCGCGACGACCTCGACCACCCGGCCCTCGGCGTCGTACCGGTAGCTCATGCTGAAGCCGCGCGGGCCCGTGTAGCGGGTGAGGCGACCCTCCTCATCGTACTGGAAACGCCAGCGGCTCCCGATCGGGTTGATCACCTCCTTCAGGCGCCCTCTTTCATCGTAATCGTACTGCAGCCGCCTGCCGGCCGGGTCCCTGAGCTCCACCAGGAGAGACCCCTCGTAGGTGAGGTGGTACTTCCGGCCCGCTGTATCGACGATCTCCGTGAGCCGCCCCTGGCCGTCGTAGTGAAAGGCCAGGCGATTGCCGTTGGAATCGGTGATGTCCATCAGCCTGCCCGCCGTCGGCGACTGGTTGCTTCCCCGCCAGCGGGCCCAGTAACCGGCGTACCGGTACGCGATGCCGTCCTTCGTCCGCTCCGTGTACGTCCCGTCGGGGTTGCGGGCGAGGGTGTTGGAGTTGAGGACCGACGACTCGAAGTACCCGCGGTCCAGCCTGATCTCGATCAACGGGTCGCCGTCGAAGGAGCTCACCGGCACCTCGGGGTCCGGCACGAATCGGTAGTGCAGGCGGCGTCCCTGGCCGTCCCGGACGTCCATGGAGTAGTTCCAGTTCATCGTCAGCGTTCGATGGTACGTGTGGGTCCACTTCGCGCCGAGAGGCCCATCGACCGGTGAATTGGACGCGTACGTCCGCGCGAACGAGAAGGGGAGACCGGCCCCCGGAACGGTGAGGTCCGTTTGGGTCAGGATGTACTCCCCCGTCAGGGGGTTGACCGGATCGCCTGACAGGTCGTGGTTTCCTTGCTCACCCGACTCTTCCACGAGCTCTCCGGCCTCGTTACCAGGCTCTTGAGGTACGCTGCCGTCATCCTTGGTGCCGGTTCCGGCACGCCCCTCCGTCGGGTCCGTGAACCCGTCGTTGTCGTCGTCGGGGTCCTCGGCGTCGGGGGTACCGTCCCCATCCGCATCCGGCGGTGGGTCCCCGCCATCACCGTCATCGCCATCACCGTCGCCATCGCCGTTGTCGCCACCGCCGCCATCATCTCCACCGCCGCCACCATCATCTCCACCGCCGCCACCATCATCTCCACCGCCGCCACCATCATCTCCACCGCCGCCACCATCGTCGCCGCCGCTACCTCCACCGTTGTCGAAGCATTGGTTAAGGCAGAGGGGATGAACGGTCTGAGCTCTGGCCGGCGCCACCGATCGCGCCACGACGAGCAGGACTACAATCAACAGCAAGAGATGTGATAGGCGTCTCACGGTACATTCACCCTCCCTGGCATGCTCCGCTCCAGGCTTGGGACGCAGTGCTACTCATTTAGAGTGAAGTTGAACCTGGCAGCTCTCAGCCCATCCACGAGAATCTCGACGATCCATTCACCAGGAAGCTCCGCTGCGCGGTGATTCGAAACATCGATCCCCTGCCAGGTTCTGCTGATGCTGGGTGACAACGGGTATGGAAGTTCATGATAGAGACGCCCGAACGGGTCGAAGAACCGTGCGAGGATGAGGTGTTCCTCGGATCGATCTGGCCACGTTTCCCAGGCCAGCACCCGATCCTCCGTTACGTCGAACACCGACCTGGGCTTGGTGAGCTCCCCATTTCTTGCACCGCTGGTCAGAAGCATCTCCTGCGCGGTGATCACCTCCGTGCCGGGAACGTACACGGACCACCTTCGCTCCCACGGATAAGGAGACAACGCAACGAGAGTCTGATCCTGGAAAGCCGCAACGTGCCATACCAAGATCCTGCCGGTCTGTTCACTGATGTCAATAAAGGAGCTCTCGGGCTTCGAGGTTTCCTCGATGAGGACAGGTTCGTGCAGGGCGGTTCTTACCTCAATGCGGTATCGGTCTGCGCCGGGAACGGGCGCCCATCGAAAACGAACCGAGGATGACGCAGTCCACCTGGTGTAGGGTTCCGGGCTGAGGGCAACCATGTTCCGTACGAGAGCGACGGATACGTCCACCTCATCTGCCATGGAAGAGAGCTGAACGCCACGCAGTCTTGCTTGGAGGAAGGGGAGCGAATGCCCGAATGCCCGCGGAGCATGCTTACCGAGGACGACCACGTCGTACTCTCCCGGAGGTAGGCCGGGTAGGCGGAAGCGTCCGTCCGAGCCTGAGATCGACGGTAAGGTGAGGAAATCGCCAGCATCAGGGGGGTGCCCCGCTTCATGTGCCACGACCCCTACCGGCACATCGGAAATAGGCTCCCCCAGCATGTCCGTGACAGTTCCAGTAATGGTGGCGGCGTACACCATTCCCGGGAGAACACAGAGGAAGACGGCGTATCCGAGCCCCGTTTGCTGAAGCAGTCGGTACAAGCTGCGATCATGACTTCTCCGCGAGACTCGCTGTCGTCCTCGAAACCCTTTGCACTGACGTAGAGGGATGTTCTCACCCATCTTTCACACCTCCCCGATCAGGTACGGCGTCACGATGATGAAAAGCTCCGTCTCCTTCATCTCGCTCCGGAAATTGGTGAAAAGGGCCCCGAAATAGGGGATGTCGCCCAGGAGGGGGATCTTGTCCCGGTGCTCGATCTCGCGGCGCTCCAGGAGTCCTCCGATGACGATGGTCTCCCCCGAGCGGACGCGGATGGTGGTCTCCGCCTCCCGGCTGCTGGTGGTCGGGTAGCCTTCGGAGGTCGTTCCGGTGATGGAGGTCACGTCGGTCTTGATCTGGGTGGTGATCTCGCCGTCTCCGTTGTGACGCGGGGTGATCGAGAGTGTGATGCCGGCCACGATGTCCTGCTTCACCCGGAAAGACTGATCGCCGCTGACCTGGGTGACGAAGACGGGAAAGCGCTCCTCGGTCCGTACCACGGCGGGGACGCCGTCCACCGTGGCCACCCGGGGGTTGGCCAGGACCTGGGCCTTGCCCTCGCCCTTGAGGAGATCCAGGGTGGCCATGATCTCCACCGGTGTGCGGACGAAGGGCTGGAGCGGCAGGGGAACCGTTCCGTAGTACTGGCTCTCCTCGCGGAACCGAGTCGAGATCGAGGCACTCAGACTGATCCCCAGGTGCGAGGCTGCGTCCGCATGAATCTCGACGATCTGTGCGTCGATGAGGATCTGGTCGCCTGGCCGGTCCAGCTCCTCCACCAGCCGACGGAGATCCTCGAATCGCTCCAGGGAGCTGTCTAGGATGAGCCGGTTCAGCCGCTCGTCCACCTGGATGACGGTGTCGCCGTAGGGCACGAGCCGGCGGAGGGTGGAGGCGAGGTCCCTGGCGTCCGCGTAGCGGAGGGAGACGGCCTGGAAGCCGCCCACCGGGGGCGATCCCTCGTCCGGCTTCACGGCGGGCTCCGGCGTCAGCGCGATCTGGATCCTCCGCCCGTCCGGAGCCACGAATCCATGCTGGCGCGCTCCTGCGGTCAAGAGAAGGTGGACCTGCGTGGTAACCCACGGCGAGCCCTCTGCCGCAGCCACGGTCACCGCAGCCTCTTCCACGTAGCGGCTCTCGCCCGTGGGCACCAGGGGCTCCTCCGCGGGGCGTGTGCGCGGGAGGGAGAGGGTAAGCTGGTTCCGTCCCGGCCCCCAGATGACCTGATAGAAGAAGAGGCCGCGTCCGGCGATCTCGATCCACCGATCGCGATACGTAACGCGCTCTACGACACCCTCACGGACGAGCGCCTCTCCTGGAAAGTCCGGACTCGCCCCCGCGGCGGTGGCGAGCACATGGAGGATCACAAAGAATGCAGTGGCCCTAGCGAGGAGACGCCGGGCACAGGAACGCACGCAGCGCCGGACCCTCGTAGCAGCAGATCCATGCCCACAAACCAACGGTAGTGCAGCTGGATCCCGGCCGAGCAAACGACCCTCTCCTTCCCCATTAGGTAGGTCGCATGACCCCGGTGCAATCGATGACCCATGGCCCCAGATCCATGAGCCCGACCCCGAATCCAGATACCCCAGTACCTATGGTTTCGTCATGGGCGCGGGTCGGCTTGAGGGATGAAGTTCCGCAAGTCTGATCCTTGCCGCAATCGGGGGTATGCTGCGGGTAGCGAGGGCGGAGCCGTTCACCTTCGGCGGTGGTAGGACTCGGCTCGGTTATGACCTTGACACATCCCCGGACCAACGTCTACCATGAACCCAGGCCGACCCCAATCGGGTCGCAAAGCCGAGGGGTGCCCTTCGGGGCTGAGAGGGAACCACCCAACCCTTGGAACCTGATCTGGG
Source organism: Limnochorda pilosa (assembly GCF_001544015.1). Classification (GTDB taxonomy): domain Bacteria; phylum Bacillota; class Limnochordia; order Limnochordales; family Limnochordaceae; genus Limnochorda; species Limnochorda pilosa. The sequence continues at coordinate 1,473,511 of NZ_AP014924.1, read as the reverse complement.
TCATACCAGCGCAGGGACGGCTTCCATCGGTTCTTCCCTCCCCTGCCGCGCCGGTTGTCGCGCCTCCGGGGCGGCGCCCCTCCACCCAGGAGGGACGACTTCCGTGTCTTCGACCTACGATCTCACCCTCCACGAAACGGCCGCCGCCATCCTCGAGCGGCTGCGCCGGGAGGTTCCGCTGATCCACCACATCACCAACCTGGTGGTCACCAACGTGACCGCCAACGCCACCCTGGCCGTGGGCGCCTCGCCCGTCATGGCCCACGCCCCCGAAGAGGTGGCCGAGATGGCCCGGGTGGCCCGGGCCCTGGTGCTCAACATCGGCACCCTCTCCCCGGAGCAGGTGGAGGCCATGCTGAAGGCGGGGCGGGCCGCGGCCGAGGCGGGCGTGCCCATCGTGCTGGACCCGGTGGGGGCCGGGGCGACCAGCCTCCGTACCGAGAGCTCCCGCCGCCTCCTGGCCGAGCTGCCCGTGAGCGTGGTCCGGGGCAACGCGGCCGAGCTCTCTATCCTGGCCGGGGGAGAGGCTCGGGTGCGAGGGGTGGACGCCGTCTCGGCCGGCGACACCGCCGCCATGGCCCGCGAGCTCGCCCGGGCGCACGGCCTGGTGGCGGCGGCCACCGGCGCCACCGATTACGTGACCGACGGCGAGCGCACCCTGGCGGTGGAGAACGGCCACCCCTGGCTCCGCCTGGTGACGGGCACCGGCTGCATGGCCACCTCGGTGGTGGCCGCCTTCGCGGCCGTCCACCCGGACCGGCTGGAGGCGACCGCGGCCGCCCTCGCCTACTACGGCCTGGCCGCGGAGCGGGCGGCCGCGGCCGGGGGCGGGCCCGGCACCTTCCAGGTCCACCTGATGGACCAGCTCCACGCCCTCACGCCCGACGACGTCCGGCGGGGCGCCCGGATCCGGAGGGAAGGCTGATGCCCGATCCTCGCCCGCAGGGCGACAGCAACCGGCAGGGCACCGCCCGTCCTCTGGCCCCGGAGCGGCTCCGCCTCTACGTGGTGACCGACCGCGGCCTCTCCCGCGGCCGGTCCGAGGTGGAGGTGGTGCGGGAGGCGCTGGCCGGCGGCGCGACCGCGATCCAGCTCCGGGGCAAGGAGCTGTCCGGCCGGGAACTCTATGAGGTGGGCCTGGATCTGCGGCAGGCCACCCGGCAGGCGGGCGCCCTCCTCTTCGTGGACGACCGGCTGGACGTGGCCCTGGCCATCGGGGCGGACGGGGTCCACCTGGGCCAGGAGGACCTGCCCCTGGCCGACGCGCGGCGCCTGGCCGGTTCGGAGCTCCTCATCGGCATCACCGCCGAGACGGTGGAGCAGGCGGTGGAGGCCGAGCGGGGCGGCGCCGACTACCTGGGCACCCGGGCGGTCTTCGCCACCCCCACCAAGGCGTACCGGGAGCCCATCGGGATCGAGCTCCTGGCCGAGATGGTGCGGGCCGTCTCCATTCCCGTGGTGGCCATCGGGGGGATCAAGGCGTCGAACGCCAGGGAGGTGCTGGCCACGGGGGTTAGCGGCCTCGCGGTGGTTTCGGCGGTCGTGGCAGCCGAGGACGTGCGGGCGGCAGCTGCGGAACTGGAGGAGATCGTGGCCGCCGAGAGGAGGTGGGTGGGCGGTGCCGGGTGAGTTCGAGATCATCGAGCGGATCCGCCGCCAGGTGGGTCCCCCGGGACCCGGGGTGCTCCAGGGCATCGGCGACGACGCGGCCGTGCTGGAGGCGCCGGGCGCCACCCTGCTCGCGAGCAGCGACGCGCTGGTCGAGGGGATCCACTTCCACCTCTCCTACATGAGCCCCCGCCAGGTCGGCCGGAAGGCGATGGCCGTCAACCTGAGCGACGTCGGCAGCATGGGCGGGCGGCCGCTCTTCGCCCTCGTCACCCTGGGGCTCCGGCGGGGGCTACCCGAAGGGTTCCTGGACGAACTCTACGCGGGGCTCCTCGAGATGGGCCGCACCCACGGCACCCAGGTGGTGGGTGGCGACACGGTCACCAGCCCCGAGCGCTTCTTCATCGACGTGGCCATCCTGGGCGTGCCGGGCGAGGGGCCCCCCGTGCTCCGCAGCGGGGCCCGGGTGGGCGACCGGGTGGCCGTGACCGCACCCCTGGGCGCCTCGGGCGCGGGGCTCGCCTGGCTCCTGGCCGAGCGGGAGGAGCGGCTTCCGGCAGGGGCGCGCGGGGCCGCACAGGAGGCCGTCTTGGCCTGCGTGCGGGCCCACCTGGAGCCCACCCCCAGGGTGCAGGCGGGGCAGGCGCTGGCCGCATGCGGGGCAGTCCACGCGATGATGGACATCAGCGACGGGCTCGCCTCGGAGGTGAACCACGTCGCCCGGGAGTCCGGCGTGGGCATCCGGGTGCGGGGCGGCGACGTCCCTGTGGCACCGGAGGCCTCCGAGATGGGCCGTCTGCTGGACGCGGACCCCTTCCCGTGGGCCCTCAGCGGGGGTGAAGACTACGAGCTCCTCTTCACCTACAATCCCGCCGCCGAGGACCGGGTCCAGGCGGCGCTGGCGGGCGCCGGCCTCCGGCTCCACGTGCTGGGCGAGGTGACCCGTCGGGAGGAGGGCGTCACCCTCGAGCGGGAGGGGCAGCTCCACCCGCTGCCCCCCGCGGGCTACGTCCACCTGCAGGACTGATCCCACCGCGTTCGGCGAGCGTGCGGGGGTCTGAGCGGCTCGGCCTGAGCCCTCGCGCTTCTCCTTGCAGGACTTGGCGCCGGCATCCACTTGGCGGGGGCGGCTCCCGCAGCAGGATCCTTCGCCGCGCCGGTGGAAAGCCCCACCCGAGGTGACCCACTCGTGGCCAAGGACGTTTCCGTTCCCGCTTTCGTCGGCCCCTTCGGGGACCGGCCTCCTATCGCCCTTACCATCGCCGGCTCGGACTCGGGCGGCGGTGCCGGCATCCAGGCGGACCTGAAGACCTTCACCGTCCTGGGCTGCTTTGGCACCAGCGTCCTCACGGCCATCACGGCGCAGAACACCCTGGGGGTGCAGGCCGCCGAGGCGCTGGAACCCAGCCTGGTGCTTCAGCAGATGCGGTCGGTCATGTCGGACATTGGAGCCGACGCGGCCAAGACCGGGATGCTGGCCAACGCGGCGGTGGTGGAGGCGGTGGCCCAGGGCGTGCGGGAGCTGGGGATCCGCCCGCTGGTGATCGACCCGGTGATGATGGCCAAGGGCGGCGAGCCGCTCCTCGCCCCCGAAGCCCGAACGGCGCTGGTAGAGGAGCTTCTCCCCCTGGCAACCGTGATCACGCCCAACATCCCCGAGGCCGAGGCGCTCACGGGCCTTCGGATCGGTTCGCTGGATGAGATGCGCGAGGCCGTCCGGCGGCTCCACGGCCTGGGACCTGCCTGGGTGGTGGTGAAGGGTGGCCACCGGACGGGCCCCGAGGCGGTGGACGTGGTCTTCGACGGTACCCGGTTCCACGAGCTGCGGGCGCCCCGGATCGACAGCGATCGGACCCACGGGACGGGGTGCACCTTCTCGTCGGCCATCACCGCGTACCTGGCGCACGGGTTGCCTGTTCTGGATGCCTTGCGGCGCGCCAAGACCTTCGTCACCCGTGCCATCGAGACAGCCCCACGCATCGGTGGGGGTCATGGGCCGACCAACCACCTGTGGCCGATGGGTACGACGCGTCTTCCTGGATCTGCCGTGGAGGCTAAGCGTGGCCCGGCAGGCGCCTGAACTCCTCTGGAGTGACGTCGATCTCGCGCAGGATCTCGCGTACCAGGGGCCTTGCGACTACCTTACTCCGGCCGCTCGGACCGGATGGCGGAGAGGAAGTCGGCGGCGTAGACGTCCAGGAGGTCGGCTCGCTCAGGGTCCAGGTCGCGGTTGTGGGCCACCCGGTTGCGGAGTTCCTGGAGGTCGGTGAAGCGCCGCATCACCCACTCGCGGGAGCGGAAGACGGGCCGGAAGAACTCGGCCCAGTTGCGGTTGTCCAGGATGATCACCAGGTAGTCGCCGAAGCTTGCATACTCGAGCAGCGGGGCGGCGCGCTCGTCGGCCGCCAGGGCCTCGGGGAGATGGTCCAGCGCGTCCCGGTGGCGCGCCTCGCACCGGTTGCGAATGCCGGCGGGGACCCGCTGCTCCCACCAGTCGTCTCCCGCTTGCGAAAGCCGTTCGGCCAGGAAGGCGCGCAACTCGTCCTCCAGCTCGTCCAGGATGATGGCGGGCCGGAAGCGGACGACCAGGTCCATGGAGGTGACGATGCCGTAGCCTGCAGGGGTCTCCACCAGGACGGCGTGGCTCTTCTCCAGGAGCCGCAGGAGGCCGCTGATGCTCCGCTCGGGCTCCACCACGGGCAGCGGCGGGCTGCAGACCTGGCCCACGTTGCGCCGGGCCAGCTCGACCCGGATGTCCCCTACCCCCGAGCGGTCCGCGATCTCCCAGTAGAGGCGGCGCACGTCGCTGGCGAAGAAGGTCCCCACCAGCTTCCCGTCCTCCAGCACGGGGAGCTGCGCGTAGCCGCTCTGGTCCAGCATGCCGATGGCATAGAGCACCGGCGCCCGGCTCTCCACGCAGAGCGCCGGGTGGTGCATCACGTCCCGTGCCCGCACCCGCATCCCGCCTCGAACCGGCCGGTTCATTCCCCTCGCGTGGGGACGCCGTGGAGTCTCGGCCGGGCCCCTGACCTGCGGCAGACTGACTTCGCTTCAAGACGCAGTCTTTCCTCCGCAGGCGGCTGGGGCCGCCCGATGTCGTGGGAGGTCGTCGCGGGCCCGGCCGGACCAGCGGCAGGGCATCCCGGCTCGACCGCTCACGCAGCCCTGCCGGTTCGGGAGGCGGTCCAGGCGTAGCCGGCGCGCCAGAGACCCAGGATGACCAGGTTCGTGCCCAGAACCACCAGGGCGAAGCTCCAGGGCACTTCTCGCTGCAGGAGCAGGGCGCGCAGCAGGAGCCCCACGGGCCAGGCCGCGAGCCACGTGAGCGCGGTGCGCTTCACAGCGTCGGCCGGCCGGGCGAGGCGGGCGGGGTCGAAGGCGTGGAGGCCCGCCCCCACCACCAGCCAGGCGAGCGCGAAGGGCAGCGCCGCCTCCACCGTGCCCCAGAGGGACGCCGCCACCCCGTGGCTCGCCCGGCCCAGCGCGCCGAAGACGAGAAAAGCCACCATGTCGCCCGCCACCAGGATCCCGCGATGTGCTGGCAGTTCGCCCTCACGCGCGCGGGGATCGCGCCGGATCATGAGCGGTCACTCTCCTCTTTCCGTATCGTCCGTCTCTTCGCGATGGGCCCCATCGATCCAGACCTCCAGCACCGCAGGCCCGGCCTCTGCCAGGGCCCAGGTAAGGCCCTCGTCCAGTTGAGACGGGGTCCGCACCCGGCGGCCCGCCGCGCCCAGGCCGCGGGCCAGCTCCACATAGTCGGGGTACGGAGGTCCCAGTCGCATCTCGAGCAGGTCTGCCTGAGGTGCGAGGGCGGCCTCGCCTGGGGCGCCAGCCCCACCTCCGCGGCCCGGCGTTTCCCCGAAGCCCTCCTTCAGGATCCGGTAGGCCCCGTTGCGGAGGATCACCACGGGAAGCTTCAGCCTCTCGCGGGCCGCGGTCCAGAGGGCCTGGAAGGAGTAGAGCACCGAGCCGTCGCCCACAAAGGCCAACACGGTTCGCTCCGGGCGAGCCAGCTTCACCCCCACCGCCGCCGGCAGGCCCCATCCGAGGGCGGTGCCCTTGATGCCGTGGAATGCTTCAGGGTCCCGGAAAGTGCGGCGGGCCAGCAAGGCCCGGGTGGAGGTGAGCGCCTCCTCCACCACCACGGAGTCGGCGGGCAGCAGGTGCTCCAGCGCCGCGGCGACAGACTCGGCCGTCAGCGCCGTGCCGATGTCCGACCGGCCATCGACCGCCCCGGGGATCACGCTCCCGCCTGCGTCGCCGGCCTTTGGTCCACTCTCTCCCGCGTCTCGACGGCTTCGCTCCGCCTGAAGCGCCGCCTCGCGGTCGGTCCGCCTCTCCTGCAGGCGCTCGGCCAGCGCCGGGTCCGCCGCCACCGCCTGCCGCACCGCCCACACGAGCGCCCGGAGGGTGGCCGTGAATGGGCCTACCACGGCCTCCCGGGAGGCAAGACCCTCCAGGAGCGCACCGTGGCTCTCCTCGAAGCGCACCTGCCGGGCCGTGCGGGCCGCATCCCACTCGGGGGCCCAGAGGACGGGGACCAACCGGCTCGCCCCGACGACCAGGAGGAGATCCGCCTCGCCCAGCACCCGCCCCAGCTCCGGACCGCCCGCGGGCAACGGCCCCGCCCAGAGGGGATGGTCCGTGGGGAAGGCCAGGCGGGGCGGGATCCGCTCGGCACGCACCTCCACCCCCAGGAGCTCGGCCAGCTCCACCAGCAGGAGCTGCACCTCCGCCCGGGCCGCCCGTTCCCCCACCACCATGAGGGGCGCCCCGGCCTCCAGGATCTCCCGGGCGATCTCCGCGAGGTCTGACGGCTCCGCTCTGCCGGGTTCCACCGCCCGGGGAAGCGCCAGGGACTCTTCCGGCACGGGCTCCTCCAGGAGGTCCACCGGCAGCCCCAGGAAGACCGGACCCGCGGGGGGAGTGAGCGCCGTGTGGATCGCCCGCCGCAGCGCGGGCACGAGCTCGCCGGCCCGGCGGAGCTCGTAAGCCCACTTGGTGACGGGCCGGGCCATGGACACCAGGTCCCCGGCCAGGGGCGGATCGTGGAGAGCCAGGCGCGACGGGACCTGGCCGGCCGTTACGAGCAGAGGCACCCCCGAACGATGGGCGTTGTAGAGGTTCCCCATGGCATTGGCCAGGCCCGGGGCCGCGTGGAGGTTCACCACCCCCAGGCGGCGGCCCGCTTGCGCGTAGCCGTGGGCCATGCCTACCGCCACCCCGTCGTGCAGGGCCATCACGTACCGGGGCGACGGGCGGCCAGCCAGGGCCGCCAGGAGGGGCAGCTCGGTGGTTCCCGGGTTGCCGAAGATTCGGTCCACGCCAGCCTCCGAGAGCGCGTCGAGGAGCCGGGCGGCCACCGTTCCCGTTGAGGTCTGGAGCTGCTCGAGGTCCACCGGATGCCCCCCAAACTCTTCGAGGCCGCGGTCGGGGGTGTCGCCCCGGCGGCCGGTGCTGATGGTTCCTATTCCCCGGAGGCTGGGTGAGTTCCTGGCCGAAGGAGGCAGGGAAGTGGGAGGTCCAACCGGGGGTCCCCGCCTCGCAGCGCGCTCTCTCTCCGGCGCGCGGGCCTATCTGCCCCGACGCACCTGCGCGACCGCCTCCACGTGTGCGGTACGGGGGAACATGTCCACCGGCTGGACCCGCTCCACCCGGTAGCCCTTCCGCACCAGGTGGGCCAGGTCGCGGGCCAGGGTCTCGGGGTCGCAGGAGACGTAGGCGAGGCGGCGGACGGTCGAAGCCGCCAGGGCGTCGAGCGCCTCGGGGCGCACGCCGCTGCGGGGCGGGTCCACCACGGCCACGTTCGGGCGGAAGCCCTCCCGCACCCGCCGGGGCAGCCACTCCTCCAGGCGGGCGGCGGCGAAGCGGGCGTTTCCGATGCGGTTCCGGCGGGCGTTCTCCCGGGCGTCGCTGACGGCCTGGCGGTTCTCCTCCACGCCCCAGACGAAGCGGGCCTCTTGGGCCAGGAAGAAGGTGATGCCGCCCACGCCGCAGTAGCCGTCCAAGGCGGCGTCGGCGGGTTCCGGTGCGGCCAGCTCCACCGCGAGGCGGTAGAGCCGCTCCGCCTGAACCCGGTTCACCTGGAAGAAGGACCGGATCGAGAGGCGGAACCGGAAGGGCCCCAGGTGCTCCTCCAGGTACGGGCGGCCCCAGAGGAGGTGCTCCTGGCTCCCCAGGATCCGGTTGCTGGCCTCGGGCTGCACGTTCTGGACCACGCCCGCCAGCCCAGGGAGGCCCGCCACCAGGCCTTCCACCACCGTGTCGGGGATCGGGGCGGCGGTGTGGGTCACCCAGGCCACCAGGATCTGGGAAGGAATGCTGCTCTCGCGTACCACCACGTGGCGCAGGAAGCCCTGGCCCGTGTACTCGTCGTAGGGCTCGAGGCCCGCCTCGTCGGCCAGGCGCCGGCAGAGGCCGGCGGCCTGCACCAGCCCGGGGCTCTGGATGAGGCAGTCGCCGGTGGGGACCAGCTCGTGGCTGCCCCGGCGGTAGAAACCCAGCACCAGCCTGCCGCCCGCGACGCCCGCCGGGAACTGGACCTTGTTGCGATACCCCCACGGCTCCCCCGAGGGCATGCCCCAGACGGGCTCCACCGCCACGCCCTGGAGCCCGCCCACCCGCTGCAGCGCGGCCTCCACCCGCCGGCGCTTCCACACGAGCTCAGCCGGGTAGCTCAGGTGCTGCAGCTGGCAGCCCCCGCAGCCGGCATAGACGGGGCACGGGGGCGCCACCCGGTCCGGCGAGGCCTCCAGGACCTCCACCAGGCGCGCCCGGCCGTAGCGCTTGTGGAGCGCGTCCACCTCCACCGCCACCCGCTCGCCGGGGAGTGCTCCCGGGACGAAGAAGACGAAGCCCTCATGCCGGCCTACCCCGTCGCCGGAGTGGTTCAGGTCCACCACCCGCAGCTCGAAGCGGTCGCCGGGGGCGAGCCGCCCACCGGCAACCCCCGTGCCCGAGATGGGAGCCGAGACCATGGTCGATCCCCCCGCCCCTGCCCGTCGCGTCCGGATCTCGCTGGCCATCATATCCTGCCCGTTGCGGGCGCGCAAGGGCGGCCCCGCGGCGGGCTCACGCGAAGCGCCTCTCGCCGCCGCGGGGCCGCCTCAGCCGGAACTTGCCGCACCCCAGCACCGTCAGCCCCGGGCGGGGCGCCGTCTGGAGCCGGCAGCACCCGGCCCCGTCGTTCTCCTCGCAGTGGAGCGCCAGGCAGGAGACCGGAAACCGGAAGCAGTACGCGCACGGGTCGAAGCCCTGATCCTCCGCCTGGGCGCGGGGCATCTCCCGCCGCTCGTCCCGCGAGAGCAGCGGGCAGCGGGCCCGGTGGTACCTTCTTCCGTATCGCCCCCCGACGTAGACCGGCTCCTCCAACCGCCCTCCCTCCTCCGAGGGGCGCGTGCCCTTCCCCTCCTATACGAGGGGATACACATCTCAGGAGGATTTGGTGACGGTTGAAGGGGGATGTGAGGTCGTGGGCCATCCGTGGTGCTCGAGGCCTTCGAGGATCCCCCAGGCTGCCCGGGCTTGGGCGAAATGGAGGCGAGGCCTGCCCCGCAACGACTCCAGCTCGGGGCGGTAGCCTCCCACCACCACCGCCCGGAAGCCCGCCTCCAGCATGGAGCGGTCGTTCCCTGAGTCGCCGCAGGCCAGGACGGCCTCTTCGGGCCAGCCCCCCTGCTCCACCAGGTACCGCAGGGCGGCGCCCTTGCCCGCCGGAGGCGGCAGGAGGTCCACGTTCACCCCGGCGGAGACGATGATCTGCACCGAAAGCCCCGCCCGCTCCAGCGCCCGGCGCAAGCGGGGGACAACCTGAGCCTCCGGGCGGGTGAGCCAGAAGCTCGCCCGGAAGCGGGAAGGCCGCACAGGCTGGGGCTCGAGGCCTTCCACCCGACGGACGGCAGCGTCCACTCGGGGGCCGTCCCACTCCGCATCCAGGCGCGCCGCCCAGGCCTCGTCCTCCACGAAGGCACCGCCCGCGGACGGCCGCCACACCTGGGTTCCCACGTCGGTCACCAGGACGTCGGGCGTGCGAAGGCCCACCTCGTGCATGAGGCCCTGTGCGGACTCCAGGCTCCGCCCCGTGAGGTAGAGGAGCCGGTGGGGCTCCAGGCGGTCCAGCGCGTGCCAGAGCGCCTGGAGCCCGTCGGGCTCGCCCACCAGGGTGTCGTCCAGGTCCGTGGCTAGGACGAGGCGGGGGCCATGAGGGGTGTGGGCCACGCGGTACCGACCTCCTGGTAGAGGGCGTCCATGGCGGCGGCGATCCGCTGCCAGGCGTACTCCCGCCGCACCTGGCGGAGCGCCCCCCGGCGAAGCCGCCGGCGCAACGCCTCGTCCGAGAGGAGTCGCTCCAGGGCCGCGGCCAGGGCCTCGTCGTCCACGGGGGGCACGTGCAGGCCGCTCACCCCGTGCTTCACCGTGTGCGAGAGACCGCCCACCTTGGAGGCCACCACCGCCGCCCCGCTGGCCAGCGCCTCCAGGGCCACCATGCCGAAGGACTCGTACCGGGAGGGCACCGCCACCACGTCCGCGGCGTGGAACCAGAGGGAGAGCCGTTCCTGGTCCACAGGGCCCAGGAAGGTGACCCGATCCCGCACCCCGCCGGCCCGGAGGATCTGCTCGAGCAGCCTGCGCTGCGGGCTCCAGTCGGCCACGGGCACGCGGGGGCCGTCGCCCCCCGCCAGCACCAGCCTAAGGGGCTTGCCCCGCCAGCCACGCGCCAGGCGGGCGAAGGCGCACCCCAGCACGTCCACGCCCTTCTGGGGCACGAAGCGGCCCGCGAAGAAGAGGGTGAGCTCCTCCGGCTCCCGCCCGGGCGGGAGCTGGCCGGGGCGCGGACGGAAGACGTCGGGGTCCACCCCGCAGGGGATGACGCGGATCCGCTCCCGGGGGGCGCCGTATCCCTCCACCAGGCGCTCCACCTCCGGCGGCGAGGTAGCCACCACCGCATCCGCGTGGGTCACCACCGCCCGCTCTTCCTCCAGCCGCGACGGGTCCACCGCCCGGGGCTGATGCTCGATCTTGTCCAGTCCCAGCGAGTGGGACGTGTGCACCTGGGGCAGCCCGGTGCGCGCCTTCAACAGCCTTCCGACCCTGCCTGAGATCCAGTAGTGGCTGTGGATGAGGTGGTATCGGTCGAAGGAGCCCACCCGGCGGTCACGACGCACCATCTGGCCCAGTTCCGAGACGAAGGCTGGCACGTGCCGAAGCAGCCGGTCCTTGGGAACGTAGCCCTTCTTGCCTGCTGCGAGCCGAATCACCCGCACCCCGTCGAAGGGGTACTCCACCTGCGGGCGATCCGGGTCGTCCCAGTGGGTGAAGACGTCCACCACCACGCCCTTCTTGCCCAGGTGGCGCGCCAGCTCGCGCACGTAGACGTTCTGCCCGCCCGTCTGCTCGCCCCCGGGCGGAGCCATGGGGTCCCCGTGATCGGAGATCATCAACACCCGGCGGCCGGCCTGGAAAAGGCTCGAGGCCTCGCCGTCGGAGGGGCCGGTCCGGCCCTCCTGCTTCACCTGCTCCACCTCCACCAGGGTTCCTTCCAGGACGCAGAACGTCCCGTTGGGACCGGATGTGTCCCCATACTACCACGCGAAGGGGCCCCCTGGCGAACCGGATGAGGGAGACTCTGGCAAGCAGACTTCTCGGTAACCGTCCTCAGGACGGATCCTGGGCGCCGAGGACCCGATCCCTCCCCCTCCCTCCCCTATCCGGCGGGAGGGGGAAGGATCAGCCCGTCACCCCAGCGGAACGGCGTTGGCCTGAGCCACCTGGGCGTACCAGCGGGCGGAACGCTTCCAGACCCGCTCCAGGGACCCAGGCACCACGTAGAGGAGGCCGAACCGCTTGCTGTAGCCGAAGGCCCACTCGAAGTTGTCCATCAGGCTCCAGTAGAAGTAGCCCTTCAGGGGCACACCCGCCCCGATGGCCGCGTGCGCCCGGCTCAGGTGCTCCCGGACGTACGCGATGCGCCGGGGGTCGTCCACCTCGCCGTCCTGGATCTCGTCGGCGAAGGCGGCGCCGTTCTCGGTGACGTAGACGGCCTGCGGGTGGTACTCCCGGTGAACCCGGATCAACAGGTCGTAGAGGCCCTGGGGGTAGACCTCCCAGCCCATCTCGGTCAGGTCGCCCCGGGCGGGCACCATGCCCACGCCGTAGAGGCCCTGGGGGTCCGCCTCCACCACCTGGCGCGTGTAGTAGTTGACGCCCAGGAAGTCCACGGGGGTCGAGATCCTCTCCATCTCCTCGGGCGTGGCCTGGGGCAGCGCGCTCCGCATGAGGTCCGGGAGCTCAGGATAGGCCCCCCGGAAGATCGGGTCCAGGAAGAGACGGTTGGTGAAGCGGTCCGCCAGGTCGGCGGCCTGCCCGTCGGCCTCTTTCCCCGTGGCCGGCTCCACCGGCGACAGGTTGAGGGTGATGCCGATCTGGGCCCGCCGGGGGCCGTCGTGCCGGAAGGCCTCCACCGCCCACCCGTGGGCCAGGAGCAGGTGGTGCACCACCCGCATGGCCAGGGGGAAGTCGCCGAAGCCCGGAGCGTGCTGGCCGAAGGCATGTCCCAGGATGGCGGCCACCCAGGGCTCGTTGAGGGTGATCCAGAGGGGTACCCGGTCGCCCAGGGCCTGGTAGAGGGTGTGAGCGTACTCGGCGAAGTAGCGGCCCGTGTCCCGGTTGTCCCAGCCGCCTTTCTCCTGCAGGGCCTGGGGCAGGTCCCAGTGGTACAGGGTGAGGCAGGGCTGGATGTGCCGCCCCTGCAGGGCGTCCACCAGCCGGCGGTAGAAGTCCAGGCCCTTCTGGTTCACCGGGCCCTTCCCTTCGGGGAAGATCCGGGGCCACGCCACTGAGAAGCGGTAGGCGTTCATCCCCATCCGGGCCATGTGCTCCACGTCCTCCGGGTACCGGTGGTAGTGGTCGCAGGCCACGTCGCCCGTCTGGCCTTCGAAGGTCTTGCCCGGCGTGTGGCTGAAGCGATCCCAGATGGATTCGCCCCGCCCGTCCTCCCGGACCGCCCCCTCCACCTGGTACGAGGCGGTGGCCGTGCCCCAGAGGAAGCCGTCCGGAAACCGCAGCTCGGCCATACGAGAACCCTCCTCTCTTCTAGGACGGTGCGAGCCCCGGGAGCCTTTCCCGCAGCACGTCCTCCAGGGCCGCCGCGCTCGAAGCGTCCAGGTCGTAGTAGGCCCTTACGGTCGGCTTGTCGATGGGCACCACCCGCCGGAGGTCGATGGGCGTGCCGATCACCACCGCGTCCACCGGAGCCCGCCGGATCGTCTCGCCGAGCTCGGCCACCTGCTCCTCCCCATAGCCCATCGCGGGCAGCAGCTCGCCCAGCTGGGGGAAGCGGGAGAAGGTCTCCTGCAGCGAGCCCACCGCATGGGGCCGGGGGTCCACCAGGACCGCGCCGGCCCTCCGGGCGGCCAGCACGCCGGCCCCGTAGCTCATGCCGCCGTGGGTGAGGGTGGGGCCGTCCTCCACCACCAGCACCCGCTTGCCCGCCAGGTCCGCCCCGTTCTCCAGCCGGATCGGCGAGCCGGCCTCGATCACCCGCGCCCCGGGGTTGAGGAAGGCCAGGTTCCGCCGCACCTCGGCCACCTGCTCGGGATCCGCGGTGTCCACCTTGTTGATCACGATCACGTCGGCCAGCCGCGCGTTGGCCTCGCCGGGGTGGTACGAGGCCTCGTGCCCGGGCCGGTGCGGGTCGGCCACCACCACGGCCAGGTCCGGCCGGTAGAAGGGCAGGTCGTTGTTGCCCCCGTCCCACAGGACCACGTCCGCCTCGGCCTGGGCCTGCTCCAGGATCCGCCCGTAGTCCACGCCTGCGTAGACCACGTTCCCCCGGTCGATGTGGGGCTCGTACTCCTCCCGCTCCTCGATGGTGCAGCGGTGGCGGTCCAGGTCCTCGTACGCGGCGAAGCGCTGGACGGCCTGGGCGGCCAGATCCCCGTAGGGCATGGGGTGGCGCACCACCGCCACCCGGCGTCCCCACCGGGTGAGGGCCTGGGCCAGCGCCCGGGTGGTCTGGCTCTTACCCGAGCCGGTACGCACCGCGGTCACGGAGACGACGGGAACCTTCGCCTTTAGCCACGTGTCCCTAGGGCCCAGCAGAAGGAAGGTGGCCCCGGCCGCGAGGACCTCGGAGGCCTTGTGCATCACGTAGACGTGCGGCACGTCGCTGTAGGCGAAGACCACGTCGTCCACGGACTCCCGGCGGATCAGGCCGGCCAGCTCGGCCTCGGGCACGATGGGGACCCCCTGGGGGTAGAGCGGCCCCGCGAGCTCTCTGGGATAGACGCGCCCCTCGATGTGCGGGATCTGGGTGGCGGTGAAGGCCACCACCCGCACCCCGGGGTCCTCCCGATAGCGGACGTTGAAGTTGTGGAAGTCCCGCCCCGCGGCGCCCATGATCACCACCCGCCGCACGCGCCTCACCTCCTGACGGCCGCCGGACCCAAGCTCGTTGCTGTCCGTCCTTCCTCCGGACGTCACCGCCCGTCCCCCTCCCTTCGTCGTACCGAAAGACCTGCCGGGCTCACACCTCCGCCCGACCCTCCCCCACCCCCAGGAAGAGGGCGAGGATCGCCTTCTGGGCGTGCAGCCGGTTCTCGGCCTCGTCGAAGACCACCGACTGGGGCCCGTCCATGACCGCGTCGGTGATCTCCTCGCCCCGGTGGGCCGGCAGGCAGTGGAGTACCACCGCCCCCGGCCGGGCGCGGGCCAGGAGCTCCTCGTTCACCTGGTACCTCCTCAAGATGGACACCCGGCGGTCGTGCTCGGCCTCCTGCCCCATGCTGGCCCACACGTCGGTGTAGAGGGCGTCGGCACCCTGGGCCGCCTCCTCGGGGTCCCGACCCAGCACGATGCGGGCGCCTGTCTCCTCGGCCTTGCGCCGGGCCATGGCCACCACCCGGGGGTCCGGCGGGAGCTCCTCGGGGGTGCAGACCCGCAGCTCCATCCCCACTCGGGCCGCCCCCAGCATGAGCGAGTGGGCCACGTTGTTCCCGTCGCCCACGTAGGTCACCACCAGCCGGTGGAGGTCGCCCTTGTGCTCGCGCAGGGTGAGGAAGTCGGCCACCACCTGGGTGGGGTGGTAGCTGTCGGTGAGCCCGTTGATCACGGGGACCGTCGCGTGCCGGGCCAGCTCCTCCACCTCGGCCTGGGCGTAGGTACGGATGAGGATGCCGTCCACCATCCGGGAGAGGACCCGGGCCGTGTCGGCCACGGTCTCGCCGCGCCCGAGCTGGAGGTCCTGGGGGTTCAGGAAGAGGGTGAAACCGCCCAGCTCGTGCATGCCCACCTCAAAGCTCACCCGGGTGCGGGTGGAGGCCTTGGTGAAGATCATGGCCAGGCTGCGCCCGTCCAGCAGCGCTCGGGTCCACGGCGCCCGCCGGGCCTGCTTGAGCACGGCCGCCACGTCGATGATCCGCTGAAAGGCTTCCGAAGAGAGGTCCGCAATGGTGAGGAAGTCGTGGCCCGCCATCTCCTGGGCCACCTCGTCCCGCAAGAGCT
The DNA here is from genome assembly GCF_001544015.1 of Limnochorda pilosa. Classification (GTDB taxonomy): domain Bacteria; phylum Bacillota; class Limnochordia; order Limnochordales; family Limnochordaceae; genus Limnochorda; species Limnochorda pilosa. Next base: position 1,458,400 of record NZ_AP014924.1, on the reverse strand, counting down.
GCTCCATCCCCATCCTCCCCTGTGGTTCTCACGCTCCACCGCGACCTTCGTTGCCCTGGGATGGACTTCCTTCACGCATGGATGCATGGAGCCGGCGGCCTGCTCGGCGGCCCCCGGGCGCTCCGAAGGGTCGCTCCCCTGCCCTGGGACCCCTCCTCTCCTCATACTGTGCCCGCCGCCGGGGAAGATTGACCCATGGCCGCTCCGGGGTCGCTCACCCGCGCACGCCGGGCAGGGGCGTGGCACCGGGCGGCCGGCAGACCCCGCATCTGGAGGCATGATGACCGTGACCCTGGTGGGCAAGCCCGCACCCGATTTCGAGATGCCCAGCACCAAGAACCTCGAGCGGCTGGACGAGCCCGTGCGCCTGCAGGACTACCGCGGGCAGTGGCTCGTCTTCTTTTTCTACCCCGCGGACTTCACCTTCGTCTGCCCCACGGAGATCCGGGCCCTGAGCGAGCGCTTCGACGACTTCAAAGAGCTGGGGGCCGACATCCTGGGCTGCAGCGTCGACTCGGTGTGGGTCCACCGGGCCTGGATCAAGAGCCCGCCCGACGGAGACCCGGAAGGGTTGGGCCCCATCCACTACCCCCTGGCCAGCGACCCCACCCGCGCGGTCTCCCGCAGGTACGGCGTCCTGGTGGAGGAGACGGGAACGGCCATGCGGGGCCTCTTTCTCATCGACCCCGACGGCAGGGTGCGCTACGAGGTGGTCCACGAGAATGCCGTGGGCCGCAGCGTGGACGAGACCCTGCGGGTGCTGCAGGCACTCCAGACGGGGGAGCTCTGCGGGGCCAACTGGCGGCCCGGGCAGCGCACCCTGGCCGCCCGCTGAGACGCCCCGTCCGGCCTGCAGCCCATCGAACCCGGCATCGGAGGCGAAAACCCATGCCCATGCACTTGAAGAGCCCGCTCCCGTCCCTGGAGGGGGCGACGGCCTGGCTGAACGGCAAGCCCGAGACCGTGGGGGGAGGCCGCCCCGTCTTCGTCCACTTCTGGGCCGTCTCCTGCCCGGTCTGCAAGGAGTCCATGCCCCAGGTGAACGGTTGGCGCGACACCTACGCCCCCCGGGGGTTGCAGGTGATCTCGGTCCACATGCCCCTGCGTGAGACCGACACGGACCTGGGGCAGGTGCGTGAGACCGCCGAAGGGTTGGGCATCACCCAGCCCGTGGCCGTGGACTCGGAGCTGGCCATCAGCGACCGCTTCGAGAACCAGTACACGCCCGCCTACTACGTCTTCGACGGCGAGGGAAAGCTCCGCCATTACCAGGCCGGGAACCGGGCCATGGACCTGGTGGAGCGTCGCCTCCAGCGGGTGGTGGAGGAGGCCGCCCGCTCCCCGGCCGGAGGCTGAAGCGCCCATCCCCTGGCGCCCGGCCCTGCGTGCTCCGCTCGCGCTCCCCGCCCTCCCTGCTCCGCCCCGTATGACCCGGCTCATCCCGCCCCGTGCCCGCCGTGACTCCCCTTCCGCGCCCGGAACTGGTATCCTTGGAGGCGTGGAAAGGGGTCTGGGAGATCCGCGCGCGGGAGGGGACCAGATGGAGCGCAGCTACGTGGTACGCGTGCAGGGCCTGGTGAAACGCTACGGCGAGACGGTGGCCGTGGCCGGCATCGACTTCGAGGTGGCCGAGGGCGAGGTCTTCGGCCTCCTGGGCCCCAACGGGGCCGGCAAGACCACGACCCTGGAGATCCTGGAGGGCCTGCGGCGGCCCGACGGCGGCGAGGCGGAGGTCGCGGGCCACTCGGTGGTCCGGAACCCGCAGGCGGTGCGGGCCTCCATCGGGGTGCAGCTGCAGGAGGCAGGCTTCTTCGAGCTCCTCACCGTGGAGGAGACCCTGAGCACCTTCGCCGCCTTCCACCGGCGGGCGCTGCCGGTGCGGCCGCTCCTGGAGCGGATGGGGCTCGGCGAGCGCCGCCGCGCCCTGGTGCGCGACCTCTCGGGGGGCCAGAAGCAGCGCCTCTCGGTGGCCCTGGCCCTGATCAACGATCCTCGCCTGGTCTTCCTCGACGAGCCCACCACGGGCCTGGACCCCCAGGCCCGCCGGAACCTGTGGGACGTGATCCGCCAGATCCGCGCCGAGGAGCGCACGCTCATCCTCACCACCCACTACATGGAAGAGGCCGAGGAGCTCTGCGACCGGGTGGCCATCATGGACCACGGGCGCATCCTGGCCCTGGACCGCCCGGACCGCCTGGTGGCCCGGCACGCGCCCGGGGCGGTGGTGGTGCTGGAGGGCCTCGCGGTGCGAAACGGCGTGGTACAGCGGGCGGGCCTTCCCGAGAGCGGGCCGGCGGCGGCCGCAGAGGACGACGACCTGGCCTTCCTCAGGCAGCTTCCGGGCGTGGACGGCCTCTTCCACCCGGAGAACGACGACGAGGCCGTCGCCCTCCGGACCACCGAGGCGCCCGCCACCCTGCAGGCGCTGATCGAGCTGCAGCAGGCGGGTCGCGTCGCCTTCCGCAACCTGCGGGTCGAGCACGCCACCCTGGAAGACGTCTTCCTGCGCCTCACCGGAAGGGGGCTCCGAGAGTGAAGGGGATCTGGGCCGTCGTTCGCATGAGCTTTCTCACCTACGTGCGCGACCGGAGCGCGATGTTCTGGGGGATCCTCTTCCCCGTCCTCCTGATGGGGCTCATCGGCAGCGTCTTCGGCGACTCGGCGCTCCACTTCGACGTGGTGGCCGTGGTGCCCCGGAGCACTGCAGGCTCGCCTTCCTTCGGACCTTCGTTTGGAGAGGCCTTTATAACGGCGCTGAAGCACATGGACCTCTTCACCGTGCGTGAGGAGACCCTCGAGGTCGCCATGAAGGACCTGGAGCAGGGCCGGGCGAGCCTGGTGGTGGTTCTGCCGGAGGCGCCGGCGGCCTGGCCGGTGGGCTCCGAGCCCCTGCCGGTCACCGTCTACCACGACGCGGCCAGCCAGTCGGCCCAGGCGGGGGTGGCGGTGATCCGCGAGGTGGCCAACCGCTTCGACCAGAGCATCACCGGCCGGCCCGCCCGGGTCACGGTGACGGCCGAGGCCCGCGGGGGCCAGGGCTTCAGCATGTTCGACTACCTCCTGCCCGGCATCATCGCCATGACGCTGATGCAGACGGGGCTCATGGGGGTCACCTGGGTGGTGGCCAACTACCGGGAGCAGAAGGTCCTGAAGCGGGTGCTCACCACGCCCTTCCGGCCCGGCGGTTTCCTGGCGGGGCTGATCGGCCGCTTCACGGTCGTGAACCTGTTTCAGGCGGCGATCATCTTCCTGGTGGGGACCTACGTCTTCCACGCCCGCACCCAGGGGGACCTGCTCCAGTACGCCGTCGTGGCCGCGTGGGGCTCGGTCGCCTTCCTGGCCCTGGGCATGGCCATCTCCACCGTCTCCCGCACGGCCGAGGCGGCCAGCAACCTGGGCAACCTGGTGGCCTTCCCCATGATGTTCCTCTCGGGCGTCTTCTGGCCGCGGGAGATGATGCCCGAGGTGCTCCAGCCCTTCCTGGGCCGGCTGCCCCTCTCGCCGCTGGTGGACGCGCTGCGCGCCATCGCCTCGGGCACAGGCACCCTCTTCGATCACCTGGGCGGGCTGGGCTACCTCACCCTCTGGATGGTGGCGGCCATGGCCGTGGCCGTCTGGCGCTTCCGGTGGGAGTGAGGCGGCGGTGACGGCGACATCGGCGGGGCGCGACGCCCGGGTCTCCCTCATCGGGCTGGAGGTGGCCCGCTGGGGCGTGTAGCTGGTGGCCGCGGCGCTGGCCGTGCTCGATCACGAGCCCGGCAACCCATGGGGCCCGGCGCTGGGCTTCTTCGCGGCCTTCCTGGGGTGGAACGCGGCCATGGGTCCCTTCAGGGGCGGATCCACCCCCTGCTCTACCTGGGGGTGCAGGTCGGTCTCGTCGCGGGCTCGAAAGCCACCTGAAGGACGCCAACCGTCGCACGGGTCCAAACCTGGGAGGAATTCTGTATGCACTAGCGAATGGCACTACCATCATCCGTCCGGGGGAGCGAAGCGGCCCCATGCTCCAGTGCCAGCAGATCCACCGCAGCTTCGGGGGATTGAAGGCCCTTTCGGCGGTGGACCTCTCCGTGGAGGCAGGCGAGATCGTAGGCCTCATCGGTCCCAACGGCAGCGGCAAGACCACGCTCACCAACGTGGTGACGGGCTTCTACCCTCCCCAGGAAGGCCGGGTCCTGCTCTCCGGGCAGGACGTTACCGGCTGGCGGCCTCACCGGGTGGCTCGCCTGGGCGTGGCCCGGACCTTCCAGAACCTCGCGCTCTTCCGGGGCCTGAGCGCGCTGGAGAACATCCTGCTGGGCCGCCACGTCCACACCCGGGCCGGGGTGCTCAGCGCCGCCCTCTACTGGTGGTGGGGGCGGACTGAGGAGACCCGCCAGCGCCGGGTGGTGGAGGAGGTCATCGACTTCCTCCAGCTCGAGGCGGTGCGCGACGAGCCGGTGGAGCTCCTGCCCCTGGGGCTCCAGAAGCGGGTCGAGCTGGCCCGGGCCCTCGCGGCCGAGCCGCGGCTCCTGATCCTGGACGAGCCCATGGCCGGCATGAACCAGGAGGAGAAGGAGTACATGGCCCGCTTCATCCTCGACACCCGGGAGGAGCGGGGGGCGGCCATCCTCCTCATCGAGCACCACATGGACGTGGTGATGGGCGTCTGCGACCGGGTGGCGGTGCTGGACCACGGCGTCAAGATCGCCGACGGGCCGCCCCCGCGGGTGGGGGGCGCCCCCGCCGTCATCGCCGCCTACCTGGGGGAGGCCGACCATGCGAGCTGAGCCGCACGCGGCCGCACCGGCCGCCGCATCGACGGTCGCCCCCGCCGCCGCGCCGCTGGCCGGTGCGCCCTTCGGCGCCTCCACCCTCCCCGCGGTCCTGGACCGCAATGCCCGGGAGCACCCGGACCGCGTGGCCTACCGTGAGAAGGACCTGGGCATCTGGATCGAGTACCCGTGGCAGGCCGCGCTCGAGGAGGTTACCCTGGCAGCCGCCGGCTTCCTGGAGCTGGGCCTGCGTCCGGGCGAGGGGCTGCTGATCATCGGCGACAACCGCCCCCAGCTCTACTTCGGCATGCTGGCCGCCACCCTCATCCGGGCGATCCCCGTCCCCGTCTACCCCGACGCCGTGCCCGACGAGGTGATCCACATCGCCACCCAGGGCGACGCCCGCTTCGCTCTGGCCGAGGACCAGGAGCAGGTCGACAAGCTGCTGGAGCTGCGCGAGCGCATCCCGGTGCTGGAGCGCATCGTCTACGACGACCCCCGCGGCCTGGGCGCATACGACGAGCCCGCCCTCGTCGCCTGCACCCGAGTGCGGGAGCTGGGGCGGCTGCGGGTGGAGCGGGAGCCCCGCTTCCTGGAAGGGGCCCTGGCCCAGGTGCAGCCCGGCGACGTCGCGGTGCTCCTCCACTCCTCGGGCACCACGGGGCTTCCCAAGGGGGTGCCCCTCACCCACGCCAACCTGCTGGCGGCGGTGGCCAACGCGCACCGGGCCGGCTACTTCCAGGAGCATGAGGAGGCGGTGGCCTACCTCCCCATGGCCTGGGTGGGCGACTTCACCTTCTCGGTGGCGGCCGCGCTGGCGCTCCGCTTCACCGTCAACCTCCCCGAGCGCCAGGAGACGCTCCTTCGCGACCTGAGGGCCGTGGGGCCCACCTTCTACTTCGCCCCGCCCCGGAGCTGGGACAACCTGCTCACCGCCGTCCAGGTGCGCATGGAGGAGTCCACCCGCCTGAAGCGCCTCCTCTACCGCCACTTCATGGGCTTCGCCACGGGTCTGGAGAAAGCCCGCCTCCAGGGTCGCCGTCCCTCCTGGCTCCAGCGCCTCTGGCGGGGGGTGGGCGAGCTCGCGATCTACGGGCCCCTGAAGGACCAGCTGGGACTGGCCCGGGTGCAGCGGGCCTTCACGGCCGGCGAGGCCATCGGCGAGGACACCTTCCTTTACTTCCGGGCGTTGGGCGTCAACCTGAAGCAGTTCTACGGCCAGACGGAGAACGGCGCCCTCACCGCGGCCCAGGGCGACGACGAGGTGCGGCTGGAGACGGTGGGCCGGCCGCTGCCGGGGGCGGAGCTGCGTGTGGACGACTCGGGCGAGATCCTGGTCCGGGGGCCCAGCGTCTTCAGGGGCTACTGGCGGAACCCCGAGGCCACCGCCCGGGCGGTGGTGGACGGCTGGTTCCACACGGGCGATGCGGGCTACCTGGACGAGCGCGGCCACCTGGTGATCCTGGGGCGGGTGGAGGACGTGGTGCGCACCCAGGGCGGCACCCGGTTCGTGCCCCAGTACATCGAGAACCGCCTCAAGTTCAGCCCCTACGTGAGGGAGGCGGCCGTGGTGGGCGACAGGCGCCCCTACCTGGCCGCCATGATCTGCATCGACCTGCAGGCGGTGGGCCACTGGGCGGAGGTGCGGGGGATCGCCTACACCTCGTACGCGGACCTCTCCCAGAAGCCCGAGGTCTATCGCCTGATCGGCCAGGCGGTGGCCCGCGTCAACGGGCTCCTGCCCGAGGAGCTGCGGATCCGCCGGTTTGTCAACCTTCACAAGGAGTTCGACCCCGACGACGGCGAGCTGACCCGCACCCGGAAGCTCCGCCGGGGACTCGTCGCCGAGCGGTACGCGCCCGTCATCGAGGCGCTCTACGGCCAGGGCGACACGGTGGACGTGACCGCCCGCATCGTCTACGAGGACGGGCGCGAGGGCGAGCTGCGCCGCACCCTGAGGGTGGAGGAGGTGGAGGCCCGCCGTGCTCTTCCTGCTTGAGCTCGCGGCCAACGGGGCGCTGGTGGGGCTCATGTACGCCCTGGTGGCGCTCGGGATCGTGCTGGTCTACAAGTCCTCGGGGGTGGTCAACTTCGCCCAGGGCGGGCTGGTGATGCTGGGCGGCTACGTGGTCTGGGCGCTCCTGGCCCTGGCCGGCCTGCCCCTGCTGGCAGCCGTGCCCCTGGCCCTGCTCCTCATGGCCGGCCTGGGCCTGGTGGTGGAGCGGGTGGCCCTGCGGCCCATGATCGGGCAGCCGTTGATCATGGTCCTCATGCTCACCCTGGGTCTCGAGGCCATGCTGCGGGGCCTCGCGCCCGCCGTGTGGGGGGCGGACCTGAAGTCCTTGCCGGTGCCCATCTCCGATGGGCCCTTGATCGTGGCCGACCTCTTCCTGAACCGGGTCTACCTCTTCGGCGGGGCGCTCACCCTGGTCCTCTTCGGGGCCCTGGTCCTCTTCTTCCGGTCCCGAACGGGGGTCGCCATGAAGGCCGTCTCCGACGATCACCTGGCCTCGTGGGCGGTGGGGATCTCGGTGGAGCGGATGACGGGGCTGAGCTGGGCCCTGGCCGGGGTGCTGGCGGTGGTGGCGGGCCTGCTCTGGGGGCGGGTTCAGGGGGTGGACTGGACCCTCTCCCACGTGCTGATCAAGGCGCTGGCCGTGGCCATCCTGGGAGGGCTGGACAGCCTGGAGGGCGCCGTGGTGGGCGGGCTGGTGCTGGGCATCCTCGAAGGCGTCATTCCGGGGTACCTGGACCCGCTGGTAGGCGGCGGCACCCGTGAGGTGGTGGCGGCTTTCGTCATCTTCCTCACCATCTTGGTGCGCCCCTACGGGTTCCGGGGGCGGGAGGTCATCGAGCGGGTCTAGCAGGCGGCCGTCGGATCCGGCGCAGGCTTGCCTGCTTCGCGGAAGGTCACTGGGTTGGTGCGGGAGGTCTCCGACATGCTCTACCGGCAGTGCGGCATCCGACACACGACCTACGAGGCAGACCGGGCCCTGGTGGTCATCCCGTGGGAGAAGCTGCTTGCGGGCCTCCTGGGTGCGGCGGCCCTCGCGGCCCCCCTCTACCTGCCCGGGCTCTACCTGGTGGGCTACCTGACCCCCTGGCTCCTCTGGACGGCGGCGGCCCTGGGGTTGAACGTACTGATGGGGTGGGCCGGGCAGATCCACCTGGGGTACGCGGCGGTGATGGCGGTGGGGGCGTACACCTCGGTCCACCTCGCCCACGCGGGCGTGCCTTTCTTGCTGGCCGTGCCGCTTGCAGGCGCGGCGGCCGCGCTGGTGGGGGCGGTCTTCGGCGTGCCGGCGCTGCGGGTGAAGGGCCTCTACCTGGCCGTGAGCACCCTGGCCCTCCAGTACCTGGTGGACTGGGTGATCGTCCATGTTCCCGCCATCAGCGGGGGCGCCCAGTCCACCCTGACCGCGCCCCCGGTGCGCCTGCTGGGTCTGGCCGTGCGAAGCGATGCGGGGCTCTACTGGACCGCGCTGGGCTACACGCTCTTGGCGACCCTCTTCGTCCTCAACCTGCGGCGCACCGCCATCGGCAGGGCGCTGATGGCCTTGCGGGAGCGGGACTATGCGGCGGAGATCATCGGCATCGACGTCCACCGGTACAAGGCCGTGGCCTTCGGGATCAGCTCCTTCCTGGGGGGCATGACGGGGGCGATGCTGGCCTTCGTCTACTACGGCGCAGTGACGCCCGAGCAGTTCGCCCTCGATGTCTCCATCCAGGCGGTGGCCATGGTGATCATCGGCGGGCTGGGGAGCGTGATCGGGAGCTACTTCGGCGCCGGCTTCGTGCTGCTGGCCCCCATCTTCATCGACCGGGGCATTCGGGCCCTGGCGGCGAGCCTGGGGCTCACCCTGTACGCGGGCACCCTGTCGCACTTGCCCCTGGTCGTCTACGGCGGGCTCATCGTCGGCTTCCTGCTCCTGGAGCCCCTGGGCCTCGCCAAGCTCTACGACAACGTGCGCAACTACTTCCTGGTCTGGCCCTTCGGCTACACCGGCCGGAGCGGGTCGTAGGCCCGGGGCATCCGGCCCGGTGCGGGCCGGGCTCACTTGCGGCGCCGGGGCCGGACCCGGATCGGACGGGCCCTTTCGTGGCACGTCGAGGACTCCACCAAGGGGAGGATCGACCGATGCACGGATTCGACGACGCAACGACGACGTTTCGCCGCCGGGCGCTCCAGGCGGTGCAGGCCCTGACCGTCTTGGCCACAGTGTTCACGGCAGCTGCGCTCCTGGCCACGGACGCCCTGGCCCAGGCGAAGGTGGTCCACCTGGGCCTCATCCAAGACTTCACCCGGGTGTACACCTTCGTCACCGAGGAGTACAACCAGGGCGAGCAGGACTACCTGGAGCTGGTGAACCTGTCGGGCGGCGTGGGCGGCTACACCTTCGAGGCCCTGGTGACCGACACGGGCAACGAGCCCCAGCGGGGCATCGAGGCGTACGAGCGCTTCAAGCGGGAGGGCGCCCTCGTTTTCGACTTCCTGAGCACTCCCGTCTCCCGAGCCAACGTGCCGCGCATCCTCAAGGACGGCAACGTCCTGATCACAGTGCTGCACGGACGCTCGGACGCCACCGACGGGACCACCTTCCCGACCATCTTCCCCATCATGGCGACCTACTGGTCCCAGGCCACGGTGGTCACCAAGTACGTGCTGGACCAGGAGGGGGGGAGCCTCCAGGGCAAGAAGGTGGCCCTGGTCCACATCGACTCGCCCTTCGGCCGCGAGCCCATCCCCGTCTTCGAAACCCTGGCGGGGCGACTGGGCTTCCAGTTCCAGGACTTCCCCTACCCGTCTCCCGGCACCGAGCAGTCGGCCACGTGGACCCAGGTACGCCGCTTCCGGCCCGACTGGGTGGTGCTCTGGGGCGCCGGGGGCGGGCAGCCCGTGGCGGTGCGGGAGGCCATCCGCAACGGCATCCGGACCGATCGCATCGTCTCCGTGGTCTGGCTGGCCGAGAAGGACATGCAGGTGGTGGGCGCCCAGCAGGCCAGGGGCGTGCTCCGCTTCGAGGCAGCGGCTGCCGGAACGGAGCCCGTCCTGGTCCGCGACATCCTCGAGAAGGTGTACGGAGCGGGGCGCGGGCACGGGGACCGGGCCAACGTCGGCAGCACCTACTACAACATCGGGGTGGGCGCAATGGCCACGGTTGTCGAGGGGATCCGGATCGCCCTGCAGCGCTGGGGCGAACCGCTGACCGCTGAGAAGATCAAGACGGGCCTGGAGAGCCTGCAGGGCTTTGACGCGGAGGGGCTGATGCCACCCATTGCCATCACCTCCGAGGACCACGAGGGCGGCGGCGTGGGGCGCATCTCCCAGTGGGACGGCAGCCGCTGGGTGCCTCGGACCGACTGGTACGGGGCCTACCGCGACATCGTCTGGAACCTGGTGCGCGAGTCTGCGGCCCAGTTCCGGGCCACGGGCGAGTAGGGCCGGCGTCCCATGGAGCCGCTGCTCTCCGTCAACAACCTGGAGGTCATCTACGACAAGGTCTTCCTGGCGGTGAAGGGCATCTCCCTGGAGGTGCCCCAGGGGAGCATCGTGACCCTGCTGGGCGCGAACGGGGCCGGGAAGAGCACCACCCTCAAGGCGATCAGCGGCCTCCTGGGACCCGAGCGGGGCGAGGTGACCCGGGGGGTGGTCCGCTTTGCGGGCCGCCCCCTGGACCGGCTTCCCTCGCCCCGCCGGGTGGCCCTGGGCATCGCCCAGGTGCTGGAGGGCCGGCGGGTCTTCGAGCACCTGACGCCGGAGGAGAACCTCCTGGCCGCCTCCACCATGCACCGGGACGGGGCGCACGTGCGCTCGCTCATCGACCGCATCTACGGCTACTTCCCCCGCCTGGCCGAGCGGCGGTCCACCAGGGCAGGGTACCTCTCGGGCGGCGAGCAGCAGATGCTGGCCATCGGCCGGGCGCTCATGGCCGAGCCCCGCCTGCTCCTGCTCGACGAACCTAGCCTGGGGCTGGCCCCCAGGCTGGTGCAGGAGATTTTCGACATCGTCCGGCGCATCAACCAGGAGGAGGGCGTTACCATACTGCTGGTGGAGCAGAACGCCCGGGCCGCCCTGGCCATCGCCTCTCACGGCTACCTGATGGAGAACGGCCGCATCGTCATGGCCGGCCCCGCCCGCACCCTCCGGGAGAACCCCGACGTGCGGGAGTTCTACCTGGGCGGCGGCAGCCGCATGGACTACCAGCGAGTGAAGCACTACCGGAGGAGGAAGCGCTGGCTGGCGTAGGGGGCGTGGGACCACAGCCGCCCGAGCCCCAGCCGGAGGCCGGAAGACCTCTCCCCTCAAGCACCCCACTGCGGCGCGCCGATGGAAGAGTATGGCAACGCGAAGCCGTTGCCCATTCCGAAGGCGCAGGTGGGAAGCCTTGGACGTGGAGAGCCCGTTCCTCGGAGGTTCGGTCCACCAACCCTACGCAACGATCCCCACCCGTCCCACGGTGCGCCGGGCATGGCGTCTCGTTCGCCCGGATCTCTCGAGGCACGTGGCATTCCTGACCTTTCTCATACTCCCCGGCAACACCCTCACGGTGCTCCTGATGGGGTGGCTCCCACCGGGTCTCTTCGCGGCGGCGCTCATCCTCCCACCTCTGCTGATGTCGCTGGGAACGTTGGGGCCCATGCGCGCCTCTCTGGAACGGGCTGCCGGCCGGAGGCCGGGGACGCGGCACTTCCTGCCCCCCTTCCCAGGCCTCTTGCCCGGTCTGTCTGCGGCCTTCCTCACGGCGGTGCTCCCCGAGCTGGGCGCTGTCGGACTGGTCCTCCTCGGAGTCGCGCTCGTCGGCCGCCTCACCGTGTGGCTGACGGGCTTGCTTCTGCTGAGCCTCGCGATCACCGCCTACGTCTACACCCGGTGGTTCCTGGTGCTCCCCCTGGTCCTCGACGGACAGCGAAGTCTCGCGGAAGCGTGTCGGACCAGCGCCCGCCTCGTGCACCCTCAGTGGCCGTCGGCCGTGCGGTTCGTCGCGACGCTCTTCGGCCTGAGCCTCATCGGTTACGTGTTCTTTGGCATCGGGCTGCTCATGGCCCCGCCCCTCATGGCCGCCGGCCGGGTGGCGCTTTACGAGTCGTTCTTCGGGTCGCGTGGTCCGGAACCCCAGAAAGAAGGTGAGCCCGGATTGGGACCGTCAAGCTCTCGTTTAGGGGGTGGACCCCTGGGGACAGGGCATCTTGGGCGTGACCCCTTCGCCTTCGGCGTGGGCGCCTTGCTCGGCCGGGCGTGGGAACTCCTGCGGCCGGATCTTCTGAAGCACGTGGGGTTCCTGGTGACCTTGGTCCTGCTCGAGCTGATCCTGGTCGGCATGGCCGAGGCGGTGAAGTCCTCCCTCCTGGTCCTCTTCCTCTCGCTGGTGGCCGCTATCGTCGGCTCCCTCCTGGCCAGCGGCCACCTGCTGGCGGCACTCGAACGAGCCTCGGGCCTGACGCCCACCTTCGGCGACTTCTTCGGGGTGCGCCACCGGGCCCTGACTGTCGTCTTCGCCATGTGGCTGCAAGCCCTGATCCCTCAGCTGTCCGGCCTGCTCTTGCTGCTGTTCGCATGGCTCTTGAGCCTGACGGGGGGCGACGTCGGGGTCCTGGTCTTCTTCGTGGCCGGCGTGTGGCTCATGCTTTACCTGGGGTTCGGCTACATGATCACGATCCCCCTGGTCCTGGACCAGAACCTCTCCCCGTGGCGGGCCCTCACCACCAGCGCCCGGGCGCTGCGGGGGCGGCGGCTCACGGTGTTGGGCGTGCTGGCGGTCCTCTTCCTGATCAATGTCCTCGGCGCCCTTCCCTTCGGCCTGGGGCTGCTGGTCACCGCGCCTCTGGGACCCACGGCCATCGTGGCCGTCTACGAGGCACTGTTCGGGATCACGGGGAGGCTCCCGGGACGGCGATCTACCCTTGCTTCTTCCTGGTCGCCTCCACTACGATAGCGGGCAGGGGCCACGGAGATCCTCGGCCGGCCCGCGGTTGACGCCCCTTTCCCGCTCTGATACATTGCAGATAAGCTCACGTCTGATGTTCATTCCTACCTTTCCTCGTCGACTGGAGGTCTCTCGCTTGCTGAATCCGCACCTTCGTCGCGTCGTGGCTGCCGTTGTCACCCTCCTGGGGGTGTTCGGGGGCGTGGGGCTCGGCGCGCCGGCGGCGGCGCAGGACGTGGTCCGCCTGGGCACGCTGAAGCTCATCGGGGGCGCGCCCATCTACGTGGCCCTGGACAAGGGCTTCTTCGAGGCCGAGGGGCTCCGGGTGGACGTGCAGTGGTTCGCCGCGGCGGCCCCCATCGCCACCGCCGTCGCGTCGGGCGACATCGACGTAGGCGCCACGGGCATCACCGCCGCCCTCTACAACGCGGTGGCCGCCGGCAGCAAGATCTGGCTGGTGGCGGACCGGGGCTCCGAGCATCCGGGCTACCGCCTGAACGCCCTGGTCACCAGCCGGGCGCGCTACGAGGGCGGCCTGCGCCAGGTAGCGGACCTGCGTGGCAAGCGGGTGGGCATCACCACCCTGGGATCCACCTACCACTACCAGATCGCCCAGATCCTGGCCACGGCCGGCCTGGGCCTGCGGGACGTGGAGCTGGTCCCCTTGCGGAGCATGAGCATCATGATCGACGCGGTGAAGGAGGGCACCGTGGACGCGGCGATCCTCTCCCCGCCCTGGGGCGCCAACGCCGAGGAGGAGGGCTGGGGCAAGGTCGTCTTCTGGGCCGGCGAGATCCCCTACCAGGTGACGGGCGTCTTCGTCTCGAACCGCTTCCGGGAGAACCGGGACCTCGCTGTCCGCTTCCTGCGGGCGTACGTGCGGGGCGTGCGCTACTACTCCGACGCCGTGCTCACCGATCCGCACGGAGCCCGCTACGATGAGGTGCTGGCCATCGTCGCCCGCTACACCGAGCAGACGCCGGACGTGATCGCGAAGTCGCTCTCGTACATCGACCGGGACGGCCTCCCCGACGTGGACGACCTGCTCCGCCAGCAGGAGTGGTACCACGCCAACGCGATGCAGAGCCGGATCGTGCCCGTGGAGGACTTCGTGGACCTCAGCCTCGTCCGCGAGGCCGTGGCGGGGCTGTAGGCCGCCGGCGAGGAGGGCGAGCGTGCGGGTCGTCATCGAGGGGATCTCCAAGCGGTACCGGGGCCGCCGCGGCGAGGTGGAGGCCCTCCGCACCGTGGACTTCGAGAGCCGCGACGGCGAATTCGTGGCCGTCCTCGGCCCCAGCGGCTGCGGCAAGTCCACGTTGCTCAGCATCGTGGCGGGCCTCATCCCTCCCACGTCGGGGCGGGTGCGGTTCGTGCGGGAGGCTGGGGCGGGGCAGGAGGCTGGAGCGGGGCGGGACGTGGCCGAGGCTCGGACGCCCCCGGCCGCCGGGCCTGAGCCGGGCGGGGCGGCCCCGCGCAGGCCGCTGACCGCCGTGGTCTTCCAGGAGTTCGCCCTCTTCCCCTGGCGCACGGTGCGCCAGAACGTGGCCTTCGGTCCCGAGGTCCGCGGGCTCCCTGCCTCCGAGCGGCGGGAGCGGGTGGAGCGTTACCTGGCCATGGTAGGCCTCACCCCCTTCGCGGACAAGTACCCCGGGGAGCTCTCGGGCGGCATGAAGCAGCGGGTGGGCATCGCCCGCGCCTTGGCCAACGACCCCGAAGTGCTCCTGATGGACGAACCGCTCTCGGCCCTGGACGCCCAGACCCGTTCCCTGATGCAGCTGGACCTCCTCCGCCTGTGGCGGGAGACGGCCAAGACGGTGCTCTACGTGACCCACAACTTGCAGGAGGCCGCCTTCCTGTCGGAGCGGATCCTCCTCCTCTCCCGGCGCCCCGGCCGGGTACGCGCGGTGATCGACGTACCCTTCGCCCGCCCCCGCGACGAGGACCTGCTCGCCACGCCTGAGTTCGCCGCCTTCTCCCAGGATCTGTGGAGCCTCCTGCGGGACGAGGCTCGGGCCGCGATGGAAGCGGGTGAGGACGGGTGAGCCTTCGCACCGACCTGCCGCCGGACACGAGGGCCCGAGGCCCCCAAGGGCGGACCGCTACCGGCGCCTTCCCCGCGGCAGCGCGCCCCCGGGCGGGAACGCCGGAAGCGCCGGGCACGCCACGCGGCTCTCATGGCATCGAGGTCGGGAGACCATCCATACCCGCCCTGGACGAGGCCGGCCCCAGCCACGCCTGGCTCGGTGCAGTCGTGGTCGCCCTAGGTCTCCTGGCCTGGGAAAGTGTCGCCCGCATGGGTTGGGTGGCTCCCCTCTACCTGCCCGCACCGTCGGCCATTGCCGCCGAGCTGGTCCGGATGGCGCAGACGGGCACCCTCGTCCAGAGCCTCGGCGCCAGCCTGATGCGGATCGTGTGGGGATTCGCCCTGGGGGCTGCGGCAGGGATCGTGGTGGGGCTGGCCATAGGCCTCTCCCGGGTGGCCGAGGGCGCGCTGGACCCGGCGATCTCCCTTCTCTACCCCATCCCCAAGATCGCGGTGCTGCCGCTCTTCGTGCTGTGGCTGGGGATCGGCGAGGCGTCCAAGGTGGCCATCATCGCCACGGGCGTCTTCTTCCCGCTGGCCATCAACACCATCGCCGGCGTGCGCCAGACCAGCCCGATCCTGGTGCGGGCCGCGATCAGCCTGGGCGCGAGCCGCCGCCAGGTGATCACCAAGGTGGTGCTCCCGAGCGCCCTGCCGGTCGTCTTCTCGGGCCTCCGTCTGGGCGCAGGCATGGCCCTGCTCCTGGTGGTGTCGGCGGAGATGGTGGCGGCGACCAGCGGGCTCGGCTTCCTCGTCCTGAACGCGGGCGACCTGATGCTCACCACCCGGCTGATGGCAGGCATCGTGGTCCTCTCGGCCCTGGGGATCCTCTCCACCTGGCTCCTCCGCCAGCTCGAGCGGTGGCTCCTGCCGTGGAACCGGCCGTAGCACGGGCGGGCGGTGCCCGCGCCGGCTAGGGGCCCTCCGCCCCCAGGTCCACCCGGCTCAGCCCGGTACGTGTGCCCACCCAGAGGACCCGGCCGCTGCCGG
This sequence comes from Limnochorda pilosa, assembly GCF_001544015.1. Taxonomy (GTDB): domain Bacteria; phylum Bacillota; class Limnochordia; order Limnochordales; family Limnochordaceae; genus Limnochorda; species Limnochorda pilosa. Next base: position 1,442,651 of record NZ_AP014924.1, on the reverse strand, counting down.
CCAGGGCGGTCACGTCCGCCCCTGCCAGGCCCTGGTCCGGGCCGATGGACGTCCATGCCCCTCTCGCCAAGGCCACCAGCCCGTCGCCCAGGGTGCCCGCCCAGAGGAAGCCTGCCTGCTCGTGAAGGGCGCCGGGGTTCACCCAGACGCCCGGCACCAGGGTACGGTACCCCGGTCCCGCAGCTTCTCCTGAACCCACCCCTCCTGGGCCCAGGGGATCGGGAACGGCGTAGATGCCTGCATCGTACGTCCCCACCACCAGGCCGTCGGACCGGGGAAGGATGGCGGTGATCCACGCGGGCGGGATGTGCCCGGACGCGGGCGTGGAGCGGATCGGCTCACCCTCCTCCCGCGCGGCCGCCAGCCCCGCCGACCCCCCCACCCACAGGCTCCGGCCATCCGAGGCGGCCACCTGGTAGCGGGCCCCGAGCGAGATCGGCAACGCCCGTACGCCGTCGGGCCCCACCTCCACCAGGCCATCCCCCGTCAGGACCCGCACCCGGCCCCCCTGCCCCACCAGGGCCTGGACCTTCACCCCGGGCAGGGCCGGCACGACGCTCAGATCCTCGGCCCGGTAGAGCCCGTTCTCGGTGCCGATCCAGAGGGCCGTGCCGTCGAAGTGCAGGGCGGTGATCCAGCGGGCGCGGCCCTCCGGCAGGGGCAGCGGCCGCCAGCGCCCGCCGTCGTAGAGGACGACGCCCTGGTCGAAGGTGCCCACCCAGAGGCGGCCCCCGCCGCTACCCGCGGCGTAGGCCAGAGCCGCGACATGGTCCGAAGGGAGGCCGTCCCACGTGACCCGGCCGATCCGATAGGAGGCGGCCGAAGCGCCCCCGCTCTCCCCCGCCCGCACCAGCAGCAGTCCATCCGGCGTGCCCGCCACGAGGGTACCCGCCGCGATGCCCAGCGCCTGGACCACGGCCGGAGCGCCGGGGACCTGCTCGAGCCTGCCAGGCGCCTGCCGCCAGAGCCCCCCGCCGAAGGTGGCCAGCCAGGTGGCCCCGTCCAGGGTCGCCCGGTCGGCGATGGGGTACGGGATGCCTTCCACCCGATCCCCTGCGGCGGGAAGCCCGGGCGGAGAGCCTGCCTCCTCTGTCGTCTCCCGCACCGCCTGTACCGCTTCGTCCAGCGAACCCTGCAGGGCACGCACCGGGAACCGGTAGCCCCCCTCCCCGCCTCGGAGGTAGACCCACCCATCCCGGACGGCGAGGGCGCGGACGTCGTTGGGGGCATGGAAGCTCCGGACGGCCAGGGGCGGCAGGGCGAGGCCCGGCGTGCCCCCCGAGGCGCCTGCAGCACCCGCGTCGGAGGCCGGTCCCAGGGCCGAGAGCGCCAGCGCCGCGGCAAGCGCTACGGCCAGGAGCCTCACCTGTCGTGCCCAGCCAGGAGTCATCGAGATCCCTTCTCCGCCGGCCCCGGCGCTACCACGTCAGGTCGAAGGCGTCCACCCGCACGTTCCCGGCGTAGTCCCGGGCCTCGAGGCGGAAGCTGCCGCGCCGGGAGGAGGGCAGCCCGGCCAGCGGTATGCTCGCCTCCCACACCCGCGCCTCCTGTTGGAAGGTGAGCAGGTGGATCCGGCCGTCCGGCGTGCGCACCGCCACGTGGGGGGCATCCTCGAGCACCACGGCCTCGGCTCCCCGCCCCATCACGGTCAGGACGTGAGCCACCGGCACCGCCCGCAGCACCAGGCTGCCGCGCCGGACGCCGGCCACCTCCAGCCGGAAGCGGGGCGCCTGGGAGTCCACCTGGTAGAGGGCGCTGATCACCCGCCGCTCCTCGCCCCGCACCAGGAGGATCTCGACGACGTAGCGCCCGTCGCCCAGGTCCCTCGGCACCAGGAAGCGGGTGACCCAGCGGTCCAGGACCGGGTCGTGGAAGGCCAGCTTCCGCTCGCCCCAGGGAAACCGGACCACCACCGAGTCGGTGCCGGGGGGTGCCTGCACCAGGAGGGTCGGGTCGCCGGGCTTCATGCGGGGGACGTTCACCGCCGCCCGCACCGCCGGGCCGAAGATCCCTTCGTAGGAGACGTCCTGGGGCAGCCGGTTGGGGATGATCACCTGGGTGAGCGGCAGGTCCAGGTCGGCCCGGATCTCCCTCTCCACCGCCACGAAGCTGGTGAAGGGGGTGGCCAGCCCGTGCTCCAGGGCCAGGGCGACTACCTGCGCCTCCAGAACATCCCGCTCGCTCTGGGATCGGGCCAGGCGGTGGCGGTCCATCAGCGTCTCCACCTTCTGCCGGGCCCAGAGGTAGGGGAGCGCCTCGTTTCCCGGCGCCTCCTCAGGCAGGGTGACCGGCACCTGCTCCTCGAAGGTCCCGCCCGCCACGCGGCCCCGCACCGTGAAGACGCCGCTTCCGGCCGCCCGGTAGCGGCCCACGATCACCAGCGGCTGCGTGTCGAAGAGGTCCGGCAGGCGGGTGGGCAGCACCTCTTCCACCTCCACGCCGCCCCAGTCCAGCTCCAGGTCCACCAGCACCGGGTTCGCCAGCCGCCGGTAGAAGCGGGCGATGGTCTCGTCCACCGGGTCGTCGGTGTCGATGTACTGGGCGTAGCCCCGGCCGAAGCGGGCCAGGCCTTCGATGAGGAAGGTGTTGGGCGAGGCGCCGATGCCCACCGAGAAGAGGCGGGAGGTGCGCACCAGCTCGTCCACCGAAGCCATGACGGCGCTTTCGTTTCCGATGTAGCCGTCGGTGAGGAAGAGGACCATCCGCAGCCGCCGGGGGTCTGGCGGGTAGGCCAGGGCCGCCTCCACGCCCCGCATCATCTCCGTGCCGCCCGAGGCCTCCAGCCCGTCCACGAACTCCAGGGCGTTTCGGATCGCGTGATCCGACACGGGCACGGGGTAGGGCGAGAAGGCGGTGTAGTCGTTGGCGAAGCGAAGGATCTGGAATGTGTCGTCGGGGTTGAGCCGGGTGAGCGCCTCGCGCATCAGCCGCTTCTCCTGGGCCAGAGGTACGCCCGTCATGGAACCTGAGGTGTCCAGGACGAAGACCACTTCCTTGGGAACCGCCTGACCCGCCTCCACCTCGGGCTGGGGCTGCAGGTAGAGGAGGAAGGTGCCATAGGGGTCGGCGGGGTTCCGGTGGGTCAGCAGGGCCGGAGCGGGCTGGTCGTTGGCCAGGGTCCACTCCAGCACGAAGTCCTTGTTGGGGATGGCGTCGAAAGGCTTCAGGGAGACGGTGGCGCCGGAACGATCCTCGCCCCAGCCCACGTCGATCGCGTGCGACGGGGAGCCCAGCGTCTCCACGGGCAGGCCCGCCTCCAGCCGGAGGTGCACCTCCACGTCGTGCCCCGAGCGCTCGCCCGGCTTCAGCACCGGCTCCGTGATGCGGGAGGCGTCGGGCACCTGGTCGGTGTCGGGCGACCAGCCCGTCCCCTTGGGCTCGCCACCCGAAGGCCGGCCGGGAACGTAACGGGGTCCCACCACCATCGGAAAGCGGAAGCGGTAGACGCCGTCGTCGTAGGGCACGGGGTGGACGTATTGGATGGTCACCACCACCGTCTCCCCCGGCAGGACGTTGGTGAGCGACTGGGTGAAGACGTTGGGCCGCTCCTCCTCCAGGAGGGCGGCGCTCCGCCCCTCCTCCCGGGCCTGCTCGAAGGCTTGCCGGGCCTCCTCCCGCTCCTTCACCTCGCCCACGATCACCCGGTCGTTGATGCGGATGCTCATGCCGTGCACCGCCGCATTCTCGGGCAGCGGGAAGACGTAGACGGCCTCCAGCCGCTGCTCCAGGTCGTTCTCGTACACCTGCTGCACCTGGACGAAGGCGACGGGCCCGCTCACCTCGGCCTCCACAGCCGTGTGCTTCAGCGGAAGATCGATGAAGCGGCCCTCCTGCTCCACCCGCAGCACGCCACCCTCGATCGCGTCTAGTCCCTGGGCGGTGGCAGGCGCCGCGACCACGGCGAGCCAGGGTACGAGCAGGGCAAGCACGAGCGCAGCCGAAAGGGACCCGCGGCCGGGCCCCGGACACGCGGCGCGAAGGCAACGACCCGCCAGCATCCTTCGACGCAGGCGCACCGGGCCACCCGGCTCGCCATGGGTTCTCTCCATCCTGCAACGCCTCCGTGGGCAAGACGTCGTTACTCTTTCCCTTCACGGCCGTGCCTGGGTCTCCTTCCCGCAGAGCGCTGCCCCAGCCCGGGCTGCGGCCCCTACACCGTCGACGACTACGAGGCCCTGCCGGAGGACGATCATCGCTATCGCGTCCAGCTCATGCACGGGTGGCTGGTGCGAGAACCCGCCGCCGACGAGATCCACCAGCAGGCGATTGGGAACCTGTACGTCCTCCTACGCAGGATTTCATAAGGGCGCAGGCGGTTGGGCGAGGCACCGCAGGCCGCCGAGCAGACATGCTATACTGGGCGGGAGAGCCGCCCGCACTACGGGAGGGAACAGGCTGGTGCGCCAGGCCATCATGGATCATCGAACGGATCCCGCCCGAACGGATCGGGGCCTCGCGCAGGCGGCTGCGGGGAGGCACGCGCCTGGAGGCCTCCTCCGCCCGCTCGCCATCGGCTCCGTGACGCTCGCGCACCCGGTGGTGCTCGCGCCCATGGCGGGGGTGGGCAACCTGGCCTTCCGCCTCCTCTGCCGCGAGCAGGGCGCGGCCATGGTCTGCTCCGAGTTCGTCAGCGCCCGGGCCCTGGTGCTGGGGAACCGGCGGAGCTTCGACATGCTCCGCACCCACCCCGACGAGCACCCGGTGAGCATCCAGATCTTCGGCTCGGAACCCGTGGAGGCGGCCGAGGCGGCGCGGCGGGTGGAGGCGGCCGGGGCCGACGTGGTCGACTTCAACATGGGCTGCCCCGTGCCCAAGGTGCTGAAGGCCCAGGCGGGCGTGGCGCTCATGCGGGAGCCCGAGCGGGCGGCGGCCATCCTGGGCGCGATGGTGCGGGCGGTCTCCATCCCGGTGACGGTCAAGATGCGGGCGGGCTGGGACGAGGAGACCATCAACGTGGTGGACCTGGCCCGGCGCCTGGAGGGCGTGGGCGTGGCCGCCATCGCCGTCCACGGGCGAACCCGCACCCAGGGACGCTCGGGCCGGGTCCGGTGGGAGTGGATCCAGGCTGTGAAGGAAGCCCTCTCCATCCCCGTCATCGGCAACGGCGACCTCTTCGCGCCCCAGGACGTGGAGCGGATGCTGCTCGAGACCGGCTGCGACGGGGCCATGATCGCCCGGGGCGCGCTGGGGAACCCGTGGATCTTCCGCCGGAGCCTGCACTACCTGCAGACGGGCGAGGTGCTGCCTGAACCGACGCCTGAGGAACGGGTGTCCATGGCCCGGCGCCACCTGCGCCTGCTGGCCGACCTGAAGGGCGAGCACACCGCCTGCCTCCAGATGCGGGAGCATGCCCCCCACTACCTGAAGGGCTTCCCCGGCGCCTCGGGGTACCGGGCTCGCATCGTGCGGGCCGCCACCCTGGCCGAGTACGACCGGATCTTCGCCGACGTCCTGGAGGCGGCCGGGGCGGCAGAGAGCTGAGGCGCCGCTCAGCCGCCCGCACGGAACCGATCGAGGAAGCCGATCAGCACCGAGTTGAAGGGGCCGGGCTGCTCCAGCGCGCTCAGGTGGCCCGCCTGCGGGATGCGCGCAAGCGTCGCCCCGGGGATCGCGCCGGCCATCCGCTCGGCCTCTTCAGGCGGCGTGAGGCCGTCTTCCTCGCCCACCACCACCAAGGCGGGAACGTCGATGCCGGCCAGGAGGTCAGTGGAATCGGGCCGTTCGGCCATGGCCCGGGCGGCGGCCGCCATCCCTTGGGGCGAGTTGGCGAGGATCCAGCCCTCCAGGTGCTCCAGGAGCTCCGGCCGGCGGCCTCGGGTGGTGGGCCCCACCAGGTTCGGGAGGAACTGCTCGGCGGCGGCCCGGGCGCCCTGGAGCTCCAGGCGGGCGACGAGGTCGTAGCGGCCCTGCCGGGCCTGGGCGGTGTCGGCGCCAGCCCGGGTGTCGGCCAGGACCAGGCCAGCGACCCGTTCCCGGTGGCGCCGCCAGAGGGCGAAGGCCAGGTATCCGCCCATGGAGAGGCCGCAGAGGATCGCCTGCCCGATTCCGAGCGCGTCCAGGAAGCCGGCGGTCGCGTCAGCGTAGGCGTCCATGGTGGGCTCGGCCGGAAGGGACGCGCTGCTTCCGAAGCCTGGGAGGTCCAGCGCGACGGCCCGCGCGCGGCCCTCCAGCGCTTCCAGCACCGGCTCCCACATGGCCTTCTGCAGGGGGAACGCGTGGAGGAAGACCGCGACCGGCTCGTCCCCCTCGACCTCACGGTAGCTCCAGCGTGTCCCCCTGGCCAGGATCTCCCGGTCACCGCGAAGCTCCTGGGCTTCCCGGACCACGTCCGAGTAATCCTTCTGCTCCATCAGGACGTCCAGTGCCCGAAGACGGGCTGACGCCTTGTTCAGGTAGCTCCGCGCGAGGCTCCCGTTCGTCATGGCTCGATGCTCTCCCCCGGCTTGTGGTCGGGGCCACGGATCCGTAGACGACCAGCGACACGAGGCACTCGCCGTAGGCCGCCCGGCAGGCGTCCGCCAGGCGGTCCAGCAAGACCTGGTGGGGGCCCACGTTCAACGTTCGATCGCCCACCATCGGTCGATCCCCCACTCTCCTCCGGGCGCAGGTTCGTCCGCTCCCTCATTCTACCGTACCTTCCGGTGGACGTGCACGGGCTCCTTCGGCCCCAGCCGATGCGCCCCTCGCTTGACAAGCATAGCGTACCATGCTTACGTTGCCCACCCAGCCCTACCGTAACGGTCACGGCGTCGCATGGGTGAGGTCTGCCCGCCCCAGTCCACGCCCCGGAACCCCCGCGTCCCCTCGTTCCCTTTCGGGGCTATCCGTGTAAAAGGTTCGTGAACCGAGGCCCGGGTACAGGACGCGGGCCGTGCTGTGGCGTATCCTTCCAGTGGACCTCAACCATGGAGGTGGACGTCGTGCGCCGTTGGCCCATCGCCCTCCTGCTCGCCTGGGTCCTGGTGGGGCTCGCCTGGACCGCCTGGGTCGTGCCCGGCTACGCCATCGAAGGCGGCGAAGGGGCGGACCAGGTCGCGCCGGCCCCGGTGGCGCCCGAGCGGGTCGCCCCCGAGAGCATCATCGTTCAGCCCAAGCCAGGAGACGTCAAGGTTTACATCGACACGGACCGCAGGAGCTACGACATCGGCGACACCGTGGAGATCCGTTTCCGGGTGAGCGAGCCCTCGTACGTCTACATCTACAATCAGGACGCCCGGGGTACCGTTCGCCTCATCTTTCCCAATCGCTTCGACCGCGACAACCACGTGGGCGCCGGCGAGCACTGGCTGCCCGGAGCCGGCTACCGATTTCGGGTGGAAGGGCCCGGGGGAACCGAGTACCTGCAGATCCTGGCCACCCGCAGCCGGGTCTCCCGGTTGGACTGGAGCGACTCCATGCGGGACCCCTTCCCCCTCCTGGGCGACGATCCGCTGCGCGTGAAGGAGGAGGTGCGGGGCTTCCTCCGGGTGGTGCCGGAGCGGGAATGGTCCAGCGCCTGGACCTGGTTCGAGGTGGGCCGGCCGTCGCCGCCCCCGCCACCCCGGCAGCGCACGGGGTGGGTGCGGGTGAACAGCGAGCCGCCCTGGGTCCCGGTCTACGTGGACGGCCGCTACCTGGGCACCACGCCGCTGCGTGAGGAGCTGGGGGTCGGCGGCCACTGGGTGGAGGTCCGGGCCGATGGATACCGCACGGCCCGCCGCTGGGTGTACGTGCAGCCGGGGCAGCTGACACCGGTCTTCTTCCAGCTCGAGCCGCAGTGAGCGAGGATCCGGCGGACCGGGCGACCTCGTGCCGGGTCGTCTGACAAGCCGAGGGGGTGGCAGGATGCGCTACGTGTTAGGGACACTGGGCGCGGCCCTGCTGGTGGTGACCTACCTGCTCAGGTCCGCCTTCCATGACCTGCTCTTCTTCGTCTACGTCCATCCCGCCCTCTTCGAGGCTTTCGTCGTCTGGCTCCTGATCCACGTCTTCGTCCTCCGCCAGGTGCGGGGGCTGATGGGGCTCCACCGGGGGGCCTACCAGACCACCCAGCACGGCCAGGTGGAGCTTCGCTCCTTCCACTACCGCTGGCTCTGGTGGGTTTCCGCTCCGCTGCTGGTGGTGCTCCTGGCAACGGGGTTCCTCTTCGGCAACGGCCTCAGCCTGGTCACCCTGGCGAGCGAGACGACGTACCACCCGGTGGAGACGCTCCCCGAATCGGGCCAGAGCATCCGCCTCATGCCCCGGGAGGTGGCGGCCCGCTACGCCCGGGACGCGCTGCAGCTCAGCCAGTACCGCCTGGGCCGCTCGGCCCTGGTGGAGCAGGACGGCGAGCTCACCTGGCAGTTCGTCCTGGTCCCCGACGGTCTGGTGCTCAAGTTCACCCGGCCGAACCTGGGGCTCATCTCAGTGCGGGCGAGCACCCAGCAGAAGAACGGCCGCCTGCTGGAGCGGCCTCTGGCCGTCGGCGAGGGCATGCTCGTGATGGACAACCTCTGGATTCGCCTCTACCAGCACCGCTTCTGGGTGGGTACCGAGAAGCCGTACTACGTCGTGCGGCAAGAGGAGCAGGGAACCGAGGTCTACACGGTCGTACCGGCCATCGCCTACTCGTTCCGTTTCCGCTGGGGTCTCCTCTACACGGTACCCCGCTTCGCGGGTGTCTTCCTGGTGGACTCGACCGGGCGCATCGCCTTCCTGGAGCCCGAGGAGGCCCAGCGCCACCCGGTAACCGCCGGCACCCGCCTCTATCCCGAGGGGCTGGCCCGCCTCACCGCCCACGCCTATGCGTACCGCCGGGGTCTCACCAACAAGCTCTTCCTCCACGCCGACCAGGTGGAGATCCAGGACGTCCCCGAGACCGAGAACCGCCAGCCTTTCCTCATGCAGACCCAAGAAGGGATGAAGTGGTTCGTCTCCACCGAGCCCTACGGCCAGAGCCACGGCATCTTCAAGATCTTCCTGGTGGATGCGGTCACGGGGCGGGTGGACCTGCAGGAGCTCGACGCGGCCGCGTCGCTCACGGGGCCGGTGCGGGCCCTGGACTACGTGCGGCGGGCCAATCCCATCGTGGACTGGAGCCGTTTCGTCCTGGTGGAGCCGCTGCCCTTCGTGCGCGATGGGGTCCTCTACTGGAAGGTCACCGTGGCCCCCGAGGACTCGGCGGGCATCGCCTATCAGGCCTTCGTGAACAGCACCGACAACGCCGTCACCGCCCTGGAGACGGACCAGGAGATCCGGGCCTTCGTCCTGGGCACCCGGCCGCCGGCGGCAACCCAGCCTCCTGCGCCCGGCGTCGCCCTGCCGCCAGGGCAGGCCCTCACCCCCGAGCAGACCCAAGCCCTGGTGGAGGAGCTGCGGCGGCGGCTCCGGGAGATGGAGGCGCTCCTGGATCAGCTCGAGCACCAGGCGCCCCCCGAGTGAACGACAGGCGTCCCCCACCCCGGACCCGGAGGCGTCGTGCGCCAGCCGCCCGGAATCGAGGCTGGTGATCGTGATGATAATCACGCCTATCCGCACCTTTGTTCGCTCTCCCCACCTCCGCTGGCGAACCCAATAGATTGCGGGCGAACGCCCCCTGCTCCAGCATGGATGTGAGCGGGGGTGATGCGCGGTGCTCGAGCACCGGCCTTCCGCACGGGCCGGCTCCACGGCCGCCCGGCGTGACGGCAGACCACCACGATCTTCGCTGGGTACCTGGCTTCCTTGTCTCGTTCCGCTGGCGGGCGTCCTGCTCGCCGTCGCCTGGGGCCGTGGGCTGGACGATCCGATCCTCTGGCCGCTGGACGCCGCGTCCTACGAGGTCGACGCCGCTTGCGGCGCCTCTTCCTCTTCGTGCAAGACCTGCCACGAGACCCGGGGAGCGATGCCCGTCTCGCACCTGGGTGAGTGGCACGAAGACCACGCCTTCGGCGACTTCTGCGAGTTCTGCCACGGCGGGGTGGTGACGGAGACCACCGCCTCCGCCGCCCACCAGGGGATGTGGCAGCCGCTGGCCGACCCCGCCACCTCGTGCGCCACCTGCCACATGACGGACCTGAACGCACGCGTCGACGTCTATGCGACGGCTCTCGGCATCACGCCGGGCGGATCCAAGGCGGGTGGGACGCCCGCGAGCATGCCCGGTGGGCCGGAGGATGCTGTGGACGACGCGCCGGCACGCAGCGAGGGTACGCGGGCGGACGCTGCCGGAAGCGGCTCCCCCGCCCCAGCCGAGGGTTCGGCAACCGACGGGCGCAGAGCTGCCTATGCTGGGCCGGCCGGCGGATGGGGCCCCTCGATGGTGGCACTCCCCATCTCGGGCGACGTCGACCTCATCGACTTTCGGCTGCCGCCGGGCCCGGGGCGCATCAGCCCCGGCAACCTGCTGCTGGTGATCCTCAACCTGCTCGCCGCCGCGGGGCTGGGCACCTACGGCTACCTGCATCGGCGCGCCCGGCGGCAGGGCACCCGGACCCAGCGGTTCGAGGCGGGCATCGCCAGTAGCGCCGAGGTTGCCCAAGGGAAGGCCGGGTCAACCCAGCACCCTGTGGCTGCCGCAGGCACGGGCAACGGCACCCACAGCGGCAGCACCCCACAGCAGCTCGACCCGGACCTGCTCCCACTCGCCCGGCTCCTGGCCCGGGCGCACCCGCGCACCCTCCGGGCGCTGGAAGCGCTGCTGGAGCGGGGCGAGGAGGGCGAGCTCCTCCTCCGGCGGGTGGCGGGGCTGGATCCTGAGGTGCTGGAGCGGCTGCGACGCCTCCCCGTCGACGAGCTGGCCCTGCTCCTCACCCTGGCGCGCGCCAAGGAGGTGTCGTGATGGAACGAGTGCAGGCCTGGCTACGGGCCCGGAGCTGGTCGCCCTACGCAGCCGGCGCGGGGCTGGGGGTGGTGAGCACCCTGGCGTTGCTCTTCTCCAACCAGCTCCTGGGCGCGTCGGGGACCTTCGAGACGGCGGCCAGCGGGCTCCTGAAGACGGTGGGGGCGGGGCTTTCCCAGAGCGTCTACTTCCGCTTCCTGATGCCGCCGGGCTTCACCTGGCAGGTATGGTTGCTGGTGGGCGTCTTCCTGGGAGCGCTGGCCTCGAGCCTCCTCTCGGGCGACTTCGCCTGGGAGTGGACGCCCCGGGAGCAGTGGACCCAGGTCTTCGGGCCCTCCCGTTGGAAGCGCTGGGGCATCGCCTTCGCCGGTGGCGTCCTCTGCGAGTACGGCGCCGGGATCGCCGGGGGCTGCACCAGCGGGCTGGCCATTTCGGGCGGCGTGCAGCTGGCCCCGGCGGCCTTCCTCTTCGTGGGCGGCCTCTTCACCACCGGCATCGTCACCGCCCACCTGGCATACGGGCGGAAGAAGGCGCTGGTTGCCGGCCGGGCGGGCCAGAGGACGACCGGCCGCACCGCGACCCCGCGCACGGCCCGACCCCAGGAAGGGAGGTCCTGACGGTGCAGACGCTCCTCGCGCTCCTCTTCGGCTTCGCCTTCGGGTTCCTGCTGCAGCGGGCGGGGCTCTCACGGTACAAGAACATCGTCAACGTCTTCCTCCTCAAGGACATGACCGTGCTCAAGTTCATGATGAGCGCCATGGCCACGGGCATGGTGGGGATCTTCCTCTTCCGGGACCTGGGACTGCTGGAGCTCCAGGTGAACGAGACCTATGTGGTGGGGAACCTGCTGGGCGGCGCCATCTTCGGCATCGGCATGGCGCTGGCCGGCTTCTGCCCCGGCACCGTGGTGGCGGGCGCCGGCCAGGGCAGCCTGGACTACCTGCTGCCCGGCATGCTGGGCTTCCTCGGGGGGGCCGTCCTCTTCGGGGCCACCTACACCCAGGTCTTCCGCCCCGTCCACGCCATGGCCAACCTGGGTGGACCCACCCTCGCGAGCCTGTGGAACGTGCAGCCGTGGCTGGTGATCCTCCTCTTCGTCCAGGCAAGCGTGGGACTCTTCCTCTTCCTGGAGGCGAAGAAGCTATGAGCGGCGATCACGAGCGGCAAGCGCCGCGGGAGGCGGCGCGGCGCCGGGAGCGTTCGCAGCGGCCGAAGGATGCGGGCGGCCCGGTGCACCGGGAGCCGGCGGTCGGGGAGGTCGTCACCTGGGACCGGCTCTTCTCCCGCCGCCGCTTCCTCAAGGCGGGCGTCACCTCCGCGGCCGCGCTGGCGCTGGGGATGCGCTACGGCCTGCCGGGGTTGGCCGGCGACACCGCCACGGCCGCGGCGGGTCCGTTGGGCACGGCCGCCGTGGGCACGGAGCGGGAGGTCTACACCCTCTGCGAGATGTGCGTCTGGCGCTGCGGGGTGAAGGCCCGGGTGCGGGACGGGCGGGTAGTGAAGCTCGAGGGTAACCCGGACCACCCCAACAGCCGGGGCCGCCTCTGCCCCCGGGGGAACGCCGGCCTGCAGGTTCTCTACGACCCGGACCGGCTCCGCTTCCCCATGATCCGGGCGGGCGAGCGGGGCTCGGGGCTCTGGCGGCGGGTTTCCTGGGAGGAGGCGCTCGACTACACCGCCGAGCAGATGCAGCGCATCAAGGAGCGCTACGGCCCCGAGGCCATGATCGTCAGCTCCACCCACAACCTCTCCCAGCCCTACTTCGAGAACCTGCTGAAGGCCTACGGCACCCCCAACTACGGCACCCAGCGGAGCCTTTGCTTCAACGCCATGACCATGGCCTTCCTCTTCACCTACGGCATCGCCCAGCCGCCGGCGGACCTGCGGAACGCCCGCTACGCCATCTTCACGGGGCGGAACCTGGCCGAGGCCATCAGCAACTCCGAAACCCAGGACTTCGTGGAGATGGTCAACCGGGGCGCCAAGGTGGTGGTGCTGGACCCCCGATTCACCAAGTCCGCCGCCATGGCCTCCGAGTGGCTGCCCGTTCGCCCCGGGACCGACCTGGCCTTCTTCCTGGCGCTGCTGCAGGTCATGATCTCGGAAGGGCTGTACGACCGGGCCTTTGTGGAGAAGCACACGGTCGGCCTCGACGAGCTGGCCCGGGCGGTGGCGGGCTACACCCCCGAGTGGGCCGAGGGATGGTGCGAGGTGCCGGCCGCCACCATCCGCCGCATCGCCCGGGAGTTCGCGGCGGCCGCGCCCCATGCGGTGGCCCACCCCGGATGGCGGACCTCCAACTTCGTCAACTCCTTCCAGACCGAGCGGGCCATCGCGGTGCTCAACGCGCTGGCAGGCAACTGGAACGTCCCGGGCGGCCTGCTTCCCGAGGACGGCGAGGAGGGCGGCCCCGAGCTGGGCACCCTTGCCCAGCCGCCCTACCCGGCGGTGCGGGCGCCCCGGCTCGACGGCGTGCCCTGGAAACACCCGCTGGTGCCGCTCAAGTACGGCTCCTACCAGGAGATCCGGGACGCGGTGCTGAGCGGTCAGCCCTACCAGGCCCACGGGTGGCTGGTGAGCCGGCAGAACCCCATCCTCTCCATCTCCGAGCGGGCCAAGACCCTGCGGGCCTTCGAGAAGCTGGACTTCATAGGCGTCATCGACGTGATCCCCAACGACACCGCCTACTTCGCCGACGTCATCCTTCCCGAGTCCACCTATCTGGAGCGCTACGACCCCCTCACCACCGCCGGTGGGAAGGTCTTCATCCGCCAGCCGGTCGTCGAGCCGCTCCACGACACCCGCTCGGCTCTCTGGATCTTCAAGGAGCTGGGCCGGCGGCTGGGGCTGGCCGACTACTTCCCCTACGAGGACGAGGAGGACCTGCTCTGCACCCAGCTCGCCCCCTACCCCGTGAGCCTCCAGGAGCTGAAGGCCCGGGGCTCCTACCAGCCGCCCGAAGGCGAGCGGCCCGATCCCTTCCACTTCCACACCACCTCGGGGAAGATCGAGCTGGCCTCCTCGCTGCTGGCCCGGGTGGGCGAGCCTCCGGTCCCCACCTGGCAGGAGCCGCCCCGCCCGCCCCAGGGCCACTCCTACCTGCTCACGGGAAAGGTGGCCCAGCACAGCCAGATGGGCACCCAGAACAACCGCTGGCTCACCGAGATCGCCGACGACAACCCCCTCTGGCTCCATCCCTCCGCCGCCCGGCGCCTGGGCGTGAAGACGGGCGACCTGGTCAAGGTGGAGAGCGGGGCCGGCCGGGTGCTGGTCCGCTGCCAGGTGACCGAGGGCATCCGACCCGACTGTGTCTACCTGACGCCGGGCTTCGGCCACATCAGCGCCGCCCTGAGGAACGCCTTCCGGCGGGGCGTGAGCGACTCGGCCCTGCACGTCTCCATCACGGACCCCGTTACCGGCTCCCAGGCCCTGAGCGAGACCTTCGTGAGCGTGAGCCGTCCGACGGCTGAGGACCTCCGCCAGGCCGAGGAGGCCTCCCGGCCGGCGAGCCTGGCGCAGGCGGCCGCCGCGACCGTGACGGCTGCCGCGACCCCCGCCGGCGGGACGGCCCTGGCGGGGCCGGGCCGCGGGACGCAAGGGGGGAACGCCCGTGGCTGACGTCAAGGGCCGGCGCTACGGCTTCGTGATCCTCACCCGCCGCTGCATCGACTGCGAGGCCTGCCAGGTGGCCTGCCGGGCCGAGAACCAGGTGCCCCTGGGCCACAGCCGCAACTGGGTGCGCAGCGGGGGGGTGGAGGGTGCCTTCCCCGACCTCTCGCTCCGCTTCGAGCCGGGCAACTGCATGCACTGCGACCACCCCGTCTGCGTGGACGTCTGCCCCACGGGCGCGTCGCACCAGCGGGCCGACGGCGTGGTGCTGGTGGATGCGAACCGGTGCGTGGGCTGCCGGTACTGCGTGGTCTCCTGTCCCTACGAGGCCCGCTTCATCGACGAGGAGCGGGGCCTGGCCGACAAGTGCACCCTCTGCGTCCACCGGCTGGACCGGGGGACCCCGCCTTCGTGCGTCACCACCTGCGTGGGGGGCGCCCGCTGGGCCGGCGACCTGAACGACCCCAACAGCCTGGTCTCGCGGCTCTTGGCCACCTACCCCCACCGGCAGCTCCTGACCGAACTGGGCACGGGTCCGGCGGTCTACTACATCGACGCGCCCGTGCCCACCGACGACCGCACGGGGTTGCCCTCGGTGCGGGGCGAGGTGCGGGATCGGTTGGTGCACGCCGCCGCCAAGGAGGTCTGACCATGACGAGCGAACCCGAGTGGGGCTGGCTGATCGTCCTCTACCTCTTCCTGGCGGGGCTCGGCGCGGGCGCCTTCGTCTTCGCGGCGGCCGCCGCCCTGCGGGACCCGGCCGCCTACCGGCGGCTGGGCGCCTGGGGCGCGTATCTGGCCCCCTGGCCCGTGGCGGTGGGCACAGGCTTCCTCCTCCTGGACCTGGGACGGCCCTTCGCGGCCTTCTGGCTCTTCAGCCGCTGGCGGCTGGCCTCGCCCATGTCGTGGGGTGTCTGGCTGCTCACCCTCTTCATCCTGCTGGCCTTGGCCCACGGCTACCTCTGGCTCCCCGAGCGACTCCGCCCGCGGAGCCCGGCCCGGCCTCTGCGGCTGCGGAGGCGCCTGGCGCAGGTGGGGATCCCCCTGGGCCTCGGGGTGGCCGTCTACACCGCCCTGCTCCTGGGCGCCGCCATGCGGCCGCTGTGGCAGAGCCCGCTCCTGGCGCCTGTCTTCCTGGTATCGGCCGTCTCCACGGGCGTGGCGTCCCTGATGACGCTTGGGTCTCTCGGGCCCGCCGCACGGGCGGGGGGCTGGAACCAAGCGGAGAAGCACCTGCTCCTCCGCTGGGACGCCGCCCTCATCGCCACCGAGATCTTCCTGGTGGCGCTGCTGGTCCTCTACGGGCTGATGGGCCCTGCGCCCGTGGAGGCGTCGGTGGCGGCCTGGTTGGCCGGCCCCCTCGCCCCCCTCTTCTGGGTGGGGCTGGTGCTGGCGGGCCTGGCCGCACCCCTGGCGCTCGAGTGGGGCGAGCTGCGGGGCATACGGCTGCCCCGGGCCGCGGCCCGGTGGCTGCCCGCCCTCAGCGGCACACTGGTACTGGTGGGCGGGCTGGTGCTTCGCTACCTGGTGGTCTACGGCGGGCAGCGGGTGGGCTGGTGGGGATGACCCGGCGCTCCTTCCTGGGCAGGGCGTGGCGGGCGGGTGCGGCCCTGGGCACCTCCCTCCTCGCGCTCCCTCTCGTCCGCTTCGCTAGCTGGCAGGCGGGTCCGGCCCAGGCGGCGGTGCGCGCCGGGCCCGCGAGCGCCTTCCCTCCCGGCAGCCGCCTTCCCGTAGCCGGCCAGCCCCTCTGGATCGTCCACGAAGCGGGTGGGGACCTGGCCGCGGTGCTGGGCCGCTGCACCCACCTGGGCTGCCCGCTTGAGTCTGACCCGTCCTCAGGCGGCTGGCGATGCCCCTGCCACGGCAGCCGCTTCGATCCATCGGGCGCCGCCGTGCACGGGCCCGCAACCCGTCCCCTGCCCCACGCGGCCCTGTGGGAAGAGGACGGGGTCCTCTGGGCGGATCCGGCGCATCCGGTGCCGGCGGGGACCCGGCTTCGGCTTGAGGAGGGAGGGGCATGAACTCCGCCACGCGAACCGGCCCCATCGCCGAGCCGGCCGGCCCTGGCGCGCCCGGCCTGCCCGGAGGGGAGCGGGGCAGCCGCGGCTTCCTGGGCCACCTTCGGCCCCGCCACGTGCCCGAGAGCCTGGGTGGCTTCCGCCACACCTTCTGCCTGGGCGGCATGGCAGCCCTCTCCTTCCTGGCTGTGGTCGTGAGCGGCCTGGCCCTCATCTTCCACTACGACCCGGCCCGCCCCCACGCAAGCCTGGTGGAGATCACGTCGGTGGCGCCCTACGGGAGCTTCTGGCGGGCCCTCCACTTCTGGGCGGGCAACGGGATGGTGGTGGCGGTGGCCGCCCACACGGCACGGGTGATCCTGAAGCGGGCGTACCGGCCGCCCCGGGAGGCCAACTGGCTGGTGGGCGTGGGCCTGGGTCTCCTGACGGTGCTGGCCGACTTCACCGGCTACCTGCTCCTGGGCGACACCCGCTCCCTGGAGGCCCGCTCGGTGGGGCTCGGCCTGGGCGGGCAGATGGGCGCTGTGGGCGCCGCAGCCGCCCGCTTGCTGCTGGGGCCCGGGACGTCCGGCCCCGGCACCCTGCTGGCGCCCTACCTGTGGCACATCCTGTTGCTTCCCGGGCTGCTGGCGGCGTTCATGGGGTGGCACTTCCACCGGGTGCGGCGGGACAACCGCCGCTCGGGCCTCTGATCCCAGGGCGATCCCGCCCGTACCCCCAGGCTCGCGACAGGCCCCGCAACCTGCGAGCTCGGGCGACGGAAGGAGCGACACCGGCATGAGCGTGCCCCGACCCCAACCGAGGAAGCACCCCCGCCCCGCCCCGCACCCGCGCCTCCCCTTCGCCCGGCTCGCCGCCCGGGAGTGGGTGGCGGCCCTGGCGGCGCTGGACGTGCTGGTGCTCCTGGCCATCTTCCTCATTCCCGGGCTGGACCCGGCGGGTGACGCTCCCGCCGCCGGCGGAGCACCTTCGCCGGCGGGGGCCCCGGCCTTCGGAGGCCACGCGCCCTGGGTCTTTGCGTCGATTCAGTTCCTCCTGCGAAGGCTTCCTTCCTGGCTGGCCGGGGTGGTGCTGCCCATCATGGGACTTCTGGTGCTGGCGGCCCTGCCGCGGCTCGAGCGGTGGCTCAGGCGCGACGCGGGTTGGGTGGGGCTTGGACTCGTGGGGCTTGCCGCGCTCCTCACCGTGGCCGCCGCGCTGGGTCTTCTCGGCTGATGGAGAGAGGAGGTGCGGCCCCCGTGCGGCGCGGACGAAGCCCCTTCGCCCCAAGGAGGCCCGAAGACCATTGGCGCTTCATCGCCCTGGTCGGGCTGCTGATCCCCCTGGCGCTCCTCCTGCTGCGGGAGGCCCACCTGCCCTGGAAGGAACTCCGCCGGTCGGTGGGCCTGCCCGTCGAACCCTTCCAGCGGGTGCTGGCCGACGGCCGGATCGAGCGCTGCGAGACCTGCCACCCAGACGTGGAGCCCGTCAGTCCGTCGCATCCGCCCGGCGTGGTAGGGTGCAGCGATTGCCACGGCGGCGAGCCTTTGGCCCTGGAAGAGGATCTCGCCCACCAGGGCCTCCTGGGAGGACCGAACCCGTCCCGCCTCGACGTGGCGGTCACAGGCTGCAGCGGCTCGGGCGCGGGCGAGGGGGCGTGTCATGCTTCCCGAGGCCCCGACTTCGACCACGCGCAGCGGGTGCCGGAGCATCTCATGGCCACCAAGGCGGGCGAGGTCGCCCAGGTGCGAAGGGCCTTCGGGCTCCCGCCCATGGACGACCCGGACGCGGGAGCGGCGCGGGCTCTCCCCTCGCCCCTGGACGGGCACCCGCTGGAGCCGGCCTTCCAGGAGAGCTGCCTGAGCGCCTGCCACCTGGGTACCACCGCCGGTGCAGCCGGGAGCTCCTCGGACCCGCAGGAGGACGACTCGAGGGGGGCGTCTCAGGCCAGGCGCACCCGGCACGCGGGTACGCAGGCTGGCCCCGGCACGGAGCCACCCGGCGGACGCCCGGAGGGGTGCGCCGCCTGCCACGTCCTCACCCCCGAGGACCCGAGCGCGCCCCGCGAGCACCGCTTCACCACCCAGATCCCCTACACCCAGTGCAACACGTGCCACAACCAGGGGGTTCACTCCCTGGCCGGCATGCGCTTCACCCCCGCCTCCCGCCTGGCGGCGGACGATCGGATCGTGCCGCCGGTGCCGGACGGGTTCACCGGCCGGACGCCGTGGACGCCCGAGGGGCCCCTCTCTCCCGAGGAGCGCCAGGCCGCCTGGGAGGAGCGCGTGCGGGAGTACTACCTGCCCGGGAGTCGATACACGCTCTGCGAGGTGGAGCTCGACTGCATCGATTGCCACACCCGGCGTGAGGTGATGGGCGACCCGGAGGCAGGCGGGGTCCACGGCGACCGGCCTCGGACCATGGAAGAGGCGGTCCAGGTCCAGTGCCTCGAGTGCCACGGTACCGTGAGCCGGCCCATCCGGAGCCGGGAGCTCACCGCGGCGGACGGGGCCGTCTTCGTCGACCCGCGCCAGCAGTTGGAAGGCTTCCCCACCTTCCGCGCGGGCGACCGGGTGGCGGTGACAGGCTCGGGCGAGCCGCTGCCCTACGTACGCGTCGAAGAGGACGGCATCGTCCTCACCCGCAAGGTGGACGGCGTCCGCGTCCCCGTCCCCCAGGCGACGGGTTCCGGCTGCCTCCAGAACGAGGGGGAACAAACCTCGGATGCCTGCCACGCGTGCCACAACGTGGGCTACGGTGCGGGTGCGACCGCACCAGGAACGGAACCCGGTCCCACGAAGTAAACAAGAGAGGGTGATCACGTTCACGGGAGGCCTTCGCGTGTTCGATGGCGCCGTCCTCAACCGGCTCCGGATCGAGCAGGGCATCTCGCTCAAGCGACTGGCGGCCCGCTGCGGCACCTCGGCCTCCTACCTGAGCGAGGTGGAGCGGGGACTGAAGCAGCCCTCGCCCACGGTGGTGGACCGGGTGGCCGGGGCGCTCGGCGTCGCCCCCGACGCCTTCTACCCGGATGCGCCCGCGCCGGCCAGCATCGGCCGGATGCTGAAGGAGGAGCGCCGCGGCCGGGGCTTGAGCCTGGAGGAAGCAGCCCGCCGGGCCGAGCTCCCGGCCCGCTTCCTGCGGCAGGTGGAGGAGTCGGCCATCACGCCCTCGGTGGACGTGATCGAGAGCCTGGCGGGAGCCCTGGGCATCCCCCTGGAACGCCTCTACGGCGGGGGCGGCGCGCTGGCGGGCCGGGTGCGGGCCCTGCGGGCCTTCTGGGGGCTCACCCAGGCGGAACTGGCCGAGCGGGCCCAGGTGTCCGCGGGGCTCATCGGCCAGATCGAGCGGGGCGAGACCCTGCCCTCCCTGCGCACCATCGAGCGGCTGGCGGAGGTGCTCCGCTGCAGCCCGTGCACCCTCCTCCTCTCGCCCGCCAGCAGTCAGGCGGACGTGCAGGCGGCGCTGTCGCCTGCGCTCCGGCGGCTCCTGGCGGACCCCGAGCGCCACGAGCTCCTCTGCCTCATCTCGTCCCTGGATGCCCGGGAGCTCGAGTTCTTCATGTCGGTGCTCAGGCTGGCGCGGCAGGCGGGTCTGGTGGCGGACTCCCTGCCGGACGCGTCCCCGGGAGCCAGGCGATATACTGCTCGCTGATGAGGTTGAGCGGCTTGCGGGCCAGCGGGAAGTGGTCCGCCAGAAGGGCGAGGATCGCCTCGTACCCTGCCCGGGCCGCGGCCTCGCTCCGGCTCGCCAGCCGGTAGAAGCGGCTGCCCAGCTCCTCGTAGTCCGACAGGCTCATGAGCACCTGGTCTTGGCGCCCTCCCCCGGCGCCCAGGGCCCGCGCGCCCCGGACCGAACCGGACTCGGGGTGACGGACCACGTGGTCGGGGGTGATGCCCGTGAGGTAGAGGCAGAGGTCGCCGATCCGCTTGTAGACCGGGAACCGGGCGGCTTCGGGCGTCCGGTCCGCCAGATCCAGGAGGTCGAAGACGCGGAGGTCGCTGAAGCTCCACCGCTTCCGGCGGGGGCCGCGGGCCGCGCGCTCGTAGATGGTGTAGGACCGGGTCCGCACGAAGGAGCTGAGGGCCTCGGCCAGGTAGACCTGGACGTCCGGGTCATCCAGGAAAGCCGCCGCTTCCCGGGCGTCGAAGACCGGCAGCCTTCCCGCCGGCCCCGGTTCCAGGGTGAAGGGCGTCTGCTTCAGGTCCCGGTGCGCTCGCCGGATCAGCACCGTGAAGTACAGGAAGGGCGAGATCTTCAGCAGGATCTCCCCGTCGGAGATCACCCGCCGGAAGAGGGCGTCGTCGTCCAGGAGCGTCTCCAGGAAGTCGGGGTTCTCCCGCACGATCCGCTCCACCGTCTCGTAGTCCGTACGGCGGCGGGTGGTGGTCCGGACGATGAAGGCCAGATCGTGAGGACCCAGCCGCTCGAGCAGCCCGTACTCGGCCACCGTGCTCACCTCCGGAGGATGCGGTCCCGGTCGCCCGGTCGTACCGTCGATAGGTTCCGGGCCGGGCCTGTGCCTCTCACCTACCCTTATTATCGCACGATCGGACGCGGGAACGAAGCATCCGACGGGGAACCGGCGCCGGACCGCACCCACGGCCCGGCGCGGACCTGAGGCCTGCCGGGTCGGGACCCGAGAGCCGCCGGGACCTTCGACCCCAAGTGAGGTCGCCTCGTCCCTTCCTTTCCCGAGGGTCTCGACGCCCTGAGGGCCGGCCGCCTACGATGGGAGAGGGGCCGCGCAGCTACCGCCGCCGGCCCCGACCCTTGGGAGGTGACGAGAATGGACGACGAAGGAGCCCTTCGCAAGCACCTGTCCCGCCGGGCCTTCCTCGCCGGTGCCGGCGGCTTCGTGGCGGGCGCCGCCGTGGGGGGACACCTGCTGGGAGCCGTGGGCCTCGCAGCCCCGACCGCGGCCGAGATCCCGGCGTGGCCGTGGCCGTACGTCCCCCTCGACCCGGAGGTCGTGCGCCGCAAGGCCTACGACGCGTACTCCAGGGGCGGCTGCATGTACGGCGCGGCCGAAGCGATCCTGAGCGAGCTGCGGGAGAAGGTGGGCCACCCCTTCACCGCCATCCCCAGCGAGATGTTCCGGTACGGCGAGGGCGGCGTGGTGGGTTGGTCCACCCTGTGCGGTGCCCTGAATGGAGCGTCGGCCGTCGTCAACCTGGTGAGCGACGAGAAGGGGTACAAGGCCGTCGTGAACGAGCTGGTGGGCTGGTACACCGAGACGCCGCTGCCCACGCCTCAGAGCAACGCCTTCAGCGAGACCCAGGTCCAGACGGTCGCCGGCTCGCCGCTCTGCCACGCCTCGGTGACCCTTTGGTGCCAGGCGTCCGGCTTCGGCGCCACCTCCAAGGAGCGGGCCGAGCGCTGCGCGAAGCTGACGGGCGACACGGCCGCACGCGCCGTGGAGCTCCTGAACCGCCGGGCCGCGGGCAGCTTCGTGCCCGCCTACGGCACGCCCGCCGGCGTCACGGGCTGCATGAGCTGCCACGGCAAGGAAGGCATGGACAACACTCGGGGCCAGATGAACTGCGTGCAGTGCCACGAGCCCCACGACTGAGGTGGCCGAAGCCTGGTCCGACCACCCCTGCCCCCGGGACCGCACCTCCCGGGGGCTCCCTTCGGGGCCTTAGTCCTGGGACATCTGGGACGAAAATCGGGGCATGCCTCATGCTCCGATCCATCTAGCACACCCTAACCAAATCAGGCGCATGAATGCGTGCGATCACGCTTGCGCGTGAATCGTGGAGCAATCTCGCGAGGGCGTGTGGACGTCTCCCGGGGCCGGCGCAGGCGCAGGTGGGACGCAGGGTACCCCACCTGGCGGAGGTCGCCGCGCACGCCGGAGTCTGTCTAAGATGAATCCAGAGCAAGCAAGATGGGTACCGGGTAGGGTACGCGAAGGGGTGATACAAAGTGGATGACGCGCCCAAGTTGTCGGTGGTATTGCTCTCGCCCGAGCTCAGCAAGCTCCATGCCGGCGCGTTGATGGCCTCCGTGGCCGCCTCCTCGGGGATGACGGTGAACGTCTTCGCCTCCATGGGGGCCCTGGGCCAGTTCCGGCGGCAGGTGGTGGAGGAGCGCCGCTTCGTGGTGGACGAGGTCGGCCGGGAGCTCCTGGCCAAGGACGTCCCCCTCTTCCACCGGATGCTGGCCGATGCCCGGGATCTGGGCGACCTCCACGTCTACGGCTGCGCCATGGCCGCGGACCTGATGGGTTGGCGGGATGAGGACTTCCTCGACCTGGTGGAGGACGTCATCGGCGTCGCAGCCTTCTTCGGCAAGTCCGAGGGGGCACAGGTGATCACCATCTAGCGGGAGGTCGGTCCGTGATGCAACGCGACGACAGGAGCCAGCAGGGTCTCGCCGCAAGCGAGGCGGCCGCGGACACCACGACCCCGCCCGCCGGCGACCCGGAGACGATCGTGGTCGATGCCCGCGGGTCCTACTGCCCCGGCCCGCTCATGGAGCTGATCAAGACCATCAAGGCCCAGCCCGTGGGCGCCACGGTGGACCTGCTCTCGGGCGACCGGGGCTCGTCCAAGGACGTTCCCGAGTGGGTGGCCAAGGCCGGCCACGAGCTGGTGGGCGTCTTCGAGGAAGAGGGGCACTGGCGGATCCGGGTGCGAAAGGGGCGGTAGCCATGCAGCGGGTGGTCGTTCTGGGCGGCGGCACGGGCGGCACCATGGTGGCCAACCTCCTGGGCCGCCGCCTGAGGCACGAGGTGGAGGCCGGCCGGCTGGACCTGGTGCAGGTGGTGGAGTCGCCGCTGCACACCTACCAGCCGGGGTTCCTCTACATGGCCTTCGGCCTGGCGCCGCTGGACCACTACCAGCGGGACCAGCGCAGCCTGCTGCTGCCCAGCGTCCGACTGGAGGTGGACCGGGCGGTCGCCATCGATCCCGACGCCGGCCGGATCCACACCCTGAGCGGTCGGGCCATCGGCTACGACTTTCTAGTGCTGGCGACCGGGGCGGTTCCGACCCCGTCGGCGGTGCCGGGGATGGCGGAAGGAGCCCACGGCTTCTACACGGGCCAGGACGCCCTCCGCCTGCGGGACGCGCTGGCCACCTTCGAGCGGGGGCGCATCCTGCTCACGGTGGACGTGCCGCACAAGTGCCCCGTCGCGCCCTTGGAGATGACCCTCACCCTGGACGACTACTTCCGCCGCCTGGGACGGCGGGAGCAGGTGGAGCTGGTCTACACCTACCCCATCGGGCGCCTCCACTCGCTGGCCTCGGTGGCCGACTGGGTCGGTGGCCTCTTCGAGGAGCGGGGCATCCGCTCCGAGACCTTCTTCAACCTGGAGGCGGTGGAGCCCGGCACCCAGAAGGTGCGCAGCCTGGAGGGCACCGAGTACGACTACGACCTGCTCATCTCCGTGCCGCCCCACCGGGGCGCCCAGGTGATCCAGACCTCGGAGCTGGGCGACGCGGACGGGTTCGTCCCCACCCACCGGGAGACGCTCCAGGCCCTGGACCACCCGAACATCTACGTGCTGGGCGACGCCACCAACCTGCCCGTGAGCAAGGCGGGCTCCACGGCCCACTACCAGGCCGACGTGGTGGCCGAGAACCTGGTGGCCAACCTGGCCGGGAAGCCGGCACCCTTCCGGTACGACGGCAAGGTGTTCTGCTTCATCGAGGCGGGCGAGGAGGCGGCCAGCTACATCACCTTCAACTACCGCCAGCCGCCCCGGCCGGCCCGGCCGTCGCCGGTGCTCCACTGGTTCAAGGTGGCGTACAACGAGATCTACTGGCTCTCGGCCCGGGGCGTGCTCTAGCCGGCGCGCCGCCCTCGGCGCCGCCCGGGCCCGGTTGGAGGGTCAGGGCTCAAGGCGCCCGGGGGATGGCGGGCAGGGACTTCTGAGGAGGGAGACCGATGTCGATCGGAAACGGACACGACAGGGCCGTGGCCCTGGCTGCGGAGGGCGATGTCCGCCCGGATCCCCAGGAGCTCGAGCGGCTCCTGCGCCGCCTCCAGCAATCGGGGCCCGGCCTCGAACGGCTCCTGGACCACCTGGACGACCTGGCCGCCTCCGGCACCCTCGACGTCCTGGCGGAGCTGGCCCAGCTGGTGAAGGCGTTGCTCGATTCCATGACGCCCACGCTCATGGCCCGGGTGGCTCGCACGGCCGTGGGGGTGGCGCTCCAGGCCGAGAACGCCATGGAGGATGGGCGCGAGGTCTTTCCGGCCCTGGGCGACGCCCTCAACGCCTCGATGGAGGCCGTGCGCTCAGACCGCGAGGTTCCCGGGCTCCTGGGGCTCCTCTCGGCCTTGCGGAGCCCCGAGAGCCGGAGGGCCCTGGCCTTCCTGGTGACCTTCTCGCGCGAGCTGGGCGGCAGGCTGCAGCCCAGCTCGCGCTGAAGGCCATACGGCCCGGGAGCAGCCGGGACGCGGCTACGAAGCCGCGTCCACGGCCGCCCCCAGGAGCTTGCCTTCGAAGAAAGCGGCGGTGGCCCGGTACGCCTTCAGGTTGTTGGCCCGCTTGGTGAAGCCGTGGCCCTCATCCTCGAAGACGAGATACTCCACCTCTCGGCCCAGCTCCCTCAGCCGCTCCACCATCTGCTCGGACTCGTGCCGGTTCACCCTCGGGTCATTCGCGCCTTGGATCACCAGGAGCGGCGCCCGGATCTGCTCCACGTAGGTGATGGGCGAGCGTTCCCGCAGGAGGTCCGCGTCCTTCTCGGGGTCCCCCACCCACTGGGCCATGAAGTCGCGCCAGGTGGGGGGCACGCTCTTCGCGAAGGTGACGAGGTTGCTCGGGCCCACGATGTCCACGGCCGCGGCCCAGTACCGGGGTAGCCGGGAGATGCACGAGAGGGTGGCGAAGCCGCCGAAGCTGCCCCCGAAGACGCCGACCCGCTCCGGGTCCACCCAGTCCAGGCCCTGGAGGAAGCGGGCGCACGCCTCGAAATCCTTCAACTCCCCGCCGCCCCAGTCGCGGTAGATGAGGCGCTGGAAGGTGCGCCCGTAGCCCGAGGAGCCCCGCACGTTGGGGGCGAAGACGCCGATCCCTCGGTCCAGGAGCACCTGATAGAAGGGAACGTAGATGGGCCGCTCCTGGCTCTCGGGCCCTCCGTGGATCGAGAGGACCACGGGGACCCGGTGGTCCGGGCCGGCCGCGGCCGGCCGGTAGAGCCAGCCGGAGAGGGTGCGCCCGTCCCACGTGGAGAAGGAGACCCGCTCGGGCGCCACCAGCTCCTCCTCGGGGATGGCGCCGATGAAGCCGTCGGTGAGGGGGCGGACCTGGATCCGGGCGGCCGCGCCGGTGGCCAGGGCCGAGAGGTCCGCCACGTACACCTCGGTGGGCCGGCGGGCCCGGTTCAGCAGGATCATGGCACGCTGCCCGTCGGCCGAGAGGGTTACGTGATGCACCACGCTCGCCTCGGGCAGCCGGACCTCCACGGGGGGCGAGCTCCGCCAGGAGGCGCCGTCCAGCGGTCCTTGCGGCATGCGTCGGGCGAAGAGCCGGCTCGCGCCGTCCTCGTTCGTCGCCCACAGGAACGCGCCTCGATCTTCGCTGAGGAAGACCAGTTCCACGTCCCACTCAGGGGCTTCCAGCCACTCCAGGTTGCCGGTGGGCCCGCCGGGCCTGTGGAGCCCCAGCCCCTTGAACTCACGGCCCTGGTCGGTGACCACCAGCAGCCCTTGGCCGTCGGCCGTCCAGTCCACGGGGAAGCAGGAGACGGGGCCTTCCGCCGGGAAGATCTCGCGGGTGGCGGCGCGATCCAGGTCGTGGATCAGGAGGCCCTGGTCGGTGTTCCCCCGGAAGGCCAGGCATGCGAGCTGCCGCCCGTCGGGCGACCAGGCGACGGGATAGACCTGCCCGCGCTCATTGCTTCCTTCCACGAGCACCCGCCGCTCGCCCGTGGCCAGGTCCAGCAGGACCGTGTCGGCATGCTCCGGATCGCGGGCGTTGGCACTGTAGACGATGGCGCGGCCGTCGGGGGCGAAGACCGTGCCGCCGAACTCGTGACGGACCCCGGGCTCGTCGGTCAGCTTCCGGGGCCAGCCGCCCTGCAGGTCGAGGCTATAGACCTGCCAGAACTCGTCGCCGCGCCGGTCCGCGAGGAAGACGATCCGGTCCCCGACCGGCGACCAGGCGATCTCCCGCACGATCTCCTCCTCGAAGGCCGTCCGCTGGTGGGGCCAGCCGCCCTCCCAGGGCTGGATCCACAGGTTGAACTGGCCCGAGGTGTCGGTGACGTAAGCCACCCGGTCGCCGGAGGGCGAGAAGGCGCCCGTGGGGTAGTAGCGGCGGTGCGCGAAGAACGGCTCGAAGGGCCGGGCGGGCGTAGAGGCCGCGGACGTTCCGCCCGCGCTGCGCTCCTGGTTCATCGGCTCATGCTCCCTTCCCTGCGTCCTTCCCTGTTCTTTCCGGACGCCCCGGGATCTTCCTCCTGTCCATGACATGGGGCTGTCAGGTGCCGGGCGCGAGGATGGCCGCGCGCAAGGGGGTGGACCGGCCCGAAGGGTGGCCCCGGGGCGGCAGGATCCCGTCAGGTCGCTGTGGAACGAGGATCGGGCGCCATCCCCCGACGACGACCCCGTGAAAGGGAGACCGGCATGCACACGTCTTCCCCGGGCTCCAGCCCTCCTCGGCCGGCTGCCCGGCTCGCGCTGGCCGGAACAGGCTTCGCCCGCGCCTTCGCGGAGCTGATGATCTTCGGCTACCTGCCCATCCAGCTCCACAGGGCCGGTGAGGAACGCCTGGCGGTGCTGGCGCTGATCGTGGCCATCCCGGCCCTGGTGCGCTTCGTCTCGGCGGGTGCCTGGGGCGCGCTCTCGTCCCGCACCGGGCGGCTGAAGCCCTACCTGCTCGCGGGTGCGGTCGGGTACCTGGGCGTGCTGCTGCTTCTGCCATGGGTCCCCTCGGCCGCGGGCTCGGTAGCCCTGGTGGGGGTGGGCTCGCTCCTCTTCTCGGCGCTGGGGCCTCTGGCGAAGAGCTACGTCTCCTTCGCGGGTCGGGGCGGCCTGGGCCGCGACCTGGCAGGATGGCTGCAGGCGGAGTCGCTGGGGTGGCTGGCGGGAGGCCTCGCCATCTCCCTGGCGGGCCGGTCCCCGGACGCGTTCGTGATCCTCCTGGGGCTGGCGGCAGGGCTCGTCGCGGTGGAGGTGGTGCTCATCTCCGTCGGGCTTCCGGAGGTCTGCCCCGCCGCACCGGCCGGCCCGGCGCGCCGCGAGCTTTCGCTGGCCTCCCTGGTCCGGCGGCCCCCGGTCTGGGTGCCGCTGGTCTCGTTCGCTCTCCTCACCGTCGCGTCCGAAGGCACCTTCACCCTGTACGGCATCTACCTCACGGGGCCCTTGGGGGGAGGCGAGAGTCTCTACGGGGCCTCCATCACGGTGGCGACGGTGCTGGGCATCCTGGCCTACCGGGCCGTGGGGCGGCTCTCGCACCAGATCCGGCCCGAGGTTCTCCTCCCGGCGGGAGCGGTCACGTACGCGGCCGTCTACCTGCTCATGGCCGGGTGGAAGGACCCGGTCGCTCTTGCCTGCCTCTTTTCCCTCCCCGTCTACGCCTTCACCCGGGTGGGAGCCACGTGGCTCCTGGCTCGGGACACGTCCGAGAGCGAGCGGAGCGCGGGCATGGGGCTGCTGGACGGCGGCGAGGCGGTGGCCATGGCGCTGGGGTCCCTGGCCGCAGGGGCCGCGGCGGATCGGTTCGGTTTCGCCGCGGTCTTCGCCGGCTTCGCCGCGGGTGCGCTGGCCACCGCGCTTCTCAGCGCCTGGTTCAACCGGACACGGAGGCAGCCGGCGGCCGCAGATCCGGAGCCGGCGGCTCAGGGCGGTGCTCCCGGCGGGCGGGCTCGGCGGCGGCGGGTTGCACCGCCTCCGCCACGCCGCGGCTCTCCGGCACGCTGACGGCGGTGTCGGACCGGTTGAGGAGGGCCAGGTCCAGCACCTCCTCGATGCGGTCCACGGGCCGGATGTCCACCTCCTCCCCCGCCTCCGCCTGGAGGATCGCCTGCCAGTTTTCCCGGGGAATGATCACCCGTCGGACCCCGGCCAGCCGGGCGGCCACCACCTTGGCCACTAGACCGCCCACGGGGCGTACCAGCCCCCGCACCGACACCTCACCGGTCATGGCCACGCCGGGGCGCACGGGCTCCCCGGTCATGGCCGAGTAGATGGCCGTCACCATGGCAACCCCGGCCGAGGGACCGTCCACGGGCACGCCGCCGGGGAAGTTCACGTGGATGTCGTAGTCCTGGGGTCTCAACCCCAGGTGGGTGCGGAGCGCGGTGAGCACGTTGTCCACCGAGGAGCGGGCCTGGCTCCGGCGTCGGAGGGTCATGCCCACGGCACCCATCTCCTCCTCCTCCATCACGCCGGTGATGGTCAGGCGCCCCTTCCCGGCGCGGGCGGAGGCGGCCACCGCCTCCACCTCCAGCAACGTCCCCATGTTGGGCCCGTAGACGGCCAGGCCGTTCACGACGCCCACCTGCGGCGACGCGGCCACCCGCACCTGGGGCCGGGGCGAGTGCTGGCCGGCGTTCACCGCCCACTCCACGTCCGCCCGCCGGATGACCGTGCGCCCCTCCATCTCGGCCACGCCGGCCGTGATCTGAACAAGGTTGACGGCGTCGCGCCCGTTGGTCGCATAGGAGCGCACGACCTCCAGGGCGCCCTCCTCGATCTGGAACCGGATACGGACGGCCGCGTTCCTGGCGATGAGCGCCACCTCGTCGGGGGTGAGCGCCCGGAAGAAGATCTCCACGCAGCGGGAGCGGATGGCCGGCGGGATCTCGTGGGGCATGCGGGTGGTGGCCCCGACCAGGCGGAAGTCGGCGGGGAGTCCGTGCTGGAAGACATCGTGGACGTGCGAGGGGATGTTGGGGTCCTCGCTGGAGTAGTAGGCGCTCTCCAGGAAGACCTTCCGGTCCTCCAGGACCTTCAGGAGCTTGTTCATCTGGATGGGGTGGAGCTCGCCGATCTCGTCGATGAAGAGCACGCCGCCGTGGGCCTTGGTCACCGCGCCGGGCTTGGGCTGCGGGATGCCGGCGATGCCCATGGGGCCCGCACCCTGGTAGATGGGGTCGTGGACCGAGCCCATCAGGGGGTCCGCGATCCCCCGGTCGTCGAAGCGGGCGGTGGTGGCGTCGATCTCCACGAACCGGGCGGCGGCCTTGAAGGGCGAGCGGGGGTTCCGCTTGGCTTCCTCCAGCACCAGCCGGGCGGCGGCGGTCTTCCCCACCCCGGGGGGGCCGAAGAGCAGCACGTGCTGGGGGTTGGGCCCACAGAGGGCGGCCCGCAGGCTCGTGAGCGCGTCCTCCTGGCCGATGATCTCCTCGAAGCGGGCGGGCCGCGTCTTCTCGGCCAGCGGCTCGGTGAGCGAGATGGACCGCATCCGCTGGAGCTTCTCCAGCTCGCGGCGCGACTCCCGTTCGATGGCTCCCCGATTGACCTGCTGGGCGCGCAGCAGGTTCCAGAAATAGAGCCCGATGACCACCCCGAAGAAGAGGTTCACCAGGCTCAAGAGGCTGATCCACTCCACGCGGGACCCTCCCGGAACAACGGCCCTGGGCGGTCAACTGCGACCGCCGGTACGGCTAGTATGTCCCGGGGGCGTGCAGCTCCATGCGAAAAGAAGGCAGCCCTGGAAGCCTCTGCCTCAGGGCTGGCATACTCAGGGCTGGCACACGGTGACGAGGTTGGTGTGGGCGCGCTGCCGGGCTGGGGCGTTCCTCAGGCCGTCTCTTCCTTGGCCTTGCGGATCTCGGGGTAGAGGCGCGGGGCCTCGCGGCCCTCGATCACCCCGGCCGTGATGACGCACCGCTTCACGTCCGTGCGCGACGGGATCTCGTACATGACGTCGATGAGCGTCTCCTCCATGATGGCACGGAGGCCGCGGGCTCCCGTCTTGCGCTCCAACGCCTTCTGGGCGATGGTCTGGAGCGCCTCCTCCTCGAAGTGGAGCTCCACCCCGTCCATCTCCAGGAACTTGGCGAACTGCTTCACCAGGGCGTTCCGCGGCTCCACCAGGATCCGCACCAGCGCCTCCTCGTCCAGCGCGTCCAGGGAGACGATGATGGGCACCCGGCCCACGAACTCGGGGATCATCCCGTACCGGAGGAGGTCCTCGGGCATGATCTGGCGGAGGAGCTCGCCGATCTTCTTCTCCTCCCGCGGCTTGACGTCGGCGGTGAGGCCCATGGTACGGTGGCCGATCCGGCGCTCGATCAGCTTCTCCAACCCGTCGAAGGCGCCGCCGCAGATGAAGAGGATGTTGGTGGTGTCGATCTGGATGAACTCCTGGTGGGGGTGCTTACGCCCACCCTGGGGCGGCACGCTGGCCACCGTACCCTCCAGGATCTTGAGGAGCGCCTGCTGCACGCCCTCGCCCGAGACGTCGCGGGTGATGGAGGGGTTCTCAGACTTGCGGGCGATCTTGTCGATCTCGTCGATGTAGACGATGCCCTTCTCGGCCTTCTCCACGTCGTACTCGGCCGCCTGGATAAGCTTCAAGAGGATGTTCTCCACGTCCTCGCCCACGTAGCCCGCCTCAGTGAGCGAGGTGGCGTCGGCGATGGCGAAGGGGACGTTGAGGATCTTGGCCAGGGTCTGGGCGAGCAGGGTCTTCCCGGAGCCGGTGGGACCCAGCATGAGGATGTTGCTCTTCTGAAGCTCCACGTCGTCCACCCGGACCCCGGAGTTGATGCGCTTGTAGTGGTTGTACACGGCGACGGAGAGGGTCTTCTTGGCGTCCTCCTGGCCGATGACGTACTGGTCCAGGATCTCCTTGATCTCCTTGGGGCGCGGGAGGCTGTCCAGCTCCACCTCGACGTCGTCATTGAGCTCTTCTTCGATGATCTCGTTGCAGAGCTCGATGCACTCGTCGCAGATGTAGACGCCGGGGCCGGCGATCAGCTTCTTGACCTGCTCCTGCGCCTTGCCGCAGAAGGAGCATTTCAGCTGGCCCTTCTCGTCCCCGAACTTGAACATGGTATCACCTCTTCACTTCTACCCCTTCGCGCGATCCCGGACGAGGACGGAGTCGATAAGCCCGTACTCCTTGGCCTCTTCCGCCGACATGTAGAAGTTCCGGTCCGTGTCCCGTTCCACCTTCTCCAGCGGTGCGGCCGTGTGGTGGGCGATGATCTCGTTCACCGTGGCCTTGAGGCGGAGGATCTCGCGCGCCTCGATCTCGATGTCTCTGGCCTGACCCTGAGCCCCGCCCCAGGGCTGATGGATCATGATCCGGGAGTATGGTAGGGCGAAACGCTTGCCGGTCGCGCCGCCCGTAAGGAGAACGGCAGCCGCACTGGCCGCGAATCCCAAGCAGATGGTGGAGACGTCCGGCCGCACGTGCTGCATGGTGTCGTAGATGGCCAGCATCGAGTAGACTTGGCCGCCCGGGCTGTTGATGTAGACGGAGACGTCCTTCTCCGGGTCCTCCGACTCCAGGAAGAGGAGCTGAGCGATGATCAGGTTGGCCATCTGGTCGTTGATCGGCCCGCCGATGAAAATGATGCGCTCCTTCAGCAGGCGCGAGTAGATGTCGTACGCCCGCTCGCCCCGGTTGGTCTGCTCCACCACCATCGGCACCAGGTAACCCATCCTGCCGTGTCGCCTCCGTTCAGTCTATGCTCTGCGTCCTTGCGGGGATGGATGCATCCAGCGCCCCCTTGGGGCCTGAGCCTCAGTCGGCGGCGGCCTCCGCGGGCCCGCCGCTCGCACCCGGACCCGCTTCGGCTTCGGAACCACCTGCCCCGGCAGGTCCGTCCTTCACCTCGACGGTCTCCACCTCGGCCAGCGAAGCCAGGTGGTCCAGGGTCTTCCGGAGTCGGAGCGAAGCCTGCAGGCTCTCCTTCTGCTGGGGCTCTTCCAGATAACGGCGAAACGCATCGGACGGGCTGGAGCTGCGGTTCACGATCTCGTCGATCCGTTGAGCCACTTCTTCCTCCCGGACCTCGATTCCTGCCGCCTCGGCCAGCTCCTCCAGCACCAGACGGGTCTTCACCCGGCGAGCCGCGTCGGGCCGGAAGCTCTCCCGAAGCTGGTCCACCGACTGCCCCTGGTGTTCGAGGTACTGCTCCAGGGTGACGCCCTGCCGCCCCAGCTCCTCCGAGAGCTCCTGGATCACGTGATCCAGCTCGTGGTCTTCCATGGAGGTGGGAATCTCCACCTCCGAGACGTCCACCACCTGGCGCACCAGATCATCCTTCAGGGCATGGTCCGCTTCGTCGGCGGCGTCCTTTTCCAGGCGGGCCCGCACGTCCGCCCGCAGCTCTTCCAGGGACTCCTTGTCGCTCACGTCCCGGGCGAACTCGTCGTCCAGCTCGGGAAGCCGCTTCTCCTTGATCTCGTGGACCGTCACCCGGAAGGTGACGCTCTTGCCCGCGAGCTCCTGGCGCACGCCCTCTTCCGGGAACTGGACGGTAAGGTCCCGCGTCTCGCCCCGTTTCATACCCACCAGCTGATCCTGGAACCCAGGACCCGAGGCGTCGGACCCGGCCACCAGGGTGACGCCCCTGGCCGCACCGCCCGAGAAGGGCCGGCCCTCCAGAGCGCCCTCGTAATCCACCAACACGTAGTCGCCGGGGCGGACCTCTTCCGAGGGGGCCTCCACCAGCTCCGCCTGCATCTCCCGGAGCTCCTGCAAGACCGCCTCCACCCGCTCCTCGGTCACGGGCCGCAGGCGGCGGGTGCCCTTGAGCCCGGCGTAGGTGCCGAGCTTCACCTCGGGCAACACGTCCACTTCGGCCTTGAGGCGCATGGTCTTGCCGGGCTCGAACTCCAGCACGTCCACGTCGGGGCTGGCCACCGGTTTCAGGGCCGCGTCCTTCACGGCCTCGGCGTATGCGGCCGCGACCAGCTCCTCCATGGCGTCGTCGTAGAGGACCTCCCGGCCCATGCGGAGCTCCAGGATGCGACGGGGAACCTTCCCCTTGCGAAAGCCGGGGATGTTCACCCGCCGGACCACCTTGCGGTACGCCCGCTCGAGGGCTTCATCCACCCGCTCGGGCTCGACTTCGATCTGAAGGCTGACGCGGCTGCGATCCAGTCGCTCGACGGTGGTCTTCACCCGGCAACGCTCCTCCTCATGGTCCAGGGCCCCGGGCCGCTCGGGGGGCCGCGGACGGGGCCCGATCCGCGTGCCGGGCCTCCATGTGCACGAATCGGTGGTGCGGGCGGAGGGAGTCGAACCCTCAAGGGCAGGGCCCATGGGATCCTAAGTCCCACGCGTTTACCCGTTTCGCCACGCCCGCGTGCGGGGACCGCTTCTCCCCTTCGATGATACAGAATCGATGAAACAGAACCCCCCCATCCCCGCGCGGGCAGCGGGGGGAAGCAGTGGGTATGATACCATTGGTCCCTGGGAGCGTCAAGCTTTGGCGGCAGGCGCCGCCGGGGCCGGGGGCAGACTGGGCCTGGAGGTGAGCGCGCGATGGCCCGTCGCCGCGGGCTCATGTCGGACGCGCTGAAGTACGAGCTGGCCCGGGAGTTGGGCTTCGCCAACAAGCTCCGGGACGGAGACTGGGGCGATGTGACCACCCGCGAGGCCGGCTCGCTGGTGCGGGCCGCCATCGAGCGAGTCGAGCGGCAGGCGGAACGGCGCCAGAACCAGCGGTAGCCTCCGCGGCCTCCCGGCCCCGAGGGGCCGGGAGGTTTCCGCCGTCTACGTTCCCGGTAACGACGCGCCGTTACCCTTCCGCGCCCCGCTCGTTACGCGCTCTTCACCAGGACCTGGTAAACTGGAGGCCCTCTCATGCCGAAGGATCGTAGTGAGGGGGATGGGGACGGACACGGGCAGCAGGGGCCACCCCTTTCTTTCCGGCGAGGGGTGGCTTCCCTTCGGTACCGGCTCCTCGGCTTGAGGAGCTCCCGCTGGATCCATGACTTCCCCAGGCCGCCGGAGGCCGGCGCCGTCTCCGCCTCCCCGGGCGCATCGCCCGAAGCGAGGTGAGACGTCACGATCCAGGAGAAGCCGTTGCCATGTTCGGCGGGCGATGACCTGCCGGAGATCGATACCCACTTCCAGCCCATCGTCCACCTGCGTGACGGCGAGCTCTTCGGCTTCGAAGCCCTGGCGCGTAGCTCGGCCCTGGCTCCAGGCGAGTCCCCGGCCATCCTCTTCGCACGGGCGCAGCGCCAAGGCAGGCTCTGGGAGCTGGACACCAGCTGCCGGCGCATGGCGGCCACCCGCTTCGCCGAGCGGGCCCAGGGCCTGTTCCTCCTTCCCCGGGTCCACCTCTTCCTGAACGCGCACCCACTCAGCCTCGCGGACCCGGGTCACCGACCGGGCCTCACCCGCCGCTGGGTGCAGCAGGCGGGCCTCCAGCCGTCGCAGGTGGTGCTGGAGCTCACCGAGACCGTCGCGCTGGACCAGGTGGCCTACCTGGAGCGGGCGTTGGGCTACTACAGGGATGAGGGTTTTCAAATCGCCCTCGACGACATGGGCGCGGGCCACAGCGCCCTTGCCAGCATCTTCACGCTGAGGCCGGACTTCATCAAGATCGACCGCAGCCTCGTCACGGGGGTGGATCGGGACCGGGCGCGCCAGCACCTGGTGCGCGGGCTGGCGGAGGCCTGCCGTGCCGCGTCGATCCAGGTGGTGGCCGAGGGCATCGAGCGGCCGCAGGAGCTGGACGCCCTGCGCGCCCTGGGCGTGGAGCTAGGGCAAGGCTTCTTCCTGGGTCGACCCGCCAGGCTTCCCCGGGCCGTCACGCGCCGGGCGCTGTCTCACATTGGGCGACGGGCGGCGTCCAGTGGGACGGGAATCGAGGGCAGCGGCTCACCTCCACCAGGTCCGCGTCGCTGTTCAGCACCTCCCGGCGCTTGGCCAGGTACTCACCCCACGCATGGTTGAGCCCTTCTCAACCCTCACGCGGCCCCACGCTCCAGCTGGCGGGTGGCCAGGGCGGTCATGACCAGACTGAAGAGAAGGACCGCCCCTGCACCCGCGGCAATGGCCCCCCAGTCCCACCCGCTCAGCACCAGCTCCCGGACGGGCCGTACCGTGAAGCTCACGGGGTTGACCCGGGCGATGCCGGCGAGCCAGCCGGGCATGGCCGCCCGGGGGAAGATCGCGTCGCTGGTGAAGAGGAGCGGCATGGTGAGGAAGTTCATGATGGCCATGAGGGCCTCCTGGCTGCGCATGGCCGCGGCCACGGCGAGGGAGAGACCCGCCATGGAAAGGGCGAAGAGCATCG
The DNA here is from genome assembly GCF_001544015.1 of Limnochorda pilosa. Classification (GTDB taxonomy): domain Bacteria; phylum Bacillota; class Limnochordia; order Limnochordales; family Limnochordaceae; genus Limnochorda; species Limnochorda pilosa. Next base: position 1,407,096 of record NZ_AP014924.1, on the reverse strand, counting down.
CGAGCGCCAGCGCCGTCACGGCCCCGGGAAGGCCGGTGGCTGGGCGGACGCCCATGAGGAGCCCGAGCCCGAGGATGACGGCGGCCTGGATGCCGCCCTGCACGGCCGCGGCGGCCATCTTGCCCAGGGCGATGGCCGAGCGGCGGATGGGGCTCGCGAGCATTTTCTGGAGGAAGCCGAAACGCCGGTCCCACACCACCGACATGCCGCTGAAGAGCCCGGCGAAGAGCGCGGTCATCACCACGATGCCCGGCACCATGAAGGCCACGTAGGAGCCGGCGCCGATCAGCTCCTGGGCCGCGGGGATCCTGGTGAAGCCGTTCATCACGTTCCCCATCAGCACCAGCCAGATGACCGGCTGCACCAGCATCATCAGGATGCGGAGCCGTTGCCCGGCGAAGTGCTTCATCTCCCGCCAGAAGACGACGTAGACATCGGACGCCCACGCCGCGGGCCGGCTGTGGACGCTCACGACCGGTCGCTGCTCGAGCACGCTCATCGACGGATCCTCCTCAGGCGCACCCGGGCCTGCCAGCTTTCCTCCCGGCTGCCGCTCTCCTCCCGCAGCTCCCGGCCGGTGTGGGCCAGGTAGACGTCGTCCAGGGAGGGCTTCTTCACGGCGATGGAGGCGGGTGTGATCCCCTGGGCCGAGAGGGCCTGGACGATCAAGGGCAGCGCCCCGTCGCCGTCGTCCACCACCGCCTGCAGGATCCCGTCCACGGCCTGGACGGTACGCACCGGCTCCAACCCTTGCAGGATGGAAGGCGCCCGGGACGCGCCGTTCACCTCCGGGAGCCTGAGGCTCACCACGTCGCCGCCGATGCCCGCCTTCAGCTCCGCCGGGCGGCCGATGGCCCGGACCTCGCCCCGATCGATGATGGCCACCCGGTCGCAGAGGGCGTCGGCCTCCTCCATGTAGTGGGTCGTGAGGAAGAGGGTCATGCCGAACTCCTCCTTCATGCGGCCCACGTACGCCCAGATCTGACGGCGGGTCTGGATGTCGAGACCGAGGGTGGGCTCGTCCAGGAAGAGGAGGCGGGGCCGGTGCATCAGGCCGCACGCGATGTCCAGCCGCTTGCGCATGCCCCCCGAGTAGGTCTCCACCCGGTGGTCCGCCCGATCCGAAAGGCCCACGAGGTCGAGGAGCTCGTCGCTCCTGCGCCGCGCCTCGGCCGGCGCCAGGTGGTAGAAAGCGCCCTGCAGCCGCAGGTTCTCCCGCCCGGTGAGGGAATCGTCCACCGCCAGGTCCTGGGAGACGTACCCGATCTCGGCCCGCACCCGGGCCGGATGCGCAATGGGATCGAGCCCGGCCACCCGCAGCGTCCCGGCCGTGGGGCGAAGCAGCGTGGTGAGCATCATGATCGTGGTCGATTTGCCTGCCCCGTTGGGGCCCAGGAAGCCGAAGACCTCCCCTTCCTCCACCCGGAAGCCGATGCCCCGTACCGCCTCGACCCCGCCCGGGTAGGTCTTGCGGAGGTCCTCCACCTCAATGATCGCCGCCATGCTGAAGCCTTCCCTCGCTGAAGTCGAAAGCCGGTGGCCGGCTCGCCCGGCCACCGGCACCAAGATATCCCCGCCGGCGCCCCCGGTCAACTCGTACCCGGGCGGGCGCCCCGGCGTGGGCGCTCCCCAGTCAGAAGCCCTGCACGGCGACCACCGAGGAGCGCCAGGGCGTCGATGGGTGCTGGACGCTGAAGAAGAGCGTCTTCCCGTCGGGGGTGAAGGCCGGCCCGGTACCCTCGGCTCCGTTGGGGATGGAGGCGAAGCGGTGGAGCGCTCCCTCAGCGTCGGCCACCCAGATGTGGTTGTTGCCGTACTGGGCGTTGATGAAGTCGCCGTACTTGTCCTCGAAGACCCAGAGGTTGCCGTGCGGGTCGAACTCGAGGTTGTCGGGGTTGAAGAGGCCCGTCTGAGGCCCGCCCAGCACGAAGGGTTCGGAGTCCAGGGTCTCGGGGTCGACGCGGAGCACCTGCCCGTAGGCGTCCTGCCCCTCCTTCGCGTTATCCCCGGTGATGGCCAGGTAGACCTGGCCGTCGGCCGGGTCGTAGGCGATGTCCTCAGGCCGGTCCAGGGGCGTGGCGCCGTTCTGCACCGCCCACTCGCGTACCTTCTCCAGGATCGCCCGGTCGCGGGGAACGGGGATCCAGCGGCGACCCTGGAGGTCGGCTGCGAAGAGCTGGCCCTCGGTGAGGTCGCCCGGACGGTCGGCCACGAACTTGGCGAAGATGCCGCCGCGGTAGTCGTCGGCCAGGAAGACGGTCTTGCGGTCGGGAAGGACGATCGCGCTCTCGTGGGAGAAACGCCCCATGCCGTAGAGCTTCCGGGCGCTGCCCCGCTCCAGGTCCACTTCGACGATCCAGCCGTAGCGGGCAGGATCGGCCAGCAAGCCCGAGGGGATCTCCTCGGCCTTCGCCGGTGGATACTCCTCGGCCACCAGGATGGTCTCCCACGGGGTCACGCTGCCGGCACACAGGTTCCAGGCGCCACCCACCTGGGAGAAGTCGAACGCCTCCGAGCCCACCACCTGCCACGCGCCATCGGCGGTCCGGCCCACGGTGAGGACGCTGCCACCGGCGGGTCGGGTCTCGTGGCTCACCCAGAGCTGGCCGAGACGGGAGCCGTCCAGGGGCAGGTAGCCGGTGAAGTCCGGCATGCGGCCGAAGAGGTTGCCGTCACGGAGCTGGTCGCCCTGGGAGACCAGAATACGGTACGAGAAGCCGTCAGGCAGCGCCAGCTCCGCCCCCTGCTGGGCGGCGACCGGTTGAAAGGAGATCCCGGCGGGAGCGGCCAGCACCCCTGCCGTGAGGACGAGCCCCAGCGAGAGCCCAATAGCAGCGCTCCCCAGGCGTCGAACCGTGCACCACCGAACGGTCTGCGACATGCGCCACGCATCCTCCTTTGGTGTTGGGCGGGCCTCTGGGGGCCCGCCCGATGGTCTGCCGGCACCCGTTCCCCGGGCGCCGGGCGCGACGCGCGTTTTCTGCCCTTTCGGCTGTCGCGCCTGCGAACCGTTACCCATGATGGACGAGCCGCGTGTCGCGGACGCGACGGTCACGTAAACGCTGGGCTAACACCGGCGGGGGCCCGCCCTGCGCACGGTGCGGGTGGGGCTCACGGCCTTCACCCAGGACGTCTCCACCGACCACAGCTTCCACCCCCTGGTGATGGTCCCCGTGATCCTCGTCTACCTCCTGGCCCGCCGACACCCGATCGAGGGCATCAGCCACACGGCGTTGCCGCTGAGGATCAGCTCCACGGAGATCCTAAGGACAGGGGGCGAACGGGAAGTCACGCCCGGGACCGTGGTGAGGCCTGGCCACGAGCCTGCACGTCGGGGACGTCCCGATACCAGCCCACCAGCCCGAGCACAACAACGGGCGCCAGTCCCAGCAACCCCACCCCTGCCAACAAGCCGAAGCCGCCGGCAACGGCGCCCACGACGGCCGGGAGGACGGCATTGAAGGGGGTGGCGAAGATGTCCACGGCCGCTCGGACGGTGCCGGACCGCCCAGGCAAGGCCTCGTAGGCGACGGCCTTGGCCACTGGGTACCAGCCCGCGGCCCCCAGACCGATGGCGAAGAGCGCCGCCGACGCCGTCCAGACCGACCGGGCACTCAACAGGCCTGCGAAGGTGAGCAGGACCACCCAGGCGAGACCCCGAAGGCGCTGCCCGGCAGAGAAACGGTTGGCGGTCCGCTCCAGCACCACGAGTCCGATCACCCCGCCGGTCATCTGCGCCCCGAGCGCCAGGCTCAAAGCCGCGGCATCAACCCCCACCACGTCCCGCAGGTAGAGGGCGGCAAACCCCAGAAAGACCTCGTCGAGCATGTCGGCGGCGAGGATGACGCCGATCCAACGAGAGAGGGACCTCTGTCGCAACGCCATCCAGAGGTTGCCGAGGATACCGTGCACGGGCTCGCTGTCCCCTGGAGTTCCCGCCTCGCCCGCGAGCGCCGCCTCCGCGGAGCGGACATCCGCTTCCCCGCCCGTCTCTTCCAGGCGAGTGCCCGCACTGAGGCGGTCCCCTCCCCGTGGCGGAAACCGCTGCGGCCAAAGCACCCCCGCCATGCCGAGCCACAACAGCGCCGCCAGCCAGAAGAGCGACCGCCAGCCGACATGCAGCGTCACCGCCGCGGCCACGGCCAGCGGGGAGAGGAGGTCGCCCACCGCCGACATCAGCGTCCAACGGGCCATGGTGCGTGGAGCATCCGAGAGGTTCAGATCCATGAGGGTCGCCTGCGAGAGGCCGACGGCCGTCCCGCCGACGACACCTGACCCGCGGTGAAGAGGAGCCCGACCTGGGTGTAGCTCAAAGACAGGTCGTCCCGGATCAGCGGCAGTGCAACCACCGGGAAGCCCGAGATGAGCTCGTCGAGGAACGCCATGCCGAGCAAGGCGATACGAAGCGCACCTGGGGAACGCCTGACTCAAGGCCAGCCCAAGGAGCCCGCCTCCCCACCCCACCAAGGGTCGGACGAGAAAGGAAGTCGTGAGGGAAAGGTGGCCACCCACCTTCCCCCCACGGATCGGCCAAACCCCGATCATTCCCTGGTGGGCCGCCAGGGGCTCGAACCCTGGACCTTGGGATTAAAAGTCCCCTGCTCTACCGACTGAGCTAGCGGCCCATAGCTACCTTAAGGCCCCGGGGGTGCCGGTGTCAAGTCGTGACGGAGCGGCGGCGGCTGCAGCAGGCGTGCCTTCCCTTCCCAGCCACTCCTGCACGAACTGGGCCGCGGTGCGGGGTGAGCGCTCGTTGTTCCAGAGCGCCCACTGGAGCGCCTCGCGGGCCAGGGTCCGCCGGTCCACCGTCGGACCCGCCGGAGCCATGTGACCCGCCGGATCGGTGCGCGCGGGCCCATTCCCGGCCGCCTGATCGCCGGCCGGAACGCCGTTCTCCACGACCCGCACCCCGGACTGGCGGAGCAGTCCCTCCACGACGCGCAGGTAGAGCTCCTGGTCCGCCGCCTGGAAGAGGACGGTCACCCCGAAGCGATCGGCCAGCGAGATCTGCTCGTGGATCTCGTCCTGCACGCGAAAGGCCGGCCCGTCCCGCTCCTCCCTCACCACGTGCCGCCGGTTGGAGGTGGCGTAGAGGCGGACGTTCACCGGCCACGCCTCCACCGTTCCCTCAAGAGCCACCTTCAGCTCCTTCACGGCGGGATCCCCCGGTTCGAAAGAAAGGTCGTCGAGGAGGATGACAAACCGCTGGGGCTGCCGGCGGACGACGCCCAGGAGCTGGGGAAGCTCGTGCACCCGGGCGAGCGGGAGCTCTACAAGTCGGAGCCCTTGGCTAGCGAAGGCATGGCCGAGGGCCTTGACGGTGGCAGACTTCCCGGTGCCCCGGGGCCCGTACAGGAGCAGGTGGTGGGCTGGCCGGCCTGAGACGAAGCGCTCGGTGTTCTCCACCACCTGCCGGCGGGGCACTTCGTAGCCCACCAGGTCCTCCAGGCGGACGGGGTCGGGGTGTGCCACGGGGAGCAGGGCCGCGCCCGGCTTCCCGTCGGCAACCGGCGCGCCCCACCGGAACGCCACGTATTGGCCGAACGCCCCGGCGCCCACGGCGCGCCAGTAGGCGGCCAGCTCAGGCAGCGATCTCCCCCAGTCGTCGCTTGCGGCCAGCACCCGCCGGAGGTGCGCGACCAAGTCTGGCCGCGGCCTTCTCCTGCCCGCTGCCGTGACGCAACCGGTCCCCGCACTCCACGCCAGCACCCTTTCGGGCCAGGGAATCCCCCGATGCCGGAGCGCCGCTTCGAGGTCGGAGGGGCGCAGCGCGGCCAGAGCCTGGAGGGCCCGCAGGTCGTGAACCGCCGCAGCCTGGAGCGAGGGAGTGAGGCGCTCCGGCCCGTCCGCGCGCGCCGCGGCCCGGGTGAAGGCGTTGTCGTCCGCCAGGAGCCGCTCTACCAGGTGGTCGTGCCAGGGTGACGGGGACATGGCCCCGGGGTCGGACCGGGCGGGGGCGTTGCCAGGAACGGGCCCGAAGGCTTCCGGATCGAGGAGCTGCCGGGCCAGCGCGGCTGCCAGCGCCCAGAGGTCTCCGGTCCATCCCCCATGGGCCTCCGGGCTCCCGGCTCTCTCGCCTTCTGCAAGCCCGCCGAGCAACGCCGCCAGCGCCCGGAGGAGAGGAGATCCCTCGATCACCCCTTCGAAGAGGATCAGATGCCTGGACCCAGCCGCAGCTGCCCGTACGGCCCCCATCCCGTCGCCAGACCCCGGGTGGATCGGGGGTGCTCCGCCAGGCGGCAAGGGCATCTCTTCCCCCACGCCGCGCCGCCATGTCTCATCCATGCCGCCCACGCTCCCGTGAACGTTTCGGCAGAGGTTCGGCGCGTGGGGTCTACCGCCCTGCACAGGACCTGCACGGTCCGGGCAGCGCCTGGGGGACGCACGCCGCAGGTGCGCCGCGCGGAGCCGTCCCGCTTCCTCCCGCTACTTCTCGTATGGCTGGCCGTCCGCCGCCGGCGGGTAGGCCCGGCCCACCACCCCGGCCAGCACCACGATGGTGACCAGGTAGGGGGCCATCAAGAGGAACTCGGAGGGGATGGGGATCCCGAGGATCTGCAGGCGCGTCTGCAGGGAGTCGGTGAAGCCGAAGAGGGTGGAGGCGCCGAAGGCCCCGGCCGGGGTCCACTTGCCGAAGATCATGGCTGCCAGGCCGATGAAGCCGCGACCGGCGGTCATCTGCTCGTCGAAGCGGCCCACGGACCCGATGGTGAAGTAGGCGCCGCCCAGCCCGGCCAGCATCCCGCCCAGGATGACGCTCACGTAGCGCACCCGGTTCACGTCGATCCCCAGGGTGTCCGCCGCCCGGGGATGCTCCCCCACCGATCGCACCCTCAGCCCGAACCGGGTGCGGAAGAGCACGACCTGCAAACCGATGACGAGCGCCAGCGCGAGGAAGAAGAAGAGGTTCCCCTCGAAGAAGAGCGGCCCCAGAACGGGGATCCGGTTGAGGAGCGGAACCTGGACCGCGGGGAAGGTCCCCGAGTTGTTCATCCAGGCGTACTCGGGCACCTGGAGGAAGCGGGCGCTCAGGTAGCTGGTGATGCCCACCGCGAAGATGTTGATCACCGTGCCGCTCACGATCTGGTCCACCCGGTACTTGATGGCCAGCACCGCGTGGGCCCAGGCCAGCAGCGCGCCGGTGAGGAGCCCCACCGTCAGCCCCATCCAGAGGCTCCCTGCGACGCTCGCGGCGACGACGGCGGTGAAGGCTGCGGTGAGCATCATCCCCTCGATCGCGATGTTGATCACGCCCGAGCGCTCGCACATGACGCCGCTCAACGCGGCGAGGGTGATGGGCACCGCCCGCACCAGGGTGCTCTGCAGCATGGCCAGCAGGTTGAAGCTCTTCCCGGCCGCCGCCCACACCAAGAACGCGATGACGAAGGCCCCCAGGGAGAAGCCCGTGGAGAGGCCGCCCCGCTCGGGGCGTGTGTACGCCCATGCGCCGGCCGCCGCGGCCAGGGCCGCCAGCAAGAGAAGCATGGCCCGCGCCGGCACCACCAGCGGGGCCACCGGCGGGGCCGCGCTGGCCCGGCCGGCGGTCAGCCGGAAGGTGGCCACCTCTCCGAAGGGGACGACCCGCGCGAAGAGCAGGAGGATGGCCGCGGCCACCAGGCCCGAGACCACCACGGGAGCCCAGTTCCTGGGTGCAAGGCTCGGAACCGCGACCCCCAGGGCATCCCCCGGGGCCGGCCCCGCCGGTTGAAGCTGGCTCATGCCCGTCCCACCTTCATCCTCATGACTGGCGTGCGTTCGCTGCCCGACGACCGGGTGCCGCGCCTGGGGCTCACGTGCCGCGCCACCCCCGGGTGAAGACCTCCTCCGCCTTCTCGCCGGTGGGCTTCATCCGGTAGATGCCGCGCACGAGGGCCTCGGCGGCCACGAAGACGATGACCAGCGCCTGCACGATGGTGATGATGTCGATGGGGATGTCCGCCACCGATTGCATGCGGGTCGCCCCGCTGCGGAGGAACCCGAAGAGGAGCGCGGCCCCCACCACGCCCGCCGGGTGGCTCTTCCCCAGGAGTGCGAGGGCGATGCTGTCGAAGCCGTAGCCCGCCGAGAAGCCCTGCCCCAGCCAGCGATCCACCCCCAGGACCTGGGAGACGCCCGCCATGGCTGCGAGGGCGCCGGAAAGGGCCATGGTGAGCACGTACACCCGGGGCACCCGCATGCCCGCCACCCGGGCGGCGCTGGGGTTGGCGCCGACGCTCCGCATCTCGAAGCCGAAGGTGGTCCGGAAGAGCAGGTAGTAGGCGGCCACCGCGACGAGGATGGCCAGGATGAACCCCCAGTGGAGCCGCAGGGGCTCGGCGAAGAGCCGGGGCAGGTAGGCGCTCGGCAGCACCTCGGGGCTGATGGGTACCCAGCCCGGCACCCCGCCCGGACCGGGCCGCTTCATGGGTCCGTTGAGGAGCCAGTCGCTCAGGCGGAAGGCCACGTAGTTGAGCATGATGGTGTTGACCACCTCATGCGCGCCGGTGCGGGCCCTCAGGTATCCGGGAACGGCGGCCCAGATCGCCCCAGCCGCGGCCCCCGCCAGGATGGCCATGGGCAGGTGCAGAAACCACGGCAGGCCGTGGACCGCGTAGCCCACGAAGACCGAAGCGAGCGCCCCGATGTACAGCTGCCCCTCCGCGCCGATGTTGAAAAGGCCGGCCCGGAAGCCCACGGCCACCGCGAGGCCGGCGAAGACGTAGGGTGTGGAGGTGACCAGGCTCTCCGAGAGGGCGTAGGGGCTTCCCGCGGCACCCTCGAAGAGGGCCGCGAAGGCAACGTAGACGCTCCGGCCCACGGCCGCCAGAAAGAGCCCGGGACGGACGGTGACCTGCCCCCACGCCTGCCAGACGGCCGGGTCCGTGGCCACGATCAGCACGGCACTGATGACGAGGCCCGTGAACACCGCCAGAAGGGGCACCAGGCTGCGGGAGAAGGCCGCCTCGGCCAGCGCGCCGGCGACGGAACGCGCCCGGCCGGGGGCCGGATCCTGCGGGCTTCCCTGCGATCCGGCATCTGGTTTCGGGTTCCTGCTCATGCGGCCGCCCCCGTCATGAGGAGCCCCAGGTGGGTACGGTCCGCGCTGGCCGCGTCCAGGAGCCCCACGATCCGCCCCCGGTACAGGACGGCGATGCGGTCTGAGAGCGCGAGGATCTCGTCCAGCTCGGTGGAGACCAGCACCACCGCCGTACCCCCGTCCCTGGCCTCCAGGATCCGGCTGTGAATGTACTCGATGGAGCCCACGTCGAGCCCCCGGGTGGGCTGCGAGGCCAGGAGCAGCTTGATGGGGCGGGAGAGCTCCCGGGCGGCGATCACCTTCTGCTGATTGCCCCCCGACAGGTTCCGCACGGCCGCGGTCACCGAGCTCGCCCGGATGTCGAAGGCCTGCAGCAGGGTCTCCGCCTGGCGGCGGACCTCCTCCCGCTGGATCCACCCCTTCCGGGAGAAGGGCTCCCGGTGGTACCGGTTGAGGATCAGGTTGTCCTCCAGGGGGAAGGGCAGGATGAGCCCGTCCCGCTGGCGGTCCTCGGGGATGTAACCCACGCCCAGCTCGGCGATCTCCCGGGGCGTGGCTCGGCTCACGTCCCGGCCGTCGATCACGATGCGCCCGGCCCGGGGCGGCCGCAAGCCCGCGAGAGCCTCCATCAGCTCGGTCTGGCCGTTGCCCTGCACACCCGCCGCGCCCAGGATCTCGCCGGCGCGCACCTCCAGCGACAGGTCCCGGATGGCGGGCGGGCCCTCATCGGCCTCCACCCAGAGGCCCTGGACGCTGAGGACAGGCCTGCCCGGCCGGGCGGGCCGCTTCTTCACCGTCAGCTCCACGTCGCGCCCCACCATCATCGTGGCCAGCTCTTCCTCGCTGGTCTCTTCGGGGCGGCGGGTGCCCACCACCCGGCCGCGCCGGAGGACGGTGATGCGGTCGGCGAGCGCGAGGGCCTCCTTCAGCTTGTGGGTGATGAAGAGGAGCGAGTGTCCGCTGCGGGCGAGGCTGCGGAGGATCTCGAAGAGGTCCTCGACCTCCTGGGGCGTGAGGACCGCGGTGGGCTCGTCCAGGATCAGGATCTCCGCTTCCCGGTAGAGCACCTTGATGATCTCGATCCGCTGCTGCACGCCCACGGGCAGGTGCTGCACCACCGCCTCGGGCTCCACGGCGAGGCCGTGCCGGGAGGAGATCTCCCGAATGCGCCGCGCCACCCGGGCCGTGTCCAGGAAGAAGCGGCCCCGGGTGGATTCGAGACCGAGCATGACGTTCTCGGCTACCGTCATTACCGGCACCAGCATGAAGTGCTGGTGGACCATGCCGATGCCCCGGGCGATCGCGCCGGCCGGGCTCTCCAGCCGCACCGGCGCGCCCTTGAGGACGATCTCGCCCGCGTCGGGGGAGATCAGGCCGTAGAGGACGTTCATCAAGGTGCTCTTGCCGGCGCCGTTCTCCCCCAGCAGCGCGTGGATCTCGCCGGGGAAGAGGGTAAGGTCTATTCGATCGTTGGCCACGACGCCGGGAAACCGTTTCACGATGCCCTTCAGCTGCAGCACAGGCTCCAGACGTGATTGGGACAGCTTCCCCACCACCTTGCCAGATTCCCCGAGGCGCTTGCGGGCACGCGGGTGCTCTCCGGCGCTGGACCCAGCCCCGAACGCCCAGGCTCGACCAGCCGAACCGGACACCCGGCGGCCGGCACGGCCGCCGGGCGTGCCCCGTTCGGGCTTCCCACGTGCAGGGTCCTTTACCTCAGGACGTCGTCCACCTTCAGGGTGCCGTCGATGAGCTGCTGGCGGATCTGCTCGAGCTCGGTCTTGAGCGACGCGGGCACCCGGTCCTCGTAGTCGTGGAAGGGGGCGATGTCCACCCCATCGTTGGCCAGCGTGCCCACGTAGGCGCCGCCCTCGAACGTCCCGTCCATGGCCGCCTTGATGGTGTCGTAAACGGCCACGTCCATCTTCTTCATCACGCTGGTGAGCAGCGTTTCCTTGAACTCAGGGGCGCTCACGTACCAGTCGGTGTCCACGCCGACGAGCATCAGGCCCCGGTCCTTGGCGGCCGCCGCGGCGCCCAACCCCACCGGGCCCGCAACAGGCATGACGATGTCGGCCCCTTCGTCGAAGAGCGCCTCAGCCAGGCGGCGCCCGTCGTCGGTGCTCTCGAAGTTCCCGGCGAAGAGCCCCTGACCCGACTTGCTGTTCCAGCCCAGGACCTCCACGTTCATGCCATGAACCTGGTTGTAGTGCTTCACACCGGCCTCGAAGCCGCGCATGAAGATGGTCACGGTGGGGATGGGGATGCCGCCGAAGGTGCCCACGACCCCCGTCTTGGTGACGCCCGCCGCGGCGTAGCCGGCCAGGAAGGCGGCCTGGTCCGTCGCGAAGGTGAGCTCGCGGACGTTCGGGATGGGCTGCTCGTACGCGAAGTCGACGATGGCGAACTTGCTGTTCGGGTTCTGCTGGGCGAACTGCTTGGTGGCGTCACCCAGGAGGAAGCCGACGGTCACGATGAGGTCGTACTTCTGCGAGAGGAACTCCTGGATGCTCCGGGCGTAGTCCGTCTGCTGCTGGGACTCGAGAAAGCGGCCGTCGACGCCCAGCTCCCGGATGGCCCGGGCCACGCCCTCCCAGCTGGTGGCGTTGAAGCTCTTGTCGTCGATGCCACCCACGTCGGTCACCATGCCGACCCGGAAGGTCTGGGCCGCCACGGGGCCGGCGGCGACGGACGCGACCAGGGCCGCCAGCAGAAGAAACGTCCCGGCCAGTACCGGAACCCGCTTCACGCTAACCCCCCCTTGTTCTATCACCACAGGGACAGGCTTGCTCCCATGACCTATTCGACCCACCCGCAAGCCTTCCTTCGTGGGAAAGGTCTGCCAGAGCCCGGGACCCGCTGCCTGAGGTGGGGATCCACGGCCGACGCGAGGCGGCCGCGCCCAGGGACCGACGGGCGAGGCGGCCCGGCCCCGGGCGCGGCACGGCCGCCCCCGCAGGGACGGCCGTTGAACGCCTATGGCCGTGGGGTGAGTGACCGGATTCGAACCGGCGACCTTCGGGGCCACAACCCGACGCTCTAACCGACTGAGCTACACCCACCACGTTCGAGCGATTTCGAGTGTACCATGGAGGAGGAGGAGCGTCAAGGCAGCCGAGGGAGGCAACGGCCGAGAGGAGGACGATCCTTGGCCCGCCCGCAGCCTCCGTCGGCGCAGGCCCTTCGACAGATCGCGTCTCCGGCCGGCCCTGCCGCGGGTCGAGGCCACCCGCCCGGTGACCCGCGAAGACGCGCAAGGGTCGGCCCCATCCGGGAAGCCGCCCATTCCCTTGCTGGCGCGCCTGGAGGGATTCGAACCCCCGGCCGTTGGCTTAGAAGGCCACCGCTCTATCCCCTGAGCTACAGGCGCACGAGACGGGCCAGGCCTCCGCCACGGGCAAGGCGGGCCTGAGCCGCGGGCGGCACCGACCCGCAGGCACCGCCAGTATACCGCCCGCCCGGCGTTCCCGTCAACGACCGGAGGCCGCCTTGTATCCGGCCGCAGCGCGCCTCGGCATGCCCCTTGGCCGGCCCGGACACCGAAGGTATAATCGCAGGGGAAGCGAGAGGAGCCCTGAGACGGTGGCCGATCCATCCGCGATGCCTTCACCGTACCCCACCCTGCCCCCTCCGGCGCGCGGCCCCGGCGCGGCCACGATCCAGTCGGTCGTCCGGGCCATCACCATCCTGGAGCTCCTGGCCGCCCGGGGTGAGCCGGTCGGGCTCGGCGAGCTCAGCGAGCAGGTGGGCCTCAACCGCACGACCCTCCATCACCTCCTCGCCACCCTGGTGGACCTGGGCTGGCTGGTGAAGGACGGCCGCCGCCGCTACGCCATCGGCTCCCGCATGCTGGAGGTCACCTCCCGGCACCTGGGGAGCCTGCGCGAGTTCGACCTCGGCGCGGCCGCCCGTCCCTACATGGACGAGCTCTGGAACGAGCTGAACGAGACCGTCCACCTCTGGGTTCCGCTACCGGCCGAGGCGCTCTGCGTGGAGATCGACTTCGTCGAGAGCACCCGCCCCCTGCGCACCGTGGGCACGCTCGGCCGCCCCCTCCCCCTCTACCCCACCGCGCCGGGGAGGATCTTCCTCGCGGCCATGGAACCCCCCCGGGTACGCCGGTACCTGGCGGCGACGAGCTTGCTTCCCCACACCCGCCAGACCGTCACCGGCGTGGCCGAGCTCGAGGAGATCATCGGCAGGGTGCGGGCCGAAGGCGCCGCCGTGGACGTGCAGGAGCACATGGAGGGCGTGGTGGTCGTCGCCGCGCCCGTCCGCTCCAAGGCCGGCTCGGTGGTGGGCGCCTGCGGCCTCAGCCTGCCCCTGAGCCGGGCAGAGGACCGACTCCCTGCGCTCAAGGAACGGGTGCGGGAGGTCGCCGCCCGCATTCCCTGCTAGGGGCACCCCCCGCGACCCCCAAGGTGCGGGCCCTGTCCGGCGAGCGCGCGACGTGCCGATCCAGGGCTCCGGTCACCCTTCCAGCCGGTCCAGGATCGCCTGGGTCATCTCGACCGTGCCGGCGGCGCCGCCCAGATCGCGGGTGCGGATACCATCCAGCAGGGCTCGCTCGATGGCCCCCACAATCAGCCCGTGGGCTTCCGGGTATCCCAGGTGGTCCAGCATCATCGCGCCGGACCAGACCTGCGCGATGGGGTTGGCCACCCCGCGGCCGGCGATGTCAGGCGCCGAACCGTGGACGGGCTCGAACATGGAGGGGTACGTCCCCTCGGGGTTCAGGTTGGCCGAGGGCGCCACGCCGATGCTGCCCGCGATGGCGGCGCCCAGGTCGGTGAGGATGTCCCCGAAGAGGTTGGAGGCCACCACCACGCCGAAGTGGGCCGGGTCGGTGACGAAGCGGGCGGCCAGCGCGTCCACGTGGAACCGGTCGTGCTCCACGTCCGGGTACTGGGTCGCCACCTCCTCGAACACCTCGTCCCAGAAGGGCATGGTGTAGTTGATCCCGTTGGACTTGGTGGCCGCCGTGACCCGCTTGATCCGCCCCCGCTCGCGGGCGAGCCGGAAGGCGTAGTGGAGGATCCGCTCCACCCCGAAGCGGGTGAAGACGGTGTTCTGCACGGCCAGCTCCTGGGGGGTGCCCCGGTAGAGGCGACCGCCCATGTTGGAGTACTCGCCCTCGTTGTTTTCCCGCACGCAGAGGAAGTCGATCTCCTCGGGCCCCCGGTCCCGCAGGGGCGACGCGATGCCCCGGAGGAGCTTGATGGGCCGGAGGTTGACGTACTGGCGGAACTCCCGCCGGATGGGGAGCAGGAGGCCCCAGAGGGAGACGTGGTCCGGCACGCCCGGAAAGCCCACCGCCCCCAGGAAGATCGCGTCGAAGGGGCGCAGCGTCTCAAGCCCGTCCTCCGGCATCATGGCCCCGTGCTCCAAGTAGTACCGGCAGCTCCACGGGAACTCGCGGTAGGTGAGGCGAAAGCCCCCGTGGATCTCTGCCACCCGGTCCAGCACCTGCCGGGCGGCGGGCACCACCTCCAGACCGATCCCATCCCCCGCCACCACGGCGACGGCGTGCTCCCTCACGGCCCTCTCCCCTTTCCAGGATCGCGTCCCCGGCCGCGCCCGGGCCGGCTTGCCCCTCCCGGGCAGCCGGCCCTCGGGCGCATGGCCAGACGTTCAGATCAGCAGGCCCTGAGGCAGGCGCACCAGCAGCAGGTCGTTGAAGACCCAGTAGACCAGCGCCACCTCGCCCACGATGATCGCCAAGGACACCGCCACCTTCCTCACGTCTCGCGGCCTGCCGCCCAGGTACCAGGTGAGGAACCCGTACGCCAGGGTGGTGGAGACCGCGAAGCCCAGCACTTCCAGCAGGGCGATCCAGAGGATCACGGTGACTGCGAGCACCAGCATCGGGCCCGGCTGCGCCTCGAAGAAGGCGGCCGGCGGCTCCGGCCGGATCCAGCTCTTCACCAGCAGCACCACGGAGAGGAGCGTGAGGGGCCACAGTACCAGGCGTGGGAAGCTGCCGCCCAGGGCATCGACGGAGCCCATCTGGAGCCAGAAGGCGGCCGCCGCGACCAGCATGACCGCCGCACCGATGCGGTCCGGGTTACGCATGGGGAGCCGCCTCCTTCGCCTGCCGGGTGCGGGCCGCCCACGCGGAGACGAGAGGCCACGCGAGGGAGAGGAGCGAGAGGCCGATGAGCACCCAGGAGATGGGGCGGTCGAAGAGGATGAGCCAGCGCGGCTGGTAGCGCACCCCCATGAGCAGGGCCTGCACCAAGCCCTGCTCGGCGATGCCTCCCAGGATCAACCCGAGGACGATGGGTGCCGGGTGGAAACCGAACCGCTTGAAGGCATACCCGATCGCCCCGAAGACGAACATCATGGCCACGTCCAGCACGTTGTTCCGGATCGCGTAGGAGCCGATGATGGTCAGGAAGAGGATGGTGGGCGCCAGGAAGCTGGTGGGCACCCGGCTCACCACCCGGTGGAGCCCCCGCCCCAGGACGAGCCCCACAGGCATCATGGCCAGGGCCGCCAGGCCTACCGAGAGGATGAAGGTGTAGGTGATGTCGCCGCTGGTGCTGAAGAGCTCCGCCCCCGGGTGGAGGCCCTGCATCAGGAGCGCCCCGTAGATGATCGCGTCGGGCGGCGCCCCGGGGACCCCCAGGGTGAGGAGCGGGATGAGCCCGCCACCCACCACGGCGTTGTTGGCGGTCTCGGTCGCCACCACGCCTTCCAGGACCCCCGTTCCGAAACGCTCGGGGTGCTTGGAGGCCCGCTTGGCCTCGTTGTAGGCCACCAGGTTGGCCACGTTGCCCCCCGCGCCCGGAAGGATGCCGATCACCGTTCCAACCACGGCCGAGCGGATCAGGTTGGCCGGCATGGCCAGGACCTTCCGGGTCGTCTCCCACAGGACACCCGGGCGATGCCGGTAGCTCAGCATGTGCGTCTCCTGCTGGCCTTGGGCCGCGAGAACCAGGACCTCGGGGATGCAGAAGAGCCCGATCAGGGCCGCGATCAGCTCCACCCCGCCCTGAAGCACGGGCTGCCCGAAGGTGAAGCGGACCTCACCACCCACGGGCGCGAGCCCGATGGTGCCGATGAGGAGCCCGAAGAGCGCCCCGATGAGACCCTTCAGCAACGACCCCGAGGCGATGCTGGCCACGATGGTGAGGCCGAAGACACCCACCCAGAAGTACTCAGGCGGGCCGAAGCGCAGGGAGAGGTCCGCCAGCGGGGGCGAGAGGAAAAGCAGCGCGACGACGCCCGCCAGGCCGCCCAGCACCGAGGCGACGGTGGCTCCGATGATGGCTTCCTCACCCCGCCCCTGGCGGGCCATTGGGTATCCATCGAAGGTGGTGCCGATGGAGGAGGGGGTGCCGGGGGCATTCACCAGGATGGCTGAAAAGGCACCGCCGTAGATGGCCCCCATGTATACCGCCCCCAGCAGGATGAGGCCGGAGGTGGGGTCCATGGTGAAGGTGAAGGGGACCAGGACCGCGACCGCCATGGTCGCCGTCAGCCCCGGCAAAGCCCCGAAGACGAGACCTACCGTGACGCCCGCGAAGACCAGGAGGAGCGCCTTCAAGGTGAAGACCCCCGCGATCCCCGCGGCCAGATGCTCGAGCATGGTGCAGCTCCTTTCCCCGGAGCCTTCCCACCCGGTCCCGGAAGGGCGAGCGCCCCTCCGGGACCCGGATGCGTCCCGAATCGATCGCGTGTCGCGACGCGGTCCCTAGTTGATCGCGCCCACGTCTTGCAGGATCTGCCGGTAGAGCGGGATGCGAGCCCGGGCGAAGGCGTTCGCCTCGTCGGAGCGCATGTCCTCGATGATGAAGCCGTTCTCGTCCATCTTCCGGCGGACCTCGGGGTCGGCGTTCACCTGGGCGAAGGCGTCTTCAAGCTTGCGGACGATCTCCCGGGGCGTGCCCGGAGGCACGGCGACCCCTCGGTAGGCACCCTCCACGTAGTCGTAGCCCAGCTCCTTGAAGGTGGGTACGCCCGGAAGGGACTCGAGGCGGCGCTCGGAGGCGACGGCCAGGACCCGCATCTGGTCCGGGTACTGGACCGCCATGGTGTTGTACGTCATGAGGCCGGTCACGTGCCCGCCCAGGAAGGCCGGGACGGCGGCACCGGAGCCGGTGAAGGGGATGTAGGTGAGGTCGATGCCGGCCGCCTTCTCCAGCTCCAGGACGCCCAGGTGGTTGGCGGTCCAGCTGCCGCTGCCGCCCAGGGTGATCACCTCGGGGTTCTCCTTGGCGAAGGCGATGAAGTCGGCGAGGGTCTTGAAGGGGCTGTCGGGCCGTACCACCAGCACGTTGGGGGTGCTCTCGAAGATGTAGGCCCAGTGGATCCCCTCGGTGGTGTAGCCGGCGTCACCCCGCTGCAGCGGCTGCAGCACCGTGTGCGGCAGGTTGGCGCCCATGATGGTGTAGCCGTCCGGCCGCAGGTTCTTCAGCTGCGACCACGCCAGCGCCCCGCCCGCGCCCGGCTTGTAGGTGACGTTGACGTTGACGCCCAGGATCCGTTCCAGCGCCTGCTCCTGGATGCGCGCCGTGATGTCCGACTCGCCCCCGGGATTGAAGGGAATGACGTACTCGATGGGCTTGGACGGGTAACCCTGGGCCCATACCGCCGGGTGCGCCGCCAGGAGGACCAGGAACATCACCGCTGCGGCCACCCACCTGATGCCATGGGTCCGACGCATGCCTCTTACCTCCTTGTATCGATGGCTGGCGTTCTCGCCGGACACCCTGGCTGGGCCGCCCCGGGCGGCCCGGAACCCGAGAGCGTCCGGCGTTCCCTCAGGAGGTGCCGGTGAGGGCGGCGAGCTTCTGGGCCGCCCGTTCGGCCACCTGATCGTGGAGGCTCTGCCCATGGGCGTCCATGGTGACCACCCCCACGAAACCTTCGAAACGGATCTTCCAGAAGGCCTCCGGAGGCCCGAACGCCTCCAGCTTGAAGACGTCCAGCACCTCGGCCACCGCCTCGGCGGTGAGCGCCCCCGTCCCCCCCAACCCGTGAAGGTAGACGCAGCCATGCTCCTGGCAGGCCCGCCGGGTGCGAGGCCCCATGCCACCCTTCCCGATCACCACCCGCAGCCCGAAGTGCGCGATGACGCGGTCCTGATAGACCTCCTCGCGGATGCTGGTGGTGGGCCCCGCGGAGACGAAGCGCCATCGCTCACCCTCACGGCGCACGATGGGCCCGCAGTGGTAGACGGCGCCTCCGCGGAGCACCTCCCGCAGCTCCCGGTGGACGCGCGCGTCCGCCTCGTCCAGCGGCTGCCGCCGCTCGATGAGCCGCTCCACCATGTACTTGTGGGCCGCGTCCCGGGCGGTCACGGCCAGGCCTGAGAGCGACACCATCTCGCCTACCCGCAGTTCCCGCACCGCCTCGAGGGAGATGGGGGTCCTGAGCTCGATCACGTCTCCAGCCCTCCCCGCGTGGTGGCTACCGGATCACGGGCGGCTCGTCCCCGCGCAGGAGGAGCGTCCGGCGCCGGTACTCCCAGCACATGTACGAGACGGTGACGAAGTAGGAGGCGGGCAGCCGGTGGAGCGCGCCCACCTTCACGCCCAGGAGCGTGCTCCGGCCCCCGAAGCCCAACGGTCCGATCTCGAGCCGGTTGGCTTCGTCGAGGATCCGCTCTTCGAGCGCGGCCAGCGCGGGGTCCGGGTTCCGGTCGTCCAGAGGGCGCAGGAGCTGGCGCTTGGACTCTTCGTAGCCGCTGCTCCGATCGCCGCCGATGCAGACCCCCAGGACGCCCGGCGGGCAGCCCTTCCCCTCGGCCCGCACCACGCAGTCGAGCACCACCTTGCGCACGCCCTCCAGGTCGCGGCCCGCCTGCAACGGCTCAGAAGGAAGGCTGTACTGGGCGCCCACGTTCTCGCACCCACCGCCCTTGAGCATCAGGTCCACCCGGACCGAGGGCTCGTCCCACTCCTCGAAGTGGATCGGCGGGAACCCCGTGCCCACGTTCACGCCACTGTTCGCGCCCGTCACCGGGTCGACCGCGTTCGGCCGGAGGACCTGGCGCGCCGTGGCCTGCCGCAGCGCCTCCTCGATGGCCTGCCGCATCCGCCGGGTCGAGACGCCTTCCGGGTGGTGCACGTAGAAGAGGGGCGTCCCCGTGTCCTGGCAGGCCGGAACGCCCCGCCCCTCGGCCAGCTCCAGATTCCGCAGGATGAGGGACATGGCCAACTCGCCCCGGGAGCCGGGCTCCTCCTGCTGCCTCGCCCGGTGCAGGGCCTCCTTCACGTCGGGTGGAAGCTCGGTGGCGGTCCGCCGGATCAGCTCCAGCACCGCATCCTGCAAGCGCTCGGGGTCGAGGGCCGTTGTTGCCCGGATCCCCGATGAGGCCGAACCATCCACGGGCGCAACCTCCGCAAGGTTCGAGTGTTGTCTCTTTCCTCCGCAACCTTGTAGAGATACCTTCGTTCCCGGAGCGCGTTTTCCTGCCGGGTATTTCACCATTTGGGAGACTGCTTCACGCTATGGGATTACTGCATCCCTTCTTCGCCTATGATAGCGCTTGGAACGTTCTGGTTTCGTATGGCGAAAGGCCGAGTCTCAGGCGCTGCGTGCGACCGGAGCGCTCCCTTCCGCCCGCCGCTCGATGATGAACGAGCCCATGGCGCGACGGAGCTCCCGCGCCGCGGCGGCCAGGGCGCGGGCAGCCTCCTGCACCTGGTCGGCGGTGGCCTTCTGCTCTTCGCTGGCAGCCGAGATCTCTTCCACCCCGGCGGCGGTCTCCTGGGCGACGGCGGCGATCTCCTCGCTCGCCTGGTCCACGCCCTGGCTCTCGCCCACCACCGCCTCGATCTCACCCGCCACGGTGCGGAAGTGCTGCGCGGTCGCCTCGATCGCGTGTGCGATCTCCTGCAGGCGGCGGTCGGTCTCTTCCGCAGCCCGGTTGCCCTCGCGGACCTGGTCGGCTGCGGCGCGCACCTGCTCCACCACCCCCCGCGTCTCGCGGCGCACCTGGTCGATGATCTGAGCGATCTCGTCGCTGGAGGTCTTGGAGCGCTCGGCCAGCTTGCGGATCTCGGACGCCACTACGGCGAAGCCGCGCCCCTGCTGCCCCGCACGGGCGGCCTCGATGGCCGCATTCAAGGCCAGGAGGTTGGTCTGCTCGGCAATCTGGCTGATGGCCTCGCTGATCCGCCCGATCGCCTCGGAACGCTGGTCAAAGCTCTCGGCGAGCTGGGCGGACCTCTCCACCGAGCCGGTGATCTCGTGCATGTGGACCACGTTCTCGCCTACGGCCTGCCGGCCCCGCTGCGCAACCTCGGTTACCTCAGCGGCCTGCCGGGTGAGGCGCCCCATCGCCTCCTGCACCTGCCGGAGGCGGCCCAGCACCTGCTGCATGGACTCTCGCACCCGTACGGCCGACTGGGCCTGCTGGTCGGCACCGACCGCCATCTGCTGGATGGACTCGGCCACCTGGGTCGACGCCTCCTGCAGGTGCTTCGAGGACTCGGCCAGGCGCTCACTCGAGCCGGCCACCTGCTCGGCCGTCTGGATCGCGCGGCGTACGGAGCCCCGCATCTGCTCTACGGCCCGGTTGAGGGCGATCACCATGCGGCCCGGCTCGTCGCGCCGCTCGCGCCGGAGCACTACCTCGCCTGAGAGATCACCCGACGCGAGCGACTCGGAGAAGCTGGTGGCCTGAAGGAGCAGGCCCGTGGCCCCGCGCCCCAGCCCGACCGCCAGGATCAGGCTCGCCAGGGCGGCCCCCACGATGGTGGCCAGCATCAGGCGCTGGGCCCCGGCGAAGACCGCCTCCGACTCGGCCCGCGCCGTCGCCCCTTCCTGCTGAAAGTACTCCCTCAGGATGTCCAGGTTCTGGCGGGCAGGAAGGAACTGGGTGAGTTCGAGCAGGCGCAGCTCCCGTGCGACCGCGTTGCCCGACAACTCCCCCGAGGCATAGCGATCCCTGGTTTCGGCCAGGGCCCCCTGCCAGGACTCCACGCCGGCGGCTACCGCCTGCGCCAGGGCGACCTCTTTCTGACCGGGCAGAAAGCGGACGACGGCCTCCAGGCGCTGCGCCGCCCGGTCCGTGGCCGCCCTGTAGCGGTCCGCCAGCTCGTTGAGCTCACGACCGTCGGGTGGCACGCTGAAGAGCCGGTTCTGGTACGCAAGGGCTTCGTAGAGGTCCCGGTCGGCCTGGAGGATCAGGTCCAGCCCCGAGAGGTACCCGTCGGCGAAGACAGCCACGTATCCGTTCACCTGACCGGCGCTCCGGAACCCCACCCAGCCCGTGAAGACCATGGCTCCGATGAGGAGGACCACCAGCAGGAGGATCTTCGACCGCACCGACCGGTTCCCGAACCAGACCACCGGGGCTGCCAGCGCCCGCTTGAGCCGCGCCACGTCGCCTACCCCCATCCGCTCGTCGGTCGATCTCATCCTCTTCCGTGTATCGACCATTCGGAACAGGGCGTTGAGTTGGCACGCGCGGAAAGCCGCCAGGTAAGGAAAAGAGCCGGCGCCTTGGGCGACGTCCGGCTCACGGGAACGAAACTGGAGCGGGTGAGGGGAATCGAACCCCCGTACCCGGCTTGGAAGGCCGGTGCTCTACCATTGAGCTACACCCGCCGGTGGTCAGCACCCGTTGTGGTCAACCATCGTGGTCAAGCGTGGCACCAAGCGCCCGAAACGTGGTCGGGGTGCCGGGATTTGAACCCGGGGCCTCCTGCTCCCAAAGCAGGCGCGCTACCAAACTGCGCTACACCCCGCTGGCTCCACCGTGGTGGAGAACCGCCCACAGTCTAGCACCGGCGACTACCGGGGTCAAGAGGAGCGCCGTCCGAGCCGGGGCCCCGAGCAGCCAGGGCCCGGCGCCTGGGTTCAGGTATTGCGGCCCGGATCGGGCGCCCGCCCGGACCCCGGTCATCAGCGCTCGTCGCCTCAAGGCTTCCCGCCCTGCGCCTCCCGAAGCAGGCGCTCCCGGGCCTTTCTGGCCGCACGGGCCCGGTGGCTGAGCCGGTTCTTCACCTCCGGGGCCACCTCACCCAGGCACCGCTGGAGCTCCGGCACCCAGAAGATGGGATCGTACCCGAAGCCCCGGTCTCCCCTGGGCTCGGTCGCGATGAAGCCCTCCAGCAGGCCCTCTTCCGTCCACTCCTCGCCCAAGGGGCGGGCCACGGCGATCACGCAGCGAAAGCGGGCGGTGCGATGCTCCCATGGCACCCCCTCCATGAGCTTGAGCAGTGCTCGGATGCGGTCCGCATCGCTGGCCGATTCGCCGGCGAAGCGGGCCGAGAGGACCCCGGGGGCCCCCTTCAGGGCGTCCACCTCTAGGCCCGAGTCGTCGGCCAGGGCGGTCTCAAGGGTGAAAGCGGCCGCCGCCCGAGCCTTGGCCAGGGCGTTGGCCGCGTAGCTCTCGGTACCCTCGGCCACCTCGGGGGCTCCGGGGAAGGCGTCCAGGCCGGTCACCGGCCACGGCAGAGGTCCCAGGAGGGCCCGGAGCTCGCCCACCTTGTGCCGGTTGTGGGTCGCGAGCACCAGCCAGCCCCGGCGGCCTCGGGCGCGAGGGTGGGGTGTCTCCTCGGGCCGACTCGCTGGGTCGTGGGTCCGGGCAGGGGGTGCGATCGCACGGGGCTCGCGGGGGGCGGCTCCCCGGGACCAGAGAGGCGGCCGAACGGGCGGAACGGACGAAGGCGGTTCCACGGGCTCACCCCTCCCGGTGCGCGGGCCTCCCGTTCCCTCCCACGTGGGGATCGAGGGCCAGGCGCTGGTCGATGCTCTCAAGGATCTCGTCGGTCAGCACCCGCCGCTGCTCCACAAAGAGCCGCTCGATGCCGTGCTGGGCGAGCTTGAGGAGAGCGTTCATCTCGTCGAAGGTGAAGCTGCGGCCCTCGCCGGTCCCCTGGAGCTCCACCAGCCGGCCCGAGCCCGTCATCACCACGTTCATGTCCACCTCGGCGCGGGAATCCTCCGCGTAGCTCAGGTCCAGACGGGGACGGCCGTCCACCAGACCCACGCTGGTGGCACTGACGAAGTCGTAGAGGGGCAGCCGGTCCCACCCTTCCCGGACCCGCAGCCGCTGGAGGGCGTACGCCAAAGCCACGAAGGAGGCGGTGATCGAGGCGGTCCGGGTGCCGCCGTCGGCCTGGAGCACGTCGCAGTCAAGCCAGAGGGTGCGCTCGCCCAGGTGCTTCAGGTCCACCACGGCCCGGAGGCTCCGCCCCACCAGCCGCTGGATCTCGTGGGTGCGCCCGCCGACCTTGCCGCGCGCGGCCTCGCGGGGCGTGCGTTCCTCGGTGGCCCGGGGCAGCATGGCGTATTCGGCGGTCACCCAGCCTTGGCCGCTGCCCCGCAGGAAGGGGGGCACCCGCTCTTCCACGGTGGCCGTGGTGATCACCCGGGTGTCGCCCAGCTCGATGAGGCACGAGCCCTCGGCGTACTTCATGGTGTCCACCGTCATGCGCACGGGGCGCAGCGCGTCGTCCGGACGGCCGTCAGGCCGGCTTCCTTCTGGGGCGGAAACCGCAGGCGCCAGCGTCGCCGCGCCCTGCTCGTGCACGTGTCGATCGCTCTGCTGGCTCAACGGGACCGAACCTCCTCGCCGCCCGCTGCCGCGGGGCCGGGGGCGCCCAGGGCCGCCACCAGGGCACGAAACCGGTCCCCGCGCTGCTCGAAGTTGGCGAACTGGTCGAAGCTGGCGCACCCCGGCGAGAGGAGCACGCGGTCGCCCGGGAGCGCCAGGCGGCTGGCCAGGTCGACGGCCTCGTCCAGGTCCCCCACCCGGTGGAGGACGGGTCCCGGTGTCTGTCGTTCGCGGGCCTCCCGGCGCACAGCCTCCTCGATGCGCCCGGCCGTGGCCCCGAGGAGGTAGAGGTGCCGCACCGCCCGCACCGCCTCCCCGGCCAGCGGTTCGAAGGGCAGGTGCTTGTCGTACCCCCCGGCAATGAGGTGAAGGGGGCGGCCGGCCATGGCCTGGATCCCGGCCACGGCCCGCTCGGGCGTGGTCGCGATGGAGTCGTTCACGTACTCCACGCCGTGTACCTCCCCCACGCGCTCCAGCCGGTGGCGCACGCCGGTGAAGGTGCGGGCCACCTCGCGGACGGCCTCGGGGGTCGCGCCGCAGAGGGCGGCTGCGGTAGCGGCCGCCAGGAGGTTGGCCCGGTTGTGGCCCCCCGGGAGACGGATCTCGTCCACCCCCACCAGGCGCAGGGGCCGGCTCCCGGGGGACAGGCGCAGCCAGAGGGCGCCCTCCGCCTCGAATCCGCCCCGGTCCACCTCCTGCTCGCGGCTGAACCAGAGGACCTCCCCCGGCGTGGCCGAGGCGAACTCCCGCACCGCTGCCTGGTCCAGGTTCAGCACGGCCCGATCCGAGGCGTTCTGGAAGCGGACGATCCTCCGCTTGGCGGCCGCGTACGCTTCCATGGACGGGTGAACGTCCAGGTGGTTGGGGGTGAGGGTGGTCACCACGGCCACCTGGGGGCTGCGCCGCTGCAGCTCGAGCTGGAAGCTGGAGAGTTCCAGCACCGCCCAGGTGCCGGGGGGGATCGTCTCGGCCACCTCGATCAGGGGCTGGCCGATGTTCCCCCCCACCACCACGGGCACGCCGGCGGCGCGCAGCATCTCGCCGATGAGGGTGGTGGTGGTGGTCTTGCCGCTGGTGCCCGTCACGCCCACCACGGGACCGCGGCACGTCCGGAAGAAAAGGTCGATCTCGCAGGTCACGACCGCCCCCCGGGCCCGGGCCGCCTCGATCTCCGGCAGGTCCTTGCGCATCCCGGGGGTCAGCACCAGCATGTCGGCCCGGTCGAGCGGGACGAGGTAGTCGGGACCGAGCCAGAGCTCCAGCGGGAGCCGGGCAAGCTCGCCGTAGCCCTCGAGCTCCTGGGGCGGCTTCCGATCACAGGCAATGACCCTGACGCCCTTTGCCACCAGCCAGCGGAGGACGGCCCGGTTGCTGGTTCCGAGGCCCACCACGGCTACCCGTGCCTGTTTGAGGTCGCGCCCCAGAAGGTCCGGGAACGCGCCGGGAACCTGCCGGCCCATGGATCCTCCTCCTCTCGAGACCGTGCCCGCGCCCGAGGGGCACCCGGCCCGGTGCGCCGCATCCTATGGACCCTCGGCGGGCGGTGTGCCTGTCTGAAGTCTTTCCGCCCGCCGCTGGACAATCCGTCCGGGATCGGGAGCCAGGGGCCGGGTGAGGTCCACGTGCCCCTTCAGCGACTCCACCCGCTGCCCTTCCACCAGCAGCTGGACCCGTTGGATCCCCGGCAGTTGGGTGAGGGTCTCGACGATGCCGTACACGGTCAGAAGCTCGCCCGCGGAGCCGCCGGGGTGGTTGTCCACCAGCGCCTGATTCAGGCTCACGGTGGCCACCGGCCCGCTCACCTGGACCCACTGCACCCGCCCGCCCATGGGGATTGGGTTTACGTAGTCGCCCCGGCGGCGCGCCCCGGAGAAGAGCGCGTCCAGGACCCCCTCGGGCGTCACCTGCTCCCGCGGGAGGCGGGTGGGCAGGCCCACGAGCCCCATCGCGTCCTGGGTGGCGTAGTACACCAGCACTTCCTCGTCCGGCGCGAGCCTGCGGTCGATGCCCGCCTGCCACCGTTCTCCCAACAGGCCCAGGGCCACCAGGCCCGCCAGGAAGAGCAGGACGGCCAGCAACCGCCACCCGCGCGTCGCGTCGTACTCCACGTTCCCCACGCCCCTCACTCAGATGGAGGCGTCGGTCGCCTTGGCGTCCTCGGCCTCCCGGGACTCGTGCATCACCCGGTTCCAGAGGTCGGCGCCTGCGGCCGAAGCGCTGGCCGGAACCGGGCCCCCGTCCAGCCGGGCGAAGTACTGCACGATGCCCGTGGCGACCGCTTCGGCCGCTTCCTTCCGATACGTCTCCCGCCCCAGGAGCTCCTTCTCCTGCGGGTTGGTGATGAACGAGACCTCTACCAGAATGGCAGGAACTTCGGCATCCCGCAACACCCAGAAGTTGTTGGACTTGACGCCCCGGTCCTTCCGCCGCAGCGTGCGGACCAGCTCCCTCTGGACCGCCTGGGCCAGTATCTGGTTGTTGGGCTGCTTGGGCAGGTAGTAGGTCTCGATGCCCTCGGCCGCCCCGTCGACGGCGGCGTTGCTGTGGATGCTCACGAAGAGGTCGGCGCTCAGGGCGTTGGCCAGGGCCGCCCGCTCCCAAAGGGGGATGAAGGTGTCGTCGGACCGGGTCATCGCGATCTCGAACCCGCGGCGCTTCAGCGCTTCCCCCAGCCGGCTGGCGATGTCCAGGTTGACCAGCTTCTCAGACAGGTCGGTGTCGCCGGCTCCCCGGTCGAGCCCGCCGTGGCCCGGGTCGAGGACCACCAGCCGCCCGCCCACCCGCGGCGACGCGATGCCGATGACCATCCGGTTCTGCCCTTCGAGACGGTAGGCCTGGTACTCGAGGGGGTCGCGGGACTCCACCACCAGCCGGGTCCGGCCGGCGCTGAACTGCCCCGCCCGCACCGTGACCTGCTCGTCCTGCCGGCCGTCCCGGCCGTCCAGGGTGAAGCTCCATTCCTTCTGGGCGAGATCGCGCGGGAGCACCGCCCCCGGGATGTCGAAGACCAGGCGCTGCGGGCCCGAGAGTTGCAGGGTCTCCAGGGTCATGGGGTCCTCGGCCTCCACCGCGAGGTAGAGCCACGAGCCGGAGAGCCGGGTGCGCAGCTGCTCCACGTGGTTCAACCAGACGAGCTGCATGGCTTCCGAGATCTCCACCGGGCCGCCGCCCTCCGGGGACCACGCGACGGCCGCCTTGGGCAGGGCGGCCCCGCTCTGCGACTCGAACTCCACCACCAGGCGGGCCACGTGGGGCTGGAACTGGCTGAGGCGCACGGAGCGGACGCCTTCCACCTGCGGCCGCTCGCTCAGCTCCCGGGTGACGGTGGCCCCCTGCATGTCCACCACCAGCCGATCGGGCTCCCGGAGCGGGCGAACCTGGAGGGGCACCTTCCCCGTCGCGTCCAGCCCCACGTAGAAGCGGTCGTTCTCCCGCCAGAGGGCGTAGCCGCTCACGTGCTCGTCCAGCTCGGCCTGGATCACCCGGCTGTCGCTGGTGCGGGCCACCCGGTACCCGGTGGGATGGGTCAGGTCCAGCACGACCCGCACCACCCCGGGCTCGAACTGGGATGCCCGCACCGACTTCACCACGTCCTGGTCGGCCGGCAGCTCCACCAGCGACTGCTCCAGGCGGGCCGGCGCCAGGTCGATGACCAGCCGGGCGGGGTTGGCGAGCAGGATGCTGCGATGGGAGACCGGCGCCGCCGCCTCCACCTGCACCCGGGGCATGCCGCCGTCGGTGAGCACCCGCAGGCCGAGCACCTGGCTCGCTTCCTCTTCAGGCTTCCCGGGCCGGGTGCCCTCTGGGCGCGGCGCCTGCGGGGGCGTGGCACTCTCCTGCCCCGAGGGGGTGTGCCATGCTACCGGATACGGCACGCCGGCCGCCTCCGGGCCCCGCTCCTCCACCGTGGTGAGCTGCGCCTGGGAGACGGGGCCGCCCAGCCCGTCGAAGACCCCCTCGGGCAGCAAGGCGATCTCCTGCGCGCCCCGCGCCGCATGGCGCGGCCGCAGGAGGAAGCCCCAGACGGAGGGGTCCCAGTCGAGGCGCATGCCCAGGGCGGTCGCGAGGGAGACCAGGTCCAGGTACTGGATGCCGTCCTCGCGGTAGGTCCGGGCGGCGGTGGTCTGGCCGCTCGGCAGCTCGAGCAGGAGCGCGTCGGGGTCGGGCTGCTCGGCTGTGGGTGTGAGCCGGAGCCGGTCGCTCAGGAACTGGAAGGGCGCCGCCGGCCGCCCGTCGAGCACCCGCACCACCCGGAGCGCGGCCGTGTCATCCTGGGGCGGGTCCTCGGCCTGCACGGGGCGAGACGCCGCCGCAACCAGGGCCAGCGCGGCCGCGAAGAGTGCGAGCACAGGCAGGACCTTCCCGCGCCTGAAGCGGGCTTGTCCCCACCCCGTCGCCCCGAGCGGTGCTGCAGCCCTCCCGGCCACGCGCGTCCCTCCCGCGCCGGCTTCGGGCCGGTTGCCGCGCCCCCTGCTCCCCCGGGTGCGACACCCCACGCGGTATCCGACGCCGGCTCCCACGGGTTGACAGATCCGGCAAGGAATGCCGGAACCTTGCATGTTCTTCTCGGTTCCTCTTGAGATTCCTGGCCGCGTGTGGGACGGAATCGGTTTCGGTTGCCGGTACGCGGGTGGAAGCAACCTTCCCTTGGTTGGAAGCCGGGCGGGGCGGCGCGGACGCGGGCGGCCAGGCGAGCCCGCCGAGGGCAGCAAGAAGCCCGGCACCTGAGTGCCGGGCACACCTGGTGGAGGCGCAGGGGAGTCGCACCCCTGGTCCAGAAGGACAACGAGAGGAGTTTCTACGGGCGTAGCCTGTGTTCGGGGTTCGCCCCGCGACCTTCCCACAGGCAGGATGCCGGCGGGGCTATCCCGTCAGGTTTCCCCGGCCCTCCTCGGGAGGAGAGGGTCAGGTAGCCTGCCTTCTTTGACACCCGACGGGTCCCGGCAGGCGAGGCCCGTCAAGCGCACGGCCTACTTAAGCAGCAGCCGCGAGTGCCGGTTCGTTGTCGGCAGTTGTCTTTGAGTCCACCGTTTAGCGAGCAGGTGGGACCTCGGCCCGCTTATCTCCGCTCCCCGTACCCCCTGTCGAGCCTGACTCGCCCCCAAGGGTCTCGGGCTTCCGAGCACCTTCAGTATACACGTTCAGGCCCGCTGCTTCAAGCGGCGCTCGATCTCCCGGGCCTCGTCGCGCCGGGCGATGCTCTCCCGCTTGTCCCAGAGCTTCTTCCCCTGGGCCAGGGCCAGTTCCACCTTGGCCAGCCCGCGGGCGTTGAAGTAGATGCGTAGCGGCACCAGCGTCTTTCCCGCCTCCCGGGTCTTGCCCACCAGGCGGCGGATCTCGTCCTTGTTCAACAGCAGCTTCCGGGTCCGGGTGGGCTCGTGGTTCCACCGGTTTCCGAAGTCCCAGGGGCTGATGTGGAGGTTGTGGAGGAAGACCTCGCCGCCCTCCACCCGGGCGAAGGCCTCGCGCAGGTTCGCCCGGCCCGCCCGCAGGGACTTCACCTCGGTGCCCGTGAGCACGATGCCCGCCTCGAACCGCTCCAGGATGAAGTAGTCGTGGTGCGCCTTCCTGTTGGTGGCAACCACCCGCTCTTCGGCCACCGGGAGCCCCCCTTCCCTTCCGTCGGTCTCCGGCCGTCCCAGGATACCACCGCCCCGGCGGGGGCGCAAGGAGATGGCGTGGGGCCGGCGGCTCCGTCCCGGGCATGACCGGCCGGCGTTCGTCTAGCGTGCGGCCTGCGGGTCGGATGGGGATTCGCCGGGAACGGGGGCGCGCGCCTCGCCGGAGCCGTAGAGGAGGACCCGGTCCTTGCCTTGCTTCGCCTGCAGGAGGGCCTCGTCCGCTGCCTGGAGGAGCGCCCGGGCACTGCGCGCGTGGCGGGGGAAGGTAGCCACCCCCAGGCTCGCCGTCACCTGGCCCAGGGGCCCCACCCCCTCGACGACGAAGCGGTGCGCGGCGATGGCCTGGCGGAGGCGCTCGGCCAGGCCCAGGGCCCAGGCCGCGTCGGTTTCGGGCAGGATCACCGCGAACTCCTCGCCCCCGTAGCGGACGGCCGTGTCCGTTTGGCGCACCACCCTGCGGATGAGGCCGGCCAGCTCCTTCAGCAGCTGGTCCCCGGCGGGGTGGCCATAGCGGTCGTTGTAGCGCTTGAAGTCGTCCAGGTCGACCATCAGCAGGGAGACCAGGTGCTGGTACCGCCGGCTGCGAACCACCTCCCGCTCGAGCTCCTGGCGGAAGTAGCGGCGGTTGTACAGGCCGGTGAGCTCGTCGGTCATGGCCTGGTGGAGGGTTGCCTGATAGCGGCCGGCGTTCTCCAGGGCGATGGCCACGTGGTTGGCGAAGGCCAGGGCGGTCTCGGACTCTTCGGAGCTGAAGGCGTTCACCTCGGAGCGATCCAGGGCGATCATGCCGATCACCTTTCCCCGGGAGACCAGCGGCACGCCGAGCCACGAGCGGATGTGGTCGTGGGGCTTCGTTCGGAAGGCGGCAAAGGACGCCCGTGCATCGGGCACGATGAGCGGTCGGCCTTGCCCGATCACCATCCGGTTGGGGTTGTCACCTTCGAGGGGAAAGCTCATCCCGAGGACCTGATCCATCTGCTCGAACCCCCGGCCCGCCACGATCCGCAGCCGGTCCCCCTCCAGGACCTGCACCGAGGTGCTGACGGAGGGGACCAGGCGGCTCAGGTGTTCGAGAACCCGGCTCAGCAACTCGTCCAGCTCCAGGGTGGAGTTGAGCACCGCGGCCACGCGCTCCAGGCTCTCCGCCTTCCGGCGTGCGGCGCGCTCCGCCGCGAGCACCCGCTCGCGGGCAAGCACCGCACCCACGTGGTCCGCGACGGTGGCCATCAGGTGGACGTCCTCTTGGGTAAGGACGCCTGAGCGCCGGGTCTCCACGTTGAGGACTCCCCTCACCCGGCCCTCCACCCGCACGGGCACGCAGAGCTCCGCGGCTACGTGCGCGAGCACCTTCAGGTACCGGGGGTCTTGCCGTACGTCCGGCACCAGGAGGGGCTGGCCCTCGCGGGCCACCGTACCGGTGATGCCCGTCCCCAGGGGGATGGCCAGCGCGTGCGGGTTCGGCCCGAGGCCGTGGTACGAGGGATGGGGTCGCACGACCCTCTCCCCCTCATCCAGGAAGAGGAAGCCCACGTCCTCGGGGTAGAGGGTGGAGGCGAGGATCTGGGTGATGCGACCGATCCAGGCATCGACGTCGGGCGCGGCGCTGTCGGCCTCCACCACCTGGTGGAGTACGGCCAGCTCCAGGGCCCGCTGGCGCCAGCCCTCCTGGCCTCGCTCCAGCTCCTTGCGCAGCCGGCCTCCCGCCGCGACCGCCAGGAAGATGAAGGTTGCGCCGAAGCCGAGGTGCTCCCATGGGTACCGGCCTGAGCCGTCCAGGACCGCCGCCTCGCCCAGCGCGGTCAGGGTTCCGTCCACATGGGAGACGGCGAGGGCCGCCGCGAGCGCTACCACGGCCAGGGAGGCCAGCATCCCCGCGGCAACCCGCGAGAGGACGAACCCCAGCAAGCCCGCGTAGAGGATGCAGAGCGCCAGGATGGGGCCGCGGGCGCCGCCGGACTGCTGGAGGGCCACGGCCAGGACGACCAGGTCCAGCAGGAGCTGGCCGTGCAGGAGAAGGGTGAGGTGAAACGCAGGCTTGGGGAGACCTGCGCGGGCGGACGCGCGGAGGTAGAGCCAGGCTGCCGTGTTGAGGAGAGCGGCGGCGCCCAGGAGGATCACCAGGGGCATCAGGCGGTGGGGGGCCACCGCGCGGGCCGCCAGCAGCGCCAGGAGGGTGGCGGCAAGCCCCACCCAGCGAGCGAGAACGGCCGTCCGATTGGCCTGCAACACCTCCATGGACGTACCCGGGACCACGGCCATCGAGCCCTTCCTCCGTTCCGGCATTGTGCGCTCCGGCCCTGGTTGGCTGCCGTGGTCGGGCTCGAGGTGGGTCGCGGCGACCCCGCGCGTGCGTTCGCCGCGACGCGCCGCGGCGTGGATTCCCGAGGACCGTTCGGCAGCTCGGCCCGCATGAGGTCGCCCTCGAAGCGCCGGAGCTTTGCGTCCCCGGCTTTCGCCGGGTTTGCCCTTTCGCGTCTACCCTCGTGCGGGGGCTTCACGAGCCCACCGTCATGTCTTACATCGGCCTCGCTACAGAGACCTTGAAGGGGATTTCTGGGACCGTCCCAGGAGGTCCCAGGACCCGAACACGTGGTCGCCACGGATCGCGGCCGAGCGCGCCGCGGGTCCCGCCGCGCCCGAAGGACACCCGCCATGGGTGCCTCGGGACAGCGAGACCCGCGCCCGTGCCCGCGAGGGTCCTTGCGCCCGCCAGCGAGCGGACCAGCCCGTGGGGGACCGCTCCGGCGCCCGCCTCAGAAGCTGAAGCCGGCCCCCATCACCAGCCCCCGGCGGATGTGGTAGCCCGCCCAGACGTACCCGTGCCGGGCTTCCAGCGCCGCGCCGATCAGGGCGGTGGGGTAGACGTCGTACTCGGCGTAGCCCTTTCCGGTCGGCATGCTCGGATCCTGAGGATACTCGACGTCAACCGTTGGTACCGTCGCCTTTTTCTGCCATGCTAGACCCAGGCCCGCCCGAAACGCGAGACTCCCGGCGCGTGCGACGGTGATCCGCCCGTAGATCTCGGTTTCGGGGCCTTCTTCCAGTGTGGTCGTATTCTCCACGAGGTCGTCTGGACTGTCCACCGGCTCATACTCCGGCACCCGATCCCCCGTGAACCGCAGGCTGAAGCCCAGCCCGAAGGTGCGCCCGCCGATGTCCCCTCCGAAGCTGAAGACGTCGCCCTTCTCCGGGTCGTCGGGATCCTGGCCGATGCCCACGTCGAAGCCCGCGTAGACGACGGGCGGGTGCGGGGCCGGGGGCGGCCCGGGCGGTGGGGGTGGCGGGGGCAAGGACGGCGGCGGGGGTGGGGGCGGCGGGGGCGGCGGAGGCGGTGGGGGCGGCCAGTTCCAGGAGGATTCGGGCTCCAGCACCAGGCGGAGCTGGGTCTCCTGGTTCTCACGGACCCGGACCCGCTCGGTCTCGGGCTCGTAGCCTTCACGCCGCACCTCGAGGCGGTAGCTCCCCTCGTCCAGCCGGATCCTCAGGGGCGTGTGCCCCGTGTAGGCCCCGTCCACGTAGACGGCGGCGTTGGAGGGGTCGGAGTCCACCCAGAGCCAGCCCTTCCGCTCCCGGGGCGGCGGGGGCGGGGGTGGCGCCTCGCGGCCCACCCGGTACGAGGTCCAGTCCACCGCCCACTGGCGCTCGGGGACGATGCGGAGCTGGGCCCGCACCCGCCCCTCCACCCCGCCGGGCGCGCCCAGGTCGGGGAAGGCCTCCCGCTGGAGGGCGCCCGGATCGAAGAAGCCGATGGGAGCGGCCGTGGCGATGATCTGTAGGTACTCGATCCCTTCGGGTCCGCGCACCTTGAAGACGTACCCGCGCCCGGGGAGCTGGTGGCTGCCCGCCCGCACCCGGTTCTCCTGGTCGTAGCGGTTGGGGAAGATGAGGGTCACCCGGCCGGAGGTGTCCAGGTTGTAGATGTAGACGTACGCCTCCTGGTTGACCCAGAAGCTCACCTTCACCAGGTCGCCCACGTCGTAGCGGCTCGAGTTCGTGTCGATGCGCGCCTGAAGCTCGTGCGGCTCGGGCTGGACGATGATGCCCTGGGGCGCCGGGCCCTCGCCTGCGGCCCAGGCCGGGCCCGCCGGGACCACAGCCAGCAGGACGGCGAGCCCGAGGGCCGCCAGCCAGGCTCCGGGCGCCCCGGGTGCCCTCCGGGCGCGGCACCGGCGCCCGGGACTTCTTGGTTCCTCAGCCACGCGCGACCACCCCTTCCAGGGAAGAGTACGCCGGCATGAGAGGGCCTTCCTCGTGACCGCGGTCACGACCGGCGATTTCCCCCCGGGTGGAACGCGCCGGCCCCCGGCGGGAACCTCGCCGGGGACCGGTGGCACGGGAGCGATGCGGCGGCTCGAGGCCGCGGGCAGCCTGCAGCTCAGGCGGCCGCGGGGCTCACCCCAGGAGGCCTGCCCCGAAGAGCGGGGCGAAGACCAGGGAGACGATGGCCATGAGCTTGATCAGGATGTTGAGGCTGGGTCCGGCCGTGTCCTTGAAGGGGTCGCCCACCGTGTCGCCCACCACCGCGGCCGCGTGGGCAGGGGTGCCTTTCCCGCCGTGGTGGCCGTTCTCGATGTACTTCTTGGCGTTGTCCCAGGCACCGCCCGAGTTGGCCATCATGATGGCCAGGAGCACGCCGGAGGCGGTGGCGCCCGCCAGCAGCCCACCCAGCGCGTGCTTGCCCAGCAGGAAGCCCACCAGGAGCGGCACCACCACCGCCATGCTACCCGGCACCCGCATGGAGCGCAGCGCCGAGGCGGTGCTGATGTCCACGCAGCGAGCGTACTCGGGGCGCGCCTTGCCCTCCATGAGGCCCTTGATCTCACGGAACTGGCGGCGCACCTCGCCGATCATGTCGTGCGCGGCGGAGCCCACCGCCTGCATGGCCAGCGCCGAGAAGACGAAGGGAAGCATGGCCCCGATCAACAGGCCCACCACCACCGACGGGTGGAGCAGGTCGATGCTGGTCAGGTGCGCCGCCTGGGAGTAGGCGCTGAAGAGGGCCAGGGCCGTCAGGGCCGCGGAGCCGATGGCGAAGCCCTTGGCCACCGCGGCGGTGGTGTTGCCCACCGCGTCCAGGTGGTCCGTCACCTGGCGGACCTTGGGGTCCATCTCGGCCATCTCGGCGATGCCCCCGGCGTTGTCCGCGATGGGCCCGTAGGCGTCCACCGAAACGGTCATGCCCGTGGTGGAGAGCATACCCACGGCCGCCAGGGCGATGCCGTAAAGGCCCGCCATGGCGTAGGCCAGCCAGATGCCGGCCGCCAGCAGGAGGACGGGCACCACGGTGCTGCCCATGCCCACCGAGAGCCCCGAGATGATGTTGGTGGCGGTCCCGGTGAGGGAGGCCTCGGCGATGCCCCGGACGGGCTTGTACGCGTAGGAGGTGTAGTACTCGGTGAGCACCCCGATGAGGACCCCCACCACCACGCCCGAGGCCACCGCCACGAAGACGCGCACGCCGTCGTCGGGGATGAGCCGGACGGCGGCGAAGTAGGTGCCCACCAGCGCGAGCCCCGCGGCGATGAAGGTGCCGTAGCGGAGGGCCACCTGAGGGTCCCCGCCCACGCCCCGCCTCACCATCAAGCCGGCGAGGATGGCCGCCGCCACACCCACGACCGCCGTCACCAGCGGCAGGAAGAGGTAGCCGGTGGCACCCGCCCCATCCCGGGCCACCAGCGCCGCCCCCAGGGCCATGGTGGCGATGATGGACGAGGCGTAGGACTCGAAAAGGTCGGCCCCCATGCCGGCCACGTCGCCCACGTTGTCTCCCACGTTGTCGGCGATGACTGCGGGGTTGCGGGGATCGTCCTCGGGGATGCCCGCCTCCACCTTCCCCACCAGGTCGGCGCCCACGTCGGCCGCCTTGGTGTAGATGCCGCCGCCCACGCGGGCGAAGAGGGCGATGGAGCTGGCCCCGAAGGCGAAGCCGTTCACCACGTTGAAGGTGACCGGGCTGTCCACCCGCCCGAAGATCCACACCATGAGGCTCACCCCGGCCAGACCCAGCCCCGCCACCGAGAGCCCCATGACCGAGCCTCCGGAGAAGGCCACCCCCAGCGCCCGGCCGATACCGCCGGTAGCGGCCTGGGCCGTGCGGGTGTTGGCCCGGGTGGCGGCCTGCATGCCGATGAACCCGGCCAGGGTGGATGCGGCCGCCCCCACCACGAAGGCGATGGCGGTACGGGGATCCATGGCGGCGGGCGAGAAGGCGCCTGCCAGCCAGATGATGACGGCCACAATCAAGACGAAGAAGAGGAGAATACGGTATTCACGGCCGAGGAAGGCCATGGCCCCCTCGTGCACCGCCGCCGAGATGGAGCGCATGCGCTCGTTCCCCGGATCGGACCCTGAAACGACCTGGAAGTAGAAGAGGGCCACAAGCAAGGAGAGCACCCCGGCCCCGACCCCGGCCCAGGGCGCCCACGCGGCGAGTTCCATACGACGATTCCTCCCTGACGAGTTGGATGGAAGCGGCCGTTCCGCAGGGTGCGTTCAAAGGGGACGAGCCGAAGCCCGCCCCCGACGCATACTGCCGGACTCTCAGGCGATGAGCGCGAGGCCCACGGCCAGGACCATGAAGAGAATGCCCAGCACCGTCATCGCCTGCTCCAGGACCCGGTCCAGCCCCTTGGACTGGTCGAAGAACATCTGGGCGCTCCCGCCGATGGAGCCCAGGCCCTCCCCCTTGCTCCGCTGCAGGGAGAAGACCACCAGGAGCAGGATCGCGACGATCAGCTCCGCCACCATGAACGCTGTGGTCACGCCATCGCCCCTTTCCGCCAGCGGCGCGCGCACGACCGGGCGCGCCACGCGGCCATTGTAGCACAGGCCCCCTGGGCTGACAAGAATTCCGAAAACGGCTGCACGTTCCAGCCGGTCCCCGGACGGCCCCGCCCATCGCGCCCTACGGGCGGCGCGGGGCCAGCGCGGCGGCGCCTGCGTAGCGGGCCTGGTCGGCGAGCTCCTCCTCGATCCGGACGAGCTCGTTGTACTTGGCCACCCGCTCGCTCCGGCTGGGGGCGCCGGTCTTGATGAGCCCGGCGTTGGTCGCCACGGCCAGGTGGGCGATGGTGGTGTCCTCAGTCTCGCCCGAGCGGTGCGAGAGGACCGCCGTGTAGCCCGCCCGGTGAGCCATGTCCACGGCCTCCAGGGTCTCGGTGAGGGTGCCGATCTGGTTCACCTTCACCAGGATGCTGTTGGCCACCCCCTCGCGGATGCCCCGGGCCAGCCGGCGGGTGTTTGTGACGAAGAGGTCGTCGCCCACCACCTGCACCCGGCCGCCCAGGCGGGCGGTGAGCTGGGCCCAGTCGGCCCAGGCCTCCTCGTCCAGGGGGTCCTCGATGCTCCGGATGGGGTAGCGGTCGAGCAACCGGGCGTAGAAGTCGGCCATCTCCTCGAAGCGCCGGGTCGTCCCCTCGCCCTCGAAGCGGTAGGCCCCTTCGTGGTAGAGCTCGCTTGCGGCCACGTCCAGGGCCAGGGCCACGTCGTCGCCGGGGCGGAGGCCCGCCTTCTCGATGGCCTCCACGATCACGTCCAGGGCCTCTTCGTTCGAGCGCAGGTTGGGGGCGAAGCCGCCCTCGTCCCCCACCGCCGTGGAGAGCCCTCGACCCTTCAGCACGGCCTTCAGGGCGTGGAAAACCTCGGCGCCCATGCGCAGCGCGTCCCGGAAGCTCGGCGCCCCCACGGGCAGCACCATGAACTCCTGGATGTCCACGGTGTTGTCGGCGTGGCGGCCTCCGTTGAGGATGTTCATCATGGGCACGGGCAGCGTGTGGGCCAGGGCGCCGCCCACGTAGCGGTAAAGCGGCAGCTCCGACGACTCGGCGGCCGCCTTGGCCACCGCCAGGGAGACCCCCAGCAGCGCGTTGGCGCCCAGGTTGCCCTTGTTCTCCGTTCCGTCGAGCTCGATGAGCGTGCGGTCTATGGCCACCTGGTCGGTGGCGTCGAGCCCCACCAGCTCCGGGGCGATCTTCTCGTTGACGTTCTCCACGGCCTTCAGGACGCCCTTGCCCCCGTAGCGGTCGGGGTCGTCGTCCCGCAGTTCCACCGCCTCGAAACGGCCCGTGGACGCCCCCGACGGCACGGCCGCCCGGCCGAAGCTGCCGTCGTCCAGGTAGGCGTCTACCTCCAGGGTGGGGTTGCCGCGGGAATCCAGGATCTCGCGGGCATGGATCTCTTCAATCATCGGTCACGCGCCTCCCTTGCCGGGCCCCTTGGGCGCCCGGGCTTCCACCGCCATGGCCACGAACCCCTCTGCTTCCAGGCTCGCCCCGCCCACCAGCGCGCCGTCCACCTGGGGTTGGGCCAGGAACTCGCCCACGTTGGCCGGCTTCACGCTTCCCCCGTAGAGGATGCGCACCGCCGCGGCCACCTGGGCGTCGAAGAGCTCCTCGAGCAGACTCCGGATGACGCCGGCCATCCGGTTCGCCTCCTCGCCCGAAGCGTGCTCGCCGGTGCCGATGGCCCAGACGGGCTCGTAGGCGATGGTGAGCCGGCGCGCCTCGCCGGGCTTCAGCTCCGCCACGGCCGTCCGCAACTGATCCTGCACCCAGGAGTCGGCCCGCCCGGCCCGTCGCTCCTCGATGCGCTCGCCCACGCACAGGATGGGGGCGAGACCGTGACGCAAGGCGGCCCCGAGCTTCCGCTGGACGGCCTGGTTCGACTCGCCGAAGACGTGGCGCCGCTCCGAGTGGCCCACGATCACGTAGCGGCAGCCCAGGTCCACCAGCTGCAGCCCGGAGACCTCGCCCGTGTAGGCGCCCTGATCCTCCCAGAAGAGGTCCTGCGCGCCCAGGGCCACGGGGGTTCCCTCCAGCACCCGCCCCACCCGCTCCAGGGCGGTGAAGGGCGGGCAGAGGGCCACCTCTACGCCATCGTCCCCAGGGAGCGCCCGCTCCAGCCCCTCCACCACCCCTCGCGCCAGGGCCTGGGCGGCGTCGAGGGTGAGGTGCATCTTCCAGTTGCCCGCCATCAGAGGCCGCCTCATGCCCTCTCCTCCATCCGCGCCGCCGCAGCCTCGAGAGCGGCCACCCCCGGAAGGGTGCGGCCCTCCAGGAACTCCAGCGACGCCCCGCCGCCGGTGGAGACGTGGGTCATGCGGTCGGCGAGGCCCATCTGCTCCACGGCGGCGGCCGAGTCGCCGCCCCCGATGATGGTCACCCCGTCGGACTGGGCCATGGCCATGGCCACCGCCCGGGTGCCCCTGGCGAAAGGCTCCAGCTCGAAGACGCCCATGGGGCCGTTCCAGACGACGGTCTTCGCGGTGCGGACCTCCGCGGCCAGGGCCTTGGCCGTCTCGGGGCCGATGTCGAGCCCCTGTTGATCGGCCGGGATCTGGCCGGCCGGGACCACCCGGGTGCGGGCGTCTGCGGTGATGGTGGGGGCGATCACCACATCGACCGGAAGGAGCAGCCGCACGCCCTTCCGCTCCGCCTCCTCCAGGAGGCGCCGGGCCAGGGGGATCCGCTCCTCGTCCAGCAACGAGCGGCCCACCTCGTACCCCTTGGCCCGCAGGAAGGTGTACGCCATGCCGCCACCGATGGCCAGCGTGTCCACCTTGCCCAGCAGGTTCTCGATGACCCCGATCTTGTCGGACACCTTGGCGCCGCCCAGAATGGCCAGGAAGGGCCGGTCCGGCTTCTCCAGGGCCCGGCCCATGATCTCGATCTCCCTGAGCATGAGGAAGCCGGCCGCCGACGGGAGGAAGCGGGCCACCGCCTCGGTGGAGGCGTGGGCGCGGTGGGCGGCGCCGAACGCGTCGTTCACGTAGGCGTCGGCCAGGGCCGCCAGGCCCCGGGCGAAGTCCGGGTCGTTCTTCTCCTCCTCAGGGTGGAAGCGGAGGTTCTCCAACAGGAGCACGTCGCCGGGGCTCAAGGCGCGGGCGGCCTGCTCCGCCTCAGGGCCCACGCAGTCATCCGCCTTGCTGACGGGCCGCCCCAGGAGCTCCGCCAGGCGCCGGGCCACGGGCCCCAGCCGGAAGGCGTCCACCACCTTCCCCTTGGGCCGGCCCAGGTGGGACATGAGGATCACGGCCGCCCCTCGGTCCAGCAGGTTGCGGATGGTGGGCAGGGCGGCCCGGATGCGTGTGTCGTCGGTGATCTGTCCGGCGTCGTTCATGGGCACGTTGAAATCGACCCGCACCAGCACCCGCTTGCCCTGCACCGGCAACCGGTCGACTGCCAGCACCTGCATGGCTCTCTCCCTCCCTTGCTGGACCCGGGGCCGAAGCCGCGCCCGGGACGCCCGGCACACGGCACCCGGCGCCCGGCGCGCTCCCCGGGCCTTCCCTCGTTCAGCCGCGCGCGGCCACGTACTTGAGCAGGTCCACCACCCGCAGGGAGTAGCCCCACTCGTTGTCGTACCAGGAGACCGCCTTCACCAGCGTGCCGTCGATGACGCTGGTAAGGCTCGCGTCCACGATGGAGGAATGGGGGTTGCCCTTGAAGTCCATGGAGACCAGCGGCTCCTCGGTGTACTCCAGAACGCCCTTCATCGGACCTTCCGCCGCCGCCCGCAGGGCGCGGTTGACCTCGTCGGCGCTGGTGGCCCGCTCCACCACCGCGGTGAGGTCCACGATGGAGACGTCGGGGGTGGGCACCCGCATCGCGTAGCCGTCGAGCTTGCCCTTCAGGTCCGGCAGCACCTTGCCCACCGCGCTGGCCGCGCCCGTGGTGGTGGGGATGATGTTCTGGGCCGCGGCCCGGGCCCGCCGCAGGTCCTTGTGCGGCAGGTCCAGGATGCGCTGGTCGTTGGTGTACGAGTGCACGGTCACCATGAAGCCGTGCACCACGTGGAAGCTGTCGTGGATCACCTTCACCAGGGGCGCCAGGCAGTTGGTGGTACAGGAGGCGTTCGAGAGGACGTGGTGGCGGGCAGGGTCGTACATCTCCTCGTTGACGCCCATGACCACCGTCAGGTCCTCGCCCTTGGCCGGCGCGCTGATGATCACCTTGCGGGCGCCCGCCTCCAGGTGCCAGGCGGCCTGATCACGCTTGGTGAAGAGCCCGGTGGACTCGATGACGTACTGGACGCCCAGGTCGCGCCACGGGAGCTTGGCCGGCTCCCGCTCGGCCAGGACCTTGACGACGCGACCGCCCACCCGGAACCCGTCCTCCGCGGCCTCCACCTTCTCGGGGAAGCGGCCGTGCACCGAGTCGTACTGAAGCAAGTGGGCCAGGGTGGCCGGATCCGTGATGTCGTTGACGGCCACCACCTCGATCTCCGGGTCCAGGAAGGCACCCCGGAAGACCAGCCTGCCGATGCGCCCGAACCCGTTGATCCCTACCCGGATCGCCATGCTGTCGACCTCCTGTCTGAGTTGTTCCTAGGGTACCCCGATGCCCGCCTCCGAGACCTCGGTCCGGAGGGGGCCCGCGCTCCGCTCGCGGTACTCGAGGATCTCGAGCAGGGTACGGGCGGCACCCTCGTCGGTGATGAAGACGTCCTGGCCGCCCGTGGAGATCACCGAGAGGGAGGCCTCGGCCTTGCTGCGCCCGCCACCCACCGCCACCACGTGGGTGATCTGGGGAACGTCTTCCTGCCGGATCCCGACCGAGCTGGTGGTGTAGACCACCCGCCCCTCCCGGTCGAAGTAGAAGCCGAAGGCCTCGCCCACGGCCCGGCGCTTCCGCAGCAACCGCACCGTCTCCGCCGGCAGGCCGCGCCGCCGGGCCATCTCCTCGGCGGAGCCGATGCCGTGCAGGAGCACGTCGGCCCGCTTGATCTGGTCCAGCAGCTCCCGGATGCGGGGCTCCGCCTGGAGCGCGAGGACCGCCTCCTCCCCCAGGTCGTCGGGGATGTGCAGGAGGCGGTACTGGGCACCGAGGCGCTGGGCGATGCGGGCGGCGACGCTGTTGGCCTGCAGCTCCACCTCCTCGCCGAGGCCGCCCCGGGCGGGAACCACGGTGATGGGCCAGGGATCCCGGCTGGGCGGCAGGCTCTCGGCCACCTCGGCGAGGGTGGTGCCCCCCGTCACCGCGAGGGTCATGCCCGCCTGCAGGATGCCCTGGAGGTACTGGGCCGTGGCCCGGGCGAGCTCCTTCTTCACCGTGGGATCCAGGTCCGAATCGCCGGGCACGATGGTCACCCGCTTCAAGACCAGCCGGCGCTCCAGCTCCCGCTCGAGCTGGCTGATGCCCCGGAAGTCCCGCAGGTACTCGCGCAACGCCCGCAGGACCTCCTCACCCTCTGCCGTGACCCGCATCCCCTCCGGATCCGAGACGATCAAACCCTGGCGTCGCAGGAAATCCATCTCCTTGCGCACCATGCGCTCCGCCCAGTCCAGATGGGCTGCGAGCGCCCGGCGCCCCACCGGTTGGGCGAAGGAAATGTGCTGCAGCAAGAGGTAGCGCCTCTCGATCAGCTCCCCAGCCTCGGGAACGATGCGCCGCAGCAGACCCGTGTTCTCCAAGGACCGCCTCACCCCCGGGATGCCCGCCGTCCCTGCGCGGCTGAAAACGGTCCCGGCAGGGCGACACACAGCTATCCCCTACGCTATTCTCCCAGGGAGGGGGAGATCCTTCCCCCCTCTTCAGTGCGTGTCCCCCCGGGCCGGAAGCTGGCCCGCGAGCCGCATCAGGCGGTTCATGCGGTACTCCACCGTGGACTTGGGGACCGGCGGCCGCAGCGCGAGGCCCAGCTCCCGCAAGGAGAGGTCCGGGTGGCGCAGGCGCGCGCGGGCCACTGCCCGCAGAGGGTCCGGAAGGCCGGCCAGCCGCCCCGAGCGTTGCAGGCGGCGGATGGCCTCCGCCTGGCGAAGGCTGGCTGCCACCGACTTCTCCAGGTTGGCCGTCTCCGCGTTCACCATGCGGTTCACCTGGTTGCGCATGCCCTTGAGGGCCCGGCTGCTTTCCAGCTCCAGCACGGCCCGGTCTGCGCCGATCCCCTGCAGGAAGGCCACCACCTGATCGACCCCTTTCAGGTAGTGGAGGAGCATGCCCCGTCGTGCGGCCGTGCCCGCCCGCAGCCCCGTCCCTTCGAGCAGCCGGCCCACCCGGCGGTGCACGGCGGCGCTCTCGCAGACCAGCTCCAGGTGGTACGCTCGGCCCGGCCGGTTGACGGAGCCCCGGGCCAGGAAGATCCCCCGCAGGTAGGCCCAGGGGCAGTCCGTCCCGTGGCCGGCCCGGTCCAGGTCTCCCTCGGGGGGGAGCCGGCCGATCCCCAAGGATCGAAGGATCACCCG
The DNA here is from genome assembly GCF_001544015.1 of Limnochorda pilosa. GTDB lineage: Bacteria > Bacillota > Limnochordia > Limnochordales > Limnochordaceae > Limnochorda > Limnochorda pilosa. The sequence continues at coordinate 1,364,764 of NZ_AP014924.1, read as the reverse complement.
GGTGGCGGCACCCGTGGACACCCGGACCACATACCGGCTGGCCCGCCCCTGGGGGCTGCGCCGGTAGGCGATCTCCAGGGGGGCCCGGTACAGGTGGCGGAGGAGCCGGTAGGCGGCGCGCACCACCCATGCTTCGCCCGAGACCAGCTCCAGCCGGCCGTCGGGTCCGGGCCCAAGCCGGCCCAGCACGTGGATCAGCGCCGCGAGCTCGGCCTTCCGGCAGCTTCGTTCGGGGGGGATCTCCGCCGCCAGCTCCTGGCGGACGGCCCCGCCGAAGCGGAGCCGCAGCGGCCGGGACGAGGAAGCACGCGGGCGGCCCGGCGCGTGTGGTCCGGCTCCCGTCGAGGGGCCGGGACGCTGAGCGGCCAGCTCCGTCCCTCCTTCGCCCTACTCCTTGCCCTGCGTCTCCGAGAGCTCGCGGTGCTCCACCACCACGGGGTACCCCTGGGAGCGCAGGAAGTCGGCCAGGCGGTTGGCAATCACCACCGACCGGTGCTGCCCCCCGGTGCAGCCCACCCCCACCACCAGGTGGCTCTTCCCCTCCTGCACGTAGTGCGGCACCAGGAAGGAGAGGAAACGCTCGGCCTCCTGCAGGAAGCGCTGGGCCGCAGGCCAGCGCAGCACGTACTCCTCCACCCGGGCGTCGTTGCCCGTCAGCTGCTTGAGCGACTCCACGTAGTGCGGGTTCGGCAGGAAGCGGACGTCCAGCACCAGGTCCGAGTCCAGGGGGATGCCGTGCTTGTACCCGAAGGAGACCAGGGTGGTCACCATGCGGCGGTTGGGCTCGCCGCCGTAGCGCTCCGCGATCTCCGAGCGCAGCTCCCTCCCTGTCAGGTGGCTCGTGTCGAGGATGACGGTGGCCCGGCCCCGGAGCTCGTCCAGCACCTTCCGCTCCTTGCGGATACCCTCGAGCACCGTGCCCTCCTCGCCCACCAGCGGGTGGCGGCGACGCGTCTCCTTGAAGCGGCGCACCAGCACGTCGTCGGAGGCTTCCAGGAAGAGGATCTGGTAGTGGATGCTGAGCTGCTCCAGCTCCTTCAAGGCTTCAAAGAGGTTCTGGAAGAAGAGCCCGCCGCGGATGTCGCACACCAGCGCCACCCGGGTGATCCGGCCCTGCGACTGGAGGCAGAGCTCCGCGAACTTGGGGATCAGCGCGGGCGGCAGGTTGTCGACGCAGAAGAAGCCCAGGTCCTCGAAGGCATGGATCGCTTCGCTCTTGCCGGCCCCCGACAACCCGGTGACCAGGATGAACTGCATGCTTGCCACCCCCGAGCCGGACGGATGCACCCCGGGTGCCCCTGGGGCCCGGCGATGCCCCGGCCGAAGCAGACCGGGTGCGCGCCCGGGTGCCTTCCGGGCGCGCACCCGGCCACCCCGCGCGATGAAGGTCTCAAAGCGCTCTGTCCACCTGGCGGAGGTCCTTTTCCAGCAGGCTGGCTGCAGCCTCGTCCAGCCACCAGGTGACGCTGGGATGAAGCTGCAGGATCGAGGCCGGAACCTGTTCGGTGACGGGCCCCAAGACGGCCGCCGCCACCGCCTCGGCCTTGGCTTCCCCGGTGGCCAGCACCAGGATGCGGCGGGCCTGCATGATGGAGCGGATGCCCATGGTGATCGCCTCGCGGGGCGGCTCCTGGCCCGCCGGGAAGTGGACCCGGTTCGCCTCCCGGGTGGTCTCTGCCAGGGCCACCCGGTGGGTGAGGCTGCCGAACGGGGTTCCCGGCTCGTTGAAGCCGATGTGCCCGTTCCGCCCCAGGCCCAGGATCTGCAGGTCCACGTAGCCCGCCCGGCGGAGCTGCTCCTCGTAACGGCGGCACTCCTGGTCCACGTCGGGCGCCTGGCCGTTGGGGATGTGCACGTGGAGCGGGTCCACGTCCACGTAGGCCAGGAGGTGGCGCTCCATGTAATGGTGGTAGCTCGCGGGGTGCCCGGCGGGCAGGCCCACGTACTCGTCCAGGTTGAAGGTGCTCACCCGCGCGAAGCTCACCCGGCCCCGCCGGTAGGCTTTCACCAGCTCCCGGTAGAGCCCCTCGGGCGTGGCGCCGGTGGCCAGGCCCAGGACGCTGTCCGGGCGTTCCGTCACCTGGCGGATCACCTCCCGGGCCGCTCCGTCCGCCACCGACGAGGGTTCCCCCACGACACGGATCTGCATGGACCTTCAGAGCTCCTCCTCGTGCTCCATGCGGGCCAGGACGCTGGCGCTGGGTTCCGCCTCGGGCTCCGCGCCCAGGCCGCCGGCCGCCGCCGGGCCATCACCCAACGCGTCCTGGCTCCGCTCGGCTTCCGCCTCGTCGTACTCGCTGCCCTGCCCGTCGTAGAGCACCCACCCCTGATGCAGGGTGAGCCGTACCCGGAGCTCCCCGTCCAGGAGGACGACGCTTCCGTCCTTCCCCACCTCCAGGCTGCCCAGGCGGTCGCCCAAGCCCAGCCGACGGGCGGGGTTCTGGGAGGCCAGGCGCACGGCGTCGGCCAGAGGGACGCCCACCTCGTTGGCCATCCAGCGGACCGCCCGCTCCAGGGTGAGGGTGCTGCCCGCCAGGGTCTCACTGCCGGCCAGGCGCGCGGCCCCGGCGTGTACCTCCACCTCCAGCCCGCCCAGCTCGTAGCGTCCGTCGGGCAGGTCCGTGGCCCGCATGGCGTCGGTCACCAGCACGAGCCGATCGGGGCCCTTCACCTGCCAGAGGAGCCGGGCGACTCCCGGGTGCACGTGGAAGCCGTCCGCGATGAGCTCCGCGGTCACGGGGCGAGTGGTGATCACCGCGCCCGGCACGCCGGGGGCCCGGTGGTGGAGGGGGTTCATCCCGTTGAAGGTGTGCACGGCGTGCTGGGCACCGTGCTGAAAGGCTTCCACGGCCTGCTCGTAGGTGGCGTCGCTGTGCCCCACGGCCGGCACCACGCCGCTGCGATGAAGGAGCTCGATCAGCTCCGAGGCACCGTCCAGCTCGGGCGCCAGGGTGACCATGGCCAGCAGGCCGGGGAAGCGCTCCATCAGGGCCTCCAGCTCGCGAGGGTCCGGAGGGGTGAGGTACTCGGGGTTCTGGGCCCCCGCCCGCCTCGGGCTCAGGTGCGGGCCCTCCAGGTGAACGCCCAGGATCTCCGAGCCTTCGTCCAGGCCGTCCGACGTCTCCTGCACCGCTTCCATCACCCGGCGCACGTGCTCGTAGGGCGCGCTGACGGTGGTGGCCAGGAGCGCCACGGTGCCGTGGCGGGCGTGGGTGCGGGCGATCTGCCGCAACGCCCCGGGCGAGGCGTCCATCACGTCGGCGCCGCCCCCACCGTGGACGTGGATGTCGACAAAGCCGGGGCAGAGGTAGCCGCCTTCGGCCTGGATCTCTTCCAGGCTCTGGCGCCCCACCTCCGTTCCGGCCACCTCGAGCCGGCGGGGAAGGGCCCGCAGGTCCCCCCGGTAGGCGATGCGCCCCGCCACCACGGCCAGCACCGCGCCGTCGTCCCAACCGTCCTCCGCCAGAACCTTCGCCCCGCGGATGAGCCAGGCTGTCGTGCCTGACATGGCCACCATCCCCTCACGCCGGCGCCTACCGGGCGCGGTCGCTGGAAGACACGCCCCGATCGGCCGGGCGCGCTTCTACTTCTTCCCCGCCGGACCGCATCCCTGCACAGCTTTTCCCGCATACCGCCACCGCGCCGCGAACATAGTAAGGTCGGCCGCCCACTGGCCTGCTACGCCCGCCCCACGGCGAAGGGGGATCCACGGTGAGTCTGGCTCAGCTTCAGACCCCGGCCTTGCCGGCGCGCTACGGCGAGGATCGCGTCACGCTCCTGGTACGCGACCCTGAATGGATCTTCGCGTACTGGGAGATCACGCCTCCCTCGTTCGGCGTCGCGGCCGCCCAGCAGGCGTGCCGGGAGACGGAGCTGGAGCCGGTCCTGCGGGTGCACGACCTGGCCGAGACCGGCCCCTTCCAGGAGATCGGCGTGGGCGAGGCGGAGAGCTGGTACATCGAGGCAGGCCGGCCGGGCCACCGGTTCGAGGCAGAGCTGGGCCTGCGGGGCCCGGGCGGCGGCTTCACCCTGGTGGCCCGCTCCAACCGCGTGGAGACGCCCCCCCGTGACCCGGCCTACCTGACCGCCCCCAGGGTGAGCCGTGCCCAGGAGGTGGTCCTCCGCCAGCTCCGGGGGATGGACCCCCAGGGTTCCCCCGAGTTCGCCGAGCGTCGCCAGAGGCTCCTTGCCGGGCTCGCGCTGCCCCTGGCCGAGGGATCGCCTCTCGCGTGGGTGACGAGCCCGGGGGCGAGCCCCGCGGGAGCGTGGGCCCCTTCCCCGGCGGCCGACCTGCCCCTGGAGGTGGAGGCGGAGCTGATCCTCCACGGGCGGACGGCGCCCACCGCAACCCTGTGGCTCAACCGCGATCCCGTCTCCCTCCGGCCGGACGGAAGCTTCTCCTTGCGTGTGGGGCTTCCCGACGGGAGTTTCCCCTTCGGCCTGGAGGCGGTGAGCGTGGACGGCGGCCTGCGCCGGACCTTCGCCCTCCTGGTGACCCGAGCGAGCTTCGCGGACCGGGGCGCCGAGGTACCCCTGAAGGAGGCGACCTCCCGTGGCTGAATCCCTGGGGCGCGTGGCGCTGGTCCTCCACGCCCACCTCCCCTTCGTGCGCCATCCGGAGCACCCCGACGCCCTGGAGGAAGGATGGCTCCACGAGGCGATGGCCGAGTGCTACATCCCGCTCCTGGCCCGCCTGGAGCGGCTCGCCGAGGAGGGTGTGCCCTTCCGCCTGAGCTTCACCCTTACGCCCACCCTGGCGGCCATGCTGCGCGACCCCCTGCTCCAGGACCGCTTTACCCGCCGCCTGGAGCTGATGCGCGAGCTGGCCGGGCGGGAAGAGGTCCGCGCCCGGAACCAACCGGCCCTGCACCGTCTGGCCCGGTTCCACGGCGAACGGCTCGCTGAGGTGGATCGCCTCTACCGCGAGCGCTACCACCGGGACCTGATCGCCCCCCTGGCCCGGCTTCAGGAGGCCGGGCACGTGGAGGTGCTGGCCTCGGCGGCCACCCACGGCTACCTGCCCCTGATGGACGTGGTGCCCCAGGCCGTGGAGGCCCAGGTGGCCGTAGGCGTCCAGGCGTACCAGGAGCTCTTCGGCCGGCCGCCCCGGGGCTTCTGGCTGCCCGAGTGCGCCTTCCATCCCGGCCACGATCGGATCCTGCGGCGGCACGGGGTCGAGTACACCATCGTGGACGCGCACGGGCTCCTCTTCGGCCGGCCCCGGCCCGTCCACGCGGTCTACGAGCCGGCGGTGACGGGCGCGGGACTCGCGGTCTTCGGGCGCGACTGGGAGTCGTCCAAGCAGGTGTGGAGCGCCACCGAGGGTTACCCGGGCGACCCCGTCTACCGCGACTTCTACCGGGACGTCGGCTGGGACCTGGACTGGGAGTACGTCCGCCCCTACCTTCGGGCGGGGGTACGGGGAGCCACGGGCTTCAAGTACCACCGCATCACCGGCCCCACCCCCATGAAGGAGCTCTACGACCCGGACGCCGGGCGGGAACGGGCCCGGGTGCACGCGGGCAACTTCGTCTTCAACCGGGCCAAGCAGGTGGAGTACCTGGCCGGGGGGATGGACCGCCCGCCCGTGGTCGTCTCCCCCTACGATGCGGAGCTCTTCGGCCACTGGTGGTTCGAGGGACCGGACTTCCTGGAGGACGTCCTCCGCTTCATGGCGGGGAACCCCAGCGTCCACACCACCACCCCGGCCCAGCACCTGGACGGGCTGGACGGGCTGGCCCTCGTGGAGCCCACCCTCTCCAGCTGGGGCTACAAGGGATACAACGAGGTCTGGCTCGAAGGAAGCAACGACTGGATCTACCGCCACCTCCACAAGGCGGCCGAGCGGATGGTGGAGCTTGCGGACCGCTTCCCCCACGCGGGCGGGCTCGAGCGGCGGGCCTTGAACCAGGCCGCCCGGGAGCTCCTTCTCGCGCAGGCGAGCGACTGGGCCTTCATCATGAAGACGGGAACCATGGTGGAGTACGCCCGGCGGCGGGTGGTGGAGCACCTGGAGCGTTTCCTGGCCCTCCACCAGGACCTGGTGCAGGGCGCCGTGGACCCCCACCGCCTGGCCCTCCTGGAGGAACGGGACAACCTCTTCCCCTTCCTGGACTACTCGGTCTACGCCTCCCGGCGCGAAGCCGCCGAACCGACCATCTCCCGGTCCCCCGCCTCGGCCTGACGGCCAAGCGCGTACCGGTCCGGGGTGCCGTTCACGCCCACGCTCCGCCCGTCCCGGCTCCCCTGCCCGTCCGTCTGCGAGATCCAGGCCACCCGGCGCCGCTCGTCCAGGACCCGCTGGTACTCCTCCAGGGTCCGTTCGGCCACCCGGCGCCAGCCGAAGCGCGCCGCCACCCGCTCCCGCCCGCGCCTGCCCAGGTGCTCGCGCAGGCCCGGGCTGAGAAGGAGCGGCACCAGCGCGTCGGCCAGGGCCGCAGGATCTCCCGCAGGCACCAGGAGCCCCGTCTCTCCGTGCTCCACCACCTCAGGAAGACCGCCGCAGCGCGAGGCCACCACGGGAAGGCCGGCACCCATGGCCTCCAGCGCGACGATCCCGAAGGGCTCGTAGGTGCTGGGGAAGACCGCCACGTCGGCTACGTGCAGGAGCCGGTTCCGCACCGGATCGGCTGCGAAGCCCTTGAAGTACACGTGGGGAGCCACGCCCAGCCGCCCGGCGCGCTCCTCCAGGGCCGCCCGGTGCGGGCCCTCGCCGGCGATGACGAGCTTGGCCCGAGGGAAGCGATCGAGCACGAGCCGGAAGGCGTCCAGGAGCACGTCGAAACCCTTCTCGGGCACGAGCCTCCCCATGGCCAGGATCAGGGTCTGGTCGGGGGCCGCGTGCATGCGCCTGAAGGCGGCCAGGTCCTCGTCCGCCGGAACCGCCAGCTCGTCCGGCTCGACGCCGTTGGGGAGGACCAGCGTCTTGTCGGCGGGCAGGTTGAAGAGACGGGCCGTCTCCTCGCGCATCGCGCTGCTGCAGAGGATCACCCGCCAGGCCTCGTAGGTGAGGGTCCACTCCATGTCGTGGATGTAGCGCTGCAGAGGAGTGTGGATCCCCCGGTTGCGCCCGTGCTCGGTGGCGTGGAGGGTGGCGACCAGGGGCACCCGGAATCCGTGCTTGAGGGTACGGGCAGCGTAGGCCACCAGCCAGTCGTGCGCGTGGATGAGGTCGAACCCCCGCCCTGAGAGCGCGATGGCTTCCTGCAGCGCGTCGAAGTTGAAGTGGGCCACGGCCGTCACCAGGTCCGGCGCGGGTGGAAACCCGTTCCGGAGCCGGATCACCTCGACGCCCCCGTCCTCCTCCCGAAAGGGGCTCCCCGCCTCGCCCAGGGTGAGCACCCTCACCTCCACGCCCCCGGCGGCCAGGGCCCGGGAGAGCCCGGCCACCGCCCGCGCCAGCCCCCCCACCACCCGCGGGGGGTACTCCCAGCTCAGCATCAGCACGTGCACGGCCACCGCCTCCGTCTCCCCGCCGGAGCCAGCCCGGGGGCCGTACCGATCTCCTACGCTTCCCCCGCGCCCGGACACCGATGCTCACAGGAAGGATCCCCCTGGGGCGGGGCACCCATGCACCCGCGTGGGGGTGGAGGGGAACCGCCGCCGGCCGCGTCCGGCGCGCCTGCGGTGCCTGCGCCCGAGGGCTGCCCGGTGCACCCGCCGGGCAGACTACCCGAGGGAGGGAACCATCATGCCAGAGCCGAGCAAGCCCCGGGCAGGCAAGGGCGTGGACCCGCGCGAGGCCAACCTGATCGGATACGACAGCCCCGACGATCCCCTGACAGGGGACGAGCCGAAAGGCGACCCTGAGAGCCTGGTCGCCCTGGACAACCCGGACGACGCGGCGGCCCACCACCCCTACGAGGGCGGCAGCCCGCCGCGCGGGCCCCGCAGGAAGGGCCGGCCGTCGCGGGGTGCGAAGGGCCGGGCCTGAGCGCTCACCGCCAGCGGAAGGTCACCGCCGTCAGCGCGCCAGGGCCCGGGCTTCCTCGATCATCTCCCGGGCCCGCTCCGCCTGGCGCCGCTGGAAACGAATCTGGCGGTCCATCTCCTGGGCCAGGGCATCGTGGTGGCGCACCACCGGGTCGGCCACCTCGCTCAACCGTTGCATGGCCGCTCCAGCCCGCTGTGTCTGGCGGGAGGCCTCTTCGATAAAGCGCGCCGTCCGGTGCAAGGCCTGCTCCACCCGGCGGCTGCACGCGGAGCCGTCGGAGGCGGCCGCGCCCACCCGGGCGATGAGCTCGTTCAGCTCCCGGAACGCGGCTTCCACCGCCTCGAAGCTGCTCTCCAGGTGCGTCGCGTGGCGCGCCAGGTCCCGCACCCCGTTGACCGCCCGGGAGACCGGAAGGACCACGCCGCCCGCGGCCTCCCGCACCTGGGCCAGCTCGCCCCGGATCTCGTCGATGGAGAGGGCCCCCCGGTCGGCCAACCCGCCGATCTGCTCCGCCAGCGTTGCCAGGCCCTCCCCGCCGCCCCGCTCGCCCGCGGGAACCGCCTGGCTCTCGAGGCGGGCCGCCAGGGCCAGGAAGCTGGTCTGATCCACGATGCCGGTGACGTGCCGCAGGATGGACTCGGCCTCCTCCACCCGCTCCTGGAGGCGCTCCACCACGCGGGCGGCCTCTTCGGCGACCGCCAGGTTCTCCTCGGCCATACGCACCTCCCGCCGCACGTGGGTGCTCCCCGTGAGAAGCTGCGCCCGGCAGACGGCCACCACCTGCTCCATGCCCCGGGCTGCGGCTCCCGTCACTCCGGTCTGGTCGATGAGGGAGCGTGCCTCCTCCACCGTTCCGGCCACCTGCCCGGTGGTCTCCCGGATCGACGCCAGGAACTGCCCGCTCTCGTGCGCAAGCGACCGGAGCTCCCGTTGCACCTCCTCCAGGCTGGCTCGCGCCCCCGCAACGGCTCCCCGCATGGCGGAGGTCATCTCCTGGGAACCCTCGCTGTCCTTCCAAACCGCCTCCGCCGCCTCCTGGACCCGGCGCGCCACCCGCTTCGCCGTGGCGAGGGTGCTCGCGACGAGCCAGGAGCCCAAGGCGACCAGCGCCACGGTGAGCACAGTCATGCCGGCACGCGCCGCGCCCGTCACCGCCAGGGCCTCGCCGGTCTGGCGGGCGACCTCCTCGGTGATGGCCCGCTCGAAGGCGTCGGCCCGGGAGACGAGCACGTCCCCCGCGGCGCCCAGCCGGTAGAGCAGCAGGGAGCGGTCGCCTCCCGGAGGCGCCTGCATCAACTGGACCAAGACGTGGGTGTAGTCCGATCGTGCCGCGTGGATCTCATCCAGAAACCCCAGGAGACGGCTGGTGCGGTCCTGGCCCCCGCTGCCGGGCAAGGGGCGCTCTCGGAGGAGGCCTCGCAGGTTGTCCACCAGGATGTCGATCTCGTTCAGCTCGTCCGCCGGGCGTTCCAAGACCGTCCCCGTAGAGACGGCCTGGTAGGCCCTCAGGCCGGTGGAGAGGGTCCGGCGGGTGATCGCGTTGGCCAGCTGCACCGTCGGCCAGCGGTAGCGGTTCAACTCTGCGGTGGAGGTCTGGAGATCGGATACCACCGCCACCGCCGCCAGGCCCAGGGTAGCGATGAGGGCGAGCCCCACTCCCAGCCCCCACCGCACCCTGTTCACCAGGGTCCCGTCGCGTCGCCGCCCCAGGGGACCCAGGCGGCCGAGCAGGACCCGGATGGCCTTCCCAAGCCGAGAAACAGTCTTGAACCTGCGCTGCGGGTGTGGGATCACGGGGTTCCCCCTCCTCTTCCCGATCCGGACCGCCAGGCTACGGTCGTGAACCGGCACGGACCCCGTCTCAGAGCAGCGGGCGCACTGCCTCCGCCGCGAGGTCCAGCGCCTGCCGGGGACTCATGCGCCCTTCCAGGGCCAGGTGCAGGTACCGCTGTAGGACCGCCGAGACCTCCTGGTAGCGCACGAGCTGGGGGCGGTGGAAGACGCTCGCGATGGCCACGCTCTTGAGGGCCATGTCGGGGTCTCGCCGCAGGGTTTCGGGATCCTCGCGCACCGAGCGCCAGACGGGCACCTCCTCCAGATGCTGCGCCTGCACCTCGGGTGAGGAGACGTAGCGGATGAAGGCCCACGCCTCCGCCTGGCGGCGGGAGTTGGCCGGTATGGCCAACCCCTGGAAGCCGCTCACCGAGACGGTGAAGAAGCGCTGGGGATCGTAGACCTGGGAGGCGACGGGGAGCAGCCCCACCTCGCCCTCCCCAGCCACCCGGCTCCGGGCGGGATCCTTCATGAGCGCATCCTGGAAGGTCCAGTTGGAGGTGAAGGCCGCCTGCCCGTCCACGAAGAGGTCCTTGGCCGTGGTCTCGTCGGCCGAGAGCGAGACCGGGTGCACCAGGCCTTTCTCCAGCCAGCGCACCATGGTCTCCAGGGCCGCGATCCCCGGCGGGCGGTTGAAAACGGGCTGGTTGAAGTGGTCGAAGAGCTCGCCGCCGAAGGCGGCCGTGAGCCAGACGAACTCGCAGGTCAGCCCTTCTTTCTGGTTCCACGAGTCCACCCACGGATACGGGACGATGCCCCGCTCCTTCAGCACCGTCATCTGGTGCTCCAGCTCCTCGAGGGTGGCGGGCGGGCGCTCAAACCCCGCCTCGCTCAGCATGCGGCGGTTGTAGAAAAGGAGCTGGAAGTTGGCCAGGAAGGGCATGGCCCAGGTGCGCCCGTCGAACTGCATGGCTCGAAGCACGGGTCGATCCAGGTCGGCCTGGACCTCGGGGCTGAGACGACCGTCCAGCGGGACCACGTAGCCCTTGCGGGCGAACTCGGCCACCCAGATCAGATCCAGGGTGATGACGTCGTAGGCGCCGATGGGTGCGATGGCGGCGGTGAGGATCTTCTGGTACTGGTCGTCGTACCGGGTGAAGTTGATCCGCACCGGGATGCCCGTCTCACCCTGGAACGCCTCGGCCATGGCCCGGAAGGTGTCGGGCTGGTAACCCGCCTGGGCCATGTACAGAACGTTGATGCCCGCTGCAGCGCCTCCCTCGTCCCTGACGCCCTCGGCACGGGCCACCGGAAGACGCTCCGTCCCAGGGAGTCTCGCCGGCTCGAGCATGCTTAAGGGCCACCCCCAGCCTGCGGCCAGGAGGAGGGCGGCCAGGAAGAGGAGCCACCCAGGTCCAGGACGTCCACCTACCCCGGTTGCCCGCCCACGTCCCACCCCACCTTCGGCAGCTGACGGTTCCATCTCACCCTCAGAGCGCCCCAACCGGAAGGCGGGGCTGGAGGAAGAGGCGGCTCAGCACCAGCGAGGCAGCCCCCAGGACAAAAGCATCGTCCCCCAGGTTGCCACGCGTCACCTGAACGTCCCTGGCCACCGCGCTCCAGGCCCGGCGCAGGGCCGTCTCCGCGAGCCGGCGATAGAACGTGGCGCTCCGGTGCACCAGCCTCCCGCCGAGCACCACGGTCCGGGGGTTGAACGCATTGATGAGGCTGGCCACGCCGATGCCCGCGTACCGGCCCGCTTCCTCCAGGAGAGCAAGGACCCTGGGGTCGTTGGCATCGGCCGCCTGGAAGACGGCATCGAGGTCGATGCCGTCGGGATCCCCGCCGGCGAGTTCCAGCGCGAGGGTGGAGGCTCCCTGCTTGGCGTCTCTCTGCACGCGGGCCACCAGGGCCTCACCGGAAGCCACCGTGTGGAGGCAGCCGAAGTTCCCGCAGGTGCACTGGGCACCCCCTGTCTCCACCACCACGTGGCCGAACTCGCCGGCAGCGTGCCTCCAGCCCCGGTAGATCTGTCCGTCGACGACGATGCCGCCGCCCACGGACCAGTCGAAGACCAAGTAGAGCATCTCCAGCGCGTCCGGACCGCCCAGCCACCGCTCGCCCCACGCCGCGGCGTTGGCGTCGTTGTCCACCACGCACTCGAGGCCCAACCGGGAGGTGAGTGCCTCCTTCAGTGGGAAACGGCCCCATCCGGGGAGGTTGGGCGAGGCGAGGACGACGCCCTCCTCCACATCCACTGGACCTGGAAAGGCGACGCCCACCCCCAAGACGCCCTCCTCACCCACCCCGGCCGAGCGCAGCACGGAACGAGTGCCCTCCACCAGCCGCGGGAGGATCTCCTGGGGACCGGCCCTGGGGACTTCCTCGGTCCAGCGGGCGACCACCGCGCCTTTCAGGTCAGAAACTACGGCCGCCAGCCTTCCGACCCCCACGAAGAGCCCCACCACCCGATGCGCGCCCGCGTTCAACTCCAGGAGGACCGGCTGGCGCCCGCCGGTGGACTCGCCCCGGCCCGTCTCCTTCACCAGACCTTCCTCGAGCAGCGAGGTTACGATCGTGGACACCGTGGCCGGGTAAAGCGCGGCCAGCCGCCCGATCTCGGCCCTGGAGACGGGCGCGTGCTGGCGGATGACGTTCAGCACCGTGCGGGTGTTGATCGCCTTGACGAGGTCGTTGTTCCCCTTGAGGACCGTGACCCGATCTCCTGACACGCCGGCCCGACCTCCCGCTCGCTTCCCGACTCGTGAGGACTTTTCGACCAACAGGGAGGAACTTCCTGCAGGGAGTGGAATTACCAGGGCGAGGGAATGGCTGGGCCTGGTCATCGTGCCCTGCCATGGCAGAACGCGCCTCAGGGCGCACGGTGGCGGGACGCGAGGCGCAGCCAGCGGCAGGACCGCAGTCTACTGAGGCGTTGGGAGTGGGCTGCGGTCTGATATGGAAGGGGGAGGCGCGCCCCACTTACTTCACTCGTTGTATGAATGAAAGGGCTCGCCCCCATGCGGGCCGGCTGGCTGGCAAGACGGGCGAATCATCGTTCGGAGAGGAGCGTGTGTCGATGCAGACCTGTCGGAGTCGCCTCCTGGGCTTCGTGTGTGCGAGCGCGCTGGCGTGGGTCCTGGCCCTTGGCGTCGCAAGCCTCCCCGCCGCGGGCGCCGGCGGCACCCTCAACGTGCTGTACATGGCCCAGGCCGGTTACCAGCCCGACGACGTGAGGGCCATGGCGGACCTCTTCGAGGAGGTCTCAGACGCCAAGGTCAACCTCACCTTCGTAAAGTACGACGAGATGCACGAGAAGATCGTGACCTCCGCCATCGCCCCCGTGGCCACCTACGATGTGGTGTTGCTGGACCTGATCTGGACCGCCGAGTTCGCCTCGCGGCGGATGGTGGCTCCCCTCGACGACTTCATCACCCCCCAGATGCGGGCCGACATCAAGCCGGCCATCCTGGACGCCTTCGTCTTCGACGGAAAGACCTGGGCCATGCCCTTCCTGGCCAACTTCCAGCTCTTCTTCTACAACCAGCGGATGATCGAGCAGGCCGGCTTCTCGGGCCCGCCCCAGACGCTGGAGGAGATGGTGGAGCAGATGAAGGCCATGAAGGCCAAGGGCATCGTCTCGTACCCCTGGACCGACTCCTGGAACCAGAAGGAAGGTCTCACCTGCGAGTTCGTCTGGCTCACGGGCGCCTTCGGCGGCGACACTTTCGACGCTCAGGGGCGCCCCGTTTTCAACCGGGGCCCGGGCCTGAAGGCCCTGGAGTTCATGGTGCGGCTCCTGGACGAGGGCCTGGCCAACCCCAAGTCGCTCACCAACGACGAAGCGGCGGCCAAGGACGACTTCATCGCCGGCAACGCCGCCTTCACCACCAACTGGACCTTCCAGTACGGGCTCATGAACGACCCGTCGGTCTCCAAGGTGGTGGGGGACGGCCGGATGGGCCTCATCCCCGTCGCCGCCGATGCTCGCGCGGCGGGAGCGCGCACGGCCTCCGTGAGCGGCTTCCAGGGCGCGGCGATCATGGCCAACTCCCGCAGCAAGGAGCTCGCGTGGAAGTACGTCCGGTTCATCACCAGCCCCCTGGTCCAGAGGGCCTTCCTGCAGGAGATGCCGGTCTGGACCTCGGTGCAGCAGAGCGCCTACGCCCAGACCATGGACCCGGTCATCGGAGTCAAGGCGGAGCAACTGGGCGCGGTGCACCACCGGCCCAAGGTCCCGCCTTACCCTGAGGTCTCGTCGATCATGCAACGGTACATCCACCTGGCCTTGGAGAAGAAGATGACGCCCCAGCAGGCGCTGGATGCAGCGGTGCGCGAGATCAACGGCGTCCTCTAGCATCTTCGCGGGGAGGCGCCCGGGGCCGCGGGCGAGGCCGTGCCGAGCGATGCGGCCTCGCCCGCCTTGCCGGGCGCGACGGGCGTCGATTTGCGAAAGCTTCCACGCATGATGGGAGGAGGATCACGAGTGATCCGGACGAGCCGGCGGGGGCTCGATCCCCTGGCGACGGTGCCTCCGCGGGCCCTGGCGAGCGCTGCGGGGAACCGGACCACTGCGGCGAGCCGGCGGCTCGCCTTCCGGCTGCTGGCTCCGGCCGGGTTGCTGGTGGGCGGCGTGGTGGTGGTACCCCTGCTCCTGGCCTTCTACCTCAGCCTGCACCGGGCCGAGCCCGCCGTGGGCGGGCTGCTCACCCGTTTCGTGGGCCTGGCCAACTACCGGTACTACCTGATCGAGAGCCCCCTCTTCTGGCCCGCGGTGCGGGTGACGCTCTACTTCACCCTCGCCTCGCTGGGCCTGGAGCTGGTCCTGGGGCTCGGCATGGCCCTGGTGCTGGACCAGCCCTTCTTCGGACGGCCGCTGGTTCGGGCGCTGGTCCTCCTCCCCTGGGGGGTGCCGACGGTGGTCAACGCCCGCATGTGGGAGTGGATCTACGCCGGGGCCAACTACGGCGCCCTGAACGGCCTGCTGAAGACCCTTCACCTGCTGCCCCCGGGGCAGGATGTGGTTTGGCTCGGCTTCGACGTCCCCTTCGCCGGGGTGCCCGTGCTGGGCTCCCTCTTCGAGTGGCTGGGGGCGAGCCGCGCCCTCCACATGATCATCCTGGCGGACACCTGGAAGGTGACGCCCCTGGTCGTCCTCCTTTTCCTGGCTGGCCTGCAGACGGTCCCCGCCTCCCTCCACGAGGCGGCCACCCTCGACGGAGCAGGCTTCTGGCAGAGGCTGCGCCACGTGGTGCTGCCGCTCCTCCGCCCGGTGCTCCTGGTGATCCTGGTGCTCCGGACCATGGAGCTCTTCCGGGTCTTCGACGTCATCTACATCCTGATGCAGTACAGCATCCGGGTGCTCGGGGTCTTCACCTACGAGACGGGCATGAAGTTCCTTCACTTCGGCCGCGGCTCCGCGCTGGCCTTCCTGATCAGCCTCTTCATCGCGGGGCTCTCGCTGGTCTACATGAAGTGGCTCTACACCGACGACGAGGCGGAGGTGAAGGGGCGATGAGGGCTCCTGCCGACGGACCGGAGCCGCACGCACGCCCCGCGGGCGCCCGGCGGTGGAGGGTCCTGGCCCAGACAAAGCGGGTGGGGCTCTACCTGGCGGTGGGCGCCATCGTCATCTGGACCCTGGCTCCGGTCACGTGGCTCTTCCTCTCGGCCATCTCACCCTACAGCTTCCTGGTGTCGGACCGGGTGGGCCACTGGATCCCCCCCGAGCCGACCCTCCGGAACTTCACGGACATGTGGAGCCCGGCCACCGACACGGGGACCCGATTCCGTATGGCCCTGGCCAACAGCACGGTCGTCTCCCTGTCGGTGACCGCCATCTGTCTGGTGGTAGGGACCTTTGCGGCCTACGCGCTGGCACGCCTGGAAGTGCCCCACCGGAAGGGTGTGGTCCTGGGGCTGGTGGTGGTCCGCATGTTGCCCACCATTGCCCTGGTGATCCCATTCTTCGTGGTGGTCTCCCAGATCGACGCCTTCCTCGTGGGCCACGGCAGCAACGTGCACCTGTTCGATACCCGGGCCAACCTGATCCTCCTTTACATCTCGTTCATCCTGGGCTTCGTCATCTGGGTGCTGCAGGGCTACTTCCGGACGGTCCCCGCGGAGCTGGAGGAAGCGGCCACCATCGACGGGTGCAGCCGTCTGGGTGCCCTCCGCCACGTGGTGCTACCGCTCTCGGCGCCGGCGCTGATGGCCACCGCCCTGCTCGCCTTCCTGCTCGCATGGGATGAGTTCGTGCTGGCGCTGGTCTTCACCCGCTCGCCCCAGTCGGCCACCCTGCCGCTCTTCGTCGCCGAGCTGGGGAGCCAGTACATCACGGCCCACAACCAGATCGCCGCCGCCGGCTTCGTGGCCGCCCTTCCCCCCGTGGTGCTGGCCCTTGCCTTCCAGCGCTTCCTGGTGGCGGGCCTCACCGCGGGCGCGGTGAAGAGCTGAGCGCGTCGAGGCCTTGCTCCGGGGCGTCTCGTCACAGCAGCGCCCGGGCCCCGCTGGCCAGGAGGCCCTCGCCCAGGCGCCGCCCCACGTCTTCGGCGGCGTCCGCGGAGCCCTCCTCCTCGCCCTCGAGCCGGCGGGCGCCGTCGGTGCGCACCACGCGGCCCAGGAGGTGCAGGCGGTCTCCCCGGACCTCGCTCCAGGCCGCGATGGGCAGGTGGCACCCGCCCCCCAGGGCGTGCAAGAAGGCGCGCTCGGCCCGAGTGGCGGCCTCGGCGGCCGGGTCCCGCAGGGCCGCGAGGCGGTCGAGGAGCCAGGCGTCCCCAGCCCGCAGCTCGAGCCCCAGCGCCCCCTGGCCCACCGCGGGCAGGAACGCCGGCGGCTCCAGGGGGACCCGCTCCGCCCCGTAGCCCATCCGATCCAGTCCGGCAGCCGCCAGCACCAGCGCCTCGGCCTGTCCCTCCTCGAGCTTCCGGAGCCGGGTTTCCAGGTTGCCGCGCAGGGCCACCACCTGCAGGTCCGGCCGGTGCGCCAGGAGCTGGGCCCGCCTCCGGGGGCTGCCTGTGCCCACCCGGGCCCCGTAGGGGAGCTCTTCCAGGGTCCACCCTTCGCGGCTCACCAGCACGTCCCGGGGATCGGCCCGGAGGGGCACCGGGCCGAGGGTGAGGCCGGTCGCCAGGTCGATGGGGAGGTCCTTCATGCTGTGGACGGCCAGATCGATGTCGCCTCGGAGGAGGGCCTCTTCCATTTCCGCCACGAAGAGGCCGCGACCGCCCGCCTGGTCCAGGGGCTGGTCGAGCACCCGGTCGCCCTCGGTGACCATGGGCACCTCCACGCACGCCAGCTCCGGCCAGGCCGCCGCCAGGCGATCCATCACCCACCGGCTCTGCCGCAGGGCCAGCGGGCTCTTCCGGGTGCCCACCCGCACCACGCGCCGGTTCATCGTCGCGCCACCTCCTCCGGGTCTCGTGCCTCTTCCGGCCCTGCCGGGGGTCGCCCCCGGCCCTGGGGTGGGGTCCAGCCGCCTTCAGAACCGGTGCACGTTGGTGAGCCACCAGGTGAGGCCGGTCAGGTTGAGCAGCGCCCCCAGGAACCCCAGCAGGCTCAGCAGGGCCACCCGCCGGCCGCTCAGCCCCCGGGCCCGGTGAACGAGCAGGCCAGCGCCGTAGTAGGCCCAGAGGGCCAGGGAGAAGAGGATCTTGCCGTCCTCTGGGATGAAGCTTCCCCAGGCCAGCCGGGCGTTCACCATGCCGATGGCGAGACCCAGCGTGAGGAGCAGGAAGCCGCTGGCCAGCAGGTGGCGGGAGGCCCGGTCCAGGCTCGCCAGGGGCGGCAGCCGGAAGTAGAGCCAGCTCAGGCGGCGCGTCTTGATCTGCCGCTCCTGAAGCAGGTAGATGAGGCCGGCCACGCCCGCGAGGGCGAAGCTCGAGTAGGCCAGGAAGTTGAAGGCCACGTGCAGGAAGATGGAGGTCTCGGACACGGCGAGATTGCGGGCGATGTCGGGGCTCGCCTCCTGGGGGACCCAGGCCAGGGCGGCCAGCAGCACCAGGGTGAGGCTGGGCCAGAAGAGGCCGCCCGCCACCCGGAGGTCGTAGCGGCGCTCCACCACCAGGTAGCTGCCCATGAGGAGCCACAAGAAGATGAAGAGACTCTGGTTCAGGCTGCCCAGCGGGACGTACCCCTGCTCCAGCGCCCGCATGAGGAGGAGGATCCCCAGGAAGGCCCAGCCCAGCCCGGCCAGCAAGCTGGCCACGCGGCCGCTCGCGGGGTCGCTCCGCCGGTAGTGCACCAGGTAGAGGGCCGATGCGCCCAAGCTGGTGAAGCCGGTGGCCAGGACGAGCCCGGAGGCGAGAAGGTTCATGCCCGGCCCTCCCGGCGGTCGGCCGGCCGGTCGTCGGGGCGAAGGGCCCGGTCCGGTGCCGAAGCGCTGGGGGTGCCGGTGCCCTCGGGTTCCAGGTCGAAGAGCTCCTTCAGACTCTCCAGGTGGGCCACCCCGTCTCCCTGCTCCAGGGCGGCCTTCAGCCGGGTCACGGGGGGGTGGAGCAGCTTGTTGACGATGGCCTCGGACATGGCCTCCACCGCCTTCCGCTGCTGAGGCTCCAGATCGCGCAGGCGCCGGAGGGCCCGTTGCAGCTCCTCCTCCCGGACCTCTTCCGCCCGCTGCCGGAGGGCGCGAATGACAGGCACCGCCAGGCGGCTCCGCCACCAGGCCACGTACTCGTACACGGCCTCTTCCACGATCGCCTCGGCCGGGCCCACCTGGGTGCGCCGCTGGGCCAGGTTGTCGTCCACTACCTGCTGCAGGTCATCGATGTTGTAGAGGAAGACCCCGTCCAGGTCCCCGCATCCGGGCTCCACGTCCCGGGGCACCGCGATGTCGATGAGGAAGAGCGGCCGGCCCCGCCGGACCCGCATCACCCGCTGGACGGTCTCCCGCCGGACCACCGCGTGGGGGGCGGCCGTGGAGCTGAGGACGATGTCGCTGGCCTCCAGGAGCGGCTCCAATTGCTCGAACCCGGCCGCGTGCCCACCGCAGGCCCGGGCCAGCTCCTCCGCGTGCTGCCGGTTGCGATTGGCCACCACCACCGCCGCCGCCCCGTGCTCGCGCAGGTTCCGGGCGGCCAGGGTGGCCATCTCCCCCGCGCCCAGCACCAGCACCCGGCAACCCGTGAGCTCCCCGAAGATCTTGCGGGCCAGCTCCACCGCCGCGTGGCTGACGGAGGCTGCTCCCTCGCCGATGGCCGTCTCGGAGCGGATCCGCTTTCCGGTCTCCACCGCCTTCCGCCCCAGCTGCCCCAGGAGCGGCCCGGCCGTCCCCGCGTCGCGGGCGATCTCGAAGCTCTCGCGCACCTGGCCCAGGATCTGCGCCTCGCCGAGGATCATGCTGTCCAACCCGCCGGCGACCCGGAAAAGGTGACGGGCCGCCTCGCTGTCCTGCCGGACGTAGAGGTAGGGGTCCAGCGTCTCGCCGTAGGAGGAGCCTACCAGGCGATGAACCAGCCGCCCCGGCGCCCGGGGATCCTCTCCGGCTACGTAGAGCTCGGTGCGGTTGCAGGTGGAAAGGACCGCTACCTCCTCAGCCTCCCGCGCCAGGCCGCCCAGGAACTGGCGGGTCGCCTCGGGGGTGAAGTGGATCTGCTCTCGCACGGCGATGGGCGCGCTCCGGTGGTTCAGTCCGGCAACGAAGAGGTGCAACGGCTTCCATCTCCCTACGGCCGCCCCGGCCTAACGGGTACGATTCATTATAACACGGGGTCCTTCTTCGCCCAATTGCAGGACGGCCTAGGCCGTTCGACTCCCTTTCGCCGCCGAGGCGCCGGGACCTGCGGTGATCTTATCTAACATGGGTTTGACCTGACATCGAGCACATGTTATCATGGGCTCGACGAACGCACCTTGTGGGGGAGCTGCCTTGGCTCAGCTGGATCGAGACGCACCCGTCTACCCCATCGGCATCGTTCAGAAGCTGACCGGCCTCACCGGCCGGCAGATCCGCTACTACGAGAAGGCCGGCCTCCTGACGCCCACACGGACCCCTGGCAACCAGCGCCTCTACTCGCCCAACCAGGTGGACCTCCTCCTGGACATCAAAGAGCTCCTGGCCCAGGGGTACAACGTGGAGGGCGTCAAGACCCGGCTGGCCGAGCGGTACGGCAGTCTGGGCCGGAGGCGGGCGGGTCGGGTGGAGGTTCCGGTGCCCCTCGCGGCGCCGGCCCCCGATGCGCCCCCGGCCGCCGTTGAGACCGCCCCCGAACGCATCTCCTCCGAGGAGCACCTGCGTCTCATCCAGGCGATGCGCTCGGGCCGGCCCCTCTCCTCCCTCTACCCGGTGAACAACCAGGCCGAGTTGGTGCGCAAGCTGCAGGAGACCCGCTCCGACGATTCCTCGTGAAGGGCGAGCGCGCCGCGGCCGCCCGGAACCCCGCGGCCCCCTCCCGCTTGACCCCGCCGGCCGGGCGTTCCCCCGGGCGCCCGGTGCAGCGGCCCAATCCATCCTCACCCCTGGCAGAAGAAAGGAGTGGCAGCCCACCGTGGCGAGCCTCACCCAGGAAGAGATCATCCGAACGGCCCAGCAACGCGACGTCAAGTTTGTGCGCCTTCAGTTCACAGACATCCTGGGCGTGGTCAAGAACGTGGCCATCCCCGTGAGTCGACTGGAGGAGGCGCTGAACGACGATATCATGTTCGACGGCTCCTCCATCGAGGGCTTCGCCCGCATCGAGGAGTCGGACATGAACCTGCGGCCGGACTACGACACCTTCGCCATCTTCCCCTGGCGGGCGAGCGCCAAGGGCAACGTGGCCCGGCTCATCTGTGACGTCTACAGGCCCACGGGCGAGCCCTTCGAGGGCGACCCGCGCTACATCCTGAAGCGGGTCCTGGTCGAGGCGCGGGAGATGGGCTTCCAGGTGAACGTGGGACCCGAGTGCGAGTTCTTCCTCTTCCGACTGGGCCCCGACGGGGCTCCCACCACCGAGACCCACGATGAGGGTAGCTACTTCGACCTGGGCCCCGTGGACCGGGGCGAGGACGCCCGGCGCGACATCGTCCTCGCGCTGGAGGAGATGGGCTTCCACGTGGAGGCCTCCCACCACGAGGTGGCCCAGGGGCAGCACGAGATCGACTTCCGCTACGACGACGCCTTGCTCACCGCCGACCGGGTGACCACCCTGAAGGTCGTCACCCGGGCCGTGGCCGCGGAGCACGGGCTCCACGCCACCTTCATGCCCAAGCCCATCTTCGGCATCAACGGCTCGGGCATGCACACCCACTTCTCCCTCTTCCGGGACGGGGAGAACGCCTTCTACGACCCCTCCGGCCCCTACCAGCTCTCCAGGATCGCCCTCCACTTCATCGCCGGGCTGCTGGAGCACGCGCCGGGCTTCACCGCCCTCACCAACCCCCTGGTGAACTCCTACAAGCGGCTGGTGCCGGGCTACGAAGCGCCTGTCTACGTCTCCTGGTCCGCCCAGAACCGGAGTGCGCTGGTGCGGGTCCCGGCCAGCCGACGGCAGGGCACCCGGGTGGAGCTGCGCTCCCCCGACCCTTCCTGCAACATCTACCTGGCCCTGGCCGTCATGATCCGAGCGGGGCTGGACGGCGTGCGGCGCGAGCTGGAGCCCCCTGAGTCCCTGAACAAGAACATCTACGAGTTGACCCCCCAGGAACGGCGGGAGCACGGGATCGCCGAGCTGCCCGGAAGCCTGCAGGACGCCACCCGGGCCATGGAGGCGGACCCGCTCATGCGGGAGACGCTGGGCGAGCACGTCTACGCCCGGTTCCTGGAGGCGAAGCGAATCGAGTGGGACATCTACCGCAGCCAGGTGCACCGCTGGGAAGTGGAGCAGTACCTGGGGGTCTTCTGAGGCTGCGCCCACGCCGTCGTGACGCTGGAATCGCAGGCCCGGGCCCCCTAGACGTACCTTCGCTCCACCCGGGCGCTCAGACCGGTGAAGACCTCGTAGGGGATGGTCTCCATCCACGCGGCGACCTCTTCGGGCTCGATGGCGTGGGGGCCGGTACCGCCCAGGAGGACGGCCTCCGAGCCCGGGTCTCCGTCGAGCTCGGTGACGTCCACCATCACCTGGTCCATGGTCACCCGGCCGATGAGGGGAACGCGGCGGCCCTGGAGGAGCACCTGGGCCCGGTGCGCCGAGGAGCGGCGGTAGCCGTCGGCGTAGCCGACGGCGAGGGTGGCCACCCGGCTGGGACGCCAGGCGACGAACTCCTTGCCGTAGCTCACGCCCCAGCCCGGGGGAAGGGTCCGGACGGTGCTCACCCGGCACTTCCAGGTGAGGGCGGGCGCCAGGTGGGTTCGAGGGGGCGTGTTCGGCGGGCGGACCCCGTAGAGGGCGATCCCCGCCCGCACCAGATCGAGGCGGGCTTCGGGCATGCGGAGCAGGGCGGCCGAGTTGGCGGCATGGACCAGCGGCGGGCGCACGCCCCGGGCCTCCAGGTGATCCACCAGGCCCCGGAAGCGTTGCCACTGGAGGCGGGCGTAGGCAGCCTCGGGCTCGTCGGCGGTGGCGAAGTGGGTGTAGAGACCTTCCAGCTCCAACCCTTCCAGGCCGCGGAGCTCCTCCCAGAAGGCCAGCGCCTCATCGGGCAGGAAACCCAGGCGGCCCATCCCTGTGTCCACCTTCACGTGGGCGGCGAGGCGCACCCCCTGCTCCCGCGCGGCCCGGGCCAGGGCCGCTGCCTGGTCGCGACCGACCACGGTGGCGGTGAGGTGGAGCCGGCCGTAGAGATCGACCTCCTCGGGTGAGGCGGGGGCGAAGACGAGCACGGGGGCCTCGATCCCTGCGTCCCGCAGGGGGATGGCCTCATCAGGCCGGGCGACGGCCAGGGCCGACGCCCCACCCTCCAGAGCCGCACGGGCCGCCGGGACAGCGCCGTGCCCGTACCCATCGGCCTTCACCACGGCCATGAGGCGCGCCGGGGCCGCGACCCGGGCCAGCGCCCGGGTGTTCTCCCGCAGGCGCCCCAGGTCCACCTCCGCCCAGGTGCGAGCCGGGTACGTGCGCGGCGAGGCGGTCGCGTCAGCCATCTTGGCCTGCCTCCTCCAGCACCCGACGGCGCGCCGCCGGCAGGTGGTCTGCCACCTCGCTCGCGAGGAGGCCCGCGGCCCCGCGCTCAGCCGCCGCCAGGTCCCCCGCCAGGCCGTGGAGGTAGACGGCCGCCCGGGCCGCGTCCCACGGGGCCAGGCCCTGGGCCAAGAGCGCGCCGACGGCACCCGTCAGCACGTCTCCCATGCCGCCGGTGGCCATTCCGGCGTTGCCCGTGGGGTTGATGGCCCAGCGCCCGGCCGGATCGGCCACCAGGGTACGCGCCCCCTTCAGCACCGCGACCGCCCCGAAACGGGTAGCGGCCTCCCGCACTTTGCCCGGCCGATCCGCCTGGACGTCGCCGGCGGTGCAGCCCAGGAGCCGGGCCATCTCGCCAGGGTGGGGGGTGATCACCATCCCCAGGGCGGCGCCCAGCGCCCGGCCTGCCTCGTCCAGGCGGCGGGGCTCCCGAGCCAGCAGGGTGAGGGCGTCCGCATCGAGCACACAGGGCTTGACCACGATCTCCTCCCGGGACAGAAGCTCGAAGACCAGCGCCGCCGTCTCCCGGCCAGCGCCGATGCCGGGCCCCAGGGCCAGAGCGTCCCGGGGGCCCAGGAGGCGGACCACTTCGCGCGCCGCCTCTACCCCCAGGGTTCCCTCGCTGGTCTCGGGCAAGCCGTGGGTGAGGGCCTCGGGCAGGCTGGCGGCTGCCTGGGCCTGGACGCTGGCAGGCACGGCCAGGGTCACCAGCCCGGCCCCGCTCCGCAGGGCGGCCCGGGCCACCAGCACCGCCGCCCCCGACATCCCCTGGGAGCCCGCCACCACCAGCAGGTGGCCGTAGGTTCCTTTGTGGCTGTCGGCAGGCCGGGCCGGGAGCAGGGCCGCCACGTCCCGCCCCTCCAGCAGCTCGATGGGCGCCTGGGCCGGGTCCTCCAGGGCCTCGGGAGGCAACCCGATGGAGGCCACCTCCACCCGGCCGGCGTACTCGGCTCCGGGCAGCAGGAAGAGGCCCGGCTTGGCAAGGCCCAGGGTCACGGTCCAGTGGGCGCGAACCGCCTCGGGATGGGCCTGGCCCGTGTCCGCGTCGAGGCCCGAGGGGAGGTCGACGCTCACCACCGTGCCCTCGAACCGATTGAGGGCCGCAACCCAGAGGGGGTACGGATCCCGAAGGGGGCCCGTCACCCCGGTGCCGAGCAGGGCATCCACCACCACCCGGTGACCTGCGAGGCCATGGTCCAGGGCCAGGGCCTCCCGGGGCGCCAGCTTCAGGTCGATGCCCCAGCGGCGCACCAGGTCCAGGTTGGCGGCCGCATCCCCCGTGTACGCGTCCTCGGCCGCGGCCAGCCAGACGCGCACCCGGCGGCCCGCATCGCGGAGGTGGCGGGCGGCCACCAAGCCGTCACCGCCGTTGTTCCCACGGCCGCAGAAGACCAGCACCGGGTCGCCGGGGCGGGTGATCCGCTGGACCAGGTCAGCCACCCGGGCGCCTGCGTTCTCCATGAGGATCCGGGTGGGGACACCCAACGCCTCCGCCCGGCCATCGGCCTCTCGCACCATCGCCGCCGTTGCCAGTCTCACTTCGCCACCCCCTACCGCTTGCGGCCCACGCCGGCCTCTCCCAGGGCGATGGCCTGGGCCAGCGCCTGCTCCCGGTTGTGGCTGAGGGAGAGCTGCCAGGCGGCCACTCCCAGCAGCCGGGCCAGAGCGCGGGTCCTCCCGGAGAGGGCGATGCCCGGGCGCCCACCGGGCGCCCGCACCACCTCGATCTCCCGCCAGCTCACCCCATGCCGGCCCGTTCCCAGGGCCTTCATCACCGACTCCTTGGCCGCGAAACGGGCGGCCAGGGACTCCGCGGGGTCCGGCCGGCTCAACGCGTAGGCCCGCTCGCCTGCGGCGAAGATCCGGTTCAGGAAGCGGTCGCCGAAGCGGTTCCAGGCTGCCCGGATGCGGGCCACCTCGATCAGGTCCACACCGATTCCGATGATCTCCAGGCTGGCAGGCCCCCCGTCCGGGCGCCGCCCGGCGATGATTCGTTCTTCCAGGAGTGGCTACGCCCCCGGCGGCGGAATCCCTCTCACTCCACGGTGACGCTCTTGGCCAGGTTGCGGGGGCGATCGATCTCGGTGCCCCGGCCCAGGCCCACGTAGTAGGCCAGGAGCTGAAGCGGCGGCGCCTGCACCAGCGGGGCGAGGAGCTCGTGGCCCGGATCGGGCAGGCGGTAGGTCCGGCGGGCTGCTTGGAAGGGGGCGCCGTCCAGGTGCGTCCACACGAAGACGTCGGCGCCCCGGGAGGCGGCCTCCCGCAGGTTGGAAGCCAGACGGGCGGCCAGGTGGGCGCGGCCGCTGAGGGCCAGGAGCGCGGTGCCTTCCTCGATCAACGCCAGGGAACCGTGCTTCAGCTCCGCGGCGGCCATGGCCTCGGCGTGGAGGTAAGCGACCTCCTTCAGCTTCAGCGCGGCCTCGAGGGTGGCGGCATGATCCGGTCCCCGCCCCACCAGATAGACGGCGCGTTCCCGAACCAGGCGCCGGGAAAGGTCCGCCATGGCCGGCTCCAGCGCCAGGCTGCGGGAGACCGCCTCCACACTGGACGCGAGCCCGTCCAGAACCTGGCTCCGCCGGACCCGGCCCTCCTCGCCCTCCGCCAGGGCAAGGGCCAGGAGGAGGAGGCCCACCATCTGGGCGACGTAGCTCTTGGTGGCGGCTACGGCCACCTCGGTCCCGGCCCGGGTCATGAGGACCCGGTCGGCCAGGCGGGCGAGGGTGCTCCCCGGCACGTTGCAGAGGGCGTAGACCGGGATTCCTCGCGCCTGTGCGGCCCGGGCCGCCTCCAGGGTGTCGGCCGTCTCGCCCGACTGGCTGACGGCCACCAGCAGGCCGCGCTCGCCCTCGCCTTCCCGGGGCGGGTCGTCGCGGAAGTCGCTGGCCAGGACGGCGCGGGCTGGGATTCCGGCGATCTGCTCCACCCACCACGCGCCCAGCAGGCAGGCATGGTAGGCGGTGCCCATCCCTGCAAGCCAGAGCCGCCGCAAGCCCCGCCGCTGCCCGCCGGGCAGGAGGAGACCCTCGGCCACCCGGCCCCGGCTCCAGTCCACGTGCCCTTCCAGGGTGCGGGCCACGGCCCGGGGGGCCTCGTGGATCTCCTTCAGCATGAAGTGGGCGAACTCGCCCTTGCCGGCTGCGGCCACCTCGGGCGGGCTCTTGTCGGGCTGCCGCTCCACCGGCTCTCCGTCCCGGGTGACGATCTGGGCCTTCCCCGGCGTGAGGAGCGCGAGCTCGTCCTCGTCCAGAGGGTAAAGCTCCCGGGCTCCCCCCAGGAGGGGCTGCACGTCCGAGGCGAGCCACGCCGCCTCCTGATCCTGCCCCACCCAGAGGGGGCTTCGGTGGCGGGCGGCCACGATGAGGCCCGGACGCCGGCCCCAGATCACCGCCAGGGCGTAGGAGCCCCGCACCTGCTGCAGGACCTTCTGGAGGGCCTCCATGGGCGGGGCGTCGGCCTCCTCCTCCAGCAGGTGGGCGACCACCTCCGTGTCGGTCTGGGAGCGGAAGCGGTGGCCCCGATCCTCCAGCCCGGCCCTGAGCTCCTCCTGGTTTTCGATGATGCCGTTGTGAACGACCGCGAGGGTCCCGTCGCAGTCGGTCTGGGGGTGCGCGTTCTCCACGCTGGCGCGCCCGTGGGTGGCCCAGCGGGTGTGTCCGATGCCGGCGGCGCCCGCCACCGGGTCCTGCTCCAGCAGGCGGGCCAGCGCCTCCACCCGCCCCACCACCCGGCGGATCTGGAGCCCGGCGGAGGAGGTCACCGCGAGGCCGGCGGAGTCGTAGCCGCGGTATTCCAACCGTTCCAAGCCTGCCAGGAGCTCGGGGGCCGCCGGCCGCTCACCGGTGAACCCCATGATGCCGCACATCCCCATTCCCCCCGGGCGCCACCCCGCCCGGAGTTAGGCTTCCCCAAGCTCGCGGCGGATCGCGCCCCCCACCCGGTCGGCCAGCTCGTGCAGCAAGGTCGGGTCCTCGCCTTCCAGCAGCACCCGGATCACCGGCTCGGTGCCCGAAGCCCGGACGAAGATGCGTCCCCGCTCTCCCAGGCGCTCGGCCGCCTCGGCGATGACGGCCCGGCACGCCTCCGATTCCTCCAGGCGTTCCTTGTGGGCAACGCGGACGTTCTCCAGGTGCTGGGGCACCTCGTGCATCCAGTCGCGCAGCTCGGCCAGCGGCGTCTCCCGCTCGCGCACGACCTGCAGCAGCTTCAAGGCCGTGAGGATGCCGTCGCCGGTGGTGGTCTCCTCCAGGAAGATGACGTGCCCCGACTGCTCCCCGCCCAGCACGAGGCCGTGCTCGAGCATGGCCGCGAGGACCTGCCGGTCGCCGGCGTCGGTAGCGATGACCCGAACGCCGTACCGCTCGAGGGTGTGAGCGAGTCCCAGGTTGCTGTACCGGGTAGCGGCCACCGCCCCTCCCCGCAGCCGCCCCCGTTCGGCCAGGTGGATCGCGCAGATGGCAAGGGTCCGGTCGCCGTCCAGCAGGCGGCCCAGGGCGTCCGCGGCGATGAGCCGGTCCGCGTCGCCGTCGTGGGCGAAGCCGGCGTGGGCCCCGTGCTCCACCACCGCCTGCTGGATGACCTCGGGATGGGTGGAGCCGCACTCCACGTTGATGTTGCTGCCGTCGGGCTCGACGTTGAGGGCGATCACCTCCGCCCCCAACCGCCTGAGCACTTCGGGCGCGGTTCGGTACGCGGCGCCGTTGGCGCAGTCCACCACGAGCCGCATGCCGGAGAGATCCACCGGCACCTTCCGAAGGAGGAAGTCGATGTAGCGCTCGTTGGCGTCCTCCCGGTGCTCGATCCGCCCCACCCGGGCGCCGACGGGCCGCGGGCCACGGTCCTCGCCGGCTTCGCAGAGGGCCTCGATGGCTGCCTCGTCGTCGTCGGGCAGCTTGTAGCCGTCGGGCCCGAAGAACTTGATCCCGTTGTCCTCGGCGGGGTTGTGGGAGGCGGAGATGACCGCCCCCGCCTGGAGGCCCAGGAGACCCGTGAGCGCGGCCACGCCCGGCGTGGGAACGACGCCCAGCAGCTCTACGTCGCACCCCGCCGACGCGAGGCCGGCCGCGAGGGCCGCCTGCAGCATCTCCCCCGACGAGCGCGTGTCTCTTCCGATCCCTACCCTTGGGCGCCCGCTTCCCCGATGCGCCACCACCTGCGCCGCCGCCCGGCCGAGCCGGAAGGCCAGTTCAGGTGTCAGCTCCCGGTTGGCCACGCCCCGAACCCCATCCGTTCCAAAGAGTCGCCCCACCCGTGCCACCTCTGCCCGGCGCCCGCAGGCCGCGCGTCCCCTCGTCGCGGCGATCCCGACGCCCGCTTCGTACGCCCCGCCCATAGCTTGCCAGCGCGCCGGGTCCGCCTTTCGCTGCCTGCAGGCCGAATCCCTTCCAGGATGGGAGCTTATGGCCGAGGCGGCGATAAGGTGCAGGGACTTCAGACTGGGGGCACGGCCGGGTCAGCCCGCCATTACCCGTACCTTCGGCCTAACCGGTCGACACCGCCCAATTGCCCGGCCGCTCGACCTGCATCTTCATCAGCCCGTACTCGACGCTGTCCACCAGCGCCAGCCAGCTGGCCTCGATGATGTTGGTGGAGACGCCCACGGTACCCCACCGGGTCGAGTCGGCCGCGGTCTCGATGAGCACCCGCACCCGGGCCGCGGTGCCGGCCTGGCCGTCCAGCACCCGAACCTTGTAGTCCACCAGCCGGAAGGAGGCGAGGGTGGGGTAGACCGGGAGCAGGGCCTTGCGCAGGGCGTGGTCCAGGGCGTTGACGGGTCCGTTGCCCGAAGCCGCGGTGTGGATGCGCTCCGACCCCACCCGCAGCCGGATGGTCGCCTCGGCGTCGGGACCGGGAGTACCATCGGGGCCGCCCTTGGCTACCGTGAGACGGAACCCTTCCAGCGTAAAGAAGGGCGGTACCAGCCCCAAGGCCCGCCGCAGCAGCAGCTCGAAGGAGGCCTCGCCCGCTTCGAAGTGGTAGCCCTGATGCTCCAGCTCCTTGACGTGGCGCAGCAGGTCCCGCACCACGGGGGTCTCCGGGTCCAACTCGAGGCCGTACTCGCGCGCCTTGTACAGAACGTTGCTGGCCCCCGAGAGCTCCGACACCAGCACCCGCCGGCGGTTGCCGACGCGCTCGGGCGGCACGTGCTCGTACGTCTCGGGTTGGCGGCGGACGGCGCTCACGTGGATGCCGCCCTTGTGGGCGAAGGCGCTCTCGCCCACGAAGGGGTGGAAGGGATCGGGGGGGCGGTTCACCCGCTCGCTCACGGTTCGGGAGAGTTCCTGAAGCCGCTCCATCTGGGGCTCGGGCACCAGGCGGTACCCCAGCTTCAGCGCCAGGTTGGGTAGGATCGTCACCAGGTCGGCGTTTCCGGTACGCTCGCCCAACCCGTTGATCGTCCCCTGCACCTGCCGGGCGCCGGCCCGCACCGCGGCCAGGGAGTTGGCCACCGCCACGCCCGAGTCGTTGTGGCAGTGGATCCCCAGCGGCACGTCCAGCCGGCGGGCCACCTCGGCGGTGATGCGCTCGATCTCGTGGGGAAGGGTGCCGCCGTTGGTGTCGCAGAGCACGATCCAGCGGGCGCCGCCTTCCCGGGCCGCCCGGAGGGTGGCCCAGGCGTACTCGGGGTTCCGCAGGTAGCCATCGAAGAAGTGCTCGGCGTCGTAGACAACCTCACGGCCCTGGCCCGCCATGTGGGCCACGCTCTCCCGGATCATGGCCAGGTTCTCTTCCAAGCTGGTGCGCAGGGCCTGGGTGACGTGCAGGTCCCAACTCTTCCCGAAGAGGGTCACCACCGGTGTGCCGGCCTCCAGGAGGGCGGCCAGGTTGGGATCATCGTCACAGGCCGAGCCCGGCCGGCGGGTGGAACCGAAGGCCGCGAGGCGGGCGCGCTGGAGCGGTACGTCCCCCGCCCGCCGGAAGAACTCCAGGTCCTTGGGGTTCGAGCCGGGCCACCCGCCCTCCACGTAGGCGACGCCGAAGGTGTCCAGGAACCGGAGAAGGGCAAGCTTATCCTCCACCGAGAGGGAGATGCCCTCTCCCTGGGTACCGTCCCGGAGCGTGGTGTCATAGAGGTAGACCGCGTCCCGTAGGTTAGCGCTCATCTCCTTCGCCTCCTTTCAACTCGCCGGGCACCGAAGGGTCTCCACCGATGGAGGCGGGTCCGGGGCGCGTCCTCACACCCGCAGCCGTTCGAGGATCGCCGCCGTCATCTCCTCGGTGGCGAGGGCCCCCTCACCCTCGCCCGCCAAGTCCGCGGTGCGGGCCCCATCGGCCAGGGCCTGCTCCACGGCCCGCTCGATCATCGCGGCGGCGGCCTCATGCCCCAGGGCGTAGCGGAAGAGGAGGGCCGCGCTCAGGATGGTTCCTACGGGGTTGGCCACACCCCGGCCCGCCAGGTCCGGCGCGCTGCCGTGGACCGGCTCGAAGAGCGGCACCGGGCCGCCGAGGCTGGCCGAGGGCAGGACGCCCAGGGAACCCGCCAGGGCGGCGGCCTCGTCGCTCAGGATATCGCCGAAGAGGTTGCCGGTGAGGAGGACGTCGAAGCGGCCCGGGTCCCGGACGAGCTGCATGGCCGCGTTGTCCACGTAGAGGTGTTCGAGGGTCACGTCCGGATAGTCGGCGGCGACGCGGCGCACCGTCTCCCGCCAGAGCTGGGAGCTGGTGAGGACGTTGGCCTTGTCGATGGAGGCCACCCGGCGCTGGCCCACGGGCCGGCGGGTACGGGCCAGGTCGAAGGCCACCCGGGCCACCCGCTCGATCTCGTGGGTGCGGTAGAGGAGGGTGTCGTAGGCTTCCTCGCCGCCCTCCTCCAGTGCCCTGCGGGCCCGGGGACCGTAGTAGAGGCCTCCCGTCAGCTCCCGCACCACCACCAGGTCCACCCCCCGAAGCAGCTCCGGCTTCAGGGGTGAGCGCCCGTAGGCGGCCACGAACCCAGGCAGCGGTCGGATGTTGGCGAAGAGCCCCAGGGCCTGGCGCAGGCGCAGCAGCCCCTTCTCGGGACGCCGATCCACCGGCAGGTCGTCCCAGGCAGGGCCGCCCACGGCACCCAGGAGCACCGCCCGGGCCCTGCGGGCCTTCTCCAGGGTGGCCTCCGGCAAGGGGTCGCCCGCCTGATCGATGGCCGCCCCGCCGATGAGCACCTCATCGAACCGGATCCTCAGGCCATGGGCGTGGGCGGCCGCCTCCAGCACCCGGCGGGCGGCCTCCACCACCTCGGGGCCGATGCCATCCCCCGGAAGCAGCAGGACGGCGGGCTCTCCGGCTTGGGAGCCCCCCGGGCCGGAGCCGCCTGCTCGGGCCGTCTCAGAAGAGCTTCGTTCCCCCGCAGGACCCATCTCAGACGGCCTCCGAGGCGGCCTGAACCGTGGAGGCGGCCGAGGCCTGGTCCGCCAGCAGCTTGTTCACCGCCTGCAGGTACGCCCGGGCGCTGGCCTCGAGAATGTCGGTGCTGGAGCCGTGCCCCACG
The DNA here is from genome assembly GCF_001544015.1 of Limnochorda pilosa. Lineage (GTDB taxonomy): Bacteria > Bacillota > Limnochordia > Limnochordales > Limnochordaceae > Limnochorda > Limnochorda pilosa. The sequence continues at coordinate 1,333,557 of NZ_AP014924.1, read as the reverse complement.
TACTCCCGGCCGGCGGGCTCGCTGTCGGCGAGATCGGTGCCGGCGCCAAGGTGAGCGCCGTTGCTCGTCCCGCCGTTTCCCGCCTGCTGACCGCGGGCTTCCTCGGGGCTCCGTCGCCGCAGCCGCACGGTGACCTGCCCCAGCGCGTCGCGGCCCTCACCGGTGGCCTGGAGCTGGTAGTGGGCGAGCTCCACGCCGAGGCCCAGGACCTGATCCATGGCCCGGTAGAGGGCGTCCACGGGGCCGTCGCCGCTCGCGGCCGCCCGGAGCACCTCCTCACCCCGCTGGAGCCGCACGGAGGCCATGGGCTCCACCCCGGTGCCGGTGCTGACCTGGAAGTGAACCAGCTGCACCTGCTCCTGGGCGGGATGGGCCTCGTCGCCCGCGAGCGCCGCCAGGTCCCCGTCGGTGACCACCTTCTTTCGATCGGCGACCTCCAGGAAACGCTGGTAGACGCGCTCAAGCTCCTCCTGGGCCAGGTGGAAGCCCAGCTCGTCCAGGCGCGCCCGCACGGCGTGGCGCCCCGAGTGCTTTCCCAGCACCAGCCGGTTGCGCGCCAGGCCGATGGACTGGGGCGTCATGATCTCGTAGGTGCTCCGCTCCTTGAGAACCCCGTCCTGGTGGATGCCCGCCTCGTGGGCGAAGGCGTTGGCGCCCACGATGGCCTTGTTGGGCTGCACCTCCACGCCGGTGAGGGCCACCAGCAGGCGGCTGGTGGGGTAGATCTGGGTGGTCTCCACGCCGGTGTCGTAGGGCATCCGATCGTGCCGGGTGCGGAGGGCCATGACGACCTCTTCCAGCGAGCAGTTGCCCGCCCGCTCTCCGATGCCGTTGATCGTCCCCTCCACCTGCCGTGCGCCCGCCTGGACCGCGGCCAGGGCGTTGGCCACCGCCAGCCCCAGGTCGTCGTGGGTGTGGACGCTGAGGACCGCCCGGTCGCACCCGGGGATTTCCTCCCGCAGGTGCTGGATCAGGGCGGCATACTCCTCGGGGGTCGTGTAGCCCACGGTGTCGGGAACGTTCAGGGTGGTGGCCCCCGCCCCCAGCGCGGCGCTGAAGACCCGCACCAGGAAATCCCAGTCACTGCGGGTGGCGTCCTCGGCCGAGAACTCCACGTCGTCCACGTAGCGGCGGGCCTGTGCCACGGCCTTGACGGCCATCTCCACCACCTCGTCGGGCTCCTTGCGCAGCTTGTGGCGCATGTGGATGGGCGAGGTGGCGATGAAGGTGTGGATCCGGGCTCGCTCCGCAGGCTCCAGGGCCCGGGCCGCGGCCTCGACGTCCGCGGGGTGGGTCCTGGCCAGGGCGGCGATCACGGGGCCCCGGACCTCCCGGGCGACCGCGCGCACGCCCTCGAAATCCCCCGGCGAGGCGATGGGGAACCCGGCCTCGATCACATCCACCTGAAGCCGGGCGAGCTGCCTCGCCAGCTGCAGCTTCTCCTCCTGGTTCATGCTGAAGCCAGGCGACTGCTCGCCGTCCCTCAAGGTCGTGTCGAAGATCCGTACCCGTTCCATCATCGTCGCGCTCCTTTCCGTGTCCCCCACCCTCCGCTGGCGCACCGTTCCTTCGCTCCTACCAGCGTGCGATGACCACGTGCCAGAGCTCATCGAACTCCCTCAGCCGCCGGGCTACCGGGTCCGGGATGGGGTTGTCGAGCCCCAGCACCATCACCGCCTCCTCGCCGGGGCGCCTGCGGCCCACCTGCATGAAGGCGATGTTCACCCCGGACTGGCCGAGCAGCGTGCCCACGGCTCCGATCACCCCGGGCTGGTCCCGGTTGTACGCCAGGAGCACGTGGCCCGTGGAAGAGACGTGCACGGGATACCCGTCCACAGCCACGAGGATGGGCCGCCCCGCGTCGTCCACAGTGCCCGACACCTGGGGCGGCCCGCTGCTCCGCCCCCCCACCGGAGCCGCCTCTGCGCCTCCCCGCAACCCCTCGGAGCCGGGTGCATCGCCCCCGGCCCGGACGGTGATGCGGCCTGGCCCGCCCCCGTCGGCCTCCCGGACCTCGTTCACCCGCAACTGCCTTTGCCGGGCCAGGACGGGGGCGTTGACCGCGTTCACCGCCTCCTGCAGCACCGGCTGCAGCAGGCCTACCAGGAGGGCGTTGGTGAGGGGGCGCACGTCCCGGGAGGCGATGCTTCCTGAGTAGACCACCTCCACCCGGGGCCAGAAGGCCCCAGCCCCCGACGCCCAGCCCGTGAAGAGCTCGCCCAGCTTCTGGGCCAGCCGCACGTAAGGCTCCAGCTGCCGGGCCAGCTCCGGCGGCAGCCCCGGCGCGTTGACGGCGTGAGCCACGGGCTCGCCCTTGAGGGCCCGGGCCACCTGCTCGGCGATCTCCAGCGCCACGTGGAGCTGCGCTTCGTGGGTGGAGGCGCCCAGATGGGGGGTGGCCACCACGTGCGGATGCTCCAGCAAGGGGCTCGAGCGGGGCGGCTCCTCCTCGAAGACGTCCAGGGCCGCCGCCCGCACCTGCCCGGACTCCAGCGCCGCAAGCAAGGCTGCCTCGTCCACCAGGCCGCCCCGGGCGCAGTTGACCAGGATGACCCCCCGCTTCATGCGGGCGAAGGCCTCCGCACCCAGGAGGTGGCGGGTCTGCTCGGTGAGCGGCGTGTGGAGCGTGAACGCGTCGGCCTCCGGGTAGATGGCCTCCAGCTCCCGCAGCTCCACCCCCAGCTCCCCCGCCCGCTCCGGGCCGATGAAGGGATCGTAGGCCAAGACCCGCATGCCCAGCGCCCGGGCCCTGCGGGCCACCTCGCTGCCGATGCGGCCCAGCCCAACCACGCCCAGCACCTTGCCCTGGAGCTGCACGCCCATGAACCGCTTCCGGTCCCACTGGTGGTCCCGCACCAGGCTGGCGTGGGCCTGGGGGATCCAGCGGGCCGCGGCCAGCAGCATGGCCAGGGTGTGCTCCGCCGCAGCCAGGGTGTTCCCTTCGGGGGCGTTCACCACCAGCACGCCCCGCCGGGTGGCCGCCTCCACGTCGATGTTGTCCACGCCCACCCCGGCCCGGCCCACCACCCGCAGCCGCTTGCCGGCCTCAAGGACCTCGGCCGTCACCTGCGTCGAGGAGCGGACCACCAGCCCGTCGTACGCCGGGATCGCCTCCACAAGCGCCTCCCGGCCCAGCCCCGTGCGCACCTCCACCTCCAGCTCAGGCTCGGCCCGGAGCCTCTCCACCCCCGCCGCATCCAGCGTGTCCGCCACCAGCACCCGTGCCCGCACGCCGTCTCCCCCTCACCGGGCGGGCGGGGTCCCCGAAAGGGAACGCCCGCTCCGCCCTCCAGCTGCCGCCGCTCTGGCCCATCCATCGCATCCCCACCAGGACCGCCCCAGCCCCCCGGCCAGCCGCCGCACCCCTCCCACTCCGACGGGGTTCGCCGGCCCAGGCTCCGAGCCCTCGCCCGGCGGGCGCTCCGGCTCGCTCGCGCTCACCACTGCACCGCTCCGGGCGGGGGAGGCCCTGGCGAGGGACCTCTCCGGCCGGCGGAGCCACGGATGGCGGAGCCGAGCCGGTGCAGAGCGAGCGGAGCCTGGAGGGCGGAGCGAGCGTTCCCTCGCCAGGGCCTCCCCCGCCCGGAGCGACGCCACGCGACGGGCGTCAACGAGCAAGACGCCGCCGTCGGCGCTGACCCCGGAGACTACGCCGGCGGCTCCTTCGCCTCGATCCACGGCATCATCGCCCGGAGCTCAGCCCCCACCTTCTCGATGGAGTGCTCCGCCTCGCGCCGGCGCAGGCTCTGGAACCGGGGGCGGTTCGCCTGGTTCTCCAGCACCCACTCCCGGGCGAAGGCGCCCGAGCGGATCTCCTCCAGGATCTCTTTCATCGTCTGCCGCACCCGGCCGTCGATCACCCGGGGGCCCCGGGTCATGTCGCCGTACTCGGCCGTGTCCGAGATCGAGTAGCGCATCCACCGGAGCCCGCCCTCGTACATCAGGTCCACGATGAGCTTCAGCTCGTTCAGGCACTCGAAGTAGGCGATCTCGGGCTGGTAGCCGGCCTCCACGAGGGTCTCGAAGCCCGCCTTCACCAACTCGGTGGTGCCGCCGCAGAGCACCGCCTGCTCGCCGAAGAGGTCGGTCTCCACCTCCTCGCGGAAGGTGGTCTCCAGGATGCCGGCCCGCCCGGCCCCGATCCCCTTGCCGTAGGCCAGGGCCCGGTCGCGGCAGCGGCCGGTCGCGTCCTGCTGCACGGCCACCAGGGCAGGTACGCCCTTTCCGTCCTGGTAGAGCCGGCGCACCAGGTGCCCCGGCCCCTTGGGGGCGATCATGAAGACGTCCACCTCGGGCGGCGGGACCACCTGGTTGAAGTGGATCGCAAAGCCGTGCGCGAAGGCCAGGGCCTGACCCGGTCGCAGGTTGGGCGCCAGGTCGTCTTGATAGAGGGGCGCCTGGAGGTGATCGGGCACCAGGATCATGAGGACGTCGGCCTGCCGGGCGGCCTCGGCCGCCGGGACGGGCTGGAACCCGTCGGCCACCGCCTGGCGGTAGTTGTGGGAGCCCGGACGGTTGGAGACGATCACCTCCACCCCGCTGTCCCGCAGGTTGAGCGCGTGGGCATGGCCCTGGGAGCCGTATCCGATCACCGCCACCTTCTGGCCCCGGAGCGCGGCCAGGTCCGCATCGGCGTCGTAGTAGATCGTGGCCATCGTCGCTGCCTCCTCGTTGGGTCTCGTTCCGCCAACCCCACCTCGCCGGCCGGCTCAGCCGGCCCGCTCCGCCTCGCGAGCGGCCATCAACGGAGCCGTGCGGGCGCCCCGCACCATGGCCACCTTTCCAGTGCGGACCATCTCCTTGATGCCGTAGGGTCGCAGGAGCTGCTCCATGGCGTCCACCTTGCCCTCGTCGCCCGTCACCTCCACCACCACGCTCCGCTCGCTCACGTCCACCACCCGGGCCCGGAAGATGTCCACCACCTGCAGGATCTCCTGGCGGTTGGCGGGCTGGGCCGCCACCTTGATGAGGGCCAGCTCCCGCTCGATCCGGTCGTCCTGGGTGATGTCGCTGATCTTCACCACGTCCACGAGCTTGTGGAGCTGCTTGGTGAGCTGCTCCAGCTCCCGCTCGTCGGCCGGGGTCACCAGGGTGATGCGGGAGAGGGTGGGGTCCTCGCTGGGGGCCACCGAGAGGCTCTCGATGTTGAAGCCCCTCCGGCTGAAGAGCCCCGCCACCCGGGCGAGCACGCCGAAATGGTTCTCCACCAGGATGGAGAGAGTACGCTTCAAACAGGCACCTCCGTTCGCTCCGGGGCGGCCTGCTCTTCCCCGGCCAGCGTGGCTTCGTCCACGCCGATCATCTCGTCGATGGCCCCGCCGGCGGGTACCATGGGCCAGCAGTTCTCCTCGGGGCGCACCCGCACGTCGAGCAGGTAGGGGCCGGGCTCGGCGAAGGCCCGCTCCAGCGCCGCCTCCAGCTCCTGGGGCCGCTCCACCCGAGCCGCCGGCACCCCGTAGGCCTGGGCCAGCAGGACGAAGTCCGGGTTGTCGAAGAGGGCCGAGTGGCTGTAGCGGCCGTCGTAGAAGAGCTCCTGCCACTGGCGGACCATGCCCAGGTAGACGTTGTTCATGATGACGACCTTGATGGGAAGCCCCAGGCTCCGCACCACGGCCATCTCCTGGACGTTCATCTGGATGGAGCCGTCGCCCGTCAGGCAGACCACGGTGGCGTCGGGCCGGGCGACCTGGGCGCCCACCGCGGCCGGAAGCCCGTAGCCCATGGTGCCGAGCCCCCCTGAGTTGATGTAGCTGCGGGGCCGGCGGAAGGGGAAGAACTGGGCCGCCCACATCTGGTGCTGCCCCACGTCGGCGGTGACGACGACCTCCCGGCCCGTGGCCTCCTCGTGGGCCTGGGCCGTCCGGGCCAGGCGGTCCACCAGCTCCTGGGGCAGGATCTCGTCGGGGCGGGGACGGTACCGCAAGCGGTAGCGCTGCTTCCAGCCGGCCACCTGAGCGAGCCACGCCGCCTCGTGCTTGGGCGCCACCAGGGGTAGCAGCGCCTGAAGAACCTCGCGGGCATCGCCCACGATGGGAATGTGCGCCTCCACGTTCTTCCCGATCTCGGCCGGGTCCACGTCGATGTGGACGATACGGGCGCCGGGGGCGAAACGGTCGGTGCGGCCCGTCACCCGGTCGTCGAAGCGGGCGCCCACCGCGATGAGCAGGTCCGAGTGGGTCACCGCGTAGTTGGCGGTGGGGGTGCCGTGCATGCCCAGCATCCCCATCCAGAGCGGGTGGTCCGGCGGGAAGGCGCCCAGCCCCATGAGGGTGCTGGTGGTGGGGATGGAGGCCCGCTCGGCCAGCTCGCGCACCTCGGCGTGGGCCCCGGCCGCGATGACGCCCCCGCCCAGGTAGAGCACGGGCCTCTTGGCCTTTGCGAGGGCCTCGGCGGTGGCCTCGAGCTGCCGGGGGTGGCCCTGGAGCGTGGGCTTGTAGCCCCGCAGCGTCACCCGGCGGGGGTAGCGGAAGCCCGCCACCCGGGCGTTGCTCACGTCCTTGGGGAGGTCTACCAGCACCGGGCCCGGGCGGCCCGTGGCCGCCAGGGTGAAGGCCGCCCGCACGATGCGGGGCAGGTCCTCGGCCCGCTGAACCAGGAAGTTGTGCTTGGTGATGGGCATGGTGATGCCGGTGATGTCCGCCTCCTGGAAGCCGTCCCGGCCGATGAGGGTGGTGGGGACGTTGCCCGTGAAGGCCACCAGGGGAATGGAGTCCATGTGGGCGGTGGCGAGGCCGGTCACCAGGTTGGTGGCGCCCGGGCCGGAGGTGGCCAGGCAGACCCCGGTTCGCCCGGTGGCCCGGGCGTATCCGTCGGCGGCGTGGACGGCGCCGGCCTCGTGGCGCACCAGGACGTGGCGGATCCCGGCACGGTAGATGGCGTCGTAGATCGGGAGCACCGCGCCGCCTGGGTACCCGAAGAGGACCTCGACGCCCTCCGCCTCCAGGCACCGCACCAGGAGCTCGGCGCCCGTGAGGGGCTCCGACCCCCGTGCTTCCGATGCGGGAACCGTCGCCGGCGCCTCCTCGGCCGCTTCGGCTGCGTCCCACGCTCTGGCTGCCGCCGCTTCCATGCCGATCCCTCCCTGAGTGAGGTAACAGAAAACCCCTGACCCGTACCGGGCCAGGGGCGACAATGATCGCGGTACCACCCTGTTCGCCGACGCCTCGCGGCGTTCGGCCTCAAGGCTCAGGGCTCGCCTGCGGGCGGGAGCCGAGAGCCGGCGCGCTAACGGGCGCCATCGGATTCCCGTCGGAGCCTACTGAGCCGTGAGAGGCCGGCCGTTCGGTCCGAGGCTCGGGGGCGAGTTCAGTGGTCCAGGGGGGCCGGCTCGCAGCAACCGCCGGCTCTCTGGGCCCCCTGGGGGCCGCCTACTGCTCCCCGTCATCGCCGTATCCACACGATTCCGTTCGGTATGCGTGGTCCCGTATGCGCCCAGGGACGTTCTCGATCCCGGTGGGCCGCCGAGGTATTGGCTCAAGGATACTCAGCCTCCCGCTCCATGTCAACCCTCTTTGTGCAAATCTCTGCAGTCGGAAGGCCGTTGCACCGGCGATCCGGTACCACTGCCGGATGCCCGAGATGGAAGCCATGCACGCACCGTCAAGCAAGCGAGCCATGACTGGCCATGGCTCCCCCGTCCTGCTCAGCGCAGGATGGCGCCCGTGTGGGCCGACGTCACCTGGCGGGCGTAGCGGGCCAGGTAGCCGTGGCGGATCCGGGGTTCGGGGGGCGTCCAGGCCTGGCGGCGGTGCTCCAGCTCCGCCTCGTCCACCAGGAGCTCCAGGCGGCGACTCGGGATGTCGATGCGGATCCGGTCCCCGGGCTCCACCAGGGCCAGGGGGCCGCCCTCGGCCGCCTCGGGGCTGATGTGCCCCAGGCAGATCCCCCGGGTGCCGCCGGAGAAGCGCCCGTCGGTGATGAGGGCGACGCTCTTCCCCAGCCCCCGCCCCACCAGGGCGGAAGTGGGCGCCAGCATCTCGGGCATGCCGGGGCCGCCCTTGGGGCCCTCGTAGCGGATCACCACCACGTCCCCCGCCTTCACCTCGCCCCGGGCGATGCCCTCGGAGGCCTCCTCCTGGGACTCGTAGAGGACCGCCGGTCCCTCGTGGACCTTGATCTCAGGGTCGACGGCGCCCGTCTTCAGCACCGCCCCCTGGGGTGCCAGGTTGCCGAAGAGGACCGCCAGGCCGCCCTCAGGGCTGTAGGCCCGCTCCAGGGGCCGGATCACCTCAGGGTCGGTCACCTCTGCTTCCTCGGCGATCTGGCCCAGGGTTTTCCCCGAGACGGTGGGCGCGTCCAGGTGGAGGAGGTCCGGGATGCGGGCCAGCTCCTTCAGGATCGCCGGAATGCCGCCCGCCCGGTGCACGTCCTCCATGTGGTGGCTCGAGGCGGGGCTCACCTTGCAGAGGTGGGGGACCCGCCGCGAGAGGGCGTCGAGCCGTTCCAGGGGGTAGTCGACGCCCGCCTCGTGGGCGATGGCCAGCCCGTGGAGGACCGTGTTGGTCGAGCCGCCCATGGCCATGTCCAGGGCGAAGGCGTTGTCGAAGCTCGCCTCGTTGACCAGGCCGCGCGCGGTGACGCCCTCCTCCACCAACTCCAGGATGCGCCGTGCCGCCCGGCGGGCCAGCTCCTCGCGCTCGGGGGTGTCGGCCAGGATCGTGCCGTTGCCGGGCAAGGCCAGGCCCAGCGCCTCGGCCAGGGAGTTCATGGAGTTGGCGGTGAACATGCCCGAGCAGGAGCCGCAGCTCGGGCAGGCGACCCGCTCCAGGGCCAGCAGCTCCTGGTCGCTCACCTGGCCCGTCTGGTGGCCGCCTACCGCCTCGAAGACCGAGATGAGGTCCACCGCCCGGCCGTTCAGGCGGCCTGCCCGCATGGGGCCGCCGCTCACGAAGATGGTGGGGATGTCGAGCCGCATGGCGGCCATCATCATGCCGGGGGTGATCTTGTCGCAGTTGGGGATGCAGATCATGCCGTCGAACCAGTGGGCGGTGACCATGGTCTCCACCGAGTCGGCGATCAGCTCCCGGCTGGGCAGCGAGTAGCGCATGCCCAGGTGGCCCATGGCGATGCCGTCGTCCACGCCGATGGTGTTGAACTCGAAGGGCACGCCGCCCGCCTCCCGGATGGCCTCCTTCACCACCCGGCCGAACGCCTGGAGGTGAACGTGACCCGGGACGATGTCCACGTACGAGTTCACCACCGCGATGAAGGGCTTGTCGAAGTCCTCTTCCCGCACCCCCGTCGCCCGCAGGAGGCTCCGATGCGGGGCCCGATCGACTCCCCGCTTGATCTGGTCGCTCCGGCGACCCGTCTGCACCTGCACCGCCACCCTGCTCGCCCCTTCCTGCCCCCACCCCGCCAGTCGTGCCGGCCGCGCCCGCCGGCACCGATCGTGCGCTGTCCTGACGATCCCGCGGAACGCGATCCGAACCGCGCCTGGACCCCTATCGCGTCTCCAGGAGGTTGCGCAACCGGCTTCCGAACTCCCGGGCCTCGGCGCTGCTCTTGAGGGCGGCGAAGTCCTGAACCCAGGCGCCTTCCTTTTCCAGCAAGGCCATGAGCGCCCGCAGCGTCTTGGTGCTGCCGAACGGCCCCGGGACGATGAACGCCACGGTCTGCTTTCCCTGGAGCCGGCTGCAGCGGGGCACGGTCTCCGCCACCTCGGCCGGTACCTTGCCCCCAAGGAAGCCCCGCGAGGTGGAGCCTACCGCCACTAGCTGGTACTGAGCGGTGGTGATGGGGCCCGCCCCCACCTGATCCATCCGTTTCCGGTCCACCTCGAGTCCGGCGGCCTCCAGACCCGCCGCCACACCTTGCGCCACCGCTTCCAGCCGGCGGTCCGAACCGTAGAGCACCAGCGCCCGCACCGGCCCGATCCCTCCCTGTCGTCTCCTGCCTCGTCTGGTGTGGAATCTGCAGGGTTGCCGGCCGCATGCCCGCCTCGGTACCCTACCGAGACGATCGGCCCCGGCGGCGGGCTGGCCACGTCTTTCGACGCGCTTCCCGCGCCATCCTCCCGCGGCCGTCCGACCAGCCTCCACCGTTTTCCCTTCGGGACAGAAGAGGCCCTTTCCTCGGAGGCTTTTCCGCGCGACTGCCTGGGCCACAGATGGGAAGGATGTGGTGCGGACTGCCTTGGTCCTCTGCTGCGTGTCATGCTAGCGAAGCCGGGTCCATATCGTGCTCTTCGCGAGGTATCGGCATGAAGCTCCCTTGTCGCTCCAAAGCCTACGTTCCTCCAGAGAAGATCCTCGGTTACCCGTGGGAGGGAACCTTATGGGAACCGAAGAGCTGGACACGGTCGTCCTGACGCGTGACCTGCCCGAGTACGGGCTGAAACGCGGGGACGTGGGTGCCATCCTGCACCGATACCAGGGCGGGGATGCCTTCGAGGTGGAGTTCGTCTCGGGAGGGGGCAGGACGGTCGGCGTTGTCACGCTGGGGTCGAAGGACGTCCGCCCGATGAACCCGAACGAGCTCCTTCACGTTCGGGAGCTGGCCTGACGCCCGATCGCGCGCCGGCCGGGCTTGTCAGCTCGGTTGGGGAATCGGTTCCAGGGGCCGCCCTTCCAGCCCAAGGAGCCACCGCTCGGCGATGAGGCTGGTCGAGGAGATGGTGTCGCCCATCCCCACCGTGAGGACGGGCCGGTCCTGGACGTGGGCCGGAACCACCTGCACCAGGAGGTCGTCCAGCCGGAACCCTCCGGGGGCCAGCGGCTGGACCGCCTCCCGGGCGATGATCTCTGCCTCGAAGGCCCGCACGGCCTCCAGGCCCAGGTCCGAGAGCGGCGTGGACGCCTCCCGGGTCACGTCGTCCGGCCCGGCCTCGGTGCCGAAGCGAGCCCGGTGCTGGGTGACCGCGGTCCCGAAGAGCCCGCCCCGCCGCATCGCTTCCAGGCGGCGCCGCGCCCAGGCGGGGTTGCCGGATTCCTGGGTCGAGAGGCGCTCCACCAGGCAGTAGTAGCCCAGGTTGTGCACCTGCACCCGCTGGAACGCGTAGCGCTCCAGGAGGACCCGAGCCCCGCGGTAGAGGAGGTACGGCCGCTCGTCGGACCGGAGCTCCGCGGCCAGGAGCGGCTCGCCCGATCGCTCCAGCACGCCCCGCAGCTCGTTCTCATTGATCCCGAAGCTGCCGGCGGCAGGCCCCAGGGCCGCCAGCAAGGGGATCTCGAGGTTGACGTGCTTCATGAGGACGTACTCCACGTGGACCACAAGGGTGGGGTTGCGCCGCTTCAGGAGCCGGACGTGCCGGATCGAGTCGCTCAGGTACTCGTCGAAGCTCCTCCCGTCGGGCAGGACGGGTGCGGCGTAGTGGTAGCCGGCCAGGAAGGCGACGTCCACGCTGGCGCCCAGTTCATCCAGGTGCGGCTCCAGCTCTGGGGGAAAGGCCATGACCAGACCGCGGGGACGGCTGGCCACGATCACCCGGTTGGAGCGAGGTACCCGGACCTGGCGGCCGTCCAGGTGGAAGACCTGGCCCCGATCGTACTCCAGGATCCAGTTGACCTTGGTGGGGGCCGAGGGGTCCGCGGCCTCCGCGACCGGAAGCCATGCGAGGCGCCCTGCCCGCAGGCTCGGGGCGCGCACCGTCTTTCGCAGGTGGCCTGCCTGGGGCGGCGAGAGGGCAGGGGTCACCAGGAGGCTTTCGAGATCCAGGGCGGCCGCCTGGTTGGCGATGATGCCCGCCTGGCCGCCCACCCGCGCCTCGCCGGCGGCCAGGCGCCCCTCCAGCCAGGCCAGGAGGTCCGGAGCCTCCACCGTCATGTGGTGGGAGCGACCCTGGGAGAGGCGGTTCCAGAGGAGGGCCAGGAGCTGCAACGGCTCGTCGGCTTCAGCCGGCGGGTGCTCGGCCCCCCGCTCCACCCGCTCGGGCGTGGCCTCAGGACGGCTGGCCAGGAGCGCCTGCCAGCACCCGGGGTCCAGGTGGACGACCCGGTCCACGTTGACGTTGAAGCCCGCCAGCACCCGCACCCGCGGCCTCATGCGCCCGGCGGCCGCCAGCTCCGCCTGCCAGAAGTCCCTCACCGCCCAGCCCTCCCGCCGCTGCCCGCCGGCGGGTGAAGGGCGGGCTAGCCGCGCTGCTCCAGCCGCCTCCGTGCCCGGGCGAGCGCTTCCTCCACCTGAGCGTACCCGGTTCCGCCCCAACTCTTTCGGGCATCCACGGCCCGCTGGGGTTCCGTCAGGGGGAGGAGCTCCACCCCGAGCCTCGGGTGAAAGCGAACCAGCTCTTCCCCGGTCAAGTCGCTCAGCCGGCAGCCGCGCTCGCGGGCGTAGGCCACCAGGGCGCCCACGGCGTGGTGCGCCTCCCGGAAGGGAACGCCCCGGCGCACCAGGGCGTCGGCCAGCTCGGTGGCCGTCAGGTAGCCGTCTTCGGCGGCCCGGCGCATGCGCTCCTCGTCCACCCGCAGGGCCGGCACCAGGGCTGCCAGCACCCGCAGGGTGGCGTGGAGGGTGTCCGCGGTGTCGAAGAGGGGCTCCTTGTCCTCCTGCAGGTCCTTGTTGTAGGCCAGGGGCAGCCCCTTGAGCGTCACCAGCAGCCCCACCAGGTGCCCCACCACCCGGCCCGTCTTGCCCCGCACCAGCTCGGGCACGTCGGGGTTCTTCTTCTGGGGCATGATGCTGGACCCCGTGGCGAAGCGGTCCGGGAGCTCCACGAAGCCGAACTCCTGGCTGCTCCAGAGCACCAGCTCCTCCGCCAGGCGCGAGACATGGACCATGAGGAGGCTGGCCGCGGCCAGGAACTCCACCGCGTGGTCCCGGTCCGAGACGGCGTCCAGGCTGTTGGCGCACACCCCGGCGAAGCCCAGCTCGGTTGCGACCCCCTGGGGGTCCACAGGGTACGGCACCCCCGCCAGGGCGCCAGCCCCCAGGGGCGAGAGGTTCATGCGCCGGCGGGCGTCCCGGAAGCGCTCCCGGTCCCTCTCCAGCATCTCCACGTAGGCCAGCAGGTGGTGGGCCAGCAGCACGGGTTGGGCCCGCTGGAGGTGGGTGTACCCCGGCATCACCGCCCGCGGGTGGGCCTCGGCCAGGTCCAGGAAGGCGGCCTGGAGCCCCAGGAGCTCTTCGTCCAGGAGCTCCATCTCCTCCCGCAGCCAGAGCCGGAGGTCCAGCGCCACCTGGTCGTTTCGGCTGCGGGCGGTGTGGAGCCGCTTCCCGGCGTCGCCCACCAGCTCCACCAACCGCCGCTCCACGGCCATGTGGACGTCCTCGTCGTCGGGCCGGGCCTCGAAGCGGCCCTCCGCGAACTCGGCTTCCACCCGGTCCAGGCCCTCCAGGAGGACCTCGACCTCGTCCTGGGCGAGAATGCCCTGCCGGGCCAGCATCCGCACGTGCGCGCGGCTCCCCTGGACGTCCTGGCGGAAGAGACGCTGGTCGAAGGGAAAGGAGTTCTGGAAGGCGGCCACCGTCTCATCCAGCGGCTCGCGGAAACGTCCGGACCTGGCCTGCATCGTCTCATCCCCTCTCCGGGCGCGCCCCCCGGCCGCCCCCGACGGCCTCGGGAGCGGCTGAGGGCGCTCCGAACCGGACTAGACCGCCGTGGAAGCCCTGGCTCCCTCCTGCACCCGGCGCCGGGCGGCGATCTCCACGGGCAGGCCGAAGAGGCGGATGAAGCCCGCCGCGTCGTCCTGGCGGTAGACCGAGTCTTCCTCGAAGGTGACGAACTCGGCGTCATAGAGGGCGTGGGGCGAGCGGCGGCCCTTCACCTGCACGCTTCCTTTGAAGAGGCGCAGCCGCACCTCGCCCGTGACCCGCTCCTGGGTGCTGGCCACGAAGGCGTCCAGCGCCTGCCGGAGTGGCGTGTACCAGAGCCCGTCGTAGACCAGCTCCGCGTAGCGCTGGGCCAGGACCGCCTTCATGTGTGCGGTGGCCCGGTCGAGGACCAGCGTCTCCAGCGCCCGGTGGGCCGCCATCCAGACGGTGCCGCCCGGCGTCTCGTAGACGCCCCGGGACTTCATCCCCACGAGGCGGTTCTCCACCAGGTCCACCCGCCCGACCCCGTGCTTGCCGGCCAGGGCGTTCAGCTCCTGAAGGAAGGCCAGGAGCTCCACCCGGCGACCGTTGAGGGCGACGGGCACGCCCGCGTGGAAGGCGATCTCCACCTCTTCCGGCCGGTCCGGCGCGGTCTCGGGCGCCGCGGTGCGGCGGAACATGGAAGGATCGGGCCCGTTCCAGGGATCCTCCAGCACACCGCCCTCGTAGCTGGTGTGCCACAGGTTCTCGTCGATGCTGTAGGGCTTCTCCGCGGTGGCCGTCACCGGCACGCCGTGGGCCTGGGCGTAGCGGATCTCGTCGCTGCGGGAGCGCAGCTCCCACTCGCGCCAGGGGGCGATCACCTTCAGGTCCGGCCGGAGGGCCTTGTAGGTCAGCTCGAAGCGGACCTGGTCGTTCCCCTTCCCCGTGGCCCCGTGGGCCAGGGCGTCGGCGCCCTCGCGCTCCGCGATCTGCACCTGGCGGGTGGCGATCAGGGGCCGGGCCATGGAGGTGCCCAGCAGGTACCCCTCCTCGTAGACCGCGCCCGCCTGCACCGCCGGCAGGATGTAGTCGTGGACGAAGGCCTCCCTCAGGTCCTCCACGTAGACCCGCTCGGCCCCGCTGGCCAGGGCCTTGGCCCGCACCTCCCCCAGGTCCTCCTCCTGGCCCACGTCGGCCACCATCGCCACCACCTGGCAGCCGTAGCGTTCCTTCAGCCAGGGGATGATCACCGAGGTGTCCAGGCCCCCCGAGTAGGCCAGCACCACCTTCTTCACGCCACCCGTCGCCTTTCCATCCAACGCCATCGCCTACCGCCTCCGTTCCTCGCATGAACCTCGATCAACCGTCCAGCGCCTGGCCGGCCGCGGGCCGCACCAGGGGGATCCACCGGCTTGCTGCTCGGGTGCCCGGGGGCTCCGTGACCGCCCGGCCACGGCGGGCCCCACCCCGCCTCCGTGCCGCCTGAGCCGCCTCCACGTAGAAGTCCAGCGGCTCCACTTCCACCGGGCCCCCGTTGCCTGCGGCCCGTAGGGCGGCGGCAAGGGTGTCCAGGGAGGTGAAGCAGGGCACCCCGAACTCCACCGCCAGCCGCCGCAGTTGGAAGCCCCAGCGGAGAGGCTGGCGAGCCTGGGTGGGCGTGTTCACCACCAGCCGCACCTCGCCTGCGCGCACCCGCTCGAGCGGGTCCAGGTGGCCCTCACCGGTGCGGGGCACCACGTCCACCTCCAGCCCCGCCTCGCGCAGCACCGCGGCCGTCCCGGGCGTGGCGCAGAGCTCGAACCCAAGCTCAGCCAGGCGCCGGGCCAAGGGGACGATCTCGGGCTTGTCGCGGTCGGCGATGGAGAGGAGCGCCCGCCCCCGGCCGCCCTGGGGCAGGGGCGCCGGAAGCCCCATGCCGCACGCGGCCAGCGCCTTGGCCAGGGCCCGCTCCGGATCCCGGTCGAGGCCCATCACCTCGCCGGTGGACTTCATCTCGGGTCCCAGGGAGGTCTCCACCGCCTGCATCTTCTCGAAGGAGAAGACGGGGCTTTTCACCGCGGTGTAGCCGCCCGGCCCGCCCGCGGTGCGGGGGGCCGGCAGGAGACCGCCGGCGTACCCCAGCTCCGCCAGGCTCTTTCCGAGCATCACCTGGGTGGCCAGCCGCACCATGGGCACGCCGGTGACCTTGCTGAGGAAGGGCACCGTCCGGCTGGCCCGGGGGTTGGCCTCCAGGCAGTAGAAACGGTCCTGGTAGAGGACGAACTGGATGTTGAAGATGCCCCGCACGCCCACCGCCAGCGCCAGGCGCCGGGCGATGCCGGCCAGCTCCTGCTGCTGCTCGGGGCTCAGGCTTCGGGGCGGAAAGAAGGCGCTGGAGTCGCCCGAGTGCACGCCGGCCCGCTCCACGTGCTCCATGATCCCGGGGATGAGCACCTGCTCCCCATCGGCGATCAGGTCCACCTCCACCTCCCGGCCCGGGAGGTAGCGGTCCACCAGCACCGGGTGGCGGTGGGAGACCTCCACCGCCGACTGGAGGTACTCGAAGAGCTCCTGCTCGTGGGTGACGATCTCCATGGCCCGGCCGCCCAGGACGTAGGAGGGGCGTACCAGCAGGGGGAAGCCCAGCTTCAGGGCGTACCCCATCGCCTCCTGCACCGAGGTGGCGGTGACCCCTTCGGGCTGGGGGATGCCCAGGCGCCGGCAGAGGTCCGCGAACCGCTCCCGGTCCTCGCAGACGTCGATGGCCTCGGGGCTCGTGCCCAGGATGGGCACCCCGGCCTCGTGGAGGGGAGCCGCCAGGTTGATGGCCGTCTGTCCCCCGAACTGGGCCACCACCCCGGCGGGTCGCTCGACCTCCACCACGCGGAGTACGTCCTCCAGGGTGAGGGGCTCGAAATAGAGGGCGTCGGAGGTGTCAAAGTCGGTGCTCACCGTCTCCGGGTTGCTGTTGACCATCACCGCCCGGTAGCCGGCCTCCTGCAGGGCCCACGCCGAGTGGACGCACGCGTAGTCGAACTCGATGCCCTGCCCGATGCGGATGGGACCGGATCCCAGCACCAGCACCGCGGGGCGGTCGCCCGGGCGGCTCTCGTCCTCCTGATCGTAGGTGGAGTAATAGTAGGGGGTGCTCGCCTCGAACTCGGCCGCGCACGTGTCGACGATCTTGTAGACGGGCCGCACCCCGAGGCGCCGGCGGAGCTCCCGCACCGAGCTCTCGGGCACGTCCCAGAGCCGGGCCAGCTCCGAGTCGGCTAGCCCTAAGGCCTTCAGCCGCTGCAGCTCCCCGGCCGCCACGGGTGGCGCGCCCTCCGCCCCCCGGGCCGAGGGCGCAAGCCGCGCCGCCTGGCCGTACGCGTCCACGATCCGCGCCATCCCGTCCAGGAAGAAGCGGTCCACCTTCGACAGCTCCGAGACCCGCTCCACGCTCCACCCGCGCCGCAGGGCTTCGGCCAGGAGGAAGAGGCGCTGGTCGTCGGGCTGCTCCAGCCGCCGGGCCAGGGCCGCCTCGGGGAGCCGCTCGAGCCCCGGCGCCAGGAGTCCGTCGGGCCCCTGGTCCAGGGAGCGGATCGCCTTCATCAGGGCCTCCTCGTAGGTGCGGCCGATGGCCATCACCTCGCCCGTCGCCTTCATCTGGGTGCCCAGGGAGCGGTCCGCCGCGCCGAAGGTATCGAAGGGCCAGCGGGGCAGCTTCATCACCACGTAGTCCAACGCCGGCTCGAAGCAGGCGGTGGTCTTGCCCGTCACCGCGTTCGCGATCTCGGGAAGGGTGAGCCCCACCGCGATCTTGGCGGCCACCCGGGCGATGGGGTAGCCGGTGGCCTTGGAGGCCAGGGCGCTCGAGCGGCTCACCCGGGGATTCACCTCGATGACGTAGTAGTCGAGCGAGGTGGGCGAGAGCGCGAACTGGATGTTGCAGCCACCCTCCACCCCCAGGGCCCGGATGATCCGCAGGGAGGCGGACCGGAGCATCTGGTACTCCCGGTCCGAAAGGGTCTGGCTGGGCGCGATGACGGCCGAGTCGCCCGTGTGGACGCCGATGGGGTCCAGGTTCTCCATGTTGCAGACGGCGATGCAGGTGTCGGCCTTGTCCCGCATCACCTCGTACTCGATCTCCTTCCAGCCGGCCACGCTCCGCTCCACCAGCACCTGGCCGATGGGCGAGCGCTTCAGCCCTCGGGCCAGGACCTCCCGGGCGGCTCGCTCGTCCCGGACCATGCCCCCGCCCGTGCCGCCCAAGGTGAAGGCCGGGCGGATGATGACCGGGTAGCCCGCCTCCGCCGCGAAGGCGAGGCCCTCGGCCACCGAGCCCACCGTTCGGCTCTCGATCACCGGCTCTCCGATGGCCTCCATGGCGTTCTTGAAGAGCTGGCGGTCCTCGGCCTTCTCGATGGTGGCCAAGGGCGTCCCCAGCAGGCGCACGCCGTACCGATCCAGTACCCCGGCCCGGGCCAGCTCCACCGCCAGGTTGAGACCGGTCTGGCCCCCCAGGGTGGGCAGCAGGCCGTCGGGCCGCTCCCGGGCGATGATGCGCTCCAGGTAGGGGAGGGTGAGCGGCTGGAAGTAGATCCGGTCGGCCATGTCCGGGTCGGTCATGATGGTGGCCGGGTTGGAGTTGACCAGCACCACCTCCACCCCTTCCTCCCGGAGGCTCCGGCAGGCCTGGGTACCGGCGTAGTCGAACTCGGCCGCCTGCCCGATGACGATGGGGCCCGAGCCGATCACCAGCACCCGGCGCACGCTCGGGTCCTTAGGCACGAGGCGTCCGCTCCTTCAGCGGCGTCGAACCTTCCGTGGGGCCGGCGGCGGGCCCGGCTCCCGGCGGGGCACCGTCCCTGGCAGGCGGCTCCGCCGCCACCGCCCGCAGGGCGGCCTCGAGCTTGGCGAAGCCCTCCTCCAGCTCCTGCTGGGTGGTAGTGTAGGGAGGCAGGAGCCGCAGGGTGTGGGGGCCCGTGGCGTTCACCAGGAGCCCCTCGCCTTCCGCGGCCCGGACGACCGCCTCGGCCGGCACGGCCACGTCGGCGCCGATCATGAGCCCCACCTGGCGGATGGCGGTGATGGGGAGGCCGGCCGCCTTCAGCTCCTGAAGCCGCCGCCCGAAGGCGGCCCCCAGCCGGGCCACGATCCCGTCCTCGCCCAGGTACCCCTCGCTCTCCAGCAGGTCCAGCACCGCCAGGGCCAGCTCGCAGGCCACCGGGTTCCCCCCGAAGGTGGAGGCGTGGCTTCCGGGCTGGAAGGCTTGGGCCACCGCCTCCCGGGCACAGGTGGCCCCCAGGGGCAACCCGCCGCCCAGCGCCTTGGCCAGGGTGCAGATGTCGGGCTGAATGCCCACCCGCTGGTAGGCGGCGAAGGGGCCCGTGCGCCCCATGCCAGACTGGACCTCGTCCACGATCAAGAGCGCGCCCCAGCGGTCGCAGAGCCGGCGCACCTCCCGCAGGTACTCCGGGTCCAGGGGGTGGACGCCCGCCTCGCCCTGCACCACCTCCAGCATCACGGCGGCCGTCTGGGGCCCGATTCCCCGCCGGAGCGCCAGGAGCGCGCCCGGCTCGTCGGAGCGGGGGATGCGGTGGAAGCCCCGGGGCAGCGGCCCGAAACCCTGCTGGTAGGCGGGCTTGTCGGTGGCGGCCAGGGTGGCCAGGGTGCGGCCGTGGAAGGCGTGGCTCACGGCGAGGATCTCCACCCGGCCGCTCTTCCCCTGCTGCGCGAAGTACCGCCGTGCGAGCTTGATGGCCGCCTCGTTGGCCTCCGCGCCCGAGTTCGCGAAGAAGACCCGGTCGAGCCCCGTCAGCCGGCTGAGCCGCCCCGCCAGCTCCTGCTGGGGCTCGGTGAGGTAGAGGTTCGACACGTGGAGGAACCTCTCCGCGGCACGCCCCAGCGCCTCCAGCACCCGGGGATGCCGGTGCCCCAGCGCGTTGACCGCGATGCCGGCCACCCAGTCCAGGTAGCGGCGGCCCGACGCGTCCTCCACGTAGCTTCCCTGGCCGCGCACCAGGGTGAGGTGCCGCCGGTACGTGGGCATCAGGTGACGATCCGGAGCTTCCGAAGCCATCCCTCGCGCCTCCTCGCGTCCTTCTGCGCGCCCTCCCCCGGCCGGCGGGAAGGGACCCTGCCTTCTCGGGACCCGGCCTACCCGACCACCATGGTGCCGATGCCGCGGTCGGTGAAGAGCTCCAGGAGCAGCGCGTGCTCCCGGCGCCCGTCGATGATGTGCGCGCGGGGGACCCCCGCCTCCAGCGCCTTGACGCACGCCTCGAGCTTGGGGATCATCCCTTCCTTCACCGCGTGGCCCGTCACCAGGTGGCGGGCCTGCTCCACGTCCAGGGTGCTGATGAGGGTGCCGGGGTCCGCGGGATCCTCCATCACCCCCCGCACGTCGGTGAGGAGGATGAGCTTGTCGGCCTTGAGCGCGGCGGCCACCTCCCCTGCCACCGTGTCGGCGTTGATGTTGTAGGGCTCTCCCGAGAGCCCCACCCCGATGGAGGAGATGACCGGGATGTACCCGTCCCGCTCCAGGAGGTGGATGAGGCCGGCGTTGACCTTCTCCACCTCGCCCACGAAGCCCAGGTCGACCGCCTCCTTGCCGGGCGTCTGGCGCTTGCGGGCCACGATCAGGTTGCCGTCGGTGCCCGAGAGCCCCACGGCCCGGCCGCCCATGCGGTTGATGAGGGCGACGATCTCCTGGTTGACGCTTCCCACCAGCACCATCTGCGCGAGCTGCATGGTCTCCGCGTCGGTGACCCGCAGGCCCTCCACGAACCGGGGCTCCATGCCCAGGCGGCGCATCCACTGGCTCAGCCGCCCGCCCCCTCCGTGGACGACGACCGGGTGGAGCCCCACGTACTTGAGGAGCACCAGGTCCGTGATCACCGCCTGCTGGAGCGCCGGATCGCTCATGGCGCTGCCGCCGTACTTGATGACGAAGCTCTTCCCCGCGAAGGAGCGGATGTAAGGCAGGGCCTCGATGAGGACCCCTGCCCTCCGTTCCAGCTCGCTCTGCCCCAGGGGGCCCCCGCTCATGGTCTTGGCGGCCGGGCCCTGCGCCTCGCCGTTGGCCGACGTGTTGGACGGCGTGCCCACCGCCCCACCTCCTCTGGCGGAAACCGCCCGCAGCTAGCTGCGGTACTCCGCGTTGATCCGCACGTAGCCCTCGGTCAGATCGCAGCCGAAGGCCAGCCCCTCGTGGGGGCCTGAGCCCAGGTCCAGCCGGATCTCGACCTCGAAGGGCTCCATGCGCGCCCGGGCGGCCTCTTCGGCGCCCTTCCGCCCGGCGCCCCCCGCGGCCACCTGTACCCCGCCGATCCAGAGGTCCAGGCGGGACGGGTCCAGGGTAACGCCGCTTCGCCCCGCGGCCGCCAGGATCCTGCCCCAGTTCGGGTCGCGCCCGGCCACCGCCGTCTTCACCAGCGGCGAGGCGGCGATGGTGCGGGCGCAGCGGTCCGCCTCCTCGGGGCTGGCCGCGCCCGTGACCCGCACCACCATCAGGTGGCTGGCCCCTTCTCCGTCGGCGGCGATCATCCGGGCCAGCTCCAGGTTCACCTGGTCCAGCGCCTCGCCCAGCAGGGCCTCCTCCCCGGGGCCGTCGGGCCGCACGCCGGAGGCACCGTTGGCCAGCACCAGGGCCATGTCGTTGGTGGAGGTGTCGCCGTCCACGGTGATCCGGTTGTAGCTGGCCGCCACCGACCGGCGCCACCGCTCCTCGAGCCACTCCCGCTCCACCGCGGCGTCAGTGGCCACGAAGGCCAGCATGGTGGCCATGTTGGGGTGGATCATGCCCGAGCCCTTGGCCATGCCGCCCACCCGGACGGTGCCGCCCCGCAAGGAGACCTTCACCGCTGCCTGCTTGATGCGGGTGTCGGTGGTGCAGATGGCCCGGGCCGCGTCGGCCCCGCCCCCGGCCCGCACTTGCTCCACGGCCGCCTGGATCCCCGCCTCCACCTTCTCCATGGGAAGGCTCTGGCCGATCACGCCCGTGGAGGCCACCAGAACCTCCTGGGGCGCCGCCCCCAGCCTCTCGGCCAGCACGGCCGCCATGCGACGGGCGTCGGCCAGGCCCTGCTCGCCGGTGCAGGCGTTGGCGATGCCTGAGTTGACCACGATGGCCCGCACCAGGCCACCCCGGGCCAGGTGCTCCCGCGAGACCACCACGGGTGCTGCCTGCACCCGGTTCGTGGTGAAGGTTCCCGCGGCCACTGCCGGCGGATGGGTCACCACCACGGCCAGGTCCGGGTTCCGGCCCTTGATGCCGCAGTGAACCCCGGCGGCCTGGATGCCCCGGACGGCGTCGAGCCCTCCGGGGACGGGGCGGGGCTCCGATGGGCTCTCGAGCAAGACGGCCAAGACGGTTCCTCCTCGCTTTCGGGATGCCGGGGAGAGGCCTTCCCCGGCGAGCGCTCGCTACGGCCCTCCCTGGCCTCCGCTCGCTCGGCACGGGCCCGGCTCTCGCCCTCCAGGCTCCGCCGGGCCCGTGAGGTCGCCGGGGAAGGCCTCTCCCCGGCCATGGACCCCGGGTGGGACCCTCGGCAACCCGCGGGACCGGATCTCGGAGGCACGTTGGCATGATTATACTCCAGATCCGCATATTGATGCAAGCAGATCTTCCGGACGGTGCGGCGGTTGGAGTACCCGTCGGGAGGCTCCAGCCTGGCCAGGTCCCCTACCCCGCCCGACTCAGAAACCGCGCCCTCAAGCCGTCTCACATGTGTGACGAAACCATGGGTACGGGGGTATCTGGATTGGGGATCGGACTCATGGAGCTGAAGCCATGGGTCCTCGACGGGATCGGGGTCACCCGGTCCGTCCCTCTGGGGAATGGGACGGCCGCAGAATCCACCCCAAGTTGGGCAGTATCGCCGCTGGACACCTTTGCGGTCATGGATCCATCGTGGCGAGAATACACCGTCGCGGGCATGACCGTCTCCGACGTCTGCTCCTCGCGGCCACAGCATTCTTCCTGATCCTCTTCGTACCTCCCGTCACCGCAGGCGCTGCTCCGGACTTCCCATGGGAGGCCGTCGCCCGCGAGGGCGTTGTGGAACGCGTCACGTACCGGGATCGTTGGGTTGAGATCTTTGGGCAGCGCCTCTTCTTCTACCAGGTCATCTCGGGACCGGAACGGAACGAGCTCACCCTCTCCCTCCCACGTACCCGCCCAGCCGAGGAGCCGCTGGTGGCCACCGGCGAGAGCCGCTACGTGGAAGAGGCTTCGGTGACCGTGGTTCCCGCAAAGGGGTTGCCAGGGGCAACTACGCACATTCGCCTTCGTCTGGCCGGCCCCGCCCACCAGCAGGGGTTCGTAGCGCCCGACGGCCGGCGGATCCAGATCGCCCTGACGCCGGAGGCCACGGTGAAGCCCACCGAAGCTTCTCTCCCGGAGGGAGGTTTTCAGACTCTCTCCCTTCGTTACGCAGACGCTGGGGACCTCGCCTCCACCCTGCGCCGGCTCGTCCCGTACGGCGACACCGTCATTCAGGTGGATGAGCGGCTGAACCGCCTCATTCTCGACAGTTCCATGGACCGCTTCGAGGACATCCGCCGCCTGGCGGAGGAGCTGGACCGGCCGGGCGATCAGATCCTCATCGACGCGCAGATCGTCGAGATTCATGCCGATGCCGCCTCGCACCTGGGGTTGAACGTGAGCGCGTCGCTCTCCGTCCGTTTCCGGGAGGAGAGCCAGTACTACGGGACGATTCCTTTGCCGCTCCAGCCCTTCGTTCGTACGCCCGTGGAGATCATGGCCACCCTGGATCTCCTCAAGGGTGAGGGCAAGGCCCAGGTCCTGGCCAACCCCCGGGTGGCCACGGTGGACGGCATCCCCGCCCTTGTGCGGACCGAGGAGCGCTTCCCCGTCTTCGTCACCCAGACAAGTGGAGACCAGGCCTTCCGGGTGAAGCAGGACATCGTGGCCGGCATCACCCTCTCGATCACCCCGCGTCACAACGGGGATGGGGAGATCACCACCGAGATCAAGACCGACGTGACGTCCATCACGGGAACGACCTCCGAAGGCTACCCGACCACCAGCAGCCGGGAGGCGGAGACGACCATCCGGGTCCGCTCGGGCGAGACCATCGTCATCGGCGGCCTCTTGGAACGACGGGAGATCGAGCACCGGGATAAGATCCCCCTCCTGGGCGACATCCCGTACCTCGGGGCCCTCTTCACCAACTTCCGGAGCGAGGCCAAGGAGACCGAGTTGTTCATCATTGTGACGCCTTACCTGATCCAGTAGGCTGGCTCATCTTTCGCTTTCATTCCTGTGGGTGGTCGAAAGCGCGGCACGTCTAGGGAGGAGGTCCTACTCGATGACTATCACCTGCCGAGGCCGCACGCTGATTCATACTGCGATCATCTTGCTCGTTATTGTTCTGGTTGTCGTGGTTGGCGTTGCGCAGGTTTCACCCGTACATGCGGATCCCCCGGTTTCGTTTGATCCGGGTGAGGGTGGATCAGACGACAGCGGCCAAGGCGATACCGGGGATCAAGAGGATCCTGGTACCGGGGAGGATCCCGGGGACGACGGCGACGGTAATGAGGGCGATGATGGGGACGAGGCCGACGATGATGGCGACGATGGTGGGGACGATGGTGACGACGATGATGGTGAGCCCCCGCCGCCGGATGCGGACGGCGACGGTATCCCCGATTCGCAGGATGTTGATGACGACAACGACGACTTTACAGACAACACAGAGCGGCGTGCCGGAACCGGCACCAAGGATGACGGCAGCGTACCTCAAGAGCCTGGTAACGAGGCCGGAGAGCTCGTGGAAGAGTCGGGTGAGCAAGGAAACCACGACCTGTCAGGCGATCCGGTCAACCCCCTGACGGGGGAGTACATCCTGACCCAAACGGACCTCACCGTTCCGGGGGCCGGTCTCCCCTTCTCGTTCGCGCGGACGTACGCGTCCAATTCACCGGTCGATGGGCCTCTCGGCGCGAAGTGGACCCACACGTACCATCGAACGCTGACGATGAACTGGAACTACTCCATGGACGTCCGGGACGGCCAGGGACGCCGCCTGCACTACCGATTCGTGCCGGACCCCGAGGTGCCGGTGAGCTCCTTCGACGGCGACCCGTTGATCGAGATCAGGCTGGACCGCGGGTACTTCGAGTCGTCGGTCCTCAACTCCAACACCCTCGCCCGCAACCCCGACGGGACGTACACGGAGCGGACGAAGGACGGCATCGCGTACCGGTACGCCGGTTACTGGGCCCGCTGGCGGGGAAGCAACCAGTCGCCGACGGCGGGCAGGCTGATGGACATCACCGATTCCAACGGCAATCGCCTGGCCTTTCACTACGACGGCCAGGGGCGGCTCACGGAGATCGTCGATACAGCGGGCCGGAAGTACCACCTCACCTACGAGGGGTCTCTCCTGGTGGAGCTCAGGGACCCGGCCGGCAGGCGGCTGCAGTACGATTACGATGAAAGAGGGCGCCTGAAGGAGGTGATCAACCCGATCGGGAGCCGCTGGCGTTTCCAGTACGATGAGGAGGGTCGCCTCACCCGCTACACGGGCCCGCGCGGCTTCAGCATGAGCTACCGGTACGACGCCGAGGGCCGGGTGGTCGAGGTCGTCGCGCCGGATGGCTCTCTCTACAACCGCTTCACCTACCAGCGCGGCAGCGGCTACCGCACCGAGTACACCGACCCGAGAGGCGGAACGACGGTCTATGTCTTCGATGCCGAGGGCCACCTGACCTCGAAGCGGGACCCCCTGGGCAAGGTAACCCAGTACGAGTACGACGAAGGCTTCAACCGCATTCGAACGGTCGATCCCACCGGGGCGGTGACGCGGGCAAGGTACGACGGGAAGAAGAACGTGGTGGAGCTCACCGGCCGGTCGGGCGAGGTGTACCGGTTTCAGTACGAGCCCGGCTTCAACAGGCTCACCGAGATCGTCGACCCCCTTGGAAACCGCACCCGCATGACCTACGACGGGCGGGGCAATCTGGTCGGCCTCTCCGATCCGCTGAACCGGACCACGACGTACTCCTACGACACCCGCGGCCTCCTTCGCGGCGTCACGAATTCCAAGGGACAGACGACGGAGTTTGCCTACGACGCGCACGGGAACGTCACGTCCATCACGGATCCTTCAGGGGCGGTCACTCGCTTCACCTACGACGGTCTGGGCCACCTCCTCACCATGACCGATCCTCTCGGGAAGACCACCCGCCTCGAGTACGACGGCCTGGGGCGCGTGCTCCGGGTACAGGAGCCGACAGGGGCCGAGCACCGCTACACGTACGATGCCGATGGGCACGTCCTCTCGTACGTGGACCCCTCCGGGGCGGTCTACACCTGGTCCTACGATCCCTTCGGGCGGGTCGTGCAATACACGGATCCCCTTGGACAGGTTCAACGCTTCCAGTACGACGCCGGGGGCAAGCTCCTGGCGGCGACCGACCCTCTGAATCGGACCTTCCGCTACGCGTACGACGCGGCCGGCCGGCTGACCCGGGCGACCAACCCGGCCGGGGAGAAGACCCGCTACGCGTACGACGAGCTCGGCAGGCTCAGGGAGCTCACCGATGCGCTGGGAAGGAGCACGGAGCTGGCCTACGACCCGTCGGGCCGGCCGGTCCGCGTCGAGGACCCCTCCGGCGGGGTGATGGAGTACGAGTACGATCCTCTTGGCCGGCTGATCCGTCGCGTGGACCCAGGCGGCAACCTCTTCCGCTGGACCTACGACGCGGCGGGGCAGCTCGTGGAGGAGGAGTCGCCTCAGGGGCGGATCCGCTACACCTACGACCCTCTCGGCAACGTCGCCACCCGGACCGATCTGGCCGGGCGCACCACCCGCTTCGCCTACGATGCCCGAGGGTTGCTCACCGAGATCGTCTACCCGGACGAGACGGTGCGCTTCGCCTACGACGCGGCCGGCCGCATGACTCTAGCCTCGAACCCGGCCCTCAGCGAGCGGTATGCCTACGACGCGATGGGGCGGCTCATCGAGGTGCAGAACCTCACCCTCAACAAGACCCTCAGGACCACCTACGACGCGAGGGGGCTCCGCACCAGCCTCACCGACCCGGAGGGACGGGTCTTCAGGTACGCGTACAACCCCCTGGGGCGGCTCGAGCAGTTCACGGGTTCCGAAGGGCAGCGGTTCGAGTTCTCCTACGACGCCCTGGCGAGGTTGGAGCGGGTGCGGCATCCGAACCAGGTGGAGACGCGGTACGGCTACGACGTCGCGGGCAGGCTCGCGAGCCTCGTGACCGGGAGCCCCTTCGAGGAGATCCTCCGCTACACGTACCGCTACGACGCGGTGGGCAACCCCCTGGAGCGGGGGGAGGGAGGCGGGGCCGTCTCCCGCTACGCCTACGACCTCTTGGACCGCCTGGTGCGGGTGGAGTACCCCCTGGAGGCGATCGAGGCGATCCGGGCCTGGCAGGACGGGACGTTCCCTCCGGGGAAGGGCCTGTCGCAAGGCGCGACCTCATACCCGCTCGCTCCGACCCTCCCGGTTCCACCTACCCGCGTGCCCTCCCTGCCGGAAGGTGAGGTGGTGGAGGCCATCCCGCAGGCGCCTGGGACCTCGGAGGGCAGGCAGCCTCCCAGCGAACCTCCGGGCCAGGGAGGGAAGCCCGGGGGCGGCAGGCCGGACGACCCGGGAGGCGCCGTCTCCTGGCCGGATCCCTTCGCACGGGCGAGCTACACCTACGACCGGGTGGGCAACCGGCTCACGCTGCAGACCGATGCGGGGATCCTCCCCTACACCTACGGCACCCTCAACCGCCTGCTCCGTGCGGGTGTGGTCACCTACCGGTACGACGCCAACGGCAACGTGGTCGAGCGGGCGGACCAGGAGAAAACGATCCGCTACACCTACGACTCGAGGAATCAGCTGACCCGGGTCGACTTCCCCGACGGCACCTGGGTGCGCTATGCCTACGACGCCTTCGGGAGGCGGGTCTACCGGGAGGAGAGCTACTGGCAGAACGCACAGAAGCAGAAGACCGAGATCACCCACTACCTCTACGACGGCCTCGACGTGCTGATGGAGTACGCGGGGACCCCGGGGGAGGGTCTTCCGCCCCTGGCGGAGTACTACCGCGCGAACGGGCAGCTCCTCGCCAGGAAGATGTTCGGCTTTCACGGGCGGAAGGCGCCGGGGAACGAGGAGTTCCTCAGGACCCGGGGAGGACTGCTCTTCTACCACACGGATGCTCTGGGGAGCGTGCAGGCGCTCACGGACCGCAAGGGCGAGGTGGTGGTGCAGTACTCCTACGAGGTCTTCGGGCAGGTCTGGGCGGGGGTGATGGGCCCGTACAACCGCTACGCCTTCACGGGGAAGGAGTACGACCCGAAGACGGGGCTCTACTACTTCGGGGCGCGCTGGTACGACCCGGAGGTGGGGCGGTGGGCCAGCCAGGACCTGGTGAGGGATGGGTTGAACTGGTACGTGTACGTTGACAACAGGCCAACGGCCCTCGTCGATCCGCTGGGCCTCTTCAAGGTCGATCCCTCGGGGCAGTGGGGTACCGTCGAACCTGGAGACACCCTTTCTGGCATTGCACGAAAAGTCTACGGTGATGCGTCTCTATATACGGAAATAGTGCGCATGCAACCGTTCGCCCTTCGGGATCCCGACCTTATCTACCCAGGCCAGGAGATACTACTACCGCGGACCGAGAGCTACCCCCAGGGGTACGACCTCAGCAATGACTCGGTAAGGGCGGATTGGCTGACTCCCACGCTGTTTGTTATCGGCGCAGCGACCGGCATCCAAGTCGCCTCTTCCGGCGCAGCCGCGGGTGTGGCAGTGCGAGTGTACTCCTGGATTCAATCGAGGCTGTCTGGAACGGGGGCATCTTCATCACGCATCAATCTACAGATGTTCGCGAAGAAAGGCGACATCCGTCAGGTTGAGCAGGTCGCTCGTAAGTTCAAGATGACGCCAGAGCAGCGTCGAGCATTCGGTGATTTCATCGAAGAGATGAAAGACGACATAACGGGCGGCCGCGACCTGACTTGGAAGCAGCTAGAAGCACTGGCCCGTCAGTTTCTGGAGGGATACTAGTGACCACCCCGAGGCATCATGATGAAGGCATCTTGCAGAGAGCGGCACTCCGTGTCGCTGGCAGCGGACTTGACGGTGACTGGGTGACAAGTCAACTGTCCTTAGCTCCTACCCGCTTCACGAAAGAAGGAACCGTCGGTCCGGGTGGGGTAAGGGCCGTGACCAATGTATGGAGGTATACCGTTCCGGTCCCTACCGACCGTCCGATGGAAACACACCTTCGCGCGCTTGTCTCCGACCTAAGGCCGAGACAGGCAGTTCTGAAACGTATGGCGCAGGACTGGTCAGTAACCGTGTGGTGTAGCTATGTCACCGACTATGCGCAGGGTACGTTTCAGATACCCCCAGACGTCATGGCGTTCCTTTCCGAAACCGGTGTCTCCATAACCGTCTCCGTCTTCTCATGGGGGATGGTCCGCGTGGATGAGGACGAGGCCGACGACTAGCGTCAGCATGCCGCTGGTATGGCCTGGATGGACGGAGCTGGAGGTTGGGACGCCGTCACGGTGGCTTCAGCCCGGATTTCGCATGCGTCCCTTCGACGGACGCGAACCGAACAGAGGATCGCAAGGAATGGAACACGGTTGACGACAATTGGTAGGACACGTTGGAAATGTGAGCCCGGAATCGCCGTGATG
Organism: Limnochorda pilosa; assembly: GCF_001544015.1. Classification (GTDB taxonomy): domain Bacteria; phylum Bacillota; class Limnochordia; order Limnochordales; family Limnochordaceae; genus Limnochorda; species Limnochorda pilosa. The sequence continues at coordinate 1,304,441 of NZ_AP014924.1, read as the reverse complement.
AGAGGCGTGGACGACGCACAGAGGTGGGCGAAACGGCGTGAGCAACGGCTCGGGAGGCGCCAGAAGGGCGCAGCTGCCTGGGCCACCCGCCCCTACTGGTGGCCTCCGCTCCTTGCCCACGGCGTTCCGGGTACGCTACGTGCTCAGTGCAAGCCGGATGGCCTGCCATGCAGCTCGGTGCGGCCACAGCGCTGGAAGCCGGAGGATCAGCCGCCGGGCATGGCGCACCACCAGGACCGGCACCCGCAGCAGGGTCCGTTGCAGGCGGGTCGCGGTGTAGTGGCGATAGGGCGCCGGGGCCAGCGCCTTGAGCCGGAGCAGGAGGTTGTAGGCGATCCCCTTGATCAGCAGGTCCGCCGCATTGGGCCAGAAGGTCTCCTTGCCGATGGAGTCGATGCCGAGTCCCTCCTTCAGCTCCTTGATCCCGTTCTCGGCGGTGCAGCGCTGATTGTAAAAGGGGTGTACGCCAGAAACGTAGGGGGTCAGGCAGCCCGCTTTGCCGTCCAGAAGGCGTCCCACCGCCTGCTGTAGCGGAAGGCGGCTAAGCTGAGCATGGCGCCCACCCCAGGTCGGCTCCAGCGCATCCCCGCCTGCTTGTGACGCTTCCCAACCACCCGCTTGCACCCGCTCTCCACCGCGCCGCTCCCTATCGGCAGGCCTTGGGCTTCAAGCTCAGGGTAGATCATCTTGTCGCGGTGGTTCTCCACGTAGGCCAACAGCTTCCGCCGCTCCTCCCGGGCCGCCCGGCCGCGAGCCGGCAGATCTCGAATGGCCTGCAACGCCTCGTCGATCTTGCCCTTGCGCAGGAGCGCTTCGCTCACCTGTTTCGCCCAGGCTTTGCCTTCAGGGTTCTCCTTTCCGAAGATCTCCTCCGCCGCTCGATATACGTGTTCGGACAGGTGGTAGTAGTCCAGGACGAACCGGGCGTGAGGAAAGAGTTCTGTCGCGAGTCACGCTCTTTGTCCACCCCCATCTCATGCTCCGTGGCCGCAGGTTCGAGTTTGGAAACGGTGCCCTGGCAGGGTGAGCCGCCAGGGCTGTGATTCAAAACGGCAGGGACTGCTGGCTGAGGGCTTCGTCGGATAGCGTGGCCGGGTCCTCCTCGGGGCCGTAGGCGGCGCTCCAGAGGTGGTCGATGAGCCGCTCGGCGGCTCTGAGGGAAGAGAGGTTGAGCACCAGCTCCTGATTGCCTGTCACCAGTCGGATCCGGCCCTTCAGGCCTCCCTTCCTGCCGGATCGGTGCTCGCTGTCCACGTAGGTCGTCCCTTTCACCGTGAAGCGCACGAATGAGCCTCCTTTCCGTTCGTTCAGGCCGTCCAGCTGAGCTCCGCCGAGGCCACCTGGTCGAGGAAGCCGTCGTCGATGACGCGGCGCTCCTGTGCGGCGGCCGCCATGAGGGTGAGGGTGGCCAGGCGGTTGATCTTTCTCGGGATCCCCTCGGAGGCCAGGTGGAGCCGGGTGAGGGCCTCCCGGGAGAAGATCTCCTGCCCGACGCCGGCGAGGTTCAGCAGGTGGCGCACGTACTGCTGGGTCTCCTCGAGGGTGAGGCCCTGGAGGTGGAAGCGGAGGTCGATCCTCTGGGAGAGCGGTTCGAGGCTCGCAAGCTGGAGGAGTTCCGCCAGGGGCCGGGTGCCCGAGAGGATCAGAGCGAAGGGAGCGAAGGCGTCGCAGTCGTAGTTCAGGAGCCCCCGGACCTCCTCCAGAACGGCCCGGGGAAGGTGCTGGGCCTCGTCCACCACCAGCACCGGGGTCCGGTGCTGGGTTTGGTGACGTTCCAGGAGGGTGCGGTAAGCGAGCCGCTTGGCCCGGGTGAGCTGGTAGGGGGCCTCGACGTGAAGCTCCTCCAGGAGCCGGTGGAAGAAGCTCCTGGGGGAGAAGGCGACGTCGGCGAGATAGAGCACCTCGTAGCGGGCGCTGTCCAGGTGCTCTCGGAGCGCCCGCAGGGCGGTGGACTTGCCCGAGCCCACCTCGCCGGTGAGGAGCATCACGAGCCTTCGCTCCGCCGCGTACCGGAGCCTTTCGAGGAGCTCCTTGTGCTGGCGGGAGGTGAAGAGGTCCGAAGGGGCGATCTCCCGGGTGAAGGGGGCTCGGGAGAGCCCGAAGAAGGCCTCATACACGAGGCTCGCCCTCCTTCCCGGGTTCGGGGCGGTGCAGCTGCAGGGGCGAGAGGGCCTGGCGCTTCCGCTCCTCGTGGCGGTGGAGGAGGAGCTCGAGGTACGGCAGCCCCGTGCGCTTGGGGGCTGCAGGCTCGTGGGCCCGGGCCACCCGGTCCAGCCGGGAGCGGTAGAGGTCCAGAGGCCTCGCCTTCCCCGCGAAGCGGCCCTCCCGCCAGACTTCCAGTTCTTCAAGGCGCAGCGGGTGATAGCGGAGCTCCACCTCGGGTGCCCTCTGGGCGTGCTCGGTCCCGGCCGGGGCCTGGTAGCGGTTGCCGGCGAACTGAATAACGCCCGTCTTGTCCACTTGCCGATCCTCCCGCCAGAGGAAGACCCGCTGGAGGCGCTCAGGAGGGACCGTCCGCCGCTCGAGATCCCGCAGGAAGCGCTCGGCCGGGGGCTCGCCCGTCTCCGAGTGGGTCCGGACGTGGTAGGCCTCCTCGATCCACGCCCATAGCCGCTCGTTGAGGGCTTCGAGCGTCTGGACCGGGTGGAGGGAGAGCTCGGGGAGGAATTCGTTTTGGAAGGTGGCAAACCAGCGCTCAATCTTCCCCTTCCCTTCGGGACGGCCGGTCTTGGCCGAGAGGTGGCGGATCCCCAGCTCGGCGCAGGCCCGGGTGAAGACCTCGGCCTGATAGATCATCGGGTGCCCTCTGGGCGCGATCGACGTAGACCCTGTGGGGGAGCCCGCCTCGCAGGATCGCCCGCTGGAAGCAGAGCTCCAGGGCATAGAGATCTTCGGCCCAGAAGAACTCGGCGTGGGGGATAAAGCCGGGTGCCCTCTGGGCGCGGTCGTCGAGGAAGGCGAGGAGGTAGGTGCGTCGGACGCGCTGGGGATCCTCCGGGTCCGGCAGGAGCAGCCCGTGGGAGGCGTCGCCCTGCCAGAGGTCCCCGGAACGGGCGGCCTCGAAGCGGCGGTACTGCTCCTGGGATGGGGGCCGGTGTTGCTGGCTCAAGCCCAGGGAGGCCAGGTAGCGCCAGACGGTCTTCGGCGAGAGACTTCCCGGCTCCACCTTCCCCGCCGTCTCGAGCAGCCGGATGATCTGGGGGATGCTCCGTTGGGGCTCCTCCTCCTTCAGGGAGCGCAGGAACTCCTTCACCTCGGACGAGAGGACCCGGGAGACCCCCTGGTCCTGGCGGGGCAGCCGCTTGAGTCCGTCGAAGCCACCGATCCGGTACGCCTGCACCCAGCGCAGGAGGCTCCGCCCGCTCACCTTCCTCCGGGAGCCGTCGGGGAGCATGTGCTCGCGTCCGGTCACCTCTCGCCGCCAGCGGGTCTTCTCCTGCTCGGTGGCGAGCGGATCGATCAGCGGGGCGATCATCCGGTAGCGGAAGAGGGCCTCCCCTTCGCTCCGGTCCCGGGTGGCCTCTGGGCGCGGCTTGTGGACCTCTCTTCCCTTGAGGGCATGGCTCATGCCCATCACCTCCTATCCTCGTTCTCGAAAGCACCGGAACGGCCGAGAGAGGACAGAGTCTGTGGGCAACGCAGGTTCGGTTCTGGAACGGTGCGTGTAGGGGAGATGGAGGAGGGCACGTCGGGAGTGTCGGTGCTTCTCAGGCACCTTTCAAAGCCAGGCGGGAGCGCCCTGGAGGCTCAGGTTGACGGCCTCGAAGACGGGGATCGTCCTCTCGTTTCGCTGCGCCCAGATCACCCTCCAACTCGTGGCGTGCTCCCAAAGCGACTGCAAGGGGCCTTCCTCGGCCTCACCCGGCGGCCCGTTCCCCCAACCGAAGGGGAAGTCCCGCCGGATCTCGAGGATCAGCGCCTGCAGCCGCTCCACCACCTGCGGCGCCTGGCCGCTCCAGCGGCTGAAGAGCCGCCGGATCGTCCTCACGGAGCGGCCTGCCGTCTCGGCCAGGCGCCGCACGCTCTCCCCGGAGGCGCCCTTGCAACAGGAACTCCCTCAGGGCCGAGGCAAGGCTCTGGTACGGCCTGAGGAAGCTGGGCAGCAGCGAGACGGTGACGCGGCACACCCGGCAGATCATCCGCTGGATGGGCAGAGCCTGCCACGGCCCAGCTTCCTCGGTGGCGTGGCGATCGTAGTGCCCGTGCTTCTGCAGCTCGCCCTGGCAGACGGGACACGTGCGCACGATCGGGTTTTTGCCCTCTTCGAAGAGGCGGAGGTAGGATTCCACGTCGGTGCCGGAGAAAACAGTGACGATCAGTTCTGGGCTCCCTCCCCTCCGGGGAGGGGACTCGCAACGGCGGGTGGGGCACCCTGGCGTGGCGACCGCACTGGGGGGTGCCCCTCCTTCTTCTCACCCTTTCCTTCCCGCCGGCGGTCCCGCTCTCAGCTATCTGGGGTCTTCTTCCAGCAGCGGCGCGTTCCCTTCGTTCTAGGAAACGCGCCTGGGCTGTGGACCTGTGGACAGCGCTTATGGGAGTGTTACCTGAGATGGGCTGCTTGCCGTGACGCGCTGACCACAAGTCCACAGCCCCTACGAGCGATCCATCGATCCATTTCAAAACCGAAAGAGCAATGAAGGGGGTGGTCACTCAGCGCGCGACGTGGAGGGCTTCACTTGGCCAGATAGCCTCGCCTGTAGCACGTTCCCTGGAGGTGGGCTTCGTGTCGGCGGCCGTCGAGGCTGGCCTTGCACAGGCTCGGCCTGAGATCCTCAACAGCGACCAGGGCAGCCAGTTCACCAGCCCGGCCTACATCCAGCTCGTCGAAGCCGCTGGCGTGCAGATCAGCATGGACGGCAGAGGCCGCGCTATCGACAACGTGTTCACGGAGCGGTTGTGGCGCACGTTGAAGTACGAGGAGGTCTACCTGAAGGAGTACAGCTCACCGCGTGAAGCCCGCCGTTCTATCGGCCAGTACCTGGAGTTCTACAACCACCGGCGGCTGCACCAGGCGTTGGGCTACCGGACACTAGCAGAGGTGTACTCCTCCGGGATAACGAACTCTGTACACGCTTTGCCAGCGTCAATCTGTCAAGACAATGGGGTCCACCTCATCTCTTGCTAACGTTGAGGCTGATGCATCACCAACTGCTGTGAGTGGCAGTGTGGCTGTGATTCACGCACGCGTCTTCGGAGCCGAACTGAGCGTCCTGCCTCTCGAGGCTGGCGGCGGGTTCTTCAGTGCGGCTTCGGGCTCCGTACACTCTGACGGGACTACATCATCAGACGGGTTCGCCGGTGCCGGGTTAGGGGGCTACTTGGCTGTGATGAAGGTTGAGGCACGCTTGGGTGGTACAAAGCTCATGGGTTGCATGGTGTGTGGAGGTGGAAGCGTCGGACTCGGTGCCGGCAAGCGTTTCGGCGTGGCCTGGGGCTTGTGGGGATTCGAGATCTCAAGTGGTCCGTGACTTGAGTTCCTCCCCATCTCCAGGTCGGTGGCGACCCAGGTTTCTCATGATCGCGGGCTTGCATGGTATCGCAAACGTTCGTGTTCTTTCGTCGTCGTGTTCGTAGAGTTGTGGGAGCGGCGGAGCCCCTGTCCGAAGCCTGGGAACTCTTGTCTCTGGGGAGCGTTGGATACAATGAAGAGGCCCTCAGAAAACGCGATAGGCGTGGCCGCCATTTGTCTCGCGGGGCTAGCCATGATCGCACGCGCTGCGCCCGAGGCTCCTGCTCCGACGTGTGCAGCGCCATCCCGGCGGCTTCAGAGATGCAGGTTGTGACGGCGCTCGACGCTCGCTACGCCGCGGGCGCGAACCGGGGCAGCCCGGCGGCCTCTTCGAGCCCCACCATCAGGTTCATGTTCTGGATCGCCTGGCCGGCGGCGCCCTTCACCAGGTTGTCGAGGGCGGCCAGGCAGGCGATGGTCCCGGTGCGGGGGTCGAGGCGGGCGGCCACGTCGCAGCGGTTGCTCCCCCGCACCCACGCGGTCTGGGGGAGCTCGTCGTCCAGCACCCGAACGAAGGGGCGCGCCTGGTAGAAGGAGCGGTAGGCGTCGGTCACGCCGGCCTGGGTCCAGCCGGGGGGTGCGGGGATGAAGGCCGCGGCCAGGATCCCCCGGCTGGCCGGAACGAGCTGGGGCAGGAAGGAGACCTGGACGGGCCGGCCCGCCAGCCGGGCCAGGTACCGCTCCATCTCGGGCACGTGCCGGTGGCCCGGGAAGGCGTAGGGCTGCACGTTCTCCACCGCCGCCGGCAGGTGGCTGGCCGCTCTCGGCGTGCGGCCGGCTCCCGAGTGCCCGGAGGTGGCGCTCACCTGAACCGAGGCCGGAAGCAGTCCCTCCCGGGCCAGGGGGGCCAGGGCCAGCAGTACCGCCGTGGGGTAGCACCCCGGGTTGGCCACCAGACGCGCCCGCCGTACCGCCTCCTCCCAGAGCTCCGGAAGGCCGTAGACCGCGTCCTGGAGCAACGTCGGCTCGGGGTGATCGTAGCCGTACCAGGTCGGGTAGTCGACGGCGGCCAGGCGCAGGTCGGAGCCCACGTCGACCGCCGCCACGCCCGCGGCCCGGGCGGCGGACAGGATCGGGACCGCCTCGCCGGCGGGCAGCGAGGTGAAGACCACGTCCAGGCCCTCGAGAGCGGCCTCCTGCCAGGGCTCGAAGCGGCCGTCGAACCCGGCCAGCCCCGGCAGGCTCCGGCCCACGGGCTCGCCTGCGTGGGAGCTGGAGAAGCAGCGCACCGCCGTCACCGCCGGGTGGTCCAGCAGCAACCGGACCAGCTCGCTCCCCGCATACCCGCTGGCACCCAGTACCCCGACCTCCACAGCATCGGACCTCCCCACACCGTTCCAGGATTCCTGCCCCGCCCCGGAGGGCCGCCGCCCTTCGGGTGCCCGTGCAAGCGCAGCTGCCCAGACAAGCACGTCTGGAGACGCGTTGGCATGATTATACTACGGAGACGAATATTGATGCAAGCAGGTCCTGCGGGGCTCCGGAAGGAAACCTCCCGTGAAAGGCGAGCTGTTCGCGAGTGGAGGACGATCCGGATGGATCCCATGCACCCTGCGGAGACCGAGCCGGCGGGCCGGCTGCTGCAGCAGGACGAGGAGATCGCCCGACTCCTCCAGGCCGTGCGCCACATCGCGGTGGTGGGGGTGTCGCGCGACCCGGCCAAGCCGAGCCACCAGGTGGCCCGCTACCTGATCGCTGAAGGATACGACGTGATCCCGGTCAATCCTTCCCTGGACGTCTGGGAGGGCCGGCGGTGCTTCCCTTCGGCCCAGGCCATCCCGGAGCGGGTGGACCTGGTGGACCTCTTCCGGCCTTCGGAAGCGATCCCGCCCCACGTGGAGGACGCGATCGCGGCGGGCGCCCGGGCGGTCTGGATGCAGCTCGGCATCCGCCATGACGCCGCGGCCCGTCGGGCCCTAGAGGCTGGGCTGGACGTGGTCGTGGACCGGTGCGCCAAGATCGAGCACAGGCGGCTCCTACGCCGCGCCCCCAGCGGAGGCACGGCGTAGGCAAGGCTCTCACACCCAGACGGGTTCCTGGATACCTTCCACCCGGTGGACGCGGGCCCCCAGCGCGGCCAGCTTCTCCTCCAGGTGCTCATAGCCCCGGTCCAGGTGCTCCAGGCCGTCGATGACCGTCTCGCCCTCGGCGGCCAGGCCGGCCAGCACCAGGCTCGCGCCCTGGCGCAGGTCCGTGGCGGTGATCGGCGCGCCCGAGAGCCGTTCGACGCCTTCGATGACCGCGGTGCGTCCCTCGGTCTTGATCCGTGCCCCCAGGCGCTTCAGCTCGTCCACGTGGCCGAACCGGTCCTCGAAGATGCGCTCGGTGACGATGCTCGTCCCCTCGGCCTGCAGCAGGAAGGAGGTGATCTGGGGCTGGAGGTCGGTGGGGAAACCAGGGTAAGGCAGCGTCTTCACCTGCACGGCACGCGGCCGCTCGTCGAGCCAGGCCCGAACCTGGTCGCCCCCCACCATGAGGCGCACGCCGGCCTCCTCGAGCTTGGCCAGCAGCGGCTCGATGTGGGTGGGGATGACATGGCTCACCACCACGGGCCCGCCGCCCATAAGGCCCGCCAGGAGGTAGGTGCCCGTCTCGATGCGGTCGGGGATGATGCTGTGCTCGCCCCCGCTGAGCCCGTCCACCCCCTTGACGCGAATGACGTCGGTGCCGGCTCCCACCACCCGGGCGCCGAAGCGGTTGAGGGCGGTGGCCAGATCGACGATCTCCGGCTCCCGGGCGGCGTTGTGGATCACGGTGGTGCCCTGGGCGAGCGCCGCGGCCATGATGGCGTTCTCGGTAGCACCGACGCTGGGGAAGTCCAGGTAGATCGGCCCCCCGTGAAGCCCCAGGGGGGCCCGGGCCACCACGAAGCCGTGTTCCACCACGCACTGAGCGCCCAGCGCCTCCAGCGCCTTAAGGTGAAGGTCGATGGGGCGTGATCCGATCTTGCATCCCCCGGGCAGGGGCACCCGGGCCTCGCCCAGGCGCGCCACCAGCGGCCCCAGCAGCAGGCTGGAAGCCCTCAGCTGCTTCCCCTCGCTGTAGGGTACCTCCGGATTCAGATGCGCGGGCACCTCGAGGCGGACGCGCTCGCCGTCGTGCTCGACAGCGCAGCCGATCTCCTCCAGGATACGGAGCATCACCCGTACGTCCGCAATGTCGGGAATGTTGGTGAGCAGGCTATTCCCCTGGGTCATGGCCAGGGCGGGCAGGATCGCGAGCGCGGCGTTCTTCGCACCCGAGATCAGGACCTCGCCCGACAGGGGATGGCCTCCTTCGACGACCAGCTGCATCGGTTCGCGTCACCTCGAGCGTCTACCCGGCTCCCCGAGAGCCCGACAGCTACACTTCCGCCCCAGGCGGGCGGGCTCCTGCATGGGCCCATCATACTTTATCGTCCACGAAGGGCGGAAAGATAATCCATGATTCCGTGGAATATGGCTTCCGCCAGCCGGCCCTGGTAGGCGGGGTCCCGAAGGCGGACCTCCTCGTCGGGGTTGGAAAGGAAGCCCAGCTCCACCACCACGGCCGGCATGCGGCTCTCGCGCAGGACGCGGTAGTCGGCGGGGCGAGCCACCCGCCGGTTGGGCGGGAGCCGGCGCACGAGCTGGGCCTGGATGGCCTCAGCCAGGCGACGGCTCTCCTCCTCCCCCACCTGGTAGAAGGTCTGGGCGCCGCTCCAGCGCGGGCTGGGAAAGGAGTTGGCGTGGATGCTCACCAGGACCGACGCAGAGACCTCGTGCGCCCGGCGAGCCCGGAGGTTCAGGTCCTCCACCTGGCGGCGCTTGAGGCTGCCCGACTCGTCCACCAGCCGCGTGTCGCCGTTGCGGGTGAGCACCACCCGGACCCCCGCCCGGCTCAGGTAGCGGGCGAGCTCGAGGCCGACCGCCAGCACCACGTCCTTCTCCAGGGTGCCCGCGCCGCCCACCGCGCCCGGATCAGGCCCGCCGTGCCCCGGGTCCACCACCACCGTGTGGCCCGCTGCCTCCCCGGGCGGGCGCGAGGCAGCCGGGAAGGCCCGCTGCCCCAGGAGCCGCCCTGCGCCCCACCCCGTGACGGCCAGCACTCCCACCGCGAGGGCGGCCCCCAGCACCACGGTGCGGAGCCGCACGGCCGAGAAGAAGGTCACGGGCCCGACCTCCGGCAAACGGATCTCGCCGGAATCCTATGGGCCGGACCCTGGGCTCATGACCCGTCGCGGGATGCAGGCCGCTCCCCGTAGAAGAGCCGGAACCCGCCGCCCTTGGCGGCCTCGACCACTGATCCGAAGCGGCGGGCCACCAGCTTCTCGAGGCTGGCGGCCCCCTGGTGGGTGCGGGCCACCAGGTAGAGCCGCCCCCCCGGGGAGAGGTGGTCGAAGGCCTGGTCGATCCAGCGGCGGACCAGGTCGCGGCCGGCCCGCAGGGGTGGGTTGGAGACCACCAGGTCGTAGACCCGCCCCGAGACCGGCTCGAACCCGTTGCCTTCCAGCACCCGGGCGTTGGAGACGCCGTTCAGCGCCAGGTTCTCCCGGGCGAGCGCGGCCGCTCTCCGGTTCAGCTCCACCAGGTCCACCCGGGCTTCGGGCCGGCGCCGCGCCAGCACGATACCCAGAACCCCGTACCCGGCGCCCACGTCCAGGAACGCCCCCGCGGCCGGCGGCTCGATGCCTTCCAGCACCAGACGGGTGCCCCGGTCCACCCGGGCGCGCGAGAAGACGCCCCGGTCCGTCCAAAACCGGTAGCGCTCACCGCCCAGGTTCAGCTCGATCAGCCGCCGGTCGTGGGGGGCCTGCGGCTCCTCGGTGTAGTAGTGCTCGTCCACGCCATCGCCCGGCCTTCGCCCGCCGGCCGCGGGTCGCCGCGGGGCTCGCGCCGCCGTCCCGCGCTGCGGGCACCCTTTGGGTTGCCCTCCAGGACTGTGCCTCAATACATGAAGTGGCCGCCGTTCACCAAGAGGAGCTGCCCCGTCACATACCCCGCTTCGGCCGCGAGGTAGACGGCCGCCCTGGCGATGTCCTCCGGCTCTGCCAGCCGCCCCAGGGGGACCTCCCGCTCCAGCGCCTCCCTCCGGGCGGGATCGCGCAGGCCAAAGCGGTCCAGCACCTCGTCGGTGGCGGTGAAGCCAGGCACCAGGCAGTTGACCCGGATGGCCGGGGCCAGCTCCAGCGCCAGGCACCGGGTGAGAGCAATCACCCCGGCCTTGGAGGCGCAGTAGTTGGCGCCGCCCACCCGACCCCGCAAGGCGCTTCCGGCCGAGACGGTGATGATCCGGCCGCCGCCGCCCCGCTCCATGAGGGGCACCGCCTCCCGGGCACAGAGGAAGACGCCCGTGAGGTTGACCTCGAGCACCCCGGTCCAAGCCTGAAGGTTCATGGAACGGAACGGGACATCCAGCGCCACGCCGGCGTTGGCCACCAGCACGTCCAGGCGTCCCCAGCGGTCGTCCACCGCGGCCACCATGCGGTGAACGTCGTCGGGGCTGGCCACGTCCGCCGCCAGGGCGGTGGCCTCACCGCCCTCGCCCCGGATCCCTTCCACCACCGCCTCGGCCCCATCGCGGCCGGCCCGGTAGTTCACCCCAACCCGAGCCCCTTCCGCCGCCAGCGCCCTGGCGATGGCCGCTCCGATACCCCTGCTGGCACCCGTCACCAGGGCCACCTGGCCCTCAAGTCGCCGCATCCCAGAGCCCCCCACCGCACCGACATCCTATGCGGCCAGGGAAGCCCGCCATGCCGCGCTACGTGAGCCGCTCGCGCAGCCTCTGCGCCGCCTCCAGCGAGGGGTTCAGCTCCAGAGCCTCCTCTAGGAGCTCGCGCGCCTGGCTGGAACGGCCCAGCCGGAGCAAGGCGTCCGCCAGGTGGTACGCGATCTCCGCCCGGACGGCGGGGGCGGCCGTCTCGGCCAGGCCGTGGGCCCGGCGCAGGATCTCGACGCCCTCTTCCAGCCTGCCGGTCCGCACGTAGCCCCACCCCAGGGTGTCCAGGAAGGAGGCCTCCTGGGGGCGACGCTCCACCGCCTGCTCGGCCAGGGCCACGCCGCGGTGAGGATCGAGGCCGGCGTCGATCAGCACGTACGCCAGATTGTTCACCAGGAGAGGGTCATCGGGATCGAGCTGGAACGCCTGGTCGAAGGCGGCCAGGGCCCCCTGCCAGTTGCCCGCCCCCACCTCGAACACCCCGAGCTGGGTGTAAAGCGCCGGCCGGTACGGGTCCAAGCGGATGGCTTCCCGCAAGGCCTGCCGCGCCTCCCCCACCCTGCCCGCTCCCTGAGCAGCCTGGGAGCGATCGAGCGCGGCCAGCAGCTCGCCCAGGAGGCCGGGCCGGAAGGCTGCTTCCTCGGGAGGATCGGCCGGCTTTCGATCCAGCCACTGCGCGCCGGTCCGGCCGCGGCTCACCCAGCCCGTGGCCAGGCGCTCCAGCACCCACTCGCCGGCGGGCTGGCCCGGCAGGGCGAAGCGCACCCGAAGGGTGTCGGGGCCGGCACCGTCGCGCTCAACCTCCCACAGGACCTGCGGCGATGACGGGGCAGGCTCCTCCGCCGCTTTGGTCGACGCCGGGTCATCGGACCTGGCGGGAGGCCTCGTCGCCGGACCCGGAGCTGCGGTGCCTCCTTCGCCGACCCCGTCCGCCTGCCGGATCCGGACAGGCAGGCCGGCCCGGACGTCCACCCACAGCAGGCCCATTTCCCCATCCCGGACCTGCACCGACCACCCGCCGTCGTAGGGCTCCGCGCCCACCACCGGATCCGCGGCCACCTGATCGAGGAAAAGAAACGGCAGGAGCGCCTCCCGGTAGACCGCCAGGAGCTCCTGCGAAGGTCTCAGCCGCTCCTCGTTGCCCGAGCGGACATACGCGTACCCGCGATTCCAGACGTGGACCCTCGGGGGCTCGCCCGGCTCCTCCAGCCGCAGGCCGTCGATCCCCCTCGCCGTGGCCCGGAGTACCGGAGCCGTCTCATCCGGTGCCAAGCGGAGGCGCGCCTGCCACGCGGGGGCCGGTCGCAGGTTGTGGAAAGCCTGGGACATGAGCTGCTCGGCCGCTTCCAGCGACAGGATCTGGCCCGGCGAGGCCGCGGCCGGCACGGAAGCCAGCCACCCAGCGAGCAGCCCCACCAGCGCCAGGCCCCAGAACCACCTGGCCGCCCTGGCCTCCCTGTAACGTCGGTCGTCCCCAGCCGCACCCGCCGCCTCGGGTACCGCACCCAAAGGGTACCCGGCGCCCCCGAGCTCCATCCTCATCCCTCCAGCAGGATCGCCCGGGCCGAGCTGGTTCCCAGCCGGTTCGCCCCAGCCTCGAGCATCCGAAGGGCAGCGGCCCGATCGCGAATGCCGCCTGCCGCCTTGACCCCCATCTCGGGGCCCACTGTTTCGCGCATGAGGACCACGTCCTCCACCCGGGCGCCCGCAGGGCCGAAACCCGTGGAGGTCTTGACGAAGTGGGCCCCCGCCGCCTGAGCCAGCAGGCAGGCCCGGCGGATCTCGTCGGGGCTGAGGTATCCTGTCTCCAGGATGACCTTCACCGTGCGCCCTTCAACCCCTTCCACCACCGCCCGGATGTCGTCCTCCACCCGGCGATCCTCCCCCGCCTTGAACCAGCCCAGGGCCAGCACCATGTCCAGCTCCGTCGCGCCCGAGGCCACCGCGTGCCGGGCCTCCGCCACCTTCACCGCGGTGACGTTGGCCCCGAGAGGGAAGCCGACCACCGTGGCCAATTCCACGCCGCTGCCCGCCAGGGCCTTGGCCGCCACCTCCACGTAGACCGGTTGCACGCAGACGGCGGCCACCTGGAGCTCCACCGCCTCCCGGCAAAGCGCCGCCACCTCGTCGGGACGCGCCTCGGGCCTGAGCAGCGTGGAATCGATGGCGGCCGCCAGCCGGCGGCGCACCGGGTCGCCGCCGGGGGAGAAGGCCCCGGCCTTCTCTGCTTCGGACGTGCGCGACACCGTCTTTTCACCTCCTGCCCGGCGGGACCCCGGAACCTCCTTCAGGGTCCTCCGGTATCGAAAGGCCGTGCACGGAAAGAGAGGGCGCCGCTGCCGCCTGGTACCACCCCACCCCCGCCAGGATCAGCGCCGCCCCCGCGAGCTGAACCCCGGTGGGTACCTCCGCCAGAAAGAGCCACGCCCAGAGGGTGGCCCCCACCGGCTCGCCCAGGATGGCCACCGCGACGCGGGAAGCGGGCACGTAGGCCAGGGCCCAGTTGAAGACCGTGTGCCCCAGCAGGGTGGGCCCCACGGCCAGCCCTGCGAAGAGCCACCAGTCCCGGGCGGCGAAGCCGGCCAGGGGCACGCCCCGCGCCAAGGCCATGAGGCCGATCACGCCCACCGCTGTCCCATACACCACGCAGACGTAGCTCAGGAGCTCCTGCCTGCGGCGCTGCACCTCGCCCACCACCAGGTAGACGGAGACCAGGGCCGCGGCACCCAAGGCCAGCAGGTCGCCCCGCAGGGAGGAGGTGGCGACCTGCAGGTCTCCCCCTCCGATGAGGAGCCCTCCCGCGATGGCGAGCGCGAGCCCCACCGCCGCCCGGGCCGTCACCCGCCGGCGCCAGAGCCCGTAGCCGATGGCGAGCACGAAGAAGGGCTGCAGGGTCACCAGTACGGTGGAGCTCAGCACCGAGGTGTGCTGGAGGGAGTAGAACCAGGTGACATAGTGGAGCCCCAGGAAGAGACCGGCCATCAGCCCCAGGCCCCACTCCGCCCGGGTGAGCCTCCGGTACGCCTCGCGCCGGAAGAGGAGGCTCCAGGGCAGCAGCACGCCCAGCGCCATCCCCAGGCGGTAGAAGGCCAGGGCCTCGGCGGGCGCGGAAGAGAGCCGCACCAGCAACGCCGCGAAGGAGACGGCCGTGACGCCCGCGGCCACCGCCCAGCCCGCGCGTCGCTCGAGCCCCCGGGCCTCCCGGCCCGTACCCTCCCCCCGCCCCAGGGCCGCAGCCATCCTGTTCCCGGCGGGACCCAGCAGGCTCATCGGGGGCGCACGACGGAAACGCTGGAGCGCTCCAGATCCAGAAGGCCTTCCGCATGGGCTCGGAGCTCCTCCGGTGGCATCTCCTGCACGATCTCCAGGTACCGGAAGAAGTTGGCCTGGCGGAAGTGGTAGCTCACGAAGCTGTGGGCGATGAACTCCAGGGAGTTGAAGCCGTTCAGGAACTCGCCCATGGCCTGGCGCTTGGCCCGCCGGAAGTCTGCGTCGGGGAAGCCATCCCGCCGGAAGCGCTCCAGGATCCGGGTGAGCTCGTCGTGGAGACGGTCGGGATCGTCGGTCTCGCCGCCGAGGATGGCATGGCCGTAGAGAGGGCTGGCCGTGTAGTACGCGGAGAAACCGTCGTCGATGAGGCCCTCCTCGTACAGGCGCTGGTATGCCTCGGAGCTCCGCCCGAGCACCATGTGGAGGAGCATGTTGTGGGCGATCTCCCTCCGCATCAGGTCCTCGCCCGTGAAGCCCGTGGCGGTGTCCTTGAGACCCAGCGCGTAGCGGGGCCTGGAGACGGCCATGCGCTGCTCCACCCGGCGCTCTCGCACGGCCGGGGGCTCTTCGGGGTAGAATCGCCGGATCTCGCCCCGCGGGGAGCCATCGGAAGCCGTTTCCCGCACCACCCGCAACGTCTCCTGGGGGTCCAGGTCGCCGGCGGCGAAGAGGACCATGTTGCTCGGATGATAGAAGGTGGCGTAGCAGGTGGAGAGCTGCTCCTTGGTGATCTGGCGCACGGACTCCACCGTGCCGCCGATGTCGATCCGGACGGGATTCCGATGGTAGAGCGCCTCCAGCAGGTTCCGCACCAGCACCCGATCGGGGTGGTCGTCGTACATCTTGAGCTCCTGCTCGATGATGCCCTTCTCCTTCTCCACCAGCTCATCGGTGAAGTAGGGCCGGCCGACGAAGTTCAGGAGCAGGCGCAGGTTCTCGTGGAAGGCCTCGGTGCACGAGAAGAGGTAGGCGGTGAGCGTGTAGCTGGTGAAGGCGTTGGCCGAGGCGCCCCGCTCCGCGAAGCGGTCGAAGACGCTGCCCCCTTCCTCCTCAAAGAGCTTGTGCTCCAGGAAGTGGGCGATGCCCGGAGGCACGTCGAGGGGCTCGGCCGCCCCCGCGGGGACGAAGCGCGAGTCCGTGGACCCGTACCGGGTGGCCACCGTGGCGTACGAGCGGTGGTACCCGGCCTTGCGGAGCAGGTAGACCTGCAGCCCGTTCGGCAGCTGGTCGCGGAAGACCTCTTCCTTCAGGAGAGCGCTGTGAAGCCGCTCCATCACCGCACCTCCTCCCGAACCGCAGCCTGTCCGCCGCTGGCCTCCTGGGGCCGGCTGAGGAAGTAGACGGTGGCGAGCCGTAGGCTCTCGGCGGCATCACGGATGGTCCCGGGGTCGATGCGCTCCAGGCGGGCGATGACCTCGTCGGGGTCGCGGGGCCGGCCGTTGGCGAGCCCCACCAGGAAGGTGTCGATCATCCGCTCACCCGAGTCCTGCATGGACCGGTAGCTGCTGACCAGCGAGCGGCGGCACTTCTCCAGCTCGCCCGAGGTGAAGTCGCCCCGCCGCAGGGCCTCCACCTGCTCCTCGATGATGACCCGGGATCGCTCGTAGTTCTCCACGTTGATGCCGGCGCTCGCGTAGACGAAGCCCTGGCTGGCCTCGTAGCGGGAGAAGGCGAAGTAGGCCAGGCTTGCCCTCTCGCGCACGTTCATGAAGAGCTTGGAGTGGGGAAAGGCCCCCAGCAGCCCGTTGGCGGCCAGAAGCGCCTCGTACCCGTCGTCGGCGTAGGTGGCGCCGGCGGTCCACCCCATGGTGAGAACGCCCTGCTGGACCGGCTGCTCCTCCCGTACCGTGCGGCCGGCGGGATCGGCGGGACGCGAGCGGGTGGGGACGAGGGCCTGGGGTCGTGCCGGGCGCAGGGGGAGCTCCGCCTCCACCCACCGGGCCACGTCCTCGGGGTCCAGGTCGCCCACCACGAAGATCTCCACCGGGCTGGTCTCGAGGAGGTTCCGGTAGTGGCGGTAGAGGCCCTGGGGATCCAGCGAGGGCAGGTCCTCCACCCGCCCGTACTTGTACAGGCCGTAGGGACGCCCCCGGTACATCTCCTCCACCAGACGGATCACCGCGTACTGGCGCTTGTCGTTGACGAGCCCCTCGATGCCCCGGCGCAGGTTCTCGCGCTCCTGCTGGAAGTAGGGGGCATGGAAGCTCTCGCCGTCCCGTCGGGGCTCCAGGACGACCTCCCGCAGGAGGCCCAGCGCCTTGCGGAAGAGGTCCCGCTCGCCGGGCAGGAACCGTTCGGCGGCCACCTCTACGTGGAAGCGGAGGTTCTGGCTCTCGCCGATCTTCGCCACGTCCACCGAAAGGTCGGCGCCGTAGAGCTCCTCCAGGAAGCGGGCCATGGCCAGGGAGGTCGGGTGCCGCTCGGTGCCCCGCCTCAGCACGAAGGGCACCAGGGCGTTGGCCGTCACGCTGGCCGCAGCCAGGGGCTGCCGCAACACGACCTCCACCAGGTTGGTCTTGAAAGCTTGCGTGCGCCAAACCGAGAGACCCACGCCGGGCCGCAGTTCCTGCCGGAGGAAGCGGCCATCGCCGGTGCCGGCCGGCGGCGGAGTTGCGGCTGACAGAAGCGTCACACTCCCTTCGCGACGTGAAGGCGGCCGCCCACCCCGCCCTCCTGCCGCTCGCGGACCTCCGCCGCGGCCCGCAGGGCCGCCGCTGCGTCGAAGGAGGACCGGACGAAGGGCCCGGAGGCGACGTGGGTGAAACCGAGCTGCTGGCCCAGCTCGCGGTAGCGCTCGAACTGGGCCGGGGGCACGTACTCCTCCACGGGCAGGTGGTCCAGGGAGGGCCGGAGGTACTGGCCGATGGTGAGGAAGTCGCAGTCGACCCCCCGCAGCGCCTGCATCACGTCGATCACCTCGGCCTCCCGCTCGCCCAGGCCCACCATCATGCCCGACTTGGTGTGGACCTCCGGGCGCATCTCGCGGGCCTTCTGAAGGATGAAGAGGCTGCGGTCGAACTTGGCCTGGGGACGGACCCGCCGGTAGAGGCGGGGCACCGTCTCCACGTTGTGGTTGAGGACATCGGGCCCTGCCTCCATCACCCGGGCCAGCGCCTCGACCGATCCCTTGAAGTCCGGGATGAGGACCTCCACCGTGGTTCCCGGGCAAAGCTCGCGGATGGCCTCGATGGTACGGGCGAACGCATCGGCCCCGCCGTCGGGAAGGTCGTCCCGGGCCACGGAGGTGACCACCGCGTGCTGCAGCCCCAGCCGCTTCACCGCCTGCGCCACGCGCAGCGGCTCGCCCAGGTCGAGGAGCTCGGGGCGGCCGGTGATCACCTTGCAGAAGCCGCAGCTGCGGGTGCAGGTGTTGCCGAGGATCATGAAGGTCGCGGTACCCTGGTTCCAGCAGTGGCCCCGGTTGGGGCAACCTGCATCCTCGCAGACGGTATTCAGGTGCAGCTCGTCCAGCAGGCCCCGCATCCGTTTCAGGCCCGCCGGCTGGGGCAGCGGCTGCAGCAGCCAGCGCGGCTTCCGTGCGATCCGCCGCTCCCCCGCATCGCTCCGTCGCACGCTCAAAGAGCCTTCACCCTTCCCTGGCGGCCCGTGCGGCCCGGTGCTGCACCTGACGGAGAGTTTGTCCCGGTGGATGGCCACCGACTCCGAGGACCCTTCTCCCCGTCTTCGCTGGGGGTTCGCCGGACTCCTCCCGGCGAACGGAGGCGTGCGGGGATCAGGACGGTCGGGGCGACCTGAAGCGGTTCTCGGTCCCGGCCAGGAGGCGGGCGATGTTCGGCCGGTGCCGCAGCACCAGGAGGGCGGTGAGCAGCCCGCCCAACCCGACCTCGTACCACCCCGCGCCCAGGAGCCAGAGGGCCACGGGGACGGAGAGCGAGGCCGTGATGGAGCCCAACGAGACGTAGCGGGTGAGGACGACCACCAAGAGGAAGAGGGCCACGGCCACTAGGGCCGCCACGGGCGCCACGGCCAGGAGCACGCCCAGGCTGGTGGCCACACCCTTGCCGCCCCGGCCCCGCAGGTAGACGGACCAGTTGTGACCGGCCACCGCGGCCAGGCCCGCCATCAGGCCGCCGACGGGCCCGGCGAGCCACGCTCCGGCCAGAGCGGGCAGGGTGCCCTTCAGGAGATCCAGGGAGAAGGCAAGGGCCGCGGGCAGCCAGCCGGCGAGGCGCAGGAGGTTGGTGCTCCCCACGTTGCCGCTGCCGCCGTGCCGGACGTCCACCCCCCGCAGCACCTTGCCCATGATGAGGGCGAACGGGATGGATCCGACCAGGTAGCTGCCCACCAGGAGGCCAGCCCAAAGCAGGCCTGTCGTCCAAGCCATGCGAGCACGCGTCCCCTCTGTTCGTTTCGGCGGTAAGGAATTCCCGCCCGGAAGGGTGGACTCCTGCTACTGACTGCGTGTTGCTTTTAGGGTGGTGGATCTTACGCCTCGAGCCAACCCATGGCCCGCTCCACCGCCCGCAGCCAGCCGCGCAGCGCCTCTTCGCGATGAGCCTCTCCCCAGGTGGGCTGCCAGCGCCGGTCCTCCCGCCACAGACGCTGCAGCGTCTCCCGCCCGTCCCAGAGCCCGACGGCCAGGCCGGCTGCGTACGCGGCTCCCAGGGCCGTGGTCTCCGCAACCTGGGGACGGATGACGGGAATGCCCGACAGGTCCGCCTGAAACTGCATCAGCAAGTCGTTGGCCACCATCCCCCCGTCGACCCGCAGCTCAGCCAGCGACGCACCGCTATCCTGCCGCATGGCCCGGAGGACCTCTTCCGTCTGGTAGGCGGTCGCCTCCAGCACGGCACGAGCCAGGTGGCCCCGGTTCACGTAACGGGTGAGACCGATGAGCAATCCCCGGGCGCGGCTGTCCCAGTGGGGCGCGAAGAGCCCGGAGAAGGCCGGGACGAAGTAGATCCCGCCCGAGTCCTCCACGCTCCGAGCCAGCCTCTCCACCTCGCCGGAGCTCTGGATGATCCCAAGGTTGTCCCGCAGCCACTGGACCAGCGCGCCCGTAATGGCTATGGAGCCCTCCAGGCAGAAGACGGCCGGTTCGTCGGCCATCCGGTAGGCGACGCTGGTGAGGAGTCCGTGTCGGGAGAGGACCCTGCGCTCGCCCGTGTTCATCACCACGAAGCAGCCCGTGCCGTAGGTGTTCTTCACGTCACCCGGGGCGAAGGCCGCCTGGCCCACCAGGGCCGCCTGCTGGTCGCCCAGGGCGCCGGCCAGAGGGACTGCGGCTGCCAACGGCCCGTCGGGTCGGGTGGTGCCGTAGAGGTCCGGATCGCTCGAGGGGCGGATAGCGGGCAGCATCGCGCGCGGGATGCCCAGGATCGCGAGGATTTCCGGGTCCCAGTCCAGGGTGGCGTGGTTCATCAGGAGCGTCCGGCTGGCGTTGGTCACGTCGGTGACGTGGACGCCGCCTTCGGGTCCCCCGCTCAGCCACCAGAGGAGCCAGGTGTCTACGGTGCCGAAGAGCGCCTCGCCCCGCTCGGCCGCCTGCCGTACCCCAGGCACCTGCTCCAGGGTCCACCGGAGCTTCGGCCCCGAGAAGTACGTGGAGATCGGCAGCCCCGTGCGGTCACGGAAGCGGTCCGGGCCTCCCTCGGCGGTCAGCTCCTGGCAGATGGCATTGCTGCGGGTGTCCTGCCAGACCAGCGCGTTGGTGTACGGCCGGCCGGTCCGCCGGTCCCAGACGATGATCGTCTCCCGCTGGTTGGTGAGGCCGAGGGCGGCGAGGTCCTCCCCGGTCAGGCCCGCGCGGCCGAGGCCCTCTCGGATCACCTCCTGGGTGCGCTCCCAGATCTCCAGGGGGTCGTGCTCCACCCATCCGGGCTCAGGATAGATCTGACGGTGCTCCTTCTGGGCCGCGGCCACCACCCGTCCCTCGCGGTCGAAGACCATGAACCGGGTGCTGGTGGTGCCCTGGTCGATGGCGCCCACGTAGCGAGCCAAGACGCTCAGCCTCCAGACCGAATGCCAGCAGGGTGACGACAGCGAAGGCCCGAAGCATCCGACGAGGGACTTCCTTCACCGCGCGTCATTCCCTTCCTCCCCGCTGGCGTCGCCCTAGGCCGGGCGGACCCGCTCGGGGGCGGGCCCGCCTGGCCTGGACCAGATGCTCATCCGGCGAAGTGAATCGCCTGGCCAGCGACGATGTACCAGGTGATGAAGAGCGCGTTCACCATCGCACCCGCGTAGACGCTTCCGGTCTTCCGGAAGAAGAAGGTGGAGAGAGCGCCCGCCAGGGCCGTCAGCGGGATGAACTGATAGGCGATGATGCCCCACAGGGACTCGCGGGGGAACATCAGGGTCTCGGTGGCGAACAGGTGGCCGACCTGGAGCGCCACCAGCACGGTGATGCCCAGGGCACCCACGAGGGCGTTGGCCGCCATCTCGACACCAAGGCTCTTCCCCTTCAGCCGCAGCTGTCCGTGCATGATCAGCGAGGACGCCAGGAAGAAGAGGAAGAACGGGATCAGGTAGGTCAGGTACGTACCGAAGCGGGCCGCGGTCAGCGGCTTGAGGGCGACGACCCAGAAACGAGGGTCGACCAGGAACGCCCACTCCACGAAATGGACCAGGACCTGGGCCATGCCGACCACACTGACGGCGAGCAGCAGAGCCTTGCCAACGTGGCCCCAGTCCAGGGCGAAGCGACTGCGGTCGGTGGAGAGGCCGTATTGCAGAGCACCACCGCCCTGCTTCGCGCCCGCGAGGTAGTGCCAGCCGATGAAGAGCGCCAGGGCAATCAGGCCGTTGAGTACCGCCCAGATCATCAACTGCGAGGTGATGGCCTGCGGGAAGGTCGCGCTGGCGGGGACCCACACTCCGCCCCAGCCCTTGAACTTGAACAGGGTCGCGGCGGGGATGGCCGTGGCGATCAGCGCCCCGACCCACCAGGCTGCCCGGCTGCTGCCCGGGTGCTCTGGAGCCGGCTGCCTGAGACTCTGGAAGTACGCCGAGTCCAGGAGCCTCTCACCGATCGCGAAGAGGAAGAGGAAGATGCCGACCAGGGTGACCAGGGTCCCGAACTCCTTCAGGTGCCAGATCTGGTTGGAGACAGGCAAGGGTTTCGGAGCCGGGATGGTCTCATTCAGAAACGAGATGCTGTACCCGATGGCCTCTTTCGAAAGATGGTCACCCGGGTGGGTGGTATCGGAGATGTACAGCATGCGAGCCGTCTCGTTGGCCGGATCGCCGTACATGCTGAAGGGGACGACATCCTCGGTCACACCGAAGATCTTCTTGAGTTTGGGGGCCTTGACGATGTCGGACGGCTTCTTCACCAGCGGTGCGCCAGTCGCGTCGACAGCAATCGGCTTCCCTGCCGCGTCCTTGTCGTTCCACATCAGGTCCCAGAACTCATCGTACCTGGAGAAGTTGACAGCGAAGTTGAAGGGGCTCTCTGCCGTCACCTCACCGGAAAGATAGGTCTCCGAGGAGGAACCCTGAAGGATCACGGTCTTCACCAGATCCGGGTTGTCGTTCGCCGCCCGCAACGTGGACCAGCCGCCCATGGAGTGGCCGTGAGTGGCTATGTTCGTCCTGTCCACGAAGGGGAGGCTGGCCAGGTAGTACAGGCCATCTTGCGCGCCCCGAGTGAGGTCGTAGTTGACGAATGCCCTCGGGTCGGAGTAGCCGTGCCCCGCCATGTCCAGCGCCAGCACGACATAGCCGCGCCGGGCGAACTCGATGTTGAAGCCGCTGTGCGTCTCCCGGGTGTTGATGTATCCGTGCATGGTAAGCACGGCAGGAGCTGGGGTCTTGTCGGTGGCGTTCTCCGGCACGTAGAGCAGAGCGCTCAAGATCTTGCCGTCTTGCCCGGCGATGCGAAGATCGCTGACCCGGACGTGCCCATAGTCGGATTGGACGGCGCTGGCGAGGTAGCCGCCCGCCACGACGAGGACGAGGGATAGGATCAAGAGCCATTTCCGCTTCAAGGATGATGCCTCCTGTCTCAGAGATGCTGGCCCTCCGCTGCGTGCCAGACCAGAGGCCGATCACCCGGCTCGCGGGCACCAGGGGCCGGAACGCGAACGACCCACGGTTTTGACGTCCCCGACGTCAACCGTGGGTCTTCTCCGGTGTCTCCGCCCACTGAACGCACGGCGTTGCGTGACTTCAAGGGAGCCCGCCAAGGAACGGCCCCAGTCTGATGTCGACACCTCTTTCAACGCGAACCATCGGTTTCCTTCTCCATGGAGCGTTCGCCCTACTTGTTCGTGCGGCGCGCTCCTGCCCACAGCTCCTCCCTGCTGGTGGAGACGGCCTTCACGGGCGTCGCCAGGATCTGCTCCAGCTCCGACCGGGTCTCCACCAGCCCGCCCGCGATGGCCGGAGGCAACGCCTCCCAGGGAAGCCGGTGGGCGATGTGCGGCACCACCAGGGCGGGCAGGATCTCGATCGCATCAGGGCGGCCCCCCTTGAGGACACCGAGGGCGGTGCGGAGCCCTTCCGAGTCCAGCATGAAGACTCTCTGGATGGCGAGCAGGCCGACGTCCCGAGCTGCCTGCACCAGATGTCGGCGGGTCGTGAGGATGCCGTCCACCTTCAAGTCCTGGGCAAGGAAGCGCACTCCCACCTCGTCCTTGCCCAGGCCCTGGATGAGGTCCACGTGGCAGAAGAGAAGGGCGTCGGGTTCCTCGGCCTCCTTCCGCCGCACGGCCTTCGCCACGTCGTAGATGGTCCCGGTGAGGTAGAAGATCACCCGGACCCCTGCCGCCAGGGCTCGAGCCATCTGAGCCGGCTCCTTGACCCCCGCGATGACGCGGCGTTCCTGAAGCCGGGCCGCAAAGCTGGCTTGCCTGGCCGCTGCTTGCACGGGTTCCCATCCCCTCGCCCCCGAGGCCTTCCGCTCACCCGGGCGCGCAGTTCCTTCCCGACGACCGTCCTCGAATCCTCCGTCACCGCCGGGGCTAGCCCATGGCGGCGTGCGGCACCCCCAGGTCGCGCGCGCGCATCAACCCCAGTGTCTGCCGGTAGGCATCCACCTCGGACCGAATCCTGGCCTCGTCCCAACCGAGGAGGTCGCCCATCCGGCGGGCGATCTCGGGAGCTGCCTCCCAGCCGTTGCCGGGTTCGAGCCCCAGCGCGAGCCTGCGGAGCAGGACGTCGTCCACGCTTCGAGCCATCTCGTGCTCCACCGATTGGAGGACCTGCACCCACAGATCCTTGCCACCGGGGACCATGGGCTGCAGGAGCTCCGGCTGTCGCAGCCCCTCCTCGAGAAGGCCCTCGGCCCGAGTCCCGTAGAGCCGGACCAGGTGGGTCACTGCCTCGGCGGCCACGCCGCGATCAGCCACCCGTTCCGCCAGGCGATGGGCGAGACCGGCGACGTCCCTCTCCTCGCCTCCCGGAAGCGGCGTGGTGTCGGTGCGGCCAGGGCGCCGCTCGCCCAGCACGTCGCAGACCCGGTCCACCACCTCTTCGGCCAGGCACCGGTAGGCGGTCAGCTTGCCGCCCAGGATCGAGATGAGGTTCTCGCTGCCGGGAGTGCGGTGCCGGTGCACCAGGTGCTTGCGGGAGGTCGCCGAGGGGTCCCTCGCCCCGGGTTGCCGGACCAGAGCCCGGACGCCGGAGGTGGTGTAGGCGATCTCGTCCAGGCGGGCGGTGGGGAAGCGGCGTCGGGTCTCCTCCACCAGGTAGCGCACGTCGCTGTCCGACGCCGAGAGCCGGTCGAGGTCCCCGTCGAAGTCGGTGTCGGTCGTGCCCACGAGTTCGTGTCTCTGCCACGGCACCGCGAAGAAGACCCGGCCGTCCCGCTGAGCCAGCATCACCACCGCATGCCGGGTGAAGGCGGGAACCACCAGGTGGATCCCCTCGGTCCGCCGGAGCCTGGGCTGATACCCAGAGTCCGCCAGCCCGGCGACGGCGTCGGCCCAGGGTCCCGCAGCGTTGACCACCACCCGCGCCCGGATCGAGTAGGTGCGGCCGGTGAGCCCGTCCTCCACCGTCGCCCCGACGATCCGCCCCTCCTCCCGGAGGAAGCCCGTCACCCGGGCGTGGTTGGCGGCGTGGGCGCCGTGCTCCACCGCATCGACGACGTTGGCCATGCAGAGTCGCTCGGGAAAGTCCACCTGCCCGTCGTAGTAGAGCATTCCGCCCCGAAGCCCGTCGGGCTTGAGGGTGGGCTCCAGGCGAAGGGTCTCCTCGGGGCCGAAGGACCGGTGGGTCGGCAGGCTCTTTCGCCAAGAAAGGAGGTCGTAGAGGATCATCCCCAGTTTCACCATCAGCCAGGAGTGGCGATCGCCGTGGTAGACAGGGGTGAGGAACGGCAGAGGTTTCACCAGGTGGGGGGCGTTCCTGAGTAGGAGCTCGCGTTCCTTCAGGCCCTCGTGCACCAGCGCGAAGTCGTACTGCTCCAGGTAGCGCAGACCCCCGTGGATCAGCCGGGTGCTGCGGGCGCTGGTGCCCCAGCCCCAGTCGTTCTTCTCCACCAGTGCCACCCGGAGCCCCCGGAGCGCGGCGTCCCGGGCCACACCCGTACCGTTGATGCCCCCTCCGATCACCAGGAGGTCGAAGGACGTCGCGCTCATCCGGTCCAGGTCTCGATCCATGATTCTTCCCTCCCAAAGGAAAGGTCCCACCTGACCCCAGGGCATACCCCAGGTTCAGGTGGGACTTCTCCAGGTCTCCGGTCCCACACGGCTTAGGAATGGCGCCGGCGCCAGGCCGCCGCCCTCTCGTCTGATGCGTAGATTACTCGCCGGAGCCGCCAGATCCTGCTGGCGCCTCGGGAACCGCTACGGCCTCACGGAAGTAGACGAAACCGGACCAGAGGGTCAGCCCCACGGCCAGCCAGAGGAGGAACCCGGCGCCGGGCACCCCCAGCATCAAGGCCGGCAGCGCGACGCACTGAACCAGCGTCTTCCGCTTCCCCCAGGGTCCGGCCGGCAGGAGGACGCCCTCCCCCGCCAGCACCAGGCGGAGGCCGGTCACGGCCATCTCCCGCGCCACCACCGCCACCGCGGCCCAGGTCGAGACGAGACCCAGCTGAACGAGCCCGATCAGGGCTGCGGAAACCAGCAGCTTGTCCGACACGGGATCCAGCAGCTTCCCGAAGGTGGTCTCCTCCCGCCGGTAGCGAGCCAGGTGCCCGTCCACCGCGTCGGTGAGGGCCGCCAGGATGAAGAGGCCAGCTGCCCACTCAAGGCCGTGCGGCGCTCCCCCGAGCAACGCCGCGAGCATGGGAGGCACCAAGCCGATGCGGGAGAGGCTGAGCCAGGTCGCGGGCGTCAGATCCAGATGAAGCCCCCGGTGGCCCGGGCGGCCCTTCGCCCGAACGGGGTAGGATGCGGGCAGCCGGGTATCCTGCGCTTGCACAGCATCACCTGCTTTGCACAAGAGGAGCCGGCTGCGGGCTCCGGCCCCGGGGCGGCAGCCAGCCGCAGGCTGCGCGCGGCAGCCATGCGCCATTGTAGCACAAGCCTGTCCGGAAGCATACCGCCCAGAATCCTGGCGCCGACCCGTCGCGGGCTGAACGCCCCGAAAGCGCCCTGCAACGATCCTGTGATTTCAATCACAATCGCCGTCTCGTCTATGGTACAATGATCGCGGGGCGAGAGCATGCATCTGTGGCACCGGTTGAGCTTCAAGCTGATCGGCTCCGTCGCCATCGTCAGCCTGGTGATGAGCGGGGCCACCTTCCTGTGGCAGAGCTACCAGCAGCGGCGCAGCGCCGAGGCCACCTTGTTGGAGAAGGCCGAGGCGGTGAGCATGCAGTTCCTGGCGGTGCGCTCCTACGTGGCCCAGAGCGGCCGGGGGTCCCCCGAGGCGCCGCTGCCCGGTACCTTCCGCCACCTGGAACCCGAAGCGGTGGCCCGGGTGACCGGCCAGATCTTCGGCGACGTCGCCCACACCCAGGTGCGCGAGGTCTGGACCCAAGCCAGCGACCCCTCGCATCACCCGGACGGGTTCGAGACCGAGGCCCTGGCCTCGTTCACCGCCTCAACGCCGGCCCCGCTGGGGACGCCCCATGCCTCCCCCGCCTACTGGCGGATGGTGCCCGCCGACGACGGGGACCGTTTCCGCTATGTCCAGCCCATCTACATGGAAGAGTCGTGCCTGAGCTGCCACGCAGGCATGGCGGGACCCGACGGGCAGGCCTACACGGGCAAGCTCATGGGCGCGCTCAGCATCAGCGTGCCGGCCGCGCCGTACCAGGAGAGCCTGGCCTCCCGGCTGCGGAGCCACCTGATCTTCTCCAGCACCCTCTTCCTCGCCACGCTCCTGGCCTTGCTGGTCCTGCTGGGGCGCCTGGTGACCCGGCCGCTCCAGCTCCTCACCGAGCGAGCCGGCCGCATCGGCGCCGGAGACCTGGCCCCTCGCCCCACCCTGCCCAGCCGGGACGAGATCGGGCTCCTCTCGCACACCATGGAAGCCATGGCGGCCCAGCTCAAGAGCCTCTACGACAGCCTGGAGGCCCGGGTGGAGGAGCGGACCCGGCGGCTCCGGGAGATGAACGAAGCCCTGCGGCGCCAGAGCCAGGAGCTGGAAGAGAAGGGCCGGGAGCTGGCGCGGGCGAACCGGCTCAAGTCCGAATTCCTGGCGTCGGTGAGCCACGAGCTCCGCACGCCCCTGAGCTCGATCCTGGCCTTCACCGAGCTGATGCTGGACGAGCGGGAAGGCCTCAGCTTCGAGCAGCGCGAGTACCTGCAGGAGATCCAGCAGTCCAGCCAGCGCCTCTACGGCCAGATCACCGACCTGCTGGACATGGCCCGCATCGAGGCGGGCATGATGCGCCTGGAGCTGGAGGCGCTCCAGGTGGGACCCCTGCTCGCCTCCGCGGTGCGGCGGATCCGGCCCCTGGCCGAGCAGAAGGGGATCACCCTCAATCTCGAGACGCCGGACGCGGATCCGGTGGTGGAGGCGGACGGGGAGAAGCTGATGCAGGTACTGGGCAACCTGCTCTCCAACGCGGTCAAGTTCACCCCCCGGGGCGGCCGCGTCACGGTGGGGGTGGCCCCGGCGGCCCCCGGGCGGCTGCGCTTCTGGGTGCGGGACACGGGGGTCGGCATCCCCGCGGAGCATCTGGAGCGCATCTTCGAAAAGTTCCACCAGGTGGAGGAGCCGGGCACCCGCAAGCCTCCGGGGAGCGGACTGGGCCTCACCCTGGCTCGCAACCTGATCTCCTTGCACGGGGGTCGCATCTGGGCAGAGTCCGAGCCGGGCGAGGGTTCCACCTTCTCCTTCGAGCTCCCCGCCTGGTCGGGCGGGGCGCCGCCGGAGGGTGAGAGGGGTTCCGTGAGAGGAGGCGGATGACGTGCCCCAAGCGCGCATCCTGGTGGTCGACGACGAGGTTCAGCTCCAGAAGGCCCTGCGGGTCCGGCTGGAGCGCGAGGGTTATCAGGTGGAGGTGGCCGGCGACGGCGAGGAGGCGCTCCGCCTCTTCGATCAGAACCGGCCGGACCTGGTGATCCTCGACGTGATGCTCCCCCGTCTGGACGGTTTCGGCGTCTGCAGCGCCCTGCGCGAACGGAGCGACACCCCCATCATCATCCTCTCCGCCCGCAGCGATGAGCTGGACAAGCTGGTGGGCTTCCGCCTGGGGGTGGACGACTACATGACCAAGCCCTTCAGCCTGTCCGAGCTGGTGCTGCGGGTGGCCGCGGTCCTCCGGCGGGCCGGCACCCGCGCCGGAGCGCCTGGGGCGCCTTCGGGCGTGCTCCGCTTCCCCACCCTGGAGATCGACGCCCGCCGCCGCCACGTGGTCCGCCAGGGGCAGCCCATCCAGCTCACCGCCAAGGAGTTCGACCTGCTCTGGCTCTTGGCCAGCCATCCCCAGGCCGTCTTCAGCCGGGAGCAGATCCTCGAACACGTGTGGCAGAGCGACTACGCCGGCGACCTGAACAACGTGACCGTCCTGGTGAGCCGCCTGCGGGAGAAACTGGAAGCCGACCCGGCCCATCCCAGTTACATCGAGACCGTGCGCGGCGTGGGCTACCGGTTCTGCGGGTAGGTCCGGGCGTGCCTGTCTCGAGCGCATTGTGATTGTGGGCGCAATGAACATGCAAGGTTCCTGCCAGTCTTCTGCAATCCGGGAACCACTTTCCTGCAAGACTCCTCCCGTAGAATCAAGCCTGGAGCCATGGAGATGCAAGGTGCGCGGCGTCTCGCCAGCCCCACCTTGCACCGGCGCGAGCCGGCGCAATCAGGCGGTCAGGGAGGGGTTTCCACGTGGACCTGACGCGGCGGCAGCTCTTTCGATGGGCGGCCCGTCTTGGAGCGGCCGGGGCCGCGGCCGGCTGGACCCTGGAGCGGACCGGGGCGGTGCAGGCTTCGGCCCCTGCGAGGACGACGGTGTCGTCCCAGAAGGGCATGCTCGTCGACATGACCCTCTGCATCGGGTGCCGGTCGTGCGAGTGGGCCTGCCAGACCAAGTGGGGGCTGGACGGCTCCGCACCCGAGGGAGGGCTCTCTCCCCAGCGGTGGACGTGGGTCCGGGAGACGCAGATCTCGCCTCTGCAGGCGGCCCGCTTCTACCGGGATCGCAAGCTCGACGCCCGGCGGGCGTTCTTCTCTCAGGGGCCGGCGGGCGGCACGGTCACCGCCGCCGCGGGCGAGGCTTCCGGCAGCTCGAAGGCGCCTGCCTATGACCTCCCGCCTCTGATCCGCTACGCACGCACCCAGTGCTTCCACTGCCTGGATCCGTCGTGCGTCTCGGCCTGCCCGGTGGCCGCGCTGCGGAAGACCGAGCAGGGGCCCGTGGTCTACGACGAGGAGCGCTGCATCGGCTGCCGGTACTGCATGATGGCCTGCCCCTTCCAGATCCCCCGCTACGAGTGGGCCTCGTGGAACCCGGCCATCACCAAGTGCCTCTTCTGCTACGACCGGCTCGCCCAGGGGGAAGAGCCCGCCTGCGCGGCGGCCTGCCCCACCGGCGCCACCCAGTTCGGCGACCGCGACCGGCTCCTGGAGGAAGCCAAGCAGCGCATCGCCCAGAACCCCAAGCGCTACGTCCCCTACATCTACGGGGAGGAGGAGGCGGGCGGCACCGCATGGCTCTTCCTTTCCGACGTCCCCTTCGAGCAGTTGGGATTCCGCATGGACGTGCCCAAGTCGGCGCCTCCCCTCCGCACCGCCCGGGTGATGGGCCTGGTCCCACCGGTGGCCGGTGGCCTGGCCGTGGCGCTGGGCGCCCTCGCCTGGTGGAACGGACGCCGCGAGGCCGAGGAAGCCCCGCCTGCTCCCGCGCCCCGCTCCGGGCGGCGCGCGGGTAAGCCGCGGGAGAGCTCAGCACGGAGGTGAACGCGATGAACGGGGTCGCAACCCGTCGGATCTCCCTTCCCGCACGGTCGCGGGCGGTCCACTTCACCTGGACCCGGCCGCGTGCGGTGCTGGCCACCCTGCTGGGGGTGGGGCTCGTGGCGGCTGCCTACCGGTTCGTCTTCGGCCTCGGCGCCGCCACCAACCTGTCCGATCAGTGGCCCTGGGGGTTCTGGATCGGTTTCGACGTGGTCTCGGGCGTTGCTCTGGCGGGCGGCGCCTTCACCCTTGCGGCGGCGGTGCACCTCTTCCGGCAGCACCAGCTCGAGCCGCTGCTCAGACCCGCCATCCTCACGGGCTTCCTGGGGTACCTGCTGGTGATCTTCGGCCTGCTGGCCGACCTGGGGAAGCCCTGGAACATCTGGCACCCCATCGTCATGTGGCAGCCGCACTCGGTCATGTTCGAGGTGGCCTGGTGCGTCATGCTCTACACGACCGTGCTGGCCCTGGAGTTCGCCCCCGCCCTCTTCGAGCGGCTCCGGGCGAACCGGGTGCTGGCCTTCCTCCGCAGGCTGACGCCCGCGCTGGTGGTGGCCGGCGTGGTCCTCTCCACCCTGCACCAGTCGTCGCTGGGATCGCTCTTCCTCGTCGTACCGGGCAAGCTCCACCCGCTCTGGAACTCGATGATGCTGCCGCTCTTCTTCTTCGCGAGCGCGATCGTGCTGGGGCTGGGGATGGTCACCCTGGAGGCGACCCTCTCCGCACGCTCCCTCACTCACCGGGACGAGAGCCCCGTGCTGGCCCGGCTGCTGCGGGCGCTGCCCTGGGCGGTGGGCCTCTACCTGGCCATGAAGCTGGCGGACCTGGCGGTGCGGGGAGAGCTGGGCGCCCTCTTCGCGGGGAGCCTGGAGGCCGGGCTCTTCTGGCTCGAGCTCCTCCTGCTGGCCGTGCCGGCCGGCCTTGCCCTCTCGCGCCGGATCCGGTCCAGCGCGAGGGTCCAGGGCTGGCTCGGGGCGACGGTGGTGGCAGCCGTGGT
The DNA here is from genome assembly GCF_001544015.1 of Limnochorda pilosa. Lineage (GTDB taxonomy): Bacteria > Bacillota > Limnochordia > Limnochordales > Limnochordaceae > Limnochorda > Limnochorda pilosa. The sequence goes on along the minus strand of NZ_AP014924.1, from coordinate 1,273,737 downwards.
GCTCAACCGCTTCAACGTGAGTCTTTTCGGCATCCGGGGCTACGCCGGAGCGGGGTACGTGCCGAGCCTGGTGGAGCTGGCCATCAGTGTGGGGTTGATCTCCCTGGGCGTGCTGGCCTTCGCCTTCGCGGCCGAGAACCTTCCCGTCTTCCACCGGGAGGCGGAGGCACCGGTCTTCGAGGCCGAGGTGCTGCTGGAAAGGCCGAAGGTGGCCGTGGGCGGACGCTGATGGGTCTCGCGGGGCGGGCCGCGGCGTCCGCCCCGCCGCGCTGGACCTTCCGAGGCTCCGAGGGAGGGGGGCGAGCCAGGTGGAGCCACCCTGTGGGCACGTCCTGGTGGTGGACGACGATGAGCCGACCCGCCGGGCGGTCCGGATCCGGTTGGAGAAGGACGGCCACGAGGTGACCACCGCGTCCACGGGCGAGGAAGCGCTGGAGTGCTTCCGCGCCGCCCGCCCCGACCTGGTGGTGCTGGACCTCGTCCTCCCCGATCGGGACGGCTTCGACCTCTGCCGCCACATGACTGCCGACGGGCGCACGCCCGTCATCATCCTCACGGGCCGCGACGATCCCGTGGAGCGGACGGCCGCCTTCCACATGGGGGCCGACGACTTCGTGCCCAAGCCCTTCAGCCTGGCGGAGCTCGCCCTGCGGGTGCAGGCCATCCTGCGCCGCACCCTGGCCCGGTGCACGCCCTCCACCGGGAACGGGGCCTCGCCGGCGGCCATCCGCCTGGGACCGCTGGCCATCGACCGCATCGCCCGCACGGCCACCCTGAGCGGCGAGGAGCTGACCCTCACCTGCCGTGAGTTCGAGCTCCTCTGGCTCCTGGCTTCCCGGCCCGAGCAGGTCTTCACCCGCAAGCAGCTCGCCCAGCTTCTCTGGCCTTGCTCGGAGGAGGCCACCGAGGAGAACGTGACGGTCCTCGTGAGCCGGCTGCGCAAGAAGGTGGAGCTGGACCCTTCCCAACCCAACCTGATTCGCACCGTCTGGGGGATCGGCTACCGCATGAGCCTTCCAGGGACCCAGCGGCAGGTGGGCTGAGCCTCTCCCTCGGTCACCGGACCCTCCTATCGCAACCAGCCCCTTACAGGAAACGCGCGCGTCCGGCCGGCGTCCGGCCGCCAGGTTACGGGAATCCCTCGTTGACCGCAGTCCCTTCACCTGCTACGTGTAGGGGATACAGGGCCTCCAGGAAGGCCCTGCCGCCCGCCCGGCACTCTCCCGGGAGGGCCTCCCCGGTGCATGACGGCACCGGCCCCGCCCACCCCAACCGCACCTCCCAGGGAACCGACGCTTCGGGGGGCAAGGCGGATGGACGATCGCGTCTGGAGATGGTTCGCGCAAAGCACGGAGCGGCTGGTGCTCGCCATGGCCCTTGGGCCCGTGCGAG